>CAVWKA010000007.1:0-235967 GCA_963755515.1 uncultured Verrucomicrobiae bacterium | reverse complement strand
CCGGTGAAATTTTGGATGCCGATGACCCGGCACGCGGCATTTCCTTTGCCGGCACGGAATTCCGCGTCGCCAAACAATTGCGTGACGACGAGCACGTTTATGGTTTTGGCGAAAAAACCGGCCGGCTCGACAAGCGCGGCTGGAAACTCGGCGGCTACAATTACGTCATGTGGAATTCCGACACGCCCGCCTATGATTCCAGCACGGATCCGCTTTATGTCACCGTTCCGTTTTTCATGGTCACCCGCCACGGACAGGCGCACGGAATTTTTCTCGACAACACCTGGCGCAGCTTCTTTGACGTCGGCCGCGAACAGCCGGACCTGCTGACGTTCGGCGCGGACGGCGGCGATCTGGATTATTATTTCATCAACGGCCCGGATCCGAAAAAAGTCATCGAACGTTACACCGCGCTGACAGGCCGGATGCCGCTTGCCGCCGTTGTGGTCGCTCGGTTATCAACAGTGCCGCTGGAGTTATTATCCCGAATCCCGCGTGCGCCTGCTGGCCGACACGTTCCGCCAGAAGCAAGTTCCCGCCGATGGCATCTGGCTCGACATCCATTACATGAAGGACTACAAGCCGTTCACCTGGAATCACGACCGTTTTCCGAATCCGAAGAAAATGATTTCGGATTTGCGCGCGCAGGGATTTCACCTCGTCACCATTCTGGATGGGCATCCGCCGGCGTTGAAAGGTTATGCGCCGTATGATTCCGGCATCGCCGGGAATTATTTTGTGAAATTTCCCGACGGAACAGTTTATGAAGGCCCGGTCTGGCCATCGCAGGCGGGCGAACATCCGCTGAGTGTTTTCCCGGATTTCAGCCGGCCGGCCACGCGCGAATGGTGGGGTAATCTTTACAAGAGCCTGCTCGACGTCGGCGTCGCCGGCATTTGGAATGACATGGACGAACCGTCTGTCTTCGACATGCCGAACGGGACGATGCCGGTGGACGTGGTTTTCGACAACGAAGGCCAGCCGGCCACCAGCCTCGAAATCCACAATGTCTATGGCCAGTTGATGAGCCGCTCGACGTTTGAAGGCTTGAGCCGGTTGCAACCGGACCAGCGCGCTTTTGTGCTGACGCGGTCCAGTTTCGCCGGCGGCCAGCGTTATGCCGCGGTTTGGACCGGCGATGCCACGGCGGATTGGTCGTCGCTGCGGCAATCCGTTTCCACGCTGCTGGGCCTGGGAATTTCCGGATTTCCGTTTGTCGGCAGTGACATCGGCGGTTTTGTGCGCATGCCGTCGGCGGAATTATGCACGCGCTGGC
Source organism: uncultured Verrucomicrobiae bacterium (assembly GCA_963755515.1). GTDB lineage: Bacteria > Verrucomicrobiota > Verrucomicrobiia > Limisphaerales > UBA11358 > UBA11358. The sequence continues at coordinate 234,691 of CAVWKA010000007.1, read as the reverse complement.
TGCAAGTCGGCGTTTTTTATCCCTTCATGCGGATGCACACGTCCATTGAGAACCCGGACAAGGAGCCGTGGTCGTTTGGCTGGCGGTACGAGGCGATCAACAAACGCGCCATCGAATTGCGCTACGAACTGTTGCCTTACATTTACAATGCGATGCAACAGGCCAGCGAAACCGGCGTGCCGGCGTTGCGTCCGCTGTTTCTGGATTTTCCCGATGACGAACTCACCGCCAAGATTGACGATGAATTTCTGTTCGGCTCCGACTTGCTGGTGGCGCCGGTGCTATGGGAAGGCGCGGAACGGCGCGATGTCTATCTGCCGGCCGGCGACTGGTTCGATTATTGGACCGGCCGGCGCTATGCCGGCAATTCAACCATCGCCCTTCCGGTGACGCTTGATTCCATTCCCATGTTCGTGCGCGGCGGCGGCTTTATTTTCCGCCAGCCGGTCGTGCAAAACACCGGCGAAATGCCCGGCAACCCTTTGCGTGTCTTGGTTGCGCCGGCCGCAAAATCCGAATCGTCACTTTACGAAGATGACGGCGAAAGCATGGCCTATCGCAATGGCGATTTCATGAAACGCGTCTTCCTTCAGAGCCGCGATGCGCAATCGCTCACCGTCGGAATTTCCGCGCCGAAAGGTCCTTACCGTCCCGCCGGCGCGACCTGATTCTCGAAACATGGATGGACCGTGAACCCGGCACGGTGACGGAGCAGTCGGCCAACGGGGCGGCGAAGACATTGTCCCGAATGGGTCCCGATGATTTGGCCCGGTCGCCGTCCGGCTGGTCCTATTCCAACGGACTCTTGACGGTGAAGGACACGGACCATTTTGACGCGGTCAGTTACACAATTCAAGCCGGGCCGCTGAACTGAAAGCGCTTCATTGAAATGAATCCCCGCTCCCATAAGGTTTGTAGTTCCGCGTTCACGCGGTCCCTTTGTTTCTTCGCGTCCATTGCATGAGACCATGAGGTTTGTAGTTCCGCGTTCACGCGGCCCCTTTGTTTCTTCGTGTCCATTGCATGAGACCATGAGGTTTGTAGTTCCGCGTTCACGCGGCCCCTTTGTTTCTTCGCGTCCATTGCATGAGACCGTGAGGTCTGTAGTTCCGCGTTCACGCGGCCCCTTTTGTTTCTTCGCGTCCATTGCGTGAGACCATGAGGTTTGTAGTTCCGCGTTCACGCGGCCCCTTTGTTTCTTCGTTCCATTGGTGTTAAAAATTTCTGCTTTCTTCTTTCTGTTTTTCCCCCGTCCCGCGCAGCAGCCCCCTTTTTTAGCCTTCAGCCTTTTATTTGAGGGTAGCGCGGACATTCCTGTCTGCGGGTTCGCGGGACATTCCTGTCCCGTGTTTCTCTTTTTCGTTTCAGCCTTCCTCCTGTTCATAACCTGTTGCCTTCTTTTCTTCATTCTTCATTCTTCACTTTGCGTTCGCAGGCAAACAGGGCTTCTGGAAATCACTCGTCGTTCCCTTCCGGAATACGTCCCCTCCAAAGCGCCAGAGGGCCGGCGCAGTCCAAAAGCTGGCCCGAATTTCCGGCGGTCTCCACGCGGTCGCTTGTCGTCTTGGAGTGCGGTGGCTGTGACACCGCTTTCAATCTGAGGGCGATCCCCAAATGTTCAAGCGTCACCTCAAGGATGAATCCGTGGACCTCGTTTATCTCGGCCCGCCCTTCAAATCCGCAACCCGAATACGCCGCCCGACGCAATAAGACCGCCTTTGGCAAGTTATCTGCTCAAGAAAATCGGCCGTTGGCGCGGCATCTTCCAGAGTTGGCCGTGAATCGAATCCGGTTGAATCGCTTTTGATAAGAGCAGTCTGCCTTTGAGTTTCCTGGAATCGGTTCCGGCCGTGGACGCCAAGCTCAAAGCGCCGAACACGGCGGATGAGAAGTTTGAGGACGTGGTGAATTCGGCGAAGAACGCGGCTGTCTTGGTGTTGGTGTATTGACATGAAAACTGGCTGATAAAACGGACACCAAAACAGCTAAAACGGGTATAATCGGGTTAAGCAAAAAATCAGCCGTTCCTCTTGCTGGTCGAAATTCAAATTGGCGCGGGACAGCAATTAGAAACGGCTGAGAAAAACCAGGGGGATTGGAAAAAAGGTTGAAAAAATGACTTGTAACCCTGTGGAGCAGGAAGAAAATCACGAATAAAGCCCACCCCGGTCGTGGGCATGAAACCAAACCCAACGCCGCTCTCGTCGCTCAGGGCTGACCTCGCACCCACATTTCGCCAAAAAGAGGCTTGATCCCGGATTTCCCAAATAAACTTCACAAGTGGAAGTTAGCGAGTTATATTAAAGCCGCGTAAACAAAGGCTTTTCTCTATGTCCAAGCAAGAAAAAATGACGAACCTGACGGGTGCGTGCAAAAAAGAGGCTCTGCGGGTGACTTTTGACCGCCGCGTGAAGCTGGAGTTTCATGGTTCCCAAGTCACCTCCGACGCCGGGTTGCTGGCCTATCGGGAACTGGATGAAGCACTGGAACTGACCGCCTCGGCGGAAGAATTGTTGAGCGATTGGCGCACGGGTCAAAACACCCAACATTCAATGACCGCGATGTTGAGGCAGTCTCTTTACAGCCGGTTGGCCGGCTATGAAGACACCAATGATGCCGAACGGCTGGCAGTTGATCCGGCGATGCGGCAGGTGGTAGGCGGGCGCGCCACCGAACACACGGCGGCCTCGACCAGCCAGATGGGGCGGTTCGAGACCGAAGTGTTGACGCAGCCGAGGAACTTGAACGTCTTGACGAAGTTGTCCGGGACGTGGATTGACCGGCTGCGGGAACACCGAACCATGCGGGAACTGATCCTGGACATGGATAGTTCGGTGAGCGAGACCTATGGCGAACAGGAAGGCACGGCCTACAACGGCCATTTCGCCTGCACCTGCTATCATCCGCTGTTTTGCTTCAACCAGTTTGGCGATGTGGAAGGGACGCTGTTACGCGAAGGCAACGTGCATAGTGCCAAGGATTGGCGGGCAGTGCTGGAACCCATAGTGACCCGCTACCAAGGCAGGAACTTGCGGCGTTATTTTCGGGCCGATGCCGCGTTTGCCCAACCGGAACTGTATGAATATCTGGAAGCCGAAGGTTTTGAGTATGCGATCCGTCTGCCGGCCAACGATGCATTGTTGCGGGACATTGAGCCGCTGCTGACCCGTCCGGTGGGCCGTCCGTCAAATACGCCGGTGGTCTGGTATGCCGGCTTTTTGTATCAAGCCAAGAGTTGGAGTTGCGCCCGCCGGGTGGTAGCCAAGGTGGAGTGGCACAGCGGCGAACTGTTCCCTCGCATCGGCTTCATCGTGACCAACCTGAAGCGACCGCCCAAAGCGGTGGTGCGATTCTACAACCAACGGGGAACGGCGGAACAGTGGATCAAGGAAGGGAAGAACGCAGTCAAATGGACGCGGCTATCGTGCCATGATTTTGTGGACAACCAAGTGCGGCTGCAACTGTTCGTGCTGGCCTACAACCTGGGCAACTTTCTGCGGCAGGCGGTGCTGCCCCGGTCGGTGCAACACTGGACGCTGACGACGCTGCGGGAGAAATTGATTAAGATTGGGGCCAAGGTGGTGCGCCATTCAAAGAAAGTGGTCTTCCAGATGGCGGAGGTGGCGGTGCCGCGAGAGTTATTCTGGTCCATCTTACAGGCCATAGGCCGCCTTCGCCTGTCCGTCACGACCAGTGGATGAACGAAAGACGAATGAAAACGCCGGACAACACGGGTGAAATGTCGCTGCCTCCGGCTCAAGCGGCTGGTTGGAGCGTCCAACCCCCTGCCCAACAGCACGACGGCTCTGAAAAACAGGGTTTTGGTGTTGAAAAATGGCTTGACAAGCCAAGTGATGGGAGGAAAATCGCGGAAACGAGTGGAAAAATTCAATTTGCACCATGAACATTAACTCAAATGGGAAATCCCGGCTAAATGCGGCCTGCCGGAAGCTGAGGTCTGTGCCTCTAAATCTATTTTGCGATGTTCTGTTTCGATGGGGAAACAGGCTTGGAGTATCCGGAAACTTCCGAGCCAGAATGTATTGGAAGGCGGGTAGACGAGGTATTGTGCCAGTTACACAATTGTATGATTATCTTTTGCAAAAGAGACCTGATGGACATTATTATACCGAGGCACCGCCAAGGTCGTCGCGAAGTCAAACTATAATCAATATATTGGCTCCATTTATAAAGAAAGAATATTCAATCCTTGAAATTGGATGCAATTTGGGCCGAAATCTAAATCATCTTTGGCAGATCGGATATAAAAATCTTCGGGGCATGGAAATTTCGGTGCATGCCGTTAACCGCTTGCGGATCGAATACCCATGCCTGGCGGACGTTCCTATTGATATTGGGCCTGCTGAATTATCCATCCAGAAATGTGGCAACGGCTCGGTTGATGTAATCTTTACCATGGCAACCTTGGAGCATTTGCACCCGGATAATAGGTTTCTTTTCAAAGAGATCGCTCGAGTGGCAGGGAAATACGTTCTTGCCATCGAACCGAGGCAGGGGAAGCGTTCGCACATGCAATTCCCCTGGAATATCGAGGATGAATTTGTGGCAGCCGGACTAACCTGGATTGACACGAAGCCCTGGAGTATTCTCTGGCCCGGCAAGATGACCCCGGAGAATGAATGGCAGGACGATATGCATGCTTATAATGCATTCCTCTTCAAGGTTAACAAGGTCGAGCCTGGATGAGGCCTCACTGGAGAGAAAAGCTGCCAAAATCATGCAGCCGAATATCGAAGAAACGACCCCCAAGAAAATGGATCGAAAGAGAATTCTTTTGCGTTTAGCGTTAGCGTACATTGTGCTATCATTGCTGCTGTTTGGTTCCTACATTGCGACGCGTCAATATTTTGCGCGGCTCACGGTGGCTCGGACAGCACACACGGTGAACGGAATGAGGAGCTTAACGGAGACGGAGCGACTACATAAACTCGAGCTGCAGTTTATCTCGGGAATGATCGTATTCACTTGTGGCTTCCTAGCCCTCGGAAGGGTTTTTTGGAAAGGCGAAAGGATCACGTTCGCGGCTGTGACCCAGCTAATTGCCATCGGGCTGCTAGTAGAGCTTTCCATTCGAGCCTTTACTGACGTGGATATCTCTGGGGACTCATTGGGATACCATTTGCCGTTTGCGGCACGATTGTGGGGAATAGTCGGCAGGGATTCTTACCGATTTAACGATACTCTGGAAGCTGTATATAGTGGTTTTCCGCTTTTTTTTGAGTTCATCCAGGGTCTTTTTTGGAAATTGTCTGGGCGGATACAGGCCGCCAACTTTGTTTGCCTTTTGAGTCTGATGTTGTTTTGCTTCATCATGAAACGACTCCTCGACATTCGCTGGCAGAATTTGATACTCGCCCTGATAACGATCCCTCTTATCCAGATTCACGCAACTTCAGACTATGTGGACTTGCCTGCGAATCTTTGTGTCTCAATATTAATCATTATTATTTATAAATGGTTCGTAGAAGGGAGAATGGTGAACAATCTTGAATTCATCCTTTCCTTTCTTGCGGCGATTTGCGCCGCAAACGGAAAGTTCCAGATAATGCCGGTTTCGATAGTCTTGTTTAGCATTATCTTTTGGGCAAAATTTGCTGGGAGTAGCGGTTTCTGTAAGTCTCTTGCCATAGGTGGTCGAACCGCGACAATTTTATCGCTATGGATTGCATGTATTGCCTTGGTAGGGCTCACGCCGTTGAAAAATGTCATCATCCACGGAAACCCATTTTTTCCCGTTAAAATCACATTGTTTGGTACTACCCTGCCCTATGGAGGCGTTCAAGAAACAGATTATACATTATCCACCCAACGCTTCGATCCCGCAGGTAACGCTGCCCGTTGGGTCTCGTCAATTTTTGAATTAAAGAACAAGCCCTTTTCGTGGTCAACCGACCAGTGGAATTCGCGGGCGGACATCAATCGGACCGGAGGGTATTTCGGTGCTTTCATGGCGGCTAACCTTTTGCTGGTTATTTGGAAATTGATTTTGAAGCCGGGCAACAAACCATGGCGGGAACGGGTTTTCTGGTTTTCATTCGTTTTTTTTACGGCCATCCTGCCAAGGTCGCTGGAGTTACGCTATTACATGTATTTTGCAATCGTAATGGTTACTCTGAACCTTTATTGGATTTCTGCAATGGTACATTCCGGCGAATTTGTCTGCTGGGCCGAGAAAATGTGGATGTCTGTTGTCCTAGCCTTTCTGATTATAGTTTTAGCGGGTACTCATCTTACATATGTCCGGCCTCACTTTTACGGAGTGCCCCAATTAATTGCCGATAAGGTCGACGCGCGGGCCATGGCGGAAATCAGGGAGGGGGGATCTTATACGATTGCCAACGCCTGGGGGCCATTTTTGTATTGTGCGAAATTTCACGATAAGGGGAACTATGCGTTGCGGGAGCTATGGACCGGAGACTACTCGCCTACCAATCTCTTGGAAATCAGAGATGTCGGGAGCATTGACAACAGTTCCGATTCCCGATGAACTTAAAGGGGGCGTTGGCGCGGCTGCCGTCACGGTGCTTTCGCCAAGTTTTGAGCCGTACCGTGGGCAAATGGGTTCGAAAACTGATGGCACCTGTCCATCTCGACCAAGCGCAATTGGACCCTGAGAACAAACGCGAGATGCGAGCAAGGGAGCAGTCAACGCAGAAGGTGATCTCCTGTGCGAGAGACAATGAACCACCACCCATGGTTTTGAAATACATATATCAGGTGAAGAAGTACAGCCTTTTAAAGGATTCATTGGGCTATTTCCAGTATAGAGGCGGTCCTTCGGCTACAAACCGAGCTTTCCAGAGTAGGAAAGTAATCATTTTCATGGTATGAACCGGTTAATCTATTTTGTTATTCCTGCATACAACGAAGCGGCATGCGTTGGTGACGTCGTGCGCAAGGTCAAGTCTAGGTATTCGGAGGTCGTTGTGGTGGATGATGGTTCGACCGACCTGACGGCTCAAGCTGCTCAATCGGCAGGAGCGTTTGTTCTGCGTCATCTCATCAACTGCGGACAGGGTGCGGCGTTAAGGACCGGCATTGACTATGCCCTAGCCCAAGGAGCTGAAATCATCGTGACTTACGACAGCGATGGCCAGCACCAATTGGAAGATGTGGACGCTCTCATCGCTCCGGTGCTAGAGGGGCGCTACGATGTTGCCCTAGGTTCGAGGTTTCTGCACCAGGAATGCCGCGTCCCGCTCATGCGCAAGTTGACGCTCAAGCTCGCTGTACTTTTTACGCGTCTAGTTTCCCGCGTCAATGTAACTGATACCCACAACGGTCTGCGCGCACTGTCCCGCAAGGCCGCCGAACAAATCCAGATTCGCCAAGACCGCATGGCGCACGCATCGGAAATCCTCGACGAGATCGGGCGGCTTAAGTTGCGCTTTTGCGAGGTTCCGACGCGGATCGTCTATTCGGAATACTCACGGGCCAAAGGCCAGCGGTCTTCTGCGGCGTTCCGCATTGTTTGGGAATTCTTGATCGGGGCACCGGGAGACTGATTATGCTAACTATTCAATTACTCTTCGTGGCCTTCGCCGTTTATGTTATGACGCGAATAATTGTGCGCTTTCGCCAGCATACGATTGGGTTGCGAGAACTGGCCTTCGGAATTTGTTTTTGGGCCGCCGTGGCGGTGTGTGTCATAGTGCCTGGGATTACCCAATGGTTTGCCGGCATACTCGGAGTTGGACGTGGAGCTGATGTAGTGTTCTATGTCGGGATGGTCGGCCTGAGTTATGCTTCGTTCCGGCTTTATTTCCGCTGCCGCCGTCTGGAGCATCAATTGGCGATTCTGGTCCGAAAGTTAGCACTGAAAGAGGCCTCAGAGGAAGACAAGCCATAACGCAGTGGCTGCCATTGATAACCATGCAGCGGGCTCTATTATCGGTTTTAGGCGTATATGCGGATCGTTATAGATACTGCGCTTAACAACGGGACTGGCGAATACCAGAACGTGGGTGACGTGTCCATGTTGCAAGTAGCCGTCAGCCGCCTGAGGCGTATCTGGCCATCCGCGTCCCTTGAAGTTCTCACCGGATGTCCGGCCAATTTGGCCCTGTTTTGCCCCGATGCAAAGCCAGTGCCAAGAGCTGGGCGTGACCTCTGGATCGGAGATAATGCCATCATAGGGGGCTTTGACAGGCTGCTGCCCCGGGCGACGTCGGTTGGTTTGAGTGGTTTGAGCAGAGCCTTAAGGCTGCGATGCCCTGCCGGCTTTCGGCTGTTGATGTACTTGAGGCTAGCCATTCGAGATCGAGGAAACGTGAGCCCCGATGTCAATGCTTTTTTGGAAGCCATGGAACATGCCGACCTTTTCGTAGTTTGCGGATCTGGCGGGTTCACCGATGACACTCGAGATTGGAATATTTCGACGCTAAATACGGTGGAAGAGGCCGTTCAACGGAACATTCCAGTGGTAATGTTTGGGCAGGGTTTGGGGCCCCTCAATGATCGCGACATTCTTAAACGCGCGCGCAAGGTTCTGCCGAAAGTAAGCTTGCTGACTTTGCGGGGAAGCCGAGGCGGTTCGGTTGTAGCGCAATCTTTAGGTCTGAGTTCGTCTCAGATTCTGACCACGGGTGATGAAGCCGTTGAGATCGCGTATGAAACGAGAAAAAAGGAGCCAGGCCGGGCGGTCGGCATTAACCTTCGCGCGGCGTCCTATTCGAACGTCAACGGAGATATGATAGACGGTCTGAGGCCGGTTCTGCACGAGTTTGCGCGACGGCATAATGTGCCACTGATCCCGGTTCCGATTGCTTTTCACGCCTGGGCGAGCGATCATATGACGATCCGACGGCTCTTGCAGGGATTCGACGACCATTCAGACGGTGGGATCACTCTCGACACGCCGTTGAACGTGATTGAGCAGGTTGGTCGGTGCCGGATAGTGGTGACGGGAGCGTACCATGCCGCCGTATTTGCCCTGTCGCAAGGGATCCCAGTGGTAGGACTTAGCGCATCGGATGATTATACGGCCAAATTTCTTGGATTGCAAGACCAGTTCGGGCTGGGTTGCGAAACCGTGTTTTTGGGTGCGCCGGATGCATCGGAAAAGCTGGAGGCCGCGGCCGAGAGAGCCTGGCAATCAGCGGAGCGGCTGCGCCTACCCTTGCTCGAGGCTGCTCAGCGACAGATTGAGCTGTCCCAAGGGGCCTACGAGCGGGTAAGAGAAAGCATAACTTTCAATGGAAACAAGCGGAGCGTGTGGAAGCAAACGGAGCCTGGAAAGATAAGGCTACCAAACGCGGTCAATCAATAGACGTATCATAAACATGAGCCGCCTTTTAATCTTCTCCCCCTATGCTTCGCGTCCTCATCTGACAGCGTATGAAGGGACCATCGCCAAGGCTTGTCAGGTGCGTGGAGCCACCGTCGAGTATGTTCTTTGCGATGGTCTGTTGCCCGAATGCGACATGCATTGGAATTCCATGTTTAACAATCGTCCCAGGCCGTTGGATCTTTGCGAGTGGTGCCAGGCTAGGACGAGGGCGCAAATCGCGGAAGTTGGGCTGCCTCACAGATGGCTGGGAGAATTTGTGACCAAGGCGGAGAAAGAGCATGCATTTGCCTGGTCCCAAAGCTTGTCGCCTGCCGAAATCTGCAAAGCAACTTATCGCGAGTATCCAATCGGCGAGTGGGTTCAGTCATCCATATTTTCGTATTTTCGTTGTTACCCGGCGGACATGAGCAATTGGCGGGTGGTTAATGCCTACAGGGGATTTCTTCTTAGCGGCGCTCTTGTGGCCATTGGGCTTTGCCGGTATTTGGACACGCACTCCGTGGACTGCGCCCTCCTGTTTAACGGACGGCAGTCCATCACACGGGTTGCCTTTGAGTTACTGCGGCAAGCCGGCGTTAGAGTTTTGACCCACGAAGCACCCTTTTTCCGACGCGGCCACATTATGGTAAAGCCGAATGCCAGGTGTTGGAGCACCCAACCATTTGACGACTTTTGGCGTCATTGGGGCAGTGTCCCTTTGACTCGTGCGGCGTTGGAACGAACGATGAAGTGGCTGATTGACCGCCGATACGGCCGGAGCCTGACCTGGTATCCCTACAATCCCTCCGTTAAATTGGATGGAACGCTCAGACAGCGGCTGAATCTTACCCGTGGCAAAAAGTTGCTTGCCTTGTTCACCTCTTCGACCGAGGAGACTGCCGGGGACCGGGAGTTGCATGGCGCCTATGAATTGCAGTCAACGTGGGTCCAGGATGCGGTGGACTGGGTGAAAGATAGAAATGATGTCGAACTCGTGGTCCGCGTACATCCGCATTTGGCTGGAAAATCGGGTTTGGCCCGCGGCGTTGATGAGATTCATTTTTATGAGCAGATGAAGGCATCTGCTCCCCGCAATACCCGTATAGTGATGCCCGATGAATCTTTGAACAGCTATGCATTGATGGACGAGGCTGACGCTGGTTTGACCTTTGGATCCTCAACCGGGATCGAGACAGCAATGTTAGGCAAGCCGGTTGTCCTGGCCGCTAGAAATTTCTACGAGGTGGGATCTCAAATAATAAAGGTCCACGCACGGGAATCGCTCCGGGATGATTTGGAAAGGAGTTTAGGTGCTTTTTCGGCGAGAGAACTGCGTCGTGAGGCTTATCGTCTCGCGTATTATTACGTTTTTGAATTCGAACTTCCCTTTCCATTGGTGTCGGTTTTTGGAGTGAATGATGTGGAACGGAATTACCACGGGCCGGAAGCTTTAGGTCAGGGGCGGGACAAGACACTCGACCGCATCTGCAATTATCTCCTTGATGAGGGACCTCTTTTTGATTCGCCCACTGAGGCCGAGCGATCTCGCAGTCCCGCTGAAGAGGACGCCTTTTTTGAATGGATGGAAAGGACGCCGGATTGTTTGCGCGATAGAAATTATGAGCGACTGCTGCCCGCGATAAACGGCCTGGGATGGTTAGCGCAAGGCAGCAAGGACGCGATCCGCAAGTTGCCTTTTGGCGCCGGCGCCGATCTCCTTAAAGCCGGAAAACGGCTTTACCGGTCCCTTGCAAAGCAAATCATAGCGCATTGACGCAGAAATTCACAATTAGGGTTGGAAGCCGAAGCGGTCGTATGATTTTTCCTTGACAATTTTGCTTCAGTTGACTATAGCGTATCAGCAATGAGAGTTTTATCCATGTTTTCAATTCGTTTTTCGCTCCGGGTTTTGGCAATATTCTTGTTGGGGTTGTTAGAGATCGGAGTGCTTACAGCACGTGCCGACTGGAAGTTAGTTTGGGAAGATAATTTTACAAATGACACTTCGCTAAACACCAACATGTGGTGGGCTGACCTTGGGCCGGGACCATGCATAAACGGAAACGAGGAACTTGAAATTAACACCAATTCTCCGGCGAACATACAATTCAGCCCGACACTTGGCCTTCGGATTATCGGGACAAATATCGGCAATGATGTGCTGACTTCCGCCAGGATCATGTCAATGAACATTGATGACTGCTCCGGCGACATCATAAGCAACATGACTCCGTCCTTCATCAACCCCAATGGCGCGGTTGAATGGCGAGCCAGGCTACCGCAAGGAACCGGAATCTGGCCAACGTTGTGGCTGCTGCCTCGCGAGCAATACACGGACGGTGAAAACCCAGTAGAAGGGAATTGGCCGGACAGCGGAGAGATTGACGTGGTGGAAAATAATGGCTCATCTCCAAACCAAGTCGAACAAAACCTGTACTATTACAATGGAAGCCTTGAGTCATCCGAATCGGTTTCGACGGTCACAAATTGGCACACATACCGGCTGGAGTGGTATACGAACCAATTTAACTGGTATGTGGATGGCGTATTGGGCAGCACCACATCAAACTGGAATGCACCGCCGGGATATTCCTATCCTGCTCCATATGACGCAAACAGCGGCGGATTCTACGTCATCATGGATTTGGCGCTTGGTGGAAATTACACGGGAAACCCGTCGGCGGCCGCTGTTGCCGCAAATTTACCTGCCGAGATGGACATTGATTACGTACGAGTTTATACTCAAGTCAACCCAGTGCTTTCCGTGGCTCAAACCAACAGTGGTTTTGTCGTTTCCTGGCTTGCTCAACCGGCTGCATGGGCCCTGGAGCAAACGACGTCACTGAGTAACTCCTGGACACAAGTCCCGGCGGCTCAATACCAAACCAACCAAAGTCAAATATTCTTGATCGTTCCGCCACCGCTCACCAATGACATGTTTTACCGGCTGCTCCAGCAATAATTACCTGCCGTCACCGCACACGAACGTTGAATCAGGCAACATTCCGTTGTTTTGCACCCTGAATTCCAACCTTGTTGGAAGATCAACGATGGCTATGCTTGGCAAACCTATCAGCCATTACAAGAAGCGCGAAAAGTTGAACATTCTAATCATTACGTCGGGGCGCCCATGTGGGCCGACCTATGGCACTCAACTCCGGCTGATAAACATTGCACGATCATTGGGCCGGCTTGGCACCGTTTCTTTTGTTGTTGCGGGTCAACCTGACGTGGCTGCGCATAGGTGTGAATTTGACATCAGACGTATCGTTCATCTCGTTCGTGCCCCCCAGAGAGGTATCGCCGGGCGGATTCATCATGAACTGAACCCGTCGTTTCTAGAAACTGAGGGCTTTGTCGTCTCTGATCAGGATCGGGCTGCAATATTGGAGTTAATGAACGAATTCGATATTGTATGGGTCCATGGCCTCAAGACGGCAAATGTTTTCCAGATGTTCAAATGGCCTCGTAGCGTGCTCGATATTGATGATATTCCGAGCCGCCTTTTCGCGTCCCAAGCTAAAGAAGATTCCAACATTGCTAAAAAGATGAACAATTATCGAAAGTCATTTATCTGGCGCCGACGCGAATATCTGCTCCACAGGCGCTTTAACATTGTTGCGGTCTGTAGCGAAGAAGACAGGCGTTATCTAGGAAACAGTATTCAAGCCACGGTCATTCCGAATGGATTTGACGCGCCGACAGAACCTCCAAAGCGCATTCCAACAACACCTCTTCGGATTGGTTTCATCGGCAATCTCAAATGGCTTGCGAATAAACCAGGTGCCGAACGGTTTATAAAGTCTGTCTGGCCGCGGATAAAAAAGGAGGTGCCGACCGTCCGCCTCCGGCTCGTAGGGGAGGGCAGTGATATTGGTTTTCCACAACTCGGCGCCGACATTGATGGTTTGGGCTGGGTTTCCGATCCCAGAATGGAGATCGCGACCTGGTCGGCGATGATCGTCCCAATATACGTGGGGGCCGGCACAAGAGTTAAGATCGCCGACGCTTTCAGCAAAAAATGCCCCGTGGTTTCGACATCCGTCGGCGCGTTCGGTTATGACGTGGTTCACGGAGAGGACTTGCTGATTGCGGACAATGATCCCGATTTTGCTTCCGCCTGCATCCTGCTGGCCAGGGACAAAGCCTTGGGAGCGCGACTGTCGGAAAATGCCTGGAATAAATTCATCCGCAACTGGACGTGGGACTCAATCGGTGATGTGGTGACAAAAACAGCGCGAGATTGCATGGCCCAAAGCGATTCCGGACTTTGGGCCAAGCAGTGATAATCTGGCAGCGCCCAAAGGGCCGCCGCCAATGGCACACATCGGCTTTTGAAAACTCCGGCCAATTGACAGTACCAGCAGATGGCTGTATTCAATTCATGCACGATTCGCGAGGCAGAGGTGATTGTCACATCGTCCACACAATAATCCTTTTTGTTAAGGGCTGGATTCTTCCATTTGTATTATAATGTGGCGGTGAAAGAATTTAGGACCAGGTCGGGTTAAAGTTAAATACGGCATATCGGGCATGCCCGCCAAAAGTTAAAACTCAACAAACAAACGACAATCTATGAAACAGGAAAATTCTCTCCGTTCTCGTATAAAATCTATTCCAGTAGCAGGCCCAGCGGCCAAACTTGCCAACAGGTTCCGGATTTTCCTGTTGAACATGCGGCACGCTGACATGAGAAAGAACGCTCTGTTGCGAATGAAGCACCGGGTTTCCTGGTATGTGCTCCGAAATCCGCAAAGTCAGAAACAGTTCGAGGCATCGTCCAACGCTGACTTCCGCGCAACGGGAACTCGTTGAATCTTTGACCACGAAGGGGGTCGTCGCGAAAAGTTTTGACCTGGCCGGCATTGAGTCTGGCGAGTGGAGCCGGCTGCAAGAGAAGGTTGGTGAATTTGCCCGCTTATCGGACGATCGGATCACCGTCGCCACAACTTCATACTCGGATAAGCTGGACCTGGGTTCGCTCGAGCACAACCGGGAGCGATTTAGGCGCTTCTTCCGCGACAAAAGTGAAGCAAAGCTGGATGACTACATCCTTAAAATGAATCCGGAGAATTCCATCCTTCCCTCCGATCATCCACTGCTTACCATCGGGTTGAGTGCGCCGGTCCTTCATGTAGTGAGCAGCTATATGAACCTCTGGCCCAAGCTCATTTACACTGACGCCTGGTATTCCATCCCGATGGATCCGGGCAAACGGATCGGGTCACAGCAATGGCACCGCGACCCGGAAGACAAACAAATGGTCAAGGTCTATTTGTATTTCTCGGAAGTCGACAAAAGCGCTGGCGCGATGGAGTATATCCTGGGAACCAGCAACGCACTCGGTGGCCGTGGCAGAGAGATCGGCGAGTGGAAGGCAGCTGGAGCGAATCTCTATCCATCGGCCGAAGTGGTCGAGCAGAGTTTCTCCACTGCCCAACGGTTCTACTGCACTGGACCTGTTGGCACGCTGCTGTTTTGTGATACCACCGGGATTCATCGCGGTGGCATCTCCAAATCCAGCGCGCGCGTTGTTGCCACATGGACCTTCGTGACCCCTGCCCCCCGACACCAGCGCCGGTTCACGGTTCGTCCAATAACAGGCGGGCTTCTCACTGAAGAAGCTCGATTCGCCCTGGATATGGATTAGCCGGTCGTGGATTCGGTTTCATAGAGCAAATCGAATGGTTAATCGAAGCGACCCGTGCCACCGGAAAAATTCCCAATTTACACATCGGCCCAAAAGCAGCCAAAGCCAAGACCTAAAGAGGCATGCCCTGAAAAGTGCCCGAAAATTTCAAGGCTGTGCTAATGTCGCGCCGTGATTTTGATAACAAGTAAAAATTCCAGCTTATCGCAGTGGAAAATCGATGGCGTCAACCAAATTTTCGAATTAGGAGTAAAAAGGCATTTTAGAACATTGATTTTTATGGAAAGCCCGCCGCCATATCACGTCAGAACCATGCTTCTGGTGGATGACAATGACGACGTCCGCGTTCTGGCAAAATGGTTTTTTGACAGCATGGGATACATTGTGGACACGGCGCGAAGCGCTGAAGAAGCGTTGTCACGCTTTGACCCCAAGGCCTATGATGTGGTTTTAACGGACAATACGATGCTCAAAATTAGTGGGGCGGAGTTGTCACATATTGTCAAAATGCGCTCTCCCTCCACACTGGTGGTTATGTTCACGGCCAATCCGCCCGAGGATCGGTCTTGCATCGATGCGCTGATTCAAAAGCCCGCGGGTCTGCTTGACGTCAAGGAGGCAATGGATAAACTTCTGGCAAAGGGAAACGAAGACAAACGAATGAAGAATGAAGAATGAAGGGGAAGGGCAGGGTGGTGGACAGGATGGCGCGAGGCAGGTTTAGAAACCTGCGATACGGCAGATTTGGAAATCTGCGCTACGACTTTGTCACCGGCTCTGCCCTGAATGAACTTAAACGAAGTTTTTAGCTTTTCATGTCGAAATCTGTCCTTGATGACTCATCTCAAAAGTTATGTGGATTCCTGGTGCATAAAGAGCGCTGGGGACTGTCCTGGCGGGGCCGGCTGGCAGGAGTGGCGCTCATCTTTGCTGTCGGATTTGGGCTGATTTGGACCATACACCCTTTTCTAGCCGTGAACCACCCCGTCAACACAAATGTGCTCGTCGTCGAGGGTTGGGTGCATCTCTACGCCATTGACGCCGCCGTGAAGGAATTTAAGACTGGCCATTACGAACGCGTCTTCGCCACCGGCGGGCCGGTGGAAGGCACAGGTGGTTATAGCAACGATTACAACACCGACGCAAGTGTGGGCGCAGAGGAACTGGTCAAGGCCGGAATCCCGCCTGAATTCGTGCAAATGGCACCATCGCGCGTGATGTATCGGGATAGAACGTACGGTGCGGCAGTCGCGCTGCGCGACTGGTTTCGCGCACACAACGTGCAAACCGTCGGCATTAACGTGTTGACGGAGGACGCCCATGCGCGCCGCACCTGGCTGCTTTTCCAGGAGGCGTTCGGGAAGAACGTTCAGGTGGGCATCATTTCCGTGCCCGACCCGGATATTGATGCGAGCCATTGGTGGCGTTCGAGTGAAGGCGTGCGTGAAGTCATTGGCGAAGCCATCGCCTATATTTATGCCAGATTTTTCTTTTGGCCGCCAAAAGCAAAAAACTGAAAGATAAAAGTCGATTCTCTCCCGCCTAAGATCAAGGAGCTTCCTCATCACGACTCAATTCGCAGTCAGCAAAATATTCGATCACCATCCCGGCCAGTTGCATTGCCGCTGCTCGCCGCAAAATAACTCGTGCCCATCTTATTGAACTTGTGCCAGGTTCGAAACGTCAGCTTTTGTTCATTGCCAGGATTCTCCCAAGCTTATTTTTAGGAGGATCTCATGCCTATACCTATGACGTACTGCTTAACCTTTCCCGTAGGGGGTTCGATGTGCATGTGTTGTTCCTGGATCCTCGTTTATTGGAAAATCGCCGGCCAAGGGTTTTTGAACAGATACCTGGAACGCCTTTCCGCCAGGTATGTCCCGGCTATTTAAAAATTGGAGAATGTTATTGGAATTGGAAAGGCATTCTTTGGGAGATTCGCAAGAGAGCGGCTTATCATTTCAAATCTATCAGCGAGTGCATGCCGTTGCCTCAAAACGACTTTTTGCCTTTCCTGCTTCACGGAGAGAAGCTGTGGATACGGGCGGCGCGCGATCAGGCAAAATGGGAAGTTGTCATTTGCAATTATCATTGGCTGTCTGAAGCTTTTCAACTTTTCGGACCGGAAGTAAAAAAAATTGTGTTAACACACGATGTCTGGCATCAGCATGTTTACCGTAAATCGGATGATCCGCTTGCGGAAGTCAATGAGCGAGCGCGAGAGCAAACGAATTTGAACCGCGCCGATTTGATTATTGCCATTAACTCAAGAGACGCGGGAATTTTTAAGGCTATGCTGCCGAAGAAGAAAATTGTGGTTGCTCCGATGTCCTGCACGGCTAAATTCAATGACGTGGCCCCCGCATCCGGCCAGCTTTTATTTGTGGGCAGCGAGTATAAGCCCAATGTCGACGGCGTCTCATGGTTTCTCAATGAGGTTGGGCCGTTGCTGGCCAGGGACGCGCCGGGACGTTTTAAACTCGATTTGGTTGGCGGGGTGGGCAATGTTTTGAATGGGTGCAAACCAAGCGTGCCGTGGGTTGCCAGGGGATACGTTAAAGACATCACTTCCGAATACAACAATGCCGAGATTGTGATTGTGCCCCTTTTGGCGGGCACGGGACTCAAAATAAAGCTGATAGAGGCATTTGCTCACGGCAAGGCCATTGTAACGACATCCGTTGGAGCGCAAGGGCTTGAAAAGTTCGCCGGACAGACATTTGCCGTGGCGAATACACCGGAGGAATTTGCTGCGCAATTAATCAAAATTTCAAACGATTGCGCGGAGAGGCTTCGTTTGGAATCCGCATCCCGCAGGATTGCTCTGACGGATTTTTCACCAATCGCCTGTTATGACGAATTGGAAAAATGTCTGGCTTCATAAAAAGATGCCTGCTCCAGGGTTTCGTTTTTAGTCATTCCACTTTTCCATCTGTGTTTATCTGCGCCTTCTTATTGTCACTATGAAAACGATGGAACTTGAATCGCCGGTTATTGACCAAAAACCGTCGGACCCGCCGGTTGAACGGCAGTGTTCAACACTGAATATCGCCGTCGTTGGACTGGGGTACGTCGGGCTGCCCTTGTCGCTGCAATTCGCGCGCTCGGGCGTGAACGTTCTGGGATTGGACATTGACGCGGCGAAAGTCCAGGCGCTCGAACAGGGGCGGAGCTACATTAAGCACGTTGAATCGTCCGCCATCATGGAAGCGGCCATAGCGGGCAGGTTGTCCGCGACCACGGACTTTTCCCGCATCCGGGAAGTTGAGGCGGTCATCATCTGCGTTCCCACCCCGCTGAACAAGAACCGGGAGCCGGACATTTCCAACATCATTGACACGGGCTTGTGCATCGCGCCGCATTTGCAAAAGGGAGCGTTGGTAGTGCTGGAGTCCACGACCTATCCCGGCACCACGGAGGAGGACTTGCGTCAAGTGCTGGAAGGGGGTTCGGGATTGAAAGCGGGCGTTGGTTTTCATCTGGCGTATTCACCGGAAGGGGAGGATCCGGGCAATGCGGACAGCAAAGTGGGTGTCATTCCCAAGGTGGTTGGCGGTTACACGCCCGCCTGCCTGGAGCATGCCATGGCGGTGTATGGGCAGGCCATCAAGACGCTGGTGCCGGTTTCTTCCTGCCGCGTGGCGGAAGCGACCGGGTTGTTGGAAAATATTTCCCGAAGCGTGAACATCGCCCTGGCGAATGAATTGAAGCTGGTCTATGGGGCAATGGGCATTGACGTGTGGGAAGTGATTCAGGCCGCGAAAACGAAGCCGTTTGGATTCATGCCGTTCTATCCGGGGCCGGGCTTGGGCGGGCGGTGCATTCCGATTGATCCGTTTTATCTCAGTTGGA
Organism: uncultured Verrucomicrobiae bacterium; assembly: GCA_963755515.1. Classification (GTDB taxonomy): domain Bacteria; phylum Verrucomicrobiota; class Verrucomicrobiia; order Limisphaerales; family UBA11358; genus UBA11358. The sequence continues at coordinate 215,900 of CAVWKA010000007.1, read as the reverse complement.
AGGCGCGGGAATACTCGCAGAACACCCGGTTCATCGAACTGGCCTGTGAAATCAACGCGGCCATGCCGTTGCACGTCATCAACCGCACGGCGGAAGCCCTCAACGCCTGGCGGAAGGCGCTCAACGGCAGACGCGTGCTGGTCGTCGGCCTCGCCTACAAACCCAATGTGGATGACGAACGGGAATCGCCCAGCTACGTGCTCATGAACCTCCTCAAGGAGCGCGGGGCGAACGTGGCCTATTACGATCCGTACGTGCCGGTCATCCGCCCCACCCGGGAGCATCCGCAGTGGACCGGCGTCCGTTCCGTGAACTGGGAGCGGCGGACGCTGGAGAAATTCGATGCAGTCATCATCGCCACCAACCATGAGGCCGTCAATTATCAAGAATTGGCGGATTGGTGTTCATGCATCGTGGACACGCGGAATGCCATGGTGGCGGTCAATACGAGACCCGGGCAGGTGTGGAAGGCGTGAGGGAAGATTGAGGATTGGGGATTGAGGATTGAGGATTGAGGAAGAAGAAAGACTAATGAATGACGAAGGCCGAATGCCACAAAAGCAATGAAGCCTGACCAGTCTTCGCTCAGAATGCTACGACCCGGCAGGCGCGGATAAAGAAAAACATCCAAATTCCAACGTCCAAGCACCAGATAAACTTCATGGTTCAAATATCCAACTTTAAGAGGAGGGAACGAAGGTCTTCGTTTTCTTTGCGACCTTCTGAAAAAATCGTCTCAGTCTCCGCTTTCCTTTTGTGCGTTTTGCGCTTTTTTGCGGCCAATTGCGGTTAAAACGATTATGATTCTATTATTGGGAGCCAGCGGTTATGTTGGCCGAGCCTTTTCCTCCGAACTGCGCCGGCGCAGATGGTCCTTCGTTCCGCTGTCACGCAAGGCAATTGACTATACGTCCTTTGATGTGCTGTTCGAATACGTGGTCAAAATGAAGCCGGAGTTTGTCATTAACGCGGCAGGCTGCGCGCCCGATCCGATGGATCCTTGCGAACCGGCCCGTGAGGAGGTGTTGTGCGCCAATGCGTTGCTCCCCCAGACCATTGCGCGTGTCTGTCTGATGACCAACACGCCCTGGGGGCACGTCTCCTCGGGCAGCGTTTACATCGGCGCCAAAGTGATGACGGAGTCGGGTCATCCGCGGATTGAACGGGACTTGAATCGTCCGGAAATCCGCGCACTGTTTGCCAGGCATCCCGAGAGAATTCGCGGGTTTACGGAATGGGACGAACCCAACTTTACCTTCCGGCTGGCACCCTGCAATTTTTACAGCGGCACCAAAGCGCTAGCCGAGGAGGCGATTCACGGAATGGGCGAGCACTATATTTGGCGGCCATGGATGCTCTTCGACGGGGCCGACGACAGCAGCAATCTGATCGCCAAACTTCTGCGTCATGACCGGATTTATGACAGCATCAATTCCATCACACAGTTGGATGACTTTGTGCGGGCGTGCCTCGACATGTGGGAACGCCGGGCGGCCTATGGCGTTTATAATGTCGTCAACACCGGCGCCATCACGACGCGCCGCATCGTTGAACTCGTTCGCAAACACCTCAAGCCGGACCGGGATATTAAGTTCCGGGACCTCGACGAGAAATTTTACAATGGCGCCAGCGAAGTACCGTGTCCCATTGCGTTCTGGACGTCTCCAAGCTGCTCGCCATCGGTGTGAAAATGCGTCCCGTCGAAGAGGCCTTGAACCATACGCTGAAGAATTGGCAGGCCGCCAGCCCATCGTGGGGCCGGTCCACGGCGGGCGCGGGAGCCAGAAATAATACATTGAATGAAGTGGCGGTCTTTGACAAAATGCTTCCGCGGCCGATATGACCCTGCGCGCATTCCTTGTCCCTGGAAAACGCGGTGCCCGACTCTCAACTTGTCCGTGGAAAACGACGTTGCTGTGTCTTGCGGCCGTGACGCCATCGGTCATGGCCCAGCAGGTATTGACCCCGCCGCCCTCACCCGGCCCTTTGCTGCCGCCTGCCGTCTTGGAATATCAAACCAATCAAGCCAGCCAAATGCAGGTGTTTTCGCCCGCAGAAACCGCCCCTCCACAACTCGCCAATGGTTTCCCATTGGGACCCGTAACCATACACCCGCACCCCCTTTACCAATTTCTTTACGGCAACGGGATTGAATCGTCGCCGGGCGAGGAACAGAATACCATCGTCCAGGAATTTTCGCCGGGTGTTCTGTTCGATATCGGTCCCCATTGGGCCCTGGATTACACACCCACCTTGATTTTCTACTCAAGCAGCCAGTTCCGAAACGCGGTGGAGGAAAGCGTGCTATTGAGTTGGGGTTCGACCTATGGCGCCTGGTTCCTCAGCGGTTCGCAAAGTTATGTCTCCACGTCTGAGCCTTCGGGCGAGATCGGCGGGCAAACGGAAGAAGATGCCTACTCAACGACGTTGAGCGCCTCGTATAAGATCAAGGGAAAACTGTCTCTGGATCTTGGGTTCAACCAGAACTTCGATTACTTTAACACCGCGCAGAGTCCGACCAACCTATTGCTGGGCCTCGTAAACTCCCGCGTATGGTCAACGATGGATTGGGTGAATTATCAATTCCGGCCCCGCCTCACCGCCGGCCTCGGCCTTGGCTTTGGCTATAACCAGCAGCAGGACAGCCCGGACTCCATAGACGAGGAATACCAAGCCCAAGTCAACTGGCGGGCGACGGACAAAGTCAGCTTTCAGTTGAGCGGCGGACTGGAGGACCAGCAATATTTGAGCGGCAACGCGAGCAGTCTGCTCGCTCCCGTCTTTGGGGCCACGGTCCAATATCAGCCCTTCGCACAGACGCGGATCAGTGTGGGCGCAAACCGCACCGTCAGCCCATCCGATTTCCAGGACCAGACAACTGAAGGCACCACCGTCACCTGTGATTTCAACCAGCGTCTGTTGGGCCGTCTGTATTTCGACCTCTCGGGTAGTTATTCTTCAGACAAGTATGTTGCGGCGCTTGCCGGGCTTTCGACCGGACGAACAGATAATATATACACGATCACCCCGCGCCTGACCATTCCGTTCCTCAAGCGCGGAACGGCCTCCGTATTCTACGAGTACAGCCAGGACTCCTCCAGCCAAACCGGATTTGCCGCCGGATCAGCCGCGTTCGGTTACGCGAGCCACCAGGTCGGCTTTGAAATCGGATACACTTATTAAAGATGACTCGTGACGCCGAGCGTCCACTCACTATTGTCTTGCAATATTCAAGACAAAATTATCTCAACTGTTCCAAGGTGTTTTGCGGTTCCGTTATGGAATTTGGTCCGGTTTGCGCAAATTAATTTATCGGGTTTCGACACTGGCCGCTGCCGGGCTGCACGGCCAAGATGATGACTATAAACGCGTAATGAAAAGTTTATATATACTCAGAACCGCAAACATTCGCGCCAATCTTGACAGTCGGTGGCAGCGCTTACGCGAATTTTGCCCTTCATCCCCTGGTTCCGGCTACGCCGGGCTAGGTTTTTCACATCCAGTAGCTCAATCTAACGGGCGGCAATGGCCCAAAAATGAATAATTGTGTCCTAACTTTGTATTGACGCTTATTTATAAACGTGTCAATTTTGCGGTAGAAGTATAGATACAGGATGTAGAATTGCTTACGGAAAGAATGCTCAGTATTTTAGCGCATGGCTCGTAGCCATCATTTCTTGATCAGCCGTGGCAGGCAGGTTGGTCATTGGGAACGTTGTCAGACTGCTAAACCGTCAAGCTGATTGCTCATGAAAATAAAAAATCTGTTATTATTGTCGGCTGCGCTATGCAGTCTGTTCACATCCATTAATCCAGCCCATGCCCAAGGCACGGCCTTCACCTATCAAGGCCAACTTGACGCCGGTGCACGCCGGCCAACGGCAGCTATGACCTGACGTTCACGCTTTATGCGACAAACATGACAGGTGTCGCCGTCGCCGGGCCAATCACAAATTCCGCCACCGGCGTGACCAATGGCTTTTTTGTGGTAGCGCTTGATTTTGGAGGGGTTTTCACCGGCAGCAATTATTGGTTGGACATTGCGGCGCGCACGAACGGCGCGGCGACTTTACGGAGTTGACGCCGCGCCAACCCATCTTGCCGGTGCCCTACGCCATCATGGCCAATAGCGCCAGTAATCTGTTGGGCAAACTCCCGGTTACGGATTTGGGTGCCGGCACAGCGAGCATCAATATCAGCGGCAACGCGGCGACGGCGACGAGCGCCACGACTGCCGGGAGCGCGACGACGGCGACGACGGCGACGGGGATCAGCGGGGGCGCGTTAACCGTGGTGACCAACATTGCCAATGGCCAGATTGCCAGTGAGCCGCTCAATGCCACGAATGTCTATGGGACATTGACCAACAACACGACGGGCAACGCGGCGACGGCGACGACGGCGAGTGGCATCAGCGGGGGTGCCTTGACGGTCGTGACGAACATAGCCAACGGCCAGATTGCGAGCCAGCCGCTGAACGGCACGAATATCTTCGGGACATTGACCAACAATACGACGGGCAACGCGGCGACAGCGACGAGTGCCGGGAGCGCGACGACGGCGACGGGGATCAGCGGGGGCGCCTTGACGGTCGTGACGAACATAGCCAACGGGCAGATTGCCAGTAGGCCGCTGAACGGGACGAATATCTTCGGGACATTGACCAACAACACCACCGGCAACGCGGCGACGGCGACGAGCGCCACGACTGCCGGAAGCGCGACGACGGCGGCGACGGCGACGGGGATCAGCGGGGGTGCGTTGACTACGGTGAGCAACATAGCCAACATCCAGATTGCCAGTGAGCCGCTCAATGCCACGAATGTCTATGGGACGTTGACCAACAATACGACGGGCAACGCGGCGACAGCGACGAGCGCTGGGAGCGCGACGACGGCGACGACGGCGACGGGGATCAGCGGGGGTGCGTTGACTACGGTGAGCAACCTAGCCAACATCCAGATTGCCAGTGAGCCGCTCAATGCCACGAATGTCTATGGGACATTGACCAACAACACGACGGGCAACGCGGCGACGGCGACGAGTGCCGGGAGCGCGACGACGGCGACGGGGATCAGCGGGGGCGCCTTGACGGTCGTGACGAACATAGCCAACGGGCAGATTGCCAGTAGGCCGCTGAACGGGACGAATGTCTTCGGGACGTTGACCAACAACACAACGGGCAACGCGGCGACGGCGACGAGTGCCACGAGTGCCGGGAGCGCGACGACGGCGGCGACGGCGACGGGGATCAGCGGGGGTGCGTTGACTACGGTGAGCAACCTAGCCAACATCCAGATTGCCAGTGAGCCGCTCAATGCCACGAATGTCTATGGGACATTGACCAACAACACGACGGGCAACGCGGCGACGGCGACGAGTGCCGGGAGCGCGACGACGGCGGCGACGGCGACGGGGATCAGCGGGGGTGCGTTGACTACGGTGAGCAACATAGCCAACGGTCAGATTGCCAGTGAGCCGCTCAATGCCACGAATGTCTATGGGACATTGACCAACAACACGACGGGCAACGCGGCGACGGCGACGAGTGCCGGGAGCGCGACGACGGCGGCGACGGCGACGGGGATCAGCGGGGGTGCGTTGACTACGGTGAGCAACCTAGCCAACGGTCAGATTGCCAGTGAGCCGCTCAATGCCACGAATGTCTATGGGACGTTGACCAACAATACGACGGGCAACGCGGCGACAGCGACGAGCGCTGGGAGCGCGACGACGGCGGCGACGGCGACGGGGATCAGCGGGGGTGCGTTGACTACGGTGAGCAACCTAGCCAACATCCAGATTGCCAGTGAGCCGCTCAATGCCACGAATGTCTATGGGACGTTGACCAACAACACGACGGGCAACGCGGCGACGGCGACGAGTGCCGGGAGCGCGACGACGGCGACGACGGCGACGGGGATCAGCGGGGGTGCCTTGACGGTCGTGACCAACATTGCCAACGGTCAGATTGCGAGCCAGCCGCTGAACGGGACGAATATCTTTGGGACATTGACCAACAACACGACGGGCAACGCGGCGACGGCGACGAGTGCCGGGAGCGCGACGACGGCGACGGGGATCAGCGGGGGCGCCTTGACGGTCGTGACGAACATAGCCAACGGGCAGATTGCCAGTAGGCCGCTGAACGGGACGAATGTCTTCGGGACATTGACCAACAACACCACCGGCAACGCGGCGACGGCGACGAGCGCCACGACTGCCGGAAGCCCGACGATGGCGGCGACGGCGACGGGGATCAGCGGGGGCGCGTTAACCGTGGTGACCAACATTGCCAATGGCCAGATTGCCAGCCAGCCGCTGAACGGGACGAATATCTTCGGGACGTTGACCAACAACACAACGGGCAACGCGGCGACGGCGACGAGTGCCACGAGCGCTGGGAGCGCGACGACGGCGGCGACGGCGACGGGGATCAGCGGGGGTGCCTTGACGGTTGTGACGCAACATAGCCAACGGGCAGATTGCCAGTCAGCCGCTGAACGGCACGAATATCTTCGGGACATTGACCAACAACACGACGGGCAACGCGGCGACGGCGACGACGGCGAGTGGCATCAGCGGGGGTGCCTTGAGTGTCGTGACGAACATTGCCAACGGCCAGATTGCCAGTCAGCCGCTGAACGGCACGAATATCTTCGGGACATTGACCAACAACACGACGGGAAGCGCGGCGACGGCGACGACGGCGAGTGGCATCAGCGGGGGTGCCTTGACGGTCGTGACGAACATAGCCAACGGGCAGATTGCCAGTCAGCCGCTGAACGGCACGAATGTCTTCGGGACATTGACCAACAACACGACGGGCAACGCGGCGACGGCGACGAGCGCCGGGAGCGCGACGACGGCGGCGACGGCGACGGGGATCAGCGGGGGTGCGTTGACTACGGTGAGCAACATAGCCAACATCCAGATTGCCAGTGAGCCGCTCAATGCCACGAATGTCTATGGGACATTGACCAACAACACGACGGGCAACGCGGCGACGGCGACGACGGCGAGTGGCATCAGCGGGGGTGCCTTGACGGTCGTGACGAACATTGCCAACGGCCAGATTGCCAGTCAGCCGCTGAATGGCACGAATATCTTCGGAACGTTGACGAACAACACGACGGGCAACGCGGCGACGGCGACGAGTGCCGGGAGCGCGACGACGGCGGCGACGGCGACGGGGATCAGCGGGGGCGCCTTGAGTGTCGTGACGAACATAGCCAACGGGCAGATTGCCAGTCAGCCGCTGAACGGCACGAATATCTTCGGGACATTGACCAACAACACGACGGGCAACGCAGCGACGGCGACGAGCGCGACGAGTGCCGGGAGCGCGACGACGGCGCACCACGGGGATCAGCGGGGGTGCCTTGACGGCCGTGACCAACCTAGCCAACATCCAGATTGCCAGTAAGCCGCTCAATGCCACGAATGTCTTCGGGACGTTGACCAACAACACAACGGGCAACGCGGCGACGGCGACGAGTGCTGGGAGCGCGACGACGGCGACGACGGCGACGGGGATCAGCGGGGGTGCGTTGACTACGGTGAGCAACCTAGCCAACATCCAGATTGCCAGTGAGCCGCTCAATGCCACGAATGTCTATGGGACATTGACCAACAACACGACGGGCAACGCGGCGACGGCGACGAGTGCCGGGAGCGCGACGACGGCGCGAACGGGGATCAGCGGGGGCGCCTTGACGGTCGTGACGAACATAGCCAACGGGCAGATTGCCAGTAGGCCGCTGAACGGGACGAATGTCTTCGGGACGTTGACCAACAACACAACGGGCAACGCGGCGACGGCGACGAGTGCCACGAGTGCCGGGAGCGCGACGACGGCGGCGACGGCGACGGGGATCAGCGGGGGTGCGTTGACTACGGTGAGCAACCTAGCCAACATCCAGATTGCCAGTGAGCCGCTCAATGCCACGAATGTCTATGGGACATTGACCAACAACACGACGGGCAACGCGGCGACGGCGACGAGTGCCGGGAGCGCGACGACGGCGGCGACGGCGACGGGGATCAGCGGGGGTGCGTTGACTACGGTGAGCAACATAGCCAACGGTCAGATTGCCAGTGAGCCGCTCAATGCCACGAATGTCTATGGGACATTGACCAACAACACGACGGGCAACGCGGCGACGGCGACGAGTGCCGGGAGCGCGACGACGGCGGCGACGGCGACGGGGATCAGCGGGGGTGCGTTTACTACGGTGAGCAACCTAGCCAACGGTCAGATTGCCAGTGAGCCGCTCAATGCCACGAATGTCTATGGGACGTTGACCAACAATACGACGGGCAACGCGGCGACAGCGACGAGCGCTGGGAGCGCGACGACGGCGGCGACGGCGACGGGGATCAGCGGGGGTGCGTTGACTACGGTCAGCAACCTAGCCAACATCCAGATTGCCAGTGAGCCGCTCAATGCCACGAATGTCTATGGGACGTTGACCAACAACACGACGGGCAACGCGGCGACGGCGACGAGTGCCGGGAGCGCGACGACGGCGACGACGGCGACGGGGATCAGCGGGGGTGCCTTGACGGTCGTGACCAACATTGCCAACGGTCAGATTGCGAGCCAGCCGCTGAACGGGACGAATATCTTTGGGACATTGACCAACAACACGACGGGCAACGCGGCGACGGCGACGAGTGCCGGGAGCGCGACGACGGCGACGGGGATCAGCGGGGGCGCCTTGACGGTCGTGACGAACATAGCCAACGGGCAGATTGCCAGTAGGCCGCTGAACGGGACGAATGTCTTCGGGACATTCACCAACAACACCACCGGCAACGCGGCGACGGCGACGAGCGCCACGACTGCCGGAAGCGCGACGACGGCGGCGACGGCGACGGGGATCAGCGGGGGCGCGTTAACCGTGGTGACCAACATTGCCAATGGCCAGATTGCCAGCCAGCCGCTGAACGGGACGAATATCTTCGGGACGTTGACCAACAACACAACGGGCAACGCGGCGACGGCGACGAGTGCCACGAGCGCTGGGAGCGCGACGACGGCGGCGACGGCGACGGGGATCAGCGGGGGTGCGTTGACTACGGTGAGCAACCTAGCCAACATCCAGATTGCCAGTGAGCCGCTCAATGCCACGAATGTCTATGGGACGTTGACCAACAACACGACGGGCAACGCGGCGACGGCGACGAGTGCCGGGAGCGCGACGACGGCGACGACGGCGACGGGGATCAGCAGGTGCCTTCACGGTCGTGACCAACATTGCCAACGGTCAGATTGCGAGCCAGCCGCTGAACGGGACGAATATCTTTGGGACATTGACCAACAACACGACGGGCAACGCGGCGACGGCGACGAGTGCCGGGAGCGCGACGACGGCGACGACGGCGACGGGGATCAGCGGGGGTGCCTTGACGGTTGTGACGAACATAGCCAACGGGCAGATTGCCAGTCAGCCGCTGAACGGCACGAATATCTTCGGGACATTGACCAACAACACGACGGGCAACGCGGCGACGGCGACGACGGCGAGTGGCATCAGCGGGGGTGCCTTGAGTGTCGTGACGAACATTGCCAACGGCCAGATTGCCAGTCAGCCGCTGAACGGCACGAATATCTTCGGGACATTGACCAACAACACGACGGGAAGCGCGGCGACGGCGACGACGGCGAGTGGCATCAGCGGGGGTGCCTTGACGGTCGTGACGAACATAGCCAACGGGCAGATTGCCAGTCAGCCGCTGAACGGCACGAATGTCTTCGGGACATTGACCAACAACACGACGGGCAACGCGGCGACGGCGACGAGCGCCGGGAGCGCGACGACGGCGGCGACGGCGACGGGGATCAGCGGGGGTGCGTTGACTACGGTGAGCAACATAGCCAACATCCAGATTGCCAGTGAGCCGCTCAATGCCACGAATGTCTATGCGACATTGACCAACAACACGACGGGCAACGCGGCGACGGCGACGACGGCGAGTGGCATCAGCGGGGGTGCCTTGACGGTCGTGACGAACATTGCCAACGGCCAGATTGCCAGTCAGCCGCTGAATGGCACGAATATCTTCGGAACGTTGACGAACAACACGACGGGCAACGCGGCGACGGCGACGAGTGCCGGGAGCGCGACGACGGCGACGACGGCGACGGGGATCAGCGGGGGCGCCTTGAGTGTCGTGACGAACATAGCCAACGGGCAGATTGCCAGTCAGCCGCTGAACGGCACGAATATCTTCGGGACATTGACCAACAACACGACGGGCAACGCAGCGACGGCGACGGGGATCAGCGGGGGCGCCTTGACTACGGTGACCAACATAGCCAACGGTCAGATTGCCAGTAGGCCGCTGAACGGCACGAATGTCTTCGGGACATTGACCAACAACACGACGGGCAACGCGGCGACGGCGACGAGCGCCGGGAGCGCGACGACGGCGGCGACGGCGACGGGGATCAGCGGGGGTGCGTTGACTACGGTGAGCAACATAGCCAACATCCAGATTGCCAGTGAGCCGCTCAATGCCACGAATGTCTATGGGACGTTGACCAACAACACGACGGGCAACGCGGCGACGGCGACGAGCGCCGCGTCTGCGGAGGCGGCCAGCCTTGCGACCAATGTGGTTTCGGGGATCAGTATTACCAACGCGACCGTCACCAATGCCTACATCGCCGGGGGGATTATCACCAACGCATGGATTACCAATTCAACCTTGGCCGGCGATGGCGCCGGATTAACAAACATTCCTCAAAATGGATTGCAGTCTTATTATCCAACCAACGGCGTTTTCGGCACTTTCGGCGCACCCGGAACCGCATGGGAATTGTCCACGAATGCTTCATTTACATATTCCTGGCCCTCCTGGGTCACAATCGGAGTATTCTGTTACAGTTTTGAGGACATAAATAATACTTCTGGTTCCCCGATCACCATAAGTGTTCCGACCGGTTGGGTGTTGACCGGAACGGCCACGTGTACGAACAACACGGAAGCGAGTTTCTACTATTGGCCGGGAGTGCTTACAAACGTCATTGTCGCCCCAATTAACTGATGTAAACTGATGAAAACAATCCTATTGTTATTGTTGTCGGCTGCGGTTTGCTGGCGCAGCCGTTTTCTCTCAATTTCAGCATGGATGTCGTTGTCGGTCCCGAAGTATTCGGTTTTCACCGACCCTACTTTTTTGAAATTCTCGCCAATGCGTCGGGCAGTTCGACTTCAACCTGGGTGGCGAGCAAGGGAAATAATGCGACGGGGACGGTTGACGGCTTTAGCGCGACTGGACTGAACGGGCAGCCGACCTTTCAGATCACCAGCACCAACAGTCAATTCTTGATTACCTTCCAACAGCGCCGACCCAGCCATGCACACTTTGGATGGTTTTTAAATGTGACAGCGCCGCAAGCGGCCCGTTTTTCTTTGTCTCGGACCAGTCTGACGAGAACATGAGCGTATTTAGTTGGCAGGAGTACTTCCAAATTTATTCAGGTGATTATGATAGCGAGTATCCATATCTCCGCGGCCCCGCTGCCGATACGTCCTGGCACATCCTGGAGGCACAATATAACGGAGCCAGCTCGCTGATCCGAATTGACGGAGGAACGCCGACGAACGGAATTGTGGGTATCAACAACGGCACGGTCAGTGGAACGATCGGAAACGATGGCGCAGGTTATCCTCTCAACGGTTCAATGGCCTTTGTCGGCTGGCAGTCGGGCCTGCCCGGCGAATGATAACGTCGTCGGCAATTGCCTCGCGAATCTTTACGGCCTTACATGGTAAATGAAACTATTATTGCCTATTTTTTTCCAGTCTGGCAGCGTTCTTATGGATGAGGAAACAAAGAACTGGCTTGTATCGCAGGTCAGAGAAATTGGCAAGAGCCAAAAGACGATTTTAAAAGCAATGATTGGCGACCCGTTAAAAGGCGAAGATGGAATTGTTCAAACCGTGAAGAGGAACGTCACGCGGCCGGACGCTTATTTTGCACCTGTTAGACATGTTACACGCCATGAACGATTGAGACGGCAATAATTGATTTATGCATCAAGAGATACAAAGTATAGGACCAGAACCGGTTCCAATAACAGCGCCAAGCCCCCTAAACATTATTACGGGCGGGATGACTGCCACGCGGGTGGCCTTCATCGCGCGTTGAGTGATTTGTTCGTGCCTGGCTCTTATGCTCGCCCGCACGGTTTCGGCTCAAAGCTATACCATTGACTGGTATAAGATTTCAGGCGGCGGCGGAACGAGCGCCGGCGGACGTATTCCGTCAGTGGCACCATCGGCCAGCCGGACGCGAGCGGCGCGATGACCGGCGGCAATTATTCGTTCACCGGGGTTTCTGGGCGTTGATCTGTTTTGCAAACGCCTGGAGCGCGCCTCTTTACATTAGCGTTTCTGGAAACCCCGTAACCTTTACTCGCAAGGGTTTCGGGGTGGAGTTTACAGCAAATCGGCAATTTGCCGTCCATCTCTGGACCGCCAATCGATCACGACTCTCGCGGTACAATTCTTTTATCACTTCGCCGTCAGGAAGTCAATTTTTTTCCGCTTGTGCCCCTCCTTATATTTTTGTCATTTATCGGCCGCCGAAGGATACAGGCAAGCAGGAATTGCCACAGCGCCACCGAAGATCGTTAAAGCCGCCTGACAAAACAGGCCGATGCCTTCACGGGTGCGGGTGCGATTTGACTGGAACGGAGATTCGCACGGCTACAGTTTTTCTTCCAATGCGCTAGAACCACGTGAATTTTTGAGGCACGTACACCATATCGGCAGGTTGTAGATAGAACGGCTTTTCCTTCCCGCCATTCATCATGTTTTTCACGTTCACCGTGAACTTGGTGGTCCCATCCTTCCCCTGCCGGACAACGACCACTGCCTTCAGGTTGGCCGTCGTGGGATCAAACCCACCCGCATCCATAATGGCCTCCAGCACCGACATCGGATGATCCGCGTCAATCATCCCGGGCTTGAGCACAGCCCCGGTGACATAGATCGGGAAGCCCGAAGATTGGAGGGTCACAACGACTTGTTTCGTTTGCACCTGCGGCGCATATAATTTGATCAACTCGTTTTGAAGCTCTTCCGGGGTCAGGCCCGCCGCCGTCACTTCACCAATCAAGGGCATCACAATTCTGCCGTCACTTCGGATCTGCTGGGAAGTGTCAAGGCTTGACGATCCCGGAAAAGTCACATTCACCACATTGCCCTCGCGCAAAACGAGCGGCTCGGAGTGAACCGGTTCCGCAGGGCTGGAAAGTTGTGACGAAACTGGCTGGGAGGGCTGCTCGGAGAAGTCACCCGTCTGACAGCCGGTCATGGCGAGCAGAATCGCCAGCAAAGGCATCATCCATCCCGCCATTGCCAACCGTGGCAGCAAAACATTTTTTAATACAGAATTTTTCATGGGGTCTGCTTTCTTTGTTGTTGTTACCTGCGCACATCTCACCTGACTTCTTCCACCCGATATTTTCTAGCCCCGGGCAAAATAGTCAATCAATTTTTCTCCACTTGTCGGTAATAGTTCAAAGCTGGAAAAGGCGCCACTCCTCCGTTGTTACAGCTTCCCCGGGGCGACGAAGCAGCCGAAAGTGTTCAGGCGGAATTTGAAAGTGCAGGCAAGCCGTTTGCAGAGTTAGTGAAGGCTGCCGGGAGCGAAACCATGAAGTACCTGTAAACCTGTCCGGCGACGCCCAGACCCCGGCTGACACGAACCCAGCAAACAATTGTCGTGTCAATTTGCAGTGTCCTATGCAGCCCGGTCCGGCTTGATGTTGCCGGGAAGATTTCCAACTGTCTTTTCCACCTCCATCCTCCATCCTCAATTCTTCAATTCTTCAATTCTTCAATTCTCCATCTTCGTCTTTTCCCCGCCAAACTTCCGGCCTTCACTTTCCATGCAGCAAATTCTTTCCCAATTCACGGGGCCAATTTTCTTTGATAGTCGTTAGCCAGGCGCCTTTATACCGTAACAATAAAAACAGCGGTCGAAGAGGAAATGCGCGCTTCGCGCGGCTCCCGCGTGTTTGCGTTAAAAATTTATCAGGGTGAAAATGCTCCGAACAGCGCGCGCATTTCCTCATCCACATCTCCAGCGTCAGCAAGGGTCTGCGCGATTTCATGGCGGAGCAATTCGCGATAGCGCTTCCGCAGCCGGTGAATCGCCACGCGCAGGGCGCCTTGCTCCATGCGCAGCGCCCTGGCAACGTCCGCCTGCGCAGCGCTGTCTTTGCCTGCCGTGAGAAAAATTTTCAATTGCCCAAACAGCTTTGTCTTGCCGTCCGCTTCACATTCCTTCTGCAACCGTTCGATGACCTTTGCGAGCAGCGCCAAGGCCCATTCGCGATCAAACGCCTTGTCGGGAGCCGGCTCGGCGGTGGCGGCGACTTGAAATTTCGAGTCTGCCGTCTGCCAGTCGAACGAGAGCGCCGTTTCACCGCCGCCGCGCTTGAGCCGTTGCGACTTCTTCCATTCGTTGGCGAGAAAATGCTTCAGCGACGCCAGCAGGAACGCGCGGAGCGTCCCCGCTGGCGCTCAAGCCTTCGAGATAATTTCTGGCGAGAAAGCGGGCAAAAAATGCCTGCGTCAAATCCTCGGCGTCCTCCTTCGTGTGGCCGCGCCGCCGGACGTAGGCGTAGAGCGGAAACCAATAAGTGCGGCACAATTCCTCCAGGGCGCCGTTGGATTGCGGCGTGGAACGCCGGCCCGCCGCGAGCACGACCGTCCAATGCGTCGTGGCGAAAATGTCGCCCGGCGTGGTCGAAGGTGGCGTTGAGTGTTTGGAGGTCAAGCAACCCGGCATTTTCACCATGAAATGACAACTTCATACCAATCCGCGCCGGGAAAATCCACGTCATCAATTCTGACGGCCAGTGTATCATCATTTGCTGGCGAGGGAAATTGTGCGACACTGACTGTCCCGCGCCCGACGCGCTTGGTAATTTGAATTTTCTGAGGATCGCGCGGCCGGAACGCCGGCTTTAAGCCCACAAATTCGGTGCTGAGGTTATTAGTCCAACTTGGTGACCAGGCTTCGCCGTTCACAAAAATATTCCTTCCCGGCAGGGTACCTGTTTCGTGTTCGAACCACAGCCTGTTGCCGCTCACCTTGACGACATCGCTTGCGTCAATAAATGCTTTCACAGTTAACTGGTGTTGGCCGTAGCCAATGAGGAAGACCGGCAGGGCGACCGCAAACGCGACACAAATTACTCCAATGGCCGATCCGATCCACAAGGTCTTATTATTCATGGTTTGCATAGTTTTCTTTGGGTTTTTGATTAAAGGTTGACCCGGAAAAATGGCGCGCTTGTGTTCCGCCTCGGGTGTTTGAGTAATGGTCTCCACTATTGTCTTCACTTCGCTGGCCTGCTGATAGCGGAGTTCCGGTTTTCTTTCCAACGCGCGCAGCACCACTTCGTCCAATCGCACGTCAATCCGCACTTTGGACGACGGCGGCTCGATTTTTTTGCCCGGCAGTTCGCCGGTGAGCATCTGGTAAAACACCACGCCCAGCGCGTAAATGTCCGCGCGATGATCCACGGTGTCGGGATGTTCCTTCTGTTCCGGCGCCATGTAATTTGGCGTGCCCATGACCTTGCCGGACTCGGTCAGTTCGGGCGAACTGGCGACGACTCCTCCCTCCGCCATCGGTTCGTTTCCCGCCCCAACCATTTTCGCCAGCCCGAAGTCCGCCACCTTCACGCGACCACGGCGGTCAAGCAGGATATTTTCCGGCTTGATGTCGCGGTGGATGATTCCCTGGTCGTGCGCGAATTGCAGCGCATCGCAAATCTGCGGCACAATGGCCAGAGCTTCGCGGGGTGACACACGATTGCTTGCGAGCAACTGGCGCAGGTTCACGCCGTCCACGAATTCCATGAAGAAATAAAACAGCCCGTCGGCCCGGCCAAAGTCGTAAATCGTCACGATGCCTGGATGATTGAGCTTTGCCAGCGCCCTGGCTTCGCGGGCGAAACGTTCGGCAAATGCAGCGTCGCGACCGATGTCCGGCGGGAGAATCTTCAGGGCGACAATGCGATCCAATTCCTTTTGGCGCGCCTTATAGACCGCACCCATGCCGCCTTTGCCGATGAGTTCAAGGATTTCGAGTTGTGGAAATTTCGCGGCGAGTTCGGCGACGGTCGGAGGCTGGAATGGCGGATGTTTCGCGTCGGTTGCGGTGTCCGCCTCCGCGCCCTGCTTGAGGAGGCAGGCCGGGCAAAGTCCGGCGAGCGCGCCGGTGGGCAGGGGCGTGCCGCATTGCGGGCATTTATTTCCATCGGGCATGGGCTGGTTTGATTTTACCGTGTCCATGCCTCCTTCAGAAGCAAAACCGGAAGGATGTTACCGGGGAAATTGAAAAACACTGACGCCACGGCAGTCTCGCTTCGTAGCGCTGTTCGTAATCTTCCAACGATGGAATTTTCATCAAGGCGCGTTTCGCGCAGGCTCGAACTGCCAGCCGGATGCCAAAGCATCATCCAGTTCCTTTCGCTGATGGCAAAGCGATTGCAGCTTTTCTTCATGCTCAAAGGCTTGGCCTACTTTCGCTTCCAGTTCACGGCAATTCTTTTGCGCTTCAGCCAAATCATTTTGATACGATGTCAGGCGGTCCTCGAAATTCCGCCGGACGTGTTTCAGCCCGCCAATAAATGGTGAGCATATTGACAAGCAGCGTGAGGGAGCCTGGATGCGGTTGTGGTATGGGTCTATTGCCATAAAAAGCCGCAGGCGCGGAGATTGTTTTCCGCTTTTCCATTTCAGCGGCGATATATCCATGGAAACCATGTCAGACGAACGTGACAATGGCTTGATTGCCGAATATGACGCCCGGCGCGCGGACGATGCCTTTGCCGGCCTCGTGCGGCAGCATCTTAACCTGGTCTTTGCCACCGCCCTCCGGCAGGTCGGCGACGCCGGAGCCGCTGAGGAAATCACGCAAAACGTCTTCGTGGCGCTGGCACGGGCTTCCGGCAAATTGAAGTCGCATCCCACCATCGCCGGCTGGCTTTATCAGGCGACGCTGAACAAGTCCCGCGGATGGCTGCGCTCCGAATTGCGCCGCCGCCGCCGCCAGGAGGTGGCCGTTCACCAGCAACTCGCCGATGCCAAAGGCGATTCCGTCTGGTCGCCGCTCGTGCCGCTGCTCGACGAGGCCCTACTGAAACTCCGCGAACCCGACCGGCTGGCCGTCATCATGCACTTTATGGAGGGCCAGACGTTTGAGGAGGTCGGCACGGCCCTGGGAGTGGGGGAGGACACCGCGCGCAAGCGCGTGAACCGCTGCGTCCAGGAGCTCACCCATTTTTTCCAGCGCCGGGGCTTCGTTGTTCCCGCTCTCACCGCCGCCACGCCGCTCTTTGCTTTGGCATCGCATACCGCGCCCGCCGGGCTGGCGCAAACGATTTCCGCCGTTGCGCTGGTCAAAGGCGCGGCGGCTTCCACTTCTTCCTTAACCCTCGTGAAAGGAGCATTGAAAATTATGGCCTGGACCAAAGCACAAACAGCAATTGTCGTAGGCGTGGGCGTCCTATTGGCAACGACCGCAACGACGGTGGTGGTCAAGCGAAGCGAAGCGCGCAATTCCTGGGACGTTTATCCCAAAGACTTTTCAGCATTTCAAGCGACATTGGAACATACGCCGCCGCAGGTTCGCATTTTGCCGACCAAATTTTCCAAGCACGGAAGCTTTGATGGCGATGCTGGCGCCAAGATGGCGGGATTTGACGTCTCGATCGTGGCAATGGCGCAACTGGCCTGGGCCGACCCGACGGAATATAGTTGGGACAGCGCGCGGACCATTGTTTCGCCGGATGTCCCGCAGGGTCATTACGACTTTATCGCCAGCCTGCCGGATGGCTCACAGCTCGCGTTGCAAAAGGAAATGGAAAGAAAATTTGGGGTTGTCGGAAAAGTCGAGACGCGCAATGAGGATGTTTTATTGCTCACGATAAAAAATCCAAATACGCCGGCACTCAAACCGGGCAAGCCGGACGAGCGCATCTATTCGGAAATGTTGCCGGACGGCGAGGAGTCTTTTGTTAATTACCAGATGTCTGATTTGGCGGTTTCCCTGCAACGGGCGTTGGATGTTCCGGTGATGGATGGAACGGGTGTGGCCGGGAATTATGATTTTACCATGAAATGGCCCCGCCATGATTCCGCCGGTTTGAAACAATCTCTCGTTGGGCAACTCGGGCTTGAACTGGTTCCCACGAATATGCCGGTCGAAATGCTCGTGATCGGGAAGGCGAATTGAGGAGCGGATGCCAGTCTTTTACACGGCAAGATATGTTGAATAGTCAACAATGAGCGTGTAGCCAGCAGGCAACGGGATGCTAACGGTAGGATTGCGCATAAACCTATGGCATGGACAAATTGCAATTTGAAACGTCGTTCGCCAGCAAAAAATCCGCGGTTCAAACCGTCACGTTCATGCTGGAGAAAGACGGACAATGGAAATCCGCGGGGCATTTCATCAAGTGAACCGAACCTTCAACCCTCAACGAAAGAAAAAATATGAAAGGCCCAGAGCTTGTTGCATTCATTGTTGTTGTCATCCTGTTAGCGATTTGGGATGGCGTCTGGAAATTGATAGCGATGTGGAAAAGCGCGCGCAACCATGAACTGGCTTGGTTCATCTGCCTGGCGATTTTCAACACCATCGGCATATTGCCAATTCTCTACATTTTGTTTTTCGAGAAAACCGAGACGGGGAGAATCGAATCCGGCGTTCCGCGTCCACCGCAATTTCAATGATGAACCCGCCGCCCATTCCATCGCATCCACCACAGCCTTAACCTTTCTGCAATCAGGGGCGAAAGAGAAAAATGCATGATGAATAGCGCGCCTGTATATGTATCAAAAAGGACCGGCAAAAATTTATGGCAGGAATATCGCATTTATCCGGATAGACTGGAGCTTCAGAGTTGGTTTTTGCTTCATACGATTGTGATTCCCGCGAATGAAATCCTGGGGGCGGAGGTCCGGTCACCAGGAATCATCGGAGGCATCAAATTGGACAACTGTAACTTCTGCCGTCACGTGCGGGTTCGGAAGAAATCAGGGCTGTGCAGAAACATCGGCTTCACACCGGACGACCCGGATAGGTTTGCGGCGCTTTGCGACAGTATTAAATCACACACGATTACGTCATAGGAGGTATGACACCGGCCGTGACGCAACCCATCCCAACTGAGTGAAATTGAAGGCATGACCACCGGCAAAAAATAGTGGGATCCTTTGTCTTAATTGGCGCGGCAATCAAACAAGATAGCCGCAAAAATGCGCAAGACGCACAGCCCGGCAAGGCCGCAACGCGAAAAAGCTTTGACGCGAATTGGCGCGAAGGGACGCGAATTTGACACGGGCAAGTGCCCGGACAGGCACGGATTTTTAACCGCAAAGAGCGCAAAGAGCGCAAAGATGGAAAGCGGAAACTGACACGGAATTTAACCGCGGATAGCGCAGATGGGCGCGGATGACGGAGGCAGTGGGAGAGCCGCAAGAATGCACAAAACGCGCAAAGGGAAAGCGGGGACCGAGACGATATTGAACAGAGGAATGAGTGAACGAGAGAATGAGGGAAAGGTCATGTTGCCCAGGAAAGCGATATTTAGAATGCGGAATGTCCGCCAATATGACAATATCATTAACTGACCCCTGATTGTGGGGTAAAGACCCAACCCCTGCGATGTCCATATCGAAACTGCTGGATTGTCGGACGAATGTTTGGCTGGTTTATGAAACATCGCCGCTTGGCGCGTCATCATGAAATCAAGACTGCCCGGGCCGAAGCGGGGCTGAACATCAGCATGATTGGCGTCCTGCTTTCAAGAGTTCTGTGGACTTTGAGCAACAATTCAATTATCCTCTGTTTCATGTATCGCCCTGGCTGTGCCCGCCAAATTGTTCACATAGTCAGGGTTACAGCGGCGGCCATGGTTGCATTCACGCTGCTGATGGTATCTTTTCCCGCGCAGGGAACCGTGCTGTGGAGCCATCCCGGAACCATACTTGTTTGTGACAATGGCGACGGCACGGACCTATTACACGGGGCAATCCAACCACAGGGCACCAACTCCAACAGCACGCTTTACTTCCGGTTCCGCGTGAATCCAATTTCCGATTCCGCTTCGAAATCAATCGCTGATTTTCAGGCCGGGTTTGCGTTCTTTTACAATGGTGAGGAACATCTGGCAATCGGAAGCACGCTAGTTGCTTGGGCATACTGCGCCTGGCCTGTGTCTAATACCGGAAAAGGTTTCGCAGATTTGAATTCGGCAAAACCGGACCCGCCCTTTCACTGGGAGTACATCCGTGCCAATGAGCCCAAATATATTGCCCTGAAAGTGCAATATGTTCCCGGTCAAAAGGCACATATCACGGTGTGGCTGAATCCTGATCTTTCCCAGGGAGCAACGGAAGTCAATCAGCCAACCAACATTGTCACTCAGTTTGACGCCGATGCCACATTCGATGAAATTCATCTGATTCATCGTGGAGGCAACGGCGGCGGATGGAGGTTTAGCGAGATGGTAGCCGGGACCTCATTCGAAGATTTGCTCTTGCGGCATTTCTGGCAGGAATGGTGGTTTTTTGCGATCTGCGTCATGGTAATGTTGGCGACAGTGGCCGGAACAGTGCAACTGTTTGAGCGACGACGATCCCGGGTTCAAATTCAGCAGATCGAAAGGGAGCGGGTGGTGGCCACGGAACGGGCCCGTATCGCCCAGGATATCCATGACGATCTGGGGACGAGTCTGACCAAGATCAGCAAACTCAGCGAGATGATTGGTTTACATGAGGAGAGTGGAGGAACGAACGCCGATCCGAGGCGGGCTATTGCCACGACGGCCCGCGATACCATCCGGGTCATGGACGAAATTGTCTGGGCGATCAATCCCAGGAACGACACCTTGAAGGAAATGGCGGACTATCTGGTCTATTTTACCAAGGATTTTCTCAGCCCGACCGGGATTGCCTGCAATCTGGAGGTGCCGTTGAATTTGCCGGATATTCCGGT
The DNA here is from genome assembly GCA_963755515.1 of uncultured Verrucomicrobiae bacterium. Lineage (GTDB taxonomy): Bacteria > Verrucomicrobiota > Verrucomicrobiia > Limisphaerales > UBA11358 > UBA11358. Next base: position 194,864 of record CAVWKA010000007.1, on the reverse strand, counting down.
AACCGCAGAGACGAGACACAATCTGCTGATGGCGGTGAAAGAGGCCTTGAACAACGCCGTCAGGCACGCGGCCCCGCGACAAATCCGACTGGGCCTGGAATTGACGGAAGACTGCATCACGGTTCTCGTTGCGGACGATGGCAGGGGTTTTAACCTTGATGAAGCATCGGGGGTGGGGAATGGTTTGGAGAACATGCAGAAGCGATTAAGCGCCATTGGCGGAGAGCTTCAATTGCAGAGCGAAGCGGGCCACGGAACCACAGTGAGATTACAAGTTCCGCTTCGCCAAAGTAAAATAGTTGCCCGATGAACCGACCACCTGACAGAAGCCATTCGCCTCAGTCGCCAGTGAAAGTGGTGATCGTTGAAGACGAAGCCTGGCTGCGGGAGAATCTTGCGCGGGAGATCAACCGCGCTTCGGGGCTGCGCTGCGTGGCGTGTTACCGGACGGCGGAACAAGCCTTGCAAGGCATCTCAAATGATCAACCGGACGTCGTGATCATGGACATTAATCTGCCTGGCATGGACGGCGTGGAGTGTCTCCGCCGTCTCAAAACCGTCGTGCCGAACGTGCAATGTCTCATGCTCACGGTCTATGAGGAGAGCAAGAAGATCTTCGATTCGCTGCTAGCCGGAGCGAGCGGTTATTTGCTTAAGCGCACCAGCACGCCCGACTTACTCGAGGCGATTCAACAGGTGCTTGGCGGAGGTTCGCCGATGTCCAGCAGTATCGCCCGAAAAGTGGTTGCGTATTTTAATCAAATGGGCGCGATCAAATCCGAAACCACCCCTCTTTCCCCGCGCGAGCGGCAAGTATTGGAGTTGCTGGCCAAAGGTTCATCCTACAAGGAGATTGCCGGTCAACTTTCGCTGAGCTTGGAAACCATCCGCATGAATATTAAACACATCTATGTGAAACTGCATGTTCACTCGCGCGGCGAGGCCGCCGCGAAATATATGCAAAAATCCCGGTTTGGACGCTCTGTAGGCGGCTGATGATTTTCGGAATTCTTTCCATTATCCCGCGGGCACGGTTCTGCGTACCCATGTTTATGTGTATTGATCCTTTTTGGATTGCATGTATTTTCCAGATTACAATGGTGAAAAATGCAGTGGTGGCGGCTACGGCGGGTTGCACTTTTACGAAGGCGGCACCAATGGCACGCCGTACCTGATCGCCGGCAATGCCTGGATCTCCACAAACTGGAGTGCGGACCCTTATCCTCCGCTGTCCCAGACTCGGCGCCCACCGCCGTAATGAGCGTTACCAACCCGGGTGGGAATGTGAGTCTTTCCCGGGCCAGCACCGGGACGCTGCAGACGGCCCCGGCGGTAACGGGGCCTTGGACGAATTCCGGAAAGCAAGCCAATCCGCAGGTTCTAAACACGACCGGCTCGGCAACTTTCCACCGGCTGCGACGATAGCTTTTTGGACGAAACTTTTGTCTCAAATGATCGTCAATCCAACCCTTCCCGGACCAGTCGGTGGCAAAACAGCCCGGCGTCAGGCGCGCCAATCGAATGCGCAAACGCCTTAAATTGAGGCGCAACCGTCCGCGGCATACCCATATTTATGTGTATTGTTCGCCGGCTGAAAAAGAAGTAAGCTGTCTCCGTTCGCCATACAATGTCAGGCACTAATTTATTAACTTAGTCCAGTAAATTCAACCATAAGTGACACCATACGAACAACGAACACCATGAAAAAACAACCTAACAAACCAGTATTGATTCCGCTGCTCGCCATCTCCGTGCTGGCAGTTAACGTGGCCACGGCGCAGACGACGGTCTTCTATGATGACTTCAGCCTGCCCGCGGGAACCGCAATCGCCGGGACTGCGGCAAATACCGGAGGAACTTGGTTCGATGGAAACGGCAACGGCGGCAATATTAGTGCTGAGAGTTCTTTAGACACAAGTGGAAATGGGCGACTACTTTTCAACACATTCACCTCGACTCTGGGTGCGGGACAGATGATCACGCTTTCCTATGAGATGGTGACCCCGACGCCGACTGATGAAGTGGGGGGGCCTTATAATGGCTGCTGGGCAGGCGTTAGCTTGTATACTGGTGAAGTTGGTGGCACTTCTGATGGGACTGAACAAATGTTTGAGGGACTGGTTAGCACGACTTCGTTGGGCATAGACGGCGTGGCCTTCGTCGGCCACGGAATAGGCTCCGGGGATACCGATCAGGCCGACAATGTTCTTACCCTCACCTATGCGTATGATACCGGTGCTTATACATTCTCCACATCGAATGGTGGATTATTGTTGAGCGGCACTGGAACGCCGGACTTGGCTCTTAACGGATTGAGAGTTGCCAACGGTGGCTCTGATGGCGATGGTCACTATGGTGACATCAATTTGACTGATCTCACGGTGACCATCAGTGCTGTTCCGGAACCGGCCTCCATGGCTTTGCTTGGGCTTGGCGGGCTTGGCCTCGTGCTTTGCCGCCGCCGCCGCGCCTAATGGCTGATGATGGGTTTGATTTCTTACGAACAACTAAACCCGGCTTCGTTAACGCGAGCGCCGGGTTCACCTTTTTTGAGTCGCTACTTGGCCGGGCACTGAATTAGCATCTGGCAAATCCACACTCTGCGTGACTATCTCGACAATACGCATCACCCGCGGGAAACGCATCCTTTTTCGGACATTTGCACTGCTCTTGCCGGTCGCGTTGCTGTTGTTGATCGAATTGACGCTGCGCCTGTCCGGCTTTGGCGGCTACGCGCCATTTTTCCACAAAGTCGGTCCGGTTCCGGGCGGCATGCTCATTGTCACGGATCAAGCCGGCGCCGATTCCTGGTTTTTCAATTCCGGCATGGCGGGCGACACCACGCAGTATTCCTTTCTTGATCCCAAGCCCACGAACACCTTTCGCGTCTTCATCATGGGCGGTTCCGCCGCCAAGGGGTACCCTCACCCGCGCAACCTCGCTTCGTCCGCCTTTTTGCAAGCGATGCTTCAGGACGCGTGGCCGGAACGCCGCGTGGAGGTCATCAATCTCGGCACCGTGGCCGTGGCCAGTTATCCCGTGCTGTGCAATATGACCGAGGCCCTCAAATTCAATCCTGATCTGATCATCATTGAGACGGGCCACAATGAATTTTACGGCGCTTACGGCGTGGCTTCCAGCAGCCGCGCGGGCAGCCGGCCGTGGATGCTGGGGGCAACCCGGTTTGTCCACTCGCTCGCCGTGGTTCAAGGATTGGAAAGACTGCTGCGCCCGAAACATCCCGACACGCAGCGGACGCTCATGGAAATCATGAGCGGCCAAAACTACATCGCGCCCGATGACTGGCGGCGCGCGGCGGCGGCCAACAATCTTCATCAGAACGTCGCCACGATGATCGAACGCTGTCAGGCGCGTGGCGTTCCCATGCTGGTTTGCACCTTGCCGTCGAGTGAAAGCAATCTGGCGCCCATTGGACCGGCCCTGCCGGATTTGGCGGCGGACGAACAGGCCCGCGCCCATTTCCTGCAAGGCCGGACGTTGGCCACGGGGGGAAAATCCACCGCGGCGCTGGCCGAGTTTGTGAAGGCGCGCGATCTTGACACGATGCCGTGGCGGGCCACTTCCGCGGAGCAAGAAGCCATCCTGCGCGCGGCGCGCGAACATGGCGCGCGCGTATGCGATCTGGTGACGGCGTTTCGGCAGGCCAGCCCCGGCGGCACGATTGGCTGGGAGTTGATGGACGATCACGTGCATCCGACAGTGCGAGGTCAGGCGTTGATGGCCGAAACCTTTGTGAACTCCATGACCAACGTTTCGGCGGAAGCGCGCGGGCGGATTGCGCCCTGGGAAGTTTATGCTCGAAAACTGGGAGACAATCCCTACGACCGCTACGTGGTTAATCTCAATATGCGCACAATTTTCCATGTCCCCTTCATGCGCGCGAACAATACCGGGGCTTTTCAACGCTTTGATGAGGCCGTCACGCAATTTGAAAATTCGGTTGATCCTGAAGTGGGTGCGGTCATGCGCGAGTGGCTGACCGCCGCTCCGGGCGCGGAAGGCAGGCTTCCGCTGACCGGCGTGGTGGCACGGGTGCTGTTAAAGGAAGGAAAATTCGCCGAAGCGGGGGAACTTTTTCAGGATGCCCGGCAGTCCGTGCCTGAATACACCTCGTTGCACATGGAATATACCTGTCTGGTTTTCGAATGCAAAGAAAGGCTCCAAGGCGCCCTGACGGCCGCCGATTGCGCGGCGGTCGCGCGCGAGATGCAACGTGGACAGGTGCTGCTGGGCTTCTCGCAATCGGGTTTCACGGGATATTACCTTGCGCGGCTCCATCTTTTGCGCGGTGAATACGCGGAGGCGATTCCACTGCTGAACGCGAGTCGGCGGAAGCTTTCCACCTCCGATCAGGTCGTGGTGGATCAATCGTTGATTATTTCCTATCTCAAAACCGGCGCGACTGACCAGGCGGTCCGGGTTGCCCAGAACGGCCTGGAACAGGGGGGTCCGTATGCGCCGCTTTACCGCGACCTGCTGACGCAAATCGAGGCGCTGACCGCGACCAACGCGCCCGCCGCGAAGCAGTGATAGCCCCCGACCTGACTACCCATATTCATGTGTATTGTTTAATCCATAGACAGGGGCTACGTTAATCGCAATTCGCCGATTTTTTGACAAAACTCATTTAAAAGCATAAATGAAATTGCCCTTAAAGTCCAATATAAACACCTGAGACGAACCCCCGTTATGAAACAACGAATACATTTATTGATTCCACTGCTCGCCATCTCCGCGCTGGCCGTTTCCGTCGGCCAAGGCGCCACGGTCTTCTTGGATACCTTCAGTCAAACTCCGGGGACCGCGGTCGTTGGATCGACTCCGGATGTGGGAGGAGGAGTTTGGACCGGAAGCGGTCCGAACATCTCTCCGGCTAACACGTATGACACAACGATACCAACTGCCAGCGGTAGTTACACAGCTTTTGACACATTCACTTCAGCCTTGGGGCCGGGAAAGATATTAACACTTGACTACGATACCTTGGTTCCTTCGACTGGAACCAATAATGTTTTCACCGGGTGGGGAGGGGTCAGCTTGTTTAGTGGCGGCACTGGCGGCACTGAAGAGATATTCACCGGTAATTCTGCTTTGGGTTCGTGGGGCACTGACGGCGCCGGTAGTTTTTGGACCGATCGCTTCCACCAAGAGACAGACGGAGACTCTAATGTGGTCAATCACATTCATTTCACCTACAACTTTAACACCGGTGCCATCACGTTCTCCACGGACAATGGAGGATACTCCGGCACCGAAGAGGCGGGCGTGGTTCTTAACGCTTTGAGAATTGGCAATGGCGCTGGGGACCAACTCAATATAGACAATCTAACTGTGGACATCAGCGCGATTCCGGTGGTGACCTTCACCGCGGTGTCACCGGCGAACGGCTCCTACAGTGGTTCGCGCACCAATGTCAGTTTGCAGGCGATTGATGGCAGTTACCCCGTCAACACGAACACCATTGCGATGACAGTGGATGGCGGCACCGTCACACCAAGCATCACGAAATCCAACAATATCACGACCATCCTCTACGTTCCTAATACACTCTTAAGCGCCGGGTCGTTGCACACGGCTGTAGTGACACTGCAAGACAGTAATGCCGTTTCATATACAAACGCCTGGAGCTTTACCACCGGCTTTCCTTCGCTTCCGGCAACACTACCTGGCCCAATTGCTGTCAGTAACAGCGTTGATGTTACCGTTTTCACCGCGGCTGGGGATGGCTGGCTGGGCACCAACTATTTGAGCACCTCCGGCCAAACGCTCTACGCGCGTTTTAGCATGGAATTTGACACCACCAACGACACCAGCGGTATTTACACCTGGGGCGGAATGGATTTCTTCCAGGGCAGCAATGAGAAGCTTTTATTTGGCAAGAACGGCGGTTCTGCCAACTGGAGTATTGCGATAGACGGCGCGGACGGCCCGGATCTCAATCCGGCTGTGATGGTGGTTACCAACGATTGGCACACCATCGTTGTGCGGATTGATTATCAGGACGGCGCGCCTGCCAATGAAACGGTCTGGCTTGACCCTGATTTTACGCAAACGGAAGCGAACCAGCCCCAGGCGCCGGTCACCCTGTCCGATGATAATACATTTGATAATATCCACCTTCGGTGCGGTTTTAACGACGCCAGTGCCACTTTTTCGAATATTATTATCGCAGCGACTTCCGCGGGAATCGGTTTTGTGGCACCTACAACCCCGACTTTTGAAAACTATGTACCCGGCCAAAACGCCAGTTCAGCACCGACAAGCGCGCCGATAGGTCTCGAGGTGCTCTCTGGCACTTATGGCATTAGTACGAATGCAGTCACTCTCAACCTGGATGGCAATAACGTCACGCCTGCCTTTATCGCCACGACGAATTCAATTACTCTTTCTTACCAGCCGCCTGCGCCATTTGCAGCGGGTTCAGTGCATACAGCAACGGTGAGCCTGACTGATTCCAACGGTTCACCTTATTCCACCAGTTGGACTTTTACGGTGGATTCCTATCCCTCCCTTCCCGTGACCAACGCCGGGCCGTTTTACGCTTCTACTGGTGATGATGTGATCCTGTGGACAAACCAAAACGAATGGATTGGAGACAATTATAGCATCAATTCCACCAATACCCTGTACACGCGTTTCAGTATGACCTTCGATGATCTCAATGGGGAAACTGGCAGCGGTGGAGGCTTTGGGGGATTGGAGTTTTATCTTGGGGAGACCGAGCAATTCCTGATTGGCAACAATTGGCTCTCAACCAATTGGAGCGTCAGCGTGGCGACGGAATCTACTGCGGATATTCCGCCGGTAACGCCGATTGTCTTTGGGTCTTGGCATACCATTGTGGTAAAGAGCGTATACACGGCCAGTACGAACACGCTGGAAAAGGTCTGGCTGGATCCTGATTTTACCAAGTCGGAAGGCAATCAGCCCAATCCGCCGCTGACCCTTACCTGCAATAACACCTTTGACAATATTCATCTCCGTGCTGGTAATGGATCGGCCTTTGATGAATTTACCAACATTGTCATGGCAGCGACTGCCCAGGGTGTGGGTTTTGCCGCCCCCAGCGTATTGAGCATTCAAAACACCAGCAGTGGCCTTCGGCTTTCCTGGACAGAGACGGGGACGCTTCTGATCGCCCCGACGGTCAACGGTCCATGGACAACCTCTGGCGACCAAGCCAATCCGCAAATTTTGTCGACGACCAATTCGATGCAATTTTTCATGGTTCAGCAGTAGTCTGAATTATAAAGCGAATGATTATACATATAAAGGTTGCGGACATGGATCCGCCACCTTTATTTAAAAAATAAATATCGGCGTCAGCCATGGATTGGAATTGAAATGAAGACAGGCAGAGAAAAGCGGGAAAAGGACAATCGGTACGTCATTGCCGGTTCAAAGAAGACTCAGGGAGCCAATGGGGCTTTTACTTTGATAGAATTATTGGTGGTCATCGCAATTATAGCCATTCTGGCGGCCATGCTGCTTCCCGCCCTCGCCGCGGCGAAAAAGAGAGCGCAAGCCATCCGATGCTTGTCGAACGAAAAACAGCTCATTTTGGCGTGGCTGATGTTCGCGCACGATAACAATGACGCTCTGGTGCCAAACGGAGACCTTGGGGACCAGCCTTCTTTGTCCGAAAATCCTTTAACAGATCCAACTCTTCAAGTCGGAGGCAAATATTGCCAATGGTGTCCGGGTAATTTGCTAAGCAGCCCGTGTGTTTTGGGACCTTATTATACGAATTGGGTTGAAGCGGGGCTGCTTTTTCCTTATCTCCAGAATATTAACGTTTATAAATGCCCGGCTGACAATTCCACCGCTCCCTTTGGGGCCTCGCCACTCGTCAGCAGACCCGCCATACGATCCTATTCCATGAATAATTGGATGGGTCCCTATGACCTTTGGACACCCATTTCTGGTTACACGGAATATCATAAATTGACGAGCATCATCTACCCCAATCCCAGTTCTGCCTGGGTCTTTGTGGAAGAAAATCCGGCGAGCATTGACGATGGTTATTTTGCGATAGACCCGAGTGCTCCGACTTTATGGTATAATTCGCCAGCCGTATTGCATGGCGCGGCGAGTTGCCTCGCATTCGCCGACGGACACTCTGAAACGCACACATGGAAGGACCACAACATGATGCATGATGTGAATCCGCAAAACCCTCCGGGATGCAACGTTCCGGCACAGCCGGGTTGCCCGGATCTGCCATGGTTTATTTCCATAAGCACCGCGCCCCTGCATTAGGTTATCATTTAATAATGGGTGTCAGGTAGTCATATTGAGTTTGTGCCTTTCATTAATTATCATAAGTTAAAGTTTCTTCTTCGGGCGTTCGCCATGGTTTGTCTTTTGGCCGCCACATATAAGCTTTGTGCCAGTAATTCGGTCATCGTGGGATCGGTCCGAATTCAACTGCTATCCGGCTCATTGGTCCGATTGGAGTCTGAAGGCGCCGAGGGATTTGAAGACCGAAACACGTTTCATGTGGTGAATCGAAACTGGCCGGGAACTTCTTACACCAGCAACCTCATCTCCGGCCAAATTGTTCTGAACACCACCAACTACAGCGTTTATGTTCCACAAGGAGCAACGTCCTTATCGGGAGTTTATGTGGCCTCATCATCCAGAGAAGTTTTGTACCGGTATAACGGCGCCCTGACCAACAGCATCTGGTTGCCCGGCCCATCCGAGTATCCACGGGTGATCTCCTTTGCGGACACGCCAAGATTGATTCCGCCGAGTTGGGGTACCATCACACCAGCTCCGCCCGGTTCTCCTTTGGCCTCGACCAGCGGATGGGATACCAATAATGATGCGCCCGACATCTATGTGTTTGTCCCCGATGGAAGCTATCAACAGTTGCGCCGGGATTTTCTCCATCTGACCGGTCCCAATGAAATGATCCCGCTTTATGGCCTGGGCGCCTTTGACAGCCACTGGTATAACTATAGCGAGGCGACCGCCCTCGATCAGGTTGAGAACTATCGCCACCATTCCATTCCGCTGGATATTCTGATTTGCGACACGGGTTGGCGCGAGGGAGCTTCAACCGGCTATCAGCCCAACGCCAATCTGTTTCCAAACCTGCCTCGCTTCTTTTCTGAAGCCCATGCGGAAAACGTCCGCGTCATGTTCAACGACCATCCCGAGCCTGTTGCCGCTAATGCGCTGGATCCAGCCGAAGTGACGTATCGTTACACGAATTTAACTCAACTGTTGGGTGAAGGCCTGGACGTCTGGTGGTACGACCGCAACTGGAGTGTTAGTCTATTGTCGCCCTCGCCGAACCTGCGGCACGAGGTTTGGGGAATGGAAGTTTATCATGATGCGACTTACGGAACGAATGCCCCGCTTCGTCCCATGATCATGGCCAATGTGGACGGCATTGATAATGGCCTCCGGGACCGGCCGATGGATGTCGCGGCTCATAAATATCCCATTCAATGGACGGGAGACATTCAGCCGACCATGACCTATTTGAATTATGCCATCGAGAATGCCGTTAATTCGGGAGTCGCGTGCCTGTTTCCCTACGAGAGTGATGATCTTGGCGGACATGTCAGCGACCCGACTCCAGGCGATTATATCCGGTGGATTGAGTATGGCACTCTCTCGCCAGTTTATCGTCCGCATTGCACGCTGAACTTGAACCGCATGCCATGGACATTCGGGCCGGAAGCTGAATGGACGACGCGCCGGTTTTTAAATCTGCGCTATCGGCTTTTGCCAGTGTTGTATGCCGCTGCACGAAATAATTACAATACGGGCGCGCCGATTGTCCGACGTTTGGACCTGGACTATCCGCAATTTCCGGAAGCCAGTCAGGAAAACGAGTATTTGATCGGGCATTCTTTATTGGCCGCTCCGGTTACGCAAGAGGGCTTGGTCCCGGTTTCGCCGGCGTGGCTAACGACGACTAATGGACAGCCTGGTTTGGACGCCGAGTATTTTGCGAACACCAACCTGGCGGGTTCGCCCTCGTTGACGGAAACCGACCCAAATATTGATTTTAATTGGAACAGCGGCAGTCCGGGGGGGACAGTCCCCGCCGATAATTGGAGCGCACAATGGACCGGCAACATCACGGTTCCGGCTGCCGTGGGCAATATCACGTTGGCGGCGCTGTCCGACGATGGCGTTCAAGTTTGGGTTGATGGGCAGTTATGTATCGGCGACTGGGGACCGAACAATTCGGTCACTACTGAAGCCACGACCCTCTTAACGGCCGGCCAGACTCATCGGTTGAAAGTCCAATACGTTCAATTCGGCGGCAATGATCTGATTACCCTGGAATGGCGCGGCGGAAGCTCAGCGCAATCCGTCTGGATTCCACCGGGTAATTGGATTAACGCCTGGACCGGGGCGCTTTTGAATGGGCCCGCAACAATAATTGGCAGTACGCCCCTGGAAGAAACGCCTCTTTACATCCGTTCCGGATCCATCTTTGCGTTGGCACCTCAAATGGCTTATACGGGGCAGATACCTTGGGATCCGATAACCCTGGATGTTTACCCCAGTACCACCGAAAGCGATCAAACCTCCTTGTATGAGGATGACACGTTAACAACGGCATACAAACAAGGCCAATATCGCACCACGTCCATTTCAACTTGGGCCAGTGATGCCAGCAAGACAGTCTCGGTTTCAATTGGAGCGGCCGTTGGCAGTTTTTTCGGCGCGGCTGCCCAACGCTCATGGGTGGTGCGTTTGCATCGTCCACCCAATTGGTCGGCGGATTTGGCGCCTGCGCGAGTCACAGTCAATGGTCAAGCCAGCGGCGCTGTCATCCGACGCGTTCAAAATACTTCAGCGATGCCGCTGGGAGCGAATAACGGGGCGCCGGATGCGGACGAATTCGAAGTGACGCTGCCGGAAAGCCCGGTGCTGGCAAGTAATCTCGTCGTGGCTACGTTCGCTTCCAGCATTAGCCCCTGGGTCTGTAGTGACATTGGCGATACGGGAGCAAATGGAAACGTAAATGAAGGCGGATCACTTTGTTCCGATTCCGTTTGGTTTTTACGGGGCGGAGGAGCCGGCATCGGCGGCACGAACGACGGGTTCCATTTTCTCTACCAGCCTTGTGTCAGCAATGTGGATCTCACAGTGCATCTCGACGGACAGCAGTCAACCAATCCGTGGGCCGAGGCAGGCGTAATGCTCAGCGAAGGTCTTAGCCCGTCGGCCCGCAACGCCCTCGTTGCCTTTACCCCGGGAAACGGGCTAGTCTTTCAAAGCCGTTCCGTGGCCGGCTCATCCGGTCAGACAACCCTGGTTTCGGGTTTTTCATTGCCCTGTTGGTTGCGGATTCTCCGCAGTGGCAACAGCCTGGTAGGTTACGTGTCACCCAATACCGCACAGTGGACTCAAGCGGGAGCGGTTACCATCCCGGGTTTCAACGCCCAGGCCTATATCGGTTTGGCGGTAACGGCAGATACCAGCACCCAAATCGCCCAGGAAAACCTGGATTGTACCAATAGCACCGGCACCATCATAGTAGGAGCCAGTCCGGAAATGCTTAACGGTGTTTACAGTGTGGATGATACCAATTACAACCAGGCAACCTTCGATACTCTCACCTTCAACTCCTCCGTCAATATTGCCATCTTGCCCGGTCAAACATCTGTTAGCATTTCCACGGTGCCCAACCAAACGACCCGCCAGTCCACGGCCACCCCGCCGATTCCATTTGCAGTTAATTCAAGCAATGGCAGCACGCTTTCAGTGACGGTTGCCACGGGCAATACCAACCTTCTCTCTGTTCAAAACATTAATGTCAGCGGGACTGGCGCGAATCGCTCCGTGATTCTCACTCCAAACCCCGGAATAAGCGGTACAAGCACCGTGACTTTGACTGTCAGCGATGGCACTAATAGCGCAAGCACACAATTTACCCTGACTGTGTTGCCCTACAGCGGCCTATTATTAAGTGAAAACTTTACCAATTATGTTCCGGGCGGTCTTCCCGGGCAGCCTTATGAGGGCTTTGGCTTCGCCCCGGATGGTTCATGGATTGGACTTAACAGCTCGTTTAGCGGCAGCGTCCCGGATGCAGCTCTTGTTTCTTTTCCCGGATTGACCTCTCCCTTGATTTCTTCTTCGGGCGGTGAAGCCACCGTCAAGGGAGATGGCTCGAATTTGGAAGCGTTTCCGGATTTGTCGGCCTCTGGTCCGTTGGCAATGGCAGGCTTATTAGATCCCGCTTCCGGCGACGTTGGCGCCGGATCTGTGACTGGCTCGCTTTACCTCAGCTTTCTCATTCGGGCGCATTTCCATACCGGCGACAATGCCTACGGCGGCTTGCATTTGAGCCTGGGGGATGACACCACCGGCGTACTCGTCGGCGACAGCCTTCCCGCCTGGGGTTTTAGTCTTTGGTATCCGCCCACGAGCACCTCGGCAGACTTGGATAATTGGGCCGGGAATTACCTCTTTGTGGACACGAATACCCACTTAATGGTGGCGCACATTATCTACGAACCGGGAGGAGAAGATACGATGACAGCATGGCTTGACCCAAACACCGCAACCGATGAATACAATCAAAGCGCGACTAATACTTACGTTGGAACGATGTCTGGAGATTTTAGTTTCGACTGTTTTTTTTTGCGCGGCGGCCCTGCCGCCAATCAATTTGACTATGGCGACATCTGTTTTGGCACGACGTGGGCTTCTGTATTGCCGCCCGCTGCGATCGTGAATTTTTCTCCCCCAATTATCCAGAACGCAGCTTCTCTCCTGAACGGCGCTTTGAATTTTGTTTTTAACGGTCCAGCGGGGCAATCCTACTCGATTTTAGCCTCCACCAATTTATTAACGCCCCTTGCCGACTGGACCACAATTAGCACGGGCACTTTTGGCTTTGAGCAGGTGAATTATGCCGATACGAGTGGCTCGAATTTTCAGTCGCGTTTTTATCGAATCAGCTGTCCGTGATGTCTGCTTCGATTTGGCTGCAAACACAACCAGCATGGCTAGACTGACGACGAGACATCATATGTTGGGTCTTGGCGGTCAGAGGATTCCGTTTCGGCAGTGGCATTTGCATTTGAACGATTGTAATAATGGCGAAATAAAGAAACAACGATGGAACGGAAAATGTAATGGCTGATGATCGGGTCTTTGCGAACGGGAAAATCGGGTTTGCGGTGCGGGCTGACGGGTGGGTGTTTGGGGCGGCAGTGCGGGCGAATTCGGACGCGGCGCAGATACTTGATCCGTTGACGGAAGAGTTTCTTACGCTTAAGGCAGCGGGGTGAAAGACGGGCAGGAAATCCGCGAGAATGCACAAAACGCGCAAAACATTAACGCAAAGACGCAGAGAACGCGAAGACGCAAACGCCGGTTTAACCACGGATGGGCACGGATGGATCCGCCTTCGCCTGGCCTACGGCGGACAGGCAAAGATTCGTTGGCCGCAGAAAACACAGAAACACACGGAATTTAACCGCGGATAACGCAGATAGGCGCAGATGACGGAGGCTGTGGGAGAGCCGCAAGAATGCACAAAAGGCACAGCGCGGCGGAGCCGCAACACGGAAAAGCTTTGACGCGAATTGGCGCGAAGGGACGCGAATTTGACAAAATATCAACCACGGATGGACACAGATGGACACGGATAAAAATACTGAAAACCAAATCGGAAATAGCTTTTTGAACAGGAGCGAACCGAGGGATGAAGGAATCAACGCGGACTTTCCAACCGCGGACCGGAACGATGCAATTCAATTTCACGCAAAGGTCACAGAGCGGCCGCAACCAAAAGAGGCAAGAATGCCATGCCTCCGATACTGGTGACGCTGTCAGGAATTGTGATGCTGGTCAGGTTGGTACAGAAGATGAATGCCTGAAGCCCGATGCTGGTGACATTCGTGCCAATCGTGATGCTGGCCAGGCTACCGCATCCTTGAAACATAAAGTCTCCAAGGTTGGTGAGACCGTTGCCGATTGTGACGTTGGTCAGGCCGCAGGATGTGAATGCCGCTTGTCCGATGCTGGTAACGTTGTCGGAAATCGTGAGACTGGTAAGGCCGGGGCAGTTGCAGAACGCTAGTGCCCCGATACTGGTAACGCTGCTGGGGAGCGTAAAGTTAGTCAGACTGAAACAGTCAAGGAATGCCTGATACCCGATACTGGTGACGTTGGTTCCCATCGCAACACTCTGTAAAGAAAAGCAATCATTGAACGTGTAGTCTTCGATGTTTGTAATATTGGCGCCGATGACAACATTGGTCAGCCAGATACAGCCGTCGAATGCCGAGTCACCGATGGTGGTGACACTATTGGGAATCGTAAGGCTGGGCAGGCTGTAACAGGCGCTGAACGCGCCATTCCCAATGGTGATGAGGTTGGTGTCAAAAGTGACGTTGGTCAGACTTGTGCATAAATAGAAGGCATCGTCTTCAATTGTAGTGACATTGTTGCCAATCGTTATATTGGTGAGGCTGTTATTAGAATTGAATGCATTGGTTCCGATGCTAATAATAGCCAGGCCGTTGGTCGTGTCGGGGATGACCACAGGGCCGCCGGGGCCGGTGTATTGGGAGATGTTGAGCGAACCGTCGGTATTGGTGGTAAACGTGAATTGGGCCTGCATTACAGCGGGAAATGCCAGTAAAAGAAGCAGCAGCAACAGCTTCACGGTTTTTCATTCCACCATTATTTAGAAGATAATTTGAAGGCACTGGCAATCCACATCATTTGCCAATTGGTTGGCTAATTATGGTGAATGTTGTTGCCGCTCTCTGCGTGGTTCAGTCCAAATGAAGAATCCCGCGTTGCAAGGCGATGGTAGTCGCCTGGGTGCGGTCGTTGGCTTTTAACTTGATGAGGATATGGCCAACGTGGAGTTTGACGGTGATTTCGGCAATTCCGAGTGTGCCGCCGATTTCCTTGTTACTCCTTCCTTTGGCGATGAGTTTAAGAACTTCAATTTCGCGGGTAGTGAGTTCCGCGCGGGTCATGCGTTCGGCGAGACGGGTGCCGATGGCGGATGAGATGCAACGTTCACCGGAGTGAACGGCACGGATGGTCCGGATCAAATCCTCGCGCGCGGCGGTCTTGAGGATGTAGCTACGCGCCCCAGCCTGGAATGAACGGTAGATGTCTTCTTCGGCGTCGTGGGTGGAGAGCATGATAATGGCGGCATCAGGAAATTCCCTGCAGATGCTGCTGGTGGTTTCGATGCCATCCATGCCGGGCAATTTCAAATCCATCAGAACAATGTCCGGCCGATGTTTTCGAAATTGTTCAATGGCCTGCGGGCCGGTGGATACCTCAGTCTCGATGACCATATCCGGCTCAATATTAATTGATCCCGCAAGACCGATGCGGACGACAAAATGATCGTCCACGACCATGATACGTATCTTATTTTTCATTTACGAGAGCGCCGTTTGAGGCATAGTCATAGTTTGGCATTGCATCGGCGATGAAAAGGAGGATTTCGGTGCCGTTTCCGGGCCGGCTGGCGAGAGAGAAGCGCGCCCCGATTTTCTCGGCGCGTTCACGCATATCCAGCAAGCCAAAATGGCCGGCCCCGGCCTGGCCGACGGAGAGGAGATCAAAGCCGTTGCCGTTGTCATGGATCTGGAGCTGAACGCGCGACGGTTCATAGTTCAGGGCAACGGTGATTTTAGTTGCGCCGGAATGTTTGAGCGCGTTTGCCAATGCTTCCTGAGCGATGCGGAGAAGATTATGCTCGATAACGGCGGGAAGTTTGCGGGGCGCTCCGGAGGATTGGATTATAATTTCCGTGCCTGAGGCGGCGCCATGGGACGCAGCCATTTCGTTCACAGCGGTGACCAGATCGCTGTTTTCCAGGAGGTGTGAACGCAAGTCCCATACGGAACGCCGGGCTTCCGAAAGGCTGCGGCGCAACATATTACGCGCCAGCCCAAGCATTTGGCGCACGGCCGCAGGCGGGCCGTTTAACCGCGCTTCCACGGCGTCCAATTGAATGGTGATGGCAGCCAACTCCTGTTCGAGGGTGTCATGGAATTCACGGGCGATGCGGTCGCGCTCTTCAAGAACGCCGGTGTGTTTGATTTTTTCCCGGATGATGCGAGTTTGCCGGCGAACGCGACGGCCAAGGACAAGCACCCAGACCATGCCCGCCAGGAGGATCAGGGTCATGATGGCGATGGTCCACAGCAACCGCGACAAAGTCCACCAAGGCGGCTGTTGAATAACGCTCACGTCGGCATAGGACCTTAAGAGAATCTGGATTGAGTCCGGGGGCAAATAGGGAGCGCTCGAGGTGGCGACCTCCCGCGATTGGGCGAAGCCGGGCACCCACTTTTCCGGCGATTGCGCGGCAAATACACCGGTTAGCTCCAGTTTGCTGCCAGGTTTAAGCGAATTAAACCCCTGGACCGCAGCAGCACTTTCGAACGTGGCGGTAAAGATGGAATTGGACGATTGCAGGACCAACGTTTGCCGGCCATGGCTCACGACAAAGTTCATGAGGCTGGCTTTCAATTTCACGAGGACGCCATCATAGTTTTCGGGCGTATCAAGCAACGTTTCCAAATCGGTTGGAATAGGCGGTGGCACCAAGCCATGGCCGACAACGTGGACGGTGGCATCCTCGAGGATAGGAACATATTGTCCGAGTGCGGAGTAACCCGAGACGATTACATGGTCGCCCGGGTCAAGCGGGACGGATTGAGCCACCTGCACAGAAAGACCGCATCCATCATTCTCGATGAAGAGTGTGCCGTCGGGTTTTTGCAGCGTCACGATGCCGCTGACATTCACAAAGTTTCCGTAAACGCCGCTGGAATTGAACTGGGCGAGGTTGGAGATGGATATTTCCCTGGGTTGCAGCGGCGCGGGTTGCACGACGGTAATGTCTTCCATGCTGGAAACCGCGAGCCAGGGAACGCGCAATTGGCGTTTCATGTTGTACCTGGAATAGCACACGCCCCGAAGACGAACGGTGGTGTTTATCAATTTTGCGGCACGAGATTCCTCGAAATTTTCCACGTAGGTCATGATCCGTTGCCCATTCATCGCGATGTTCAAGTAATGCCGGCCATCGAGAGTGGCGGTTGAACGAACCACGCCAGTGACTTCGACCCACTGACTATCGTCCGAACCGGTAAACAATTGATCAATCGAGGCGCGGCGTGGAAGCGGCAAAGGACCCCGGCCCAAGACGCGAATGGCCGAGGCCTTAACGATGGGGGCATAATCACCCTTGTCGCTGACGCCAGCAAGCTCGATCTCGTCTCCGGCCGCAATGTTTGTGTTTATGTCCGGCGCGACCAAAACAAATATCCCGGCCGTAGCGTCCTGAAAAAACAAGTTGAACAACAGCGGGTCGTAGTAAGTGACAACGCCTTGCATGAGGACGGGAAGATTTTGTCCAGCCGTTTCCGGGTCCAGTTCACGGACCTGTTGGGCGTTGGTGAGACGGAGGGGTGGATTACCCGGTTGGGCTGAAAGAGGTCCAGCACCAACCAAGCCCGCAAAAACGACCCAGGCGCAAAGCGTTTGCAAATTCCGGCTGACGATACGTCCAGCAGCCGATTTGAAAGAGGCCTTAAACATGCGGTTTTTAAAGCTTTACTGAAAGCTCAATTTCGGACAAAGGCGCATTTTAGTCAACACATTAATGGCCGCAGAAGCCCCGATATGAAGCTATACTAAAGTATAGGTTTAAAGCCAAGCTAATTCCTTCGTGACCGAATAGCGGGAGCGTGTATGATTTGGTGATGTTCCAAATGTATTTACCAAATCTATGAAATCCATAAAGCGATGGTTATTTATCCTCGGTTTTGCGGGCCTGGTTTCCGGCGCAACGGCTCAAACGACGAACGTGATTCTTGAAACGGACTTCGATGGTGACGCAGGCGAGGGAAATTTCAACAATGACTATGGTTATTGTGTTGCCGGTTCATCCACGGGGACATCGTTGGCGGGTTATTCGGGCGGCATTTTGGCGGGCGCGGGCGTGGACGGCACTTACGCAAATTCCGAAACGGCAGATTATACGTTGCTGCCCACGGACCCGGCGTGGACAAATTCGGCAAACGCTTATAATTATGCCGTCCTTGGCAATGGCACGCAGTTCGGAGGGCCGATGGCCGCCATTACTCCAACGGCGGTTACCGGATCATTCATCCTGAGCGCAGACCTGCAGGTTTCAGGGTTGTTGCCGCAACTGACAACTGCCGACGTGACGATTAGCAAAGTTCAATTCATGGACGGTGATGGCAACGTCATTTTTGATTTTACCGGCGATGCCGGTTTTGTTGGCTCAAACTACGTTCACATTGCCGTGCCCCTGTCTTCGCTGAGTTACGCCAGTGATGCGACCGAGCCAATTACGGACTTGACCAACGCCGCTGTGGTTGGCTCGATCGCGAGCTTTACGATCGAGTTCGCGGTGAACGGCCTTCCGGTGGGAACCGTTGGCGTCAGCAGCGGTCCCAACGTGATTTCGCCGCCTTTTGGTTTCACGGACAACGGAACGCTCAACGTTGATAACATTCAGCTTGTCCAGACTGGGAATACGGTTCCCGCGCCGACACAGGAACAACTCATCTGGCAGGCCAACTTTGACACCACATTTCCCAATGCCGGCAGTTACGGCTTTAATTTCCGCGATGGTGTTAATGACGCGACGGGAATTCTGATCACGAATATCGGGGGCGGGTTTGAAGGAAGCGATTCGATCGAATACGACGTTAATCTTTCATCCTGGAGCACCGATCCTCCCGCCAGTTATTCAGGCTTTGGCGTGGGCGCGCAGGAGGCTCCAATTCCCTACCAATTAACCGCGACCAACAAGTCAGCGTATAGGATCTATTTTGCAGCCAAGGCAGGAGGGCTTGCCAATGGCGCCAGCACAAACATAGCCGCGGTAATGGATTTGTTATTTCGTGTTCCGGCCGGCGTCGAATCTCCCGCCAACCCATCGCCTGCCGTGGTGTTTGATCTGAATCCGTCGCTGACATTGACTACGAATTGGCAATCATTCGTGTTCGACGGATCGGCTTGTCCAATAGGAGTAAATAATGGGGGTTCGCAGGCGTTATTTGACGAGTATATTTCGGACGTGAACGAGTTGCAGGTGCAGGTTTCGACCGAAGGCAGCCCTGATATTGGAGCGCAATTTGGTTACGGGACCAATACGACCATAGACATAGATGACATCAAAGTGGTGCAACTGGTTGAGGCGACACCGCCGGTAGCGGTACTGGAGACGAACAACGAGGTCGAAGTGTTTTGGGCGGACCCGGCGACCGGAGGCACTTCCCAACTTCTTAGTTCCACCAATCCGACCGGGCCTTATGCCGATGTGCCGGGGGCGGCGTCGGGGGCGGCGTCCCCCTACGTGGTCCCGGCGGGCAGCCCGCAGCAATTCTTTAGAACCGTGTGGGTTCCGTAAGCAAAGATGAGTGGGATGGTTTCACTGACAAAAGCCATCGGAACCTGTGCGGTGATTATGTTTTCCGCGCTCATCCCGGAGGTGTGCGCGCAAAACATTTTGGGCAATCCATGAAAAAGGACTTTTATCCCAGCCGGGCATTCACCTTGATAGAATTGTTGGTCGTGATTGCCGTTATCGCCATTTTAGCGGCGTTGTTATTGCCTGCCCTTTCGCAGGCACAAGAGAGGGGACGGCGGATGGCTTGCGTGAATAATCTACGTCAAATAGGCATCGGGATGACCGTATATGCCGGTGACAACTATGACTATGTCGTCTCGGCCTTGGGGGCGAATTCGAACGCTCCTCCGACAACTCCGCAGACGTTTAACCAAACGGCAATATCCCCGCCGGAAGCACGGATGGCCAAGGAAGTGAATTTGGATGCAACGGCGACCAATGGCCCTTCAATCTGGTGTTGCCCGGACCTTGCGGGTTACGGGACATCCTACAATGCCAACCCGGGCGGCACGGGAGGTCCGCAGTGGCAAATCGGCTATCAATATTTTGGCGGCATCTATTGGTGGTATAACTCGTTTTACCAGGGGATAAAGTCCGCCAGCCCGGTGAAGCTGGGCGCGTCCAAGCCGATGTGGGTGCTTGCGTCCGATATTATTTGCAAATATACGCAAGGGAGGGGGAATCCATGGGGGGCGAGCACGGGCGGTTTTGTCGCCCATCAGCGGCGTGGCACGCGATATCCGGACGGCGGCAATCACCTGACGCTGGACGGTTCGGTGCAGTGGATAAGATTTGAAAAGACGCTGGCCCTCACAACGTTTTGGGTGGGAGTTTACAATTATTATTTCTATCAACAAGACGCAGGCTCGATGAACCCAGCCGTCCTTCCCGCTCTGGAAGCGCAGGGTCCATAGCCGACGAAAAGTGCGCCATGAGGACTGAATTTGTCCCGAGTCCGTGTTTTGACTGACCTGACTGGCAAATCGTTCTCGACAAAAGAGAAAGCCAGGAACAAGATCGTATCAATGAAAAAATTGCACTGCACTGTGCGGTTGAATCATAAGGCTAGCCTTCGATGAAAACACGAACAATTGCCAAACTGATCTCGCTTGGTGTGTTTGCTTTAGTTTTCGGCACCGCAGGATATACCGCTCACATGAGGGCTATGAGGCTTGGGCGGGAGGAATTTATTGCGCGACGAACAGCGTCAGCGGCGGCAGAGTATGAGCGCACAACAAGCGTCCGGGATTCTTCTTTGATTGCGCGTGACTTATGCACAGGACTTCTGGTGGCTGGCGCATTATTTGGTTCATACGAACTCATTGCGTTCGGCTTCACGAAAGTCTTGAGATCCGTTCGGAAGGATGGCAGAAGAAGCTAATATGAGGCGCTGCCTTTCTGTTGTGCCCTAAAGCCTCCTGCGCGAACCGTTCCGGCTAGCCGACGGTCTTGGCGCGTTCGGCCCAGGCGTAACGGCAGCTGTGCAAGGTGACGCCTTTAATGCCAAGCTTCCGGCAACGCAACGCAATTCCGTGGCTTGGTCGGGCCATCGCCGGCGCGTTGGTCGCGGCGACTGGCGAGTCGCCAAACAAGGCGAAATAAGCGTCTGGATGAATGATATTCGCCTCAAGTGACGATTTGCTGGTTTATTTTATTCGTCTTTTGTGACGATTTAGTTGACATTTAGGCTTTAATTCGTCATAAATGGCGTGTTATGAAAATAACCAAACAAGCCACGGACGAAGTGATTCTCGGCGAACTGGGCGGGCGGCTGGCCAAAATCCGGCTGGATCGCAACCTCACGCAAGCACAACTGGCGACGCAGGCCGGCGTCTCGAAACGCACGGTGGAGCGGTTGGAAGCGGGCGCGGTGGCAACGCAATTATCCGGGTTCATCCGCGTGTGCCGTGTGCTCGATGTGATTGAGCGCTTTGATCTGCTCGTTCCGGAACCGGTGCCCAGCCCGGTCGCGCAATTAAAAATGGCCGGAAGAAAACGGCAGCGCGCTTCCAGCGTCAAGCCGGTCAAACCTTCGGCCCAAAAGTGGCAATGGGGAGATAAACCATGACGCTGGCTGAAGTTCGACTTTGGGGCCGAAGCATCGGCGCGGTCTCATTGGAAGACGGAGCCCAGTTGCGGCGTTCCAGTATGAGCCGGCATTTGCGCAGAGCGGGATTGAGGTTGCGCCCATCACGATGCGTTTGAATGGATGAAACGTGGTCGCGCCGAAGCGATTGTAGAGGAAGTCCGGGCTGCCGCGGTGAGATGGCCAGACTATGCGGAACAGGCGAACGTGTTGAATGATTGGAGGAAACAGATCCAACACAATCTTCGATTGAATTTAGCGCACGTAAAAGAAAAACCGATGCACCGCGAAAGGCCCCGGGTGGCGGGGCGGTAGGATACCCGCAAGACTGCCAGCGTGGCGAAGCCGCAACACGAAACAAAAAACATTTTAACCACGGATGGCACGGATGGCACGGATGGCACGGATGATAGGACGGAAGGGCGAAGGCTAAAGGCTGCAATCGTCGAAGCGGGGGGCGGGATGATTTTGAACAACAAAGTAACAAAGCAAACGAAGGGAAGAGAAAAAACGAACCGCAAATGCGGATTCGCGAAACAAATTTTTTAGCCGCAAAAATACAAAACGCGCAAATGCAAGGCGGGGAACAATGCCGGCTTTCAATCCGCCGAGTTTTGGCCAAATAGTTTGTCACCTTTTGGCGCTTTTCGGGTGCTTACAGGGTGATATGATGACAACCGAAGCAATGCACGCGGCGGAAATCAACGATGCCGAGTTGGTGGCCGAAAGTCTGGCCGGAAACCGGGAGGCCTTTCGGCGGATCGTTGAACGGTATCAGACTTTGATTTCCTCGGTGGCGTATTGCGCCACCGGCAGTGTGAGCCAGAGCGAAGACCTGGCCCAGGAAACGTTCGTGACCGCCTGGAAACAACTGCGGGAACTGCGGGAGCCGGCCAAATTGCGGCCCTGGTTGTGCCGCATTGTCCGTTTCCTGATTGGCAAGGAGTTTCGAAGTCAAGGGCGTGAACCAGTCCATGCCGCTGAATCGCTGGAGGCGATGGATGAAATTGCTTCACCCGAGCCGTTGCCGCGGGACCACGTCATCAGCGAGGAGGAAAAGGCGATTCTTTGGCGCTCACTGGAACGCATCCCGGAAATTTATCGCGAGCCGCTGGTGCTGTTTTATCGTGAGCAACAGTCCATCGCGACGGTGGCGCAAGCTCTGGATTTGAGCGAGGACGCGGTGAAGCAGCGGCTTTCCCGGGGGAGAAAATTGCTGCATGAACAGGTGCTGGCGTTTATCGAGGCGGCGCTGGAACGGACAAAGCCCGACAAAGCCTTCACGCTCGGCGTGCTGGCGGCATTGCCGCTGGTGGTGACGATGGCCAAAGCGGTGACGGCGGGGGTGGCCATTAAAGGAGGCTCGACCGTCAAGGCCACAACGAGCCTAGCGATGCTGGGCGCGATATTGACCGCCAGCGTCTTGTTCGAGATTTCGTTGTTTGCCTTCCTGGCATTCACGGGCGGCTGCATCGGTTACATGATGGGCCGAGCCTGCGCGCGTTCAGCCCAACAGCTTGAGAGTGTCGCTCGATTCTGGCGCGCCGTGGCGGCCGGCTTTGGAGTATTTCTTTTTCTGCCCTACACGTTTGCAATTTGCTTTCGCTTGCCGGCCGAAACGCATCCGGGCTTGTGGTACGGAATGACGTTGTGGCTGGGAGTGTTTTACTTCTTTGTTCCCGCAGTTTTGGCGATTTGGATTTGGCGGTGGTGGCGCGGATTGCGCACACCGGAAATGGCGGTTGGACAGCCGATCAAAGTGTTGAAAAAGCGCGTCATCATCTGGCTCACTCTCGGAATTATTTTGCCGGTTGGATTTCTTGGAATTTCTCTTTACGCCGTGCTGTCGGAGCCCGCTTGGTCAATCCGGTTCATTTCGGAAGCGCAGGTGGAAAAGCTAATCGCCGAGCACAAGGATGGCACCTATCGAATTGACGAGTCGAAGAACGGGACGAAGCTCTTGTGGGTCAAGTTGCCTGAAAGTGGCCAGGGAGTTGAATCCACTTTGGCACTGTTGGCAAGAGATGGCATTGTCACAATGGATGCCGAGCATTACCTGAACACCACGAATTCCGTGTGGATGAAGCTGCCTGAAACGGGCCGACGCGTTGAGTTCATCATACCGGCGGACGAGTCCACGCTGGCACTGCTGAAAGAGAAGGGCATTGCCTATTCGACCTCCGTTGAAGGCCGCGATTACGAAGTGCTGGGGCTGCCGGGGAAACTGACCTGGTTGTTGTCCTTCTTCATTGCTCCCATGGGCATGGTCATTCTTCTGCGACGACCGTGGAGGGACGTTTTTCAACCTCAGGAAATCGTGACGCGGCGGGATGAACGCGCCGAAAAAATGGCGTTCA
This sequence comes from uncultured Verrucomicrobiae bacterium, assembly GCA_963755515.1. Classification (GTDB taxonomy): domain Bacteria; phylum Verrucomicrobiota; class Verrucomicrobiia; order Limisphaerales; family UBA11358; genus UBA11358. Next base: position 170,992 of record CAVWKA010000007.1, on the reverse strand, counting down.
AGGCATTTGCAGTGGCCATTGCGCTGGTGCTGCTTACGGTGGGCGTGATGCTTGGCTTGATGACGCGCTGGACGGCGCGGACTATTTCCGATGCGCAGGCGGAGAAAATCATTACCAACTTCAAAGGCGAGCGCTTCGAGGTGTTTCAATATAACAATGGGAAGAGGGAATTATGGATACTGCAAACAGTTGAATCCCGATTTCATCGCCCCGGCGGACGCGGCGACGCTTTCGCTGTTGGCGAAGGAAGGGATTGCATACAAAACCTATGTTCAAGGCCGGGATTTTGGATACGGCGGACCGAGCCGCACCGTGGCGATGATCTGCATCTCGATTCTAGTTCTAGGCGCCGGCATCATTCTCTGGTGGGTGACGCCGAAAACAATTGCCGTGGTTGTGGCGCTGGCAATGATCGCGGTGAGCATTTTGCTGGGATTGATGACCCTTTGGCATGCCCGGCCGCTTTCCACAGTAGAAGCGCAAAAGATGATTGCGGAACGTCCCAATATCCGGTTGGAGGTTTTCCAATACGCGAACGGGGCGAAGGAATTATGGATCACGCCGCAGGGGAGCAGGCATTATCCTGGCTATATCGCGCCGGCAGACGACTCCACGCTTGCGCTGCTGGCCGCAAATAAGATCGCCTATCGCACTTTCATGCAAGGGCAGGATTTTGGGTATGGTATGTTGAGACGGGGGGCGTCATTGTGCTGGATTTCACTTTTGGTCATGGGGTCCATTGGTCTTTTGTGGTGGGTGTGGAAAGCGCCCCATTCCAGCAGCGACGGCGTGTAATGGCACTTCCGCGAGAGGAATCTGATCAGCATTTTCGGCATGCCTGTGCCACGGCTTTTCGTGAGGCTGAGTCTTTCAGAAATTCATCGCCGCGCGGATGGCGATAGCGACGCGTCGCAAAACGGCCGGATTGCGGTGCCTTTATTCTGGCCGGGCGCCCCAAGCCCGGATAGTGAGACGTCACAATTTTTGGACCCCTTCACGATTCGGTCGCCTCATGATTTTTGGAACGAATTATATGCTTGGCTTATTTTGCAATTTAATCTTCAATCTCTTCGTTGAAAACAGTTTGCTTCCTGCTGGCGGTTTTTATGATCGCGTTCGCGCGGCTGCAAGGGCAAACCTACGATTTTTTCACCATTGCAGGTTATGTTGGGTTCGGCAGTGTCGATGGCACAAATAGCGGCGCACGATTTTACAGGCCAGTCGCTGTTACCATAGACACCAGCAGCAATATTTTTGTAGCTGACTCCGGGAATAACACGATACGCAAGTTAACACCGTCTGGAACCAACTGGATTGCCACCACCCTAGCCGGTCTTCCCGGCAGTGAAGGAGATGTTGACGGCACCAATGGTCAGGCGCGCTTTTGTGATTCCCAAGGCATAGCGGTGGACGGTTCGGGGAATTTATATGTGTCGGATCAAGACGCCGTTATTCGCAAATTGACACCCGTCGGAACGAATTGGATGGTCACGACTATTGCCGGTTCGGCGGGCAATTTTGGCATCGTGGACGGCACAAATAATGCCGCTGAGTTTAATCAGCCAGAAGGTGTGGCGGTGGACAGCGACGGAAATGTCTATGTCGCGGATTCGGCCGCTATTCGCAAGTTGACGCCTGTGGGAACGAACTGGATTGTCACCACCATTGCCGGTTCATTCCCAAATAATGGCAGCGCCGATGGCACCAACGCTTCCGCGCAATTCGAAAGCCCCGCAGGTTTATGTGTGGATAAATCGGGCAATCTCTATGTGGCCGACGAACCCGCCGCAACCATTCGAAAAATAATGCCTGAAGGAACGAACTGGGTTGTTACCACCATTGCCGGTTCGGCGGGCAATTTTGGCAGCGCGGATGGAACGAATGGCAACGCGCGATTCGATGTTCCTTTCGGCCTGGCATTGGACAATTCGAATAATTTGTATGTCACAGAGTCTTTTGATTCAACCATCCGGGAGGTGTCACCCGACAGCACGGGAACAAATTGGAGTGTCGTCACCATCGCGGGGGCAGCCCAAAGTCTTGGAAGCACGGACGGCACAAACGGCGCGGCGCTATTCTTCAATCCTTTGGGTGTGGCTGTGAACGGCAATGGCGGGGTTTACGTTGCGGACACCGGCAATTCCACCATACGAAATCTGACGTGGGTGGGAACAAATTGGGTGACAACCACCATTGCGGGATATGCGGGGTATGGCAGTGCTGACGGCACCAACAGCACCGCCCAATTTCTGGGTCCATCCGATGTGGCTGTGGATACCGACGGAAGCATTTACGTTGCGGACAGCGGCAACGACACCGTCCGTCGGATACAAAGGTCGGGAACGAATTGGGTGGTGAGCACGATTGCTGGATTGGCTGGAAATCCCGGCAGTGCCGACGGCATTGGCAGTGAAGCCAGATTCAGGCATGGCAGCGTGAACTATTTTGTCCAGGGCCTGGCGCTGGATGCCAACCACAATCTTTTCATGGCCGACAGTGGTAACGATGAAATCCGTGAACTGACACAGGTCGGAAATAATTGGTCGGTCACGACCATTGCGGGAACGACCAATTCCGGCAGCGCTGATGGCACCAATCAAGCCGCTGGATTTTACAATCCGACCGGTATCGTGGCCGATGGGGCGGGCAATCTTTATGTGGCGGACGAAGGAAATAGTACCATTCGAAAAATAATTCACACCGGCACCAATTGGGTGGTAACCACCATCGCCGGTCTCGCCGGAAATTTGGGGGGGCAGGATGGCACCAACAGTAACGCCCGCTTTGTTTGGCCGTTCGGAATTGCATTAGGCAAAAATGGCGAACTTTATGTGGCAGCCACTGATATTCGAACATTGACGCCGGATGCCACCGGGACCAACTGGGTGGTAAACACAATCGGTTTCTCCCAGACGATTCCGCAATATCAATTTTCAGGCTCAACAATCGGGATTACAGCGGATCAAGCAGGTAATATTTATTTTGCGGAGAGTGGAGTGTCCAACCTCATTGAATTAAGCCCGGCAGGGACAAACTGGCTGGTGAGCAGCATTGAAGGGGGCTTCACTGGAGGATGGGGTGGGATGACCATTGATGGGATTGGAAATCTTTATGTTGTTGACGATAACGAAGGTGTAATCAAATTGGGAATTCCATTGCCGGTTCTTCAAATGAACGGACCGCAAAACGGAGCGCTTTCATTTACCTGGAATTCGGTATCGAACATAACCTACCAGTTGCAATACACCACGAATCTTCTTTCTGCCAACTGGCTTAATCTCGGCGATTCCATCACCGCGACCAATTCAATCCTCTGTGAGTCGAACAGCATTGGCACCGACTCGCAACGCTTTTACCGGGTTGTGCGGCAGCCGTAAGCTTAATTTTCATTCAACTATTTTGCAGATAGCAAATTCGTCAAATCATCCAGCGCGAGCAGCCTTTGTGGCGGAGCTGGCTGCGCGCTTCCGTTTTCGTTGCACTTCGACGCGACGCGAGGGCGCGGCAGGTTGCAAATGCGGCTGTGGTTGGAGGCCCGGAGACCCCGGGGCGGCGCTCGCAGACTCGCTTGACCAAATACCCTGGGCTATTGGGGATGGCGCTTAGATAAGAAGTCAATCGCATAACACATTTTGTTACGTGGCAGAAGATGCCGCACCTACCGAGCTGGAAGATTATTATTGTCTGATTTCTACAAATATTCCGCACCTACGGCGCTGATAGCGCAAAGACAGTGGCCGAAGAGGAGATGCGCGCTTCCGTCTTCGTTGCACTTCGACGCGACGCGAGGGCGCGACAGGTTGCAAATGCGGCTGTGGTTGGAGGCCCGGAGACCCAGGGCGGACAGGGAAGAATGAAGAATGAAGAAACTGGAAAAAAATCGGGACGGCGATGGGGTGCGTGAGGTGAAGCGGCATAAATGCCGCGCTCCGGGCTTTCGGCCACCCCTACGGGTATTATTCGGCGGCTGCGCCGGAGGTTATGTTGCAGTCAAAGCGAACCAGAAGGAAATGACGCGGCGACAGTTTTTCTGGAAGAAAAAAACATAAAATTAAAGGAAGCGAAAATAATTAAAGTCCGCATGGCCGGCAGCGCCGGTGCTTTGCCGTTTAAGGGTATATAATCCGACTTTTGCGCCAATCCATTTGCCTTTTGTTGAGTTAAATATTTGCGGGACGGTCACAAATCCGTCCCGGTCGGCAAAGCTCAACGAGAACTGCCCGCCGTCCGTGACTTGCACGCGGAGTTTCAGCGGACGGGCGGTTACATTGCGCAGCTTTTTCAACTGGCCGTCGGCACGCAAGGTCAGCCAGTTTTCGAGTCCGTCGCGCAGGATGCCGAGGGCGACTGCCTCCCCGCCCGCCACCAATAATCCCGCTTCCTCGCCAGATTGCGCGGGGGATAATTCCAGTTCGGTTTCCGTGATGAAACTTCGCGCGGGGAATTTTTGCAACAGCAGGTTCGGCTGTTCATTGAAGGCGCTGGTTGCCACTTGCGGAAACAAGCGCAGCCATCCGCGACGGGCCGTGAGCGAATGCCACTCGTCGCGGTGATTCGCCTGCCATTGCCATTGCAATCCGAGTTTAGCGGTGTCGAATTCATCGCTTGTTTGCAGCGCGGGCGGTTTCTGGCCGTGAAGTAAAATTGGTTTTGCGTGCCGGCGCACCGGCTCGCCGTTTTTTCCCATCAGCGGCCAGCCGCCCCGCCATTCGACCGGCTGCAAGTGCATGACGCGTCCGTAAAGTCCGATGTCCTGAAAATGCACGAACCACCAACCGTCGTCCGCGGTGTCCACGAGCGCGCCTTGATGCGGGCCGTTGATGTCGCTGCCGCCTTGGGCCAGGACGATTTTGTCTTCGTATGGGCCGTAAATGTTTTTCGAGCGCAGCGCCACCTGCCAGCCGGTTTCCACTCCGCCCGCGGGCGCCAGGATGTAATACCAGCCGTCCTTCTTTAAAAACTTCGGACCTTCGAGGGTCGGGTGACGTTCGGGGTCGTGAAAAATAATCTTTCCTTCACCCAACAGTTTCGAGCCGTCCGGCGCCATGGGGCGGACGCGCAAGCGGTGCTTGATGCCCGCGCGAGAACCGGCGTAGGCATGAACCAGATAGGAGCTGCCGTCGTCATCCCAGAGGGGACACGGATCGATCAGTCCTTTGCCATCCTGCACCAGATGCGGCTCCGACCACTGGCCGGCGGGGTGAACGGCAGTGGTGACGTAGATGCCTTCGTCCGGCATGGAAAAGAAAATCCTGTATTTCCCGGCATGATAGCGGATGGCCGGCGCCCAGACGCCGCAGCCTGGCTGAACCGCCGAGTAGCGCGGGTGCGGAAGATTTTTGACGGCATGATTGATGATGCTCCAATTGACCAAATCTTTCGAGTGAAGGATCGGCAGTCCAGGCGTGCAATTGAAACTCGACGCGGTTAGATAAAAATCATCACCGACGCGGATGACATCCGGATCGGAATAATCCGCGTGGATGATTGGGTTGCAATATGTTCCGTCGTGCCGCTCGGGTCGCCACGGGTAAGCGCATTCACAAGCCGCGACGGCAGCGGTGACGCCAGCGGATTCTTCGGAAACAGGCAGAGTCGTTTGCATATTGAATCAATCATCGGAACACATTAAACGGATGTGGCCAGGATTTGCATTTTCGCAAGAATTATTCCGCGAGATGCCGCCGAAGTAAATCTGTAGTTTCTGCAAGAAAGATTGGATATTGTGCGGTGTTGAAAAATGCGCGGGATGACTTTCGTTAAATCGGCGCGACTATTTTTGACACCGGTTTACATAAAAATCGGGGTGAAAGGTGATTCGGGGGTTGAAAAATGCAAATCATTTGCTACCTTCGCGCCATGCCAGCACGCCCGAAACGCATTCTACTTGCTTTGGGCTGGTATGATTACCGGTTACATGATGGCATCGCAAAATACGCACTCGAGAATGGATGGCATTTGTGCCCGGATACAACCAAGGAAAAAGTGATACCTTGGGGATGGGAAGGAGACGGTATTCTGGCGTGGCTGGGCGCGGGGGATGACTTGGCGGAATTTGTGGTCCATGCTCATAAGCCGACGGTGGATTTTAGTTTTCGGCGCCCCAATCTGCCATTTCCGCGGGTACTGGCGGACCACGTGGGCGCGGCGAATTTGGCGGCGGCCCACTTTCTCTCTCGCGGATTCACTCATTTTGTTTTTTATAGCGACGTGGAAAACTGGGCCTACGAGGAAGACGGGCATGCATTTGTTCAAGCGATTGAACGCGCTGGCCATGCCTGCACGTGGGTCTGTTGGCAGCGCTCGCGGGCATTCACCCAGGCGCGAAACCAATGGAAGCTCAAACGGCAGTGGCTGGCAGGGAAGTTGAAAGGGATGCCAAAGCCGCTGGCGATTTTTGCCGCGTCCGACGATCAGGCGGTGGAAATTCTGGAAACTTGCGAGACGGCGAGCCTATCCGTACCCGAACAGGTCGCGATCATCGGCATGGATAATTCATTGAGGGCGGTGGAGGCGATGCGCACGCCAATTTCCAGCATTGATACGAATCTGGCGCTCCTGGGGTATCGGGGCGCGGCGTTGCTGGACGATCTGATGCGAGGAAAGGCGCCGCCGTCCGAGCCCATTCGGGTGCCGGTGGCGGGTTTAATCGCCCGCAAGAGCAGCGACTTGGTGGCCGTGGGCCACGAAGGTGTGGCGAAAGGCCTGAAATTTTTGCTGGAGAACTTCCACAAGCCGATTGGCGTGGACGATATGGCCAGAGCCGCGGCAATGTCGCGACGCGGATTTCACCAGGCGTTTTTGGAAAACATTGGGCGCACGCCGGGACACGAACTGCAACGGGTCCGCATTGAGCAGGCAAAAGCACTATTGGCCCAATCCGACCAGAAATTGACAGTGGTCGGCGAATTATGCGGTTATCAGAGCGCCAACAATTTTTGGTTTGCCTTCAAGCACGTTGTCGGCATGTCGCCGAAGGAGTACCGCGACAAAATCACCCGATGAGCGGCGCTCGCGGGTTTGGAAACCCGCGATACAGCAGACTTGGAAGTCTGGGTACAACGGAGGGTGTTAATGAAATGGCGATCAATGCTGTGGTTTTCCATCGCGTCCGCCCCTCATTTTTTGATATGCGCTTCAATCACTCCCGCCTTCGGGGCTGGTGCATAATTTAGGATATACTTTGCAGAAAGCATAATGGCAATCAATGCGGGACAAGCCTAATGTTGTCAGCGAACCAGCAACGCATGAAAACATTTAAAAAGTCCGGACGGTTTTACGCATCCAGTGAGGACGGGTTTCGTTACTAGAAATGGGCGATAACAAACCGAACAAACGTTGAACGATGCAAATGCAAAAAACCGCGCGATTTTCCCCAAGTGACACTTTCAAGCAAGGCAGAGTAAATTTGCGGGGCGGGGGATTTACCCTGATCGAACTTCTTGTTGTCATCGCCATCATTGCGATTTTGGCGGCGATGCTGCTGCCGGTGCTGGCGAAGGCGAAAATCAAGGGTCAGGAGGCTGGTTGCATGAACAATATGAGGGAGCTTCAGTTGGCTGATATTGAATATACCGGTGATTACAATGGGTATCTTGCCCCGAATTGTGATGACGGAGGCGGGACGCCGCCGGCTGGCGAAGTTCCAACACGGCCGGCGTGGGTTGCCGGGAGCCTGAGCCTCGGGGATGACTCAGATAACACAAACACAGCCGAATTGGTGGGGCCTCAGTATCAGGGAGATGGTTCGTTGGGGGGTTATACTAGAAACCCTGGCGTTTATCACTGCCCCGCGGATTTCACAGAGGGCCAGGGACAGGACCAGCTTCGGGACCGATCCTATTCAATGAACGGATTTGTGGGGCCGGCGACAAGCGGCACGTACAGTCCAATTAGTTATCAGATGACCCAGGATGGCTGCGAATATTATGTAAAGGACACCAGTTTTATTCGACTTAAGCCAACCGATTGTTTCGTTTTCGTGGAGGAAACGTATGCCAGCTTGAATGACGGTTTTTTTTGGTCACCACAGCCACCCGGGAACACGCTTTACGATATGCCTCAGTGGGCGCATGGCGGGGCGGTGACGGTGTTTTCCTTTGCCGACGGGCATGTTGAAGCGCATAGATGGTTGACGTCTTTGTTTCATGTCACGCCTGTCGGGTCGCGGCCAACAGTGCTTGGGAATACGGACATGCAGTGGCTTTACAGCCATTGCACCGCGCCCGTGCCGGCTGGCCAAGCTGAATGACCGCGGATGTTTTAAAGGAAAATGATTCCCAGCGGCAAAAGATTTAGTGCAGGCCAAACTCAAACCAAAATGAAACGATCATGAAAAACGCATCCCTCATCCATCGAACCCCATTGTTCCTTAAGGACGTCCTTGTCGTGGCCCTCCTGGCGCTGGCCGCGACGTTGACCGCGACCGCGCAGCAAACAGTTTTTTACGACAATTTTTCATCGAGCACGCTTAACAGCAACAGCATACCGACGGGCACTCCGACGGCCAGCGCGACGAGCTATGACCTGGCATCATCCAAAAACGCCACCAGCTCAACCATTGCTTCCGGGGATTTGAGCGTGAATACGTCGGCAACGAGTTCGGGAGGCACCGAGGCACAGGCTGTGTTCACAAAATACCCGGTTACGCTTCAAGCGACGAACGATTACATTGAACTGGACTACACGTTTTTAGACAGCACCGACGTTCTGAATGGTCTTTGCGGAAATGGGGTCGGTCTTTATTGCGGATTGTTCAATTCGGGCGGGGTCCCGCCCCTGAGCGGCGGGGTGCTTGACAACGGCGGGCTGGGCAGCGCCACCAGCTATGACGCGGGCGGGACAGTGAATTGGGTTGGCTATAATGCGTCAATGCTTAACAGTTTAACCGGCTTATATAAGTGGAGCGTTGGAACCAGGCCGGTGCAGACTACTTTCAATAATAACGACCAGGCGGTATTGTACAATTATGCAACCGGAGGCACCAGCAGTGGTGTAGCGCCGACAAGTTATCCTTTCCCGGACCTTGTTGTTGGGCAACCGTACACGGTCCAATTCAGGATCACGCTGACCGCATCCAACACTCTCACGGTTTCGAATGCCATGTACCCAGGCGCTGTAGTTGGAGGGACCATGGTTTGGAGCAATCAGGCGAGCTTTACGGGCGCGAATTTTCTGACCACGAATTTCGACTCGCTGGGAGTCGGATACCGCGCCGGCGACTCGCAATCCATTGGGTGGACGAACGGCATCACCTCGATCACGGTCATCGCGGGCCTTGCGGCCCAGGCCGGACCCTACTTCACGATGACCTCCAGTGGCAATGGCTGCGGTGGGGCAACGGTTGGCTTGAATGGATCGGTGATGACCAACGTGTATTATCTCTATGACAATGGCACGAACACCGGGCAATCTGTCTTGGGCACCGGGTCGGCCATTAGTTTTGGAATGCAAAGCGTCAATGGCACCTACACGATAATCGCCAGCAATACGGTTACCTGGAGTGAAGGGCCGATGTATGGAAGCCAGGCGATCTTTGTGGGAATGCCGACGATTACATCCGAGCCTGTATCCGTCACCTGTGTGACCAATATTCCAGCCACATTTTCCGTAAGTGCGGTCGGGGCCTCATTAACTTATCAGTGGTATAAAGACGGGATCGTCCTGACCAACGGTGGCGATGTTTCTGGCGCTCTGACCACGAATCTGGTGATTAATCCCACACAGGCTGGTGACGTGGCGTCGTATTTTTGCGTGGCTCAAGATCCTTGCGGTGACGTTCTCACCTCCACTCCCAACGCGACGCTGACTTTAATTCCGCCGCACAACCTGGTGTGGCAGGGCGGCGCGGATGGCAACTGGGACTTTAACGAGGCAAACTTTACCAATCAATCCGGCGTTGCCGAGATCTTTACCAACGGTGATGATGTCACTTTCAATGACACGTCCGGCGACACATCCGTGGACGTTACCAACGCCGTCACCTCGACTTTGGTTACGGTCAATTCGTCGGAAGCCTACACTTTTAACGGGACCGGTAAGATCACTGGATTCAGCCAATTGGTGGTTGAAGGTTCGGGCGGAATGACGATCGGCAACCTGAATGACTATACTGGCGGCACGAGCATCAGCAACGGAGCGACCCTGACTTTAGGGACCGGCTCCGGCGCCAGCGGCACGGTTGCCGGCATTGTCAATATTGCACCGACTGGAACGCTTAATTATTCATACGCCAATTCAAGCGCCGGCAACGCCGACAATATAGCGAACGGATTTGCCGGGAGCGGAACGGTCAATGTCAGTGATGCGAGCGGCGCCACTGTTGCCACGCCGTTGGCCATCATCAGCAGTAATTTCGATGGCACGATTAACATTCAGGGTTATACGTCCCTTCATGCCAGTAACGGGAACCTTGGCGATCCGCTTGGATATGGAAGCACAATTAATGCGCCGGACAATACGCAGATATGGCTGGATCAATCCTCGCTGGCTTACAACATGACGTTCAACGTTGGTGGAACCGGATGGCTGGGGGCGACCCCTCAAACCGGCGCCTTGCGGGTTTACGGCTGCACCGTCAACGGCCCGATCAACATGATGGACAATGCCCGCATCGGCGGATCCATTAATGGAGCGACCATCCAAAGCGTCATCTCCGGCCCTTACCAGCTTGAAGTTTTTGGCAACACGAATTCCTTCGTGCTGGTGCTGGGGCCGACCAACGGCTCGCCGCAGAATTATTCTTCCACGCTCATCACTTCCGGGGCGATCAGTTGCGCCAATACGAATGCCGTCAGCACAGGCTTGTTGACGGAGGACGCCGGTGGTGACTTCCAGTTGAATGGTCATAATATTACCGTGGCAGACCTTACGAGCATTAATTCGGGCAACGTGGAATGGCTGGCCGGTCCGACGGTTCGCAACAACAATACGACCAACGCGGCTGTGTTGACGGTGGGTGGTGATAACAACAGCGAGGAATATGATGGGACGTTCCTAGATGGAGCAGCCGCCCCCCTGGGCCTGACCAAAGCCGGCAGTGGCACCTTCACCGTTACGGCCGTGAATACCAATTCAGGACCGGTGACGGTTCTTGGCGGCAGCATCGCGCTAAGCGTGGGGGGACCACCAGGCACAACGGGAGCATTTACCAAAGCTTCACTGATTGCCGTTGGCGGCGGCGCTTCGTTTAATGTCAGTGGACGGCCGGACGAGACGTTGACACTGAACAGCGGCCAAAAACTTGCGGGCCAGGGAACGGTTATCGGCAACGTGGCGGCCAGTTCAGGGGCGACGATCAATCCCGGTTTGCCGACGGGCACCCTGACGGTGTCTTCCGGCTCGGTCACCATGAATGCCGGCAGCACGTATCTGGCGAATCTTAACCGGAATGGTTCGCCTAACTGCGGCAAGTTGTCGGCTTCGGGTGGAATCACCTACGCGGGCACGTTGACGGTGACCAATGTGGGTTCCGGGTTGCAAGCGGGCGACACGTTCCAGTTATTCCCGGCCGCCGTCACGACGTTCAGTTCGATCGTCCTGCAGACCAATGACGTGGTCAATAACTTGAAGTACACCTGGAACAATAACGTCGCCGTCAACGGACAAATCTCCGTGGCGACCGTGTCCTACATTATCAATCCGGCCCCGACGAACATTGTTTATAACGTATCAGGCGCCACGCTTGTTTTGTCGTGGCCCCCGGATCATACCGGATGGACCTTGCAAGCCCAGACGAACGCGCCGGGCGCCGGATTGGGAACCAATTGGGTCAACGTGGCGGGATCGGCGAGTGTTGATACTATTACCAACGTCATCGCCCCAACGAATGGCAGTGTCTTTTACCGCCTGATTTATCAATAACCGGGTCGGTTTGGATCGAGAGCGAATAGGTTGTGCTGTTACAGTTGCAGTCAAGGCCTGCGCTGTAACAGCATTTTTGTAAATACGAACGAAAATAGAAAAACGGAAGTGAAAAGCAGGCGACACATAAATACCCGATTATTGATCTTGAGGGTGTTTATGCGCGTTGGGCAGAGAATACGTTATTTAACACAGCGGTTTGTTTTTATATCATTCCTGTGGATGGTTTATCAAACAGGCGCGCAAAACATATTTGTCGCGCTTCGAACCAGCAGTGGCGCACCATCTGTTTCAACCATAGCGGCGCCAGCCGGTTATGGCTATAGCGCTGCCGCGCCGGTTTCCGGCACGACTTGGAATGCGGTTGGGAGGAGCGCCACCGTGGCCAGCGGCACAGGCGTGGGCAGCTATGTCCTCTATGCCGGATTGGCTTTGAAAAATTCCACCAACGCTTCCATCATCCCGACGCTCTCGGTGTCCTATGTGGTGCCCAGCGGGACGACGTTGACGACTGAACCGGCGAGTGGCAGCGGTGAAAACGCCCTCCAGCCCGGGGGGGTGATGGAGAACGCATGGCGGAATTATGACAATAGCGCGGGCAAATACTTCGTCTTCACGATTTCAAACCTTCCTCCTTCGACTCCCTTTGGGCTGTATTTCTATGGCGGCACGACGACCAGCGGGCAAAGTGTGAGCCTGACGCTTTTACCGTCCAGCGCCTTTGGCGGGAGTACGACCAATGGTTCCACGAGCAACACCACGGCGAACAGCAACGGCAGTTTCGGCAGCCTCTGGACGGTTTCCGGGGGCACGACCAACCTCATGCCGCAGGGCACGACATGGAACGTGCTTTACGGCCAGTCCAGTGCATTGGGTGTGTTCAGCTTTCTTTTCACCGGCCCCGCCAGCTACGCCTATTTCAATGGGTTTCAAATCGTCCCGCTCTCGTTGCCGGGCATCAGCGGCGTGACCAACCAGACAATAATCGCGGGCGACAACGCCACGTTAACCGCCGTCTTGACCGGCCTGCCGGCAGCCGCTCTGCAATGGTTCTCCAACAATGTCGCCCTCGCCAGCCAGACCAATTCGTCGCTGACATTGGATAATGTTCAGTACGCGCAGAACGGAGCGGTCTATTCGCTGGCGGCCAGCAATCTGGCAGGCGTCGTTACGAACAACATGACGCTCACCGTGATCGTAACTCCGTCAATCGCTGGATTGAACAATGAGGCGGTTCCAGTCGGCAGCACGGTCAGCATACCAGCCGCTGTCTCGGGCGCGCCTGTGCCCGCGTTGCAGTGGGAATTCAATGGAACCAATCTGTCCGATGGCGCGACCGGTCGTGGTTCAATCATTTCCGGCAGCACGAGGGCCACCCTGTTCGTTACGAATGCCCAGGCCGCCGACAGTGGGACGTATTCACTCGTTGCCAGCAACTCTGCCGGCGTCGCGACGAATTCGATGTCCCTGACGGTATCGAGCGGGAACGTGCCCCCAAATATTGCGGGGCCGGCAAATCAGACGGCTGTCCAGGGCAGCAATGTTGCTTTCAGCGCCAATGTCACCGGCCTGCCGGAGCCGATGCTGCAGTGGCTGCAAAATGGAATGACGCTGGCCGGGCAGACCAATGCCACATTGGTATTGACCGACGTGCAGCTTGGGCAAAGTGGTGATGTCTATTCGCTAATTGCAACCAACATTTCGGGAGCGGCGACCAACAGCGCGACGCTTACCATACTTGTTCCACCCGCAATTTCCATGCAGCCGACCAATCTGGCGGCAACGAACGGGTTTAGCGCATCCTTCAGCGTTTCGGCCAGCGGCGTTCCGACCCCGGCTTATCAGTGGTATTTTGCCAGCAATGCGATCCCCTTTGCCACCGGACCGGCCTACACTATTCCATCCGTCTCCGCCGCGAACATGGGGAGTTATTACGTCATCCTGACGAACAGCGTGGGGTCGGTGACCAGTTCGGCGGCCACACTGACGGTTGATTCCGCCATGAGCGTCGTTTCACTCACTCCTTCAAATGGGGCCGTCAATATTTGCCATGACACGCCATTATATATCACCTTCAGCAGTCCGCCGGTGTTGGCTACGCCCGGGACCGGAAAAATCCGCATTTATAATGTGACGAATTCGACGACTCCAGTGGACACGCTGGATATGAGCCAGAATGTGACTCTGGAGACGCCGTTTGCGGTGAACGCGCAGCAACGGACGATTGCCGGCGAGACATTCTACAGTTTTCCAGTCATCATCACGAGTAACACGGCAGCCATTTATCCGCACCTGGACTTGTTGAATTCAAACCAGACATATTATGTGACGGTTGATACTACTGTTTTTACCGATACCAATGGCGCCTATTTCACGGGCATCGCGGGGACGAATACGTGGCGGTTCACCACGAAACCAACCGGGCCGGCCAACCCGACGAATATTGTCGTGGCACAGGACAATAGCGGCGACTTTGCCACCGTTCAGGGGGCGATAGATTCCGTGCCGGCGAACAACACGGCGCCCACGGCGATCAACATTCACAACGGCACTTACACGGAGATTGTGGAGGCCCATTCCAAAAACAATCTTACCTTTCTTGGCCAGAGCCGTTCCGGAACGGTCATTGCCTACGCGAACAACGGCAACCTGAATGCGAACACGCACACGGAAATTGTCTTCAAGATCAACGCCAACGACATCGCCGTGGAGAACCTGACTTTGGACGACACGTCGGGTTATGGCGCGTCGCCGGCGGAAGCCTTGATGATTGAGACCGGCGCGAAACGATCCATACTCAATAACGTGAACATAGACAGTTATCAGGACACAATTTTGGTGAACACGAGCGACAGCACGGCTTATTTTTGCAACAGCTTGATTGAAGGGTCGGTGGATTACATCTGGGGTGGCGGCGATTGCTTTTTCACCAACTGCCAACTCAACACGTTGACCAGTGGCGGCAATATTCTGCAGTTGCGGACCTCGGCCGGCAGCAACGGCATGTCGTTTGTGGATTGCGCGCTGACCGGGTCGAACGGGTTCAGCGGTTGCACGCTGGGCCGCGCCATCGGGATACCCAACGGGAACGGCGCCTATATTCATTGCCAGATTACGAATATATTCAGCGGTTGGGACCCGCAGGATGCCACCAACACGAGCCTGGATAATCGCTGGTGGGAATTTGGCAACAGCAATCTGCCACCGACAGCGCCGGCGGTTTACAACGGCACGCAACTGACCGCCAATAGTCTGACTTTGAGCAACGCGCTCAGCGCTGTTCTATGGCTGAACGGCTGGCAGCCTCAATTGGCGCCTGCCATTTTCAACCAGCCCGCCAGTCAGAGCATTGCCCCCGGCCAGATCCTCTCGCTTTCCGTCGGAGCCATTGGAATTCCGGATTCGTATTATTACCAATGGCAATTGAACGGCATCAACATACCCGGCGCGACCAACGCCAGCTTCACGATCCCCAACGTTTACCCGCCCAACGCCGGCAATTATTCGGTGATTGTTTCAAATTCAACCGGAAGGGTTGTCAGCAGCAACGCCACCGTCGCCATCTCCGCCATCAGCCCGGTTCCCCTTCCGCAATACAACTATGACAACGTTATTGATGTCACCCATTACGGGGCAATTGGCGATGGCGTGACGACGAACACGACGGCGATTCAAAACGCGATCAATGCGGCGGCCGTGGGCGGCGTGACCAACGGGTTGAGGGGCGGGACGGTTGAGATACCGCCGGGCAATTATTTATGCGGTCCCATTACCCTGTCCAATTACATCAATTTGCAGATTGATTCCGGCGCAATGCTTCAGATGCTGCCAATGGGCAGTTATCCCGGAGGCACGACGAATCCGCCGGATTTTATTTTCGGGCAAAGTCTTCATGACATCGCCATCACCGGGCCGGGGACCATTGACGGCAACGGAGCCGGCTGGCAGAGCGCGATATTAACCAACAGCAGCATTGTCCGTCCCCGGGCCATGTTTGCGCCGCAAACATGCAGCAATGTATTGGTTCAGGACATTACCTTGCAAAATCCCCCGAACACGCATATTTCACTCCGATTTACCTGCGTCAATGTCACGGTCAATAACATCAATATAAACACCCCCGGGGGAACCGAGAACACCGATGGAATAGATTTGGGCGCCGACAATATAATCATAGCCAACAGCCATATCAGCGACGGCGACGATTTTATTGCAATGGACGGATGCGCCGGTGTCACGATCACCAATTGCCTTTTTGGCACCGGACACGGAGTATCCATTGGCAGTTACACGACGGAAGGAGTGAGCAATCTGCTCGTCATCAATTGCGTTTGGACCAACGGCACGTCGGGCATCCATCTCAAATCCGACGATGGCCGCGGCGGTCTGGCGCAAAATTTGAATTACATAAATCTGGCAATGACCAACACCCAAATTCCGATTTTTTTTTACAGTTATTATACGAACAATGGAACGTCCACCGGTGTCGGGGTGGAACAAGCGGCGACCTATCCCGCGCTTCCAGTTACCAGCCTTACTCCGATCTGGCGCAATATTTACATCAGCAATGTCACCGCGGTGGCGGCCAGCGGTTTTCCGGCGGGCATCATCTGGGGCAAACCTGAGATGTCTTTTAGCAACGTCGTGATGGACCACGTCAACATCACGGCGTCAGGGTATTTTGAACTTTACAATGCGCAAGGCGTCCAGTTGATTGATTCGACCATCACGGTGCCATCCACCAATGCGATGGCGCTTTACAATGCCGGTCTGACCATCACCAACCGCGCGCCCGCCACGAATGCCGTCCGATTGGAAGGGGTGTCAGCCAATGGCCACGTCAACGCCTTGAGCCTCTACAATGCCAATGCCGCTTTAAGCGCAACGAATATGCTCGCCAATAACCATGGGATCGCATTGGGCGATGCCACGTTGACCGTAGGCAATAATCTTAGCCTGTCTTCCTCTGATGATTATTCATTCGAGCTTGGCTCAAACGCTTCAACCGTCGCGGTGGACGGGAATCTTGGCCTCGATGGGACGAATGACATCATCGCTGGCGCCGGGTTCACTAATGGCCTCTATCCGCTCTTTACCTACACTGGAAATCTGAGCGGAAGCCTTCCGACACTGGGTTCGGCGCCCGCGGGTTATCATTACGCGATTGACACCAGTGAGGAAGGGGAGGTGAATTTGATTGTGACCTCGCCGCCGGGAATTCCGGCCGATTTGACGGCAGAGGGAACAAATCTGACGGTCAATCTGCAGTGGCTCGCGTCCGCAAATGCCGGGAGTTACAACGTGAAGCGCTCCACGACCAACGGCGGACCCTATACAACCATCGCCAACATGATCGCCACCCATTACTCGGACACGGCGGTGAATCCCGGCACGGTCTATTACTATGTGGTTTCGGCCACGAATGCGGCCGGCGAAAGCGCCAATTCCATTCAAGCCAGCGCGGTTCCGTTGCCGACACGGGTTTCGACGAATCTAAGTTTTCAAATGAACGGGAATCAATTGCAACTTTCCTGGCCGGCCGATCACCTCGGCTGGCAGTTGCAAATTCAGACGAACGCCCCGGGCGGCGGCATCGGAACCAACTGGGTTGACTGGCCGGGTTCCACGAATGTAATTCAAACCAACATCAGCGTTAACCCGGCTTACGGCTCGGTGTTTCTTCGGCTGATTTACCCCTGATAAGTATGAAAAAAATCCTGGTTGTCTCAATTATTTCCGTGATCTTCGGCGGCTCTTATATGCTCCGGGCCGATCAAGCGGCGCCCGCGTCCGGACACAAAATCAAAATCATTCTGGTGGGTGATTCCACTGTTACCGACACTTCGGGTTGGGGACTTGGTTTCAAGCAGTATCTCAATGACCAGGCCGAGTGCATTAATACGGCCCGCGGCGGACGCAGCTCGATGAGTTTCATGCGTGAGGGACGCTGGACCAACGCCCTTGCGCTCAAGGGTGATTATTATTTGATCCAGTTTGGCCACAACAACCAACCCGGCAAACCGGGCCGGTCAACCGACATGGCCACGTTTGTTGCCAACATGGAGCAATACGTGGATGATGCCCGCGCGATCGGGGC
The DNA here is from genome assembly GCA_963755515.1 of uncultured Verrucomicrobiae bacterium. Taxonomy (GTDB): domain Bacteria; phylum Verrucomicrobiota; class Verrucomicrobiia; order Limisphaerales; family UBA11358; genus UBA11358. The sequence goes on along the minus strand of CAVWKA010000007.1, from coordinate 153,033 downwards.
GACGCCGATTTTGGTTACGCCGCTGACACGCCGCGAATGGGACAAGGCACATCCGGGCAAAATCAACTCCAGCCTGGCGCCTTACGCGGTTGATGTGAGAAAGATCGCCGCTGAAAAGAATGTTCCGCTTGTTGACTTGCAGGCGCGCAGCATCGAACTGTGCGAATCGCTGGGGCCGGAAAAGTGTCTTGAATTCAGCCCGGTCAAGGTTGTTGACGGCAAGGAAAGTTACGACCACACGCATTTGAACACCAAGGGCAGCATGATGGTTGCCCGCCTGGTGGTGGAGGAGCTTCGCAAAAATGTGCCGGCGCTGGATCCCGTTTTGCTGGCGGAACCGCCCGCGGATGATCCAGTCACTCACGCGACATCATTCGATGCCGTCGTTTCACAGGATGGCGCCGGCAGTGAAACCAGCTTGCAGGCAGCCATCAACCGCGCCCCGACCAACAGCACGCAGCCCTATAAAATCCTGATTGAACCGGGCGCCTATACGGGGCAGTTCATGGTGGCAAAGGGAAAAGACCACATCGAACTAATCGGTGAAAGTCGGGACAACACAATTCTAACTTACCCTTTCAACGTGCATGAAGCGCCGCCGGGCGAGACTTATCAGTTCAATCCCGGTTTGGCGGTGGCCGGCAATGATTTTGAGGCTGAAAACCTGACGATCCAGAACACCTCCGGCGACCATGGGCAGGCGCTGGCACTGCGAGCGGATGGCGATCGCGAACGCTTCAACAATTGCCGGATTCTTGGGTGGCAGGACACGTTGATGATCAATGACGGGCGGGATTATTTTACGAATTGTTACCTGGCGGGGCGCGTGGACTTCATCTACGGCTCGGCCACGGCGGTGTTCGACCATTGCGAGGTCCACAGCCGCAACGGGGGCCATGTCACGGCAGCCAGCACGCCGAAGGACCAGCGATACGGATTTGTTTTTCTCGACTGCAAGCTGACGGGTGATTCGAATCCATGGATTGCGCCGGACGGAATTCCGGCCAACAAACAAGAGCATCCGATGGCCGATTTGGGGCGTCCGTGGCGGCCTTATGCCAGCGTTGCCTACATCAACTGCTGGATGGGGGACCATATCAATCCGAAGGGGTGGAACAACTGGGGCAAAGTGGCGAATGAAACCACGGCTCGTTATGCCGAGTACAACAGCACAGGGCCGGGCGCCAATCCCGACCTTCGCGTGAAATGGGCGCATCAGTTGACAGATGAACAGGCCGAGGCTTACACAGTGGCCGCTATCCTGCATGGCGATGACAGTTGGGACCCCACGCAGGCCGTTCAGATCCCGGAAGCAAACCGGATGGCGCCGTCCACCAATGCCATCCCCGCCGAATTGAACCGGACCCTGCCAATTCTCTTTATCGTCGGTGATTCCACCGTGCATAACAGCGCGCCCGGATTGCTGGGGTGGGGCGACGCGATTGGACGTTTTTTTGACCCCGGGAAAATCATCGTCGAAAATCACGCGGAGCCTGGACGCAGCAGCCGGACGTTTCAAACGCAGGGCTGGTGGGCGCGGATTCCAGCCGCCGGGCGCCCGGGGGATTTCGTCCTCATCCAAATGGGAGACAATGATGGCGGGCCGCTTGATGATGCCAGCCGCGCCCGGGGGACGATTCCCGGTATCGGCGACCAGAGCCGGGAAATCTATAATCCAGTCCTGGACCGGCAGGAGGTGGTGCATACGTATGGGTGGTATATGAGGAAATACATTGCTGACGCGCGCGCCAAGGGGATGATTCCGATCATCTGTTCTCCGGTGCCGCGGGTTCCTGAACAGACTGTCGAGGCGGATGACGTGGACCAGACGGGCTATGTAAAATGGTCGGAGGAAGTCGCCAGTCAGGAGCATGTGTTCTTCATACCTTTGAATCACCTGGTGCTCATGCAATATGTCGGCATGACACCGCAACAAATCAAAGCAAGATACTTTACGACCCATGACAACACCCATGCCTGCCCGGCTGGCGCCCGGTTGAACGCCTCGGAGGTGGTTGTGGGTTTGCGAGACCTGAAGAATTGCCCGTTGGCAGGGGATTTGTTGCAATCTTAAGACGACAAGGACGTTGAAATAGCAGGCCGGTGAAAATATGAGAATCAAAATACGAAAGGGGAGATGGCTGATGATGGTTGGCGCGGGTGTTCTGTTGTTGGGCGCCGCGACTCTGGCGGCGAATGCCGCTGAAACCGGGCTGGTCTTCAGTGCGAATTCGAAATGTTACGAATTAAGATCGCCCGTGCTTGACAACGCGGAGAATGTCACGTTCGAAGCATGGGTGAAGGTAAATTCAGCGTGTCCCGACGGCGCGCGCATTTTGGACAAGTGGGGGCCTGGCTCGCAGGAAGGCTGCCGGTTGGAAGTCGGTCCGGGCGGCACATTGCGATTCATCACCACCGCGCCGGATGCCGCCAGTTCCGCGGTGAAGCTGCCAGCCGATCAATTTTCACAAATCGTGGCGGTGTTCAGCCCGCGCGACACGTTGGCCGATCTGTATGTGAACGGGAAACTGGCGGGCAGCGTTCCGCACGCCTCGCGCGGCTTTGATATTCCGCACACCACGATTCCACTTCGTATCGGCGCGGATCAAAATGGCGCAAACCGCTTCATCGGCAGCATCAGCCGGGTGGCGGTATTCAGCCGGGAACTCACCGCGGAAGAGGTGGCGCAGCGATTTCGAGATCAGGACCAGACCGCGGTTGCGGGCCTGGATGGCGAATGGTTGCTGGCCGCCAACGCCGGCGACAGGATCAAACCGGTTGTTGGTAATTTGCCGCTGGTGGTTCCATTGGAAATAACGCCCGTTGCCAGCGAACCAACCAACGCGATGACCCTTTGGTATCAGCGTCCCGCCCGCGAGTGGGTCGAGGCGCTGCCGGTCGGCAACGGGCGGTTGGGCGCGATGGTATTTGGCGGGGTGCAGACGGAACGCCTGCAACTGAATGACGACACCATCTGGTCGGGCGGGCCTTACGATCCCAACAATCCCGCGGCGTTTGAGACCTATGCGAAGGCGCGCGAACTTATTTTTGCCGGCAAGAACCAGGAAGCCCAGGAACTCATCAGCAAATCCGGCATGGCCATTCCTTTGGGGCAGGCCTCGTATCAAACCCTCGGCAACCTGGTCCTTAGTTTCCCGGGCAAGCTGTCGCCGGTGACGGAATATTGCCGATCGCTTGATCTCGACACCGCCATTGCGACGACGCAATTCAAGCGCGATGGCGTCACGTTCACCCGCGAAGTTTTCGCCAGCGCGCCCGATCAAGTGATTGTCGCGCGGCTCACGGCGGACAAGCCCGGCAGCATCAATTTCACCGCCACGATGAGCACGCCCCAAAGTCCATCGGAGGTGACGGCAAGCGGAAAGCAATTGAAACTGACGGGCACGAGCGGCAGACACGCGCAGGATCCGGGGCAGGTGAAGTTCGAGGCGCTGGCCGAAGCGCTGAACGATGGTGGTTCGGTGTCGGCAGAGGGACCGTCGCTTGTTGTCACCAAAGCGAATTCGGTCACGCTGCTTGTTTCCTCCGGGACGAGTTATGTGAACTGGCACGAGGCGAACGGGGACCCATCGGTTCGCGCGGGACACGATCTTGAAGCGGCATCCGGCAGGAGCTACGCGGACTTGCGCGAACGGCATTTGCAAGACTATCAGCGGCTGTTTCACCGGGTGGCAATTGAGCTTGGCAGCAGTGCCAGCGCCAAACTGCCGACGGATGAGCGCGTGAAACATTTCGACGACGGCAACGACCCCGCGCTGGCGGCGTTGTTTTATCAATATGGCCGTTATCTGCTGATTGCCTCGTCGCGTCCCGGCACGCAACCGGCGAACCTGCAGGGTCTGTGGAACGATTCGCTGAATCCGCCGTGGGGCAGCAAATACACCATCAACATCAACACGGAGATGAATTACTGGCTGGCGGACCCGTGTAATCTGGCGGAATGCGAGGAGCCGCTAGTTCAACTGGTGCGCGAAATCGCGGTATCCGGGAAACGCACGGCGGAGGTGATGTATCACGCGCGCGGGTGGGTTTGCCACCATAACACGGACGGGTGGCGCGCCACCGCGCCAATTGACGGGCCGGAATTCGGCATGTGGCCGACCGGCGGGGCGTGGCTTACGACGATGTTGTGGGAGCATTACCGGTTCAGCGGCGACAAACAGTTTCTTTCCAGCGTGTATCCCCTAATGAAAGGATCTTGCGAATTTTTCCTGGACACACTTGTGGAAGATCCGAGCAATCACTGGCTGGTAACCTGTCCCTCGGTGTCTCCGGAACACGGCGGTGTGGTGGCCGGGCCGACGATGGACATGGAAATTCTGAAGGATTTGTTCAGGGAAACGGCGCAAGCCTCGGAAATTCTTGGCAAGGATGAGGAGTTTCGCAAAAAAATTCTTGAGACGCGGGAACGACTGGCGCCATTCCAGATTGGAAAATATGGGCAATTGCAGGAATGGTTGCAGGACAAGGACCGCGAATACGATTCTCATCGGCATTGTTCCCATCTTTACGCTTTGTTTCCCAGCGATGAAATCACCCCCGCGACGCCCGGACTTTTCAAGGCGGCGATCAAATCATTGGAAGGCCGCGGCGACGGCGGGACGGGATGGTCCCTGGCATGGAAAATCAACCTTTGGGCGCGGAGCTTGGATGGGGATCATGCCTATTTGCTGTTGACGCATCAATTGCGGGCGCTGGAGCCGAGCGGAGAGCGGAACGCGGAGAATCGCGGCGGCACGTATCCAAACCTTTTCGACGCTCACGCGCCATTTCAAATTGACGGCAACTTTGGCGCCACCTCGGGCATGACAGAAATGTTGTTGCAATCGCAGGGCGGCGTCATTGACTTGTTGCCGGCGTTGCCCGACGCATGGCCGACAGGCTATGTGAAAGGCTTGCGCGCCCGGGGCGGGTTCGGGGTGGACGTTTCATGGAAGGACGGGAAACTGGCTTCGGCAACCATACGTTCTCTCTTGGGCAATACTGCCACCGTCCGTTATGGCGGCAAAACCCGCGAACTGAAATTAAAGCCAGGCGAGTCCTTCACATGGAACGGTCAATAGTTCGCTCGCGGTTTAGTGGTGTCAAACGGATAAAAATACCGGCCTCGCCTTTTTTGGTTGAATCCTGACACTGTTCTTAACCGGGGACTGGAAAGTCCCTGGAACCCGCAGGCTGGAAAGCCCGCGCTACGTAGCGCAGACATTTTTGTCCGCGGGTTTGGGCGACTTTTCCGCCTTCGCGGCGCGACGGCGGCCAGTCGCCAGCTCCCATCGCTGCCTGTTTCTGGTTCAAGAACAGTGTCAAGATGCGCCTTTTTTGCCCACGTCTCCGCACGAAATGTTTAACGAAAATTGCCAAACCCGAACTGTGGGTTGCCGTGGGCTTGTGAAAAATTTCACAAATCTCTTGACCCCCGTTTTTTCGATGTTAAATTCTCGCGCGCGATTTATGATTTTTCGTTTCGTAGGCGGCTTAACCTTCGTGATTTTCGCTCTGACCGTATCAACGGCTTTGCGCGCGGCGGACATTGTCGGCACCATCACGCTGGCGGGGACGCCGCCGGCGGAAATTCCGATCACGCCGATCATGAGCGATCCGTATTGCGGGTCGTTGTATCAGACGGCGCCGACGACGCATTTTTACGTGGTGGGGGCCAACGGCGGTTTTGGCGACGTGGTGGTATCGCTCAAGGACGCCAACACGAATGAAATCACGGGCAAGTCCACGGGGGCCAGTCTGGCGCCCGCGGTGCTGGACCAAAAGGGCTGCCTTTATTCGCCGCAAATTTTCACGCTCGAAACGGGCCAGACGTTGCTGGTGAGGAATTCCGACAATTGCATCCACAACGTCCATACGACATCCAAGGTTGGGAATCCCGAACATAATGACGCGCAAATGCCCGGGGCGGCGGATTTGAGTTACAGTTTTCCCAAACCGGAGATGTTCATGAAATTTCAATGCGACGTACATCCCTGGATGTTCGCGTGGGCCAGCATTTTTGATAATCCGTATTATTGCATCAGCGGCCCGGACGGCAAATTCGTCATTAAAAATGTGCCGCCGGGCAATTATACTGTGGTTGCCGACCACCGAAAACTGGGTGAAGAGACACAGGCGATTCAAGTGGCGGACAAGGACGTGACGGTGAATTTTACGTTTCACGTGAAGTAAATTGACGACCATGAATTCGCATCGTGGCGATATTATTTTTGTAAATGGACAATAAAGGAATGGAAAAAGGCAACTTTTGGTTGCACTGCTTTGCGGTGGTGACGGCCGTGGCCACTTTTTTGTTGCTCGGCGCGGGCGGACTGGTCACCAGCCATGAGGCCGGGATGTCGGTCCCTGACTGGCCGAACAGTTACGGCTACACTATGTTTCTGTTTCCATTCTCGAAATGGACCGGCGGAATTTTCTACGAGCACACCCACCGTCTCTGGGCGTCCGCGGTCGGCTTGATGACGACGATCCTCGCGGTGTGGCTATGGAAGAAAGACCCGCGCCAATGGATGAGGTGGCTCGGTGTTGCCGCCTTCCTGCTCGTCGTCGTCCAGGGAGTTCTCGGGGGACTGCGCGTGGTGTTGATCAACGCCAATCTTGGCATCGTCCACGGCGTGGTGGGGCAGACATTTTTTGTCTTGATGTGTTCGATCGCGCTGTTCACGAGCGGAATCTGGCATAAGATATCCGAAGAGAAAAAGGTGAATGTTCCGGCGAATTTGCGGATGCTGGTGCTGGCAACGACCCTTCTGATTTTCCTTCAGTTGATGCTCGGGGCAACGATGCGCGGGCAGCACGCGGGGCTGTCCATTTCCGATTTTCCCCTTGCCCACGGGCAACTCTGGCCGGACACCAGCCCCGATGCGATCCAACGATACAATGCGGAGCGGATTGAAGTTACGAATATCAATCCGATCACCGCCTTTGACGTGATTTTGCAGATGGTTCATCGGCTCTGCGCGCTGGCCATCTTTATATGCGTCACGGTCTGCGCGGTGGGGGCCTGGCGGCAACTGGGGAGGCGCGATGGATTGACGAAATTTGCCCTGTTCTGGATGGCGCTGATTGCGGGGCAAATCGGGTTGGGCGCGTGGACGGTATTGTCCAACAAGGCCGCCGATGTCGCCACGGTGCATCTGCTGGTTGGCGCGCTCTGCCTGGTGACGGGCGCGCTGTGGTGCCTGGTCGCGTTTTGCCGTTCGGCAAAAACGCCGGTGACGCAAAATGAAGCCTTTGGAGCGTTTGGAAATCTGGCCGCGAATAAACAATGAAAGAATTTTCCTTAGAAATCATCAATGAAGCCGTCAGTGAAAAGAGCCTGACAGCGGTTTTCTCGGACCTGGTGAAGGCGCGACTGACGACGCTGGTATTGCTGACCACCGCCGTGGGATTTTATGCCGGCTGGCGCGGCCGGATGGATTTCATCCTGTTTTTCAACACGCTTGCCGGCACGGCGCTGGTGGCGGGCGGCGCGGCGGCCTTGAACCAACTGCTGGAGCGGGAGCACGACGCCAAAATGCGGCGCACGCAGGACCGTCCGCTGCCGTCGGGACGGTTACAGCCAACGACGGTGGCCATTTTCGGCGGCGTCAGTTCGGTTGCGGGTTTGATTTATCTGGCGATGGCGGTGAATCTACTGACGAGCGTCATCGGGGCGGTGACGCTGGTGAGTTATCTATTCATCTACACGCCGCTGAAGCGGGTGACATGGCTGAATACGGCGATTGGAGCGATTCCCGGGGCATTGCCGCCGCTGATGGGTTGGGCGGGCGCGCGAAATGAATTGAGCGGTGAAGGCTGGGCGCTCTTCGCCATTCTGGCCTTCTGGCAAATCCCGCACTTTTTTGCCATCGCATGGATGTACCGGGACGACTATGCGAAGGCGGGGTTTGTGATGTTGCCGAACATCGCGGACGGAGGCCGTCGGACGGCGCAACAAACCGTCAGCCACGCCCTGGCGCTGTTCATCGTGAGCCTCTGTCCGTTTCTGTTCAAGATGGCAGGCCCGGTGTATCTGGCCGGGGCGGTGGTGTTGAGCGCGGGATTTTTGTTCTGCGCGGTGCAGTTTTCGAGGCAGTTGACGCTGGGGCGCGCGCGGCAATTGTTCCTGGCATCAATTGTATATTTGCCTGTATTGCTCGCGATACTGTGCCTGGACAAAACGAAATAAATTATGGACGACATTGTCGAACAATTTCCGCCCTATGGCGAGCCTGAGGATCACGGCCACGAGGAGCACGAGCACAGCCACGAGCATCATGACCCGGGTTTTTGGCGCGGCTATGTATTTTCGAGCGACCACAAAATCATCGGCATACAATACGGATTCACGGCGCTGTGCTTCATGCTGTTCGGATTTTTCCTGATGCTGCTGATGCGCTGGCAAATTGCGCATCCGAGCCAGCCGGTGCCGCTGGGGATCGGCTGGCTGCTCGAAAAAATCCTGGGCAATCCCGCGGCCGGCGGGATCATATCGCCGGAACTTTACAATTCATTCGGGGCGATGCACGGGACGATCATGGTCTTTCTGGCGATCGTGCCGCTGGCGTTCGCGGCCTTCGGCAATTACGTGGTGCCGATGATGATTGGGGCGCCGGACATGGCGTTTCCGCGGGTCAACATGGCGAGCTACCAGGCATATTTTCTGGGCGGGGTGATCATGTTCGTGAGCTTTTTCATTCCCGGCGGGGCGGCGCAGGCGGGGTGGACGTCGTATTCGCCGCTGGCGACATCCGTTCCGACCCACGGGCAATTATTTTGGATCCTGGGCATGGTGATGCTCATCAATTCGTCGCTGCTGGGCGCGGTGAATTTCATTGCGACGATCATCCAACTGCGGGCGCCCGGGATGACGTGGATGCGGATGCCGTTTTTCGTCTGGGCGCAATTCGTGACGGCGTTTCTGCTGTTGCTGGCGTTTCCGCCGCTTGAAGCGGCGAGCATCATGCAATTGATGGACAACGTGGCGCACACGAGTTTCTTTCTGCCGACCGGGCTGGCGGTCGGAGGCAACCTGGCGCACGTGAGCGGCGGGGGCAGCCCATTGCTCTGGCAGCATTTGTTCTGGTTTCTGGGCCATCCTGAAGTTTATGTTTTGATTCTGCCGGGGATGGGCATCGTTTGTGAAATCATCGCCTGCAACACGCGCAAGCCGATTTGGGGTTACAAGTCCCTTGTATATTCAGTGCTGCTGATTGGTTTTCTCTCGTTCATCGTCTGGGCGCACCACATGTATCTGACGGGCATGGGCACGAAAATTTCCGCGTTTTTCCAGGCCACGACGATGATTATCTCGATTCCATCGGTCATCATCTTGACGTGCCTGTTCATTTCGCTCTGGGGCGGCTCGATTCGCATCAACACGCCGATGCTTTTCGCGCTGGCGTTTTTGCCGATGTTCGGCATCGGGGGGCTGACGGGACTGCCGCTGGGGTTCAACGCGAGCGACGTTTATCTGCACGACACCTACTATGTGATCGCGCATTTTCATTACGTCGTCGCGCCCGGGACCATCTTCGCGTTATTCGCGGGGATCTATCATTGGTTTCCGAAAATGACCGGACGGCGGATGAACGAGTTTTGGGGCCGGGTGCATTTCTGGCTGTCGCTGATTTTCATGAATCTGGTCTTCATGCCGATGTTCGAGCAGGGGATGAAAGGCATGTTGCGGCGGATGGCGAATGGCGGCGCGAATTATTCGGCGGCAGCGGTCCCCGGCGTGACGGATGCGCTTCCTGGTTCGGTGATGGAGTTGCATCATTGGATACTCTGGGCGGCGGTTTGCCTGGGCATCGCCCAAATTCCTTTCATTCTGAATTTGTTCTGGAGCATCAAACACGGGGAAAAAGTCGGCACAAATCCCTGGCACGCCACGACGATCGAATGGCAGACGCCGACGCCGCCGCCGCACGGAAATTTTGCGGAGCCGGTCCAGGTTTATCGGGGTCCCTACGAATACAGCGCGCCGGGGCATGCGACGGATTTCACGCCTCAAAACGAACCGGAAATCTTCACTACCGTTCCGCCGAAAGTTCCCACGCACACCCACTAAAATTTCATGGATATTCCCTATACAGTCGAAGCCAGGCCGGACACCGGCGTCTATAACGCGAAGGTGGGCATCTGGCTTTTTCTCTCATCCGAGGTCATGCTTTTTGGCGGTCTGTTTTCCGCCTATGTGCTTCTGCGAGTTGGCGCCGAGCCCGGCACCTGGCCGCACGGCTGGCAAAACGTGACCCTTGGGACCATCAACACCGTGGTGCTGGCGCTTTCGGCCATCACCACGCTGATGGCCTGGGTTTCCTGCAAGGTCCGGCAGTTCGGCAAGTTCAAATTTTTCCACGCATGCACGCTGTTGCTGGGGTTGGCGTTCCTTTGCATCAAGGTGGTGGAATACAGCGACCATCTGAATCATTACGAGATTCATCTGACGAACGGGACGATTGCGGAGGGCGACATGCGGGAAAACAATCCGGCGGAAGATTACGTGGTGATTGACGGCCGGACCGTGAACGACGAGTCGCTGCTTTACGATTTGCGCTCGCAGAAAATCCATTATTCCGAAATCAAGATTCCGCGTTCGCAAATCACCTCGATGGATAATTACGGTCCCTGGCACAATGATTATCTGGCGCTATATTTCACGATGACGGGCCTGCATGCCCTGCACATTGTCGGCGGCAGCATCGTCATCGGGTTTTTGTGGGGACCGGGACGCAAACTATGGAAAACCGATCCGGAACGATTCACCAATCGCGTGGAAGTCTCGGGCTTGTTCTGGCACTTCGTTGATCTGGTCTGGATTTTCCTGTTTCCGGTTTTATATTTGACCTGATATGAGCGATTCACATCAACCAAAGACGCCGGCGCCGCATGACGCCGGGAGCGGGCATACGGTGGATTTTCACGACTATCTGCGCCGCTGCCTATACATCTTCATCGCCATTCTTTGCGCGATCAGCCTGATGTTGTGGATTTCCTATCTGCCGGAACATTACAGTTGGTCCTTGAAAGTGGGATTGATATTGACGGTGGCGGCGTGCAATGCGTTTGTGGTGGCGGGCTTCCTGATGCACCTGCTCTCGGAAAGGAAAATGATCTATACCATTCTGTCCTTTACGGTGTTTTTTTTCATCGGCTTGCTCTGGTTGACGCTTTACGCCATGCAGGATTTCCCGTCGGGAACCACCTTTCACTAAAAGCCATTATGTCCTTAAAAGCCGTCCATTTGATTTTTGTAACGCTGCTGACGACGCTGTCGTTCGGTTTCGCGGGATGGGCGTTTGCGTCGGGCAAAATTTTTATTGGTATTGCGGGCGTTGCCGTGGGGATTCTGGTCATTGTCTATGGAATTTACTTTTTGAAAAAATTGAAAAAGATCAGCTATTTATGAAACTAGTCCAAAAAATAGTCATGGGCGCGCTGGCGCTCGCTCCGTCGCCGTTGTTCGCGTGCGCCGCGTGCTACGGCAAGTCTGATTCGCCGATGGCGCAGGGAATGAATTGGGGCATTTTTACGCTGCTGGGCATCCTGGCGCCCGTGCTTGGCTGCTTCGCATTTTGTTTTATCCGCATGATCCACAAAGACGAAGCCGCGCCTAAGGAGAACAACGCTCCGAAAAACCTGACCGACGTATGATCGAGTGGATAGCCGTTCATCTTCTCGCGATGCCTGAGCTGGACTCGAAGACCGGGGCGCCGGTGGACGCGCTGATTGTCTATGTTCATCTCCTGATGTTTGCGCTTTTCATCGGCTGGCTTATTTATTTCTTCTACGCGATCTGGCGATTTCAGAGCAAACGAAATCCGAAAGCCGATTACGAAGGCGTCAAAAACCATGCCTCGAATTACATTGAGCTGATTGTGGCCGGGGTTGAGGCGATTCTGCTCTGCGGGGTGGCGATTCCGGTATGGGCGAAGGCGGTGGACCATTTTCCGGCCGCAAAGGATTCCACGGTCGTCTATATCATGGCGCAACAATACGCGTGGAATGTTCGTTATGCGGGGCCGGATGGAATCTTTGGCCGTCAGGACATGAAATATATTTCCGCCGGCAATGTCTTTGGGGTGGATCCAAATGATCCGAACGGGAAGGACGACATCCAAACGCTGAATGAGATCCACGTGCCGATCAACAAGCCGGTGATTGTGTATGTGAGTTCCAGGGATGTCATCCATTCATTCAAAGTTCCGGCGATGCGGGTGTGCCAGGATGCCATTCCGGGGTTGCGGATTCCCTGCTGGTTCATCCCGGACAAGATCGGCGTATATCAGGTGAACTGCGCGCAATTATGCGGCCCCGGTCATTCGGCGATGACCGGCGGATTTCTCACGGTTGAAAGCGAGGCGGATTACGAAAAATGGATCAAGTCCAAGAGTCCCGCTCCGGCCCCGACCGCCAACGGGGCCAGCATTTACGAATAGCTGCGGTAGATAGAGTATCGTTAAATGTCCTCATCCAGATTGCCCCCGTCCTTGTGGCTGGGGGTGATGTTTCTTTTGCTCTTTCTGGCGCTGGCGTTTTTGCTTTCGCTGGTGGAGATTGCGCAACATCAAACACCGCTTCCGGACTATGGCGAAATATCCGACTTTACGCTGACGAACCAGGATTGCCGGGCGGTTACGCTTGCTGATCTGACCAACCACGTCTGGGTGGCCGACATCATCTTCACCCGCTGCGCCGGCCAATGTCCCCGCATGACGGCCCAGATGAAGACCGTCCAGGACAAATTGTCTGCCACGAGTGAGGCGCGGCTCGTGTCGCTGACCACCGACCCGGACTATGATTCACCGGTGGTTTTGAAAAGGTATGGGGAGCGCTACGGGGCGAATTTCAGCCGGTGGATGTTTTTGACGGGAACGAAGGCGCAAATCGCGGGGCTTGGGGGCGGGAGCCTGAAATTGAGCGCGGTGCCCGTGCAGCCCAAGGACCAGCACACGCCCGTTGACCTATTCATTCATTCCACGATATTTGTGGTGGTGGACAAACATGCGCGGTTGCGCGGCATTTTTCAGACGGGCGGCGAGGGCGTGGATTGGACGAATGCAGTTGAACCGCAATTGCTCGGGACGATTCGCCGGCTTGAACGGCAATCATGAGCATCTACAGCCTGCCCCCGGTCAATGCTTCGCTCAACGGCCTCAGCGCGTGCTTTCTGGCCATGGGATTTGTGTTTATCCGCCGGAAAAACATCATTGCGCACCGGAATTGCATGATTTCGGCGTTTTGCGTGTCAGTCATTTTTCTCTGCTGTTATCTGACGTATCACACGTGGCTGGCCGTGGTTTTGCATCGCGGCCCGACGCGGTTTTTGAATCCGCCGTGGTTCCGGCCCATCTATCTAACGATTCTGCTGACGCACACGGTTCTGGCCATAGTCATCGTGCCGATGATATTGATCACGTTAAGCCGCGCTCTGCGCGAAAAATTTGACCGGCACAAAAGGATCGCCCGCTGGACGTGGCCGCTCTGGATGTATGTTTCCATCACCGGCGTCATCGTTTATCTTTTGCTTTACCAAATTTTTCCGCAAAGGTGAAAACGGCGAACCTATTAATTGACTCGAGCCAATTTCCAGAAAACGTCCGGCGCGACTTGATCGAATCGTTTCGTTTGCGGGCGATCAACCACAAATTTCACTATGACAGCGTGAAGCAGACGCAGAAATGGCTGGCGCTTCATCGTCAATTCTCACCCTCACGCCGCGACGAAAATTGCCGGGCCATCTACGAGCAAAGCTTCCGGGCCGTCGCGAGCCGGATTGAATCCGGCGAGGTCCACGTGATTGGCCTGGGTTGCGGCGGCGGAGAGAAAGACACGAGGCTTCTCAAATTGCTGAAAACCCGCGGCAGAAGAATTTCCTACACACCGTGCGATGTGAGCGGCGCGATGGTCTTGACGGCGCGGCGGACGGCATTGAGGGTTGTACCGGAGAATGATTGTCTCCCATTCGTTTGCGACCTGGCCACGGCAAAGGATATTGCCGGGGCGCTTTCGCTGAACCGCCGCGTCCCAATGAATCCCGGGCAAAAGTCAGAGCCGACACACGTCGGCTGCCACGCGGATGAGACCTCACGTGTCATCACTTTCTTTGGGATGATTCCGAATTTCGAGCCGCAGGAAATCCTGCCAAAGCTTGCGGGCATCGTCCGGCGCGGCGACCATCTCCTGCTGAGCGCGAACCTGGCGCCGGGGAAAGATTATGCGAGCGGGATGAAAAAAATTCTGCGGCAATACGACAACGCGCCGACCCGCGACTGGCTGATGACCCTTCTGCTCGATTCGGGAGTCGAAAAATCCGACGGCAGATTGCTTTTTGAAATTGAAGCCATGCGAAACGGTCTCAAGCGTTTTGCGGCCAATTTTTATCTGGGCCGGGCGCGGACGATCAAAATCGAGGACAAAACAATTTGTTTCAGGGCCGGTGAAAAAATCCGGTTGTTTTTTTCCTATCGGTACACCCCGGTCCGCCTGCGCGGAATTCTTGGCCGCCACAAACTGGGAATCGTCCAGGATTGGATTGCCGCATCGGGAGAGGAAGGCGTTTTCCTCTGCCGGCGAAATACACGAAACAAAGCATTAACCGGTTGACGCGAATTGACGCGAAGGGGACGCGAATTTGAAAAGGGGAAAAGCTGAAGGCTGAAGGCTGAAGAAAGACGGAAAGCGGAAACGGACACGCGGATTTTTTTTACCGCAGATACCGCTGATGGACGCGGATGAAGCAAGCAGGGAGCGAAGGAGACAAACCGGGAGATACACCAAAAGGTTAAACCACAGAGACCGCAAAGAACACAAAGACGAAACGAAACATTTTGACCACGGATGGCACGGATGCACACGGATAAATTTTACAAAAGGAAACGAAGGTGACGAAGACGGGATTTAACCGCGAATTAACGCGAAGGGAGCGAATTGAAAGGGGAAAAGCTGAAGGCTAAAGGCTGAAGGCTAAAATTTTAACAGAAGGAAACAAAGAAAAGGAAGACCGGATTTAACCGCAAAGAGCGCGATGAACACAAAGACGGCAAGCTGAAACTGACACGGATTTTTTTTACCGCAGATACCGCCGATGGACGCAGACTTTGACGCGACAGGTCCGTCTTTGCTTCGCATCGACGCGACAGGGGAGAGGAAGTTTGAACGGCGGACGCACAATCCTGGGAGGCAATGACCATGAGTATTCTGCTTTATTTACGTATGCCTGCCCTCTCACCTCAATCCTCTCCCCCGATGGGGACGGTTAAAGGCTAAAGGCTGAAACTTTAACAGAAGGAAACGATGGCAACGAAGGCTGGGGGCGATGCGACAGGTCCGCCTACGCTGCGCTTCGACGCGACACGGGCGAGGAAGTTTGGGCGGACGTGTAATTCGGGGAGGAAACAACGATGAGTATTCTGGTTTTCTTCCGTGTGCGCCCCCTCACCTCAATCCTCTCCCCCGAGTGGGGAGAGGAAGGGGAAGCGCCGAACGGCTACAGTTTTTCTTTAATCGCTCTATCGCGCAAACTTGACCAGAGGAAATGATGGTGGCCGGGCGCCAATTTCGGCTTAAAACATGCTATGATTTAAAGACTTTTCAACGGCTTCAGTGTTGTATATCAAACATTTATGGATTTGGACAATTTGATTGAATCGGCGGCGGCCAACGGGGCCAGCGACCTGCACCTGGAAGCGGGGATGCCCGCTGCCGTGCGAATTCGCGGCGCGTTGCGCGTTACGGGCGAACCGATTGCGCCCGGGGCGCTCGTGGAATTTGCGCGCCGTCTTCTCGGGGAAGACGAATGGCCTGTGTTTGTGGAGCGCCGCTCGTTTGACCTCTCGCGCACCATTGGCGGCGTGCGGTGCCGCATCAATGTGCTGCACACGTCGCGCGGGATCGGCCTGGCCATCCGGTTGCTGGGCGCGTTCCAGGCGACGATTGAAAAACTTAACCTGCATCCCGACCTCAAAAAGTTCGTTAAAAACACTCACGGCCTGATCCTCGTCAGCGGCGCGACCGGCTCGGGCAAATCTTCGACGCTGGCGGCGCTGATTCAGGAAATCAATTTGACCGAAGCCCGGCACGTGATCACGGTGGAAAGTCCGATTGAATACATGTTCCGCCCGCGGCGCGCGTTCATCCGCCAGCGGGAAGTGGGGCGCGACACGCCGACGTTTGAGCAGGCGTTGTTTGATGCGTTGCGGGAGGACCCGGATGTGCTGATGGTGGGCGAAATGCGGGAGCCGGAATGCATGCGGCTGACGTTGAGCGCGTCCGAAACCGGCCATCTCGTGCTGGCCACCGTGCATTCGTCCACATGCGCCGAGGCCATCCAACGCGTTGTTTCCGCCTTTCCGGCGGAAATCCAGAGCGCGGTGTGCGCGCAACTGGCCGACAGTCTCGTTGCCGTCGTCGCCCAACGCCTGCGGTTCCGCGAGGACCTCGGGATCCGGGTGCCCGAATGTGAAATCCTGATGGCCACCAATGCCGTGAAGAATTTCATCCGCACCCGTGAATTTTTCAAAATCATTTCGGCGATTGAGACCGGCGGCGACCACGGGATGTGGACGTTCCAGCGATACGCCAAATGGCTCGACGGCCGCGCCAACTTTTATATTCCGGCCAAAAACGCCGAATCTCCGGAGGACAAATTGCCCGAGGACCCGCCCGCCCGGACGCAGTTGCCGCCGGGCGCGACGCCGCCCGGGTCGGCCGCGCTGCCGCGGCAGGAAAGGCACACGCCACACGCGGCTGTGTCCGCCACGCGCGCCGGGGCCGGCGGGGGCGATGTGCATCGGATTGAAATTGAGCCGGACGAGACGGGGTTCGGGAAGATATTGAAGAAGCCGTAGGGGGAGGAATGAGGAATGAGGAATGAGGGTTGAGGGTTGAGGGTTGAGGATTGAGGATTGAGGGTTGAGGATTGAGGATTGAGGGTTGAGGATTGAGGATTGAGGGTTGAGGATCAAAAGGCGCAAAGTTTTCTTCATCCCTTGCCTTGTCTGTTTAAAAGCCGAAAATCCATTTTTTGGTGCCTTTGCGTTGAGACCGGCAGAATTTAACGCAAAGACGCGAACGCACTGACGTGAATCCATGGGACCCACACCTCTCCCTGGCCCTCTCCGCTCCCATCCGATGGGAGCGGAGAGGGAATAGCAGGCGAATGCCGATCGAGTTGAAAGCGGCGCTGGATGAGGCAGGTTCATGGTACCAGTGCGAGAATTGCAAGGACGCAAAGACGCGAACGCGCTGACGTGAATCCAGGGGACTCACACCTCTCCCTGGCCCTCTCCCCTCCCATCCGATGGGAGCGGAGAGGGTATAGCAGGCGAATGCCGATCGAGTTGAAAGCGGCGCTGGATGAGGCAGGTTCGTGGTACCAGTGCGAGAATTGAGAAACTTCATGGCTCAAATATCCAAGCCGCAACATGAAAAGGCTTTGACGCGAATTGGCGCGAAGGGACGCGAATTTGACAAAACATTAACCACGGATGAACGCCGATTCGTTGGCCGCAAAAATGCGCAAAACGCACAAAAGAAAGACGGGGCCGGGACGATTTTGAACAACAAAGTAACAAAGCAGACAAAGGGAAGAGAAAAAACGAACCGCGAATGGACGCGAAGGGACCGGTCTTCGCTCAGAGCTACGGCCCGGCACGCGCGAATTTGACGCGGGCAAGGGCGGGGACAGACACGGATTCATTGGCCGCAAAAATGCACAAAAGGCACGACTGACGGCAGTTGCAAAGAAATGAGAAGCGAAAGCCATCTTCAAAAAAACAGCCGCGCACTTTTTGGTGAAATTTTTTGGAATTCTTTCTTTATAAAACCTTTGCGAACTTTGCGAACTTGGCGTGAGGCCATTTTTCGACTAAATCGTTCCAGCCTGGAGGAGCCGATTGGCGCTGAAGGGTGGCAATGGGGTTGACAAATGAGCATTCTTCATCTAACAACATGAGCAATGGCTCAAAGCGGCCGGGATGCTCTTAAGGCCTGGACGGGCTCAGTGTTTCCTGAGTCGAAATTTGTTATTTCGCCTGAGCCAAGTCATTGAGGATAAATAAGAAAGCCTGAAAGTGATTAAAATTCGCAAAATGGATGGGCTGCAAAATTTCAATCGAATACGGTGTAGGCCACATCGAGCGCCATGAACTTTTCATCCACACCAAGCCAAGAGAAGTTTTTCAGACGTTTGCTTCTGCCATTCAAGATTTACGTCATTCTCGCATCCATCTGGTTGATTTATTCGGTGTCAAAAGCACACAGCGAGCATGTCGTGATGGCAGGATTATCGGCCTATCTATTGATTTTCTATGCGAATTGTATTCCCTTTTTCGCTATTGCTGCGCTGATTCAGTTCATTGCTCATTGGCGGCGCCCGGCGCTGGTAAGCATTTTGTTTGCATTGAGTGCATCTATTATTTTGGCTATCTTGTGGCAGATTATCGAAAGTGCGGTTAGATGATGATGTGGCCTAACGCCTTAAGATTTTTGTCGCTGCCACAACACTGCCTCTTGAGTTTTGGATTGAGATATGAAGATTGTGAGTCCAAATTGCAATCGGAGCTTGGCTGGCCGCGGCCGTGGCTCAGATCGTTAGGCAGATATGAGCACCAAGTTACTCGCAACCGTCCTTCGCTGGATTGCACGAGTCATCGGAATCGTGCTGGTCGGACTTGTCCTACTCCTTGCGATAGGTGAAGGTGTGCCCAGCCCATTCTCACATCCATTCGTCATCACGATTGGTCTTCTCGCACTTACGCTGGTAGTATCCGGGATTCTCCTTGCATGGCGATGGGAGCTTTCAGGTGGCATCGTGTCGCTCGCTGGATGGGTTTTATTTATCGTGGCTGAGAGAATCAACTGGCAGCATTCATTTTTCTTCGTTCTTTTGGCCGTCCCCAGCCTGCTGTTTTTAAGCAGTTCGTTCTTGCGTTGGCATCATGAAAAGCACAAATCCGCCTAACGCGCTGGAGCCAACGGCGGCTGTTCTGGCGTTTGGAAAATTGTCACAAATTCACGCTTGCAGTTTTTCGCGCCGTGGCTCAGCTTTGGATCGTTAGGCCACTTCACGCCATGTCATTTACAAACGTCAGCAAAGAGCCATCGGCAGACGGCAGTTTGTATCGGTGTCCGTGCTGTGGTTGCCGCACGTTGTGCGAGCGTGGTGTTTTTGAGATGTGTCCCGTTTGCTGGTGGGAAGATGACGGCCAAGATGACCATGACGCAAATGAGGTGCGAGGCGGGCCGAATGGCGTGTTTAGTTTGAGCCAGGCTCGTCAGAATTATCGGCAGTTTGGAACGTATGACACCCGGTTTATTTCCAGCGTTCGGAAACCTCGGCCAGATGAGTTATGATTGACCAGTGGCCTACATATACATATGTATAACAAAGACAACCTAGCCAAACTGAAGAACATGGACGGTCTTGCACCCGCGGTGATGAAGGCCTTTTGGGCTTTTGACAAGGCGGCCGTAGCTGACGGAGCAATTCCGGTTAAATACAAGGAACTGATTGCGGTCGCCGTTGCGCTAACCACACAATGCCCATATTGCATTGATATCCACAGCGGCAACGCGCGGAAGGCGGGTGCAACCGACGCTGAGATCGTTGAGGCCGCGATGGTCGCCGCCTCGCTTCGAGCGGGAGCGGCAGTCACACACGCAACTCATGCTTTGCTACACTGAAACAGTGTCGCGTGACACCGCGACGGAGCCAACGGCCACTGCCCCTCAATTTCGGGCAAGCCATGAAATTTAATTGTCATCGTTGCATTTCAAAGTCAGGCTCCAGTGGCCGTGGCTCAGCTCCTTGGGCGGCATACACATCTCACAAATATGAAGACATGGATTGCGATTCTGTTCACCATCGGACTACTGGTAGCGTGCGGCGTCATTACCGTGCTTACAGGTTTTCCGTTTAGTTGGATCATGGTGCCCGCCACCGCGCTTTGGGCTGCGATTGATTCGTCGAAGATTCAACTCAAGCGATACAAGTCTGGCATTTCGTACGGGCCAGTTGCTTTGTTTTTTCTTATCGGGCTGGTTTGGTTTATCGGTTTTCCTTGGTATCTGGCGATGCGTTACAAGATTAAGACCGGCTCAGCAGTTTTGAAAGATGAGGTTCCAAGAGCAGTCGCCTAATATGAGGAAAGGCTGCACATGCGGTCCCTGAAATCAAGCCAATTTCCGTTCAAACTTCCTGCAAGCCAAATCCGCGGCCAAGTTGATCGTCAGTGACTGATGTCCATTCGCGCGTGCTTTGTCCTGGTGGTGTCGGATTTGACACCAGTTCTGCGCAGGGGATGGGGGTGCAGTGCTGGTGGCAAAGCTGACACCACCAGGCTAATTTTGGGGCGAGCATTCTCGTGGCTGGCAACGGGCTTGGCCTTCAACCAGCAAGCCGGATGACAAACACGTGAACGCGAACGGGGGATTTTTCCTGAAACTCTCTTGCCTTATTGCCCGGTTTGATTTCCTTGGAGCCATTCAGTGCAATCACTCGTGTTCTCCGTAAGGCCCCTTTAGCGGGAGATTGCCAACGGCAAATGAATTCGTCACAATGACATTGTGACGTGCGAACAATTTCTCGAAAGACTTCAGGCGCATGCGGCAACGTTTGGAAAAGCAGTGGCTGGCGGAAGATGAGGCGGGCAAAGCGGAGGAGGAAAGCGAATGAACGAGCCGCCTCTTGTGCCACCGCTCAAATGCCAGGGAATCAAAACCAAATTGGTTGGCGAAATCAAACGCCTCGCCGATTCGCAGAATTTCAGGCGCTGGGTTGAGCCATTTTGTGGTTCCTGCGTTGTCGCGCTGAACGTGCAGCCCAAACATGCGCTGCTCGCTGATTCAAATGTCCATATCGTCCGCCTTTATCAGGAAATCCAGAGTGGCGCTTTGACACCCGGGCTGGCGAAAGCATTTCTCATGGACGAGGGCGAAAAACTTCGCACTGGTGGCGAAGCGCATTATTATGCCGTTCGGGAACGGTTTAACGCCAGGCCCGCGTCGCTTGATTTTCTTTTTCTCAATCGCTCTTGCTTCAATGGCGTGATGCGATTCAACCGGTACGGCAAATTCAATGTTCCCTACGGTCACAAGCCCAAACGCTTTGCGCAGGCATATATCACCAAGATCACCAATCAAATTCGGCGTATTGCTGAAGCTGTGGCTGCGTGCGATTGGGTCTTCGTGGCAACCGATTTCCGCCAAACTCTAGCGTCCGCCCGTGCGGGCGATTTTGTTTATGCGGACCCGCCGTATGCAGGCCGTCACGTGGACTATTTCAATTCATGGTCTGAAGCCGATGAAACGGAATTAAAAAACCGGCTCAAACAATTGCCGTGTCCGTTCGTCCTGTCCACCTGGCACAGCAACGAATTCAGGACAAACACCATGATTGAACGCCATTGGAGCGATCCGTGTTTTCATTTGCTGACACGCGAACACTTTTATCACGTTGGTTCTACGGAGGATTTGCGGCATCCAATGATTGAAGCGTTGATAACCAATTTCCCAACCAGACCGCCGCAACGCGAAGACAAAGAGGCCGAACAGATGGCGTTTTTGGAGCATCCGGTGAAAGCCTATTTGGCTTGAATGTTGGCGCGATTGTAGCGCCGTTTAAAACTATTTCACGTTCAGTCGCGGCAAGAGTCATTGCTAAACCGGTGACGCTGTTCGCGCGTGCTTGGCCCTGGTGATGTGGGGTTTGAAACCAATAGCGTCAACTTCACGCAATGAGCGCGAAGTTCACGCATATTCTTGGCTCCTCGTAGTTTTCCTGATCGTGTTTTGCCGGAAAAGGCGGAAAAAAGCGGCATGGCATCTGTAATGCTCATTGTAAATCAGGCAGTATGAACTCGCATCCATGCAGTAGCCGGGCGCAGGCATTTACACTGGTGGAGTTGCTGACGGTCATTGCAATTATCGCCATTCTGGCTGCATTGTTGTTGCCAGCCCTGAACAGGAGCGAAATGCGCGGAAAGCGTGTCTGGTGCATTAATAATCTATCCCAATCCGCCCTTGCTTTTCATGCGTTTGCCAACGACCACTCGGGTAAATTTCCCATGGCGGTTTCCACCAACGATGGCGGTTCGCTGGAATATGTCGAAAGTGGATTTTCTTCCGTGCGAACCTTTTACACGGCCTTTCATCATTTCGCGGTGCTGGCCAACGAATTGGCTCTCCCGCGAACCCTCGTTTGCCCGGCGGATTGGCGTCCGGAAGCCGCCAATTTTGCGGTGCTTCTTAATTCTAATGTCAGTTATTTCGTCGGGGTCAGCGCCACTTTCGACAACCCCCAATCCATTCTCGCCGGAGACAGAAACCTGGCCACCAATTCATGGATCCAGCCAACCATTCTGGAACTCGGACCGGCGAGCACGCTTCGGTGGACCTCGGAAATGCATCAGCACAACGGAAACGTCCTCTTCGCCGATGGTCACGTTGAGCAATGGAACAAATCGTCGTTTAATTCCGACGAAGACGGCTCGTCGGAAAATCAAAGTTTGTTTCTGCCGTCCGTCCCGCCGATTGATTCTTTGGCCAGCGCGCCCGGAGGCCCGGGTTATGGCAGCGGTTATGGCAGTTCTGCGGCTGGCGGAGGGCCGTCTTATTCGGGGAATTCATACTCATCAACGCAGTCAAACGCCTCCCCGTCAGCCGGTGTTCGGCCCAACCAGGCCTCCATCTCCCAAAGCGTTAACAACCCGAATTATTCAAGAGCGCCAACATTTGAATCTGGAGCGCCCTCTGCAAACACCAGCCCAACCGCCGCAAGCCAGGCATATCCCGCAACAGATGTGTCCGGGGACGTTAATTCAGGAATGTCCGATTTTAACCTGAAACTCACCCGGATTTTCCAGGGTACTATCGTCGGGGGCTTCTCCTTGCTTTGGCTGCTGTTGTTGCTCTATCTGGCCTATAGATGGTGGAAATGGCGTCGGCAAAGAGAGGCTCAACTAAGAGCCAAAATGTCCATGACAACTGCTGAACCATCTGACGCCGATGATGACGTTTCCTCCGGTCGGATCACATAAACGGCAAAGGAAAACCGGGGAAAGCATCCTTTAAAAAGCGTTGATTGATAAAACACAAAGGAACGCGGCCAACACTCAAGTAACCCGCGTGCTGATCGAGGCCACCCTGTTCAATTAGGCGCCTCGTTGGCATAAACTTTTAGGCCATGAAATTCAAAATCCGCGCGGTCTGTCCTGGATTGCGCATAAATCCCAATCTTGTCCAGTGTCTTGCTTCTCGTCGCGAGCAGCCACGAGCCGGCATAGTTGCCATCAAGATAGTAGCTGAAGGTCGCCCGGTAGCCGTCAGCAGAGTCAAAATGGACACCGAGAGTGTGCGGCAGGTTCCAGTCAAACGTCACCGGCTGCCCGTGATTGTCGAAGGCAATCGGTACCCACGTGGTTCCATTCCAGGCGAGTAGTCCGGATGGACCGCTCGTCAGGTCGCTGCCGACCCGCAATTGATCGGAATCAAACAGTTCGATGCCCAGCCCGCCCTCGTCGCTCAACCGGCGCAGGCTGACTTCAAAATAGTCCCCGACCTGCAATCCGCGGCCCAGGATGGCCGGATTGCCCAGGTCCAGCGTGGCCGAACCCCACGGAATGTCATGGCCACTGGGAATGTCGAGGCGCAGGCGATGGTTCAGGATTTGTTCGTTGACCAGTCCGTAGTGCGCGGCTTGCGTCCATCCCGGCCCCAGCGCCTTCCCGTCCGGACGGTCAAATTTGTCTTCAAAAACTTGAACCAATTTCGATTTGATTGCCGTGGTCGTCGCCAGGCCGGTGTCGGCTGTCACGAAAAGACGGCGATAGCGATGCCAGGCCATGCCCGGCGTGCCATCGGGCTTTACCATCCAAAAACCGCGCACATTTTTATCATTCTCCTTGCCGTTGAGCGGCGGCGTCAGGTCTCGACTCACCGGTTCATTGCAATAGACCTCCCAGAAAATTCCCCACGGCAACCCCATGGTCTCCACCGTCGCCAGGGCGGTATCCATGCGGCGATTGACGCCGGCCACTCCCTCAGCGCCATTTTCCGGATAACCAAATTCGCCCAGATAGACGCTGTGCGGGTTCTTTCCGAAAGCCGCCGTCGCCGGCAGATGCGCGGCCAGAAACTCAATCGCCTTTGCCAGATGCTCCGGTGTGTCCAGCGCTTCGTAACAGGAGTAAGAAACCAGATCCACCGTCGTAAACGGCAACACCGAGTTGGCGACACCCGGCCTGCCCGCCATGGAATCATCCACGCGATTGGCTTCGGTCGCGCCATAAACATGAACGTCCGTCGGACCGGCTTCGGTTCGGGCCTTGATGATTCCAGCCTGCCGGGCGTTCAGCCATTCGATCATGGCGTGGACCGTCCTCTGTGAAGGAATAAAACTTGCATCGTAGGGTTTTGGCGAACGATTCCGCATCGCCCAATCGCCTTCCCAATGTTGAAGAATAAAGGTTTTGCCCGTGCCCCGGTAAGTGGCCAGCAAATACTTGCTCAACTCATAAAACTGCCGCGTTTCGTCCGCCGCCTCACCCGCCGTGATGCCGCCCGTCCAATAGTTGTCGCTTCGTCCCACCGAATAGGCGGTCAGGATGTAAGTATCGAATGGTTTGGAAAAAACGGATTTGAAATACGGCGTTTGGGCCAATTGAACCAGACTGTGGCAGTTCTCCGGCCATTGGCTGTTCCACGGATACGGCCTGGGCGAAAGATAGAGTTTGATGACTTTGCTCCCCGTGGCCAAAACCTGGTCCGCTCCTTCATCCAGAAAATCTTCCGTCGTTAAAAAATATTTCCCATCCACGTGCGCCACGCCAAAGACGTCAGCGGGACCCTTGTCCGAAGGCGAGCCGGCTCCAGCCGCGCGTGCAGGAGCGACCCAAAGGAGGAATAGGATTCCGGGGACAAAAAACCGCGGCCAGGAAAAAAATGGACTAAATCGTTGCATTCAAGCAAATTACACGTCGGGCAGCGCCGATTCAATGGCGATTGCTGATTTGTGCAAGAAATATCCGAGCAGCGCCGACAGAGTGCGCCAGGACAGCGGATCATCCTGACGGCCCTCCTTTGGCTGATGGTTCCAGCCGCTTCCGTTTTTGGATTGAATTTTAATGTGACGCTGGAATCTTTGACCAACCACAACACGTCCGCCTATCCCGCCTATGATCAGGCAAATTTTCCCGCAAATTTCGGGACCCGCAGTTGGGTCAGTCAAAACGGCGCCACCATGGCCGTGGACCCGTCGCAGACGGATGAGTCGTTGAATCCGGTGACTCCCGGCCACGTTTCCAGCATGGATGTGCATCGTTTGATTCCCCGCCGGCCGGACCTGCGCTGGTTCGCGCACGCCACTCCCTGGTTTGGATCGGGTTCGCACATCAACATTGGATTGACCAACAATACCTCGGGCTACGTGGCGGCCATGATCACCGATATGAAAAATCGCGGCTTCAACGGAGTCATTATTGATTGGTATGGATTCGGCGCCGACACGGACGGCGTTGTCCAAAAGATAAAATCCTATCTGGCCGGCATCCCCGGAAACACGTTCACCTACATCATCATGCTCGACAAAAATGTTCGCGGTGGAACGGATACTGGCAATCTCGTCAGACAAATTCAATATTGCCAGAGGCAATATTTTGGCGACACGAACTACGAACACGAGCCTTTGGCCGGCGGCCAGCCGATTTTGATGTTCTTCGGCGTGCGCGCCTCGATTGGCGCGGCCGCCATGTCGGACTTGAAAGCCCGGACGGGCGGCAACATGGTTTGGGTGGAGCAGGGAATCGGCTACCTTGGCGAATCCTGGGAAGACCAATGCTTTGAATGGACCCTGAATTTTAAGCATGGCGTTAATCCGGGCGACCCGTTCAATTTACGCGCCGTGACCTCCGACTATCCCACGATCCGGAGTTCCGGCAAAAAGGCGTTCGGAGCCATCTGTTCGCAGTTCAACGGCACATTGACCCGGTTGGTGGATTGGTCCATGGGAAAGTATCTTCCGTCCGGCAATGGCCTCTGCCTCGTTCAACGCGCAGCCGCCATCAACTCGGCGATTCCCGGTAACATGACGCGCATGCAATGGGCAACCTGGAGCGATTGGGAGGAAGGTACCGAAGTGGAAGCCGGAATAGAGAATCATTTTGCCTTGACCGCCAGCGTCAACACGAACCGTGTGCTGTCCTGGACCATCACCAGCGGCGACGAAAGAACGATTGATCACTATCAAATCTATGCCTCGACTAATGGTGTCAACGCCGCGCTTCTGGGTTCCGCCGTCGCCGGCGCGCATCACTGCAACCTGGGTCTGTTCGGTCTGACGAATGGAAGCTATCAGCTTTACGTTGACGCCATTGGCATTCCTTGTGTCCGGGACCACCTGAGTGCCCCGGTCTCTTATTTCGTCTCCGGCGCGCATTATAGTAGTTCCAGAAAAACTGTAGCCGGGTCATTTCCATCTGGACCTCTTTGACTGCAACAAAACCTCCGGCGTAGCCGCCGAAAACAAGTTTCCCCGGTTCCCCAATCTTGCTATAGTACGTGGACAATAATGCAGACCTCAAATCGGGAGCCTAAATGAAAAAATACGCCACCATCACCGTCATTGGCCGCGACAAGACCGGGGTCATCGCCCGGGTCACCGGATTCCTGTTCGAGCAGGGCGCCAACATCGAGGCGCTCGAGGAACAAGTCACCCGCGGACAATTCAGCATGACGCTCCAGGCCTCCTGGACGAAAAAGGAATTTCGCGCCGCCGCCCTGCGGTCGGGATTGGAACGCATCGCCGGCTCGCTCGGCATGGAGATAAAATTGCGCGTCACCGAACCGGGACGCCGCCAGCGCTTTGCGATTTTTGTCACCAAGGAACCGCTCTGTTTTGAAACAATCGCCCGGGCGGTCGCCAATAAATCGCTCGTCGCCGACCCCGCGCTCGTCGTCGGCAACCACGCCGGATTCGCGCCCTTGGCGGAAAAATACCGCCTGCCGTTTGTCTGCGTGCCGTGGGAAGACCGCGCGAAGGCGGAGATGACCGCGCTGAAATTATTGGAGGAACACGAGGTGGATTTCGTCGTCCTGGCGCGGTTCATGAAAATTCTCTCGCCGAATTTCGTCTGGCGTTACAAAAACAAGATCATCAACATCCATCCGTCCCTGCTGCCGAGTTTTCCCGGCCCGCAAGCGTATCGGCAGGCGTATGAAAAAGGCGTGAAAATCGCCGGCGTCACCGCCCACTTCGTCAACATGCACCTCGACGAAGGCCCCATCATCGCGCAAGGCAGTTTCCCAATCGTCCCTGGCATGACCCTCGCCGAAATTGTCGCCACCGGGCAAAAACTCGAGGCGCAGGTCCTGTTAAAGGCCGTCAAACGCTACCTCTCAAAAAGACTCGACGTCTATTGGGGTACCGTGAACGAAGTTTGACCGCTCCCCGTCCTCGGTCCTCCTTCAATCGTGGCAGCGGACGCCAGACAGTTTTAATCGTAGGAGACGACGTAAGGAGTCTTATTTTTCACCAAACTTTGTCCCCCTTCCCACGCACGTCCCGTTTGGAGTTCCGCGTTTACGCGGCCCGGGCCGCCTGAAAGGAGGTGACAGGTTCACGGCCCCGACGAGCGTCCATCCTAAATCACCAATCAACGGCCCCGGTTGAATTTCTCCACCATCTCGTGAATCGCCCGCGTGTGTTCCGGCGTGCTCCCGCAGCACGACCCGATGATATTGGCCCCGGCGGCAAGCGCTTCCGGCACCTTCACCGCCATGTCCGCTGGAAGTTGTTTATAGACCGCTTTCATGTTTTCTAGGACCGGCAGGCCCGCATTCGGCTGCACCATCACCGGCAGGTGGCAACTCGCGCGGTATTGTCGCGCCACCATCGCCGCCCCGTTCATGTCCATCCCCGTGCCGCAGTTCAGCGCCACAAGGCTCGCGCCCCGTTCCTCCACAAATTCCGCCGCGCCCTCCGGCGTCACCCCCATCATCGTCACGTAGAAGCTTTTGTCCTGCGAAAGATCGTATGCAAACGACGCAATCACGCACGGCGCCCCCGCCGCCTTGGCCGCGTCAATCGCCACACCCATTTCTTCCAGCGACGTCTGCGTCTCGATGATGATGCCGTCCACCCCGCCCTCCACGAGCGCGCGCGCCTGTTCTTCGTAAGCGGCCTGCGCGTCGGCGGGCGGCAAATCCCCGTAAGGCTCAAGGATCGCGCCCAGCGGCCCCAAATCCCCAAGCACAAAGCCCTCGCGCTCGCCAAACGCCTCGCGCGCGATCCGCGCCCCGGCTTTATTGATCGCCTGCAAATCTTCCACCTGGCCATGCCGTTTCAACATCAATCGGCTCCCGCCAAACGTGTTTGTGATCAGGCAATCCGCCCCCGCCTCGACGTAATTGCGCTGGATTTTCAGGACGCGTTCCGGATGTGTCAGGTTCCACGCCTCGCCGCAATCGCCGTTCGCCAGGCCCGCCAGCATCAATTGGGTGCCCATCGCGCCGTCGCACACGAGCCGCCGTTGGCTTAAAGTTTCCAGGAGTGTTTTTTTCATAAAAATTCGGCGCGCAAAAAAAGTTCCCGCGCCGCCGCCCGGAATTATTCCCTATCCACCACGGCTTGTCCATACGCGCCGCGGCTAGAACCAAACCTATTCAAGTTCCTGATACTGCTCCGTCCCCCGGCCTCCGGGCGGCAGCCCTTTTTGGCAGGCTTCGTTGTTCGCTCCTCACAGATCCATGACGGATATGCTCGTCGCTCTGGCCTCGCCTGCGCCAAAAACGGCTTGCCGCGAACGCCATTGTCTTTACGCCTCAGACCACTTAGTTCAAATCATTTCACCAGATTGTCACAAACCAAAAAACACTCCGGGCGTAAAATCAATTCCATGCAGGAGAATATCGCCGTCGCCGATCCCGCTGCCCCGGCCAATGCCGCGTCGCAGATGGCCCGGGTCTGCCTCCAGTCGCGGCTCAACTCCCCGCTGCCCGGCCAATGCGCCCGCCGATTTGCGTTCGCTCATCAATCACCAGTTCTCCCTTACGGCCGACACGCCGCTCGAAGCGGCCCAGAAATGTTTTGGCACGCGCGATTTGGAATTTATCGCCGTCCTGGAAAACGGCCGTGCCATCGGCCTCTGCGCGCGCCGCCAGGTCGGCATGGTGCTGGGCTCCCGGTACGGTTTCTCCCTCTTCTCCCGCAACCCCGTGCGCGATTACCTGGTGCCCCAGACACTGGTCGTTCGTACTTCCGATTCCATTCATGACGTCCTCAAGCGCCTGTCCTCGCGCCCGGACGAATTATTTTATACCGACGTCCTTTTGGAGGACGACGATGGGAATTTCCTCGGCTCGATTTTCGTGCGCAACCTCGTTCGCCTCCAGCACGGCCTCTTGCTCGACAACATCCTGCAACTCGAACGGAAAAGGATCGAGGTCGAGCGAAAAAATCTGCAGATGGAACAGGAACTCACCATGGCCGGCAAGGTCCAACACGCCATGCTCCCCCAGTCCTATCCCGCCTTCCCGTCCCAATCTCCGGACCAGGCCCTGCGATTCCATCACCGTTACCTCCCCGCTGGCCGCGTCTCCGGCGACTTCTTCCACGTCCGCCGCATTTCCGACCGCGCCGCCGGCATTTTTATTTGCGACGTGATGGGTCACGGCGTCCGTTCCGCCATGATTACCGCCATGATGCGCGCGCTAGTCGAGGAGTTGCAATCCGAGGCCAGCCATCCCGGCGAATTGCTCGAACGCGTCAACCACAACCTCCACTCCATTCTCCGCCAAAACGACGAGACCATGTATGCCTCGGCAATTTACCTCGTGCTGGACGTCGCCAGTCTCCAGGCTTGGTGGGCCACCGCCGGCCATCCCGCCCCATTGCGCCTCGCGGCCGCTGACGGCGCCGTCCTACCCCTGCCGTTGCCGCGGGAAAACCGCGGCAGGGTCCTCGGCCTCGCCGAACAGTCCGCCTATCATACCTGCGAAGTAACCTTGCAACGCGGCGACCGCCTGTTGCTCTACACGGACGGCATCTATGAAATTTTTAATGGTGAAAACGAATTCGGCATCGAAGGCCTCACCGCCGCGCTTCAGCAACATTTTGCCTTGCCCACCCCCCGACTGTTGGACCGGATCGTCGAGACCGCCCGCGCCTTCGGCGCCTCCACGGAATTCGGCGACGACGTCTGCCTGCTGGCAATTGAGACTGCTGAAAAAAGAGAAACCGCGCGGCGGGGGAAAGCGCTCGCTACCAAAGGATAAGTCGCGAGACTGTTTTGTGCCGCGCGGTTGAAATTGAAAACCCGCGCCCTCAATCGTCGCGACAGTGTTGCTTCCCCTCTGCAAACGCGCCCCACGTCCTTTGCCGGAGATTGAACATAAATTGTCACGTCCTTTCAGTGACTCTACGCTCTGACCTCCGACCTCTGTCTTCCATCTTCAATCCTCCATCCTCGTTTTCAATCGCCAATCGCCAACTCCTCTAGGGCGGATTCGCCGAAAGCCAGAACTCAATGTCCGCCGCCCTCGGATTGCCCGGGTCCAGCGCCAGCACTTTTAGATATTGAATCCGTGCCTGCCCCGGGTCCTCCAATTGCTGCGCGTAAAGATTCCCCAGCGCCAGACGCGCCCGCGCGTTGTTTGGGTCCGCCGCAATTATTTTTTCCAACTCCCTCTCCGCGTCCGTCACATACCCCGCCGACCTGAGCGCCAGCGCAAAATTATATCGCGCCTCCGTCGAGCCGGGCTTGATCGCCAGCGCCATCTCATCCGCCATCAACGCGCGCGGATAATCCCGGCTCTCGTAGGCCAGCACTCCATAATTATATTGCGCCTCAAACCACGACGGATCCAGTTGCGCGGCTTTCTCATACAGGCTCATCGCGCCCGGCAGGTCCCGCCCTTGCTCGTCCGCTTGCGCCTGCGCAAACGCGCGCGTCGCGGCTTTCCGGTCGCCGGCCCTCGGTTTGTGCGGCGATAAATACAAATATCGCGGAAATACCGGCGCCGCCCGCGGAATGATTTTCGGCTTCGGCGCCGCCGCCGCCGGACCGCCGTTCGCCGGCGGCAATGGCGTCACCCCGCTGTCGGTGTAAGTCTCCTCCGCCGTCGCGGAATTAAACCTTTGCGCCGGGTTGAGCCGATACCCCATCCCCCGCGATTCGCCCGGCGGCGCAGCCTCTTCGGTCTCGCCCGGTTGCCCCGCCGTCGCCACTTCCTGCTCCGGCGCCACCCGCACCACTTCGGGCGCCGGATTCGAAATATACCGCCGCGGCTCCGATGGTGGATTCTCGCGCCGTTCTGTGTTTGCGGCAGTCGTTTCCGGCGGCTCACGCGCGGTTCCGGCGCCGGCGCCGGCGACACGGACGCCGAATTTTCCGCCGGCGCCGGCTTGGGCGCCGACACCACCGCACTCGGCATTTGCTCCAGCTTCTGGACCAGCGCGTTCACCGCGTCCGTGTCTTCCGGAGGCGGCGTCAGCGCCAGGTATTTCCGGTAATTTTCCAGCGCGGCGTTGTTGTCATGCAAATACTCCGCCTCGACCGTGGCCAGATTCAAAATGGCCGGGCCGAAATCGGGATGATGTTGGACTGCGGCGCCAAAAAATTCGGCGGCGTCATGCGTTTTGCCGCGTTGCACGCGCGCCAGCCCCAACCCGTTGAGCGCCTCGGCATTGTCCGGGCTTAACGAAAGCGCGGTGCTGTAGCTCCGCTCCGCCAGCAAATCGTCGCCCTCCCGCAATTGCGCGTCGCCGAGCTTGAGCCAGCCCTCCGGCGTGTTGCTCCGGCGCAATGTATAGGCGGTGAATTCCGTCCGCGCCTCGCCATATTTCTCTTCCTCCATGTAAAGGCAGCCCAGATTGTAATGCGCCTCCACCAGATCACGGTCAAAGTGGAGCGCGTTCAGATACGCCGCCTCGGCGTCAGCCAGTTCGCCGGCATGTTGCAGCGCCACCCCGTAATAATCCCACGCCCCGGCATTGGTCGCCAGCAGTGTCGTCGCCGTCTTCAATTCTGACACCGCCTTCGCGTAATCCCCGCGATCCATCAGCTTTTTGCCCTTCAGCAGCGCCCCCGGCCCCGGCGGCGCGCAGCCCGCCATAACGACCGTCAGCGTCACTGCGATCAGAATTTGGGCGCAAATCCGATTTTTTTTGGCCAGCATCGCCGTTGGTGTTAGCATTCGCGCCCGAAAGTGTCAAGAAACGCGCTGATTCTATCCGTATTTTTTGCCCTCGGCATGCCTGTCCTCCCGGGCCGCGCCGATACCTCTTTCTTTTTGCCCGTCACCAACGTCCTCTCCCGCGTCGTCGTCGTCACCGACACCAACGCCCTCGACGATTTTCAACCCTTGCCCGGTATCGTCCAAAACATGGTGGACCGTGGCATCACCACTCTCGCCGGCACCCCGGCCCTTCCCGCTGCCTGGCGGACTTTTGTCTCCACCAACGACGTCGTCGGCATCAAGGTCTTTTCCGCGGGCGGCGAAATCAGCGGCACCCGCCCCGCCGTTGTCGCCGCGGTCGTTCGCGGATTGCTCGCCGCCGGCCTTCCCGCGAAACAGATCGTGATTTGGGACAAGGACCGGGATGATTTGCGCGCTGCCGGCTATTTTGCCCTCGGCCGGCAACTGGGCGTGCGCGTCGCCGCCGGAACCACCGTCGGATACGACCCCACTAATTTCTACCTGCCCGAAAGCCCCGTCATCGGCACCTTGCATTACGGCGATCTCGAATTTGGAAAAAAAGGCGCCGACGGAAAAAAATCCTTCGTTGCCAAACTGGTCAGTCGCGAATTCACCAAAATCATCAGCATCGCCCCCTTGCTGAACAACAACGACGTCGGCGTCTATGGCCAGCTTTACAGCGTCGCCCTCGGCAGCGTGGACAATACCTTCCGTTTTGAGGAGGACGGCCACCGCCTGGCCACCGCCGTACCCGAGATTTATGCCTTGGCCTCCGTCGGCGACAAGGTGGTCCTCAACATCACCGATGCGTTGTTGGGTCAATATGAGGGCGGGCCGAACGGCCTCTTGCAGTATTCCGACGTCCTCGACCAATTATGGTTCAGCCGCGACCCGGTGGCGTTGGACTCCCTGGCCGTGCGCAAGCTCGAAGAGGAGCGTCTCTTCCATCAGGCCGCGGAATTTCCCGTCCACACCGACATTTACACCAATGCCGCCCTCCTCGAACTCGGGTTCAACGACCCCGCCAAAATCAGTGTCGAAAGAATCCATTAGAGCGCTTGAAGAAAAATTGTAGCAGCGGACGTGAGTCCGCTCTGACTTTTCCCCGGATTCAGATAAAACGCGTTCACATCGCCTGCCACGGGCTTCGTGGAAAGCCCCCATTCTTTCTAAGAATGCGTTGGGACCATGAACCCGCCGCAGATGGCTAGGCGTTCAAGCGACAGATGGCAATCGCCTGCTGTTCCCTCTCCCCTCCCATCCGATGGGAGGGGAGAATATCCCTCGCCCGCGGGAGCGGGAGAGGGTGGTCCCGCCGCGGAACCGGGTGAGGGTTGTGGGGAGAAAACTGATTCATGCGGTCAGGGTGAGGTGTGGGTCCCCTGGGTTCATGGAGAGAGGCATCTTCATTTATCCCAGTTTCACCACTCTTTCACCCCAAAACCGCCCCCGCCGATTTCACCAATTTGTAACCTATACCGCGCCAAAATTTGGATAAACTATAAAGCTGATTATGGATTTGGAATTCGAACGTTTTCAACGAATCACCGGCTGTTGGCACACGACAATTGTTACGAAATAAAGACCAGATATTAAGGATTGACCATGATAAGCTTTCAACCCCTGCTCGCCGCCAACGCCCTGGTGTACGCGATTCAAAACGCCACCACCGAGGGCAAAATCACCGTCCTCGTCCTCCTCCTCCTCTCCCTCTTCAGTTGGACTATCATTATCTCCAAATTCCGGCAGTTGATGATTGCCCGCGGCGCCACAAGGAAATTTCTCGCCGAATACGCTTCCACCCGCGATCCGTTGGATATCCAGCGCAAAGGCCAGGAATTCGAGGGGGCGCCCGCCTATCAACTTTACATTCGTGGCGCGGATGAGTTGGCCTATCAATTGAAAAACAATCCCGTCCAAATCGTTGAAGGGCCAAAGTTCGCGTCCACCGGCGAAGGCAATACCGACCACTTTGCCCGCTCCGTCACCACCAAAATCAGCATGTCCTCGTATGAATCTGTCAAAGTCGTTTTGGAGGAAGCAGCGGGCGGCGAGGCCATGAGCTTGGAAAAAGGAATGATTGTCCTTTCCACCGCCGTCGCCGGCGGCCCCTTCATTGGCCTCCTCGGCACCGTTTGGGGCGTCATGGCCACCTTTGCCGGAATCGCCGAAGCCAAGGCAGCCACCCTCACCGCCATGGCCCCCGGCGTCGCCGCCGCCCTCGTCGCCACCGTCACCGGCCTCCTCGTCGCCATCCCCGCCATGTTCGCCTACAATTTCATGGTCACCACCATCCGCCACATCACCCAGGAATTGGACGGATTCGCCAGCCGCTACGCCAACCAGATCGAGCACGTCTATGTGGACCGCCGCGATATCGAGGACAAAATTCGCCGGCGCTTTGAAACGTGTCGAGGGCAGCTCGGTCCCTGGAATGATTGCTGAATGAAAAAGTGCTCCCGTTCAGCCCATCAATCGCTAACGGAATTGAACATCACGCCGTTGCTGGACTTGGCCTTCGTCTTGCTGGTCATCTTCATCATCACCACCATCCCGCCCGTCACCGACCTGGATTTGAAATTGCCGCAGGCCACCAAACATCTGAAAGACCAGCCCCGTAAGGCTTATTACATCAGCGTGCAGGCCGACGGCAAAATGTTTCTGAACAAACAACCGGTCTCCTCCACGGACGACCTGCTCCAAACGCTCATCGGCCTCCGCACCGCTGACCCGGACCTGAACGTTATCATCCGCGGTGACAGCAAGACGAAATATGAGGGAATCCGCTCGGTGCTGGACGTCTGCCAGCAGGCCAACCTGCCCAAAGTGGATTTGGCCACCGAAGCCCTGACCAAATGAAGCCATTCTCCAATTGGCGCTCTTTATTCGTCCACTGACATGCCTCCCCACACCCAGGCCCGCAAAAAGCGCAATTCGTCAAAGGTGAACCTCTTCATCTCCTTTGCCTTCCATGCCCTCATCGTCGTCGTCATCCTCTACTTCGCCGCCCGCCAGGGTTGGTTGGGAGAACCGTTGAAAAAAATTACCGTCCAGATGGTGAAGGAAAAAGCGCCCGTCAAACCCAAACCGCCCGAGCCGAAACCCCAACCGCCCAGGGAGGAACCCAAACCGGTCGAGGTGCCCAGGCCCGTCGAGACCGCCAAGGCCCCGCCATCCACTGCTCCCCCTACCGTCGCCCCGCCGGCTGCTGAACTTCCCTCCTTTGACTTTGGCGGCGGCAAATCCGTCATCAGCAGTTCCGACCCCGTCCAACTTTATAAAAGCGCCCTCGAATTCACCATCCGCTCCAAATGGGACCGGCCCGACAACATCGCCGACGACAGTTATGTGGCCGAAGTCCAGGTCGCGGTCGGGCGGGACGGGAGCATCAGCGATCCCGTTTGGGAAAAAGGCTCCGGCAACACCCGATGGGACAATTCGGTGCGCCAGGCCATCGCCTCGACCACGAGCATGGACCGCCCGCCGCCGACCAATTTCCCTCCGCGGGTCCTCATCCGTTTTGACGTTCAGGACGACACCGAACCGCTCTTTCAATGAAAAAGACTTCCCGCTCCCATCACGGTTCGCTCAGCGAGTTGAACATCACTCCGCTTTTGGACCTGGTGTTTGTCTTGTTGGTCATTTTCATCATCACCACGCCTCAGATGATGAATAACCTCGAGATGAATCTGCCCTCCGGCAAGCCGCCGCCGCAAAAGGATAAACCAAAAAATAATAACATCGTCGTGGACGCGCAGGGACAAACCTTCCTGAACAACCAACTCGTGACGATTCCCCAACTCAAGGACGATCTCCGCCGCCTTCAATCCGATGATCCCGACTTGAGCGTCGTGGTCAAAGGGGCGGACGCGGTGGATTATCAGAACATGATCAACGTCCTCGACGTCCTGCAGCAATTGAACATCACCAAAGTCGGCTTGGCCACCCAATCGCCTTGATCCGGCTTCCATTCCTGCAAAATTCGATTCGCCAACGCGCCAGCGGCTTGGAGTGCGGCAGTCCTCTGACGCTTTCCCATCTCCGCAACCTGCGCTTTCCTATTCCGCCTCCACGAGCGATTCCGCAGTTGGAAGCGTTGGTCATCAAGGAAGCACAAGTGGTGGCCTCATCAACCCGGGGAATAGGCGCCTGGCGGAGGCGCGCGGAGCGCGAGCTGCCGCCGCCCCTAACCTCGCCGGTGCAGTAGCGTGTAGGAATATTGAAGATTAACGGACGAAAACCTGAAAGCAAAGGCTCAGGGATGATGGACATTTTTGGGGGATCGAGAGCGCGGCTTTGACAGGTGGAAGCTTTGACGTGGTGCGCGCGGAAATTTCAAAATTTGCCATGCGCGTTCAAATCGTCCCGGATGCAAAAGACGAAAACATGGCACGGGGTAAGCTTTGATCGCTAAAGTTATGATTGTGCGAGAGGAGAATCTGGGTTATGGCCAAAGGGGAGTCCAGTGTCGCAAAAGATTTGGAACGCCTGAGCCGGCGAATTCAAGAGCTTAAAATGCGTCTTCGTGAATCTGGAACGCGGACGAAACATTGGGAAACCTCTCTTCATCTGGCCAGGAAGGCTACCGATAATATCAAGGAGAGGCCGAAATTCCATAATTGAGAATGCCCCATTGGACAATTTGCAGCCGAATCCGAAATATCAAAAAGCATGACTCCCGCCCGGCTGGCACGACCAACTGGACGCAGAGATGGAAACCCGCGCCGCGTAGGCCGTCATTAAGCCTTCGGCAGTAATGCACGATAAACATTGCAAAATATCCCCTCTGTTCGCGTTCAAATCGTCTTGGGAAGCAAAAACGCAAACACGTGACCTGGGGTGTTCACCCCAGCATCTAAATTCATTCGTCGAGTATAATATACTAGGACGCATTGTGGTTGAAAGATTTCATCTTGATTCGGCGAAAGACCGGGA
Source organism: uncultured Verrucomicrobiae bacterium (assembly GCA_963755515.1). Taxonomy (GTDB): domain Bacteria; phylum Verrucomicrobiota; class Verrucomicrobiia; order Limisphaerales; family UBA11358; genus UBA11358. The sequence continues at coordinate 115,899 of CAVWKA010000007.1, read as the reverse complement.
AGGGACAATATGGTTCACACTGGTGGTGGAAGACCCCATCAATTATTTCGTGGAGCAATACCATGATTCAAAATTCAGGAATGCCCAGGATCGGATGATGTGCATCTCACGCGATAAGCTTAGAAACCATATTGTCAATGGCATTCCTTTGATTACGCTGGTTGAAAACAAATTAGCGGAGATTGCCGAAGCTATTTTCCTTGATCTGCTGAAAAGCTCCCTCAAAAAACGGCAAGTGAATTGAAAGACCTCAAATTATGGCAGTTCCGGAAAAACTGTAGCCGCGCCATTTCCCTCTGGTTCGCTTTGACCGCAACAAAACCTCCGGCGCAGCCGCCGAACCCCGGACGGGTGACCTATTGTAGCCCAGGTCAAGCGAGTCTGCGAGCGCCGCCCTGGGTCTCCGAGCCTCCAACGACAACCGCATTTGCAACCTGCCGGCGCCGTCGCGTCGCGTCGGAGTGCAACGAAGACGGAAGCGCAGCGGAGGCGACCTGTCCGCCGTAGCCTCTTGGCGTAGGCGGAAGCGCGCATCTCCTCTTCGGCCACAGTTTTTATTGATACAGTTTAGGACAGCGCCAAGTTGTGTGAATTTCTGTATAAAATTATTCATCTTTCCGCCAGCTTGGCTGTTTTCTGTGGCGGCGGATAATGCCGGGTCCTCGGGGGTAATTCTTCAAACCATTGAGGCATCGTCCCCTTTTCATTTTTTAACTCGGCATTATTATCCGGAACGGACTGGAAAAAAGTTATTGCAATCCTGTGGAGGAGGAAGAAAATCACGATGAAGGCCCACGCCGGCCGTGGGCGAGGAAACCCTATCAGAAATGTCAGTTGAATGGTTCGGGCGGGCGCATTGAACCTTATGATTTGGACAAAAGCAAAAACGGCAGTTGTGTCCGGCGCGTGTCTGCTGCTGGCGGCGGGAATTGCGGCTGTCTTCATTTACGCCAGCGGGAGAACCATGCGAACCATTCAATCCGAATGGTCGGCCATCAGCGGTGACGACGGCCAATGGGCTTTCGCGAATGGCCAAATCGAGGCGCACTCCATCACCGGCGACAGCATCCTGGCCTCCAGCGAGAAATACGGCGACGTCACCTTCTCCGCCACCGCCAAAACCCCCAACCGTGAAGCCAGCCTTGCCTTCCGGATGCAAGACGCCGCCAACGGCTACATCCTTAATTTTACGCCGGTAGGCTCACCGGGAGAACCCAACGGCTTCGTCCGCCTCAGAAAAAGGATCGACAACAACGAAACAACGCTCGCAACCTATCGGGGACAAAGATTGGTCGCGACCGGCAAGTTGGCAAAAATCAAGGTCGTGGCCAGGGGTTCCTTCATTCAGGTCTATCTAAACGGCGCAAATGTTTTAAGGGTGCATGACTCGACCTTTGCCGCCGGTTATATCGGCCTTCGAGTTTACGGTTGGGAGGATTTCCCCTGCGACGCCACGTTTTCTCATCTGAATTTTTATTGAAGGGTCAATTGGAAAGCCAGTCGGAATTCTCGCGATTTGATCCGGTGCGGCTAAAAATCGCCCTTCGCGTCCTTCTGTTCGAAATCGTCTCGGCCTCATTCTCTTCTGTAATTCTCATCCACCTTCTCCTATTCTCTCCCCAACATTTGCACCGAACGCATGCCGAGTGACTTGAAATTTCCGGAAAATTTTCTCTGGGGAACCGCCACCTCCCCAACCCAGGTCGAGGGCCATATCCTCAATGAATGGACAAACTACGTGGCCTCCGACGGCGGGCATTGCCGCGTCGCCTGCAATCACTATCACCGTTACGAGGAGGACGTGGAACTGATGGCCGGCCTCGGCGTCAATGCCTATCGCATGGGCATCGAATGGTCCCGATTGCAATCCGCCCCGTTCGCCCCGCTCAATCAATCCGAACTCGACCGTTACATCCATCTCCTCGATTGCCTCAAGGCCGCCAACATCACCCCCATGGTCGTCTTGCATCATTTTTCCAATCCGCCCTGGATCACCAACGACGGCGGCTGGCTCAACCCCGCCACCGTCCCGGCTTTCGTGGATTATGCCACCAGGCTCGTTTCCGCCTTGAAAGAACGCGTTTATCTCTGGAACACCTTCAACGAGCCTGACACTTACGCGTCCCTTACCTATCTGCTCGGCGGCTTTCCGCCGTTCCTCAAATGGCGCTTCGCTTCTTATTACAAGGTCATTAGGCACATGGCCCAGGCGCACCTCCGCGCCGCCGAGGCCATCCGCCGCGCCGGCAACGGCGGCAAAACGCCCGAAATCGGCATCGCCAAAAACTGGACCTATTTCGCCGCCTTTCAATCCTTCGCCTTTTGGGACCATATGCTCGCGGAAGTTTCCCACCACGCCTTCAACCGTTTTGTCCTGAATGAATTTCTCGGCGGCAATCGCAGCGCCGCCTCGACCTATCTCGGCGTCAATTATTATGGACGCGCCCGCCTCAACCATTTTCAGGCCCTCGTCCCCACCAACAATGTGCCCCAGGCAAAATTGAAACAGCTCGGCGTGATTTGCGACGACATGTTCGAGCGCCATCCCACGGGTTTCGGCCGCCTCTTGCGGAAATTGCACCGCCGGTTTCGCCTGCCAATTTACATCACCGAGCACGGCGCGGCCTCGGACAACGAAGACTTCCGCATCCGGGATTTGACCGAGCATTTGGAGGAATTGGACGGCGCCATCCGCGGCGGCGTGGACGTGCGCGGGTTTTTTTACTGGTCCCTGTTGGACAACTTTGAATGGCAATTCGGTTATACCAAAAAATTCGGTTTGCTCTCGGTGGATTTCGCCGACCAAAACCTTCCGCGCAAAATGACCCGCGTCGGCGAATTTTACCGCTCCATTTGCCAGACCCGCCATCATCAGCCGCCTGCCGCGTGACCCGCTTTCCTTTGGGTCGTCGCCGTCAATCCCGGCGGACAACATTTTTTATCCTCCAATCGCAATAGGGGATTGACTAATCCTTTCCGCCTGCCAGCCTCTCCGCGATTCGCGCACAACACATTGACCCTTTATGACCACGAACCAGTATCAATACCAGCTCCGCCAGGTCGAATACCAAGGCACCCAAAAAGCCTTGCAACACGATCAAAGCTTCCTCGATGGGATGGGAAACGACGGCTGGGACCTCGCGGCAGCCGTCCCAATTGTTGAAGACGGCAAAACGGTTCGGGTTCTCTACTGTTTGAGAAAGCATTCTCGCCGCTCGATGATCTGAGCGCACAGCAGTTTTAATCGTAGGAGACGACGTAAGGAGTCTCTAACTTTGTCCCCCTCCCCCACGAACCCCGTAGCAGCGGACGTGAGTCGGCTCTGATTTTTCCCCTTTGGAGTCCCGAACCGGCGGCCGACTCGTTAACGCGCCAGCGCGACGGCGGCTGCCGCTTTCCCATCTCCGTAACCTGCGGTATCCTCTTCGCCCCCTTCAGCCTTTAGCCTTCCGTCTTCCGCCTTCCGCCTTCCGCCTTTATCCTTTATCCTTTATCCTTTCCATGCATCTTGAAACACTAGTGGCCGCGATTGTCGCGGGAATGATTTTGGCCCGGCTCGCCGCGGAATTGTGGTTGTCGTCGCTCAATTGCCGGCACGTGCGGGCGCACGCCGGCGACCTGCCGCCCGCGTTCCGCAACTTCATGGACCCGACCGCTTATCAAAGGTCCATCGCTTATACGCTCGCCAGGCAACGATTCGGAAATGTCGAGGCGGTCTTCAATGCGATGGTTTTGCCGGCGGTTTTGTTCAGCGGCATTTTGCCGTGGACGTTCCATTTTTTATCGCGGGAACTGGGGCAGTCGCCCTGGGCAATGGCAGCCTGTCTCTTTGCCGTCGGCATCGTCCTGTCGCTTCTGTCGTTGCCGTTTGATTGGATTTCTCAATTCCGCCTGGAACAGAAATTTGGCTTCAACACCACAACCCAACAAACTTGGTGGTTGGACCGGCTCAAGGTCCTCTTGCTGGCGTTGGTCCTCGGTTATCCGCTCCTGGTGCTCATCTTGAATATTGTCAACTGGGCCGGCGCGTCGTGGTGGTTATGGGACTGGAGTGCCCTGGTCGCCTTTCAGCTCCTGGCCAGCGTCCTTGCCCCTGTGTTGATCCTGCCGCTGTTCAACAAATTGACGCCCCTGCCCGAGGGCCCCCTGCGCCAGACCCTCCTCGAACTCACCCGCCGAACGCGGTTCCAGGCCAGATCCATTCAATTGATGGACGGCAGCAAACGGTCGCGCCATTCCAATGCCTTCTTCACCGGGTTCGGTCGCTTCCGAAAAATCGTCCTCTTCGATACCTTGGTCGCCCAACTCTCCGAATCTGAACTGGAAGCCGTCGTCGCGCATGAAATCGGCCATTACCAAAGGAAACACATCCCGAAAATGTTGGTCTTTGCTTCCCTCAGTTTGTTGGCATGCTTTTATCTCGCGGCCATCCTCGTCCGGCAGAATTGGTTTTACCGCGCGTTCGGTTTTGCTCCCGGAAACATTGCGCCGGCCCTCCTGGTGCTTGCCCTCCTGGCCGGCACCTTCGGTTTCTGGATTTCTCCCCTGATCAACTGGTGGTCGCGCCGGTTCGAATATCAGGCCGACGCCTTCGCCGCGCAGGTGGTGGGGCAGACCCGGTCGCTGATTGGCGCCCTCCGCAAGTTGAGCGAGGGCAACTTGAGCAATCTCATGCCGCATCCCATCTACAGCCGGTTCTACTATTCACATCCGACGTTGCTCGAACGGGAGACCGCCCTGGAAGAAACCCCGTTGACACCTGCCTCGTCTCCCTCCCCCCGCACCTCGTAGCAGCCGACGTCAGTCTCTAATTTGCCCCAAACTCCCCCGTAGCAGCGGGACGTGAGTCTGCTCTGACTTTTTCCCCGAATTCAGACAAAATGCATTCACGTCCGCTGCCCGCTCCTTGGCTCCGGAGTCAAAGTTTTCTGGACAAGGTTTTTTGCCTGAAGCAATGTTCTCGCTCATGACTGATGTCAAATGGCTCGATAAACCCGAAGAGCATGATTATCCGTCGGCGCGCTCTTATCTGAACCTCATTTACGATGACAAACACGCGGACCAATTCGTGGCCGCGCTCCGCGCCGCCCCGGTCATCCAATTCAAGGCCAAAGACATCTTCCGCGCCGCCCGATTGCCGCTCCTGGACAAGAGCAATTCCCACGTCGCCAAAGACCGCGACAAAATCAGCGCCGGTGACAAGCTCTCCCCGCTCCTGCTGGTGCGCGACAGCACGATCGGGAAAGTCATCATTGCCGACGGCTACCATCGCCTGTGTGCCGTGTATTCATTTAACGAAGATGCCGTGGTGCCGTGCAAAATTGTGTGAACTTCCCGAATCGTGTTTTAAAGGCTGCAATGGGACGATGAACCTGCCGCGTTCTGCCTCATGCGACTCCATTTTGAACCTGCTCATGATTCCGCCAACGCGCGAGCGTCTTGGACTGCCGCAGTCTTCTGCCGCTTTCCCTTCTCCGTGAGGGACTCTCTAATTTCTTGGCATCTGCGGACTCCCGGTCGCTGCATTGTCAGGGCAGAAAATAGCCTTTACGACGTTGCGGGTTTGCAATGGGGAGGATGCCACCGAATGATTGCGGTGATAAGATGATTTCTAGCGGGCTGCCAGGGCGCTGGAAGAATAATCATCATCTGTATGCGCAACGATGAGCGAGCATGGAGCAACGGTAATTTTATTGTCGGTTGTTTCCAGCGCACCGGTGCCCGCCAGTTTGTCATTGGCCACGATGGTCCAATGGCCCGGAATTTCCAATTCCTGCGGCTGGCGATTCCCGTTATAGACCACGAGGATATTCTTCCAACTGTCGCCATTGGCATGGTTTTTTATGACATAAGCGACAACATCGGCCGGGACGTCCTGGAGAAAGTCCAGAGATTTGTCAACCGCCGCCTTGTCGCTCATCCGAAAGGCCGGATGCTCCTTTCGCAAGGCAATCATGCCGCGATAAAAATTGAAGACGTCGGCGTGCCTCGCTTTGAGCGACCAGTCTATGGGGTTTACGCGCGGGTCATTGTCGTTGTAGCTGTTGGAATTGAAGTTTTTAGACCGGAGAAATTCATCGCCGGCTTGGATAAAGGGCACACCTTGGGACGTGAGCACGATGCCGGCGGCCAGTTTGTCCATGTTCTTGCGCAAATCCTCCGGGACGCCAGGCGTGGACAGCACCAGCTTGTCCCAAAGACAAAGGTCATCATGGCAGGAATCGTAATTGATGGTTTCGTTCGGCGAAAAAACCGGAATGCTTTGGCTGTTCTTGCCGGTGCTTTGGCCTTTGATATTCAACTCAAATCGCCGGAAACCGTCAACCGGCGCGCCGTCGCCCTGCACAAATCCTCCGCTATCGTTGTCGCCCTTGATATTGTCGCGGATGCCGTCGTTGAATGCGCCCATGTCCGTGCCAAAAACATTCGCCTGGGTCATCATCCTGTCCGCAGGCAGAAGACGCTCCATGTTCCAACCTTCGCCAAAGATGATGACGCTCGGGTTGATCCGTTTTGCCTCGCGATAAACTTCTTCCATCGTCTCCCGGTCGAGAATGCCCATGAGGTCAAAACGAAAACCGTCCACGTGGAATTCCGTCATCCAATATTTGACGCAGTCCACGATGAATTTCCTGACCATGGGTTTTTCCGAGGCCAGTTCGTTGCCACAACCTGTGGCGTTGGCGTAATGGCCCGATGCATCGAGCCGGTAATAATAACCCGGAAAAACTTTGTCGAAGACGGAGGCCCGTGCCATGCCGGTGGCCGCGGTGTGGTTAAAGACGACGTCCATAATGACGCCAATGTGGTTGCGGTGGAATGCCTGGACCAACTCCTTAAGCTCTTTTTGCCGGGCGGTGCCGTCGGGGTCGCTGGCATAGGAACCGGCTGGCGTAAAGTAAAGCACCGGGTCATAGCCCCAGTCATACCAGGTATAATCGTCGGCCGTTTCCCTTTCATCGCCGGACGCAAAATCAAAAACCGGCATCAATTCCACATGCGTTACGCCCAATTCTTTCAAATGATCCAGGCCAGTCGCCAGACCGGCGGGATTTTTCGTACCCGCCTGGACCATGCCGCGGTATTTACCGCGATTACCGGGCAAAACCCCGGAGTTCACATTAATGGTAAAGTCGCGGACATCCACTTCGTAAATGATGGCATCCACATTATTCCTGAGCGTGACGAAATGGTCCTGGTCCCAGCCCGGAGGATTGGTTTTTGCCGGGTCGAAGATTAATGTCCGCCCGCTGTTGGCCGAGCATCCGCGGGCATAGGGGTCATTCACACGGTAGGGATCGCCTGCCGAAGAAGGCGTGATTTCATATTGATAATATTTGCCGTCGAGATTTCCGTTAATGGTCACGGACCAAATGCCATCAGCGGAACGGGCCATGGGGAGGGACGAAACGCCCGGCGTGGCGGGTCCGTCGAACAGGACAACGCTCACGGCCTTGGCCAACGGCGCCCAGAGCTTGATGGTGGTGCCGTCGGGACTGTATGTGGCGCCCAAGTCATCTTTGGAATAGAGGAAGGATTGGAGGTCCGGGGTGTCCGGCGGCCCGGCAAAGAGCGGCGTTGTGGAATAATATGCAGCGGCCAGCAATGCCGGTAGAAAGGTTTTTAGTTTATTCACGCGAAGGGGTTAATGATATTGTACTATTTTATTGACGTATTGGAGGAGGGGCCTGGCTTGGAAACTGCGCATTCAATATCCCGGGGCGTAAAACGGGTCAACCCATGGTATGGTTCGTTTCGGCTCATTTCCGGTGGCGCATTTTCTTGTGCGCCCAATCTAATTTTGAGACCAAATTTTTGAAAAAGTGGTTGACACATTTTGATTTTGGCGGACGACGATCAGGCCCTGGCAACGGAGCCAGGATTCCACAGTAACCCGGCACAGTGTGGCGGGCTTGGGCTGAGGTCCTTTCGCCGTTTTTCCGATCATCGCTCCGAACTGCTGGAGCAGCAACCGGAAAATGGTTTGGCGCTGCGGATTTTCCAGCACCTCTTGACCGGGATGGATAACGGATTTAGGCTGGCCCAATCATGAAAGCGGCCCTTCACTTCATCACTGCCATTGCTCTCTTCGTCGGCTCACAAAACGGATTTGGAGCGGATGCAAATTTGTCGAAGCTCGCGGCCGCTAACAACGATTTCGCCTTCAGATTGCTGAGGCAGATCGCCACGGAACAGAAAGGCGCCAGCGCTTTTATTTCGCCATACAGCGCAGCCGCTGCACTACAAATGGTCGCCAACGGCGCGGCGGGCCGGACGAAAGGGGAAATGCAGCAGGTTTTGGGGACGACTGGCCTTTCCTCCACGGATTTGAATCAAGCGAGTAAAGCCGCTGCCGACTTGCTTGATTCGGGCAACACCAATTTGATTCTCACCACAGCCAACGCGTTGTGGTATCGGCAGGGCGTCGCGATAAAATCCAGTTTCACCAACGCCAACGGAAAATTCTTTGCCGCGACGATCAAGGGGTTGGATTTTGGCAACCCGCCGGCGGCGGAGGCGGAAATCAACCAATGGGCGAGTGAACAGACGCACGGGCGAATCCAGGGCATCGCCGATGGCATGATCAATTCCTACACAGATTTGATTCTCGCCAACGCCATCTACTTCAAGGGCAAATGGGAGGACCCATTTGACGTCAAGCTAACGAAAGAGCGGCCGTTCCATCCCGCCAGTGGCGGACAGAAGAATCTTCCGATGATGGAAAAGTCGAAAAAATTCACATACCGCAAAGGATCGGGCTACCAGGCGGTGCGGCTGCCCTATATGGGCTACGATGTGGCAATGTATGTTTTTCTTCCCGACGTCGGCTCCAGCCCAGAAAAGCTGCTGGAAATCATGAACGGCGACAAGTGGCGCCGCGTGACAATGCCGGGATTCGCGGACCGCGATGGGACGGTGGTGTTGCCGAAGTTCAAGCTTGAAGATTCGGAGGAGCTAAATCAACCGCTCAAAGCGATCGGGATGAACACTGCGTTTGATATCAAGAAGGCGGATTTTTCTGGAATGTTCGCCGACCCGCATTGCGTCTCCGAAGTCCGGCAAAAAGCCTTTGTCGAGGTGAATGAAGAGGGAACCGAGGCGGCGGCAGTTACGGCGATAGGAATTGAAGCCACTGGGATCGAGTTTAATCCGTCGCCGCCATTCCAAATGATCGTGGATCGGCCGTTTTTGTTCGCCATTGTGGACGCGCGCAGCGGAATGATTTTATTCGTGGGCCTGGTGAATGATTTATGACGCGATTCGAAGGTCATATCGAACATTCCGTTCCAGCCATCTCAAAGGAATGACAGTCGTTAAGACTGGCGTTGCTACAGGGCGACCAATCGTGCCCAACCAATTTTCCGGCCGCCGCATAACCGGGCCGGTTCTTGATATTTGCATATCATTTCTTTTTCGCCTGCCGCCGGCATTGCCAGGGCAGAAAATAGCTTTTACGAGGTCGCGGGTTTTGGCTTTTGCGCACCCCACAACAGCCAAATCGTAATTACGTTAAAGACGGTGAGGATGTCACCGAATACCGAAACCGACCTAAAAGCTAAAATCTGCGCAACAAATGCAACCAGACCCAAAACAGCAAGAAGCCTGATCAGGGGGCGCGCCGACGCCACGCCACGAAACAGACGAATACTTTCGCGCAACCCAACCCCATAAATTATGAGGAAAACGAACCCCACCAGGAATCCTCGGCTCAGCGCGATTTCCGGGAATTTTATGAGACTTATGAGGCATTGCATGAACGGCGCCAACAAGCGGATTAAGAACCATAGGCATTGGGCGATCCAAAGCGCCCCAAGAATATGATTTATTCTCGTGGACCGGCTGTCGCCGAACCAATCCCAGAAACCGGAAGTCTTGGCGAATTCTGTTTTCAATAAACCGGCCTCGCCCATCTTCTGAGTGGCAGTCCGGAACGCTTCCGCTTCACTCAGTCCCGAATTCGTCCCTTGCTCGATTTCGTCGCGCAGGTGACTCTCCAGCTCGTCCAGTGGCACCGGGGTCTTGACGCCCGCAGCCAGCATCTGCCGCCGCCATTCCAAAATTGCCTGTTCGAGATTAAACATATTGCTCCTTCCACAATTGCTTGAATACCCCTGAAACGGCGCCCCATTGTTCCCGCTGGGCCTTCAAGGCTTTTTTGCCGTCCTTTTTAATTGAATAGTATTTGCGCTTGCGCCCGTTTTCGGCTTCGCCCCAACGCGACGCCAGCCAGCCCTCGCGTTCCATCCGATGCAGCACCGGATAAAGCATTCCATCAGTCCATTCGATTTTGTCCCTTGAAAGCCGTCTCACCTCCTGGATCAAGGCGTAACCGTAGCTCTCGCCCCCGGAAAGCAAGGACAAAATCAACGGCTCCGTCGAAGCCGCCACAAGTTCTTTGGTCAACATGCGCACACGATACATTGCATGGCTATGTATGTCAAGGGAAAAAATGAACTGAATTTGCCGTCCGGAGACAAGCTGCAAAACCAGCAGCGGCTAGCATTGAGGTGGGGAGCACGCTTGGAAAAGTAAAGCACCTTGCTCATCGTTGCTTCCTCCCCGGATTACGCGTCCGCATCAAACTTCGTCTGGGCTTCGCTTCGACGCGACAAAGGCGAGGAAATGCCGAACGGCAATAGTTTTTCTTCAAACGCTATCGCCGTAACCATGCAATTGGATCAGGATACCACGCCTGCCGCGACTGAGCATTAACCGTTGCCGATTCCGACTCAGTTCCACCGGGCACACCGTTAGAAATGGTTCGCGACCCTGAAGTCAAACCAGCTAAACTCACAGGGGGCAACACTTTAACGGGGCATGATTAGTGCTGCATTACGGGCACATGATTGAGAAGATCCAATCGAGAGCGGCGGTTCTTTTTTGTCTAATGCAGGTACTTTTACCTTCATGGTCGCAAGCCCAAGCCAATATGCGCCGGGAAGGTTCGTTAACATTGTCCCAGGTCAGTGGAGATACTAAAGGTTTCTACGCTGCCACCATTAATCCCACCAACGGCTTCGCTTATTTCGGCGCCAAGGCAATTTACAAGGTCAACGTTACGACTCCTCTTCCCACGCAAGTCGGTTCCGGCGTTTACCTCGGAGGAAATCAGTCCTACTCCGCCGCCATGGATTCCGCCGCCGGCTGCGCATACTTTGCCGCCGGCGGCAGCATTTTTCAGATTTTAGCCAACGGAACCAACGCTCCGACCTTGGGAGCCGTCATGTACACACCCTTTGGCGGGGCGTTTGTCACGCAAATACTCATTGATACCACCGACCCCGCCAATCATTACCTTTATGCGATGACGGAGTCCAGCAGCAGCTCCTCCACTCTTTACAAAATTGCCCTCAACAATTACCCAAACAACAGCTCCATCATTGGGTCCGCCAGCACGGTTTCCCCTGAGCCGAGCCTCGGTTACGGCGTTATTGATCTCACCAACCGATGCGCCTACTACGGAAATTTCATCGCGAGCACTTCCGCGCTTTACCTTGTCAAATTCGCACTGGGCACCGGCGCCAGTCCTCCTTCCCACGTTGGCGGAATTGTCCTGGACGCGGAAACCAATCGCGCCAGCGGTAATCTTCAGCTCGACCTCCTTAACGGTTACGGTTACTCCGACAGTGATGATACGGACGCCAATTTCGGCCACGGTCGAGTGTATAAGTGGGCCCTTAACGGCGCCGGGATTCCCTCGCTGGTGTCCTATGCGGACATGCACACCAACGAAGGCTATTGTCACGTCTCGGTGATCATGCCGCAGCGCGGCCTGCTCTATTATTCGAGCGACCTTTCCTACCCCGCCTATGTCTATCGCTTCCGCCTGCCGCCCGGCACGAATGCGCCTGTTGAGACCGGCAACATTCCGCTCCTCGACACCACGAACGCCAATGTGCCTGCGTGGGGCACCAATCCGACCAATTCCGGCGAATGGGGTGAAGTTTTTGCCCGCAGCATGGTTTACGATCCCGACCTCGATTTCGCATACATCGGCCGCGACTGCGCCGATGCGCAAGTCCAACCGTTTACAAATCAGATTGTCAAAGTTGCGCTGGACCGGGACGAAGCGGTTGTGGCGTTGACCCGGGACGCAGCCAACACGAACAACACGATTCCTTACAGTGATTCCTTCGAGTCTTACACGAATGGGTACAGTCTGGTGGGAACAAACGGCTGGTATGGCGAGGACTCACAAATGGGGATTGTAACCACGAACGATTACACCAACACTTACGCTGGCGGTTTCCCCATCCCCGGTCCACAACAACAGGTATTGCAGGTGGATGGCGCGGTGACGAACCGCTTTAGCCCGTCAAATTATTCGAATGTGTGGGTAGATTTCATCATGCAGGGGACCTACTGGACCGACCCCATCATGCTGACCTTGAGCAACACGCCGTTTGCGCTGTGTGTGACTACGAATGGGCATCTGGCGGCCTGGAATTGCACGAATCCGCCGTCAACCGGAAACGGCTGGACGGAATTGTTGGACACCAGCATCGCGTTAAACGAATTCGTCCGCGTGACCGTGGAGGCGAACTTTAGCCGCGACAACAACGGACAATTTTATTATCGGGTTTGGGCGAACGGGGTGCCATCGGCGAATCCTCAAACATGGTATGCGGCAGCAGACACCAACCAGAATTATTTTGGCGACTTTGTGGCCCAAGGCCGATTTGTCCTGGACGATCTGGTGGTCACCGTGCCGGTCATCACCATCAATACGGTGACGCACAACGCAAACAACAGCGTCAGTTTATCGTGCCGGGGAATGCCCGATATGTCCCATCGTCTATGGGCGACCACCGACCTGACGCAACCGTCGTGGCAATTGCTTTCGACAAACCTTGCCGGAGCAGACGGGACCTGGCAGTTTACGGATACCAATAACGCAGGTTATCCATTCCGTTTTTATCGCGCAAGTTTGCCATAGCTCTCCGTCGGTTCAGGCGTAAAAGTCAATCTCGTATCCCCATATCCACTTCATCAAGCAAAGTTATTGACTGGGAACGGAATGGATCCGCATAGACAATACCTTTTATCTACATTAAAGTAATTGGAATGGGTTTTCAGTCCACAAGTTCAATCCTGACATTTCGAGCAGTCAGGGATGCGACAATCTGAAGAACAGATTTCCCGTTGGTGAGGCGATGCTGACACTTTGATTTGTGCCATCAATGTTTGCCGAGCCGTAATTTCCCCAATTGGCCGTGCTGATGTCTCCGTTCGTTTGCAGGGTGAACCCTGTCGAAGGGGATGGCCATAGGATATTAACATTGGAAGTTGAGTTCACAATCTGGAGAGAGACCGGCGCGGTCAATGCGAACAAAGTTCCATCGCCGACGGCGGCAAAAGCGCTGCCGCCTTCATCAGCCGTTCCATAAAAAGTATTGCCGTTTAAGACCAGCGCGGTGGTCGGCCCGGCGCCATCGCTGCCGCCGCTGAAATTGTAAAGGTTCGTAACGCCGCTGCCGTCGGGATTGATTTGGAAAATAACCCCGTAATTGGTCGAGTTTGCGTTGCCGGGAAGAGCTGTCCCATAGAAAACATTACTGCAAAGCGTCAAGGAGCCGAAAGGCTCTCCGGCGTCGTAAGTGCTGGTGAATTCATGCAATTCGCCAAAGCCACTTCCGTCTGTATTGATGCGAAATATCGTGCCGACATTTGAAACGCCGCCGGAGGCCGTTGTGCCATATAAAACGTTGCTTAACAACATCAAAGCGGATTGAGGCAACGACCCATCCAACCCGTTGGTGAAATTATAGAGATTGGTAAAATCCGCGCCGTCGGTATCTACTCGATAAATGGAACCGAACCCGTTGGAACCCTGCAACGTGACCCCATAGAGCGTATTGCCGGAAAGCGTCAGCGGCGATGAAGGGGATGCGCCATTAGTGCCAGAAAAGGCAAAGATGGTGTTGAATCCCGAACCGTCGGTATTAATCTGGAAAATTGTGCCGTGTTTTCCTGTGCCGCCGCCACTATGGGTTGTGCCATACAACGCGCCGCCAGACAGGATTAAGACGGCGGTCGGACTTTGGCCGTCTGTGCCGTGAAAGCTGTGCAGGTTGGCAAATCCGGTCCCATCGGTATTGATCCGATATACCGTCCCCAAGTGAGGAGTATTGGTTCCTCCAAATGAGCACACGCCAAAGAGAAGATTGCTCGAAAAAACCAAACAACCAGCACCCGTGGGATTTGCCCCGTCGGTTCCGTTGGTGAAATCGTAAAGATTCGTGAACGCGCTGCCGTCCTCATTGAGGCTGAAGATTGTTCCATAGTTGGAAATGCCGCCCGTGCGGCCGGCGCCGTAAACGACATTGCTGACGAGAATTAATCCCGTTGTGGGATCGGCGCCGTCAAAATTGGTCGTCGGTGATGTGGTGGATAACGCCGTAAATATATGGAGCGAGGTGTAAGTATAATTGCCCGCATAAAGCCGAACCGTCGAAATCAAAAGGAATGTGCAAACAATGAAAGAACGTTTTTCATAGTTGGGTGAACTCTTCGAAAAATTGTAAACGGCGGAACAGTTTGTCTGGGATTTACCATTTGGTTTCCGGCCCACGACCGGCGTGGGCCATTTTTCGTGATTTTCTTCCTGCTCCACAGGGTTACAAGTCTTTTTTTCAACCTTTTTCCGGTCCGCCCCCCGGTTTTCTTTGACGAAAGGTTAGCTAACTCATTCGTGCCATTTTTTCAATTCACGCTGAAGCAGGACAGGACGGTTGACGCGAATTGACGCGAAGGGAACGCGAATTTGACACAGGCAAAGGCCCGAACAGACACGGATTTTTAACCGCAAAGAGCGCAGCCGCTGTCGCCCAGGCTCCCGCTGTCGCCGATGCTTCGCTTCGAGGCGACAGGTCCGTCTTTGCTTCGCTTCGACGCGACAGGGCGGGAAGTTTGATGCGGACGCGCAATCCGGGGAGGCAACAACGATGAGCAAGGTGCTTTACTTCCCATGCGTGCCCCCTCACCTCAATCCTCTCCCCCGAGGGGGAGAGGAAGTGCCGAACGGCTATAGTTTTTCTTCAAACGCTCTGGATTGACGGTGGAGGGTTGGTGGCGCACCATCACCGGGCGGTTATGGAAGCGGTGATTTTCATCATGAGACTCGCAAGCTTGGCTCCGACAAAGGAATGACCAATGGATCCGGAGCATCACATTCCACGTGAGACGGCGCACAAGCTGGCGCGGCGGACGTTGTTCGGCTTTATCGTGACGTTCGTGCTGGCGCGGGTGTGCGTGTTTCTCATCATGTCGCGGATGATGCCGAACATGTATTTTTTCCTGCGCGGGACGCACGTGCATCATTTGAATTACGGGATTTTTCTGCTGGCGGCGGTATGCGGCTACAGCGTCTTCCGCCGGCCGGTGGGCCGCGCGGCGGAAATCACGGCGTTGATTTACGGGGTGGCGATGGGCCTAACGTTCGATGAATTCGGGATGTGGTTGCATCTGGGCGGCAGTTATTGGCAACGCGCGAGCGTGGATGCGGTGATTGTGGTGGCGGCACTATTCGGGATGGTGGCTTTTGCTCGGAACCTCCGGCGGTTCGAGAGACGCCATTTCTGGGCGACCGCAGCGCTGGCCGTGCTGGTGCTTGGCTTTGGTTTTGTGTTGTACGCGGCGGGCAATCGGATCGGCAATGATGTGGGGCCGAAATTGGAAACGTTGGAGCAGGCGTCGTCGCCATGAGGGCGGGAGGAAACAAGAATGAAGAATGAAGGAAGAAACTAGGCGGAAGCCGCGTAAACGCGGAACTCCGAACGGGGGATTGAATATGGCGGCTTGAATTTCGGATGAAATCGGATATGCCTGTGCCGCAGGATGCGCCCTATTTTCATAACGTTCATTTCGGTGTTATGGCTGCTCTTCGTTGCCGATTGGTTGATCGTAGCGCGGCCATCGTTATTTGAGGCGGTGATTCCCGTATGCTGGAGCATTTTTCTCCTTTATTGGCTGATTACGGCGCGGCGGGTGAAGGCGATAGCGGAAAAACAGAGCGTGCCATACGCCCTGGCGCATCGCATTCCCGTGGGGCTGTCCTGGTTTTTCCTGGCGGATTGGAACCTGGACTATCCCATGAATATGGTTTTAATTTCACGAGAACACTGGGTGCTGATGGCAGGGAACGTGATTTGTGTGTTTGGGCTTTTCGTGACGATTTGGGCGCGGTGGACGCTCGCCGGGAATTGGAGCAGCGACGTTACGTTCAAGGAAGGACATGAATTAATCCAGACCGGCCCGTATCGCTTCGCGCGGCATCCCATCTACACGGGCCTTTTGATCATGTGTATCGGCACGGTGATTGAAATCGGGACGCTTCGAGGAATCATTGCTTTGGGGCTGATGACGCTCGGTTTTTGGATCAAGCTCAAACAGGAAGAACGGCTGCTGTTGCGGCATTTTGGGGAGGAATATCCGGCGTATTGTAAAAGAGTGAAGGCGCTGGTGCCGTTTGTTCTTTAACGCATTTTTCATAAAAACTGCGGCCATGCGAAACGGGAGGACCAAAGCACTCACCCCTCAACCTCAATCCCTCTCCACGGACCCAGGGGACCCACACCTCACCCTGACCGCATGAATCAGTTTTCTCCCCACAACCCTCACCCGGTCCCGCGGCGGGACCACCCTCTCCCGCTCCCTCCTTCGCCAGAAGCGCTACGGAGGGCAGGCACGCGGGCGAGGGACAATCTCCCATCCCATCCGATGGGAGCGGAGAGGGAATCCGTCTTCGCCGCGGCTACGACCGGACAGGCAGCAAGGCGGACGCCGATCGTGTTTTGGAAAAAAGGGAATGGATTTAAATCGCCCTAACTTGGTCTGCATTGGACAGCAATTTTGATTACACTACACTGAGGGGGCCATGACCGCCCTGTTCGCCACTGTTCCGGTCGAGACTGACCAGAGGTCCATTGTCCTGACGGTTTTTGCGCTTACCTATTTCTGCATCGCCATGGGCCATGTGCCAGGGCTGAAACTGAATCGTCCGGGCATCGCGTTGCTCGGCGCGATTGCGATGATGATTTTCGGCGGCGTCAGCACGGCGAACGCGGTTTCCTACATTAATTGGCCGACGATTTCCCTCCTCTTCGGATTTTTCGTCATTTCGGCGCAACTCCGGTTGTCGGGATTTTACGATAAAGTGGCGGGCGCCATCGCCGCGCGGCTCGGCCATCCCGGGGTATTTTTGCTGGTGCTGATGGTAACGACGGGCGGACTCTCGGCGTTTCTCAACCATGACATTGTTTGTTTTGTTTTCACGCCGATTGTCGGCGTGGCGCTGCTGCGCCAGCGAATCAATCCGGTCCCATTTTTGATTGCGCTGACCATCGCCAGCAATATCGGCGCGGGAGCCACGCTCATTGGCAATCCCCAAAACATGATGATCGGGCAGCTGGCGGACTTGAATTTTGGCCGTTATCTGCTGTGGAGCCTTGCGCCAGTTGTTTTTGCGATGGGCGCGGCCTACGGAATCATCTGGTGGCTGTCGCAAAAAAATCTGGGCGCGGCGCTGGCTACGCCGGACGCGGTGGCGCAACAAGTTTATCCATTCAATAAATTTCACACGATCAAAGGGATTGCCATCCTTGCGGCGGCCATCGGATTGTTTTTCACATCGTTGCCGAAAGAGATCATCGCGCTGGCCGCCGCGGGCATTCATCTGGCCAGTCCGAAATTTCGGACGGACGATTTGCTGGGGCTGGTGGACTGGCCGATACTGGTTCTGTTCATGGGATTATTCGTGGTGGCGGGCGCGTTTCAATCCACAGGCTGCGGCGACGAAGTTGTCCATTGGCTGGCGGGGAGCGGATTCAATCTCAATGCGCCGGGCAATCTGGTATTGACGACGGCGGTATTGTCCAACCTGATTGGCAACTCTGCGGCGGTGATATTACTGCTGAAGATCATCCATTTGGGGCAGCCGGCGCCTTACGTGCTGGCGCTGGCGAACAGTTTTGGGGGCAGCCTGCTGATTGTGGGCAGCGTCTCGAACATCATTGTAGTGCAGCAAGCGCGGCAGATGGGAATCAGAATATCATTTTGGGATTTTGCGCGGCTGGGGATTCCGGTGACGGCGGTGATATTGGGGGGATTGCTGGCGTGGGTGATGGTGGCAGGGTCCGTGAAATAGGAGACACGGAATTTAACCGCGGATAACGCAGATGGGCGCGGATGACGCAAAGCGGGACGGGTTTTTCAGCCGCAAAAATGCGCAAAACATCCAGCACGGCGAAGCCGCAACACGAAAAAGCTTTGACCGGTCTTCGCTCAGATGCTACGACCCGGCACGCGCGAATTGGCGCGAAGGGACGCGAATGGAAAGGGGAAAAGCACATTCTCACGCAAAGGTCACAAAGGCCGCAAAGAAATGCAAATGACGAAAACGACCAAAATGACCAAAGGGGCGGCTTCAACGGGGCGGCGCGCGGAAATCTCAAATGGGACGGATGGGAGGGGAATTTGACGCGGGCAAAGGCCCGGATAGACACGGATTTTTAACCGCAAAGAGCGCAAAAGGCCCAGCGCGGCAGAACTGAACACGAAAAAGCTTTGACGCGAATTGGGCGAAGGGAACGCGAATTTGACATTTACAAAATCTTCAGCCGCAAAAATGCACAAAAGGCAAAAAAGAAAAACGGGGCCGGGATGATTTTGAACAACAAAGTAATGAAGCAAACGAAGAACTGACGTGGAGACCGAAGGATTGAACTGCGAACCGGCGAAATTACGTGAAAAGCGCAAAAACCGGGCAACATATGGCGTTCGAGATGCGGGCTTGATCCCGCTTAACGAGGCAAGCGGTCATATTAACCGGGAACCCATAATGGCATTTTAAGTTTGGCAGTGGCCGGACCTGTCGAAAGCGGCGTCCCCCGACCTTCGGGGTTGCCGCCGCACTCCAAGACGCTCCGCGAGTGCGAGAGCCGGACGGGCAAGATATGGCGTTCCTGAATACGGGACTGAAACGGGTTCGCATTCGTTTCAGGACGATGTTTTATTTACCGGGGTCTTGCGCATTATTCAACGCCCCCCCAAAGCGGCGTCGCGCTGCGCTTGCCGCACGCACTCCAAGACGCTCCGCGAGTGCGAGAGCCGGAAGAGACTCATTACTTCGTCTCCTACAAAACCCACTGCCACGTTTGGCTTTCCCGGAGGCAAAAAACCAGCCATTCTATCCGCTGTGTCAAATTCAATCGCCATCGTCGGACGACCTAATGTCGGGAAATCGGCGCTGTTCAATCGCGTCGCCGGCCGACGCATCGCCATCGTCCATGACCAGCCGGGGGTGACCCGCGACCGCGTGACCGCCGAGGCCGAATGGCATGGGAAAAGTTTCACGCTGGTGGATACCGGCGGCATCGGCCTGCTGCGCGGGGAAAAATCCGGCGACGTGATCGTCAAAGCCGCGTTCGAGCAGGTGGAGTTGGCGATTGAATCGGCGAACACCATCATTCTGGTGGTGAATGTGCAGGAAGGGGTTGTGCCGCTGGACCGGGAAGTCGCGCAGAAGTTGCATCGCAGCGGCAAGCCGGTGGCGGTGGCGGTGAACAAGGTGGACACCGAGCGCGCGGAAAAGGGCCTCGGGGAATTCGCCGAACTTGGCTTTCAAAACCTATTCCCCGTCAGCGCGATTCACGGCGAAGGAATTGAGAATTTAATGAACGCGGCGACGAAGATGTTGCCGGAAGATCCGGCTGCCGTGGTCTTGGAGCCGGATCCGGAAAGTCCCGGATCAGAAACGGTGAAGACAGGGCCACTGAAGCTGGCAATCGTCGGCCGGCCGAACGTCGGGAAGTCCTCGATCATCAACGCGTTGACGCGGTCGCAACGGGTGATCGTTTCGCCGATACCCGGCACGACACGGGACGCGATTGACGTGCCGTTTGAAATTGAGACTGAAGGCCGTGCGGCAAAAATATATTTTAATTGATACGGCCGGCATCCGCAAAACGCGGAGCGTTGATAATTCGGTGGAGTTTTTCAGCGTGAAGCGAGCGGAGGATTCCATCGCGCGCAGCGACATCGTGGTGCTGGTGCTCGACGCCGAGGCGGGGATCACGGAGCAGGACAAAAAAATCGCCGACCGGGTGGTGGAGAACCGCCGGGCGTGCATTGTCGTGGTGAATAAATGGGATTTGTTCGACGAAGACGTCCGGGGGGCGCGCGAAGAGGAAATCAAACGGCGCGAGAAAAAAGTGCGGCGCGAGGGCCAGGGGAAGGAGCTCTCCACGCTCGGGGAATTCGGGGCGTGGGTGCAGAAGAAGCTATTTTTTCTGGATTACGCGCCGGTGATTTTCACGTCGGCAAAATCGGGTTTTCACCTGGAGCGATTGCTGGAAGCGGTGCGATACGTCGGGTCGCAATTGGAGAAGAAAGTTCCGACGGCGATATTGAACCGGACGCTGCATACGGCGGTGGAGCGGCGCCAGCCGGTGAGCGCGCTCGGGCACCGGCTGAAATTCTTCTATGCGACGCAGGTGCGGCGGGCGCCGCCGACATTTTTGCTGTTTGTGAACCGGGATGAATTATTTTCGGAGCCGTACAAGAAATATCTGGCGGGGGCGATGCGGGAGGCGTTTGGTTACGAGGGCTGCCCGATTGTGCTGGCGGCGAAGGCGCGGCCGAAGACGATTGAGCCGGTGCGAAAATTCAAGCCGCGGGAGAAGGTCCGTTTTAGAAACAATGGATAATTTTCAAGCGCCTGCGCAGGAATTGTCAAGCCCGGCGGGGGAAATTTATTCAAATTTTTATCTTGAGAAAATTGGCGGCGCGTCCGATAAAAGAGTTGAAGTTAGTTTTGATCTTTGAGCCGAAAGAAGATTTCCCTGCCCTGTACGTGATTCGCGACAATCCTTGAACCGTAGTTAGAACGAATCCCGGGATGAGCTGGGGCGGTGGCCGACATGCCTTCACTGGAAGCCGAAAGCCGCGCCGCGAGTTCCACTTGTTACAAGACAAGTTCAAAGGATGATTTGTAGCACACGGCAATGGCGGGGTTGCAATCAAAGCCCGCGGGTCGCGCGGGCTTTTTTGTTTTGGGCATTTCGTCGCGCGATGTTAATTTTCCCTGATGCCGCGCGACGATTTATTTTCGGCCCCCGCTGAAGGCGAGCCGCCGGAGACGGCGGCGGCCGCGGCGGAAAAGTCCCTGCGGAACCAGCCGCTGGCGGCCCGCATGCGGCCGCGCTCGCTGGACGAATTCGCGGGCCAGACGCATATCCTCGCGCCGGGACAACTGTTGCGCCGGGCCATCGAAGCCGACCGCATCCAATCGCTGATTTTTTTCGGGCCGCCGGGGACGGGCAAGACGTCGCTGGCGCAAATCATCGCCCGCCAGACCCGCAGCAAATTCGAGCGGTTGAGCGGCGTGGAGTCCAACGTGGCCGACATGCGCCGGGTGCTGTCGGCGGCGGCGAACCGGCTGGGCAACACGGGCGCTTCGACGATATTGTTCATTGACGAAATCCACAGGTTCAACAAATCGCAGCAGGACGTTTTGCTGCCGGACGTCGAAAGCGGGGTAGTGAAGCTCATCGGCGCGACGACCCATAATCCGTTTTTTTTCGTCAATTCGCCGCTGGTTTCGCGGTCGCAGATTTTTGAATTGCGTCCGTTGGGCGAGGACGATTTGTATTTGTTGTTACAACGGGCGTTGAAAGACGACGAACGCGGCCTGGGTTATCTGAAAATTTTCGCGGACGAAAGCGCCCTGCGGCATCTGGCGAAGATTTCGGACGGGGACGCGCGCAAGGCGTTGAATGCGCTGGAGATTGCGGCGCTGACGACGGCGCCGGGCCCGGACGGCGGCGTCCATGTGACGCTGGCGGTCGCCGAGCAGAGCATCCAGAAGAAGGCGGTGGTTTATGACGATGAAGACGCGCATTACGACACGATATTGGCGTTTATCAAGGCGATGCGCGGGAGCGACCCGGACGCGGCGTTGTATTGGCTGGCGAAGATGGTGCATGCGGGGGAAGACCCGCGGTTTATCGCGCGGAGGATAGTGATTCACGCGGCCGAGGACGTGGGCCTGGCCGATCCGATGGCGCTGGTGGTGGCGAGCGCGGCGTTTCAGGCGGCGGAATTCATCGGGTGGCCGGAAGCGAGGATCCCGCTGGCTGAAGCGACGATTTACATTGCGACGGCGCCGAAGAGCAACAGCACGGTGGCGGCGATTGGGGCGGCGATGCACGACGTGGAGACGGGGCGCACGCTGGAAGTGCCGAAACACCTCCGGGACACGCATTATCGCGGGGCGGAGCGGCTCGGTCACGGGGAGGGCTACCAATACGCGCACGATTTTGAAGGGCATTTTGTGGCGCAGGATTATTTGGGCGTGGACAAAATTTATTACGAACCGACGGAGGAAGGGGCGGAGAAAAAAATCAAGGAACGCGTGGAAAAATGGCGCGCGGCGTTTGCCAAGCTGCGTGGAGGAACGGGCGACGAGAAGGGTGAAGGAAAGGGCGGAAAATGACCGGTCAAAATTCCAAAGCCGACTGGCGAAGGAAAATATCCACGGCGCTGAAGAATCTGCCGCGGAAAAAGCGCCGGACGGACTCCGAGAAGCTGCGGGCGAGATTGAAGGAGCAGAATTTTTTTCGGGCCGCCCGCTCGGTCCTGTTTTTTGCGCCGCTGCCGGAGGAGGTGGATTTATGGCCATTGTTAGAGGAGACGATCAACAGCGGAAAGGTGGTGGCGTTGCCGTGTTTTGACGCGGACAAAGAGATCTACACGTCGCGGCGGGTGAAGAACGTTCACGTGGAGATTTTGTCGGGGCAGTTCGGCATCCGGGAGCCATCGGTTGGCTGCGTCGAGATGGCGCCGGGCGATTTGGATTTGGTGCTGGTGCCCGGCGTGGCGTTCGATTTGAACGGCCGCCGGCTAGGGCGCGGGAAGGGATATTATGACCGGCTGCTGGAGAATTTTACGGGAAAGAAGGTAGGAATTGCCTTTGACGAACAGATTGTGGAAGCGGTGCCGAGCGAGAGTCTGGATGTGAGGATGAATTATATTTTGACGCCGACGAGGGCGGTGGAGGTGGGTGACGATTGACGATTGACGATTGAAGAATGAAGGCTCCGAGACGCTGACGCGGTTGATTCAGCCATTCGTATGCGAAGCCACGCGGGTCACAGACCCAAGCTCCGTCAGTCATGCTGCTCGTTCATCATGGGCATGCCGCCCTCCCAATCTTGGGGAGAATTCCAGGGGCGGGCGGACGAATTGGACGGTGGATTGGTCTTGCAACCGCTGACACTGAAGAGGATGGCGGCCAGGGCAAAAAGCAAAAGGAGTTGGCCCGGACGGATTTTCATTTCATGAAGCGGGATGGGCGGGCGTGACGATGTCGCCCTCATAAATATCGCCGAGCTGCCAGCCGGGCATGATGTTGGCGATGGACCGGTTTCTTTGAACGCTGCGGACGATGACCTTGGCGACCAGTTTGCCGTCGCGGCTGACGAGCAATTCACCATCGTCGAGGACGCCCTGATCGTCGCCGACATTCAAGATGACAAAGCCCCATTTGGGGTCAACGACGAGCACTTTGCCCAGGAGATTAGGGGGGAGGGTGACGACGTAGTTGGTCCCAATCAATTGAGCCAATTGATTATTCAGCCGTGCGACCGTGCGGGACAGGACGGCCTTTTCCTGGTTAATGGCATCAATTTCATCCTGATAACCCCTGATTGAGGCGACCAGGTCCAAGACATCCTTTGGGGACTTGCCGGTGGCGGTATAAGCGGCCAACTGGGCCTGGGCGTCGTCGCGCTGGGCGGTGACCTTGGTCAACTGGTCGGACAAATCGTCGGCGCGTTTCTGTTGGGCGGCCGCGGTGTCCTCGGCTTTTTTGCGGGCGGCCTGGGCATCGGCCAATTGCTGTTGGGTGTCGGCGAGGTCGGCCTGGGTTTTCTTCAAATCCTTGGTGGTGCTGATTAATTTCGCGTTGGTGTCGGTGTATTGGTTGTGCCAATCATCGCGCTGGGAAACTAAGGCGGTGATTTTGCCCTTAACATAGACACCATTTACGACGCCTGCGGCGAGCGCTGCGAGGATGGCGATGATCAAACAGATGCGAATCAACATGGCCTGGTCAATTGAATTTGTGTTAAAATAATCCGGCGCACGAGACGTGTCAATGCGCTTCGATTAAAATCGTATTTATATAGCGGCGGGCAATGAAACTCAACCACAATTTGCACCTGGCTTACAGCACCAATGTCCACCGCGGCCGGACCTGGGGGGAGACCTTGGACGCACTCGAGAGGCACACGCTGGCGGTGCGGGAAAAGGTCTGTCCGGGGGGCTGGTTCGGCATTGGATTGCGTTTGAGCGCGGAGGCTGCCCGGGAACTGGCGGACCGGATAACGCTCACCGGGTTTCAACGCTGGCTCGATAAGAACTCCTGTTATGTCTTCACGATCAACGGGTTTCCTTATGGCCAGTTTCACGGGACGCGGGTGAAGGAGAAAGTCTATCTGCCGGACTGGACATCGGCCGAACGGCTGGATTACACCAATTTGCTTTTCGATTTGCTGTCGGAGCTATTGCCCGCCGGGATGGCCGGCAGCGTGAGCACGCTGCCCGGGTCATTCAAGGAATTCATCAAGACCGGGGCGCAGGAAGAGGCGATTCGCCAAAATCTCTGGCGTTGCGTTGAGCATGTGTCCGCGGTGAGCGCGAAATCGAAACGGGGGATGCATCTGGGCCTGGAACTGGAGCCGCTATGTCTTTGGGAAAATTCGGCTGAAACGATTTTGTTGTTTGAGCGGCTGCGCGCGGACCGGAAGAATGATTCACGTCTGGACGAGTTTCTTGGCGTGACCTACGACTGCTGCCATTTGGCGGTAGAATTTGAAGAGCCGCGAGCGGCGTTGGCCGCGTTTGTGGAGGCGGGGATTAAAATCAGCAAAATTCATTTAAGCAGCGCGCTCAAGACGGCAGCGACGAGCGAAGCCCGCGGCGCGCTGAGAAAATTCGACGACGACGTGTATCTGCACCAGGTGGTGGCGCGCGAAAGCGACGGCCAATTGAGGTTTTTCCGCGATTTGCCCGAGGCCATGGACGACCGATCGGGAATGAAGGTTCAAAACTCTCCGCGGGCCGAATGGCGGATTCATTTTCACGTTCCGCTTCACGCACCCGCCGCGTCGCCGTTGGAAAACACGAATGATCATCTGCTGGGGGTGCTCGAGGTGCTCGGCGGGCAGCCCACCCTGTGTTCGCATCTGGAGATGGAAACGTACACGTGGGAGGTATTGCCCGCGGAATTGAAATCGTCGAGCGTGGTTGACCAGCTCGCGGCGGAATACCGCTGGACGCTGGCGCGGCTCCGCGAATTTAATTTATGATTGGTGACGGATGATTTATCCTCGGCGCTCATTTCGTTTGGTGAAATGCAACCGAAAACCTAAATGCCGCCACGTTTGCGAACATTGCTCGTCCTGGGCCGCGTTTCGAATCTGCCAACCGTCTGGTCAAATTGTCTGGCGGGATGGTGGCTGACCGGCGGCGGAAATGGATGGAAACTGGCGCTGTTGCTGCCCGGCATCAGCGCGCTTTACACGTCCGGAATGTTTTTGAACGATGCGTTTGACGTGGAATTCGACCGGCAGCGAAGGCCGACCCGCCCGATTCCATCCGGCGCCATTGGCATCGGGCAGGTGTGGCTTTGGGGATGGGGGATGCTGGCGGCGGGAATTTTGATTTTGATTTTTTGCGGAAAGAGCGCGGGGGTACTGGCCGTTATTCTCTCCCTTTGCCTGGTGATTTACGATGCCACGCACAAGGCGATCACGGCGTCGCCGTGGCTCATGGGACTGTGCCGGTTTTGGGTGTATGTCATTGCAGGAACGATCGGGTTGGGCGGTTTTAACGGCTGGCCGATCTGGTGCGGGGCGGCGCTGGCCTTTTACATTGTCGGCCTGAGTTGCCTGGCCCGGCGGGAGAGTTTTCGCGGCCCGATCCCGTACTGGCCGTTGATTTTCCTGGCCGCGCCGGTATTTCTGGCGGCGCTGATGAACGCGGGTGAAGCGCGGAAGCAGGCGATGTTGCTGGCCCTGGTGCCGGTCTTGTGGACGGCGCGGTGCGTGCGGACCCTTTTTCAGCGCAACGAAGTCAACGTGGGCCAGGTGGTCTCCGGCCTGCTGGCCGGGATTGTCTTTGTGGACTGGCTCGCGGTGGCGCCGCAGTGTCCGAGATGGTTGAGCGCGCTATTTTTGATTTTATTTGGGGCGACGCTGTTGATGCAACGATTTGTGGCGGCGACGTGAGACTGTGTATCTTCCATTATGTTCATTCATCATGTTCCACTTTCCACTTTAAATCCCGTGTCCACAAGATCGGGGGAGGCTCAAATGACTAATTTCTAAATCTAATGACTAAGGAATGACGAGGGCCGAACGCCAAAATTTTCCGCGCAAAGCCGGCGCTTAGGCTATGACGGTCAGGGGACGAGGACGAGAAAGCCGATGCAAAATCCGGGTTGAAACAGATGGCGGTTCGGATGCGGCATTCCACCGCGCTCAAGGGCGGTGTTAATGAAAAAATGATCCGATAAAAATCGGATTTGCGCCCAACAGCCCAGTTACGGTTCAAAAAAACTGGCCAGGGCAGCGGGAAGAGGTAAGCTAAACGGCCCATGATTTATTTCGATTACAATGCCACAGCGCCGGTGATGCGCGAAGCGCGCGAGGCCTGGCTGGAGGCGACCGAAAAAATCGGCGGCAATCCCTCGTCCATGCACCAGGCCGGCGCGCGGGCGGCGGCGGCGTTGGGCGACGCGCGTGAACGGCTCGCGCGCTTTCTAGGATGTCACGCGGGCGAAATCATCTGGACCAGCGGAGCGACGGAGGCCAACAACAGCGTGATGCATCACTTTGCGCACACGCTCGACACGAAGGCCGAAGTCTGGATTTCCGGCATCGAACATCCGTGCGTGATGGAGTCGGCGCAGCATTATTTTGGCAAACGGTTGCGATTGATACCGGTGACGCAGGGCGGCGTGGTTGATTTGGATTGGCTTACGATGGAACTGGCCGACCGGCGTCCGGGGCTGGTTGGGGTAATGGCGGCCAACAACGAAACCGGCGTCATCCAGCCCTGGCGCGAGATTGCGGCGATATGCCAGAGCTACGAAGTCCCCTTTTTTACCGATGCGGTCCAATGGCTGGGCAAGATGCCGGCGAAGGATTTAGGGCAATGCGATTTCATCAGCGGCGCGGCGCATAAGTTCGGGGGGCCGCGTGGGGTGGGTTTCCTGAAAGTTCCGCGCAAGGCGCCATTTACGCCATTGCTGCTGGGCGGCAAACAGGAACGGGGAGGCCGCGCCGGGACGGAAAACGTGGCGGCGATTATCGCGATGCTGGCGGCGTTGGAAGTCCGTGAAAAGCAAATCAGCCACAGCCAGCATCTCTTGCGCGGGGTGTGGCGCGAAAATTTTGAGCGGGAATTTTTGCGGGTCATTCCTGACGCGGTGATTGTGGGGGCCAAATCGCCGCGGTTGTGGAACACGGTTTCGGCGCTGATGCCTGACGGCGACCGGAAGCATTTGTGGGTGGTCCGGTTGGACAAAGCGGGCTTTGCGGTTTCGACGGGTTCGGCCTGCACGACCGGGAAGGAGGAGCCATCGCACGTTCTGGCGGCGATGGGATACAAGCCAGCGCAAGCGTTGCGGGCGGTGCGATTCAGCGCGGGGTGGGAGACCAGTGAAGGCGATTGGGAGGCGCTGGGCAAAGCATTGGCAAAAATCCACGGCGAACTGCATCCGGCCAGGGGATAAGGGTCAATCTGGAACTGGCGGAGCGGGCGGCGTTTTGTTATGGTTGGCGGGATGGAAAGCAAGCGATTGGAAACTAAAGTCGGCCTCTTTGTCTTTTTGGGGCTGGTGTTGGTGGGAGTATTGCTGATTCAATTCAGCAAAGGGACCAGCATTTTCCACGGGACCTACACGCTGCGGCTGCACTCGGTTAATGTGAGCGGGCTTAAACCGCGCGCCTCGGTTCTGCTGGCTGGCGTGGAAGTAGGCAGCGTTTCCGAGATCCGGCTTGCGCCCGATGGAAAGAATGTGACGATCCTCCTGAATATTTACAAACAATACAAAATTTACAGCGACTCGGAATTCGTCATTGAACAGGCGGGGTTTCTGGGCGACGAGTACGTGGCGATCATCCCGACACTGAATCAGGGGGGGGCATTGACGAACAACGCGGTGGTTGAATGTCAGCCGCCGTTTAATATGCAGGAGGTGGCGCGATCGGCGGCGGGATTCGTGGAGCGGATAGATGAAACGGCGAGGAAGCTGGACGACTCGGTTTCGCAATTGCAGCGGGTGGTGCTGAACGAACAGACGCTGACCAACTTTTCCATCGCCGTGCATAACATGCGCACGGTGTCGGAAAGCGCGGTGGGCACGGTTGACCGCCTCGATAGCCTCATTGCGACGAATGGGGGGCAGGCGACCCTGGCGGTAAGCAACCTGTTTTTTTTCTCGAAACAATTGACGCAACTGGCCGGTTCGGCTGATATTCTGCTGGCGACCAACGGCGTGGAAGTCACTGCCGCCATGAGAAACATCGAATCGGCAACCGAGACATTGACGAACCTGATGACCGGAATGCAGTCCGGCAAAGGGTTGGCGGGGACGGTTTTGCAAAGTCCGGAACTTTCGTCGAATGTGCAGGCCATTGCGGGGAATCTTGCGGAAGCCTCGAGCAATCTGAACCGATTTGGGTTATGGCATATTCTCTGGAGCCATGAGCCGCCGCCAACGAACGGCGCGCCCGCCGAATCGGCGCCGGCGAGCGTGTTATCCCCCAGGGAAATGGAGCAACAACAACCATGAATCCACTTTGGGTCATCCGCATATTATTTTTGGGCCTTTGCACGGCGGGTGGCTACGCATTGAGCCAAGTCCGGCCGGAGTTTGTGGACATACCGCACAGCGGAACGGTCGGGATGGTGATGGGGTTCGGCTTTGGGGGATTGCTGATCGCGGTGGACGAAATGCTCAAGGGTTTCTCGTTGCGCGCCTTTTCGGCGATAACGTTTGGATTGCTGCTGGGCTGGGCGGTGGCTTTTCTAATTGACCGGTCCGGCCTGTTTGTGAACGCGGATGAGGCTCAGCAATGGCTCATCCGCCTGGGATTGTTCCTGGCGTTCGGATATATCGGCATGGTGCTGGCGATGCGCAGCAACAAGGAGGATTTTTCGCTGATCATCCCGTACGTCCGGTTTTCGCCGCAGAGCAAGCCGGACAATTTGCTGTTGCTGGACACGAGCGTGATCATTGACGGGCGGATTGCTGATTTAATTGAAACCCGATTGCTGGAAGGCCTCATCGTGGTGCCGCGATTTGTCCTGCGGGAGCTTCAGCAAATTGCGGATTCCGCGGATGCGATCCGGCGGGCGCGGGGCCGGCGCGGATTGGAAATGCTGAATCGCATCCAGCGCAGTTCGAATATTGAAGTGCGGATTCATGACGGGGATTTTCCGGATGAAAAAGAAGTGGACGCCAAGCTGGTGCGACTGGCGCGCAACCTGAACGCCAAACTTTTCACGAATGACTACAACCTGGCCAAGGTTGCGGCGTTGCAAAAGATCAACTGCATCAATCTGCATGAAGTGGCCAAGAGCCTAAAGACCATCCTGCTGCCCGGCGAGGTATTGCAGTTAAAGATCGTGCGGGAAGGCAAGGACAAGGGCCAGGGGATCGGCTATTTGCCGGACGGCACGATGGTGGTGGTCGGCAACGCGCAGCAGTACATCGGCCACCAGGTGGAGGCCGAAGTGCAGACCCTGCTGCAAACGGGGGCGGGGATCATTGTATTTGCCGATCTGCGAAACGCTTCCAAGACGGACACCGCGTTTGTGACAAGGTGATTTGGCGCCGCAGGGGACTGAGGATAGGACGGATAGGGCACTTCATTTATTTCCACGCTGCACCTTGGCGGCGACTTTCAAGCGCAGGGCATTCAAGCGAATGAACCCGGTGGCATCGTCCTGGTTGTAGGCTTTGGTGGGGTCGGCTTCCATGGTGGCGATATGGGGATTATACAGGCTCCGCGGTGATTTGCGCCCGGCGACCATAATATTGCCTTTGTATAATTTCGCGCGGACGGTTCCGGTGACATATTTCTGTGATTGTTCGACGAGTTCCTGCAAGGCGAGCCGTTCGGGCGCAAACCAATAGCCGTAATAAACCAACTCCGCGTAACGCGGGATGAGGGAGTCGCGCAGGTGCATCACTTCGCGGTCCATCGTGAGCGATTCCATCTGCCGATGGGCGAAATGCAAAATGGCGCCACCGGGGGTTTCATAGACGCCGCGGGATTTCATGCCGACGTAGCGGTTTTCGACCATGTCCACGCGGCCGACGCCGTGTTTGCCACCCAATTTATTGAGCGCGAGCATGACGCGGAGCGGCGAGAGCCGTTTGCCGTTCACGGCGACACAATTCCCTCTTTCAAATTCCAGTTCAACAAACTCGGGCCGGTTGGGCGCGTCTTCGGGAAAGACCGAAAGGGTGGTAAAATAGTTGCGGTTTTTCAGATCAAATGAGTCGAACCAGGGGTCTTCGAGGATGCCGGCTTCATAGGAAATGTGCAGGAGGTTGCGGTCCATCGAGAAGGGTTTCTTCGCGCTGGCCTTTACCGGTATTCTGTGTTTAGCGCAATAATCAATCATCTCCTGGCGGCCGGGGAACTGGCTTCGGTAGGAGGCGTCGCGCCACGGGGCGATGACCTGCAAATCGGGCGCCAGGATGGCGGCGGTGAGTTCAAAACGGACCTGGTCGTTGCCCTTGCCGGTGGCGCCGTGGGCAATGGCATCGGCTTTTTCGAGCCTGGCAATTTCGACCATGCGCTTGGCGATGAGGGGGCGGGCGATGCTGGTGCCGAGAAGATACTGGCCCTCATAAATCGCGCCGGCACGAATCATGGGAAAGATGAAATCGCGGGCGAATTCATCCTGCAAATCGTCAATGTAAATCTTGTCGGCGCCGGTTTTTTTGGCCTTGGCGGCGAGGCCGTTGAGTTCGTCTTCCTGGCCGATGTTGGCGCAGAAGGCGATCATTTTGGCGCGGTAATTTTCCTTGATCCACGAAAGCAGGACCGAGGTGTCGAGGCCGCCCGAATAAGCGAGAACAATTTTCATGCGACGGAATTAAATGCGAAAAGTTGGCGAAAGCAAAGAGGAAACCCGCCGGTGGCTGCGTTTGGACGGCTCAAGCGTCATGTTTTTTGAAATTGGGCAGGAATGCCGTGAGCAGCCCGATCAAGGGCAGAAAGGAACAGACATTGACGACGAACAAAACGCTGGTGGCGTCGGCGAGTTTTCCGAGCGCGGCGGAAGCGATGCCGCCCAGGCCAAAAGCGAGGCCGAAGAAAAGCCCGGAAATGGCGCCGACCTTTCCCGGAAGCAACTCGGTAGCATAAACCAGGATGGCGGGGAAGGCCGAGGCGAGGATGAGGCCGTTGATGATGCTCAGTCCGACGGTCCAAACCAGATTGGCGTGCGGCAGGAGCAGGGCAAAGGGAGCCATGCCGAGGATGGAAAACCAAATTACCCGTTTGCGTCCGATTTTATCGCCGAGGTGGCCACCGGCGATGGCACCGGCGGCGACGGCGAAGAGGAACACGAAGAGGTCAATCTGCGACTGGGCGACGCTCAAACGGAACTTCTGGATGAGATAGAACGTGTAATAATTGGTCATGGAGGCGAGGTAGAAAAATTTTGAGAACATCAAGCAAAGCAGGATGAAGAGCGCGAACGGAACCTTTTCGCGAGGCACGGGATGACGATGGTCAGCGGGAGACTTTTGGGAGCACTGGTCGTGGAGATGTTGTTGATACCATCGGCCCAAGCGTCCGAGGATGATCATGCCGGCGAGGGCCAGAAGGGTGAACCAGAGGATGTGGATGCGTCCATAGCGGACGACGACTTCGGCAGCGAGCAGGGGGCCAAGCGAACTGCCCGGCATTGCCGCCGACCTGGAACAGGGACTGGGCGAAGCCGTGGCGGCCACCCGAAGCGAGCCGCGCCATACGCGAGGACTCGGGATGGAAGATGGCCGAACCCAAACCGACCATGGCGGCGGCGATGAGCACGGCATCATAATTGGGGGCGAGCGCGAGGGCGGCCAACCCGGAGAGGGTGAGGCCCATGCCAACGACCAGGGAATAAGGTTTGGGGTGATGATCGGTGTAATAGCCCACGACGGGCTGAAAGACAGACCCGACCATCTGAAACGTGAGCGTGATCAAGCCAATTTGCGCGAACGTGAGGTTGAACGAAACTTTCAGCAGAGGGTAAATCGCAGGAATAAGCGCCTGCATGGAATCGTTAAGCAGATGGCAGGCACTCAGGGCAATCAAGATGCCGAGGGTCGAATTGCGAACGGTCGTCGCGGGCGCTGGCATCGTTACGGTTTGACTTTGTCCATTCATGGCGGTGCTGGTAAAAAAAAGCCCTGCTTCGTTTTGGAAGCAGGGCGCAAGAGATTCGGTGGATTAATCCTTTTTGCTCTGCTCACCGGGATGGCGGGTTACAATAACCGCCAGACGTTTGTTCACGATGAAGCCAATGGAGCGAAGGGAGATCGCCCCGAATCGCCAGCGAATGGCGTCGGATTTTGGCAGGGTCAGATAGTCGGACAGCAACGTTGCGCGGAGAAGCTAATGTCATCATGAAGAATGTCAAATGGAAAACGATGGTCCGTGGATACCGCCTACGGTTCCATCCAGTTGGTCATGACGTTGTAGCCGAAGGTCATGTCGGCGGGATTAAAGTATTTGTACCACTGGGAATGGCCGTCGGCGAACATGACATTTTGGCCTTTGCTGTGGACTTGCCAGTATTCGGTCATGGAGGGGTCTCCCGCCCCGCCCACACAGTTCTGGGTGAAATCGTCTTTGTCGGCGTCCAACGGATCAAAAAGGACAGGCCCGTCCTTGGTACCGGCGGTGTCGCCGCCCAGGACGTAGGCTGAAGGAAACAAAATTTTGGCGCCAATAACCGGGGCATAGGCGCCTGCCTCGATATAGGCGGCATTGCAGCCGTTGAAATAATTGAATGGCCCCTCGTATTGCGGCCCCAAGAGCACGTTGGCCGGGCAATTATAGACATTCGTATTTCCGACACCGGGATAAATCTGTTGGAGCCAACTTGGTTTTTGGGTTGTCGGATCCACTGCGCCCCAATAAATATCGCCGCCCGATTCAGGGTAGAACTCCGAATTTTCGTCGGCAAAGATTCTCATGCCGATGCCGATTTGGTGGAGGTTGGACAAACATTTGGCGGTCCAGGCGCGCTGTTTGGCTGAGGACAACGCCGGGAGAAGCAACGCGGCGAGGATGGCGATGACGGCGATGACCACCAGCAATTCAATCAGAGTAAAGCCGTGGCAACGGCAATTCAAATGGCGGCCGATGCGCCGGAGGAGAGGCTTTTGCCGATCGGGTTTCATCGGTTTATGATGATACTGACACCGCCGGGGTAAAAGAGTTACAAAGAAAGTCAAAAATTAATAATGACGATGCGATTTTGCCAACCGGAGGACAAGAATGGGAGACTGATGGGCGCGCCAGAACATTTCGCCCCTGGGTCTCAACCGGTTTTTGTAAATTTCGCGAAAATTTTATCGGCCTCTTCGAGGGTCTCCTTCGAGCCGATGTCAAACCAGGTTCCTGGAACGCGCCAGGTGTAAAAGGGCACGCGGGGATAAAGCCATTGCACCAGCCGTCCCGGCTGGTCCGGATTGTTTCCCTCGGCAACGTATTGCCGGATGAGGGGGAAAACGGACTGGGGATAATAATACAGCGCGATGCCCGTCAGCGTGGTTGTCGGATTTTTCGGTTTTTCCTCAAAGAAAACAATCCGCCCGTCGCCGTTGACGGAAATGGAGTTGTATTTTTTGATTTGCTCCAAATCGCCGACATCGTAGAGGGCCAGCACGGGCGCATTTTTCTCATGGATAAATTTTCCAAAACCGTCCAGTTTCTCGCTGAACAGATTATCCCCCGCGACGACAATCAAATCATCATCCACCCGATGCGTTTCCAAAACGTGATGGATGTCGCCAATCGCGCCGAGTTTGTTGCTGTCATCGGTCGAGCCGTCATTGACGATGGTAAATTCGAAATTTGACCCTTTGGCGCGGCGGTCGTCGGCCCATTTTTGGAAATGGGCGGCGAATTTGGCGTTGGTGACGACGTAGATGCGTTCGATTCCGGCGACGGAAGCGAGATTATCGAGCACGTGGTCAATCATCGGCTT
Source organism: uncultured Verrucomicrobiae bacterium (assembly GCA_963755515.1). Lineage (GTDB taxonomy): Bacteria > Verrucomicrobiota > Verrucomicrobiia > Limisphaerales > UBA11358 > UBA11358. Next base: position 81,612 of record CAVWKA010000007.1, on the reverse strand, counting down.
GCCCGCGACGGGCAGGAGCGGTTTGGGTTGGGTGAGGGTGAGAGGATACAACCGAGTGGCATATCCGGCGGCAAGAATAAGGACTTTCATTTCGTTAATTAAATTGTTCAACCCTGGCCATTTGGCGGGAGGAAAATACACCGAAAGCAGCGGTGGTTCAACGTCATTAAGGCATTTTCAAGAATACTGGAGCCATTTGGCGGGAAAGTGAAGATCACGGCTCTAAACATTCTTTTTGCTTTCAAACAAACTGGGCGCGGAGGCGCGGGCCAAATCCTGGCAGCGCGCGTAAATCTCGGAGGGTGATTCGGATTGCAGCGCAAATTCCGCGAGGGCCTGGGCTTCACTCAATTTGAGGCGGCGGATGATATATTTGACCTGGGCCACAACCGTGGGCGCGGCGCTCAATTCATCCACTCCCATTCCGATGATCAGGGGGGCCAGGGCGGGGTCGCCGGCGATCTCGCCACAAACGCCGACCCAGATACCGTTCCGGTGCGCTGCGTCCACGGTGGTCTTGATGAGACGGATGATGGCGGGATGAGTTGGCTCGTAAAGGTGCGAGACCCGTTCGTTGGTGCGGTCGGCGGCGAGGGTATATTGGATCAAATCGTTGGTGCCGATGCTGAAAAATTTCACATGTTTGGCGAGGGAATCGGCGATCAGGGCGGCGGAGGGAATCTCGATCATGGCCCCGATTTTCATTTCCTCATTGAAGGGAACGTTTTCGGAGCGCAATTCTGTTTTGCATTTTTCGACGAGGGCGTTCGCCTGTTTCAATTCGTCCAGGCCGGAAATCATCGGATACATCATTTTGACCTTGCCCGGCGGTGCTGGCGCGGAGGATGGCGCGGAGCTGGGCGCGGAACATGTCCGGCTGGGCAAGGCAGAAGCGGATGGCGCGCCAGCCGAGGAAAGGGTTCATCTCCTTGGCCAGTTGCAAGTGCGAGGCGAATTTATCGCCACCCAAATCCACGGTGCGGATAATCACGGGATGCGGCTTGAGGGCGGCGGCGACGTCCCGGTAAACCTGGTATTGCTCCTCCTCGGTGGGGAGGCTTTCGCGGTTGATAAAGAGAAATTCGGTGCGAAAAAGCCCGACGCCTTCGGCGCCATGGGCGACGACGGCTTCGACGTCATTTTGGTCTTCGATATTGGCGGAGAGGACAATGATTTTGCCATCGAGGGTGACGGCGGGCTGGGTTTTGATTTCGAGGAGTTTTTCTTCGAGCGAGGCCTTGATTTTCGCGAGTTGGCCGTATTCAAAGAGCGTCTGGTCGGTGGGATTGACGATGACCGTGCCGTTGTAACCGTCCACGAGGGCATATTCGCCGCTATCGAGTTCCTCGGTGATGGATTTCAAACCAACGACCGCCGGGATGCCGAGGGAACGCGCCATGATGGCGGTGTGTGATGTTTGGCCGCCGATATCGGTGGCGAAGCCCAGGACCAGTTTTGTGTTGAGTTGCGCGGTGGTGGAGGGGCTTAAATCGTGGCTGATTAAAATGCACGGTTCGGTGATATGGTGAAGGTCAAACTCATTTTTAACATTCAGCAAATTGTCCAGGACCCGGCCGATCAAGTCATGCATGTCGGCGGCCCGTTCGCGGAGATATTCGTCGTCAACGCCGGAGAGCGCGACCAGGTAACGTTCGGCGACGGAATAGAAGGCATATTCGGCGTTGACTTTTTGTTCGCGAACGAGGCGGACGACTTCGTCCACCAGCGTTCGGTCTTCGAGCATGAGGAGGTGCGCCTCGAAAATATCCCCTTCCTTTGCGCCCATGCTTTCGACCACTCTGCGCTGCACTTCTGAAATCTGCCGTCGCGTCTGCGCCAGTGCCTTTTCGAACCGTTCCACTTCGCCAGCCATGCCGTCCGCGGGCACTTCCCGTCGAACGACCAGATGGCGGGTGCGGTGAAGGACGAGAATCCTTCCGCGGCAGACCCCGGCGGAGACGGGGATGCCGCGATAGATTTGTTCTCCTTTCAACGGGGTTGACATGGTGTCTAAGAGATAGCCCACGATGGGTGAATTGAAAAGCAAATCCAACGCAAAAATTCCAACTTGCCGGGCGTGGGCGGATGACTTATCGTTTTTTGCCTGTGCCAGAACAATTCAAGCCTAACGAAATCGTCCGCGGTCGGTGTGCCGGCGCGGAGGTTTGTCCGTTGAGCCGCGTGCCCGGCGGGGGCGACCGTATGCATCAAGGCGCTGGCGCCGGAAGCGCGCGAACAGTTGCATGCGCTTGGCTTGCATGAGAAGCAGGAAATGAAATTGTTGAGCCGCGACGCCAGTTTCGTCTGCGAAGTCTGCGATGCGCGTCTGGATTTGAACGCGGAGCTGGCGGAGGCGATTCTGGTGGAGCCGCTGGCCCTGCCGGTCCGTCAGTTAAAGAATTTGATGACAGGCGGCGCGGCGGCGGAGAAGAAGCCGTTGCGGCTGGCGCTGCGGATTTTTCTTTTTTTGGCGGCGGCCGTGGTAGCCGGGATATTGGTTTGGCAGGGCGTGACGGCCCGGGGCAATCCCACGCCGACGCCCGGGATGAGTTCCACGTCGGCGTCATTGGACATTGCCGTGCTGGTATTTCGCGAGGGACTGGAATCCATTCTGGTGCTGGCGGCGATTGTTGCCAGCATGAGGGGGGAGCGGCAAACATTTCGCAAACCAATCATCAGCGGGGCGTTCATCGCCTTTTTGGCGACGTTGGCGACGTGGTTCATCGCGGTTGGCATTGTCAAGGACCTTGGGAATGATGTATCGGCGCTGAATTTGCAGGCGGCGACGGGTTTGCTGGCGGTGGTGGTGCTTTTGGTGGTGATGAATTGGTTTTTTCACAAGGTTTATTGGGGCGGCTGGATAGCGATGCACAACCGCAACAAAAAGAAGTTGCTCTCCAGCGCGAGCGAATCGGAAATTTCGGAGCGGCGGCTGATGTGGGGGCTGGTGCTGCTCGGTTTTGCGTCGCTTTACCGCGAGGGATTTGAAGTTGTATTATTTTTGCAGACGTATTACCTGCAGATGGGAGGCAAGATTGTTTTCGCAGGCGCGATGGTGGGCCTGTTTTTCACCGGGATCGTGGCGTTGCTGACGTTTGTGCTGCACCGACGTCTGCCGTATCGGAGGATGCTGGTAGTCACCGGCATCCTGCTGGGGATTGTGTTGCTGGTGATGGTGGGTGAACAGGCGTTCGAAATGCAACAAGCCGGTTGGATTGGCGTGACAACGATTCATTCCCTGGAAAAGACGATTCCGGCATGGGCAGGCGTCTGGTTCTCGGTATTTCCGACGGTGCAAACACTGACGGCCCAGGCGATTGCGCTGGTTCTGGTGGCGGGTTCGTATTTCGCGGCGCGCTGGCAGAGCGGGAAGCTGGACGAGGAAGAAGAATTGGCCGCGCGGGTGTGAAGTCTTCGACGGGCTGGCGGGCTGGGCAACGCCCGGAGGCATCTTGCTGATGATACCGACCGCATTGCCTTTGACGGCAAAAGATCAAAGGGAACGGGAAGAATTCCATAAATATTTTATACAAAATCCGCCCTTTTGGTGTCTATGCAATGAAACTAAAACACCGTGAACGGCGACGAACACCTAGAGTGGTTTGAGAAATTTTACCAGGCGAAAGCAGCGGGATTGATTCTTTACGGGCGGGCGCTGGGCCTGGGTCATGGCGAAGCCGAGGACGTTTTGCACGAAACGTTCCTGGCGGTGATGCGATTGCCGGAATTTCCGCGCGAGGCCGAGAATTATTTCGTCCGCAGTTTCCGGAACCGGGCGTTGAATTGCAAACGCTCGTTGTGGCGGCGGATGGCTCGCGAGTTGGAGTCGGGCCGCTGGTTCGAAAAGTCGCCGGAAGAGCACCTGGCGGCGGAGGCCGCGGTGCGGGCGCTCTCTGAATTGCCGCTGGAGCAGCGCGAAGTGATCGTGCTTAAAATTTGGAACCGCTTCACTTTTGAAGAAATCGGGGGACTCCTGGAAATTTCGCCAAACACGGCGGCGGGACGTTACCGTTATGGCCTGCATAAAATGAAATCCCTGTTGAAAGGAACAAACAATGAACGAGAACGAAATGAAATCGTTGGAGAACCAATTGGGTTCACTGCGTCCGCGTCGTCCGTCGGTGTGGCTTAGGTGGCGGATCTTCGGCACGCGGGCGATGGGCGTGCCGCGCGCGGCCAAGCTTGCCGGTTGGGCGACGCCGCTGACGGCGTCGGCGGTGCTGGCTTTTTTAATATTGGAATCGGCAGGTTCGATGCCTTCAAGCACTTCCCGCGGGGCCTCGGTCCTGGCGATGATGAGCAACCAGGAATACGCGGTCTTCGAGACCAGCCGTCAATCGGTTCAGAACAATTTGCCGTTGTTCACTTTTGATTGGACAAACCATGGGGTTTCCAATTCTAATATGCGTTCTTTTCTAGAGCACAACTGATTGGTTTAGGATTGATTGGCATAGATTTGCAATGAACAACGACAAAGCGAAACCGCAAAACGGAAAATCAAAACCGGGCAAGACACCCCCCGCGCCGGCCAAGCCGGCATCTGCGCCGGCTTTGGCCAAGGCGGAATCCGCGCCGCCCAAGCCGCCGAAAGTGCCGCCGCTGTTTCGGAAGATTGATTGGCTGGCGTTGATTATTACGTTTGCGGTGGTGTGGGTGGCGTATCTCTTTATGCTGGCGCCGGACGAGACGCTCGAGGACTCGGGCGAATTATGCACGGGCGCATTTTACGCGGGGATTCCGCATCCGCCGGGATATCCGTTCTGGTCCATCTATTCCTTCTTGTGGACGTATTTTTTGCCAATGGGAAGCGTGGCGTGGCGGGTGGAAGTGGGGGAATCGTTTGCGGCGGCGCTGGCGTGCGGGTTGGTGGCCTTCATGGTTTCGCGCGGCAGCAGCATGTTGATCGAAGGGCTTCAGGAGTTGAAGGAAATGAGCCGCCAATGGGAAGGCGCCATTTGCATCATTTGCGGCATCACGGCGGGGCTGCTGCTCGGCTTTGATGATTTTACGTGGAGGGAGTCGGTGGTCATCAACCGTATTTCGCTTTTCGACGTACCGTGGTTGATGCTGGTGGCGTTGTGCATCATGCGCTGGATCTATGCGCCGCACCAATTGCGTTACCTGTTTGCTTCGATGTTTTTCTTCGGGATCTGCGCGACGATTCATCAAACGATGCTTTGCGCGGCGATGGGCGTGGAAGTGGCGATTGCCATGGCGCACCCGCGATATGGGCGGACTTTCTTTTTGGGCAACAGCGTTATTTTCCTCGGAGGATTGATACTCATCAAGAGCGGCGTGGTGCCGGCGTTCAACGGATTATCGCCGGTGCTGTTGGCGATCTTCTTTATCGTGGGGGTTTTGTCCATTGCGGCTTACGTGTGGATCGCGATCGTGAGCCGTGAAAGTTTCAACGAACTTTGCCGCGACGGCGCTTTAACGGCGAGTTTTCTTTTTTTGTGCGCGATCCCGAGCCAGGGGACGCCGTGCGCGTTTCTTTGTTTCGTGGCGCTGGTGGCGTTCGGCGTATTGGCGTGGAATACGCGGCATGTTGATCTCGGCTGGGTGATCGTGACCGCTTGTGCCGTGCTGTGGATCCTGGGTGTTTCATTTTATTTTTACGAGCCGATTGCCGGCATGACGGACCCGCCGATGCAATGGGGTTATCCGAGGACCGTCGAGGGCTTTTTCCACGCGCTTTCCCGCGGGCAGTATGAGCAGGATGTACCGACGAACATCGTCGCCAATCCGGGACAATTCATCCAGCAATTGGGGATGTTGATTGCGGGACTGGCCGCTTCGTTCAGTTGGGTCAATCTGCTGATTGCGCTGTTGCCGATATTGTTTCTGATCAAGATGCAAAAGCGCGAGCGTGCCTGGGTGGTTGGGTTGATGGCCATTTATGCCTGCGTGGGCGTGCTTTTGGTCATCCTGATGGACACCACGCCTGACCGCCAGACGGCCGAGGAGAACAAGGTGTTTTTCACCGCCTCGCACGCGATCGTGGCGATACTCATTGGATACGGACTGGCGCTGATGTCCGCCTACATGGCCACGCATTACAAGAATTTCCGCACGATGGGATTGGCCGTAGGGGTGGTTTCCTTGGTTCCGGCCGGTTTGGCGCTTTACGACAACGTGAGCACGACGTTTTACGGAGGCGCGGGTTTGTTGAAGTATTACACGATATTCGTGCTGTTCTTCGTGCTGGCGGCCGCCATTGTGCTGACGGCTTTGGCCGTGCGACGATATTTCAAACTCAAGGAGACCAGTTCGCCGGATGACCGTTTTCTCTTTCAAATGTTTGCGGGGGGAGCCTGTGTGATGCTGGCGTTGTCCGCTTACCTGTCATTTTTGAGCGGCGACCGATTAAGCGTCCATGAGATGTCCCGCACACTGCCGCGATTGTTCTCGCCGCATCAGTATGGCTTGCCGGTTGTGGGAGGCATCTGGCTGGTGGCGATCGTGATTGCGTTCATTGGAGCACTGTTTCTTTACCGGAACCGCGCGCCGGTGGCAATCACTCTGGCGTTGTTCGCGATTACGCCGGGATATTCGATCATGACCCATTGGGCCAAGTGCGAACAGCGCAACCACTGGTTTGGGTATTGGTTCGGGCACGACATGTTCACGCCGCCATTTGGGATTTATCCGGACATGGCGCACAACGCGATTCTGTTTGGCGGCACGGATCCGGGCCGTTTTTGTCCGACGTACATGATTTTTTGCGAGAGTTTTGTGCCGCCGAGCTGCAAGCCGATGGATCCGGCTTTTGATCGCCGCGACGTGTATCTGATCACGCAGAACGCGCTGGCGGACAACACGTATTTGGACTATCTGCGCGCGCAATACTTTCGCAGCGCGCAAATTGATCCGCCGTTTTTCAGCCAATTGATTGATTATGTAGCGGGGCTGGCTCATTGCGAAGACAGCCCGTTTGTCCACACGGTTTCAGACCTGGCCTACAACTGGCTGGATGTGCCGTTCACGAAACGCGGGGCGGCGATTGAGAAGCGCTGGCGCGCCGAGGGCGTTTATCCGCCCAAGGAAATTTATATTCCGTCGGCCGATGATTCGGAAAAGAGTTTTCGCGAGTACACGGACGACGTGGCGGAACGGCAGGCGGAAGGCCGGCTGGAGCCTGGCGAAGACGTGCATGTAGGGCCCGACGGCAGGGTGTCGGTTTCCGGCCAGGTGGCGGTGATGATGATCAACGGACTGCTCTGCAAGGTGATTTTCGACCACAATCCGACGAATGAGTTTTATGTCGAGGAAAGTTTTCCGCTGGAATGGATGTATCCGTATGAGACGCCGTACGGCATCATCATGAAGGTCAACCGGCAACCGGTGGTGAGCTTTCCGGACGATGTTTATACGCATGACCATGAGTTCTGGAGCAAATATTCCGACCGGTTGATTGGCAATTGGATTACGTATGACACGAGCGTCAAACAAATCACCGACTGGGTGGAACAAGTTTATCTGCGGAGCGATTACACCGGCTTCAAGGGCGACTTAAAATTCATACGCGATGAAGACGCGCAAAAGGCGTTTTCGAAACTGCGCAGTTCGCAGGCGGGGATGTATGCGTGGCGGCTGCATTTGTTGCTGCCCAGTCCGCCGTATCCGCCGGTGGATCCGCAATATCAGCCGTATCGCCCGAAATCGGACGCGGAGGTTCAAAAACTTTATCGCGAATGCGATTTTGCGTTCAAACAATCGTTTGCCTATTGTCCCTACAGCCCGGAAGCGGTGGTCCGCTACTGCAATTTCCTGTTTCAATTCCAGCGGTTTGACGACGCCTTGCTGGTGGCGCAAACGTGCCACAAACTGGATCCTTACAACGGCCAGATTTCGGATTTGATTGATCAAATCAAGCACATCAAGGAACAGGAAGCCGGACAACAACAAACCAATACCCAGACGGTGCAGGATCTTGAGGCCCAGGTGCAGAGCAACCCGGCGGATTTCGACAATGTATTGCGGTTGGGCGCCTTGTACGAACAATCACAACAAGGCAACCTGGCGGCGCAATTGTTCAAACAAGTCGAGCCGGTGGCTGACAAGGCGCTGGCCAATACCCAAACTTCGGCCCACGATATTTCGGCCATCATCCAGATCTATGCGGCCCTGGCCGATTGGTCCAAGGTGGAGGACGGGCTTAAGAGGCTGGTGGTTCTGATGCCCGGCCAACCGGAGCCGCATTATGATTTGGCCGCGATGATGGCGACCCACGGCGAGGAATCGAACGCCCTGGAACAATTAAAACTGGCGATGGATTTAAGCGCGGCGCGGCTGAAAACGAATCCTTCCGCATTGAATTTGCTTCAGCAAGCGCGCAGCGACCCGCATTTCGCGGCGCTACACAGCCTGCCGGAATATCAGAAAATTGTTCCCCCATGATGAGACGGGCCTGAGTCAGGCCCGCGGTTGAAAGTGGCAGCCGGCTTTTCCGGAATCCCCGTTACAACGAAAGCCGGATTTAATGCCGGCGGCGGAAGGCCAGCAGCGCCGCCAAGCCGGACAAACCGAACACCAACATGCTGGACGGTTCGGGAACCGCCTCAGGGCTAATATTCAGGCTGTTGAAAAACACGTCATTTGAAGTGTTGTAGTCGGAAAGGGTGAAGCTCGAGGTGTTAAAGGATGAGCTGTCAAATGTGCCGCTTCCGACGTAATAGGCTGAACCGCCGGCAAAGGGGCTCAAGGTGATCGTATAGCCTTCGGTGGTGCTGTTCAACGGACCGCTCACCGCGAGGGAAATCAGGAGGCCGCCATTCAAATCACTATAATTGACCGAAAGCGGGGCGGCGGTTCCGCCGTCCACACTCAGCAAGAAGTTGTCGGCTCCACCTCCCACATAGCTCAGGCTGAAGGCCGTGCCGATATCCGCGCCCATACTGGAACCCGCTGCGCCGATGCCGTCAGAGCCGATGCCGACGGAGAACGTCTGATAATAAAGAGAAGACGAACCACTGGGGCCTGCGAGGAACGAACGGGTGATGTCAACGGATCCGTCACCGGGACTGCCATTGGCATAGGCGCCCCAGGCGTAGCCGCCGCTCAAAACGCCGTCGGAATTGCCGTAGGACGTCTCGTCAAGATAGGTGCCGGCATAGGGCGGGTTGTCGGCATTGTTCAGCGCGAAATCCCAGGCGCCAAAACCGCTGCCGAGGTTCGCCGGAGTCGTTGACCACGCGCCAGTGCCAGAGTAGTTCGCGGCGGTGTCCGAAGCCGTAGCGGCGGCGAAGGCGCCGGAGACGGATAATCCCAACGCCAAGACGACGGCGGAAGGGTTGAACGAGGTGGCAACGGGAAAAAGACGATGCTGAATGCTCATAGAATCAATAGGTTGTATTTCCAATTCAACAAATTGCCGACAGGTTAGCAGGCTGGCCAGTGCCCGAATACCGCATGTTTATGCGGGACGCAATTTGGGCACTGCTCTATCGCTTTGGTGCTAAAATTGCTGCCTTTGAGATTCGTTGAAAAAGACGGCCATTCCTTTATGAAAATTGGATTTAACTGAAAAAATCTCGCTTCTTTGCGCTTGTGCTTTTTTAGTGCTGGCTTGTTTGAACCTGCTTCGCGTGTGCGCTGGCATCCTGTTTGAACATTAGCCAAGAATGCCAAACTCGGCGGCTGGCCGAAGGGCAGGCCGCAAAAACAAACCATAAAAACAAATGCCGCGCTGGTGCTTGTAACACCAACGCGGCGCAACCAAAGGCCGAAGCCTCAAGTTGGAATCCTGCCGATTCGCCATCACTGCTATTTGGCCGTCTGGGGAGTTTCCTGGATCACTTTTTCTTTTTCGAGTTTCTCGAGTTTTGGGGCGATGACAATCTGGCAATACCCCGCGTTGGGATTGTTGTCGTAGTATTCCTGATGATAATCCTCGGCGGGATAGAATTTTTTCAGCGGAACGATTTCGGTGACGATGGTGCTCCGGAAATTTTTTTGCGCCTCCAGTTTCGATTTTTCCGCTTCCAGTTTCTGCTTTTCATTGCGATACAGGATGATGGAGCGGTAGGACGTGCCCACGTCCGCGCCCTGGCGGTTCAGGGTGGTGGGGTCATGCGCTTGCCAGAAAACATCCAGCAACTGGTTGTAGGTAATTTTCGAGGGGTCAAAGACGATTTCGGTGACTTCGGCATGGCCGGTCGTCTCGGTACAGACCTGTTGGTAGGTGGGATTTTCAGTTTGACCGCCGGCGAAGCCGCTGGTGACGGAGATGACGCCGGGCAATCGCTCAAAAACCGCTTCCATGCACCAGAAACAGCCGCCGCCGAGGTCGGCGGTTTCCGTATTTTGGCCGGCATTGTCAGTTTTATTGGTCGTGTTCATAAATGGGGCTGGTTGTGCCAGGGCGGAGAGATTCAACACCCCAACGGCTGCGGAAAGGCTGAGGAGTCCCGCCCAGCGGCGGACGACCGCAGCTTGCGGTTGGGTTCGTGGCGTCTGGTTTTTCATTTTAGTCCTCCGGTTTGTCCAGATGCTGGCCGGGCGGCAAATCGGCGTATTTATCAAAATGCTCGGGCCGCAGCGGCTCGGAAATAACGTGCTCGCCGCCGAACCATTTGCCCAAGTCAATCAACTTGCACCGGTGCGAGCAGAAAGGGGCGAATTTGCCGCTCAACCAATCGCCCTTCTTTTTGCAGGTTGGACAAGCCGTTTTTGGGCGGCGTTCATTCATTAATTCGCAACCATGGGATGACTCGACGACGAAAGCGAGATGTAATCCTCCAAAATGCGCTCGGTTTCGTCGAGCATGGCGTCTGGCGGCGGCTGGGTGACCACGGTGGCCACCGACGCATTAGTACCATTGGAATTGAGTTTGATGCCTACGATAAGGTCCTGGTTGGTGGTCATGCCGGTGACGCTGCCGTTGGCGTTGGTATCAAAGAGGGTGACGTCCTGGTTGGTGGCGAGCAGCGGGGTTGGAGCGGGCAACCCGTTTGTCTCGACATTTTCCATGGTAAACTCGTACTTGGTTTCATCGGGCACTGGCCACAGGGCGTGGTCGGCGGCGCGGGCGAGTTCGCGTTCGGCGAGCTTTTGGCGCTCCTGCAAGGCCTGGTGTTCGTTGAGCGGTTCGGTGGGGTCGGCCTGCAGCTTCTTCAAGTCGTCAATGTCCTGCCGCGCGTAAATGAAATCCTGGTTGGTGGCGACGCGCTCATCGGAAGCGGCGCGCAATAGCGGGAGGTAAGGCTGGACCCTGTTGAATTTATTGAAGGTGGCGCTGGAAATGGTGTCCCACGGGAGCGCGTATTGGAGGTTTGATTCGCCGATCTCCGTGGAATAACTCAACGGGTCGGGTAGAACGATGTCCGGGATGACCCCTTTCAACTGGGTGGAAGCGCCGGTCACACGATAAAATTTGCGGATGGTGATTTTGACGATGCCTGGATCATTGGTGGCGCTGGGAGTCGCCGGCCAGACAAAGGGGCGCAGGGAGGTAAGGTCCTGGACGGTGCCTTTGCCGAAGGTGCTTGAGTCGCCGACGACCAAGGCCCGTCGGTAATCCTGCAGGGCCGCGGTGGCAATTTCGGCCGCTGAAGCGCTGAGACGGTTGACGAGCACGACCAACGGTCCGGCATAAAGCTGGCCGGGGTCCGAGTCAGAATACACTACGACCTGGCCGTCGGGATTTCTGGCTAAAACCACCGGGCCATCCTTGATGAAGAGGCCGGTAAAATTCACCGCCTCATCCAACGACCCGCCGGGGTTGTTCCGCAAATCCAGAATAATTCCCGAAACTTTTTCCTGCTTGAGTTTCTTGATCAATTTCGCCACGTCCATCGTGGTATAATTCTCCGCCGAATGGTCTTCGTTGCCCGGAACGTCTATCGGGGCGTAGAAAGAGGGCAAGTCAATGACGCCGATGCGGTTGGCGCCGCCGTGGCCGTCGGACACTTCGATCAGATCGGCGCTGGCATGCTCATCCTCGAGCTTGATTTCGTCGCGGACGAGCGTCACCACCCGATGCATCGTGGGATGATCCGGCGAGGTGAGGGTGAGGCGGACTTGCGTTCCTTTCGGGCCGCGAATCATATCAACGACCTTGGGCAAGTCCATGTCCACGACGTTGACGGGGGGTTGATTGCTCTGGGCCACGGCGACAATGTCGTCGCCCACCTGGATTTCCTTGCTCAGTTTGGCTGGACCGCCGGGAACGAGCGATTCCACTTTGCAATTTCCCTCGTCTTCCCCGAGTTCCGCTCCGATGCCAAACAGCGTCAAGCCCATGCTGATCGAAAAATTCTGGGCATTTTCATTGTTGAGATAATCCGAATGGGGATCGTAGGCATGGGCCAGGGCGTCCAGATAGACCTGCAAGATGTTGCCGCTGTCCCAATTGGTGATCATGTGCAACCGCCAACTGTAACGGTGCAACAGGTCGTCGGCGATATCCCGGTTGGCTTCTTTGGGAAGGGACAAAGCCACCGCGGCATTGGTTTTTGAAATTTCCCGATCCAACCGTTCCTGCAAAAATTCAAATTCCAATTGCTGCCGCCATAGTTTCTGCGCTTCGGCCAAATCCTTGGGCCAGGGGGCGTTGTCACGGTCAATGGTGACGCGTTCATCGGAGTCAAACGTGAAATGATTCTGTTTCAGCAAGGCCGTGACGTAGGCGGTGTGCTGTTCGAGCCGCTGTTCGAAGCGTCCAAAGATGACATAAGCCGGCGTGAGGTCGGCGCGGGACCCGCTGCCGACAGTATAATCTCCCATATTCGTGCGGTAGGACGCGAATTCGTCCAAGTCGGACTGCAAAAAGTTTTCACGTTGTCCGTCAACGACATCGAGCATTTGGACATACTGGTCGAAGAATCTTTTCGAAATTGTTTTATCGAGCGGCTCCTGCAAGTAATGCATTTCCTCCAACAACCGGGCCGTCATGTAGGCGATGCGGGGGTCATTCGGGCCGGGTGTCAGTTGGGCGGAAGCCTGGGGGGCGGCGGAGAGGTCCGGGCCGGTATTTTTGGCCCCGGCGCAGCCGGTGGTGAGAAGGAATCCCGCGGCGGCCACGACGGCGAAAGGCGCGCGCAGTTTCAATTTCAAAGATATAACCATTGGCACAATTTGACCCAGTGTAACTCCATTTGTTCAGCAAATAAGAACATTTTCAATGCTTCCGCCATCCGCGTCAATTGCAATCCGCAAAAACCTGATTGCATTTTGACTGGAAATTGCCCAGAATATGGTTTCAAAATTGATTATGAAAAGAACCATTTTGTTTTTGGCGCTCTCGTTAAACGTTACACCGCTGCTGGCGGACGATTCAGCGATGCAGAGCACTAATTTAACCTCCAATGACCGCGAACGCGCCAGCTATGCGATGGGCATGTGGTACGGGCGTTTTTTGCAGCAACGCGGGATTGACGATGCCATCGTGGATCGCGGCGCGATGATGCGCGGTCTTAACGACTCACTCTCGGGCGCGCCAACGCAACTGACGTTGCAGGAAATGAGCCAGGCATTGAGAGACTATCAAAAAACCATCACCGCCAACCAGGCGCAGATGCAAGCGCGGACCGCGGCGACCAACCTGGCCATTGGCGAAGCGTTTCTGGCGACCAACAAGGATGCCGCCGGCGTGGCGGTATTGCCCGATGGCTTGCAATATAAAATCCTGACGGATGGGCCCGGGCCGGTTCCCGCGCCGACGAACCGGGTGACGGTGAGCTATGAATGCGACCTTTTGGACGGCACGGTCATCGAAAGCAGCGCCCAGGCGGGCCGCCCGGCCCAGATTCCGATCAATGCTCCGGGGGTCATTCCCGGATTGAAGGAAGCTTTGACCCACATGACAGTTGGGTCGGTGTGGGACGTGTGGATGCCGGCAAATCTTGGTTACGGCCCGCGCGGTTTTCGGGACATACCGCCCGATGCCAGCCTGAAATTTCACATTCAACTTTTGGGCATAGCCCAACCGCCTTCGGCGCCTCCGCCGCCGGCCCCCCTGACCAGCGATATCATTGCCGTGCCCTCCGCCGCGGACATTGCCAAAGGGAAGAAGCCCTATACGCTGACGCCGGACCAGGTTCGGCAGATGCAGATGGAGGCGCAAACGAACCAGGCGCAATCGAATGGAATGAAATAAGCCGGGTTGAACATTTTCGCAGCAACAGTGTCACTTATTGAGGACATACCGGGACTTGGGAGTGCCTGACTGTTGTTTCATGGACGAGGAGTTTTGGTTCTGGAATGTTTTGTGCTCACGTTAGGGATTGTGAAAGAAACGAGTTTATGAAAATTTTTTCCAAATCATTGGCGGGATTTTTCGCAGGAGCGCTTGGCGCGGCGGCCATTGTGACGCTTGTTTATTTCAATTCCTGGGGCAAGGAGATGCCCCTCAATATCATGGTGGACAGCACGCCGATTGCACGCAGCGGCAATGTTCTGACCAGCTTCGCGCCGGTGGTCAAAAAGGCCGCGCCCAGCGTGGTCAATATCTATTCCACCACCATCATTCATCAACACCAGTTCAACAACCCGTTTTTCGGAAACCCGTTCTTTCAGCAGTTTTTCGGGGACCAGTCTGGGGGTGGAGGAGGCGGCCGCGAAATTACGCGCAAGGAAGAAAGCCTCGGCTCGGGCGTCATTGTCTCGTCGGACGGTTATATTTTAACGGCGAATCACGTCGTGGCAGGCGCAAACCAAATCAAGGTTTCCATAGCCAACGACAAAAAGGAATACGTGGCCAAAGTCATCGGGGCCGACCCGCCGACGGACGTGGCGCTGCTGAAGATTGACGCGACGGGCCTGCCGGCCATTACGCTGGGGGACAGCGACCAATTGGAGGTGGGTGACATCGCCCTGGCCATCGGCAACCCCTTCGGCGTGGGTCAGACGGTGACGATGGGAATTGTGAGCGCGCTGGGGCGCGACATTCCGGATTTTGGGGATGACAATCAGGCGCATATCCAGGACTTCATCCAGACGGACGCGGCGATCAACCCGGGGAATTCGGGAGGCGCGCTGGTGGACGCGGAAGGGCGGCTGATCGGCATCAATACCGCCATAGAAAGCAGCAGCGAGGGGAATGAAGGCATTGGTTTTGCGGTGCCGGTCAACATGGCGCGTTACGTGATGGAAAGCCTCATCCACAATGGCGGCAAAGTGGCGCATGGCTACCTCGGAATCATGCTATCGGACATCACGCCGGATTTTGCCAGCGAATTCAATCTGGCCAGCCAAAACGGCGCGCTGGTGGAGAGTGTCAATCCCGATACGCCGGCGCAGAGGGCGGGGCTAAAACCCGGCGACGTGATCATCGAATTCAACGGCAAACCGGTGAATGATTCACAGGATTTGCAATTGATGGTTTCTGAATGCGTGCCCGGCTCCAGCGCCACGGTCAAGGTGATCCGCAAGGGAGAAACCAGGAACTTCACGGTCAAATTGGGCAACTTGCCGGGTTCCTTTGTCACCAAGAGCAACAGCGAAAACAATTCCGGCGCCGCGACGAGGGACGCCCTGAGCGGCGTGAGCGTGGACGATTTGACGCCGGACGCGCGCGAACAATTGAGAGTGCCCGACGATATCAAGGGTGCGGTCGTGGTGAGTGTGGACCAGGATTCCAATGCCGCCGACGCCGGCCTGCAGCCGAACGACGTCATCATTGCGATCAATCAGCAGCCGGTGACCAGCGCGGACGACGCCGTGAATCTTTGCAACAACGCCAAAGGGGACCATATACTTCTGGAAGTCTGGCGGCGGGTGGGCGGGATGGCCATGACCACATTCATATCAGTGGACAACACCAAGCAGCAGCAGGACCAGAGCCAGCAATAATAAAACCCCGCCTACCGGCGATGCTTGAGCATCGCCCTGAGCCGCAACTGTGCAATTGGCATTTTCAGAAAAGCTGCAGCCATTCGGTTGGGGAAAATGAGCAGCGGATCTTTTGGGTTTTGGCTTCGTTTTCAGTCCATCAACCCGACTCGTCGGGATGGGCATGCTGCTTCGCTCAGCCTCTCCAAAACCCAAAATCTCCCGCTGCCGAACGGCCGCAGTTTTTCTTCAAACGCCATAGATGCGCCTGGCCAGCCGCATCCCGTATTTGGGGGATTGAAGCTTTCATGGAATGGGGATATTATAGTTCGCTAGACTGGACTAAACTGGTTGAGCGAATTCAAAAAACCGGATTTCTGTTATGAACAAATCCAAACTGTTCCTTTGGTTGCTGGCTGCCTTGCTTACCCCGCGCCTGGCCACGGCGCTTTTGGTCGGGCCTTACACGCCGGACGCCAACACGCTGGTGCTTCTGCACCTGGATGAGGCGGCGGGCGGCTCGGTGACGACCAACACGGGGAGCCTCGGCAAAGACTTTTACTGCGTGAATTATTCCTCCGATTCCACGCCGCTGCCGTTGGTCACCACGATGCTGGGGGCCCCGTCTTATTCGACCAATTCTCCGACGACCATCACCTTCAACAATTGCGAATCCAACGGCACCGCCGGATACGAACTGGGTTTTGACTATAACGGGGACGGCGTGTTTGAGCCGGACACGGGGGGCGGCACCAGCGTGGATTTTCTTCCGATGGCGGTGCTGGGGATTGGCAACGGCGGTCAATCGCCGTTCACGCTGGAAGCCTTGATCCAGCCGACGAGCACGGCGGGGAATCAGGAAATCATCTGCACGGACAGTGATGCCAGCAGCCGCGGCTTTCAATTCCGGATTACGTCAGGCTCGTTGCAATTTCAGTTTATCACGGGTTCGCAGGCGGTATCGGCGCCCCTACCGACGACCGGGCCTGACGCGTTTGTGCCCGGGGCGTGGTATCACGTGGCGATGGTTTATAACGGCGCGACGGCCACGCTATACTGGACGAGGCTCGACCCGTCGGTAGGGGCGGCGCATGTGCTGGGCACGCCGGCGAGCCTGACGCTGGGGACGTCGGACGGGTCGGTGACGGGGCCGCTGGTGATTGGCAACCGGGGCCGGCCGTCGGGGACCGAGACATTTCTGGGCGCGATAGACGAGGTGCGCATCAGCAACATGGCGCGGGCGGCCAACCAGATGCAATTCTATTCGCCGTATGTCACCATCACGCAAAATCCGATCAGCCAGAACGTGGATTACAACCAGCCGGTGACGTTCACGGTTGGGGCGTCCAGCCTGACTCCGTTGGGCTATCAATGGCTGTTCGACTCCAACTCCATCGCGGGCGCGACGAACAGCAGCTATGTCGTCACCAATGCGGCGGCGGGCGATGCGGGCTATTACAGCGCGCTGGTGACGAACACGGCGGGCTACGCGGCGACCAGCTCGCCGGCGCTTCTGATTGTGGGTGCGGCGAATTTCCTGAGCCACCGTTATAGTTTCAGCAACGTCCTGACCAGTCTTTCCGTAACCAACACGCTTGACCCGGACAGTGTCGGGGGCGCGACGGGGACCAACTGGGGCGATGCGACGGTCAGCGGCGGGAAGCTGGTGCTGGATGGGACCACCGGCACGTACATGCAATTGCCATCCGGTTTGTTCAATGGCACCAACGCCACCGCCTTGACAGTCGAGTTCTGGGCCACCTACGGTGTGAACCCGAACAACGTCTATGTCTTCAGTTTTGGGTACACCAACTACATTATTGGAAGCGGACTGGTGGGTGTTCAGTATGCGATCTATTCGCCGCACAACGCCAGCGGACAGGGGCTGTCCATCAGCCCGAGCGACAGTTCGTTTGCGCAGTCCACCACCGCGGCCGGCACTCTGGATGGGGCGACCTGGCACGTTGCCTGCGTGATTGATCCGCCGGACAAAATTCTCTCCATTTACACCAACGGCGTGCTGGAGTCCGTCAACACCAATTTCACGGTGAATCTGGGCAATGTGAATGACCAGCTTTCCTATATCGGCGCTTCACTTTTTTCGGCCGACCCCTACCTGACTGCGAGTATTGACGAGCTCCGCATTTACAACGGCGCGATCTCGGTCTTGAGCATCCAGCAAAGCGACGCGCAGGGGCCCAATTCGGTTTTGGCTAGCGGACCCGCCCAGTTCGTGGTCCAGCCCACCAACACGACGGTGGCGGCCAGCCAGGCTGCCACATTCACGGCGCTGGCCACCGGCTACCTGCCGATTACGTACCAGTGGTTCAAGAACGGCTCCGCAATCGCCGGCGCCACCAACACCACTTATACCTTCGTGACCGCCACGGGAGACAACAACGATGCCATTGTGTGCCAGGCCACCAACACCATTGGCGTGACCACTTACGTGACGAACAGCGCGACGGCCACGCTGACCGTTCGGACGCCGCTGAATCTGACGTGGGCCGGGGTCGGGCCGAATTGGGACCTTGCCAGCCTGAACTGGACGAATGCGGCGAACAATACCTTGACGGTTTATACCGAGGGAGACAATCCGACCTTCAACAGTTCGGGTACCGCCCAACCCACGGTGAATTTGACCCAGGCATTTCATCCCTTGGGCGTCACGGTGACCGGCGCCTCGTATGAGTTTGACGGGACCGGCTCCATTGCAGGCACCTGTGCGTTGACTCGGAGCGGCGCCGGCACGCTCATTCTTGACACCACCAACAGCTATTCGGGTCCGACGACCAACGGCGGGGGCGGCACCCTGCAGCTTGGCGACGGAACCATCACGGGAACCATCGGCACCAACGGCGTGGTCAACAATGGCGCGCTCGTTGCGATGCCCGGCGGCTCGGCGGCCGTGGTGATTTCCGGCTCCATCAGCGGGGGCGGCGGCTTTACCCTGAACTCGGCTTCGGGCGCGGCCTACCTTAGTGGCAGCAACAGTTTCACGGGGGGCGCCACGGTGACGGCTGGAAGTCTTCATGCGGAAAATTCATCGGCGTTGGGCAGCGGCAGCACTATGGTGGACGCCGGGGGACAGATATATGTGGACGTGAACGTGGACCTGAACCCGCTGCCGATGACGCTGAACGGCGCGGGAGTAACCAATGATGGCGCGCTGCGGAAGGGCGGCGCGGGCGCCACGAGCTATGGAGGGGCGATCACCCTCGGTTCGGACAGCGCGCTTTGGGTGGACAGTGGAGCGACACTGAACCTGACCAACAGTTCGGGCCTCAACGGGATTTCCGGCAACGCCAATCTCACACTCGACGGGTCTGGGGCCGGCAACATCATCGGGCCGCTGGCGCTCGGCGGCGGCGGAGTCAACGTCAATGGCGGCACCTGGACGGTGGCACCGACCAATTTCTTTACGGGGGTGGTAACGATCTATGGCGGCACGTTCCGCATCACCGGCACTCAATCCATCGGCCAAACAAGCACTTTCAATCCCGGCCAAGCGACGCTGGATGGAGGCGAGTTGGATGCCGCGAGCAACATCGCCCTTGATGATGGAAACATTGGCATAACGCTGAACGCCTCCAGCACGGTTGCGGCGGACACCAATGCGACGTTTATCATCTCAAATCAAATCACCGGCGGCAGCGGCGTCAACCTGACCAAGACCGGGCCTGGGACGGTGGTTCTGGCCGGTCCGACCAGCTTGAACGGGATACTTTACGTGGACACGGCGCAACCCTCGGCCGGCAACGACGGCAGGCTGGTGATCGCCAACAACGCCGCCATCCAGGACCTTCTGGTCCTCCCTGGAACGCCAACCATCCAGGTGCTCGACCAGAACGGCGCCACGTCCACACTCGGCCTGGAGGGCGGCATCACGGTGCCGCAAGACGTCAGCCTGAATGGCCGCAACAACGCCGTGCCGGCCATTGACAACCTTACCGGCACCAACACGATTTCGGGCAACATCACGCTGGGCACCGGCGGGGGAACCTACACGTTCGAGGCGGACAGCGGCACACTGTCCCTTACCGCGCTTCTGCCATACGCCACGCCAACCAGCAGCTCGCGCACCCTGACCTTTGCGGGAGGAGGCATCGTTACTGTGACCGGCGGGATCACCGATGGCAGTTCCACCGGCGCATCGAACATTTGGATCAATGTGGTTCAGAACGGTCCGGGGATATTGAGCTTGCCGGCGGCCAACACGTATTCCGGAACCACGACCGTGAGCAACGGCGTGCTGGAACTGAACGGCGGCGCCATCGGCAATGGCGCAGTGGAGGTGGCGGGTGGGTTGCTGGTTGGCGACGGCACGATCGGCGGGCCGGTCACGGTGCAATCACCGGCGGCCATTGAGGCGGGGACGACCAACGTCATTGGCACGTTGTATCTCTCCAGCACACTCACCTTGTCCGGCAACACGGTCGTCAAAATCAACGCGTCCAACGGCGGACACGACTCGTTCAGCGGCCAGACGGGAGTCAACTACGGCGGCACACTCATCGTGACAAACCTTGCCGGGACGTTTGCGCAGGGTGACACTTTTACGTTGTTCGCCCCGGGCGTTTCCACTGGTAATTTTAGCGCGATTAATGGTTCACCGGGCGCCGGCCTTGCCTATGGTTTCACCAACGGCGTGTTAAGCGTTGTGAAGGGAACCGCGACCAATCCGACCAATATTACGTACAGCGTCAGTGGCGATGTTCTGACATTGTCGTGGCCGGGCGGACTCATCTGGGATGGATTTTGCAGATGCAAACCAATGCATTGAGTGTGGGTTTGGGGACGAATTGGGTCAACGTGCCGAACAGCGCGTCAGAGACGAGCACAAATATAACCATCGTTCCATCGAATCCGACTTCGTTTTACCGGCTGATGCTTCCTTAGCAAAAGAAGATTATTAAGAGAGGAAAGGAAACGTGTATTGGACGAGATGAAATGTTCAGGTATTCATGGCAAGTCAGAGCGCGAGCGGGCGTTCACATTGATTGAGTTGCTGGTGGTTATCGGCATCATTGCCATTCTGGCCGCGCTGCTGCTGCCGGCGTTGAGCGCGGCTGAGGAGAAGGGTAAACGCACCCAATGCGCCAGCAACTTGCGCCAGGTAGGTCTGGTGAGCTTGATGTACGCCGAAGACAACAACGACTGGTTTGTGCCGGACGGCTTCAACGCAGGGTGGGGCCAGGATAATCCGATAGAAATGAGCGCCAACATGCTCGGGGCTTTGGTGAACCTGGGCTACAGTACGAATACAACGGTGAACGGCGGCACTGCAGGTTCCATCGGACGGTCCGCATGGTCCTGTCCCGAACGGCCGACGCTTCCCGCCCAAAGCTCGACGGCATGGGCGTTGGGCTATCAGTATTATGGGGGCGTCACGAATTGGTATTGGGACGGCCATTCTGAAACGGGCGCCAGCCCGGTCAAAACGACAACCTCCAAGCCCCAGTGGATGCTGGCAGCGGACGTTGTGCTCTACTTTGACACCACCAGCGGCCAGTTGGCGTGGGGCGACCCGCTGGCGGCCCCAAATTCGGGCTTTGCGAATTTGCCGGTGCATAAGGTGGGTAAATTACCCGCCGGCGGCAACGAGGTTTTTGCCGATGGCTCGGTTGAATGGATCAATGCGCGGCAAATGTATAATTTTTTCAGCTATAGCGGCGCCGGCGGCCGCTATTTCTATTTCTATCAATCTGATTTAGGACGCTTTCCGATTCCTCTGGCAAATGTCACCCAATATCCCGCCGTACCGTGACAGACATAAACCCTGCGTGTGCCGTCCGGCGAGCGGGATTTGTCCGCCATATTTTATGAAGAGTACCCGTTTAATGATCCTGATGTGTTCAATGGCCGTGGCGACGCAGGCCCAGGTCGCCGTGATAGATCCATTAAATGGCGACAGTTTAAGCAAGTACACCGATACGCTGGTGCTGGACAATTCCGATGGGGCCGGCCCGGGGGTGTCGTTTTCTGACAGCACGGGAGCGCTGGTTGCTTCTTATGCAGGGACTGGAACCACGCCTGAACAAGCCCTGTTATTGGCGCGGACAAATTCCTTTAGCACCCCCTTTGCTGCGGGAGACATGCTGGAGGTCAGCACCCTGGTGACTAATTCAAGCACGGAGATGGACATTGGCCTGGCCATTTCCGCGACGAATGTTCCCGCATCCGCCGGGAGTGGAAACAGTTATAATTCACGCACCGCCTTCGACTGGGCCAGCATCAGCATCAGGCCAAGCCAGACCTCCATTCGTGTCAACGCGTCCGTGAGCGGCGCGCTGACCACCGCTGCAAATGCTGTTGATGTCGTCAACGTTGCTCAGATTACCCAACTTTTTATCGAATGGGATTCGAACCGGGTTTTTTCCCTTGGATATGTCAGCAACGGTGTTCCGGTAATAGATGGGACCGTCTCTTTTGCATCCACCAGCGCCATTGGGAGCGCGATCGGTTTTTATGGCGATCTTCGGGCGACAGGAACGAGCCTCGGTTCTTTCACCAATTTGGCCATCCAACCTGTCGTCAATACAAACACAAACGCGGGCACAAACGTCGTCATCACTTCCCAACCGGCCAATGTCGCGGCGGGGTATGCGAGCAGCGCCGCATTTACTGTGACGGCCGTTGGCGCGCAGCCGATTCTGTATCAATGGTGGCAAAACGGGAATCTCCTTGCCGACGGGACCAACAGCACGCTCAGCCTGACACCTTTGAACGCCACGAATGCGGGGAGTTATTTTGTAATCGTGTCCAATTATCTGGGGTCAGTGACCAGTGTCGTCGCCACGCTGACGTTGGAAGGGCCGGTGGTGACGCTGACGCAGGTCAATGACGGTGACGTTGCCGCCAGCGGATATGCTTACGCGGGTTCTTCGGACATCAACGGCACTGCATTCATCTGTTCAGGATTGATGACCGTCAGCAATCAACAATTTTTCACATATTATGGCTGGGACCAGACCAATTCATCCTACGCCGATAACGGGACGATCTGGGTTGCGCGGCGCACGGTTGAATCGAACGACTGGCAGGTTTTCCAGACTTCATTTGCCCCGGATGACATCACCGACGGTCACGACGTGGTTGCTTTTGGAATTGACGGGAGTAATTACATGCACCTGTCATGGGGAATGCACGATCAAAATCTCCATTACGCCCGGAGCACGACTCCTGTAACGGGCAATGAGCCGATTGTCTTCGGCCCGGACCTTGGCTCGGCCGGGATGACCGGTGTCGAGAGCAGCGTCACGTATCCCCAATTTCTTACGCTGCCGAACGGGGATTTGCTGTTTCTGTATCGCGTGGGCGCGTCCGGCGGCGGCAACACCTGGCTGAACCACTGGTCGCTTTCGTCACAGACATGGACGAACGTGGACCGGATTGGGGGAACACCGTCGCCGTTTATCCAAGGACTGTGGCCGGACACCAATTACAATGCGTATCCGAATATGCCGTGCCTGGATGCGAAAGGGGATTTATATCTGGGTTGGACCTGGCGGGAAACGCCGGCTTATGAGTCCAACAACAATTTGCTTTTTGCCAAATCCCTGGATCAAGGCGTGACGTGGGAGACTTATTCCGGCACTCCGTATGATCTGCCGATTTCCCAGGGGATGGAGAGCGGCGATCCCAATTCCATCGGCCAGGTCATTGTCCCCATTCCTCCAAATTACAGCCTCATCAACCAGGCCGGCATGTGCCTTGACGCGTCGAATAGTCCCGTTCTGGCGACTTGGTGGGCGCCAGGTTCGGGGACAAATAACTATCGTCGTCAGTATATGGTCGCATTCCCTGACACGAATGGAGTCTGGCAGACGCGGCAGATTTCCAACCGCACCAACGACCCGCCCGGCACGATGGAATTGGATGCCGTCGTGCGCGATCTCGGGCGACCGGTGGTGGTCAGTGACAAAGAGGACCGCATCATCGTCCTTTACCGCGACAATTTTGGCAGCAATGGTTTGACGGTGGCGTACACGCCGCCCTATGCGATGGATCCAGAGCGCACGAATTGGACGACGATCAGCCTGACGACTGACAATCTTGGAGATTACGAGCCGGTCATTGATCTGGCGCGATGGGAGCGGGACAACGTCATGGACATCGTTTATCAAGCCAGTGACGGCGAGGGTTACACCGCGCCGGCCAATAACGCATCGCTCATCGGTGTTTTGGAATGGAACGCCG
The DNA here is from genome assembly GCA_963755515.1 of uncultured Verrucomicrobiae bacterium. Classification (GTDB taxonomy): domain Bacteria; phylum Verrucomicrobiota; class Verrucomicrobiia; order Limisphaerales; family UBA11358; genus UBA11358. Next base: position 57,642 of record CAVWKA010000007.1, on the reverse strand, counting down.
CCGCTTATTTCAATCACGACCCCACGCTTCGACTTGCGCCCGGCAATTCGGGCGAAAGCGTCGCGCTTACGTGGAATTCACAACCGGGGTGGGGGTATCAAGTCGAGTGGAGCACCAATCTGGTCAATTGGAACGTGGCCGCCACGTTGGACAACATCAGCGAATTTTCAGCGCAATACGATTATACGAACAGCACAGCCACTTCCCAGGAGTTCTGGCGGTTGCTTACAAAGCAGGGAGGGTTTTAAAATTATGCGGACACGGCCATCGGTTTTTCATGTGAGCGCAGGTTTCTGGAACCATTTTGTCATCGCGTCATTTCTTTTATGGGCCATTTCCGCCAACGCCGCGGTGCTGGTAACGGACCTCCAATGTGATTATCTCACCGACCCGCTCGGGATTGATACTGTTGCCCCGCATTTTACGTGGAAGATTACCGACACGGCCAACACGCGGGGACAACGGCAAACGGGCTATCAAGTGCTGGTCGCGAGCAGCCCGGCCCTCCTTGAAAAGGGAATCGGCGATGTTTGGAACAGCGGGGAGGTGACTTCATCGCAATCCGCATTGGTTCCGTTTGCGGGGAAAACGCTGGCGTCCGGCCTCGATTGCCATTGGAAAGTGAGAATCTTCGACAAGGACAAACAGCCATCCGCATGGAGTTCTCCCGCCCGCTTTTCGATGGGTTTGCTGGACCCGACGGATTGGAGCGGACCGTGGATCAAGCATCCGACTGCCGCCGAAGTGGAACACATTTGGTTTCGCAAGAGCTTTTCCCTTCGGGAGAAACCATCCCTGGCCATGATTTATGTAGCCTCCGTTGGTTATCATGAACTCTATGTCAACGGGCAAAAAGTTGACACGCGCGTTTTGGCGCCGGCGCTCACGCGCCTCGACAGGCGGGTCCTTTATGTCACCTATGACATTACGCGGGCGCTGCATGCTGGCAACAATTGCGTTGCCGTATGGACGGGGCCGGGCTGGTCCCGTTACAGTTTTTTCAATACGGGACCGGCGCTAAGGGTTCAACTTAACGCGAAATTGATTGGCGGGAACGCGGTTTCGCTCGCATCCGGCCCAGACTGGCGGTGCGAAGCCAGCGACAGCCAGGACATTGGCGGCTGTGAGTATCGCGACCACGGCGGCGAACAAATCAACGCCCAAAAATACGAACCGGGTTGGAACACCGTTGGCTACGATGACAGCGGGTGGGCACAGGCGGCGACGACAACGATTCCGGCGATACTGTCGGCGCAAATGGTCGCGCCCAGCCGGATTATTGGAACCATTCCGGCACAAACCATATCCGGGACCGGGCCGTATAAAGTTGATCTGGGGACAAATTTTTCCGGATGGATTTCGGTGCGCATGAAAAGCCAGGCTGCGGGCGATGTCGTGACATTCCAAGTGTCGGACAATCCCGACACTGTACAGGCATTTGGGCAGAGGAGTATTTATATCTGCAAGGGCGGCCCGGTTGAAACCTTTGAGAACAGGTTCAATTATGCCGCGGGTCGGTATCTGACGATCACGGGATTGAGGGAAAAACCGGAACTTTCAGATATTGTGGGGCAGGTGATTGGCACCGACCTGGAACGCGCGGGACATTTCACCTGCTCCAGCGAATTGTTTAACACAATTTACGAAACTGACTTGCGCACGTTTCGGGCCAATACCGTTGAAGGTTATACACAGGATTGTCCGCACCGCGAGAGACAGGGTTACGGCGAACAACAATTCGGCACCGCCTGGGGTTGCGGAATCCCCAACTACGACGCCGGCGCATTTTACGTCAAGGTCCTTCGCGACTGGTGTGACGTTCAGGATTCGAACGGTTGGATCAACCAAACTGCGCCGCAAGTGAACCGGCATTATGGAGGTCCGATGTGGAGCAGCGCGCCTCTGAATATAAGCTGGGAATTTTACAAGAACTATGGCGACAAGGACGTTCTCACTGAAACGTATGCGACGGACAAGGCGTGGCTCGACTTTCTGGCCGCGAACACGGCCGGCGGGCTTCTGCAACCTTACAACACAAACTACAATGGCGGCGGCAATTTCCTCGGTGACTGGGCCGAACCTTACCAGCCCGGGGACCGGTTGAAAGGGAAGGAATTTGGCACCACGCGCGAAGCCCTTCTCTTCAACAATTGCGTTTATGCGATGAATCTGTCCACCTTTGTCAAAATCGCGGGAATATTGGGGGAATCCAATGATGTCGTCACCTATGGCAAACGTTTTGAGGATTTGAAAGCGAAAGTGCAGGAATCATTCTTTAATCCCGAACAAAACACCTATTTGGACAGCCGCCAAATTCACCTGGCTTTTCCAATGTTCGCCGGGATCACGCCGGAGGATGTGAAGCCCGCCGTTTATGCCAATTTTGAAAGGGAGATTCAGGAGCGGCGGCCTTATCTTGACATGGGCAGCTCGGGATTGCCGATCCTCTTGAAATTCCTGATTGAAGACACCGAACGCGACGACATACTTTTCACGCTCCTTTCCAAAACCAACGAGCCAAGTTACGGTTATTTTCTCAGTCGCGGCGAGACGACGTGGCCGGAATACTGGGACGATCAACGCGCGAGCCGGATCCATGACTGTTACACCGGGATTGCCGCGTGGTTTATCAAAGGGCTTGGCGGTATTCGCGAGGACCCCGATTGCTTTGGCTATCAATCATTCGTCATCAAGCCGGCGATGGTGGGAAATTTGACATTTGCCAATGCCGACATTGAATCCCTTTATGGCATGATCTCGAGTCATTGGAAGAAGCAAAACGGGACGATTGAATTGGACGTGGCCATTCCCGTCAACTCCACGGCCACGGTCTATGTTCCGGCAGTGGACGCCAACGATGTGACGGAAAGCGGCGCGGCCGCGGCGCGCGCGGATGGCGTGGAATTCCTCAAAATGGAAGGCCCGGATGCCGTATTCCGCGTCCAATCAGGGGTTTATCGGTTTTTTTCGAAATAAACGGGAAATCGTGGTGATCCGGGGATCTTCAACAGGCTCCCTCAATTAGGGGATATTCAGAATGTCCGCCGGCGTGGTAAACTGGGGCCTCACAGATGAACAAGAAGAATCTTTGACAACTTTATGAACAAAATCAGTACAATCACAATTATTGCGGCCTGTTCATTGGGTGTGGCGGCACAGGGCCAAACCATAATTGACCCCCTGACCGGCAGCCTGAGCGAATACACGGATACACTGGTAAACGACGGTGGCTCTGGTGGCCAATCGAGTGTATCGTTTACTGATAGTTCCTCCGGGCTGCAGGCCAATTTTGTTGGGAGCGTTGCTGATCCTGAACAAGCCCTGTTTCTGGCGCCTGCCAGTTCCTTTAGCACCACCTTCGCCGTGGGAGACACCCTTTTGGTGGACACAGCGGTTCCTAATTCTTCAATCCAGGAGGATTTTGGCCTTGCCATTAGTGCGACTGCCACCCCACCCGCTGCGGGCGCAAACGCCAGCACTCGCGCCAACTTCGACTGGGCCAGCATCAGCCTCAGGCCAAGCCAGACTGCAATTCGCCAGAACACCTCCATCAATGGCGCTCTAGCCACAGGTTCAGACGTCCTGACCCTCAATTCAACCACTTTCCCTCAAGTCACCGGGCTCTATATTACTTGGAATTCAGCCGATTCCTTCACTCTGGGATATATCACTGGCAGCGATGTAGAGGTTCCAGATGATACAGTAACTTTCGAGGGAGGCAGTACAATTGGAACTGCGATCGGGTTTTATGGCGACCTGAGGGACGTTGGAGGGACAACTCTCGGTGATTTTAGCAATTTGACCATAGAACCAGCTCCCGAGCCCTCGACCCTGGCGCTTTGCGGCATGGGCCTGGCCGGATCGTTATTGGTGCTGCGCCGCAAAAAATAGCCGAAGCGGGGGCCGTCCCGGTTCATCAGTTTCAGATTTCAGCCGCCGGAGAATTCCGGCGGCTGTTTTTCTTTGCGGAAACGTCTTAACATCCGTATGGTATGAGATAACCACCGATGTCGTTATTGGCACAATCAGGTTCGTCGTTTCAGCATTTGCTGAGGCCAAGCCCGCGGCGCTGGTGCCTCTTGCTTCTTTTTTCAATCTTGCCGACGATTACCGCGTTGCCCCAGGACGATGACGAAAGCAAGGCGCAGATCGCCGAAGCGCTCCGGCACGTGGGGCAATGGGTGTGGGACAAGCAGACTTTCGACAAACAAACCGTCCGTCTGTGGAATACCTTCACCATTCCGGCGGGGGCGCATGTTTCGAGCGCGATGATCTACGTGACCGTGGACAATGGATATCGCCTCTTTCTGGATGGGCGCGAAGTCGGGCGCGGGAGCGATTGGAAGACCATCACCCAATACGATGTGAAGTCGCTTTTGTCGCCGGGCAAACACATTTTGGCGATCGAGGCGTTCAACGATCGTTTGGCTGCCGGCATGATCTTCGGGATGGAAATCGAAATGCCCGGGCACGCGCCGATGGAAATCAAGTCCGATGACACTTGGAGGATTGTTCCGCTCGATGAGAATGGATGGGAAGCAGAGAGACATGCGTCGCCTTTATGGGGTTTTGCCGTTTTGGAAAAAAATGCCAACTCGGCGCCTTGGACGCCATGGCCCTATGCCATGGTGTCTGTGCCACCGTTGCAACCGCTGGAGTATCGGTTCTGGCAGACGCTTTGGTTTCAGGCTGCGTTGCTTTCATTGCTTGGAATTGCGGTGCTGCTATCGCTGTGGCTGATGACACAATTGGCCGCGCAGTCGAAGGCGCAGCGTTATTTGCAAATGGAACGCGCCCGCATTGCCCGCGATATCCATGACGACCTCGGCTCGCAATTGACGCAACTCGTGTTGCAAGGCGAAGTGGCCCAGCGCGAACAGCCATCGGATTCACAGGCGCGCGCGCAGTTCAACCAACTTTGCGAGCGGGCGCGCGAAATTTCACGCGCGATGGGCGAGATTGTCTGGGCCGTCAATTCCAAACGCGACACCGTGCGTGACTTTGCAACGTACGTTTGCAAATACGCGGGCTTATTTTTGGCCGATACATCCATCCGTTGCCGTTTGGATGTCGAGCCGGAGATTCCCGGCGTTCCCTTTGACCTTCCCACCCGGCGCAGCTTGTTCCTGGCGGTCAAGGAGGCGTTGAATAACGCCGCGCGGCATTCGGGAGCGGACGAGTTATTTTTGCGGATATATTATGGCGGCCAAAAACTGGTTGTGGTCGTGGAAGACAACGGCCGCGGTTTTGACTCCGGACATTTTTCTCCCTCGGGTAATGGATTGAACAACATGATGGATCGGATGAGTGAGATCGGGGGCGTATGCAACATCGTGAGCCAGCCCGGCGCAGGCTGCGTAGTAACGTTTATGGTCCGTCTGAAGAATGGTGGCTGGCGCGCATGGTTCAAAAAGCATTGCCACCAGCCGCAGGAAGAACAAATTCCCAATTCCACGGCCCTTCCAGGCGCTACGAACATTCAAAATCAATGAAGACAAACTTTGTGGACAGCCGCGCATTATCGCCTGCCAAAGCGCCTGCCCGCGTGGTATTGGTGGAGGACAAGGCGGGTGTCCGCGAGAGTTGGACAAAATTGATAAATTCGCTGCCGGGTTTCACCTGCGTAACCTCGTATTCGTCCGGGGAAGACGCGTTGCGGATGATTCCGTCACTTGCGCCCGACATCGTGCTGATGGATATTTTTCTGCCGCGAATGTCGGGGATTGAATGCACGGGACAACTTAAATTATTGTTGCCCAAGACGCGGATTCTCATCCTGACCGGCGTCGAGGACGACGAATTGGTGTTCATGGCCCTGCAAGCGGGGGCGGATGGCTATTTGCTCAAGCGCACCAAGCCGGAAGATTTACGCGCGGCCATGTTGAATGTTCTGGGTGGCGGCGCCCCGATGACCAGCGAAATTGCCCGGCTGGTCGTGGAGTCGTTCCGCAAATCCGGCCACCTGGCTAAACCTACTGTCCGCCTCAGCGCCCGCGAAGAGGAAGTCCTGATATTGCTTTCCAAAGGTTATTCCAACAAGGAAATCGCCTCGCAGTTGTCCATTGGCGCCGAAACCATCGGCAGCCATTTGAAGCACATCTACAAAAAAATGCACGTTCGTTCCCGGGCTGAGGCCGTGGCGCGCTATATGACGGACCGGGCGTAATTTTGATTCAAGGTTTATCCGGCGTTTCGCCGGTTTGAATGATGCATGACCCCGTTCATTTCCGTGGAGAGCACCCAACATCAGCAGGACCGGCAATAGCCGAGCCTATTGCTGATTGACCAATTGGATTTGTCTGCCGGTTTGCGCCGATTCGCGGGCGGCATCGAGGATTTCCATCACGATCAAGTTGATTTGCAATGAAGGCATGCCCGACGGCTGAATTTGATTGCGCACCACGGCTGTGAAGTAAGAAATATCATCGGTCAGCGGGTTGACAGCAGGAGAGTTGGGCAGGTTCAACTCACTTTCCTGGGTGCCGACTTGTCGCATGCGCAAGAGATTCGTTTCCGCCACAAAAACATATCCATTATCGCCATAAAATTCGGCGTCCCTTCTGTCAAACGGCCAGTTCCAGGAACCTTCGATTATCGCTTGAGTCTTAGGGTAAGAAAGAATGATGGTCGCCTCATCTTCAACCCTGGGGTAAAGGTCAGGCTTAAAGTGTCCCGCCACGGCGCTTACCGACAGGGGACGCTGGCCATCCATGAACCATGTGGCAATGTCCGCGCCATAACAGCCGTAGTCAATCAAGGCGCCGCCGCCATCCAGTTTCGGGTCCGTCAACCAATTCAAAAAGGCATCGGAACAGCCGGTTTCCTTGGGCCCATTATTGCCGGCGCACACGATAATTTTCCGCAAATCGCCGATGGCATGTTCATTATGCACAATTGAATAAGCCGTTTGATATGCGGGATACCATGCGGTTTCATAATCAACGATAACCTTGACGCCGCTTTTTCTTGCGGCGGCGGCAATGGCCCGGGCCTGTTCGCCATCAACGGCCAAAGGTTTCTCCAACATGACATCCATACCGTGAGCCGCACAGATTTCCACGACGGCACGATGGTCGAAAGTGCTCGTAAAAACGGCGGCAGCCTGCGCGTTGGTTTTAGCCAGAAACTCGTCAAGGCTGGGCGAGAAAAAATTGGTTTGTAAATTGTATAACCGGGCGTAGTGAATTACCAAATCGGAATTTGATTCCACAATACCCGCCAACTGTACGCTTGAACTTGCTTTTGCCCGTTGGATGAAATCGCCGACAGCATCGTGCGCAAGGCCAACGATCACCAGGCGGACGGGGGGTTGATCTTCTTGTGAATGAGCCACCGTGGCCGTTAGAAAAATAACGAGAGCCGCCACAATGCTTTTCATATAAAATGTCATTGAACCTAATCTTTTTTCAAAATTTCCACAACGCTTTTCCGGCTTATTCGGCAAATGACCGGCTTTTTGCCGATTTTGCCGCAGTCGCACATCGGGAAATCAAACTGGTTGGCCCGTCATCCTGGAGGCAAATCCAATTACAATAAAATTCCTGGCGCCCCGCCTTCCCAACTCCAAAGTTACGGCCAAGGCTCTTCCGCTGGAAAACGCGGCCAAGTCATTCCTGGATTCGAAAAAACGACGGAGCGGCTCCTGGTGATACGGAGACATTGAACATGGGTTGATTGGTGGTCACGGGCATTGCACTGATCGCCTGCCAATTCAGGAGATTTGATGAAGTCTCCACTTGAATTCCGTTTTGGGACAAGTAGCCGCCAATGGCAAATTGGAGCTGGCCGTTGGTGAGAGACAAGTTATAAATGACCGGGACACCGGATTCGACTCCGTTTAATTGAAGCCCGGCGACAGTCAAATCACCGGAAACGATATTGCCAAAGACGCGGTCGAGTTCCGCAGAGATGATGGAATTTGAATTGCCGTATGATTCGCGCAGCTTGAAAAGCTGCAGCGGAAGGGCAAGGACGTTTGTGTAATAAGGGAAGCTGGGATTCAGGTACTGACGGCGAAGGTCCTGGATAATGCCGAGGTCAGCAAATCCATATTCTGTTGTTGATTGATGGGTGTCCAACAGAGCGCAACCGCTGACACCATTAACGGCAGGCTCGATGATGGTGCCTTCTCCAAAATCATTCCATGTGGCAATTTGAACAATAACCGAAGCATTGGTCATTGCGCGAGCCAAGTTTTCGCGCAGGGTGTTGCCGTTTTGGTCATCGAGGTAGCCATAAGAGGGCATCGCGCCAGCCTGTTGATAAATATCGTGGAAACGGGGAAAGGCGGTGCTGATAAAAGCAGGCCATGCAGGCGAGGCGAGCGCTTTTTGTTCGAATGACGAGAGATAACTCTGCATCATTGCATCGCTGACAATGCCGTTGTTTGTCCCGCTCATCCACATGGGCGGCCAGTCGAACGCGCCCTGGCCAACCGGCAGGCGATTATCTTCCGTAAAAAAGGCGGGCTGATTTGTCGCATTGAGCACGGAAAAGATGGAGACCCATTGGGAATTGGTGGTAAAATATTGCGGACCGAAATTCAGCAGGACCGGCATATTATTCCAATGGAGATACCCTGGAGCTGTAAAGTAATTACTCTGCGCATATAGCATGGTCTGCTGGGCATGCGAAACGGCGTTCGCGGCGGTGATGAAGCCTCCGTTGATTTCTTGCTGGATTGTTGCATCCTCATAGCAAAGGCAAAATTGCAAGCCTGCTTTTTGTATATAATTGGCCAAATCAGCCGTTCGTTGATTAATCAAAGCGTAATCGTCGAAGTTGTCCATGCCATACCAGTCGGCGATTACGCCGTCAATTCCGGCCAGTTTCATGAGGAGAACATGATATTCAAGCACCGCGGGGTCGGCAGAATCATACGGGCCTGCTTGTGGATAATACCAGGACGCAATCTCCGGGTAACCGTTTGTACTCGTTGTATTTCGATTGAAGTAGTTCATCGTCCAGTGCCATCCCCAATAGCCGCTGTAAGGATCTGACTCAAACCACGGCATGTAGTGGGCCATGACGGGCTTCGCCTCGGCATTTTCGACCGCAAACGAGAAAACGAGCGCGACGGACACCAACGACAGAATCTTTCCAAACTTCATGACGATTAAAATCCGCAATTTAAAGCCAGAAACCCCGGTATATCTTTATGGTTGGCTGACACGAATAAATCCATTGCTTCCACCCGGCACCGTTACCGTATAGGTTGTAGAACTCCCGCCTGATGAAATTCCGGTCGCCAAAACATTGGTAAAACTTCCAGACGACAGGTTGGTGGATAATAGAATGCTGTAAGTCGCGCTGTTTGCCGATGTCCATGTCAATGTAAATTGATGGCTGACAAAATTATATTTCCCGGATGTTATGGTTATCGGCGCGCCGGCAATCGAACCCGTGATGACAATCGAACCGTCTGTTGCCGTGTCATCCACCCAATTTAACCCCGCTGGCAGCGCCGGAAACGACTCCGAAGCGAATGCGCCCCCGTAGTTGATCGCGTTGAATAATTGGAACGTGCCATCTGATGATGGCGTCGCACCCGAATCAATCACATTCAGATTTCCGGCATAATAGAGGGTTGAATTTGTGGAACCGGTCTTAAAGATAATTTGATTGGTATCAGCTATATCAAAAGTCAATGTTCCGTTAAATGTCGGCGTGTTGGTGTAGAGAGTTATTGTTGTGCCAATGGTATAATTTCCGTTGACAACCATGGTTGGAAGTGAAAAAGGCTGGCCGGGAATCATCCCCGCGCCATTAAAATTAATACAGCCGTATCCTTTGCTGATAATCGCGCCATTGTTGGTGAGGCTGCCACCCAGACCCCAATGCGTGACATCTGATACGTTCCAACCATTCGTTCCGGTTCCGGTGGTTGGATTGTAAGCACTGGGGCCAGCTCCAGCAATGATTACACTTCCTGCGATATAATTCGTTCCAATGGCGCCGTTCAAACATTCTAACAAGCCATAGACATAAAGATTGCTGGCGACGGTCAAGTCATCTCCCGAGGTATCCCAGATGCAATTTGTTCCGATGATAAGATTCCCGCCGATTGTTATGGGCGCTCCCCCGCTGCCTTGCTGCACATGTACAAATCCAAGCAAGGTCCAATTCCCCGCTATATGCATTGGAGTTGGGCCAAGGATTGAAAAATTATTAAAGTCTTCATCCGGCTCGTAAGGAGGAGCCGGATCAACATAATTGGAGTTATCGAGGATAAGATTATAATAATTTGTCTCTTTGGCAAAGTAAGGGTTGGCGGAATAAACAACAGTATTGCCGGCGGCGCTGGCGTCCAGTGTTGTGCTGGTCGAAATTGCCGAGTCTGTCAGCAAATCGAGGGTTGAATTAGTCGCCATCGTTACCGTGCCGTTGTCGTAAATAAATTGGACGGATACATTGGTGTCCACTATAACATCCACTCCGGCAGGGATATCAGCATCATCGTTTGGACCGGGAACAGTCAGCGCGGGCACATTTGTCGTGTCATTGTCCACCCAAACATTCGTATCCGACCAGTTGCCGTTGGTGACTGCGGAGAAATCATCCGCGCGACCGGCCAAGACAAAAACAGACAGAGCGGCCAATGTCGCAAGAATTTGTTTCGTTTTCATTTGATTACGTTTTATTGGCAAAGCCGGATCATTCAGGATCGGTTGACCATTGCACGCTGTCGCGGGCGGGGCTGCTGATGGAGGCACCTGACTGAACGCTGGCTGCGCCGGAGCCTGAACACGCACAGGAAACGCCGGGGGCGAAAACTCCATAGAATTGCCCCCAAGTGAGAGAACTTGGCAACGAGGGCGCAGCATGAGTGTCCACATAAATGACATTTACCCGGTTATCATGTTTGGCAAAAGCGGTTTGAAGGCGTTCGTTATATCCATTTGCAATCGGCGCGCCGGTGCCGGAATTTCCCGCCCATACCGAATCCAACCAGGCAGCGGCAGTTGCCGAGCCGATGGGGCTGACTGACCCGCTGGTATCAGTCACTGCCACCAGGTTTGCTGGTTGCAAAACGGAAGAAGCTCTAAATGGCTTGGCATTTTGCATCTGACCGGTTGGCCCCACAGAGCCAAAGACATCGAGGTCGTTAAAACCATAGGAAAGATAGCCGGTGATACTTGGATCCCATTGACCAAGCTCGCTTGGATAATCGAAGCCCCGTTTGCGTTTGGGACAAACCCAAACTTTATCATTTGGCAAACAATTGACAAGCATTGGAGCGGGTGAATTGGGGATATAATTGGCTGCGCTCGTCCCGTAAAACCATTCGGTTCCAGCCAATTTGCCGTGAGGGTTTTTGTAAACGACATTGGGTTGCCACCAAACGGGCGGAGAAGGAAAATAATCTCCATTATCTCCCGCATAAACGGTAAAGCCCACCCCGATTTCCTTTGTGTTGCTCAAACAAGCGATTCCGAGCGCCTTATCCTTGGCTGCGGCCAGGACCGGCAACAGCAGCGCGGCCAAAATGGCGATGATGGCGATGACCACCAGCAATTCAATCAGCGTGAAAGCCGAGCGCGGATTCTCAAGAAGGTGCGGGGATTTTTTTTGCCCATTCACTTTCATATCTTACTCACCACAAATTTAGCTGCCATTATGTGAAAGACAACGGTATTTGGCATAAACCAAGTTAACACGGTGTGGAAATTCCTAAAGTCGCATGAACTGGCTACAGCAAAATAACGGCCTTAACCATTGGGTTTAAATAAAAAAAGCCACCCGAGGTGGCTTGAAAATTGATCAAAATGTTTGCTTAGTTGCGGCGGCGGAAGGCCAGGAGGCTGATCATGCCCAAACCAGCCAGAGCAAATGTGGTCGGCTCAGGGACCGGTGCGGGGGAAAAAGAAAGACTGTTAAATGTCACATCGTAAGCTCCCGGATCGGGTGAGCCGTCAAAATTAAGGTTCAAACCGTACACATATGCCCCTCCGCCTTGGACTGTGGTTAAATCAGCCGAATCAAAATTTCCAGTTTCAGTGAGAGTATAACTTGTTGGACTATTTTCAACCCAGGTAAAATTGGCAGGATTCCCGGGATTCCCCGGCCCGGAATAATCACCACTTGAAGGTGAGTTTGGCATAAAAGCGCCAGTGCTGGCCAAGCTGTCATTGAGCGTGAATCCTGTTCCCTGCCAGGGATAATCCGATGCCGGGCCGTTAAGCGTCAATATCAATGAATATTGGGTATCAGACGGGTTAAGATTAATTGTTCCCTGGTAATCGGAAATATCCACATATCCTCCGCCGTATCCAGCGGAAACCACTTCCAATCCATTCGCATTAACACTAAGAGAGTCTCCAATTGCCAACCGGGCTGACCTGGCTTGTGCTTATTGCTGAAAAATTGAAGGTTTGTGCCTGGGCCAACTGGGCAAGAGCCAAACCCATCATTCCTGCTGCAAGCCATTTTGTGCGTTGTTTCATAGTTGTTTCTTTCGTTGTGATTATTCAACAAGAGCGAATATTTATGCTTATTCTCGTCTTGAATTGCGATAAATCTAAAACGCGCAAGGTTTTTATGGAAGTCGCATGAAGTGGTGACGTGACTTTCGGGGCTATATTCTTGAGAGACACGCAAATATCTCCAATGAAATCAAGGGTTTCAGGGGGTAACGCGGAACTTTACCCTCTTTGGATTTCGTGGGAAGATTGGCAGAAATGGCGGAATCAGACCAAAAGCCGCCAGGGAAAGAGCCGTCGGCTCGGGAACAGTTTGTTGACGGCCAGGACGAAATTGCCTGCCGCCGCCCGCCGCGCTACGAACGACGAAATGAACGCCTCAAAAACGGCCGGAGTCCGGTCTCTGAAAGATACAGTCGCGGTAACTTTACAACCGCCTTTTCCTAGTTGCGCACGTATTTTGCCACAGCTTCGGTGCGGGACTGCACGTGGAGTTTTTCGTAAATGCGGCGAATGTAGGTTCGAATCGTATCAACACTGATGCCCAACTCGTCGGCGGTCTGTTTGTAAGTAAAGCCTCTGGCAAGAGAATCCAAAACCATTTGTTCCCGCGGGGAGAGATTGAATTTTTCCTCATTCACTTGGCGGACTTTTTGAAATGAGGCAACGACTTTTCGCGCAATCGTTCCCGACATCGGCGAACCGCCCGAATGCACGTCTTCAATGGCCTCCAATAATTTTGCCGGCGTCAGCCGTTTTAAAATATAACCACTGGCGCCCGCCGAAAGCGCCTTGAAAATCAGTTCGGTATCCTCATAAACTGTCAACATCAGTATTTGTATCTTTGGCAGCGCGGCTCTCAACTTCACGGCGCATTCGATTCCATTCATGCCGGCCATGTGGATATCCATCAAAACCACATCCGGTTCATCCTGGGGCAAATGTTTCAAGGCGTCTTCACCGCTGGCGTACGTGCTGACGCAACGAAATCCGGGTGTGCCATTGATAAACGCGGCAATGGACTGGCGCAGATCATTTTCGTCGTCTATGATGGTTACTTTTATGGGGCGTTTAGTCATGATTTCTTTCAAAGGGTAAAATGAGCGAAACAATTGTTCCACTTTTTACGCCGGACTTAATCCGGCAAAACCCGCCGATGGCCGTCAAGCGACGATGCATATTACGCAGGCCGTTGCCGTTGGCATTTGAAGCGCCATTTAACATGGGAGAAGGATCAAATCCAGAACCATTATCCGAAATTATTATTTCCAGCGACGACCCGGCGCAGTTAATGGAAACGTGGCAGCGTGTGGCGCCGGAATGTTTCAATACATTGGTGAATGCTTCATGCACAGCGAGCAGCAACTGATGGCGCAATTGTGATGAAAGCGGATACGACGGCAACTGCGCGGGAATGTCCAATTCACATGCAATTCCAGTTTCCTGAAAATATTCCTGCGAATAATGGCCGATGTAAGAGGCGACATGTTCCAGTGCATCATTTTGCGGATTGACGGCCCAGACGATTTCATCGAGTGAATGCAGCACAGCGCGCGAGGTGTCAGAAATGGAGGCAATCTGGCGCCGCAATTCGGATGGCTCGGAGTCCATTCTCCTGGCATGTTCGCTCAAAAACGAAATCCGGCAAAGCTTGGCTCCCATTTCATCATGCAGATCCTGCGCGATACGCGCCCGCTCGCGTTCCAGCGAATGCTCCTGTTCGAGATATTTCAATCGGCCCTGCATTCTGCGTTTTTCGACAATGCGGACGCTGCCGCCGACGGCGGCCAGCAAGCCTAACACCGCCAAACCGATAAACCATTGAGATTGCCAGAAATGAGGAGGGACAATGAGCGCCAGGTTGACACCTGTTTCATTCCAGATGCCGTCCGCATTGCAAGCAATGACGTGAAAGCGATATTTTCCCGGAGGAACCAAGTTGTAAAAAGCGGTGCGGCGCGTTCCGGCTTCCACCCAGTCGGAATCCAAACCTTCAAGCCAATAGCGAAACTGGATTTGTTCGGGCGCGTCAAAATTCAAGCCGGTGTAGGTGAGTTCAATCCGGTGATCACCTGGAGCCAATCGTAAAGTTTCCATCTCCAGTCCGTCGTCCCTGCCATTTATATTTTGGAAACCCGACCTGGTTCCAATCGCCATAAAATTCGTATCAACGATGCCATCCACGGACATTTTCTCGAGCAAGACGAGCGGCGCAGGCGATTTGGCGAGATTCACGCGGGGGTCAATCGCCACGGCGCCTTTAAGAGTTGAAAACCAGAGCCATCCGGATTGAGTTTTCAGGCCTGCCGGACCAAAGCCTCCAGTGCATTCCTCGGACAACATCCCTTCGGCATGGCCGTAGGTTTGGGGATAAACGGTGGAAATTTTCCCATTGGCGAGCGCTTCCAAATCCCGCTTGCTCACGCAGGCGATTCCCCGGTTGTTTCCAAGCCAAAGCCGGCCATCGTCATCTTCAAGGATTTGTGAAATCGTATTATCGGGAAGGCCCTCGGTGGTCGTAAACGATACCACCTGATTACCATCATAGCGACTTAAGCCACCCCCGGCGGTGCCTATCCAAAGCAGACCTTGTTTATCCAAATAAAGAGTCCGGATCAGGCTGCTCAACAATCCGCTGGCACGGTCCAAATGAGCAGTAACGCCGTTCTTCAACCCAAACACGCCATTACCTTCCGTACCGATCCAGAGTTCGCCTGTTGGACTGGCGATGAGCGCGGTAATTCCCCGGTCTTGGGAAAAATTGGTTTCAGCCAGCCAGGTTCCGTGCTGCAATTGCCACAATTTACCATCGCGGGTGCCCACCCAGAGCGAGCCGCTTGGTATCCTCGCACAATGATGTGATGGTTAAGTTGGCAAGGGTGAATAATTCGGCTTTATCCACTGTCCGGGCCGGTTCTTTGAAATGGATCAAGCCGTGTGCTCCTGCAACCCAGCAACTTCCGTCCCGGCCGACGAGCAACGAATTGATTTGCGGGCCTTCAATGGCGAGAATAGCCGAGGCAAGGCGATTAAGATTTCCTCCGTCCCACTGGTATAAGCCATCAGACTTGGCAATCCAAATCACCCCCGGCGCAATTTCCGCAATGCCCTCCACGGCGCCATAACCCAACCCTTCCGCAGGCCCGAAAGCGAATAGATTTTTTTTGCGCAACAAATCCAGGCCGGCATCGGTGCCCGCCCAAAGGTTGCCATCCCGGTCCACAAGAAGCGAATTGACTGAATTATCCGAAAGTCCGCTGCTGGCATTCACCCGGACTGGCTTTCCATCCTCGTATTGGAACAATCCTTCACTGACCGAACCGGCCCAAACAGTTCCGTCCGGTTGTTCGGCCAGCGCGCCGATATAAGAATGAGTGAGGTGCCGTGGAATTCGATAGGGGCGCCATTTGGCGCCATCCCGGCATAACAGGAAATCTTCCCCGGCGCCGATCCAAATCCGTCCTTTTTTATCCACGAGCAAACTATGCGGGTCTTGGGTCAACCCTTCAGGATCGGCCAATGGGCTCAAAATCCCCGAGTGAAATTGAAAAATTCCCGCGCCGGCGACCGCGATCCACAGGTTTCCGCGGCGGTCATTAAACAAAGCCGTGATGTTTTCGCCGTTCAATCTGGCGACGGCGGGCGGGGCCGATAGGCGGCCATTTTTGAGAGTGACCAATCCGGAATCCGTCCCAATCCAAAGGCATCCGCCGTCATCTTCGGCCAGAGCGGATATGGAAGCGGACGGCAATCCGTCCTCCGTGGTGAACGTTGTGACATGGTCGTTATCAAACTGGATCAAGCCGTTGCCGGCGCTGCCAATCCAAAGCGAGCCACGGCTGTCGCCCAACAGCGAATGCACCGGACCCGGGGACAATCCTTCGGCCAAACCGAATGAAACAAATTTCACGCCGTCAAACCGCGCCACACCATCATCGGTGCCGATCCAAATGTACCCATCCTTCGTTTGGGTCATTGTCCGGACGAATCTTCGGGCAAACCCTGCGCCCGTTGCCAGGCCCGAAATGTAAATGACAGCGACCCCGTGCCCAGCGCGGCGGCGGTTGGCTCGTTGGCGTGGCCGGCGACAAAATCGTCGAATGAAGTGGCGATCGCCATGTCGCTGAAAATCCAGCCGCCGCCGCCACCGCCATGCCGCAGATGAATTTCATCAAAGGAAGCGTTTGCGCGAAAGGTGGTGATCAAACTTGTTGGCTGGGCCGCTTCCGTTGCGCCCGGCCCCAGGTCGGGGTTGAGCCAGATGGTGACCAGGTCATCTCCTCCGGGGACATACTGGACTTTAAAAACAATCGTACACTCAATGCCACGATGGGGATTTTCATAATCAATCACCGTGCCTGGGACCGGGGAAGGTTCCGGACGGGACGAATGCATGTCAATATAATCGGCGCCTTCATTTGAATCACCATTGGGATCGGCCCGGAAGGCGCTATAAGCCCATGCTTTGAGCGCGTTGCCCACGCCGAGCCGCTCCTTGTCGCCTTCATACAGTTCAAATGCGGCGAAATATTCTTCAGTGCTGGCATCCGACAACGGGTCCACATGAAATTTGAAATAGAGGGTATTGGTCGAAGCATCGTCCTCTTTAAGGGCGCCACCCAAGATATTGTTGCCTGCGCCGGTTTGGTACGCCAACGCGGCGTCTTGATCGCTCCACAAAATCGCGGCATTGGCAGTTTGGACCGGGCCGGAAATCCAAACCAGAATTTGAATGAGAAGAGCCGAAGTGGCGAATCGCCGAATGGCGCTCAAAGAATACGTGGGCGATGCAAAAACTTCGGGCGGCGAGCGCATGATTCATTTATGCCTTAGATTATTATCGCAGGCAATCGTTTTGCGATTTCCCTGGTCCATATCAGTTTGGCATCAATATTGCACAACGCATTTCATCGCCACAAAGGGGTCGGCCATCCTCACTGTCAGCAAACCATTGGAAACTGTCCAGGAAACGGGCACGGCGCCCGCCGCAGGAGTTTGCACAGAGACCGATTTCGGCTTGCGATCGGTCCACAGTTCCAAGATCAAATCGCGGGGGACTGGACGGTACGACCCATTTGGCGCGGATATTTCAATCGTCGTTTGTCCGTCGGCACTGATTTGGTGGAAGTGCCGCAACAGGTATTGTCCCTGGCGGTAATCGAGGCTTTCGCCGTCGTCCTCATAAAGTGACGCGCGGGAATCCCTGCCCGGCGCAACGAGAACATGCAATGGATTGCCGGGCATTTGGCCGGTGAACTGCACCACCGGCTGACGAAAGATAAAGCCGCCGCCGCGCACAAATATGGGAATCGAATTCATGGTCACCGCGAACTGAAAATTTGTTCCGCCGATGAATTTGTGTCCGGTCCAATAATCGAACCAATCACCCTCCGGCAAATAAACGGTGTGATTGGTTTCGCCCTGAACCATGACAGGCGACACAAGCAAATCATTGCCGAACATGAATTCATTGCCAATTCCGGTCACGTTCGTATCGTTGGGAAATTCCAGAAACAGCGGTCTCAGTGCGGGTAATCCGGTATCGGCAGCCTGATGCATGGTATTGTAGATGTAAGGCAACAGTTCGTAACGCAGTTGAATGGAGTGTTTGTTGATGGTTTCAAAGTAGGGGCCCCAGGACCAGGGTTCCTTTGTCGGCGAACCCAAATTTGAATGCGACCGCATGAAGGGATAAAAGACGCCCAGTTGCAGCCAACGCGAATACAGTTCGCCATCCGGCGCGCCATTAAACCCGCCAATATCGCAACCAACAAAGGTAAAGCCGGAAAGTCCCATTCCCAACAACGTTGAAACCGACTGGCGAAGCGATGTCCAGTCGGAGGTGTTGTCTCCGGGCCAAACGGCGGCATAACGCTGGCCACCGGCAAAACTGGCGCGCGTCAGGACAAAGGGGCGCTCATTCGGGCGTAATTTCGACAGCCCTTCGAAGGTGGCGCGGCTCGTCAATTGGCCATAGACGTTATGAATTTCGCGTTGCGTGGCCGGGTGGCCATCGTTGTCAAAAACCGTGTCCAAGGGCATGGAGCCAGTAGGTGTGTGAAATACCGCCGGCTCATCCATGTCGTTCCAAATGCCGGCCACCCCCATGTCCACAAACCCTTTGAAGAGCGAGCCCCACCATTGGCGCGCCGCAGGATTGCTAAAATCCGGAAAGGCACTCGGTCCCGGGGGTATTCCCTGCGACGGCCAGACCGGCGCTTCATAAACCGAGCCATCGGGATTTTTTACGAAATAATTTCCGGCGAGGCCTTCATCGTAGGGCGCGTAGCCCTTTTCAACTTTTGGATGCGGGTCCACAATCGTAACCACGCGAAATCCCTGGGCGCGCAAATCCGACAGCATTTTTTTTGGGTTGGGGAACCGCTGGAGATTCCAAGTGAATGGCTTGTAGTTGTCCTGGTAATGGATGTCCAGCCAGAGGACATCGGCGGGAATTTTTTTGGCGCGAAAGGTGTTCGCCAGCCGGCGGACTTTGGCATCGGGATAATAACTGTAACGGCATTGGTTGTAGCCGAGCGACCAGAGCGGCGGCAACGGCATCCGTCCGGTCAATTCCGTATAACGCTCAATCACGGTGCGCGGGTCGGGGCCATTGATGAAATAATAATCCAAATCGCCGCCGGCGGCGCCGAAGTTGAGCAATCCATATTGTTGATGGCCGATGTCGAAGAAACTGCGCCAGGTATTATCCAGAAAAATTCCATAGGCCCTGCCATTTCGAAGGACCAGATAAAATGGCACGGAAACATAAATGGGATCGGTGCTGGGGTCGTACGCAAACGTGTCTGAGTTCCACATTGCATAATCATAACCGCCCAATTGCCAGCCCCGTTTATCCAACTCACCATTTTTTTCTCCCAACCCGTAAACGTGCGCATTATCAGGCAACTGCCTGGCCACGCGAAACGCGCCATCGCTGGAAACGGAAATTCCGAATTGCGCGCTGTCCGCGTCTAAAATTTCGCCGTGGTTGTCGGCGAACGAGAGGCGCAACGGCGATTGCTGGATCGTTACCGTCAGCGAGGCGGTTTGCAAAGAAGTGGCAGCAACGCCGGTATTGACCGTCACCTTTGGCGATCCCAGGTTGCGGTTGACGACCGCATAGGAATGGTCCCAGCCGAAATCCGGCGCCGTCGTGAAATGTACGCGGATGACATCATCTGATAGTGGCGTGATCGAGAGTGTTCCCCGCGGGGCATGGTAGCTCAGCGCTTTTCCATCCCAAACGGGATTTCCAAGGTTCTCCAGGATTTGCCAGCCGGGCACCGGGTTTGTGTCCATGGTTTCGGACGACTGGGCTGTTTGCGCGATGGAATGAACGGTCAATGCGCAAACGGCCACGACGCTGCTGACGATTGCCCTGAGGCCGGGGCAAATTGTGACGGTCATCCGCCGGCGCCGGGCGATGACGCGGCAGGCGGACGTGCTTTCCGATGGCAGGTTCGCGGGAAGGCGATACCCGCAGGTGGAGTTTTTGTTGGTTGGCATGATGGCGCGGCATGATTACATGAAACCGGAGGGAAGGAAAACCGCATGTTTGTGGATTGTCATTTGACAGGGCGCGGGGAGAAATTCATCTTTTGGCATGAATTTTACACAAACGCGCTGGCTGCCGATATTAATGCTGATTTGCTCAAACATTTTCATGACCATGGCCTGGTATGGCCACTTGAAATTCAAGGACAAACCGCTGTGGCTGGTCATCGCTGTGAGCTGGAGCATCGCCTTTATGGAGTATTGTTTTCAAGTGCCGGCCAATCGCTGGGGGAGCAACGTCTATTCGCCATTCCAACTCAAAGTCATTCAGGAAATTGTCACGCTTTCGGTCTTTGTGGTGTTCGCCTTTTTATATTTTGACGAAAAGTTCGGCTGGAACCATTTAGCGGCTTTTCTTTGCATTGTTGCCGCGGTGGCCTTCGCGTTTATGCCGAAGACTTAAAACGGCGCTTGGCAGGGGCGGTTCATTCTGTTTAATTAGCGCCGCAGAATGAGACGGCCGATAATCCTGTTGATTTTTTTTGCGGCGATGGTCCCGGCCATTGTCACGGCGCAGGAACAATCGGGATGGGAAATGGAAGCCCTCCACGACGTTCTTCCCGGCTCGCCGGTTGGCGAATGGATGTATGATTTTGCCACTCAAAATTCCCGGGGCACCAACGGCGTATTGATCAGCTACCGGGGGACGGTCCTCACCGCCGACACTGTAACGGTCAACCACGAAACTGGCGAGGCCCAGGCCGACGGTAACGTCCGCATCTACCAGTCCGGCCAAATTTGGTTGGGCGAGCATATTGATTATAATTTCAAGACGCGCCAGATGCGGACCGAGCAATTTCGCACCGGTCATCCCCCGCTGTTCGCCGCGGGCAGCTCACTGGCGGGCAATCTGAGCAACCAGGTTTATGACGCGCGCGAAATCAGAGTGACGACGGATGACCTGAGCCAGCCGGCCTATTATATCCGCGCCAAACATATCCGACTGGTTCCGGACAAATATATCGAGGGGTGGAACGGGGTGCTCTACATCGGGGGAACGCCGTGTTTTTATTTTCCGTATTATCACCGCAACATTGGACCGCACGCGAACAATTGGAATTTTCTTCCGGGCTATTACACGGAATTCGGGCCGTATTTGTTGACGACCTACCGGTGGTATTTGAACGACACGGTGGACGGGGCGGTGCGAGCGGACTATCGCGAGAAACGCGGTTTCGCGGGCGGGCCGGATTTGAACCTCCATTTTGGCCGCTGGGGCGATCCGGAGTTGCAATATTATTATTTGCACGACCTGGCGCCGAACACCTCGACCAATCTTTTGACGGGGGAAAACATTCCGAAAGACCGCCAGGAATTCGGCCTTAAATGGCAGGCGACCCCGTACACCAACCTGAATGTCAAGGCCATGGTGAATTACCAGAGCGATGCGCTGATTTTGCATGATTTTTTCCAGGGCGCTTATACCGAAGACCCGCAGCCGCCCACCTTTACGGAGGCGAATAAATACTGGGACAACTGGAGTCTGGACGCATTGACGACGCCGCGCGTGGACAATTTTTTCGACCAGATTGAGCGGATACCGGACATCAAGTTGACCGGATGGCGCCAGGAGATATTGGATACGCCGATCTATTACGAGAGCGAAAGTTCGGCGGGTTACTACCGGAGGTTGCTGGCCGAAACCAACATGCTTTTTGGCGGGACGAACGGTCCGGGATACGATTACTCCGCGGCGCGGGCCGATACCTACCACCAAGTGTTGTTGCCGGAAACATTTTTTGGCTGGTTAAACGTGACACCGCTGGCGGGCGGGCGCTTCACCTATTACAGCCATGAAACCGGACCGGGCGCGACGAACGACGAAGCGTATCGAACGGTTTTTAACACCGGTATGGACGCTTCCTTCAAGGCGTCGCAACTTTGGGCCGGGGCGACGAATTCATTTTTTGACGTGAATGGAATCCGGCATGTCATTGAGCCGTCGGCCAGTTACGCATTTATTCCGCATCCGAGCGTGGCGCCGGAGCAATTGCCACAATTCGACACTGAATCACCGAGTCCGATGCTGTTGCCGATACAACTGCCGGATTACAATGACATTGATTCGATTGACAGTGAAAATGTCATCCGGTTCGGATTGCGGAACACCTTGGAAACCAAGCGGGCGGACGGGATTGAAAACCTGGTGGACTGGAACATTCTGCTTGATTGGCGGTTGCATCCCGATCCCGGGCAGCAAACCTTTGACGATCTGTATTCGGACCTGGTTCTGCGTCCGCGCACCTGGGTGACGTTCGAATCGCAAACGCGCTATAACATCAACAGCGGTTATTTCGACCTGGCGTATCATCAATTGACCCTCACGCCGAACAACTGGTGGAGTTGGGGGCTGGCGTACGATTATTCGCGGAGCGGGTTTGTGGACAGCGGCGATAATTATGTCAGCAGCACGATTTTTTTGCGGGTGAATGACAATTGGGGATTCCGCACCGAGCATGATTTCAACGCATTGGATGGACGCCTGCAGGACCAGTTCTACACCGTTTATCGCGACATGCGATTTTGGACGGCGGCGCTGACGTTTCGGGTGACGGACAATGAGGGCAGCCCGGTGGACTACACGGTGGCGTTCAGTTTCTCGATCAAGGCGCATCCAAAATACGGCGTGGGCGACGACGCGGTTGAACCGTATCATCTGGTGGGAGAATAACCGGTGATCAATGATTTTGGATTGGGATTGCCGAATGAAAAATAATTTGTCCAATTATCTTCGCGAAGAAGTTGATGGCGTCCTGCTTTCGATCAAGCTGCAGCCGCGCGCCTCATCGAATGAAATCGGCGAACCGCTGGGAGGCGAACTGAAAATCAAAGTGACGGCGCCGCCGGTGGATTCGGCGGCCAACGAAGCCCTGGCGGAATTTCTCGCCGACAAATTCCAATGCGCCCGCAACCGGATTGAAATTGTGCGCGGCCGCAAATCCCGCCATAAAATCCTCAAACTGCGCGGTTTCAAGGCGGAAAAAGTGCGGGGTTTTTTGCAACAACAGTCCCCCATTGCACGGCAGTGTTAATTTTCGACCAAAGCGCCGTTGAATTTTCCGCGAGCTCCAAACCAACGGCGCTTTCGTCGCTGAGGGCTGGCACATGCAGTGGCACCATCGGCTTTGACACGACGCGCTGAATTTTCTAGGCTTCATGCATGGCAAAAACGGTTGTTGCAGAAAAGCCTCCCAAAACCTCGGCTCCCGTCGCACGTCGGCAAAACCCCCTGCCCGCGTTGACACCCGCGTCATTTGGTGCGGCGACAAATTGGAAAATCTCGCCAAACTGCCTGATGCCAGTATTGATCTCGTTTTACATTGACCTCTTTACGGTTGAAAATAAATAGATGACAAAGAAACAAAAAAGACGTGAAGATGCAGGATCGCCGACAGGACCCAAAGGCGCAGCTAAAATACCTGGCTCCGCCCCCGAAGCATCTCCGACGGCGTCAATAATACCAAAGCCGCAGCCAAACATGATTCGCGCCGATGATCTCGCATCGACACCAATACCTGCTCAACTGCTTGCGCAACCCACCTCAAAATCACAATATAAAGTCGCTCCGGCAGTAAATCTTAAATTTAAGGATATAATCCGCGTAATTAACAAAATGCAAGAGGAGGGGGTCATCAGCAGATATGCCGTCGGTGGTGCGGTCGGAGCCGCATTTTATGTGGAAGTGGTGAGGACAGCAGATGTTGATATATTCGTCCCCATCCATCAAGAACCAGGCCGCATCATTGTGACTCTTGATCCGTTTAAGAATTATTTAGAAGCGCGTGGCTATCAAATGAAAGATGAATATTGGGAAATTGAGGGAACCATTGTTCAATTTATGCCAATTGAACAGGATCCTCTTTTAATGGAGGCTGTTTCTCAACCTCGAGAATTTGATGTGGAAGGTGTCCGCACATTCGTATTTAGCCCAGAGCACTTGGTCGCCGTTGCCCTCAAGGTCTGTCGTCCAGACAAGGATGTGCATCGAATTCAGCAATTCGTTCGAGAAAAAGCGATCGATCTGAACCGATTTTTAGACATTTTGAAACGCCATCAGTTAACGGATGCTTGGGGTCGTTTTCGGCAAAAATATCTTGAGAGTGAAACATGAGTTCAGAAATGGACAAAATTAGGGCTGGTAAGGAACGCATGCGGCACAAGCTGGCTTCTCTTCCCATAGAGCAAAAGCTTCGCATTGTCGAACAACTTCGAGAAGATGGAATCAGTCATTCACCGAAAGAAGGACAGATATCCGACGGAGACCAGAAGAAGCCTGATCCACAAGCAAGAACTCTTCTTGGAATCATACATGATACAGTAAATGGGAATCCACCCAATGGAGAAATAAAATTTGAAAAGTCCGACAGAAACAATATAGCTGCTGAAGTTGAAAAAATCTTCAGCGACAGGATATTTGGCTCAGAAGCATTGAAGGCTCTTTTTCCGGAGGGCATTCCTGTAAGCTTGGCGTTTTACGACCGACTCAAAAATCTCCAAATAAGATTAGGCTGGAATGAATTGTCTCATCGTGTTGCGGGATTGTTTCTCCTGCTCAGTGTCGAGCAATTGCCAGCAGATTCTGGAGAAACTTTGCTACAGGAAATGCCAAAGATTGCGAACCCGTATTTTTTTATGGCTTTAGATAGCCTTTCAGTGTTGGCGGCTGAAAGGGAATTGCGTGCTGAATTCGTCGCCGAATGGTTTCCGGCACTTGTTCGACGAATTGGTAATGATTTGGCTTCGGCTGGCTTTTGGAAGGCACTTGGCATTTATTGCGACCGTCACCCCCAAAATGCACTGGAAGTATTAGGATGCCTATCAAGCGCACAGAGCGAAGAGCAAATATCTGTCGCGGCATTCATCCTCGGCGCGATGCGTTGTTTTGATTTGAATGAGTCGCTGCTTTCGCAATTTAAGAAATTAGAATTACAATTCTCAAACAGCGAAACTATTGGTCCCCGCTCGGTTTACAATCGGTCGTGGATTGAAACTTCGCGGCGAGGAAAAATGCGGCAGACGGATTTGGAACTGCTTGTAAGTCGTATGAGCGCTGGAATGCCGGATGAGCGAGAGCATGTTTATTGGATCGTTACCCGGTCATTGTTGAGTCCGCTGATACCGGCAGACTGCTTAAATTACGGTTTGAGTTGGTTATGCTCTAATGTATCAGGATCAATCGCTCCAGCCGCGAAATACAACGTGATAGACTTTGCCGTGCAGCTCCCTGCTGCCCGACGCAAGGAAGCAGGCGAACTTGTTCTTTTGGTTCAGCCTATTTTAGCGGAGCACAAAGGGATTTGGCAGCGCCTTGAGCATTTTCTCGTAATTTGGCTTCAGACTGATTTGATTGGCTTTAACGACTTCATTCTGGAATTGGCCAATAAAAATGCGCGCAACTGGCTTGAAATCTTAAGGACCCCACGGAGCTTTGAATGGTTTTTGTCTGAACTGCATGGTAAAGATGTTGGAAACTTGGTTGGGCAACTTGTGCTTTCGCCATCGGCGAATTGTCGCAAGCTCGGCCTTTTCTTTTTTGACGAACTGGGGATGAGTTCGCTACCGGCGACAGTGCTTAATACGGTAAGCGAAGAGCAAGTGCGAGTGGCTTTTTATGAACTTCAACGTGGCATTATCCATGGTGATGCCATTGCTCGTTATTTGACTATGCTGATCCCGTGTGTTCAGCGCGCCAGTTCGGACTTCCAAGCAGAATTTTATGACCTACTGGTTTTGCAATTAAAAAATTATCCGGGTGCCTGTCGTGGGATATTTGAGAAACGAAGAAATGAATTCGCTATACTGAACAAAGCCATTGACGAGGTTGCCAACTATTTTAAGGCCTTAGAGAAAGTTCGGAAATCATGTATCAATGCGATGGAGGTAGCTGGGTATCGCCGGGCTGAACATTTATATTCCAGAAGATTTTCAAATGTGATTGCCGAGGGCGCAGAACAGGCGTCAGTCTTCATGCAGTTCATCAAGAAAGTTCAGCTTCTTTACGGGAAGACATGGAGTTCGTTTTACGGCGGCAAACTGGGCGAGGCATCCAGCCTGAAACAATTATCCGGCTCTTCGGAAATTCCTCGGTTGGAAATAATTGATCCCGAAGGGATGGCGCTCCGCCGACTTTATGCTTCTGCAAAGATACTCGAACTGCGCGAATCGACGCAAACAGAACAGGAGCAAGAATGAATTTGGATGTAACCACATCGTTCCTTACCTATTACATTCGTAGCCTTGCGGAACGGACGAGGGTTGAAAAAACATCCACAAAATACGGCTTTGATTGGATTGTTTACAATTTGGCTCTCGCAGACAACGCCACACCATACCGGCTTCCATTCATTCGCAGCGGACCAACTGAGATTTCCAAAACGAAAACCGAACCCGAATTCGGAATTGATTTTTCGTTTTTATCTCCTGACCGAAGTATCTTGACTATCTTCGTGCTTAAAGACGAGGTGCTTTCCAATGTAAACTGGACTGCAAATGGATTTGATAGCGATTTACGGAAAGCGGCAGCCCCAAATCTTGCACCGCCCGAATTCAAGAATGTTCGCGAAGTTAGAATCGTGCTCGCCTATAATAAGGACGAGGATCAAACTGGGATCCAGCTTTACACTAATTTAACCAAAAGCTTGGGAACGAAAATTGCGGACGACATAAAGCTTTCGTTCGAGCGATGGAATTTGACGATACTAGCGGAAAAAGTCAGGACAGCGCTGTTAACGCCATCTTTGCTCCCCCAACAATACTTTAGCCTCTTTGGCTACATTTGTTCTCAGTTTGGCGATTTCCAACATGGCTCTGACGAGTGGGCGAAACAACTTGTTCCTAATTGGCGACATTTCATTGACGACCTTTTGAAGGATAATGCTGACGAGCGGAGCATTCGCCTGCTTCCAGTCGCTCTCATCATCCTTCGAGAGCATGGCAAAAATAACCCAAGCGCAGAGACGGGGTGGATTGATCTTGCTGAGTGGGCAATGCTTGCGGTGTGGCAAGTCCATGAAACGACAGAAAGCGGTTGTGTAAAACAAGCCGTGTATCAGATGTGGATTGATTTCTACATTGGAGAACTTTCCCGGTTCTTCCAAGAGCACGCCGGCGAACTTGCTGTTGAACATAGTATAGAGATAGGCGAAGGAAGATTCGA
Organism: uncultured Verrucomicrobiae bacterium; assembly: GCA_963755515.1. Taxonomy (GTDB): domain Bacteria; phylum Verrucomicrobiota; class Verrucomicrobiia; order Limisphaerales; family UBA11358; genus UBA11358. Next base: position 30,510 of record CAVWKA010000007.1, on the reverse strand, counting down.
CGTCGATTCTGTCGCGGCAGCTGTCGTAGCATTTTGGCATACTGCTCGTCTCGGGATCCTGGCATTATGCAATGCTGAGTTATTGGCTGATTCAACTGATGAGCTACATGCGGCAAAAATCGTTGCTATCCGAACGAATGCAAATCAGTTGGTATCATTTCTTAATGCCAATCCGGCGGCAAATCGGCCTTTGGTTGACCTTAACCACATTGAACTGTTTTTAATATGGCAAGCACTTTGGCAATTGAAACGCACCAATGACATTTACGCATGGCTGCAAAATCTCCAACGTTATCTGCTAGTAAGACGTGCTGGAACAATTAGATTGCCATTCATCGAGGGAAGAGACTCCCTTGAACTTGTGTTTGAGCAAGCGGCTACAGGCGAAAAGCCGCCCGAATTTTGCGACCAGAGCTCAATGCTTCTGCTTTGTATTTTGGAGTTCTGTTTCAGCCTTGAAACAGGAAAACGGAACGAATTGCTTGCGCGTTACTACCGAGAAATCGTTCTGGGACAAGATTCTTTCGGCGAACAAATGAAAGGTCGCACGCCCATTGATTTAATTGGATGGTTGCCGCCCGAAGATTGGAGCCAAAAGGTGCTAAACAAAAGCCTCGCTGATGAAGGTGAATCTCAAACAGTCGAAACCTTCAAAAGTCCGATTGGTGACGATGGAAGTGCTATAGCCGAAAGGATTGAGACATTTGTCCATCAGAGCCGTACAAGACGAAAAACTCAATTCCCGAATAGACTGCCAACGGGAGTGATTGTTTTAGCGTCGTTGAAACATCGCTCTCCACTGCCCGCCGAGCTTTGGCGAGTTTCCATCTTTGGTCCGACTGAACCATAAAATCTGGTTCGCACAAATTTCCAGAGGACCCGGTCCCTTCCTCAGGCTCGAACTTGCGAAATTGCTGATAGCTTACCCCGCCGTTCAAAATGCCTTTTCAGTTGGTAATGCTGATGCTGCCATTTCCTGCGCCCGCCCTCACATCGCCCACACCCTGGCCGGAGGCCGCGGCAAGTTAACACAACCAGAAAAAAGACTGAAATCCGTCCGTGTTTGTGTTCGCCCTTTTTACACTGTCCATCGCTCCACCGTTTGCTGCTCATTGGTCCGACACCGCCAGCGTCTCCCACCGACCCGCGCACAAAGTATCGCTCCCATTTCCACGCCGATGTCCCTTCCGTAACCATTCCCGTCTGTGCTTTTCGCGAATTTCGCGTGTTTCGCGGTTATGATTCCGTTTCTGCTTTCTGTTTTCTGCTCTTGGTTTAAATTCCTTCCCCAATGAAAGTCACACTGAATTGGCTCAAACGATACGTTGATTTTGACTGGTCGCCGGAGGAATTGACCGAACGCCTGACCATGCTCGGTCTCGAAGTCGAGGGTGTCCAAAAGATCGGCGGGGAGTTTGCGGGCATTGTCGTCGCCCAAATTCTCTCGCGCGATCCGGTACCCGGCTCGGACAAACTTTCCGTCTGTCGCGTCAACGACGGCCACGGCGAACGCACCATTATCTGTGGCGCTCAGAACCATAAACCCGCCGACAAGGTCCCGCTCATTCTGCCGAATTTCGCGCTCCCGCTGAAGCCCGGCGAGAAGGAACCGTTCGTCATCAAGGAACGGAAGGTTTTTGGCATCACAAGCCAAGGCATGATGTGTTCGCCGCAGGAACTCGGCCTGCCCGACGCGGTGGACGGCCTGCTCATTTTGCCGGCCGATGCGCCGGTCGGACAACCCTTCGCGGAATACCTCGGCCGCAGCAGTGACAAGGACGTCGTCTATGATTTGGAAGTGACCCCCAACCGTCCCGATTTGAACAGTGTCATTGGCATTGCGCGGGAAATCGCGGCGGTGACGGGCCACCCATTGAAAATTCCGGAAATCAAAACGAAAACCTCCGCGACCCAAACCGGCAGCCTGGTTTCGGTGAAGGTCGAAGACGCCGAGGTTTGTCCGCGCTACACGGCGCGAGTGGTCAAGGATGTGAAAATCGGCCCCAGCCCGGATTGGCTGCGCTCAGCGCTTGAAAAAGTTGGCATCCGAAGCATCAACAACGTCGTGGACGTGACGAATTACGTGATGCTCGAAATTGGCCAACCGCTGCATGCCTTTGATTACCGGCTCATCGCCGGCGGCGACAAGGGCCGGCCAACCATTGTCGTCCGGCGCGCGAAGGGGAACGAAAAATTCAAAACGCTCGATGCTATCGAACGCTCGCTCACGAGCGAAATGCTCCTGATAGCCGATGAACAGAAAGGCATCGCGCTGGCCGGCGTGATGGGCGGCCAGAACACGGAAATCAAGGATTCGACGCGCGATATTCTGATTGAGAGCGCGTATTTCCCGCCCATCAACATCCGGCGCACCAGCAAGGCGCTTGGGCTGCGCAGCGAATCGAGCTATCGCTTCGAGCGGGGCGCGGACATTGACATATGCGATTGGGCCAGCCAACGCGCGGCACAATTGATCCTGGAGACGGCCGGGGGCGAATTGGCCGACGGCGTCGTGGATGTTTATTCCAAACCGGTCAAGCCCCGGGAGATTGTTTTGCATCTTGCAAAAACCAAAGAGCTGCTTGGCATTGCCATTCCGCATTCGGAACAAATATTACTGCTCACCGCTCTCGGGTTGGCATTGACCGAACAAAGCCCGGGCCTATGCACCTTCAAGGTTCCCACTTGGCGCGTGGATTTGAAACGCCAGGAGGATTTAATCGAAGAAATCGAGAGGCTTTATGGACTTGAAAAGGTCCCCGCCACTCCGCCGCGCAACGCCATCGGCATCAACGCCTTCGACCCCGTCTATGATCAAATTGCCGAGGCGCGGAGCCTTCTGGCCGGTTTGGGATTGAACGAGGCGCAGGGCCAGACGCTGGTTTCGGACACAGAATGCGGGCCAAGAGCCGGATTGGCGCCGCTGGCAAATCCGTTGAGTTCGGACATGAACGTTTTGCGGCCCAGCCTGTTGCCCGGCTTGATTCATTCGCTTCGGCACAATGTCAGCCGGAAAAATCATCACGTGGCGCTGTTTGAAATTGGCCGCGTTTTCAGTTCAGCGAACGGGACGGTCAAGGAAGAACGCCGCGTGGCGATCGCCCTGACCGGGCAACGCGGGCTGCCGTTTTGGAGCGGCGACGACCGGGATGCGAAATTGGACATCTTCGACCTGAAAGGTTTGCTTGAAGAATTTCTGGAGGATTTTGGCGTTCGCGGCGTGGCATTTGCCCGCCGCGCCGACACCTCGCCGGTTTTCCTCGAATCCGCGACGATTGCCTTGGGCGGGAAACTGCCGCTGGGCGAATTCGGACAGTTATTGCCACCCCTGGCGAAGAAATATGACCTTCGCGACGCGGTCTTTTTGGCGGAATTGAATCTGGACCAACTGCTGGCGCGGCGAAATCCGTCGAAATCATTCAAGCCATTGCCGCAATTTCCGGCGATTCGTCGCGACGTGGCGATGCTGGTGCCTGAAGCGACGACGCACGCCGCGGTTTTGCAAACGGTGAAACAGGCCAAACCTGCGCACTTGGAAAACGTCGAATTGTTCGATATCTTTCGCGGCAAAAATATTCCCGAGGGCCAAAAGAGCCTGGCCTACGCCTTCGTTTATCGTTCGCCGGAAAGGACGTTGACGGATGCGGAAGTGAACGCCGCGCACGCGAAGATCCTGGAGGCGTTCAAAACGCAATTACACGCAACGGTGAGGGAAGCATGAGGCAAAATGAGCGATTCTTGATCAACTGTTTTCCCCCACCAACGGCGGCATGGGACAATCGAGGGTGTCGGCAATGGCCCGGAGCAATTCCGCTTCGGTTTCCAAGATCACGCCGGTCGCGCCGACCACGTGAATGCAGGCCGCCAGGATATTCTTTTTGAGGACAGGGGCGGCTTGCGACAGTTGATTGAGGGCGGCATCCACCTGGTCTAAATCGCATTGCGCCGGCGGCAGCAATTGCAATCCCGTATCGTCTGGCGAACGCAAATAAGGGGCGCCGGCGTCAAAGGCCCTTTGGATTTCCGCGGTCTCGTTGCTGCTGAGATGGGCCAGAGCGGATAACAGCACCGCGCCATCGGGCACGAGGGGTTTGATGGCATAGAATTGAACGACCGGCTTGCGCGCCCCGTGGAACTGCGAATCGAGATGCCGCAGCACAACTTTTTGCAGGACGAATTCGAACATTTGGAGCTTCCCGTTTGACCGGATGAGCCAATCAACCGTTTGGGAAAAGTTTTCGTATTGTTCCCCTGTCAACTGCCCAAGCGCGCCGAGAGCCAGATTGATCATCGGCAGATGGGCGTGCGCGGCAATTTTCGACACTTCCGGGAAGAGCGCCGCCGCTTTTCCGCTCACCGCCCCGCCGACCCGTTTATCCAATTCGGCCAACTGCCGGGCCCGTTGATTGTCATCGCTGCTCAACAGCATGGCATAAATCAGCGCCGAGGCGTCCAACGGTTCACGCACCGCCGTGCGAATGGTGTCCGACAGCGAATCGCGCAACTGCTCCGCGTATTTCAAATGCAATGGTGTCGGATTTCCCACGTTCGGCAGTTGATATTTTTTGACCGGCGCTTGCGCGTCCTGGGCCATGATGCCGCCCAAAACAATCATCCGGCCGTCCGCGAAAATCGGGCGGGGTTTCTGCGCTTGTTTGGCCATTTCCGCCCGCACTTCCTTGGTGTCCATGCGCGGAAATTTTCCGTCCCAGCTTTGGTCAATGGCGCGGATGCGTGCTTCCAGCGGCGGATGCGTGGCCATCATGCCGAACACAGGGTTGGGATTGCCATTGCCGAAGAAGATATGTCCGGCGTCAGGGGCATGTTCTGATGCCAGGGCGGAACCGAAACCATAACCGCCGATCTTTTGGAGGGCGCCGGAAAGGCCCAGCGGATTGCGGGTGAACTGCACCGAGGATGCGTCGGCGAGGAATTCTCGCTGGCGGCTGACGGCGGCTTGGATCAAACGGCCAAAGAAGACGCCGATGGAGCCAATGATCAGAAGCAATACGCCGGCCAAAGCGGGGGCGGCGCTGTTGCGCCCGCGCACGCTCATGAGGATACGGCCAATCGTGGCGATGCAAAGAATTCCGAAAAGGATTCCAATCAGCCGGAGATTCAACCGCATATCGCCGTTTAGGATGTGGCTGAATTCATGGCCGATGACGCCTTGCAGTTCATCGCGCGACAACAATTTCACGCAGCCGTGCGTGACCGCAACGACCGCGTCGCTGGTGGAATGGCCCGCGGCAAACGCGTTGATGCCCTGCTCCTCATCGAGCACGTACACCTGCGGCATCGGCACGCCGGAGGCAATGGCCATCTCCCCGACCACGTCGAGCAGTTTACGCTCGTCCGGGTCGGCGGTATTGGAGGCGACCAGCCGTCCGCCGAGGGATTCCGCCAGGGCGCTGCCGCCATCGGCCAGCTCATGGATTTTGTAGGCGCACCCGCCCAGAATCACGGCCAGTGTTCCGACAACGGTGTAGAAGAAAACATTCGAATCCCACCAGAAAAGCTGCGGGGACTGGTTGTCAACGTAGTAGCGATGAGTGTGGGCACCCACAAAGAATCCGGCAAAAATGGCCACACAATACATCGCCGCGATGATGAGCGTCACCGCGATTGAAAAATAAAGCACCAGCCACTTGGTCTTTTTGCGGGCTTTTTCTTGTTGGGCGAAGAAGTCCATCAAAATTGGACTTTCGGCGCGTCCTTCTGCTCCGGCTTGTCAACCACAAACAGCTCGGCCGACCCGAAGTTAAACATACCGGCAATCATATTCGACGGAAATACTTCGCGATCGGTGTTGTAGATCATCACCGCATCGTTATAGGCCTGCCGCGCAAAGGAAATTTTATTTTCCGTGGAGGTGAGTTCCTCCGTGAGTTGCATCATGTTCTGGTTGGCCTTTAAATCGGGATATGCTTCGGACACCATCATCAGGCGGCTCAAGGTTCCCGACAGGCCGGTCTCGGCGGCGGAGAGGCTTTTCACGGCGGTGGCATCGCCGGGGTTGGCGGCGGCGGCCTTCGAGGCCGCATACGCAATGTTGCGGGCCTGGGTGACGGCTTCAAGCGTCTCGCGTTCGTGCTTGATGTATCCCTTGGCCGTCTCCACCAGGTTCGGAATGAGGTCGTAACGGCGTTTCAGTTGCACATCAATCTGCGCGTAGGCATTTTTGTAGCGGTTACGCATCGTCACCAGCTTGTTATAAATACCAACGATCCAGCCGAGGACCACGATGACGACGACAAAGATAATCAGCACCGGAATCAGGAGCGCAATTCCTGCCACCGCCAGCGTCGGTTCAGCTAAAATAATTTCAGTGTTCATCATAAAATGCCTTAGTTGATCTGCCCTTAACAGCTAAAGCAAAGCGGCGTCGCGGGCAATGATAATTTCAAGCCATTTTTGGAATCAATCGCTTCAGTTCAGAGCTGCACTGGGAGATAAACGCGGAAGGTTGCGCCATGACCGGGCTGGCTTTCAACCTTGATGAAACCTCTGTGTCCTTTGACAATCGAATGCGCCGTTGAAAGGCCCAGCCCGTGGCCAACAGCTTTAGTCGTGAAAAATGGCTCAAAAATGCGGTTGGCAAGCTCCGGCGCAATACCCATGCCGGTATCGGCAACGTCCAAGACGACATAGCGTCGCCCGTCCACGTCGGCGTTGTGCGCAACAATCCTCAAGGCGCCTCCCTTGGGCATCGCGTCGCGGGCGTTGGAGCAAAGACTCATCAAGACCTGGTGCAATTGGGCGGAATCTCCGTTGACCGTTCCCAGGTCCGCCGCAATTTGCTTTTCCACATGGATGGATTTTCCAAAGGTCTCGGTGGTAAATTGCGCAATGTCGCCGGTCAACTGCTGCAAGTTCACTGGCCCGTGGTGTCCATTCAATCCCCGGCTGAACCAAAGCATCTGTTTAAGGATATCCGCGCCGCGGTGTGCGCTCGCCTCGGCCTTGGCCAACATTTTCAGGTATTCCTCGTCCTGAAGCTTAGCGCGCAGGATTTCGATGGAAATCAGAATGGGCGTGAGAATGTTATTCAGGTCATGCGCGATGCCCGTGGCCACGCGTCCGATGCTTTCCATGCGTTGCGCCTGCGCAATCTGTGCTTCCAGTTCCTTCTTATCGGTAATGTCGCGCCCGATGCCAATCAGGCCGATGATTTTCCCGGCCGCATCGCGCCAGGGAATTTTGGAGGTCAGCAGCCACCGCGTTCTTCCGTCTTTCGATACCATTTTTTCCTCACGATTGATGACGGCCTTGCCTTCTTTAAGCACTATTTGGTCGTCCGCAAAAAATGCCTCGGCAATTTCCTTGGGGAAGAAATCAAAATCCGTTTTGCCAATGGCCTCGGCTTCATCCGAGCAGCCCAAATTCTTCAAATCACCTTGATTGGCGACAATTTTTCGCGACGCGACGTCCTTGGCGTAAATGGGATCGGGCAGATGGTTGATCAACGTCCGGAGCAGGTTGCGCTCTTCCTGCAAATTCATTTCCGCCACTTTTTGGTCATGAATGTCGCGCCCGATGCCCACCAGGCCGATGACTTTGCCGGAAGCGTCCCGCCAGGGAATCTTGGATGTCAAAATCCAGCGCCTTTCGCCGCCCGGAAGGCTTATCATTTCCTCGTGGTTGATCAAGGGTGTGCCATTTTTCAGGACAGGCATTTCGGCGGCGACGAATTGCTCGGCGATTTCCCTGGGGAAAAAATCAAAATCCGTTTTGCCAATGGCCTCGGCTTCCGTCCGGCATCCTAAAACCTTCAAGTCGCTCGGATTGACCATGACTTTCCGCCCCTCCACGTCCTTGGCATACACACCGTCAGGCAGGTTGTCCACGAGGGTCCTCAAGAGATTGCGTTCTTCCTGAAATTTTGCCTCCGCCTCAACCAGGGAAGTGATGTCGCGGCTGACAGCAATCAAACCCAGGATTTTTCCTCCGCTGTCGCGCCAGGGGATTTTGTTTGTCAAATGCCAACAAACCGTCCCATCCGGTCCTGCAATTTTTTCCCGCAAGTCGGTAATCGGCTGGCCCGTTTGCACCACCCGGTCATCGTCCGACTTGAAGCCTTCCGCCGCCGCGCGATCAAAAAAATCATCCACGGTCTTGCCGATGATTTTCGACAAATCAGTCACGCCCAATTCTTTTAACTTGGCGCGATTGCCCCAAACGTAGTGGCCGGCGCAGTCTTTGACTAAAACCGGATCGGAAAAGGCGTCCAGCAGTTGCTCGAACAATTCGACCCGGGTTACGGTCTGAAGAGTCGGCGATTTTTTGGATTTTTTCATCATCGTTTTCGCCGTGATGCCTGTTGGGCGAACTCTGACATTTGCAAGATATCGCGCGTCCTGGATTGCAGCGTCAGGGCAGATTGGGTATTGACGAAATACTACTCCAAAAACTTCTTTTACGCAAGCGTAAAACTGGTCACTCTTCGACGAATACCGGCATTCCGATCCAAACCAATGGCAGCAGATATTCCGCGTCCCAATTTGCCAGCCGAAAACAGCCGTGGGATTCCGTGCGCCCGACCGATTGAGGGTCCGGCGTACCGTGGATGCCGTAACCGGTTTTGTCCAGGCCTATCCAGGCCACGCCCACCGGATTCTTCGGGCCGGGCGGCAGGATTAACTTGTGTCCCAGCGCCTGCAATTCGGGCGATTCCGGAAACAGCTCGGGATCCACGGTATAATTCGGGTGGGGCGCCACGACCACAACGTGCAATTCTCCCACCGGGCGCTTTTCCACCCTGGCGGCGATACTGCACGGGAAATGCGCCAGCAGATTGCTGTTTTCGTCAAAAGCCTCCAAAAATTTGTCCGACAAATGGATGACGATAAACGCCGCCTGTCCGTTTGGTTCCGGATATGAGACGTCGGGAATTCGCAGAATTGTTCCGGCGGGAATATTTGTCCAGTTGACGTTCGGATTGAGTTTCTCGATCAACAGCGGGTGTGAATGCGATTGTTCACCGACGAGTTCCAATTCCGTCTCATAGTCCAGCGCCGATTGCTCCGATTTTTCGAGCCAGGTCTTCCCCAACGGCTGCAACTGCGCCAAATCGTTTGTTGTCACCACGTAATTCCTCAAAACCGGCGCGTCCAATGTCAGCCTGGCGCGGGTCTCATCGTCGAGCCTTCCCGTGACCGGCAGATTTTGCATTTGCTGGAAAACCGAAATGGCCTCGCGGGTTTGCGAGCCGAGCGCGGCGTCTATCGAGCCGGGCGAAATGCCGCGCCGCGCCAGCGCCACTTGGACTTCAAAAATATCGTGGGGCGGGCGGGGAAAATCCGACGGCGATTGTGCCCAAACCGTCAGTGGCGTCCCGGGATGTTTGGAAACCGCGCGTGGCACCGGCTGGATTGCTTTTTTTGACGGCGCAGGCCGCCAGAAAAAATAAATTCCGCAGGCAATGAAGATTGAAATGACGAGCCAGACGAACCTGCCGCCAGGACGTTTTCGGGGGCGCGGCATTTGATATTTCGGCTTGGAGCGGCCAGGCACGAAACCAGTCTCAAGTTTTAGGCTTCAACTTTCAAGTTTTGAAACCGCGCGTAAATTTAACGCCGCTTCGCCAATCAGCCTCGCGGCTTCATCGTAACCGACCAGGCCAGTGTTGATAATCATGTGATAGTTCATCGGGTCGGTGACGTCGGTGCGGAAGTATTTCTTCATGTAGCGCACCCGTCCCCGGTCTTCGCGCAGGCAGAATTTGCGGGCCGCCGCTTTCGTCATCCCGTAAGCCTCATGCGCGTGCTCAACCCGGTTTTCCAACGGCGCGACCAACCGTACGTGAAGCACGCGCGGCAACTGCGACGTGATGACGCTGCTGCCGCGTCCAATGATAATCACCCTTCCCAGCACGGCCAGATTAAGGATGGTTTCGACCGATTGCCGCACGACCTTCCATAGGGGCGGCTGCGAACCCAACAAATCGGTGATAAAGTCTTCGGCCCTGGAAACCCGATCTTCCGGCAAAAATTTGCTCAAATAGGTCGGCAAATAGTGGTCTTCCAAAACCCGCTCCATCAGGTTGCGGTCAAATACCGTCCAGGGGACCGGGTCTTTGGACGAATTTTTTTGGAGAAAGCTGGCGAGTTTTTCGGCGACCACCAGCGCGCCGCAACCGGCCTCGCGCGAAATGGTCACTGCCCGCGCGCCGGCCCCTTCTGTCTTCGCCCCGGTTCTTTCCCCCGAAGCGGATTGAGCATTGACGAAAGCCCAACAATTTTCCAACCCGGCGTTCATAGTCATTCTGATGGTTTAGTATCGTCCCCGGCCCCGAAAAATTCAAGCCATATTGCTTTAAAAAAGCATCTCATGGTAAGTCTTCGCAATCCGGTTGACCAACGGCGATTGCTTCAATTTTTTGGCGTCCAACGATTCCGCCCCGACGATTCCCAAAGATGTCAGGGTAAAAAAGACGCCGTCTGTGTTCGTCAATTCTTTCAAGCGGATATTTTTTTCCCCGACGGGGATTCCCAGCCCCTCGCAAATTTCGCGGGCCACCGCGCGCGTCACGCCCGGCAAAATTCCCGCCGTGATTGGCGGGGTCCAAACGCTTCCGCGCTCGACCCAAAACACATTGCTGCTGGCGCCCTCCGCCATGAACCCCTCAGTATTTGCCAGCAACGCCTCATCCGCGCCCGCCGCGTCGGCCTCGGCGCGCGCGAGAATTTGCCGCAGCTTGTTGGAGGTCTTGAACCGCGCCAGCGGATCGTCCACGGCAAGCCGGAACGAGGACACGATGACTTTCCATTGCGCCGGCTGGGAAAAATCGCTGGCGTCCGCCCGCTGTTCCGGCTTCGTTCTCCGGCTTCTGCCTTTCGTCTTCCGCGCTCCGGCTTCTCCCGATGGCGCTGGATGCAACGTCATTGCCAGGGTTGGCCAATTCGCTTTTCGGGGCGAATAGCCACGCCCGCCTGGCCCGCGCGAAAGCGTCAGGCGCAGAACCGAATCAGGCTTTTTATTCTTCGCAACCAGTTGCCCGGCCAGCCCCCGCAGTTTTTCCCGGCCCAAGGGCAATCGAATCTTCAAAAATCCGGCTCCGCTCTCGAAGCGTTCCCAATGCTCGCGCCAGCGGAACGGCTGGCCGTTGACAATGCGGATGGTTTCAAACAGACCATCGCCGTAGAGAAGGCCCCGGTCAAAAATCGAAACCACCGCGCGGTGTTCGGACACAAATTTACCGTTGAGAAATACGATCATGCTGCAAATCGCCGGCGGGCGCTGAGGGTTGCTGAAACTGCAGGGCCTGAAAGAAGCCGAGCGCCTTGGCCAGCGTCTCATCGTATTCGGCCTTGGGATTTGAATCCGCCACGATTCCCGCCCCCGCGTGGTAGTGGATTTTTCCGCCGGCGCAAACCGCCGTGCGAATCGTGATGCTCAATTGGCTTTCGCGATTGAACCCCAAATAGCCGTGGCAGCCGCAATACGGCCCGCGTGAAACCGGCTCCAGTTCATCAATGATTTCCATCGCCCGAAATTTTGGCGCGCCGGTGATGCTTCCGCCCGGGAAACACGACGCGAACGCGGCAAAATGCGTCATGCCTTTCCGCAAACGGCCCTCGACGGTTGAAACCAGGTGATGCACATGCGGGAATTTCTCGAGCGCCGCCAGTTCGGGCACGCGCACTGAGCCGAATTCGCAGACCTTTCCCAAATCATTGCGCAGCAAATCGGTGATCATCACCAATTCCGCCAATTCCTTGGGACTGGTGCGAAGCTCGTAGGCAAGCTGCGCATCCCGCGTGGGATCGGGGTCCCGCGGGCGCGTGCCTTTGATGGGGCGCGTGACGATCTGCGGCCCGCTCATCCGCAGGAATTGTTCAGGCGAACTCGAAACGATCTGGCACCCGCCGAAATCGAGAAATGCGGCATAGGGCGCGGGGGAAATGGCGCTTAATCGGTGAAAGAACTCCCACCCCGCCGTTCCGCACCCGGCTGTGAACCGTTGCGAGAGGTTCACCTGATAGATGTCGCCCGCGCGGATGTATTGTTGCGCCCGATCCACCGCGGAAAGAAAATCGTCCTGGGAAACATTGGAGACGGGCGACTGCTTCGTTTCAGATTTGTGATAATCGCGGCCCGGAAGCCCGGCGCGGATGGAAAGCCGTTCCCGCCAAAATTCCTGCCGCTGCCTTGCCCGCTTTTCGCTGCGCGAACCGTCAGCCTTCAATCCGGTGGAAACGATGAAGGTTTTCCCAAGTTGATGATCAAAGACCACGAGGCTGTCGTAAAAACCAACATGACAGTCGGGCAATTCCACGTCGCGGGCCGCGCGACGCGGCAGCTTGGGCTCGCTGAAGTTTTTCAGGTCGTACCCCCAGAACCCAAAACAGCCGCCAAGCGGGAACGGCAGGTCAATCTCATCCAACAATTCAAATTGCGACATCAGCGCGTCGAGAATCTGCCAGGGATTTCCGAAATGGACGCGGATAAGATTGTCGCGGCGCAATTCACATTGCGAGCCGAAGGAGCAGAAGGACAGAAACGGGTTGGCCGCCACGAACGAATAGCGGTCCCGCGGCGCGTCGAATGAGTTGCTCCGCAACAAAACCACATCCGAAGGAGTTCGACCCCGCCCGCCCCGCAATTGTTCGAGGAGCGATTCGGGCGTATGCGCGGTGGGAATCTCTGCAACGAGCGGATGGGTCATGCAAATGCCTGTGGCAGTCCCGGCGTGCCGGAATGCCGTTCATACTCCATGATGATGCGCACCACTTCATCGGTGTCATCGGTAATTCTCAACAAATCCAGGTCGCCGGCAGTGATGAAGCTGTGGTGGTCCTGCATTTGGGATTTGGCCCATCTCAGGAGGCCGCGCCAATAATCGCTGCCAAAGAGTATCAGGGGGAATTGGGGGATGCGCTCGGTTTGCACCAGCGTCAGCACTTCAAACAATTCATCGAGCGTGCCGAATCCGCCGGGCATATAGATGAAGCCGAGACTGTATTTCACGAAGCAGACTTTGCGCGCAAAGAAATAATGGAAATGGATGGGGACATTTGAAAAAGGATTGGCGAATTGTTCCCTGGGCAACTCAATGTTGAGGCCCACGGACTTGCCGCCGGCCTGGGACGCGCCCTTGTTCGCGGCCTCCATGATGCCCGGACCGCCGCCGGTGATAATGGCCAGGTTGTGCTGCGCCAGTTTCTTTCCGATGGCAGTGGCGGCGCGATAATATTTGTCGTTCGCCTTGACGCGCGCCGACCCGAAAATCGTCACGGCGGGGCCGACCTGGGAGAGGGTTTGGAAGGAGTCCACGAATTCAGCCATGATCCTGAAAATGCGCCAGGGATCTTCGCGCATGACATAGGTGGTATCGCTCATGCGCTCCAACATAGAGGCGTCGCGCCCATGAAACAACACGAGAAATTTGATCGGAAAGCGCAGCCGGCCCCGGCTGGGTTCGACGCGCTCCGCGTCGAACATAAAAAGGGCCGGAGAAAGAATCTCCGGCCCCGTTCCTCCGACTCGGTTCGTCAAGAGCAACCGAGACTTTCGCCGCAATTCAAACACTTATAGCACGCGCCGTTACGGACGGCCACGTGGCCGCAATTCGGACACGTCGGCGCGTCCTGCTGATTGGTGATCATCGCCGTCAAGGTCAAGGCGCGCTGGCCGTGGCCGTTGCCGTTTTGCAGTTCGACGACGTCGGTTTCCTCGGCAATGGGTAATTCAGGCACCGGCCGGTTTATTTTTTTTTTCAATTCCTCGGCCAGGCCGGGGATGGCGAGTTCGGGCTGGTTGAGGGCGGCGGCCAGGTTTTCGCGGTAGCCGGGAATGAATTGCAAGGCGAGCCAGCGGAAGACGTAATCGGTGATGGAGGCGGCGTTGCGGATTTCCGCGTTTTTAGTGAAACCGCTCGGCTCGAAGCGCTGATGGGCGAACTTGCGGACCAGGGCTTCGAGAGGCACGCCGTATTGCAGCGCCAAGCTGGTGAGCGTGCCAATGCCATCCATCAAACCGCCGATGGTTGACCCTTCCTTGGCCATGGTGATGAAGAGTTCGCCGGGGTGGCCGTCCTCAAACAGGCCGACGGTCAGATAGCCTTCATGGCCGGCAATGTCGAATTTGTGGGTGACGGCCGTGCGGGTGTCCGGGAGGCGGCGGCGCAACGGTTTTCCGGCTTCGCCATGCAATCTGGCGACTTCGGCTTCGAGTTCCTTGACGCGATTTTCGAGCGTGGAATTTTGCGGGACGCTTTTATCGCCGCCTTCGTTGGTTTTTTTCGTGTTCAACGGCTGGGAACGTTTTGAGCCGTCGCGGTAAATGGCGACGCATTTGAGGCCCATTTTCCAGGCCTGGATGTAGGTGTCGCGGATTTCCTCGATGGTGCATTCTTTGGGCATGTTGACGGTCTTCGAGATGGCGCCGCTGATGAAGGGTTGGGCGGCGGCCATCATTCCCAGGTGCGCCAGATAATGGATGCTGCGTTTGCCGCGATGGGGCTTGAAAGCGCAATCGAACACGGGCAAATGCTCCGGCTTCAATCCGCTCTTCACGGTCGCGCCGTTTTCTTCGACGTCCTCGATGGTATCAAATTTTTCGATATGCTGGATGATGCCCTCGATTTCCCGCGGGTTGTAGCCGAGGCGTTGGAGGGCCTGGGGGACGCCGCGATTGACAATTTTCAACATGCCGCCGCCGGCGAGCAGTTTGTATTTCACCAGGGCGATGTCCGGTTCCACGCCGGTGGTATCGCAATCCATCAGGAAGGCGATGGTGCCCGTGGGGGCCAGGACGGTGACCTGGGCATTGCGATAGCCGGATTGTCTGCCGCGGGCGAGCGCGCTCTCCCAGGTCTGGCGGGCGTGGTTTTTCAAATAGCCGAATTCCTCGCTCGGATGGATATTTTCGACGGCGTCGCGATGCAACTGGATGACGTCGAGCATGGACTGAACATTGTCTTTGGCCAGCGGTTTGGAAACGTGAGCGCACCGGGCGTCGCGATAGCCCGGGAAGGCGCCGATGTTGGCGGCGATTTCGGCGCTTTGCTCGTAAGCGTGGCCGGTCATGATGGCAGTAATGGCGCCGGCGAGGGCGCGGCCTTCGTTGCTGTCGTAAGGCAGGCCATAGCTCATGCAGAGGGAGCCGAGGTTGGCATAGCCGAGGCCGAGCGTGCGAAAAATGTGGGAATTTTCAGCGATGTCCTTGGTGGGATAGCTGGCATTGTCCACGAGGATTTCCTGCGCCGTAATGTAGATGCGCACGGCGGCCTTAAAACGTTCAACATCAAATTTTCCGTCTTCGCGCTTGAATTTCATGAGGTTCAACGAGGCAAGATTGCAGGCGGTGTTGTTGATGAAGACGTATTCGCTGCACGGGTTGGTGGAATGGATTGGCTCGGTGCCCTTGCACGTGTGCCATTTCTGGATGGCGCCGTCGTATTGCATGCCGGGATCGCCGCAGACATGGGTGCCTTCGGCAATTTTCATGAGCAGTTTCGCCGCGTCCTTCTTTTGAAGCGGTTTGCCGCCGCCGGTGACGCTGCGCGTCCACCATTCCTTGCCGGCCAGCGCGGCGCGCATGAAGTCGTCGCTCGCGCGCACGGACAGGTTTTCGTTTTGGTACATGACGCTGCCGTAGGCATCGCCGTTGTAGGAGCCGTCGTAGCCCTGCTCGATCAAGGCCCAGGCCTTTTTCTCCTCCTTTTGCTTGGCATCAATGAATTCCTCGATGTCTCCGTGCCAATCGCGGAGGGTGTTCATTTTGGCGGCGCGGCGGGTTTTGCCGCCGGATTTAACGACGTTGGCGACCTGGTCATAGACTCTGAGGAAGCTCATGGGGCCGCTGGGGCGTCCGCCGCCGCTAAGTTTTTCCTTGCTGGAGCGGAGAGGGGAGAGATCGGTGCCGGTGCCGGAGCCGTATTTAAAGAGCATGGCTTCGCTGGAGGCGAGCCGCATGATGTCTTCCATGTTGTCCTCGACGGACTGGATGAAGCAGGCGCTGCCCTGGGGATATTCGTATTGAGTGCCGGCGCGTTCAGCGGCGCCGATTTTGCGGTTGTAAAACCAGTTGCCGCGACCGGACTTTTTGCCGACGCCGTATTCGTGGAACAAACCGACGTTGAACCAGACGGGGGAATTAAAGGCGCCGTATTGATTCAGGCAGAGCCACGTCAATTCATCATAAAAGACCTCGCCATCCGCGGCGCTGAAATAGCCGTCGGCGACGCCCCAATCGGCGATGGTGCGCGCGATGCGATGGACGAGCTGGCGCACGGAGGTTTCGCGCTCCAAGGTATTTTGCTCGCCGTAAAAGTATTTGGAGACGACGACCTTGGTGGCGAGGAGGGACCAGGGTTTGGGCATTTCCACATCGTCCTGTTTGAAAATGACCTTGCCGGCGTCGTCGGTGATTTCCGCGAGGCGGCATTCCCATTCGACTTGATCGAACGGCTTCACTTTGGCGTCGCTGAATATGCGTTCGACTTTCAAGAATTTTCCCGCTCCTTTACTTTTAATTTCCCGGCTGACCGAAACCTTTGTTCCTCGCCGGTGCCCGGTGTGTTGTTGTGCCGGGGCCGAAACTTCCTCACGTGCGTCAATCATGGCTCACTCCATTCTAACTTAGATGTTCATGCCCGTCGGTTCAAGAGGCCAAACCGGGCGGACTTTTTTTCAAAAAACTATTAATTTCCAAAGAAAACGGACAAATTTTCAAAGTTTGCTCCCCAATTAGTTGGGGAGCAGGAATCATCATACCACCACCTGTTGTGCTTTCAAGAAAAATCTTTTAAAAAGTTACACCCAGGTTACAAACAGGATATTCCCTTGAAATTCCGGGGAAATTCACCGCAAACCGCTTGCAGATGGATATGCCTGCCCCCCTCACCTCAATCCTCTCCCCCGGTGGGGCGAGGAAACGCCGAACGGCTACAGTTTTTCTTCAAACGCCAGCGGTTAAATTTGATTTTTTCTTCCGCGGTTTATTCATGATACCTTTTGCCATTATGAAATTGCGCGCCATCCTGCTTTTCACCCTGCCCGCCCTGGCTGGCTCCATCCAGGCGGCAAACCCATCCCTGCCAGAGATTCCGGCGACAGTTTTCAACGTCACGAATTACGGCGCCGTCGGCGACGGACTGAGGGACAACACGGCCAACATTCAAAACACCATCAACGCCGCCAATGCCGCGGGCGGCGGCATTGTGGAGATTCCGGCCGGCACATTCTTGAGCGGACCGATTACATTGCGGGACGGCATTGATCTTGAAGTTGACACTAATGGCATTTTGCGGATGCTCCCGCTCGGGACCTACCCCGGCGGCACAACGAACGCGCCGACGTTCATCTCCTGCCGTGATGTTCATGACCTCGCCATCAGTGGGTGGGGCAAAATTGACGGGCAAGGCGCGGCGTGGTGGGCGGCTTTTTCCGGCGACCGCCGATTGGTCCGCCCGATGATGCTGAATCTGTATTCGGTCAATCGCCTTTTTATCCACGACATCACCTTTGAAAACCCGCCGTATCATCATTGCGGCTTGCGGGGCCGCGGCGGCAATATCACCATCAGCAATCTCACCGTCAATACTCCAGCCCGCTCGCCCAACACCGACGGCCTGAATTTCGTCGGCACCAATTCGATTATTGAAGATTGTCACATCAGCGACGGGGACGACAACATTGCCATGGGTTCCACCGGCCCGATCAACGACCTGCTGATTACCAATTGTGTTTTTGGCTCCGGACACGGCGTTTCCATTGGCAGCGGTATTTCCGAGGGAATCACGAACCTGACGGTCATCAACTGCGCGTTCAATGGGACGCATAACGGAATTCGAATCAAGTGCAGCATGGGCCGAAGCGCCCCGGTGAAGGACCTGAATTATTTAAACCTGACCATGACCAACGTGAACCTGCCGATTGTCATTTACAGCTATTACAATCGCGTCGGGAATCCGTACCGCATTCCTCCCGCCGAGGTCATGGCTCCCGACAACACGGCGCCAGTCACGGAGACAACTCCTGTCTGGCGCGACATCACGATCAGCAATCTCACGGTGAATTCGCCGGGGGGCGACATTGGAGGGATCATCTGGGGGCCGGCCGAAATGCCCATCTCGAATGTGACGCTGGATCGCATTACCGAGACCGCTCCGCGGACCTTTGACCTTTACAATGTTCGGGGCGTTAAAATCATTGATTCGCGGTTCAATTTCGACGGCGGCAACAATTTTACTTTGTGCAATGCGGACGTGACCGTCAGCAATACCGTTACCGGTTATTCCCACGGGTTCGGCACCAACACGGTTGGGTTGGTGAGCATTGGTGGAGGTGGGAATGACTAATTCCCAAACGGAAAAATCAACGCAACGGGCAAAGAATACATTTACCCGCGCGCCTGCGGCAAAGCAGCGCTCTGGAAATCATCTGTGATTGAAGAGCACCCAGAGGAGCACGCCAAGAAGAAAAATTCCGAATGCAATGGACAGCCAACCGCCATTTTCTTCTTCACGTTCTCCGAGTTGCTGCTCCGAATTCAGCCGATATGACTGGCTGCGTCTCCGTTTCAATGATTTGAATGCTTTCATGGTTTCGCGCTAGGTGACGAATCCCAAATTGAGCGAGACGCCGAAAGATGGCAAGCGCAATTTTGATTCAAAAATCAATATGTATCGCGTCGGCTCCTTTGTGACCATTTTCACCGCGAAATGTCCGGGAGGGTAGTATCAATGGGAACGCGCCCATTTTCGGGCGTTTTCAGAATTGATCAAACCAGTGACGCCTCGCGGCATCAACCGGGTTTGGAGCCGATAAAACCGTCTCCGAACTGATTCAGTCACGATGTTGGTGATGGTCAAATATGAGAGAAGATGGATGATCGCAAAAGGCGATTAGTCGTCGTCATTAATCCGTACCGTGATGTCATCAATGTTAAGGCCCCGTATCCTTTGCGTAATAAATGGAAACATGAGCGATTGACAATAGATAGCATCTATTCCATATTGCAAGCCATGAACATCGCGTTGACCAAGCATTTCGAGGAATTGATCGCGCGCCTGGTTGCCAACGGGCGCTACAACAATTCCAGCGAGGTGGTTCGCGCCGGCTTGCGCATCCTGGATGCCGAGGAAAAGATCCCTCGGAGCGGCCTCGTTTCCACCCGGCTCACTGCGCCATCTCTACACCGGGACCCGCATTCGCGCCGAACGCCGCACCGCCCGGGCTTCCACCTTGAAGGTCGAAGCGGAATGAAACAGTGGGACATCTGGACGTGCGATTTCGCCGACGCGGGGCCGCACCCGGCGGTGGTTGTGAGCCATCCGGATCGCGTGGCCCGCGCGCCGCTGGTCAACGTGTTGATCGGCTCCAGCCAGCCGGCGGGACGGCCCGCTCGTGTAAACGAAATCCCGCTCAATGGTGCGGACGGCTTGGATTGGGAGACGCTGGTCAAGTGCGACCTGATGTATCTGGTCGAAAAGGAGCGGCTGTATCGCCGCCGGGGAAGTGTGGGCATCGCGCGGCGGCGCGCCTTGGTCCAGCGCATCAATGCGTGTTTTGGGTTCACGCTGGTTTGACCGATTCGCGGAACACGCTGTCGCGCAACGGGATCGGTCAAAAGGAGAGGTTCCTGCCATGAAAATCTCCTTTGATTTATTCGAGGCATTTTTAACATGCCCCGCCAAATGCTGGCTCCGGGCGACTGGATGATCGCAAAAGGCGATTAGTCGTTGTCATTAATCCGCACCGTGATGTCATCAATGTTAAGGCCCGTATCCTGATCGCGCGGATCGAATACAATTTTGGAGAATCTTCATCCCGGCGAAAGCGGTCAATTGTCGCCAGACATAACCCCGGCCATCGTGGTAGGGCACTTCCACCGATTTCAACGGCGTCGTGTCGGCGGCATTCCGAAATACCGCAATCGTTCCATTTCGTTTCACCGGCCGGGTTGCGGGTTCATAGAAGGTCCAGAAGAGGGAGGGGTATCTCAATCGGCTTGCTGAATGTCATGATACACGGTTTTTCCGCAAACATGACGCCTCCGCCAAGCTCATGCTTGAAAAGTTTGTTGTTTGCCATTCCATCTCCCGTGTGGTCTTTGACATTTCCATTCAGTCCGTGGTTGGAACAAAGCGCGTTTTCCCATCCGATCCGGATGCCGAAATTGCCGCCATCCGGCGGCTTGGTAAACGGTTCAGCTTCCATCAAGGGTTGATAGGTGGAAGGGAGGGGCCGGTGCAGAACTGCGTAGTTCGTATAAGGGTCGGCACCATTCCACAGTCCGCTGAAGGTTATTACAGCCGTCTGTGGTTCAGCGGCAGCCCCAGTGCGAGTGGCAGCCAGCCACAAGAAGATGGCAAGCATTGCCTTCATGGCCAACGATTCCAAAGATGATGTCCGGATATTCAGCATATCACCATAGTATAATATGTTTTGGCATTTAACCTGATGTTACGGGAAATCAGACTCAAGTAAATTCGGGATTTCCTGCTCCAGAATTTCAATTGTCATCATCCGCCAGTTCGTTTTCGAGTTGATACACTTGGCCCGCAAGGCATCGCCATAACTCCAGCCGATAGGTCGCCAATGCGAACAAACACGAGCCAAAATTGCCCCCAATTGTCCCTGATGGGAAAGATCATGAGGAAATCCGCTCCATTCCGCCGGCGAAATTCGCCAAAATTTCTTTTCGGGCGGATGCGGTGAGGATGGACGAAATCCGATTGAAGTGATAATGTGCGGCGCTTTTTTTAATGCGACGCCGCACGACCAGAAATTCGACGCACAGCCATGCCGTCACCGATGCCCGGCCGGCCAACCACTGCCGCGCCCTGGTGCGGGTGGATGGCACGCGCATCCGTGAAAAAATCAAGCAGGCTTACGAGAAGGCGCTGCGCGATCTCGACAACTCGCGGCGGGTGCTCGACCGGTTTCACCAGCAGGATCAACCGCAATTTTCCCGCTGGTTGAACAGCCATTTCGGGGCGCTCCTTACGGAACTCCGGGAACTCAGCCTCAAGCTGGAGGCGGATGATGCCATTGTTTTCATGGTGCAGAGCGAGGTGATGTTCGGCGGCGGCTCGTATGCCCGGGCCTATAAACGGGTGATGGAACATCGGGATAATCCCGAACCACCGCCGCCTCCCCCGCCCGGCCGCGACCAGGCTGGGCAACAGGAACGCTTTGGCACGGGTCCAGACATGGAAAATCCGGATGACGAGGATGATCCGCTGAATACCGTATTTGAGGAGATGTTCGGCGAGGTCGGGCCGGATGAACCACCCTGGGAAGAACACGCTCGTCAAGCCGGGCAGCATCCCCACGCCGCGCCGGCAAACGCTTCCAAACGGCTCAAGGAACTGTATCGCGCCCTGGTGCGCCGTCTGCATCCGGACAGCCAGCGGGAAATGACGGCGCAGAAAACGGAATGGTGGCATCAGGCGCAGGCGGCTTATGAGGCGGGCGACACGGAACAACTGGAAGTCATTCTCACGCTCTGCGAGATCGGCGAAAGCGGCACGACCGCGCACACGAGCGCCTCGCTGCTGCAACGCATCACCGCGCGGTTGAAAAGTTCATTGCGCGAAATCAAACGGCAGATCACCCAACGGCGGCGCGAGCCGGCCTGGAATTTTTCCAACCGGACGGACTTCTCGGTAATCGCAGAGCAGGTGCGGCGGGAATTGACGCGCGAATTGACGGCGATACGGCGACGGTGGATGGATACCCAGGATCTGATTGCGAAGTGGAAAGCGGCGGCGGAAAAGGTCAAGCCGTCACGACGACGGAAGGCCCCGCCAGCGGAACCGGAGTTTCAGTTTTGATTCATCCGCACGGGCCACATTTTCAAATCTCAGGCGCGTGATTGTTATCTTGCCGGTCGAACACGGGTGCCTGACGAATTAGCGCTGTAGCCAGCACTGTCGTGCGCCCGCACATTCCAAACGTAGTAGAGTCCTGGTTGTAATACTTCTGATGATGGTGTGAACCGAGGTTGTGTTTCCTGCATCTTGGTCAATCGGATGTGTGCTTCCATAAATTTCTTTTGGAACGTCGCCATTCAATGAAATTTGGGGAGTTCAAGGCCGCTGAATTTTGCGGCTGTTTATTCATGAAATTTTGGATAGCCGTGGTCATTTTCTGTCGGCGTTTGTCAATTCCACCGCGGAATTCTTCAAAATTTCTCCAGCACCTTTGAGCAGCGGTTTCGTATGAGCGCGGCTACAGCTTGTGTGATGGGATTCTCTGCGATCGCGTCAGGCGTCTTTGACAGGACTGTTTCCGCCATTTCCCGCACTCGCCGTTTCACCATCGGCTTGGCCATTCCCGCTTCATCCGCCAATTGGTCAAAGTGCTTCGGCTGCACCTTGTCGGAAGCATATTCACCGCCAATCTTCATCGCCATTTTCTTCGAGAGTTCCGCGTAATAGGCCGTGCTGAGAACGTCATAAAGCCGCGCCAGCCGCGTTTCGCGGCCGTAAAGCAATGAAAAATTCTTTCCATGGGCATCGTGGTTTCCAATCAGAAAATTGAAAATGACGGCATCCAATAATCGCTGGAGATCAATCACCGGGGCGCTGGACAATTCACGCAGCAACCCAAAACATTGTTTCAGTGAAGGCCCGCCTTCGTTTTGGTACTTGTTTTCAGGAATGACACCCAAGGCCTGGCAAAAATCCTCCTGATGCTCCCGTTCCAAATGCTCCGAGCCGCCATCTTTCACCACCACGCGGTCATAACGCTCAATGAGGAGATAATCAATCCCGTCCACCCTGCGGATTTCCGTCCTGGCCGTGTGCAGACCCATCGCCTGGGCCAGGTTCATGCAAAACGCTTCATTGAACACAATCCCCTCAAACCGTTCGATGGCCGGTTTAAGAATATGAGTGCTCGGCGCTCCGCCAAGGGGAATGGAAATTTGACGCTCGGAAATATGCACCGCGATTTTGTCCTGCGCGCCAGCCAACGAAAGCCTGATGCCATCCTCTCCCGCCATCAGCGGACGGCGCGGCAACTGCTTGAGAATTTCCGCCAGTTTTTCGTCGGTCAACGCGCGGTAGCTGTAATTGCCTTCCGGCAGGCTTTCGCCGGATGGGATAAACGTCACCGCTCCGGCGCATTCGCCGCCGATTTGCTCCAACATCGCGAAATCGTTTCCGGCGCTGATGCCGAGGTTCTTTGCGATAATCTCGCGCTGGCTTCCGTCCGGCAGAACGCCGGCAAAAAATCCCCGGCACTCATTGCGGTTAAACCGCTCTTTTCGGAGCGGCAGCGAATGTGATAGGGCAATCGCCCGCGAATTGTTCAGCCAGCTTTCGGCATAGGAAAATGCCATCTGGCCATGCTCATCCTGAATGAGATGGCCCGCCAGCCGCCGATGCAAATAAACGTCCAGCGTCCGGGGCATGATTTAATTTCCTTTCTGGCCGCCGCCCGCGGGAGGAATCACCTGGATTTTGATGCCCAGCGTATGCAACACGGTAAGCACTTTGCCGAACTGGCAGGTGGGCTTCCCCCTTTCCATCTCAATGTCAACCACGCCTCGGTGTTGAAATCCACTTTTCTGCCGATGATTTCGGCCAAATCCTCGCCGTAACCGAAAAACTTCAGCCCCGATCGCACGCCCGGCTCGAATTCCGCCAGCACATCCACGTCACTGCGCGCCGGATCGAAGTCGTCTCGCAACACCGACCCGAACAGGCTCAATTTGCGGATGCCACGCTCCTTGCAGAAGCGCGCCACCTGCTCCCGGTCAATCTGGATGGGCAGTCCGGCAACACTCATGCAAAAATACTCGCCGAAATCAGAAAATTCGGCAACTGCTGAAATTCTCCCGGCTGAATTGTGATGCCAAAATCAATACACCAGCACCAGCACCGCCGCATCCTGCGCCGACTTCACCACGTCCTCAAACTTCTCATCCGCCGTGTTCGGCGCTTTGAGCTTGGCGTCCACTCCGGCACCGATTCCAGGAAGCTCAACAGCAGACTGCTCTTGACCGCGTAATTCACATTCTCCGGCAACGCCCCGCTCGCCGCCAGCGCCGCCCGCGCGCATCCAGCTTGGCCGACACGATGCCGATCACGTTGCCCCGCTCATCCACCAGCGCCCCGCCCGAATTGCCCGGCTGCACCGGCGCGCTGATTTGAAAATACCGCGGGTCATCCCCCGCGCCGGACAGCGACGCGATTTCCCCCTTGGCCAGCTTGGGCGCGAACCCCTGCAAACCGATGTCGGGAAAACCGACCGTCGCCACCGTGCCGCCCAATTGCGCCGACCGGCTGGATGAAATGGGCAATGGAGAAAATTTCCCGTCCGCTTTGAGCAAGGCCAGATCATTCGCCGCATCCACCTGAACCACCTTGGCGTCAATCAAACCCGCGCCCGTGAGCAAACGAACCTTCGTCGCATCCTTGACCACATGATAATTTGAAATCAAATAACCATCGTCCGTGATGAAAAACCCCGTGCCGGCAAGTTCATTGTGGTTGAACCGTTCGATAGAATCGCATCGGTTGGCCAACTCCAGCAGGATCAATCATCTGGAACGGGCCAATTGAAAGGTTTGGCACAATGAGCATTGGCGTCCAGTTGGGAACTGCCAAATTCGTTGTGTATTCCACCGTGTAGGTATCGCCCAATGTCCCATTTATACTCAATAGCGGATACCCTGCCCAAAATTGCAGCGCCAATGTTGGCGGAATGACAGGCAATAGCGACAAACGGAACATCGTTCCATAACCGTAACCGCCATTGAGGTTGGTATTGCCGCCCAATTGAGTTGTGCCATAAAAATTACCGTCGTTGCCCAGCGTCAACGCGCCTACCGGATGCGACCCATTGGCACCGTTGAAGGAAACAAGCGTGGTCAATGTGCCATTGGTCGTCACCTTGAACACCGTCCCGTCATCGCTGCTGCCACCGCCGGATGTCGTGCCATAGAAATTGCCGTCATTACCTAATGTCAGTGCAGCTCTCGGCTCCGCCCCATTGGTGCCGTTGAAGCAAACCAGTGTGGTCAAAGCGCCATTGGTCGTCATCATGAACACCGTCCCATCATTGTTGCTGCCGCCGCTAGAAGTCGTGCCGTAGAAATTGCCATCATTGCCCAGCGTCAGGGCAGCTACCGGAACCGCCCCATTGGTGCCGGTGAAGGAAACCAACGTGGTCATCGTGCCATTCGTCGTCACTTGAAAAACAGTCCCATAAGCGTCGCCGTTGCCGACTCCGCTACCGCCTGACACAGTCGTCCCGTAGAAATTACCATCGTTGCCTAGCGTCAGCCCGGCTTGCGGGCCTGCTCCATTCGTGCCGTTGAAAGTAACCAACGTGGTCAACGTGCCATTTGTCATCACTTGGAAAACAGCCCCGAAGCCGCCGCCATTGAGATTTGTGTCACCTGCCTGCGTAGTCGTGCCGTAGAAATTGCCGTCATTGCCCAGTGTCAACGCCGAGACTGGATACCCCCCATTTGTGGCGTTGAAGGAGGCCAGCGTGGTCAGCGTGCCATTGGTTGTCACTTCAAACACCGTTCCTCCGTCGTTGTTGCTGCCGCCTTCGTAAGTCGTGCCGTAGAAATTGCCGTCTTTGCCCAGCGTAAGCCCGCCATCCGGACGGTCCCCATTGGTGCCAGCGAACGAAACCAACGTGGTCAACGTGCCATTGGTCGTGACCATGAACACTGTTCCTTCATTGTTGCTGCCGCCATTGTCAGCCGTGCCATAGAAATTGCCGTCATTGCCCAGCGTCAATGACGAAATCGGATATGATCCATTTGTGCCGTTGAAAGAAACCAGCGTTTGCACTGACTGCGCGCGCAGTTGAACACCAGCGTATAAAATGGCCATGAGAAGACCCGGCACGCACCATTTCATTTTCATGCCGCCAGCTTAATCGGTTTCGTTCGGCTGGCAAGGTTCACGTTTGCGTGATATTATTGCTGCAATGCAACCACAAGAATTTGAAGATGCGAAACTGCTCTGGAAAATATTTTATGCGGGGCAGTCGTTTGAGCATTCGCGAGTCGCTGCTGAATACGTTCTCCGAAAAAATATCGCCGAAGATGAACCGATATTTTACCCATTGATGGCAGCGGTTTATGTCCTTTACGGCAAACCATTCAAGAAATCTCACGGGATGGGCTGCCCTCTTGGTGAGGATATAATTCCGTCCGACTATCTGGAGTTGCATCGCGATTTAATGAAGCACCGGGATAAAATCTTGGCTCACTCTGATGCCAATGAGTTTGAGTGGTTCGATGTTGGACAAGCTAACCAGGTGCGCCTAATAGTGCGCAGTCCCACGGACAAAAGTTTGATTTGTAGTCAGCTTCAGGCGAATCGCCCACTGTTGCCGCACATCATTAGCTTGTGCCTCGAACTTCAAGAAAAGACTGAAATCCGCAAAATGGAGCTTTTCAAGCAATACGAAAAATTTGCTCCGGCAGAAGTTGGTGAATACGTCTTGAATGTAGATGATCCTGACGGTGATTTTTTCAAGCCGGCGAAGCCGGTCTTCGAGGTAAATTCTGAAACGGGCGGGAAATAGTCAGTTGCCCCAATCGTCCAACCCAAACTGAAAACCGGAAAAGAAGCCCTGACAATTTCGAATTGCGAATTGCGAATTGCGGAGAGCGTGACCAGTCCGTTTCGGCGTAGCGGCATTCGGCAGAAAGCCGCCATCTAAATTCCGTCCCCGTTTGCCGTTTCCGGCGTGGCTCCGCTGCACCTGAAAATAGCCCAGCCATTTATGGCTGGGACTCATGGCCCGCAATTTTTCAAAGTCCCGTCAGGGACGAAAGGTGCTTGCGCACGGCCACCACATTTTCTGCCGTCCCTTGCGGGACTTTTTATTTGATGGACGCATGACCCAGCCATAAATGGCTGGGCTATTGTCATCGCGTCGTTCCGCGACGGCAACAACCGCCAATCGTCCATCCCAAAATGAATACCGGAAAAGAGTTCCCGTCCGCCGGCATCTGATTTCCGTCTCCGCAAAGCTTCACCGTGACAAGCCGGTGCGCCCAGTCCGCCCGTTGCCACTGCGGAATTTGGATTGCAGTTTATTTCAGAAAATCATTCAACGCTTTTTCAAGCTTTTGGAATGTTTCTTCCAAGCGCAGCACCAGTGGGGACATTTTCAGCCAATCCAAGTCAAAGGAATATGCGTTGCGGAATACATGGCGGAAACGCAGGTATTCATTCAGCGTGTCGTGAAGTTCTTCCGACAGCAACGCCGGGCGGTGCGCCGTCGGCGATTTCATCCGCAGCAAAAGTTCACGATGCCAGGAATCGCCGCGCACTGGCTCGTCGTCCAACTCCACCGCCATGCGCTTAAAAATATTTTCCACGCCGGTGTAAAATGAATGGAGCAACGCCGCGAGCGCAGACAGTTCGATTTCAGTCGGGGCCGTGGTGCGGCATTTGGCGAGAAGTCCGTGCATTCCAAACACCAGACGCTGCAACTGTTCGCGTTCCGTGGCCTGTTGCTTGCGGAATTTATCCCACGCGGACGAGTTCATTCTCCGTGCGTAGGTAGCGGGTGAACGGCGTGTTGATGTCCAAGTCAATCAAATCAACCGAACGGCCAATCAAATCACTGACCCGCGCGCCCATGCGATAGAAAACCGACGGCGGCAGGCCGGAAACAGCCAAGTCGAGATCGGAAGCGGCATCACCCGTCCCATGTGCAGCAGAACCGAAGACATAAATCTCCCGTGCGCCAGCAGTTTTGAGTTCGGCGGCGGCTCGCTTGATTAAAATGTCTGTCTCGGTGCTCACGGTTATATTGATTGTGCGTCTTTTGAGTCTGAAAGTCAAAAGTTTAAGGAATGTGCCTTCAATTCCAAATGATTGAACTGGCGTGAAAATCCTGTCGTGCGCGAAATCCTAAAAGCAAAACTCCCGGAGCCGGGCGGCGGGTCAACGGTGGAACTCGCAGCGCAGCGGAGAGTCTTACCTTGACGCGACGACCGGCGACACACAATTGAATTTTGGATTCGCGCACACGGCAACCAGCGGATGCGTTGATTAGAGTTGATGCAAAAATTCTTGAACATCGGCTCAATGCAAATATCTCGCGTTCGTCTTGCCCTTATCTGCGGCCAATTATTGAAGACACCATCCCCTAACGAAATCGTTGCGGAAAAAACCGGGGCAAAACCGGGGCGGCAAATAGCGACAAAAAGCGGCAAGGAACTTGTCGCAATATGACGCCTTTTGTCGCTGGCAATTTGCCGCTAGTCCCAAAACAAGCGAATGAAAAAATGCGGGGGTGCCGTCGGAATTTTGCGCCGGTTTTTACCCCCAAAATTTCCCAACTCGGTTCTCAACCTGCCCGTAACGCCTTCCGATTGGGTTTGCCGCCGCTTTAGGCTCCAAGGATCACGCGCCCAAGCGGTTTTTCACCGGAGACAGCGACACTGCGTCCGTCCGTCATTTCGCGAAAATGGATCGGGATCCGCTATTCCACCAAGACAAGCCTTTGCAGCCGTTCCCAGGTCGCGAAGAAATCTGTGAGCCAGCGGTTGTAGCCCAACACCCGGTAGATTACCCGCCGCGCCGTGCGCACCACCTGGCAGGGTATTAAGAGAATCGCGTTGAGGAATCGTCGGAACTCCATCCGCACCAGTTCCAGTCCCCGTGGGCGGTTGGGCGTCAGCAACCCATACCAACTCTTGAGATTCCAAGCCAGCGCCGCCATCACCATGTAGGCCCAGTTGCTCAACAGATCGTTGACCGGCATCCGCATCGCGTTGACCCCGTTCTTCAACTGCTCGATCACGTTCTCCTGGTCGCACCGCCCGTTGGCCAACCCCACGATCTTCGCCGCCGCGTCCTTCCGGTTGGTGATGTAGAAGAAATAGCGAATCTCATCCAACAGGGCCTGCTCGCCTTTCTGCACGCTGATGTTCTTGCGCACGATCACCAGGCGATATTTCCTCCCGCACTTGAGTGGTTGGTAATCCATTTCGGCGATGTCCTCCCCCACCAGCTTCTGATTTTTAAATTCCTTCTCAATGACCATCTGTTCTTTGTAACGAAAGGCTTTGGCCCGAGGCTCGGTCAGGATTTCATGCCGGGGCAGCCGCTCCAACCGCTGCCAGGCGCTGGCTGGCAACGCTTCGGCCAGTTGCACCACCTTGGGATGCGCGTCCATGCCCAGAATGAATTAGCGCCCCGCTTCATCCCACCGGTCCAGATGGGCGGTGTGGGTGAAATCGGTGTCCCCCCGGACCGTCACCGTGCCGGCCACCGGCCCGACCAGGCCACCGCCCGGTCAATCCACTCCACGCTGCCGCTGTGGCTGGCCGCATTGCCCGGCCGGTTGAGCAGGTAGAGCACCTCGTTAGTGTTGGCCAGACTCACGATCAGCGGCGCGTAACCCCAAATCCCTTTATACGACAGGCCCATGCCTTCCTTGCACTCCCCCAGGTTCCGGCAATCGTCCCGTCCACGTCGATGAAAGCTTCCTCCAAAAATCCTTTCGGCTGAACCTTCCACACCGCCAGCCGCGAGCGATTGAAACATTCCTGCAGTTGCAGAATGTCCGCTTCGTCAAACCGCCGGGTGAAATCTCCCGCCGTGGTCGGATCAGGAATCCGTTGTGCGTCCAGGCCGTTGAGGAAATTTTCATCCTGCCGCCGCAGTTCGATGTCTTCCAGGCGCACCCCGCCGGCCAGCATGTTGTAGGCGATGTTCAGCACGTGATCGCTCTCATGGTAGGGCAAATGCACTTTGAGCAACTTCAAGTGCTGATCGATGTCCTCCATCAGTCCCAGTCGCTGCACCATCAGATGCATGGCGCCCATGCCGCCGTAGCTGACGGCGTTGACCCGTTGGGACATCTCGTAGTGGAGATTGCTGGCCCTGAGCATCGGCCGAGGTTGATCCTCCCACTGCTTGGCCGCCAGACGGCGTGCGATTCTGTGCTTGCGATTGCGGAGAATCTTGGGGTATTTTCTATTCACTCGAAATGACCTTTTGTTGGTTGTTTGTTGTTGTGACAAACGCATTTCAACCAATTTTTACGGCCATTTCGAGCTTTTTCTTGAAAGCAATTAAAAAATCACGCTTGTTGAGGGGCTAATCTGCTGTTCGACCTCGCTGCGGAAAAGGATTTTGCGCACACCTTCCGGGAAGTTTATCAGGAACGCGGTTACTCCCTGGTTGTGCCGCCGACGGCCATTCAGGAATTGGCCTATTGCGCGCTTGAAAAGCAATGCGCGGAAACGCCGCTGGCCCTGAAAGCCCTGCAAAAAATGCGTTCGTGGAACCTGTCCCCGTTTGATCTGAAATCCGTTGGACACGGCATCACGGGGCAATTTTCAGAGAAATTGCTGCGGGTGGGATTGCTGCCGGAAGGCGAATTCCATGACGGGCTGATTCTGGCGGAAACAGCGCTGGCGGGCATTCCCGTTTTGGCGACCAGCGATGCCGACTTGTTGGACATCGAAGAAGCTGAACTGCGGGGTTCAATTTGAAAATGCGGATTTGTCCCCCGTCCAGATTTGTCACCCTGAATTGCTGTTAAAAGCAATAGCCCCAAAGCG
>CAVWKA010000006.1:0-367618 GCA_963755515.1 uncultured Verrucomicrobiae bacterium | reverse complement strand
AGGCGCTGGGGCACAACAGCAAAGCCATCCACCGTGCGTATGCCCGCCGGGCACAGGTGGAACTGCCGCCTTTGAGCGAATTTGAACGGATGCGGAACAATGCTTCGGACCGCGCCCGGATTGTCGAACCGGTGATCAAAATCCTGAACGCATAAACCAAGGAAGCGATATGAACTTGAACCCAGGAGAAGTTTTGAACCCCGTGTTTCATTTTCTGGATGACGCCATCGCGGACTATGGAGTTTATCTGTATCTCGCGCTGGTCTGGTTGTCCGTGATTGTGATCGCGTGGATATTCAGCGGCGGTTTGCGGCGGAAAATGCGGCAGCAGCCGCGCATCAGCGTCGGCATCGTAATCCTGCCACCGGCACGACAACCGCCACCAATCATTTATTACGAACGCGATTCCTGGTGTGATGACGGAAAGTTTTAGAAAAAGAACGCTCGCCGATTGAATTGAGAACGAAACGATCTGGCTCACGTAGAAGTTGGTGAGCAAGCTTTTGCAGAAGGAACCTCCGCACCATCAAAGAGCATATACGGAACGTCTTCGATCCCCCTTCAAGGCTTGGTCGCCAGCACCAGCGGGGAGACGGCGGGGACTTCCAGTAGGCGCGGGTTGCGGAAGCCGGCTTTGCGGAGCCAGCCGCTCATTTCCTTGAAACTAAAGGTGTCGCCGGCATGGGTATTGACGAGCATGTTGACGGCAAACAGCAGGCCCATCGGCGGGCCGGAACGGTCGTCGTTCACCATGAATTCCATGATGGCAATTGTGCCGCCAGGGGAGAGCGCGTTGAAAACTTTTTTCAACAGCCGTTGACTGCGGTCGCGGCCTTCGCTGTGGAGGATATGGCCCAGCGTGGCGATGTGATGGCCATTGCCGTAATTCACCTTCAGCAGGTCGCCCGGCATTTTGGTGAGCCGCTTGCCGACACCGTGCCGGTGCGCCACGCGTTCGGTCACTTTGAGCACATCAGGCCAGTCCACGGCGCTTACACGCACATGCGGCGATTGTTTGGCCAGGGCAATGCCCCAAACGCCCGACCCGGCGGCGATGTCCAGCACGTTTACGGGCGCTTTGACTTTCGAAAGCTTCAAATGTTCGCCCAAAGCGTTGGCCGCCGGGTAGCTCAACGGAAACAACGATTCGACGAATTCGGCAAAAAACTTTGCGCCGGCTTGCTGCTTGTTCACCGCCATCGCGGGTTTGCCGGTGCGGACGACGTTGCCGAGTTGCAGCCATTTTGGAATCAGTTGCCCGGTCGCGTGACGGAAAAATTCGCCGTAGTAGGGAGCCTGGGTGGAAACCAGAAAGGCCGCGCTTTCCGGCGCGAGCGCGTAGCAACCACCTTTGCGCGTGAGCAATTGGAGTCCGACCAGTGCGTTCAGGATGGCGACCATGCCGCGCTCGGAAACGCGGGATTTCCTGGCAAGCTGGGTCGCGGTTTGCGGCAATTGATGGAGGGTATCAAAGACGCCGTGCTTCAACGCA
Source organism: uncultured Verrucomicrobiae bacterium (assembly GCA_963755515.1). Taxonomy (GTDB): domain Bacteria; phylum Verrucomicrobiota; class Verrucomicrobiia; order Limisphaerales; family UBA11358; genus UBA11358. The sequence continues at coordinate 366,126 of CAVWKA010000006.1, read as the reverse complement.
GATTCGATAATGAGGGGTGGCGCGTAACCCCAGGCCATCTGCATAATTCTTTCGGGAGTAACCCCTTTTTGCTCTGTCATGTGCATTCGATAGCTGATGACAGTCAGGCGTTATTTGCAAGTCGTTTTTCCGCTTTTTGTCGCACCGCCCTCGGTTTTCCCTTGGGGCGCTTCGCTGCGATTTGCGCATTTTCACACGCGTTTTGACCCAATGCGAAGACGCCGCCTCCGTTATTTCCGGTGTTTTGACACGTTCGATCTTCATCCTAATTCAGCCATCGACACCACCACAATCTTGGTCCTCACGGCAGATGGCGGTATGTGCCGGGCTGTGAAGCGCATTTAACCAACGCCTTCTTTTTTGGCTTCCTTGACGATGATTTCCAAAACGACCGGCTGGCCTTCTGCTATCAACGATCGCTGGCTGCTTGGCAGCTTGCTGACCAGCGACAAGTTCATCCGCTGCATCCCGGTCTCAATGCGTTGCAAATGATGCCCGCGAATCAATACCTCGTGGGCGGCGAAGACCAGCTTGAGATTCTGCTCGTCTCCGTCGCCGGTCAATTCGGCGAACATGAATTGATTGTGCGGCAACAGTAGGGATTGCCCTGGCGAAACTTCAATGCGTAATGCCTCGGCGTTCGGGTCGTTGGCCCAACATTCGGGTGTTCTTGTGCTCATATTTGTGTTTGGGTTGATGGTGATGACGACGAGCCAGTTTCAGACGGCACATGTTGTCGGCGGCTCGACGACCGAAACGTAAAAGATAGCCGTGCAGTCTTTTCCAAATCAGAGCGCGTCCGCGCGGGACCAAACCATCCGCAAATTCCATCGCCAGCGGTCGGTGCCCCGTGCGGCAAATGTTTTCGCGAAGCTGTTCCTTGTCCGGCGTGAAAATGCGGATGCCGCGACGACCGCGCGAGATGCTGACATACCATTGCTCCGCACTGGTCGCGGCCTTGATGGTCGAGTCCGAAAACAGAACATAATCCACGGTCTTGCCCTGCGAACCGTAGGACGTGACGGCGTAGCCAGGCAAAAATTCACGATAACTCGTATCCAGCACCCGGCCATCGGCCAGCTTGATCTTCCCGTCCACGCCGACTGACTTCACCGTGACCAGTTCGCCATTGGTCACGCGCCCGCCCGACGTCAGTTTGCGATTGGCCTTGAGATGCAGGCGGTCGCCATTGGCGACAGAATGCTCACGCGTCTGGCAGACCGTGAGGCGGTCGAGCAGCCTGTCCGAGACCGTCACGAATTTCCCGCCCACTTCCACGAGCACGCCTGATTTCAAAACGCCCGCCAGCTTGCCCTTCGCGCCCGGCTCGGCATGGCGGACTTTCTGATTGAAAACAACGACGGCATCGGACGGGTAAAATCGTTCATCACGCTTCTGCGCGTTGGTGAGGTCAATCTTTTCCAATGTTTGAACCGTCACATCATTTGCGCCGAGCAGTCCCTTCGATTTCAGTTTGTCCCGCACCTTTTCGTTGACCCGGTGGACTTCGGCCCAGGTCTGCGACACCACCACGGCGGAAACATTTTTCTCCGCCAGTCCGAGGTATTCATCCGCCAGCTTGTTTGCTTGATCGGCCAGGCCGCACGACACCACCGCGCCCATCTTGTCGAGTTGTGAAAATGACTCGTCGAATTTGCCATCGGCGGCCAGTTTGACCGCCTGTCGGTATTGTTTGATCCGCTCACGTTCATCCACGGTTTGACCGCGTGCCGGGTCCTGCCGGCGGATATTGTGCAGTTCAACGGGCCGGACACCGGAATGCCGCTCGATGGCCAGCAACGCATCCGATGCCTCGACCGCCCCATGCTGGCGCGTGTCGCCCGACAGAATCAGCCGCGCATTCTTTTCGCGCACCAGTCGGATCAATTCCAGCATCTGCCGTCCGCCAATCTGCCCGGCCTCGTCCACGAAGACGACCGTGCTTTCGACCAGTTCACGTTTCATCAGAAAATTGGTGACGGTTGCCGGTGACGGAAAACCCGCACGCTCCATGTCCACGACCTGCTGGCGTTGCGGTGCGAGCACAACCACCTTTCTACCGCCGTCGCGAACCTGCTCGACCAGTTCACGCAGGACAAAACTTTTGCCCGTGCCCGCACCGCCACGAAAAATTGACACCCGGTTGGTGTTGGAAACCAACGCACTCAATGCCAGGCGTTGCTCCTCGTCCAATTGGGGATTGGCCGTACGCGGTTGCCAGACCAGCGGATGACAGTCGCCAAAACCCTCCTTGGCGGTCTGGACGATTTCCCATTCGCGCATTAAATGTTCCCGCGTAGTCACCTTGCCGGGTTGATCCTCAATGCGCAGATAATTGCGCCGGTTCGTGACGACTCGAATGTCGGCAATCGTGACCTCCCGGCCCCGTGCATGTTCCAGCGCGTGACGCCACAACTCATGTTCGTGGACGACCGCTCGACGCTCAAACAAATGTTCTTCAGCCCAGGCCACGGCTTTCTCGGCCACGTTTTCGCCCACATCGGCAACGACCGACTGTTTGGTGGTGAGATGTCGTAACGATTCTCGCTCCGGTGAAGTCATCTGACCGCCCCAAATTGCTTGCAGCTTTTCCAAGCCAATGTCCCGGATTTTCCGCGCCCGTTCCTTGTGCGCGATATTTTCGCGAATTGCCGCCAGGTTGTCCCCGGTCTTTTCCGGTTCGCGCTCCAACAGTTCCCGCGTTTTCTGGTCAATCTCGTCGTGCCGCTTGGAAAACTTTTTGACCAGTTCTGGCGAGACGGCCTTGATTTCAAAATCACCACGCGGTTTGTTTTCAATCTGGCAGCCCAATTTGACCAGCGAGCGGGCCAGTTCGTGGTAATAGACATTTTCCACGAACTTTTGCGCCGCCAGCATTTCATAATTTTGCAGCGCCTTCCATTTTTTCTCGACCGGATCAAATGTGGCGTTGAACAGGATGCAATGGCTGTGCAGGTGCGGGTCTAACGCACGCGAGGTTTCGTGCTGGAATACCGCCGCCACGATGTTGCCGGTGAGACGGTCGGTGCATTCCCCATTTTTGCGCACCCGTGTCGCGGCGAATGATTGCAACTGGCGCAATGCCTCGTTCACCGCCTGCTCATGCGCTTCCACTATCCGGGGATCGTCGCCCACCAGTGCCGCGACGGAGACCGATTTGGCCGGTGAAAATGTGAAATCGTAAAACACCCGGCGGTTGCTGTTCTCATGTTCCTGTCCATCGTGCCCGATGTCCGTGCGCGTGGTGTTCTGGCGCATCGTCAGTTTTTCGCCCGTCTGCGGATGCAGATTTTCACAAAGGCGGACAAACTCGTTCATGCGAGTAACGCCGGCCAGTCCCAAATCTTCCGCGCCCTGGCCAAACCAATGTCCCGGCACATGCTGGCCTTCGGTGTAATAATCGCCAACGGACAGATGCTCTTTGAAATAATGCTCGGCATCTTTCAGGCTGAATTGCGGTTTGATGGCCAGCATTTTGATGAAGCGAGTTGGGGCCGTGCCGCTATTCTTCCGTTGCCAAAGCCGCCCGGTTGAAGTGCCGGGATTTGCGGTTGTTTTTGTCATTCCAGTGCTGGCAAATGAATTGCGTTGCCCGTGAAAGCCACGTTTCGTCCTGCCGCAACTCGGCCAACTTGACGGCGGCGAAGTATTTATCGCTATTCGGTTTTGGACGGCCCAGCGGTTTGAGCAGACCCGCTTTGATCAGCAGCGTGATGTGGTCGGGTTCAAAACCGAGATAATCGGCGGTCTGCGTGCGGTTCAACCGGGCCGGCAGCGTGGCGAGTTTCAACAGTTCTTTGCATTCGTTATTCATGGGACTTGGCGGTTAGATTCGTATTTGGCGCAGGCAGCCAGTGCTTCGCGCACATTATGTTCAAGTGTTGATCAAAAATAATCATTGAGGGCATTTTTGCAGAACTCGGCGCGGCGGCGGTGTATGTGATACACTATATGCGCTTCGTTGTTGTTGTTTTTCATTCGGCAACCAGCTTGGCTGAAAAAATCCCCTGTTTTGCGTAATCTTTACACAAAATGCAACCTCACTATTCGTTGAAAATACGGCGCAAACACATTGGTTTTATTGGAGATTTCCACTTTTTACCCCGCAGAACCTGAAATGATCAGATTTTTACACCACAATGGCTTCCCGGCGCTTTGACTGGCTGGCTTTCCTGCGGGCACTCGGAAACCGGCCAGACAAATCGCCGCAATGGAAACCTAGACGGTGGCGCACTCAACGGTCGTTCTAAAACCGCGCTCAACTCCGCCGTCGTCCGTTCATGCCACTCGCGACCTGCTCCGTTTCGCTGCCGGTTTCAGAACGCCGATCAGTGCTTTGTCATCACGAACCACAATTCACCGCAGCAATGTTGCTTCAGATGCGACGCGAGATGCACACCTTCGTGCTTTCGAGATTGCAAACTATCATGCGCACAACGACGCAAACTTTGCCGCCAACTTTGGCGCTTCATCTGATGCTTCCACTGGTGCCATTTGCCTGCAAACTATCATGCGAACCACAATGCCAACCGTTATGCCAACCATCGTGCTTCGTCAGATGCTTCGTGCGATGCCAACTGTTTGCAAACCTCCATGCAATCATCGTGCAGCTCTCAATTGCACAGGTTCATGCCAACTCAAGTGCCCACACAATTTTGTGTGGGTTTGAGAGTGGACGCCTCACCCCTTGTATGTTCAAGGTTCTGATGTCCGCGAATTCGTCGCGGTTTGACTCGAAGAATCCGCGCCCATTGTCCGGCCTGCTGGCAGTGTCCATGTCCAGTCCGCATCTGCATCCGTGGTCAGTCCATGCCCGCGTCCAGTCCGTGACGATGCCCGCAGTTTGTCCGTGTCCTCGACCTGTCCGTGAAAATGGCCATGTCCAGTCCGCATCCGCGTCCGTGGTCAGTCCATGTCCTCATCCAGTCCGTGACCGAGATCGCGGTTTGTTCGTGTCCGCAATAATCCGCGTTCACGATTTCTCCGCGACCTGACCTTGTCCAGTCCGCAAATTGACCGTGACCACAGTTTATCGATGTTCATGTCCAGTCCGTAGCCGCAGCCAGTCCGCGTCCGTGCTTCATCCTTGAAAAGGCCAAATATGTTTACTGCGATTTCCGCCAAATGTCCCCGCAAAACTCGTGCGGACAATTATGAAGCCGCATAGACGCTGGACATTTTTCGCCGCAAACTCGTCCGCTAACGACGCGCATGTTCACCTTCCGCGCCCCGGAAGTCACCCCGGAAGTCGAACGGCTTGTCAAGCGTCTCGAAGGCAGCATGCTCCGTCGCGAACTTCAGGCCGCTATGTCACTCAGTTGACATCCAAGACCGGAAGCCAGACTACAGGCAGTAATGTGTCGGGTAATGATAGCTAAAGCGTGTGGAAGGTGCAAATGGCAACGAATCACCCTTTGTCAGAGAAAAATTGATGGCGGACTTGAAAGAGACTTGCAAATCTGTGGGGCAGCAAGAAAATCGCGAACAAGCCCATACTGGCCGCAGGCAAGAAACCCAATGGGAAATCCCAGAACATAATAGCATTCTTACCCTCAACCTTCAACCCCGTGGTAGCGGCGAAATTTCCCCATAAGTAATCTTCGCTTAAAAATCATCAATTTTGACGATTGTAATTATTTGCGTTTGAGGCGTAGCATTCATATGCGTGCTTTTTAATTCATCCGCTTGCCGCTGCGGGCAGTCTCAGGCGCTCTGCAAAACGAATTGACTGAGCCACGTATGATTGACTGTTCCAAAGAAAAAAAACGCAAGGCGGCTTTCACTTTAATCGAATTGCTCGTGGTTATTGCTATTATCGCCATTCTGGTGGCGCTGCTTCTGCCGGTGCTGTCCGCAGCCAAACAAAGAGCATGGGCGACTCAATGCCTTTCAAACGTGTGCCAAATTGGTTTGGGCATGAAAATGTACGCCAGCGACAACCACGAACTTTACCCCGAATCCGGCACGACGATTTCCTGGGGCACCACTGACATCCCTGTTGCCCAGGGCGGCTCTGTAAAACCCAGTAGGATGCAGCAGATTGTCTCCTACACTCTCAACACGAACGTTTATCATTGCCCGGCAAACGTGAACTTCCCCGTGGATGAACAATCTCCATTCAACTATTTCAACGGCGTTCGCGCCGCGTTTGTAGCGGCTGGCAATGAATTTGCCTCGGCCAACAGTCAACGGTTTCAATTCCCGTCCGCGTCCGTTTTATCCGACGACACCGTTTGGTCCACCGATGATGATCCCGGCGCTTCCATTGACGCCGACAAGGACGATTACGCGCAATGCTGCGTCGGCGGCGCCGCGTCTGACAACGATACGACTGAGGAATGGCAGATTCACGATAAAGGCCAGAACATCCTTTTCGACGACGGCCATGCCGGTTGGTATAAAGGTTACAATACAAACGAAATGACCTTCCGATATGATTCCATGGACTGGTGGTCGGAATAAATCGCGTGGAAAAATTCCTAAATAAAATTTGTGCTTTTTGCGCTCTTTTACGGCTAAATTGACGGCATGAATTGCATCGCCGTACCACCTCCGGGGTTTTGCTTCTGTGGATTCGCACGATAAGGATTAAAGAATGCGGCGAGTCCATCAGCAAGAAGCCGTCGCCTGCCCTCATTGCAGCGCGCCCCAACAACACACTGCGCTGGCAAGTTAGGGATTCAATATTATGGCTGATACCCATTACAAACGTCGAAGAAGCATTTTTTATTTGAGGGTCGATTCCCAATGCATAAGGACTTGCATTGTGATCCCGCTCGCGATTTTATCTTCATCTCTATTTGCGTCACGAACTACCGCCCAAACAATCGTTTCTTTGGACGGACTTGCGCCGGTGAATATCGCCCACAATCGCGCCGCCTATCAATCGGATTCCGCCGATGATGATCACACAGCCAATCTGGCCACGGACGGCAGCACGGCGACGTATTGGCAAAGCAAGGAAGATCACGGCTCGTGGATCGCCGTTGATCTTGGTGAAGAGTGTCCCTTTAGTCGCATCACCCTGCGCTGGGGAGAATTTTACGCAACCGCCTATCGCATCCAAATTTCGAATGATGGACTGCATCCTCGAAATTGGAAGGAAATTTATGCCACGACGAACGGCAAGGGCGGCGTTGAGAACATCGCCGTCCATCCCGTGACCGCCCGCGATGTGCGCCTGATGGTTGAGTTGTGTTCCGCAGCCGGTCATGGTTGTGAGTTGTCTGAATTTGAGGTTTATGGCCGGCGCAAATCCAGCCCGCCTCGGGCGGCCGAATTTTCCATGGGCGCGGATGGGTCAATTGCCTTGTCCGGCGGAAATTGGAAACTTCAGAACGCGATGTTTGTGGACGCCGCGCCGACGAAGATCGCCCAAGCTGGCTTTGACGACAGCAACTGGATTCCAGCCGTTGTGCCCGGCACGGTGCTGACCAGTTATCTGACTATTGGCGCCCTCCCCGACCCGTGGTATGGCGACCAGATGAGCGGGATTTCAGAGGAATTTTTTTCGCGGAACGATTTCTGGTATCGCTGCCATTTTATCACTCCGCCCAAAAGCGCGGGCAAACGTATATGGCTGAACTTTGACGGTATCAACTGGAAGGCAGAAATTTTTCTGAATGGCACACCAGTCGGTCGCATTGATGGAGCGTTTATCCGGGGACACTTTGACATTAGTTCGGCGGCCAAACTTGGCGGGACGAATTATCTGGCGGTGCTGGTCCATTGTCCCGCGCATCCGGGACCAGGCCGCGCCAAAATAATGCACAGAAAACTTGGAGACCCCACCAGCAATGGCGATGTGCTTGGCTATGACAGTCCCACTTTTCTGGCCAGCGCGGGCTGGAACTGGCTGCCGGTCATTCGCGGGCGTGACATCGGCATTTGGAACGACGTGCGAGTGGAAACCACCGGCAACGTCGAGTTGATTGATCCGTGGGTGATTACCGATTTACCTTTGCCAGATACAAACCAGGCGGATTTGACGGTGAAAACCGAGCTTCGCAACGACTCTGCCGAAACCGCGCATGGCGAGTTGATCGGAAAAATCGGCGACATTACTTTTCAACAGGAAGAGACGCTTGGACCGGGACAGACGAAATCCTTGACGCTGGACAAATCCAATTGTCCCGAGCTTTCCATTTCCAATCCGCTCCTTTGGTGGCCGAACGACTATGGTGCCCAGCCGCTTTATACGTTGAATCTCCGTTTTGAAAATGACGGCAAAATTAGTGACAGTAAAAATGTCACATTTGGCATCCGCAAAATTTCCTACGTCATCACAAATGCAATCGGTTCCACCAATCAAATGCTCACCATTTATGTCAATGGCCGGCGTATCCTGATTCGTGGAGGAAATTGGGGCATGGCCGAAGGAATGTTGAATTGCGACGCCGCCGGTTACGATTTGCGCGTGCGTCTGCATCACGATGCGAATTTGAACATGATCCGCAATTGGGTCGGCATGGTTGGAGACGAGGCGTTTTACGACGCCTGCGACCGCTATGGCATTTTGATTTGGGATGATTTCTGGCTGGCAAATCCCAGCGACGGTCCCAATCCCACCGACGATGAAATGTTCATGGCCAATGCGCGTGATAAAATTCGCCGCATCCGCAGCCATCCGTCGCTGGTTTTGTATTGCGGGCGCAACGAAGGAATGCCGCCGAAAGGTTTGGTCACGGTTTTGCCTGCGGCGGTGGATGAATTGGACGGCACACGGCATTATATTCCCAATTCCGCCGCCGGGACGGTGACGGGTCACGGCCCATACGATGACCGCAGTCCAGAATGGTATTTCGCCAATCGCGGAAACACATTGCACAGCGAATTGGGACTTGTAGCCATGCCATCGGTGGAAAGCATGCGGGAAATGATGCCGGCAAAAAATCTCTGGCCGATCAACAATATGTGGGCCATTCACGATTATCAGACTCCGCGCTCGGACGATTACACAAAACGCATCACGCAGCGATACGGCGCGCCGACGAGCATTGAAGATTATTGCCGAAAAGCACAAATGGTGAACATGGAAACGGCCAAGGCCATGTTTGAATGTCTGCAGGCCAATCAGGGCAGCGGCGTGTTGATATGGATGACGCAATCCGCGTGGCCGGCGCTAATTTGCCAGCTTTACGACTATTATTTTGAACCGACGGCGGCGTATTTCGGCGCAAAAAAAGGCGCCGAACCCCTGCACATTTTCTGGGATTCCAATGCCAATATCGTCAAAGTGACCAATGACACGATAAGCGATGAAACGGATTTAACTGCCGAAGCGCGGGTCTATAATCTTGACGGCAAAGAAATGTGGCACAAATCAACCCAACTGGATGTGCCGACCGCTTGCGTGAGAAATTGCTTTGCCCTTGATAGACCCGCGGATAAATCGGCAGTTTTCTTCGTCAAATTAAAACTGCGACGCGGAGACCAAATCCTGTCCGACAATTTTTATTGGAGCAGCAGGAGCGGTTCTTGCACCAATCTTAATGACCTGCCTCAAGTCACACTGCCCGCGACCGCGACCAAATCCGGCAACGGCCAAACATGTCGATTGACCGTTCACGTTTCAAATCCGACTCACAGCGTGGCGCTGATGCTTCGCCTGAAAGTTATCCGCGCCCATTCCGGCAAACGAGTTTTACCGATATTTTACGAAGACAATTATTTTTCATTGCTGCCAGGTGAAAGCCAGACCGTTTCCGTGGAATTTGCCGCCGCAAATCTCGCGGGAGAACAACCCAGGCTGGCGATTGAAGGCTGGAACATCGTGCCGCAGGAAATTTCGATTCATTGATTCGATGAATGAGCATCGTGGAATAATTCGTCACGTTTTCGCATTTTACCCAACCGCGTCTGGCGAACGGATTTCGTTACAATGTGAGGCGAAAGAAAGCCGCCGGCACAGAAGCAGGAACCGTCACTTGAAATGTGCCGTTCGTTGTGATGGGGTTATTGGTGACAGTCACCCAATTGCCGAAACTCAAGTTCGTCGAAGATTGCAGAGTATAGGCAAGGACTGTGTTTGTCGGCCACGAGATAATGGTATTGTGCCCTGAACCGACGATCGTTAACTGCGGCGGCGGCAAGAGGCCGTAAACGTCCACTTGATCGGAAAATGTAGCCACATAGACCTTGCCATTGGCAATGGTTGGCGGCACAAATTTTGCAAGATTACCGAGGGAATCGCGTCCGGGAACCATATCCGAATTCCAGAGCTCGTTCGTGACATTCTGGGCGTTATAGGCGTGAAGAGTACCCACGACGGTCGCTTGGTTTGCGTTGCCGGTGGTGTTAATGGTAGCCCAAATAATGCCCGTTCCGACGTTGGTGCCGTCGGCGGAAACGGACAAAATGCCCCCGGGCGAGCCCGAACCGCCAACGGTTACACCTTCGGCGTAAGGGGTGGTCTTGAAAAGGCCATTGGTGAATTGATATTGGCGCAGGTGATCGGAAGACGCCGGCCAGATGTACATAAAGGAGCCATTTGTGCAGCTCCACCAGACCGGAGAACCGTGGATTTGGCCGCCGTTGAGATCCCAGGTTTGCACGACATTGGTGTCCGCATTGCCCTGACTCAAGCCACCCATATTGTCACGGTTGACAAGGTAGAGCACACATTCTTTGCCGCCGCTAATACCCAGGGTGGTTCCTGGAATCAGCAACATGCCGGCATCGCCAAGGTCAGCGTCAGCAGCATTAAGGGCCGACCAGTTATAGGGGATGAAGTAGCTGGCCACGGTCATCGAGCCATTGGTGGGCGTAAGTTTCAAAAAGCTTTCACCATAGTCGTTGTTCGTGGTCGTGTCCACTGAACCGTTACCGACGGTCAGGTAAACATCTCCGTTTGTATCCGCGCATGGTCCTTGGCCGCTCATCCAAATGCCATTTTCGGCGCCATTGGGCGAATCGTTCCAAACCACCGCCTGTTGCAAATTAGTTTCGTTGTAACCAATCACCCAGCCATGATACGGCTCGTTGTCGCAATGCGACGCCCAAGTGATGTAGATAATTCCATTGACGAGGGCGAGTGCAGGGCGCTGATTTTCCCGGAGCGGATCGAAGTTGACGACGTTACTGCCATCGCCCGTACCGGGGTAGGTCGCTGTAATCACGACCGGACTGTTCGGCTCCTCCGCGCCAGTGGTAATGTTCAAGGCATGCAATCGTTGAACGAAACTCGTTGTCCCGCCAGAAATTTCTTTCGTGCGCACCACCACATACAGCGTTTCGCGGGAAGGATCAATCACCGGCGTACCGACAATCCCGAAGTTGCCGGTGAAATCCTCGTAACTTCCACTGCACGCGCCGATGGCGCTTTCATCGGCATTGTCCGGGGCAACGATGTTCGGCGGCGAAATGAAGCTGTCTTTCCAATAAGGCTGTGCGACCGACGGATCGTCGGCATCGAAGGCATAAATGCTATCATTGACCGTGGCTACGATGAGGAGGTTGTGCGTACCGCGGCCCAGGATGCTAACGTTCGTCATTACCAACGGTTGCGCGTAAACCTGATCATCCACGGGACGAATATAAAGCAAACCAAAGCTATTTGTATTGACATTGGCAGTGTTCAGAGTGGATTCATTCAGATTGTCGCCTGAGCGATAGTTGTCATTGTGCTGTGTCAGAACTGCCATGAATGGCCACAGAGAATTTGTCGTAATGCTGGTAAACATCCGAGAGGGAGTCGCCCAACCGGCACCCGCCGCGTTCGTGGCCTCGGCAGTGAAATAATAACTGGAATTGGCCGTCAGGCCGGAAATCGTCTGGGCAAAAGCTCCACTTTGAAATCCAAGCGAGATGCTGTTTGCCCAAGCCGCCGGATTCATGCCGCCGTCGGTGCTACCGTAATATAGTATGACTGTCGGCGTTTGGCCTCCAACACTCAACACCTGCCCATTTAGTGTGGCAATCGACGCTTGAACACTTGAGGCCGTCAGATTCGTCACCACGGGAACCGTGAGCTGCGGTGTGTTAAACGATAGTGAAGGTGCGGCCCAAGCGGTTCCGGCGCTGTTCACGGCTGCCGCCGTGAAATAATAAGTGTTGGCGGGAGAAAGATTCATCACCGTCTGACCGAAAGCACCAGCCGCAACAAAACCCAGGGATGCACTGTTGGACCATGTCGCGGTATTGATACCACCATCAGTTGGGCCGTAGTAGATTGTTACGTTTGGAACAGCGCCGCCTGTCGAGAGCACGCTTCCATTAAGAGTCGCCGAAGTGACTTGAATGTTGGAGGCATTTGAATTCGTCACCGTCGCCAGAGAAACATTGTTGGAAAGACAGACAAGCTGAAGACCGTTAAAGTCACCTTCACTTTGAGGATTAAAGGTGCCGGTAGCCGAAGCATCGGCCGTGTAGGTAAAAGTGATTTGCCCGCTTATTCCAACGACTAAGTTCGAGAAAACGATGTAATCATTCCCTTCAGTAAAAGTTGCCGTCACGCTGTTGACCGTGCTCAGAGTTCTCGCGGTCGTTGATGCAGTGTATGCTGTGAAAGTCGTCCCACGATCCGCATCTCCAACATCATCGTTCTTCCCATAAAGGTATAGATTGTAGGTGCCATCGGGAATATTGTTCAGTACGTCTGTCACAACCGAACCGCTGTTTTCAAGAAGAAAAGGTGCTTCCAGCCCGGCCGGCGTCCCCTGTGCACCTTGTCCAGGACTATAGCTTTGGGGGCTGGTATCCGCTAATGTAATCGCACTGAGAGTGACCCCATCGGAATTGGTCCCTGAAAGGGTAGACCCTCTTTGTATAATCGGATTCCAAAAATTCTGTCCCGCGTCAGAATAAGCGCCTTGACCAGAATAATTCACCGCTCCAAGTCCGCCCGGCGCGTCGAAGTTGATAACCTGAGCCTGCGTCGCGTTGTTGTGAAACACGCCGGCAAATGCCAATCCCAAGTTCATTAACATTAAAAGTCTTGTCTTTTGAAGCATAAAACAGATTTTGCGTTAGTTGCCGTCTCACGGATAAGCAAGACGGAAGAAGGCGCTGCCGTCGGCAGGGTTGATCGGAAAGAAGATTTGATTGGTGGTGCTCGAATCGGAAATGCTGAACCAGTTGGTGCCCAACCCCGCTCCGAATGCATTGGTCTGTGCCTCAAGCCGCCAGCCGAGGTGATCCGTGGGCCAACTGAATTGCATCACGCTATTGTTGATTTCCAAATTAAGCAATGGAATCGTGGTGGCCAATGGTTGCGCATTGGCTTCGACCGAATTGGCGCTCTCACCATAGGAGTTCGTCGCCGAAACGACATAGTAATAGACTGTCCCGGCGGAAAGTCCGGTATTGGCATAAGCAAGAGTGGATATATTTGTGGCGATGATCGTGTATGGCCCTCCACTAGTTGTTGATTGCTTTACATAGTAGCCGGTTGCATTCGTACTGGCAGTCCAGGACAAATCAACTTGGCTGCTGGAAACCGCCGTGGCGGTCAGACTGGCTGGCGTGGAAGGCAGCAGCGATGCAATGTTTCCTAAAACCTGAAATTCCGACACGGCGTAACCCGATGTGCTGCTTTGGACCCCCAACAGCCGGACATACCGGCCGCCGGCGGCAAAAGTAATCCGGTCACTGCCGCCAAATCCATCCGGGGTTTCAAAAACATTTGTCCAGTTCACTGCGTCGGTGGATACCTGAATATTATAGGATTGGCCATAAGGCTTTCCCCAAATTAATTTCGCTCCGGTTAAATTGAACACCGAACCCAAGTCCACATAAATCCATTCGTTTTGGGTGCTGGCCGAGGTCCACGCCGTCCCAATATTTCCGTCAACCGCGTTGGAAGCCGTGTCGGCGCCTGATGAGACCGTTACTGGGCGGTTCAAAGCGAGATTTATCTGCCCCAGCCCGAGGGAAATGGCCGTGCAGACTCCGGCTTGCAGATGAAGCACTCTGGCAATTTGTCCCAGCGGCGATGGGCTGACCGCCGCACTGGTGCTGATGGTGGCGATGCCGCTGCGTTCAATCAGGGTGATGTCCTGGTCAATGGCCGATTGCAGCGTGCAAGTCACCAAATTGCTGCTCATGTTCCAGCTTAAATTTTGAACCGTCACCTGATTCCGGCCCTTTACATCAGTTATGGATCCCTGAATCAAGGTTTGCGGCAAGGCCGGCAATAGCTCCAATATCCTCGGACTCGATGAAACAAGCATTTCCATCATGATGCCCGGCATTGCGTGGCAAGTATCCGTGCAAAATACTGAATGCGCGTTATAATGGGAGGAGGCAAGGGTGTTATAGTAAAATCCCTTTTGGAGCAGGTACAAAATTTTATAGTTGACCGCCATGGCATTCTTTAAGCCTGCGGCAATCAGCGCGCTATGGACCCAGCCGTGGCCGGCGTTTTCATAATTATAGGCGTCTTTTTTGGCCAAGGTTATCGCGGCGGCATTGAAAAGCGTTGGTGTGGTTTCCGGAGTGATTTCCCGCAGGGGCCACACCGTTATCAACTGGCTGGAGTGCCGGTGGTCATAATTGTCATCAAGTCCCGGCCATGACCATTCACACAATGCGCCGTCGGGATTGTTGGGTTCACCAATCAAATAGGGTGGCAGTTTATCTAAAATGGCTGTCCACGTTGCAACGCCCCCTCCGGCTCCTTGCTGAAGCCCCAAAATGTTGCAGGTCTGAATTAATGCTGTCAGGCAGAATTTGGCCCCGGCAATGTCAAAAGTGGAATTATTCAGCAACGAAACGGCAAGATTCGATGGTTGGTTCTCCGGTGAGACGGATCCGGCCAATATGTAATTGCCATTGGTGTCTGTATATTCCAGAAAGTCCTGGTAAAAGTGGCCCATGTCCAGCAACAAAGGATAAAGCTGCGTCTGCAAGAAATTGGTATCACCCGTAATGAGATAGTGTTCCCAGAATGGATATAACAACCAACCTTCTTCCCCGGTGGCATATTGGTATGGATAGTACGTGCTGAGTGCCGATATAAGACCGTTTGTGCCTGGAGTGTTCCCGACGCCCACCATGCCCCGGCAACCAAGCAGATATGAGGCGCTCGTCTCCTCACCGGGCTGCCAATCTTCATTGATCGCAAAATATCCCGCCATCGCCTCAGGCATGTCGCCGATATTGCCACCAGCAACCTGCACATTGAGGTTGGCATCCGTATTATAAAACCCGCCAAAGGAGGCATCGCAATCCCCGGTCCACATGCCGAACAGGTCTGGCGGCGTGTTAGAACTGCTCGACGATAGAAAATAATAACGTCCGGCGTCAAACACCCGCTCCCATAATGCGGTTACCGGCGTGGACGAATTCGCCTGCATGTTTAGCAGCATTTCATTGGGCAAAGCGCGATCTGTCGAGCTGGCATTCAAATTTAGTTTGACTCGGTCGAAAATGACTCCGTGCGTGGCCAGTTGTCCATTAAGTAATATGTTGTAATTTGTTGGAAGTGCCTCCAGTTGGTTTTGAATCAGCTCCTGGTTCCACTGAGCTTCACAGTTGGTGTAATATTTTGCGGTTCGGGTCAGGAGCAACACTGACGTGGCGTTGGAAATCGTCATAACGCTGCCGTTCACAGTAACAGAACCTCCGGTTGGCACCACGCGGGTGACGCCTTCGTATCCGGCATCACTCGTGTCAGGGGGATAATTGACCCTCATATTAAGAAAATCGGCGCTGGCCAGGCTTGCAAAGGTCATCCCCGATGGAAAATTCATTCCGGGATCCGTAGTCAATTGAATCGAACAAGTAATGTTCTGGTTGCTTGGGGCGGGCAGATATTGAACGGTGACGTTGTCCTGACGCGAAACAAAGGACGTTCGCGTCCAGTTGCCGCGGTTATCAGTCCAATTCACAGAGATTTCACCCGTTCTAAAATTGCAGACACGGGAATAGTTGCTGATGGCGCCATCCGGTGGGATGGAAACCAGCATCTCGTATCCGGGATGCCGGTTGCCTTCGCCGCCGTCGCTCCAATCCGCTGAGCTAACGGCCAAGTTATCCGCGGTCGCAAAATTACCGGCAACGCAATTGCTTTTTATGGTCGTCAAGTCGGCCGTACTTACTTGCGCAAAAGTCCTGAAAGGCGCATTGGTGCTCGCGGCTAGATTAAATCCGCGGTCATTATAAATAATCGTGTCGTTCAATGGATTGCCGAACACCATAATCCCCATCTGCCCGTTCCCGGCCAAAAACGCATCCGCCCAATCACTGTAATTGGTAACATACTCATCAGAAAACCCGATTCTTATGGAGTTATCGCTGGATGGGATAAATACTCGGACAGCAGCCACCTCGCTGGTGGTCGAGCCGTAGGCATTGCCAACAATCAACCGATAGTCCGCCGCATCCGACATAGCCACGTCACTATATTCCAAGGAATTCGTAGTGGAGCCGGAGACGTCACCCGAATCGGTGCAGTCAACATAAATTCCGTTGGTTCCTTCCTGCCATTGATAAGAAAGAGGAAGGGCACCGCCGGCTGTCGCCGTCAATAAAAAGGAACTACCAGGAGTCAGTGTCACGTTTGGCGGTGGTTGGATCGTTATGCTCGGCGGCGATAGAAGCACTGTGACCGATGCCATCTGGCTGGTGGCCGCGCCGTAGGCATTGGTCACAATCAAACGATAATCAGCGGCGTCCGCAGTGGTTGCGGCGCTAAAAGTCAAAATGTTTGTCATTGAGCCGGAAGTATCTCCTTCATCAACACTGTTCACATAAATTCCGTTTGTTTCCTTCTGCCATTGGTAGGCGAGAGGCGGCGCGCCAGAAGCTGTTGCAACCAATTGGGCGGGATTGCCAAGGCTCACGTTTACCGAAGCTGGTTGCATGTTTAACTCAGGGGACAGAATTACCGTGACCGTTGCCACCTGGCTGGTAGCTGCGCCATAGACATTGGTCACGATCAGCCGATAATCGGCGGCATCCGAAGTTGTCGCGGCGCTAAAACTCAAAGCACTTGACTGTGAACCCGAAACATCTCCCTTGTCAGCGCAATTGACATAAATACCATTGGTTCCCTTCTGCCATTGATAGAGAAGAGGCGCCGCGCCGGAGGCGCCTGCCACCAATTGCGTGAAAGCGCCAAGACTCACATTGACCAAGGTGGGCTTCACATTGACATAGGGGGAGAGCGCCACTAATTGCAGCCCGTTGAAATCGCCTTCATTATTTCCTCCAGTGTATTTGGCGGAGGTTACTGCTGTGTTGGCCGTGTAAGTAAAGGTGATTTTCCCATTCGCCCCCACCACCAAATTGGAAAACATCACATAATCATTCCCTTCAGTAAAACTCGCGTCCACACTGTTGGACGTGCTCTGAGCCGTGGACGGCGTTGACGACGTTGAGGCCGTGAAGGTTGCCCCCCGGTCAGCGTCGCCGCCATTGTCATTCTTTCCGTAAACATACAAGTCGTAGGCGCCGACCGGAACATTGTTGAGCGTTTCGGTTATTATTGATTCGTTGTTTTCGTAAAGAAACGGCGCTTCCAATCCGGCCGGGGTGCCTTGTGCGCCTTGACCGGGATTGTAACTGCCTGGACTGTTGTCCGTCAGGGTAATCGTTCCGAGAGTTGTGCCGTCGGAATTGGTTGCCACGGCTGTCGTCCCGTTTTGTTTGATAGGGTTCCAGTAATTATGGTCGGGGTCAATCAACGCGCCTTGACCCGAATAATTCACCACTCCTGTTCCCCCAATTCCCCCCGGCGCGTCAAAGTTGACCAGCTGGGCTTTTGCTGAATCATTGCAGAGCAAAAGGCAAAATGCAATGAGACTGATTATCGCCAGCAATCTTTCACCTGATCTGTTGGAATTCAAGCGTTGGCTGCAACAGAAAAATCTCATAATGAATTGCAATATGACAATACAAATTCGACGAACAACAGTTAATATCCGGTCAGTCTCAGCAAATCGTTTTTCTTTTATTGCCTTTCATTCTCCGATTCATTTTCCTGTTTTGGCTGATTTTCACGAAGTTGCCCCAAGCCAATCGTGATGCTGGTACTCACGCCGGCTTGCAATTGGACGGTCCTGGCAATTTTGCCCAGCGGCGAGTCGCCAACCTCCGCACTGCCCTGGTTGCCATGCCACCATCGAGAAAACGTCCCCAACCAAGTCGTTGGCGTGCCGACATTGATGCTCTCGATTCCGTCCCTCTCAATCAAAGTGATGTTTTGGTCAACATCGGATCTTAGGACGCAACTCACCGAATGACTCTCCATGTTCCAGCCTAACCTTTGGACCGTCACAAGGTTCCGGCCTCTTACGCCGGAAATTGAGCCCTGCATTAATGATTGTGGCAAGGCCGGCAATAATTCCAACACGCCCGGACTTGAGCAAATCAGCATTTCCATCATGATCGCCGGTACGGTATTGCAAGTATCCGTACAGAATACGCCGTGGTTGTTGTAATGGGACGAGCACAAACTATCATAGTAAAATCCTTCGCGGGTTAATCGCAACAGCTTGGTGTTCACAGAAGCGGCATCCTTCAAATTGGCCGCGATCAAAGCGGAATGCAGCAACCCGTGTCCGGCATTTTCATAGTTGTATTTATCTTTCTCAGTCAAAGTTTTCAAGGCCGCCTTGAACAGCGCCGGGGTGTTTTCCGGAGTAATTTCCCGAAAAGGCCACACTGGTAACAATCCACTCGAATGCCGGTGGTTGAAATTATCCATAAGCCCCGGCCACGACCATTCGCACAATGCGCCGACGGAATTATTTGGTTCTCCAACCAGATACGGCGGCAGTTTTTTTAATATCGCTGCCCATCGCTCAACTCCCCGTCCCGCTCCCTGATCAAGTCCCAAAATATTGCAGGTCTGAATCAAGGCCGTCAGACAGAACTTGGCGCCGGAAATGTCAAAGTCGGAATTATTAACCAATGAAACGTGGACATTGGATGGCTGGTTCTCCGGCGAAATGGAACCGGCAAAAATGTAATTGCCATTAGCGTCCGTCAGCGTCAAAAAGTCTTCGTAGAAATAACCCATGTCTTTCAACAAGGGGTAAAGATCATTCCGCAAGAAGTTCGTATCACCCGTGATCAAATAATGCTCCCAAAACGGATACAACACCCAACCTTCCTCGCCGGTTGCGTATTGATAAGGATAATAGTCGTTTATCCCCGAAATAAGACCATTGGTTCCGGGGGTATTGCCGGCGGCCAACATGCCCCGGCAATCAAGCAATTTGGCGGCGTTGGTTTCAAAGCCGGGCCGCCAGTCCTCGTTGATTCTGAAATAGCCCGCCATTGCTTCAGGCATGTCACCGATGTTGCCCTGGGCTACTTGCAGATTCAGGTTGGCATCCAAAGTATAAAATCCGCCCCAACCGGCGTTGCAATCGCCAGTCCAGATGCCAAGCAAATCTGGCGGTGTGTTGGAACTGCTTGACGAAAGGAAATAATACCGCCCGGCATCAAACACCCGCTCCCATAACGCTTTTATGGGCGTAGCGGAATCTCTCTGCATGGTTAGCAGTTGCTCATTGGATTTCGCCCGGTCTTCCGGGCTGGCATCCAAATCAATTCTAACCCGGTCATAGATGGCTTCATGAGTGGCGATTTGCCCCTTCACCAACGTATCGTAATTCGCTGGGATTTCCGCCAATTGTTTCTGGAGCAATTCCTGATTCCATTGGTCTTCACAATTAGAATAGTATTTTGCAGTCCGGGTCAAAAGTAATACCGAATCGGCATTGGAAAGTGTCAGGACCCCGCCATTCACACTTTCAATGCCGCCGGAAACGATCACACGGGTAACACCTTCATATCCGGCATCGCCCGTCTCCGGCGGATACTTGGCCCTCAGGTTTAAAAAATCGGTGCCTGCCAAACTCGAAAAACGCATTGATGACGGCAAACTCATTTTTCGATTGGTAGTCAATTGAATCGAACAGGTGAGTTTTCCGCCACTCGGCGCGGTTAAGTATTGAACGGTAACATCGTCTTTTCGTGAAACAAACGATTTACGCGTCCAATCGCCTCGGTTATCAGTCCAATTCACCGAAATCACTCCTGTTCTGAAGTTACACGTTCGTGAATAGTTGCGAACATCGCCATCTTGAGGAATTGAAATCCGCATGTCATATCCGGGATGCCGATTTCCTTCGCCACCGTCATGGTAATGCGCCGAATCAACGGCCAGATGGTCTGCCGCCGCAAAATTTCCCGCGGCGCAATTGCTCCGGATGGTCATTTCATCCACAACGCTCACCTGGGCGAATGTCCGAATGGGGGAATTGGTGTTCGCAGCCATGTTGAATCCACGGTCATTGTAAATGATCGTGTCATTCAAAGGATTGCCGAACACCATGATTCCCATCTCTCCATTACCGGCCAAAAACGCCTCCGGCCAATCGCCATAATTGGTGGGATAGCTGTAAGAAATCCCCATCCTTTGCGAATACGGAGCGGCCAAGCTTGAAAATGTCAGGCTGAAGAGCGCGGCTGTCATCAGCAGCGTCAGCGACAGATACTTGCCTTTATGAAGACACGATAGGAACTCGACTTTCGTAAAATTCATTTTGGAATACACTGAATGTTCAATCACGATTTACGAGTGCTCAACGACTCTGACTGGTCAATCTCGATGGCATTGATTTCCGGTTCGTCGGCGGAGCCTTTTTGGAATTCAATTAAAACGTTGCCGTCCTTGTCCGGCGCGATGCCGGAAAATTCCTTGACCAAGGCTTTATTCTTGCCGCCGGCTTCCTGGAAAACATCGAAATTTGAGAGAACGGGCTTGCCGTTGATGTTAACATTGAAGACGCGCTCGCGGATGGCATCAAACGTTGTTTCGGCAAAATGAAGCCGCGTGGTGTAAGTGCGTCCCGCAGGCAGGGGCTTCATGTGAAAGGTATAAACGGAATCTCCCCAGCGTTCGCTCTCATAAATAGCCATGGGGCCTGCCATTGGCGCGGAAGCGTCAACGGAATTATTTTTAGTTCCTGAATTACCGCCATGATAATGTTCATCCGCGTTGAAGTCTTGAACGTCCGAGCCACCGCAATTGATTATATATTTGTCAGAAGGCGGGCCGAGATACACATATGTGGAAGGCACAATGGGCAGCCCAGTCGCCTGCCAGTGATTCACCTGCGCGTCTTCATTCAGCGCAACGGCGGCATCTCCAGAAGAGAAAGGGGTCACGCTAATGTTCCAGCCATCCAAAACAATCAACGGCTTTGCGCCTTCAAGGTTTGACTGCGCGGCCTCAATGGTAATGGTTTTGCTCTCACCCGGTGTCAGCGAGACATAATTGTCCGTGTAATAAACCGGCAGCACCCTTTCACCGGAATCTTGCCGGCGCAGTTGCAAGTGCGCCATTAGGGCGATTTGCGAGGTCGGGTTGCGCAGGGTAACGTCCAAAAAACATTCGCCGTTGGCGTCATGGCGTTTGACGGTCGCATTCAGCGTGACGGTCGGCAACTGGTTGAGATCCTGCAAATCATCCTCATGGTCCGCCGCAGCGTGCCAATAGAAATTATCGGAAACGAGTTTTCCCTCGGCGTCGTGCAGTTGGAGCTTTACAAAATAAACCGAAGAAAGGTTGTCTGCCAAGGCGATTGATCCTAAATCGGTGGTGGCACTGGGCGCGGCGTTGAAACAGAGATCACTCTCAGATGCTGTCGTGCCATCAAGATTATAGACGGCAACATGTGCCTTCGCATTACTCAACGCTTCGGGATAATTGTTAATCACCATCAGATTGCCTGTCTTCTCATTTAACATGATGTGAACCGGCTCGCACGCTTCCTGCACTGCGAAAAGCGAAGCATTCGGCTCCAAATCGTGATGATACAACTGCCAGACAAAACTCGGCTGCGCCGGATTGCTCATCCAAATGATGACACCCGTGGCGGGATGAAACATTCTGGCTTCACGGCCTTCATAAATCGCGCGGAACGTTTCATAGTTCAACAACTGCGCCTTGCGCACAAAGTCTGCGAGATTCACAATTTTGCCGTACCGGTCTTCAATGACTGCACGAACGGACGGGCCGCCCGATGCGCCATCGGCCAGATCATGTTCCGCCCAATCATCGTTAATGGATTCCCAATCCGTTTCCGGCATCATGCCGTGGATGGATTCAAGCGTCGGGATGGAAACACTGCCGATCTCGGTCTTGAATGCCTCGCCAAAATCGTAATAGGAGCGTGGCGGATGACCGGATCCATACGGTCCTCCCGAATTGACTCCGTGGCCGGAAGTGGAACTGGGCTGATATACGCGTGTCGGGTCCAGTTCCGCCATCATCTTCCGCAATTTTTCATCAATTTGTTTCGGCGGAAATCCTTCATTCCGACCACACCAAACAGCAATGGATGGATGGTTGCGAAACCGAAGAATTTTGTCCCGGACGTTGGCAATGTAAGTGTCCACATCCGTTGGATTGGGACCGTCGCCAGGGTTCGGCTGAAAAAATTCATCCCAAATCAAGATGCCGTATTTGTCGCACATCTCGTAAAAATCCTCGCTCGTGCTCTGGCCAACCCAATTGCGAATCATGTCCAGATTGGCAATCTGGTGCATTCGGATCTGCGCTTCAAGCCGTGTGCGTGGAATGCGCTTCATCGCCTCGTCCATGCCCCAATCGCCGCCTTTGCAAAACACCCGCACTCCATTCACCGAAATGGTCAGATTATCGGAATCAGGAACCGAATAGGTGATTTGCCGAATGCCGAAGGTGACATCCTGGCTGTCGGAAATCCCTTTCTTGACCTCAAAGCTCAAGTGAAGCGTGTAAAGATTTTGCGGCCCGTAGCCATTCGGCCACCACAATTTGGGATTTTTCACGCGGAGCGCTGGAACGCCGGTCGAATCGAGCGAAACCAGTTTTGACGAGTTTGCCTTTAATTCTACCGGCTGTTCAAATGAGACATCGCCAAAATTCCCTTTTAAAATGCCGTCTTGCGGTTCGTCCGTGACATTTTGCAAGGTCACCTGAATGCCAATATCCGCCGAACTCAAATCCGGCAACGGCAATTTCGTCGTCACCAGCGGATATTTGATTACAACCGGCCCGGTGGCGGAAATAAAAACCTTCTGCCAGATGCCAGAATCCCGGTCGCGAATCGCCGGGATCCAATCCCACCCCATGCTGCAAAGAAACGTCGGTCCATCAATCGCAGTAACCCCGCCGTTGGACCCCATCCCGTTGGCCAAGGTGTGTTCATGCGGTATTCCCGGATGCGGCTGCGGGGTGATTAGCACCGCCAGCGCGGCCTTTCCTCCCGGCTTGACAGCGGAAGAAATATCGAAAATCCCGCGCGTGAATGCGCCTTTGATCCCGCCGATGTCTTTGCCGTTGACCCATACACCGGCGGTATAATTGATCCCTTCAAATGTCAGCCAGATATCTTTTGCCGGCATAAGCTTTTGGGACAACAAAGACAGTTCGATACCAATACTGGCTGCGACAGAGACTGTCGGGAATCTTATCGGGACGATTGTTTTGCCCGTAAAGTGGTTCAGGATAAATGCCATCGTTAACCAGACTTGTCAATACGGTTCCGGGCACCGTCGCCGCATACCAGCTGTCCGGCCGGAATTTCAGCGATGATATTTCGCCGCCGGTCTGCGTTACCTTGGCAATTTCCTGCAACTGCCAGCCGGAAGCAATAATCATCGGATCCACGGCGGCGGCGATCACTGTTTGGGAAACATAAATCAATCCCCATGCCAAAGCCAAAACAATGAAACTCGTCAATCTCTGAACACAATTTTGCATTTATAACTTCACCAGACGCGCTGAAGCGGTCAATATTTATTTCAAATAGTTTGTTTGAGCCATCAAGCATTGATGATCCGAACAGAAGGGATGACAATTGCGCCATTCACGTCTCATTGTCATTGTGGGAGTAAAACTGAAGTGTGTGCGGCCCACCAGTCAACATCCCCCGCCGAATCGCCGGCAGGCGTGGGCGCGTGATTACCACCGTTGCTGACATTCAGATCGACCGGGCAGTGTGTAATGGTGTAACCAAACCATGTATGAATTTCGGAGTGACCGTCTGCAAACGACATCCCTGAAGATTTGCCGCCATGATTAACCGCGGGAAAGTCCGCAATCATTTCACTGCCACTTCCCGGAGTAAAGCCATTAAGGTCCACCGCCAAAGCCCCGTCATTAATGCTGCACGCCGCCTCTTCAATGAATACAAATGTGTTGACAGGATTTAGAATGGCGCTTAAACGATTATACTTTCTATAATTGCCGTCCCATGCGGAATCCTCGGAAAATACCTGGCTCATGCTATAGCTTCGAACTGGCGGAAAGGTTCCGACAGCAACTGCACTGTTGACATTGCAGATGCGCGGGTCGGCAGGACAACGGTAACCCGCTGGATTTGGATCATATTTCCAGAGAAGATTGGTAGTCAAACCAGCGTTGATATTCCAATTTGCGGGATTTTGCGGGTTCATCAGAATCGAACTGCCTGGTTCCATTGTCATATACGCCGGATTTATCCAACCAGGAATGCCATCCGAATCAACCCCAGTGCCGCTGCATCCGGAAGACGGCACATAGTCATTGAAGTCACCAGCATACAAATGCACCGCCAAGGCCATTTGCTTGGTATTATTCATACATTGTGTTGCTTGGGCCCTTTGTTTGGCTTGGTTCAGCGCCGGAAACAGCATCGCTGCCAGAATTGCAATGATTGCAATAACAACCAATAATTCAATCAAAGTGAAGCCGCGATTCAGGTCAGAAGATTCACAGCCGGATTTGCTTGAGCGACTCGGAAAACTCATAATATCCATTCGTAATTTTATTTTTCTCTAGCGGAAGCCGTCAACAGCCGGTAGCCAAATCTCATTTTATCTATTGTTCAACCCGCAAGCGATAGAACTGATCTCCAGTGCCAATCGTGGCATTAAACGTCTGGGTTGCGGCGTTGCCAGAGAGCGGCCCCAGCAACGGAGACCACACGCCTTGCACCAGGTTTGTTGTGGAATCCAAATAGTAATAATATCCATACAAAGTCGGGAATGAGAACGTGATGCTTCCGCCAATTTGCGCTCCCCCATTTCCGCCGTTGACTGAAGCAGTTATTTGGGGCGCCACAACGGGCAATGTGGTGTTCGCCGGCATTAACAAATAATAGTTTACGTTATAGTTGCCACCGACTACCGTCGCACGCAACGTCTCCTGGCTGCCGCCGACAAACTGAGCCAGATTACCATAGCTATCTTTCAGTGGCGCCCAGGTGTATGTTTGATAACCGCCCGTGGCCGGAAGTGTAAAGGTGCCCAAAACTGTCGCCGTCTGGCTGGCGCTGGTTGCATTGGTCACCAGCGAGATGCTGGCAGCGTCTGTCTGGCCTCCGGGGCTGGCGGCGCGGATGAAAATGTTATAAAAGCCGGCGGGGAAGTTTCGGGTATAGTCTCCCCAATTACCCAGAGCGTTTGCCCCAACGTCATAATCCGGCAGCCCGTCATAATTCAGGCGCGGTGTGTCACCGGTAACCTCTGTGTTTAACCCATTGGTGCGATAAGCCATCTGACCGGTGGTGTTGAAGTTCGTGTCATAAGCGTCAATATCAGCAATGGCATCCAAGTTGCTGTAGGCGTCAACGCCGGGATTAGATATGAATAACCCGCCGGGATAATTGAAATCCTCCGCTTCAAAAGAATAAGCGGGTAAAACCGTGTCAAAAGAATTGGTGAAGATCGTTGTCTCATTATTTTGACTCGTTAAACTGATAACCGCCGTATAAAGTGTGTTGCTTTGCAGCGGGAGACTGATGCTTAAGTTCGTGGAAAGACCGCTGACCGTTAATCCGTTGCCAGCGGTCAGGTTGGTCGCAAACATCTGTCCCACCAGATTTGTAGCGGTCAACTGAACTGAAATGTCGCTAAGACCAATGCCAGCCGATGATTCGGCGTTGAAGGCCATAACGTTGGTGCTTTGGAACTGGTATGCGCCATTCGGATAAAGATTATTGATTACCGGCAAAGATGTGTCCGCAGGAACTAACATGAAATAATTCACATTAAACCCGGTGCTATTCCACGTCGCGCGCAAGGTGTTCGTGGATACACCATCAAATGACACTCTGACATAACTTCCATTGGTCTCCAGAGGCACCCAGGTGTAATTTGAATAACTACCCGTGGCAGGCACTGTAAACGTGCCCAACGGCGTCATTGTTTGATTGGTGGTGTCATCCACCTCGCCGGGCATAATGGATAATGCGAGGCTATTCGCGCTTCCCGAGGGCGAGGAAGCCCGCATGTAAATATTGTAAGTGCCGGCCGGTTGGACGGCGCGGGTATAATCTGCCCAATTGCCATTCGTGGCATTCACGCAGTCGTAATCGAGGGCAGGATAACCGCCTTCGCCAATAAGATAATTCAACCGCGGCACGTCGCCGGTAAGTGCAGTATCAATGCCTCCGGCCCTCCCATAGGCGTCGGGGCTTTCAGTGCCGCCATTGGCAATGATTAGATCAAAGTCGTCTATGTTAAGGTCGGCTGGCGCGCCGTAAAAGTAATCAATGGCCCCGGTCAACCATGGATCGTACCACTGTCCGCCTTCATAATTAAAGTCTTCCGCTTCAAAGATGTAAGATGGCGCAACGGTGTCAAAAATAAAATTGGTGGTCGTCGTTACGCCGCTGGCGTCCGTTGCCTGAATTGACACGCTATAAGTCGCGTTGCCATTTACAGGAATGCTCACAGTCTGGTTGGTAACCGGGCCGGTAATCGGCAGCGATGATCCGGTCAGATTGGTTGCAAAAGTCTCCCCGAGTAAATTGGTGCCGTCTATCGAGACGAAAACATCGGTGGGATTAACCGAGTCCGAGGAGTAGATGGTGAACGAAATCGCGTTGGTTGCCTGAAATTGAGTCGCGCCATCGGGATAAATATTAGTGAACACAACATAGTTTGTGTTGACCGGAATCAACAGATAGCAATTCGCGCTGTAATTTGCATCTGCTCCATTATAACTCATGTTCAAGCTCATCACCCGGATCGTTTTAACACCGTCCCCAACAAATACGGCAAAATTGCCATTCGTGTCCAATAACGGGACCCATTCATATGTCTGTTGCCCGCCGGTGTCGGCCGGTGAAAAATATCCCAAAAGAGTTGGGTTTTGGGTGGAAGTGGTGGCCGTTCCATTGATCACTGACAAACTGGCGGCATTGGTCTGGCCGCCGACGGAAGCGGCGCGCATATAGACAACATAGGGACCGTTGTAAGCGCCAGCAGGGAAAGTCCTGGTATAATTTGCCCAGTTGTTGGAGACGTTATCCGCGGCCGGCACGTCATAATTTGTATAATAGGCGACGCCAAGGCTGTTGGTAGGAAGATAGGCCGCCGTCAGCAAATCGCCGCAAAGTTCGGTGGCCAAACCGCTCGTGACGCCGCTAAGGGTGCTCGGGCGGTAGGCCGCAGGCCCGCCAATCGTATTGTAAACGTCGGTACCCTCTATCGCGAGTTTTCCCGCGTATTTATTAGTTTGTGGATTATCAAAGAAAAGTCCCGCCGCAGTCGGGCTGGTGGCATAATTCCAATCTTCCGCTTCAAAAACATAGTCGTAGGACGTATCAATCGTATCGAATGAATATGTGGCGCTCTGGGAGTCGCCGCTCAAATCGCCCACGCTAATCGTCACCGAATAAAGGGCGTTCGTTATGAGCGGAGTGCTGATCAGCAAATTAGTGAAATCGGTGAGGTCACCCGAAACCATTATTCCTCCGGTGGCATACGTTAAATTGGTGGTAATGACCTGCCCTATATTCTGCAGGCTTCCCCCACCCAATATGGTGGCGCTCAAAGAAATCGAAATTTGATTAGTATCAATGCCGTTTGTCGAGATAGCGTTGAAAGATAATGTTGGCGAGGATTGATATTGATAATTGCCGTTTGGAAACAAATTGGTCAGGGTCACGCTGGACGGAATCGGCGTTGTGTTGGTCGATTCAAACACCAGTTGCAGGCCGTCAAAATCGCCTTCGCCGTTTGCCCCCAGCTTGGTTGCACCATTATATTTCGCATAAACGGTGGTATTGGCTTGGTATGAGAAATTGATAACGCCATTGCTCGTCACCACATTCTTAACGAGGACATAGTTGTTCCCCCGGACAAAATAGCCGTTGTTTGTGGCGTTTACATCAGACAATGTTTTTGTGGCAGTTAAATCGCTCCACACTTTAAAAATCGTTCCCCGATCATCCTGTGAATCCGCGTATGCGGTGGCTGTTGCCGGAGTGGCATTGATGCCATAAAGATACAAATTAAAGGTTCCTGGAGGAACATTAGCCAGAGTGTTCGTTTCCGTTTCGCTTGCAGCGCCTCCGGTGTTGCCTCCATCGTGTTGATAAGGGAGAAGCAATGCCCAAAAGTTACTGAAATTTGGATAAGGAGGAGTGGGCTGGGCAACAGGAAGGCCAACAGGGGAATAGCCAGGCGCTCCGTAGGTATCGGTGTTTGTAAACACAATAGGGCTGGAAGCAGTCGTTCCGTCGCCAAAAACGATCAGGTTGTTTGTGCTCGTGGCATTATCCGCAATGGGATTCCAATAATAACCATTATTCACGACATTGGTTGCATCCACATAATTGGTTGAAAGTGAACCATTGGAATTGGTGATGATCACGGCGTTGGTGACGGTCAAATAAGTCACCGTATTGGTATAAGCGCCGGGGCCGACATAATTAGTGGCACCCGCGTAGCCGTCACCCGGCACATCGAAATTGATGAACCAATTCGTGGATTGAGCGTGCGCCTCGTTGCTCAATAAGCTTAAGCTCATGCCGAGGACAACAGCCAACCCGGCTGCCGCAGAAGACAGAACCCGAGAAACATTATTTAGTGGAGTTTTATTTTTCATGCCATTGTTGCATTTGCTAAATTTTAACGTAAGGCTGAGAACAATTCTATCATCTAAATTGACGATTTTAAGCCCGTTTGGTGCCTATCGCATCCTTGTACCGATAGTTCACGACAAAATGCCGTTATGTTCATTTAAAGCGTTTTCATAGATGAGTCGCTTGCTTATTATAGCCGTAACAGACGCAAACCTCCAACGTGTCTGCTGCCACGGCGAAGTTGTGTCCTAAAGGAGAAGGGCGAAGCCCCATCACTTCGCCCTTCTCGGACCCCATAGAAAAAACTACGTACACCGGACAAAATCAGGCTGAGAGACGACGGCGTTTCATTGCCACTATTAAACCGCAAATTCCAAGCCCCGCCAATGCCATGGTTGAAGGTTCGGGGACAATCTGCACAAGCTGGAGGCCGTTGAAATCGCCTTCCCCATTATTCCCCGAATAGTCCTGATCGGAAAAACCGCTGGCACGGTCAAACGGATTGCCGGCAAATGTGAACGAGATTGTCCCTGCGGTTGCCAACGTTATATCTGTATATTCCACGTAATCAGAGCCCGCCACAGCATCGGGACCAGGTGTCCCACCAGACACCACATTATTGAAAGCACCACCCTGCACAAAGGAGGTTATCACAGTAGTGTTATCTGACTGATTCCAATTTGCACCCAAAGTGCTTTGACTTCCATAAGATGTCCCGCCAGCGGAGACGGTAAAAGTTGTTCCGCGGTCACCGTCAGGATAATTGTAGCCATAAAGATACAAGTCGTAAGTGCCAGCCGCTACATTGTTGAGTGTGCCACTTGAATTAAAAACAAACGGAGCCGACAAACCACCAACAGTACCCTGCGCACCTTGTCCCCCACTATTGTAAGAACCACCCGCATTCAGTGTTAACGTAATCGTCGTATAGGTAGCTCCATCAGACAACAAATCACCAAATCCGCCACCAGTAGTGCCACCAGAATAGCTGTAATTTGCAGGAGTGCCGCCCGTGGGATTCCAATAGGTATCACCAGCAAGGTCAGGGGCAGCTCCCAACCCCACATAATTGACACCCCACCCACCAGCACCCGGCACATCATAATTAAGCACAAATTGGGCCTGTGCCACACCGCACAGCATTGCGCCAGCACCAGCCAGACTTGAGGTCAATAGTTTTATGTTCATAATAGTTTCTAATATCTTCTGTTTCTCAATCGTTGAATGGCTCAACCAACCGAGACAATTCTTGGCTGATCTTGAGGTCACTTTGACATCAGATTCACCAAATTACAATCATCAGAATTGTTGATTTTTCACCGTCGTCCGGTTAATAGATGTCCCCACCGTTACTCATTTGTGAAGGAGGCAATTACACAATGGGTCCATTTCGACTAAACTTGTTCTGGTGTGTATCCGCCAGGATGAAGAACTGCCGCGCTTTCAGGGGTAATGGGAAAGATGGCCTAAGATTTCGAAAAGCCCGGCGCAGTCACGCATGGACGCCGTTGATATAAACTTCGGCGTCCTCGTAAGTATTGAAGGCCCAGGGCGGTTCAATGCTTGGCGGATGCCACCGCTAATTGTCCGACCAAAACGGCAAATGGCATATCAAGTGCCCCATACAGAGGCCCGGCCTTTGGACTCGCGTTGTCTTTGAGCATTTCCACGGCGACAGTGGAATAATCAACGACGATTACGCCAGCTTGAACCATGCGCATCAAGCCCGTGATGCGTTTGGTTTCATTGAAAGTGCCGGACGCATCAATCACACCATAGGCATCGTAGCCAACGCCAGCCGCATGAATGGCGGGCAACGCCAGACAGACTTCAGTTGAAACGCCGGCGATAATGAGCTTCTTGCGCCCAGTTGCCTCCACGGCTTTGGCAAACCGGGGTTCGTCGAACGCGTTGACCGTTGTTCGATTAATGATCGAAATTCCAGGCAACGCTTCCATCAACTCCGGGATGACCGGACCCCACATCTCAGGCGAAGTAGCGGTCACAATAATCGGCACGCCCAAAACCGTGACGGCTTTTGCCAATCCAACGACGTTATGTTTCAATTCCGCCACCGGGATGTCTCTGACTCCGGTGAACAGTCCAACTTGATGGTCAATGAGAAGTAGTGCGGCATTTTCTGGCGTAAGCCGCTCCGAATATCTTTTGGTTTCCATAGTTTTTGTCCTTTCGTTTATCATTCGAGGTGCCGTTGACATCGTGCATCGCTTTCACACTATCTGCAAGGCCGATGCGGCGAAAATACTTTTTTGCTTGGCTGACCATACCGATTGGGTATACTGGCGCAAATGGAACTCCGTCATCTGCGATATTTTGTGGCTGTCGCCGAAGAGGAGAACGTGACACGCGCGGCGGCGCGGCTTCACATATCGCAGCCGCCGTTAAGCCGGCAAATCCGGAATTTGGAGGATGAGCTTGGCATCGCACTTTTTAACCGTGAGGCAAACGCCGTGCAGCTTACTGAAGCCGGTCGCGCTTTCTTGAACGAAGCTCGCAATATCTTGCAACACGCGGAGGATGCTGTCGAATTAGTGAAGGACGTCGCCCGAGGAAAACGCGGTGAAATCCATGTTGGTTATGCGCCATCATTGACAGTCGAACTCCTGCCCCGCGCGCTGGGATACTTTCGGGAGTCGAACCCCGGTGTGCGTGTGCAGCTTCACGATTTGTCCACGCAGGGAATGTTGCGTGGATTAAGAGATGGAAAGCTGCATGTGGCCATGCTGGTCCAGGTGCCTCGAAAAGTTTTGACAGGATTAGTCTTCGAGGAATTGCTGCGTCTTCCGGTTTGCGCAGCAATGCATCAGAAGCATCCGCTGGCGCGAGCGCGTCGAGTCGGCCTGGAACAAGTTGCCAAGGAACGTCTTGTTACCTTCACGCTTGCGGACTATCCGGAACATCACGCATGGATAGCAGGAATGTTTGCGCCACTAAACTGCTCGCCGCAAATCGTTGAGGAGCACGACAGCATCACCAGCCTGATTGCGGCAATCGAATCGGGCAGAGGTGTCGCTGTGATCGCACAACCGCTCAATGGTCTCGGAAGTCCGCGATTGAAAGTCCGCTGGTTGCAACCCGCGCCACCGCCACTCGGCGTCGGCATTGCCTATTGCAAAAGATCTCGTTCAGGGACGACGGACAACTTTATTGCCGCAGCCAGGCTGGCAAAAACGGGATCGTAGCAAGACGTTGTCAAATATTGTCAAATATAATCGCTGGCAGTAAGGACCTACGAACTGGGAAAACGTTTTCGCTCGACATTTTAATGAGCGATGACAATCATTTAGATTAAATATTCCTTGTTTATGTGGAAACCTAGCCATCGGATTTCTCTTTGTTTGTCCTACGTCCTATTTTTGATGTCATTCCGCCCTGCATCGGCTGCTTCTGCCGTTCGCAGCCCCGGCGAGGTATTGCTGGTCTATAATTCCAACAGCCCGACTTCCTCCTACATCGCCAATTATTACGAGATGAGGCGGGGAGTGATCAATGTCGTTGCGGTCAGTTGTCCCGATTCGGCTTTGAATCAGATCAATGAAAATGTCTCGTTGGCCAACTACACGTCGCAAATCGAAAATCCCATCAGCAACTTTCTTTCGAGCCACAGCGGCATTAATTTTATCGTGCTGTGCAAAGGAGTGCCTCTGCGCATCAGTGGTACGGACGTGGGCTGGCTCAACAATGGCGACTATACCTACTACAATGGCATCAATCTCAATGGCGCGACAAGTTTCAGCGCCAGAGTGGCCAACTCAAATTCCGCGGGGGGCAAACCAACCGACTAATATCTTGTTTTTTTTGATACAACGATTTTAGCATCTTGTCTTCAAATGAAAGCCATTATTCACAACTCATTCCAAGGCAGCGTGTTGCTCTGCTTGTTCTTAAGTTTCTGGGTCTCGAATCAATCTGTTTTTGCCGACGATGTTTTGGCGACAAACGCGCCGTTTTCGTTAGTTGACAAACGTGTTTTAGTGGTGGGCGCGAGCATCACCCAGGAAGGTGAATACGTCAATTTCATCGAGTATTACCTCGACCATTTGTATCCCTCGCAAAGATTCGACATCATCAGCATCGGGCTGGCGAGCGAAACCGTTTCCGGCCTGACGGAGAAACAACATCCATTTCCACGTCCCAATTTGCTAAACCGGTTGCCAAACGCACTGGCTTTGATCAAACCGCAAATTGTCATCGCCGCTGATTATGGGCTGAATGACGGCATTTATCACCCGCAAAGCCCGGAACGAACCACGGCCTTTCAAAATGGCATCCATAAATTGATCGCCGAGGTCAAAGGAGCGAACGCGAAATTGATTTTGTTGACGCCGTCGCCGTTTGATCCGTTGCCGGTGAAATCCGCGCGCCCGGCCAGCGCCCCGGATTTTGCCTACTTCGCGCCCTATGTGGGTTACGACGAGGTGATGTCCAACTACACGCAATGGGAACTGACGCTGAACGATCCTGAGGTCCTGGTGGTTGATATTCATACGCCGATTGACGACTATCTGAAACGGAGGCGCAAGACTGATCCGAACTTTAGCTTCAGCAGTGATGGCATTCATCCCAATACCGACGGCCAGTTGTTGATGGCGCGGACCATCCTCAATACTCTGGGCGTCCCGATGGACACGAACAGCCTCGATGCCGAGCTGAAAAAAATCCAGGCTGACCCTCTGTTCCCGCTGGTGGTAAAACATCGCGAGACGCTCTCGGACGGCTGGCTGCCTTATGTCGGCTATACGCGGGGGGAAACTGTCAAATCGGATTCCATTGAACCGACCATCGAGGCCGCGGCCGAATTACAAAAACAAATTGACCGCCTCCGGCAACCGATTCGCGTGGCTTGCGTCGGCGACAGCATTGTTTATGGCGCCTTCCTGGATGACCGGGAACGCAATAATTGGCCGGCGGTTTTAGGTCGTTGGCTCGGCGCGGGTTGGCACGTCCATAATTTTGGCCTCAACGGCGCAACGATGTTAGTGAAAGGTGATCTCCCATACCAAAACGAACCCATCTTCAAAGAGGCTCTGGCTTTCAACCCGGACATTGTCATCATCAGCCTTGGTGGTAATGACAGTAAACATCCAAATGATCAATTCAAAGATGCCCGCAATAATTGGCAATACAAAAATGATTACATCGGTGACTACGAGAAAATGATTGCCGCCTTCAGAGCAGTTAACCCGAAAAAAAAAATCTATGTTTGCACGCCCTTGCCGGCTTATCCCGGGCGATGGGGAATCAATGACACGACAATTCGTGAAGAAGTCGCGCCCAGAGTCCGGCAGGTCGCCCAGGGCACCGGCGCCACGGTGATTGATTTTTACAAGGCCATGAGCGGAAAACCCGAATTATTTCTCGACACCGTTCATCCTGACGTCGCGGGAGCGCGCTTGGTCGCCGCCGCCGTTTATCGCGCCTTGGCGGGCAAAGAACCGCCGACTGATATACCATGAGTCAATCCATGTTTGGTATGGCATGGACACTTGAGGCACGCAGTTTACACCGGCCAAAATCCTGTTAACGTCTACCATGACCACCAGCACCCTCTCGAACTGAAATTTTGGAAGTGATATTTCCGCTCCTTCGTCGGACACCCTTGTAGCATCCGGCAATTGCCAACCAGAGTCAACCGGCGTACTTTCGACAGAAGAAGCGATGGAGGTTTGCAAGAAGCAAACCTCCACCGTTATTATTCCGTTAGAAACGGGCGAAACACCACCTCCCTTGAATCGCAACATCCATGAATTAGGAACAAAAAGACATAATTATTTTACTGGCACAAAACCGAAACTCATTCATCAGAATTAATGATTTTGAACTGGAGTTGAACGACGGGCAAGGCTGGCATCTTTCGACCAAATTTCAACAATTTTGATGATTGAAGTGGATGCCCATGTGCTCGATAATGAAAATCATTTATGCTCCAAACCCCGGTTTGTTTTGTTACCGTTGGCTTGATATTATTTAGTAAGGTTATTCAAGGCCAAGTCGTTAATTTTGACGTTCCCGGAGGAATCGGGGGTCAGAATTATTCCGGCGCGGGTGCGGCTCCCGATTCCGGCATTTATTGGAACCCTATTGTTTACCAGGGGACTAAGTCGGGAACGTTGGCATCCGATGGAGGAACGGCCAGCTCCATAACCTTAACAGATTCGAGTATAATTGATTATAATCCAGGTCAAGGATCCCCAGGGACCGTAGCTGCACTGGAGGCGCCTTTTGTTTATGAAAATAACGGGTCCATTATTACGGAAAATATCAATAACGTGCCTGCTGGCACCTACGACCTTTACCTTTTTGGCAAGAATAGTGATGACAGCGGCAACGGAAATCGCGGCACGACTTTTATGGTATCTATCGGGGGCACAACTTACGGCACGCAAAGCACCGTAAACTCGATAACAACGACGTTTACTCAAGGTGATGACTACGTAGAGTTTACCAATCTCATCATGCCCGAATCTGGAATCATTACCTTCAGCTACACCGCCAACACCGCGGCCACTGGCAGTTTCAATCCCCAGAATGAAGGCGATTTCAACGGTTTGCAGTTGGTCGATGTGTCTCCTGAAGCCAGTGTTAGTCCGACTATAGTCAACGCTTTCGTTGGTACTTCGACGCAGCTAGTGGCCACAGTTTATGGAGCGCCGCCCTTTTCATTTCAATGGCAGAAGGGAACCAATGGAGTGTATGTTAATAGCATTGATGAAGGCGATATCTCCGGCTCGCTGACAAATATCCTGAGCTTTAGTGGAATGACCGCTTCAGATGCTGCTGATTATCGGCTCATTGTAGCCAATGAGTACGGTTCAATCACCAGCCAGGTAATCACGGTTACGGTAACCTTATCACCAAACATACTTATCCAGCCGACTTCGACAACAACGACTTTTGGCGATTCTTTTCAACTGACCGCATCTGCTATCGGTCAAGCACCGCTTAGTTACCAATGGCAGGTGGACGACAACGCCCTTTTTGTTGATATCACTAATACAAGCAGCATTTCTGGCACCATGACAAATGTTCTCAGTTTTACTCTGGCGAATTTATCGGATATGAGTGACTATCAGTTGGTCGTGACTAACGCTTACGGTGCGGTAACCAGCCAGGTGGCTACAGTTAATGTCTTATTCACAGCGCCGGTTGGTGCATCGACACCCTTTACTGAATACGAGGCGGAGGGCGGGACCTTGGCTGGCGGGGCCAGCATTGTGTCTTTGGTGCTGCCCTTATCTAATACAAACAATAGCACCGCTGTTCTGGAGGCTTCGGGTGCGGCCTATGTCACACTGACCGGTACCGGCCAATCGGTGTCGTGGGTCAATAAGAGTGGCCAGAATGTCACGGCTCTTAACCTGCGTGCCGAGATTCCTGATGCGCCGACGGGTTATGGCACCACCAATACCCTGGACCTTTACGTCAATGGAACGTTTCGCCAGGCCATCACCCTGAATTCGGCTCAAACCTATGTCTATGGAGCCAACCCCACCGATAAGAATCCCGCCGATGGGGGTGCCTTCATCCTTTGGGATGAGTTCCATTGTTTTGTCACGGGTTCCGCCATTGCGCCCGGCAGCACCATCACCCTTCAGAAAGACACGACGAATACGGCCTCGTTCTATAACATAGACCTGATTGATCTGGAAAATCCTTCGGCGGCATTAAGCCAGCCGGGCAATTCGCTTTCCATCACCAGTTATGGAGCGGTGTCTAACAACCCGTCTTTGGACAATACCACCGCCATCCAGAATTGCATCAATGCCGCCCAATCCTCAGGACAAATTGCGTGGATTCCGCAGGGCACATTCTATTTTGGGGGATCCAATCACAGCGGGCTTTCCGCCATAGGCGCGACGATCGAAGGCGCCGGCATGTGGTACAGCAGACTCTATAACAATCCCGTTACCCCAGGACAGGGCGGTCCCTTCTTCAATAATCTTGTTTCCTGCACATTGCAGAACCTTGACCTAGACGGCAATGCCATTGACGCCAACAGTCCCGGGGCCATGGATGTCAGCGGGTCCAACTGGGTCGTCAACTCGGTTTGGGTTTCGCATTTGGGCGTGGGTTTCTGGGGTGCGGGCAACAATGGAACGATAGAGAACATGCGAGTCAACAACACCTGGGGTGACGGCATTAATGTCAACAACTTTACCGGCGTTTCCAGGACGGGATCAAACATCACCATTTCAAATAACTTTATTCGTTTTGTGGACAACGACGGCATCGCGGTCAACGGCACCGATAGCACTGGTCATACGCCGATGAGCGGTCTCAACATTACCCACAATACCATTGACGAAGCCGCAGGAAGGCTGGTGGTTTATGGCGGAAACAACATTGTCATCTCGAACAACTATTGCCACGATTTGGTCCAGAACGATGGTATCCAAGTCGGATACTTCCAGCAAACCGGGACAGTCACCAACGTGCTGGTGGAAAACAACTTGATTGTTCGTTGCGGCGATTCCACATATCAGAGCCCGGGACTGCTGATCGGCACGCAGTACACAAACTTTGTCAATAACGGGACGAATGAAGATTACGTTGATGCCAATGTCACGGCTGTCGGAAACATTGTCTGCGATCCATACTATGGTGGCATTCAGATCCAGACCTGTAATAACGTTTACGTTGAGAACAATGTGATCAGTGTTCCCTACCTGTATGGTGTGCAAGTGGCCTCCTTTGCTAATGGAAATGCCATGGTCAATAATAACGTAGTTTCCAGTTTGTTGCCAGGACAGCCGATGATTTTCAATGGTTCGCCCGCTTTTTCCGTCGCTACAACCAATAATCCCGTACGCCCACCAATTGAAGCGGCCAGTTATAATGATCTTTCATCTTCCCGCGCCTACCGCGAGACCTGCATCGAAGGCGGAGAAGACCTCTGCAGCCTCAACAACGGCGATTATGCTGTCTACAGCAATTTGGATCTCAACAGTATCAACACCTTTGCCGCCCGTGTCGCCACCGTCGCGGTTGGTGGCAATATTGAGATTCACATGGACAGCCCGAGCGGGACATTGATTGGCGAATGCGCGGTAGCCGATACCTATGGCGCGCAGACGTGGGATACGGCAAGTTGCGTCATTGGCGACGCCAGTGGCTATCATAACGTGTATTTGGTATTCACGGGGGGCAGCGGCGACTTGTTCAGTCTGGAATGGTTCGCCCTCCTTGGAAGCTTCGGTGGAATTGAAGCAGCCAGTTACAACAATGGCCAGGGCATTCTAACGGAAAATTGTACGGAAGGAGGGTTGGACCTGACGAACATCACCAGCGGAGCGTTCACGGCTTACAATCAATACAATTTGACGGGTGCCGCTGCCTTCAATGCCCGTGTGGCCAGCGGTGGTTCGGGGGGAACCATCCAAATCCTACTGGACGCCACCAACGGAACGCTGGTGGGGACATGCACGGTTCCGGCGACGGGCGGTTGGCAGAGTTGGAGCACCGCAAGCTGCACTCTGAATAATGCCGCCGCTGGTTATCATAACGTCTATTTTGTATTCAGCGGAGGTAGTGGAGACCTATTTAATTTAGAATCATTTCAATTCCAATTTGACAGTACGAATGGTATTCCGTCGGATTTGGCGCTGGATCAGCCGGTTACCGCCTCTTCGGTAGACGGCCCTTATCCGGCTGCAAACGCCGTGGACGGCAACTTAAATACGCGGTGGTCGAGCGCATATAGTGATCCACAGTGGATCTACGTAGATTTGGGGGCCGTGTACAATATCAGTGCGGTTACGTTGGTTTGGGAGGCGGCCTCCGCCAAGGCATACCAGATTCAAGTATCCACAAATGCTACGACTTGGACCACAATCTACGGCGAGACCAACGGTATGGGAGAAACGGAAAACATCACAGGGTTGTCGGGTTCGGGGAGATATGTGCGGCTGTATGGGATGCAACGCAACCCGGTGAACGGGGTATATTATGGGTATTCGTTGTGGGAATTTGAAGTGTTCGGGAGCGCGGCGCAGCCTGCGGGTGCAACACCTGCGATTCCTCTGCTGTCGATAACGCCGGAACTGGGTTCGTCACAAGGACTGACGTTGCAATGGCCGGACAACGGGAACCGGGATCTGTTATCCCAACCAACCGTCTACTATACTCCAGATTTGACACCGCCGGAAATATGGACGGCGATTTCCAACGAGCCAACCTACCTCAGCGGACAGTGGATTTTAATGGCAGCAGCGACAAACAATCAAGGCTTCTATCAGTTGCAACAATAAACAGTGCAATTATGATACTGTTAAATAAAAACAAAATAAAACATTAATGTCATCCCCGAAAACGGGGATGTGAAATCAGTTGTGCTCGGATAGTCACATTGTTATTTGTATTATAATACCATATGAAGCCGCAAAAAAACGAAGTGAGCCGGAGAGAATTTCTTTCAACCCTGACCACTGCCGCCGGCTTGATGGCCGTGGGATTGGGTCCCACGGTTGCATCCGCCGACGAGTCATCCGGCGGGAGGGCAGTGGCCAAAATACGCCCGCCCGGAAGGCCGGCGGGCATATCAGACAAGGCATATAAGCGCGCCTGCAAACGCGCGGCGGCAATGGTGAGCCAGATGAGTTTGGATGAAAAAATTTCGCAGCTTGGTTCGCAATCGGAGCCGATTGAACGGCTTAATCTGCCCGGATATAATTATTGGCAGGAATCGCTGCACGGATTGTTGCGGGGCGGCCCTGTGACTTCTTTCCCGGTTCCACTGGCGATGGCGGCTTCCTGGAACCCCGAATTTTTGCTACGCATCTACACGGCGGTGTCTGATGAAGCCCGCGCTTATGACAACCGGGACAAAAATGGGTTAAGCTATTACTCTCCCATCACCTTGAACCTGCATCGCGATCCACGATGGGGACGCTGTTGTGAAGCGCCGGGCGAAGATCCATGCCTGGCGGCGACGCTTGCGGTGCAAATCGTCCGGGGAATGCAGGGAAATGATTCGGATTATCTCAAAACAACGGCGTGTTCGAAACACTTCATTTGCAACAACACGGACAATGACCGCACGTCCATCTCGGCGGATCCGGATTCGCGCAGTTTTTGGGAATATTACACGCGTTCCTACCGCGCCACCGTCGTCTACGGAGATGTGTTCACTTTGATGGGAGCGTATAATGCGTTGAACGGCGTTCCGTGTTGCGCGAGCCGGTTTTTGATGACCGACCTGATCCGTAATCGTTGGGGATTCCGCGGTTATGTGACGTCGGATTGCGATGCGGTGGACAACATCTATGACCCGCATCATTTTGCGGCGACGCGGCCCATCGCTTCGGCGGTGGCGATCCAAGCCGGATGCGATCTGAATTGCGGGGACACAGTGCAGCATTTCTTGAAGGCGGCGGTGAACCAAGAGTTGATCAGCGAAGAAGAAGTCACGCTGTCGCTCGCACGCATACTCACGGTACGTTTCCTGTTAGGCCTTTTCGACGAACCGGACAAAGTCGCCTATACCAAGATTC
This sequence comes from uncultured Verrucomicrobiae bacterium, assembly GCA_963755515.1. Classification (GTDB taxonomy): domain Bacteria; phylum Verrucomicrobiota; class Verrucomicrobiia; order Limisphaerales; family UBA11358; genus UBA11358. Next base: position 325,823 of record CAVWKA010000006.1, on the reverse strand, counting down.
CGTTTACCGTGGTGGATTCCGCCGGGCACCGCGCCCTGGCCTTGGAAGCGGCGCGCCAATCGCTGGTGCTGTTGAAGAACGATTCTCAATTCCTGCCGTTGGACAAAAGCTCCATCAAGAAGATCGCCATCATCGGCCCGCTGGGAAACCAGTGCCAGCTCGGCGGTTATTCCGGTGGTCCCCTGCTGCATGTTTCGCCCTACGAGGGCATCGCGGCACACCTTGGTGTACAGGTCTTCACCCCTTATGTTTCCGCCGCGCAAAAGGTCGCCAGCAGCAACGGCATCCGCGTGGAGGCTTCCTCGGAAGGCGAGTCGAACCTCGGCTTCATTGAAAACGATTCCTGGGCGCAATTCCCCGACATGGATTTCACCGGAAAAACGGAAGTTGAGGCGCGAGTCTCCAGCCGCGGCGATGGCGGTACCATTGACGTGCATCTGGATCAACTTGAGGGGCCACTGGCCTGCACCCTCACAGTGCCTCACACGGGTGACTGGCAGAGATGGACCAATGTGACGGCTTCTTTGTCGGACACCGGCGGCGAGCATTCCATCTTTATGAGATTCCGTGGCGGTTCAGGAGATTTGCTCAACGTTGAACGGTTCCAGCTCAATCCGGTCACCCCGACTCCTGCCCATCCGGGCGCGCCACAAGTGGTCTTCTCCCCCGGATGCACCGCCAATGGCGATAAGGATGACAAGATGTTCCAGGACGCCGTGACTGCGGCACAAGACGCGGACGTTGTCGTCATGGTTTGCGGCGCCACGCAGGACACGGATGAAGAGGGGGTTGACCGCGAGACGATCGGGTTGCCCGGAGCGCAATCGGATTTGATTCAAGCTGTCTACGCCGTGAACCAGAAGATGGTTTTGGTGCTTTCGAGTAATAATAGCGTATCGGTGGAATGGGAGCAGGAGCATGTTCCGGCGATTCTGGCCGCAATTTGCGCGGGACAATCCCAGGGGACGGCCATCGCCGAAGTATTGTTTGGAGATTATAATCCTGGCGGGAAACTGCCCTGCACCTGGTATCGCTCGGTGGATCAACTCCCGCCCAAGCATGATTACGACATTCATAAGGGCCGCACCTATATGTATTTCACAGGAGACCCGCTGTATCCGTTCGGCCATGGGTTGAGCTATACGACGTTCAGCATGGACCAATTCAAGATAGACCAGACCGCGCTGGGGCCCGGAAACAAGACGAATGTATCGGTGGTGGTGAGCAACGCGGGCAAGAGGGCCGGGGCGGAAGTGGTGCAGTTGTACATTACTGCGCCGACGTCATCGATGCCGCGGCCGATTAAGCACCTGGCTGGATTCCAACGAGTGGAATTGCAACCTGGGGAGAGCAAGACGGTGACGTTTGAGTTGCCGTTCAGCCAGCAGCCGTTCTGGTATTGGGATGAGGGGACAAGGCGGTTTGTGTGCGAGGCGGGGACGGCGAAGATACAGGTGGGCAATTCGTCGGCGAACATGATGGCGATTGGTGAGTTGACGCTGGCGGCGGCGGCGTTGCCGCCGGAACAGGCCGACATGGTTGATACTGTGGCTGTGAAGTCCAGTGTCAGCTAAGGCATTCGCAATTTAAAAATTGTGATGGCCGCAGATCCGGGATAAAAGTTCGTGGCTGCGACCATGGCCCAAACCGAAAGACTCATAATCGGGTGCGCAAGCGCGGCCTTGCGCCGCGTTTTCCCATACCGGGGATGTTCGCATGGATTGCGCGTGTGTCATTGTGACCCGCAAATTCTGCCACAGGCCCCAAGTTTTGCTTTATTTTAACGGGTTTTTACTCTAAAATGTCACTATGAGCCTGAATCGAACGCTGATTAAGATCGCACGCGTTGCCATTATTCCAAGACGGATGCGAGTGTTACTGTTGACGATCTGCTTGGTTTCGACTTTTGGCAACAACAATATAATTGCCCAGCCAAATTTGACCCCAGCCACACTGACTAATGCCTCGCAAGTGTCTCGAGTAAATTCCATGGAAACATCGAATTTCTCAATTCGTCTGGAAGGCACGGTTTTATGGATTAACCCGGCGCGGGACTGCTTTGTCTTGCAAGATAAGTCAGGCGGCGTGGCGGTGAGGTTGGATTTGAGCAAGCAGCCGGATATTTATCCCCGACAGGAAGTGCTGGTCGAAGGGACTTGCAAGATCGAGCGAAATGAAATAGTCCCGTCATGGCTGTTGATTGACAATGATGGCATTCATGCCAGCACGTTAAAATCTGCGACACTGTACCTCACCGCTGGAATGCATCCAATCTCTGCCGAATGGTTTAATTTCCTAGGTGCTTATGCAATGGAAGTGGATTGCAAGGGGCCAAATATGCCACGCCAAGAAATTCCAACCGCCATGCTTTATAGAAAAATGAATCCAACTGATAAAGCCGGTTCTCCGGTGCATGGTTTGGATTATTCCTGCTATGAAGGTGATTGGGATCGGCTGCCTGATTTTTCACAATTGCCGGCTGTGAGGCGAGGTTTCATAACCAACTTCGACCTTCAAGTTCGAACACGGGATATCCATGTTGGAATAGTATATTCAGGCTATTTTATGGCTCCCCGGTCCGGAGAATATAGTTTTTGGCTGACCTCAGATGATGGCAGTAAATTATACATTGCCGACCAGCCGCTTCAAATAAGCAACCTTGGAAAATCCGCTTTCCCAGTACCCTGTCAAGTTGTTCCTGGTCAACCGATTCTACAAGATAAAGAAAGTCAATGGTCAGAAGTCGAAGGAATAGTCACTCACATCAATGAAACATCTGAGGGCATTGCGTCCATCGAAGTTACGGCAGATACTGGACGCGCCTACTTGAAAATCATGAACGCACGCAGCGATTATTTGAATCTGCTGCTGCATTGTCGCATAATGGCCAAAGGAGTGTCACAAAACGCCTGCAACATCGATGGACAAATAGTGCCGTCGTTGTTGGTGCCAGATTCCAGCCAAATAACAATTATTAACCTGGCTTCCGAACATTGGGACTGTCCACTTGACTCAATCCGCTCGCTGATTGAAACGAATCTTCCGCCAAATGGTGAATTCTTTGCTCATATTGCCGGAACGGTGATTTCAAATTCCCTCAGAGGATGTTTCAGTGTCAAAGATGAAACAGGAATCATTTCAATTGATTCCTTGCAGGCTTCTCCTCACATTGGCGAACCGGTCGAAGTGCTGGGCGAATGGAATCACGAAGGGAGTCGGGTCGTCTTGCAAAACAGTTTTTATCGTGGCGCTTTATCGAATACAAATAGCCACTCGGAAGTCCTTCCCGTCCTCTCGAAAGTAATACAGGTTAAAAGCCTCAGTAGAACGGAGGCCATGCGCGGCTATCCCGTAAAAATACAAGGCGTAATTACCGCGCGGTTTGGAAGCGATTTTGTTATCCAGGATTCAACATGGTCGATTTACTGTTACTGGTATGGCGGCCCATCCATTGAAGGGCCCGATGTGGGTGACTATTGGGAAATTGAAGGCAATTCTGGCTTGGGTTTTGCCCCGGATATTGTAGTGAGCCATGCAGCATTTTTGCACCCGGGAATTTTGCCCGAGCCGTTGCATCCGACGAGAGCCGAATTGATCAACGACAGTCTCGATACCAAATATATCGAGATCGATGGAATTGCGTCTGGTGCAACTACAAACGATCTGACGCTATTAACACAAGATGGAACAATTGAAATGGAATTGGACGGTATAACGTCGAAGACCTTCGAGAAACTGGACGGCTCGTTGATCCGGGTCCGGGGTGTCGCCTGTCCTCCGCGGGGCACAAATCAGATGATGTTGCTGCCCGTGATATTGCATCTGCGACTCTTTAGTGCATCAATAAGTGTGGATGAGCCGCCGCCACAAAACCCATTTGAAATTCCATTAAAAAGCGTTTCAGATTTGCTGCATTTTGATGTCCAAGCTGACGCTCTTCGGAGAGTGAGGGTTGCTGGGCAGGTTTTACATGAACGGAATGGCGAGTATTTCCTTATGGACGGCGCCTACGGCTTACGATTCAATCTGAAAAGTCCTGTTAATTTGCAGGCGGGGGACATGGTGGATGTGGTGGGATTTCTTGATCTGAGCAAGCCCTCGCCAGTGCTTCGTGAGGCGATCGCACGTGTGATCCGCAAATCGACTTTGCCATCCGCGCGACGTTTGTCAAGTGACGCTCTTTTGAGTGGGCAATTGGACTCTACGTTGGTTTGCATCAAATCTCTTCTGGTTGGTTTGAGTGGCGACCATGCGGATCAGATATTGGAGCTACAAGCAGGAACCCGAAATTACGTTGCCCGATTAGCGAAAGGCCATGGGACGATCTCGGATATTCCGCTCGGAAGTATCCTGGATATCACCGGAGTTTATGCTGGGCAGGGAGGTAACTGGACATCCGGCCAAGACGTTGATTCTTTTGAGCTTCTGCTAAATTCTCCTTCTGACATTCGAGTGTTGGCGAAACCTTCGTGGTGGACGTTTCGTCATACGGTAACAGTCATTGCCATAATGGCGTTGGCAATGCTTGCCGGAATTGTCTGGATTACACAGCTACACCGTCAAGTCCGACGACAGACGTTGCAATTGGCTTCCGAAATCAAAACTCGTCAAAAAGCAGAACACCAGCGCGCAATTGAAAAGGAACGCGCGCGGATCGCTTCGGATTTGCACGACGAATTGGGCGCCACGCTGACGGAAATCCGTTTCTTGGGTGCGGTGAAAGGCCGCGATCTTTCGCTGCCACAGGCCACGCGATCTCGCTTGGAGGAAATGTCCGAGAAGGCGCGACAAATGGTTTCCTCGCTTGACGAGATTGTTTGGGCAATTAACCCATCGAATGATTCCGTTCCAAATCTGGTTAGATACTTATGCCATGTTGCTGAAGAATTTGGGCACGTGACGGGAATCCGTTATCGTTTAGATGTGGATCCGTCTTTGCCTTTGCTGACTTTAACGTCGGAATCTCGGCACAATGTCTATCTCGCTGTCCGGGAGACTATGAATAACATTGCCAAACATTCCGGAGCCACGGAGGTATTGTTGCGTATCTACTTAAGAGAACACACTCTCCATGTTAGTATTGAAGATAATGGTTGTGGATTTTCCCAATCGAATGACACGGGAAACGGTTTGTCGAATATGTATAATCGCCTTGAAAAAATTGGAGGCTGCTTCGAATATAACAGCCAACCTGGCCTGGGAACGGTCTGCCTAATCCGGCTGCCTCTGATTCAAAATAATTATGAAAATTAACGTTGCCATCATTGAAGACAATCGCAGTTTTCGTGATAAACTGGTGGAATATCTGAATGAAACGCCGGGCTTCAGTTGTTCCTGCGTCTGCGATTCGGCGGAAGACGCGCTCAAGATGATTCCACGGCAAATGCCGGATGTGATTCTCATGGATCTTCAACTGCCTAACATGTCCGGCGTGGATTGTATCCGTCGTCTTAAAGAAATTCGTCCGTCTGCGCGAATACTCGTTCTGACAGTTTATGAAGATAGTGATCGCATCTTCGGCGCTCTCAAAGCTGGCGCCAGCGGTTATGTGCTTAAACGCGCCGAACCAATGGATATTCTTAATGCAATTCAAGAAATTCAAAAGGGAGGCGCTCCGATGAGCAGCCAAATCGCCATTCGTGTCGTTGAATCATTTCGAGAGACTACCCAAGGTTCACCTATGGATGAAAATATCTCGCAACGCGAAAAACAAATTCTTCAACAACTTTCCAAGGGTTATTCGAACAAGGAAATCGCTCAACACTTTTCCATTAGCGTCGCGACTGTAAATACGCATCTCCATCATATATATGAAAAACTCCATGTTCGTTCCAGAACGGAAGCCATCTTAAAAGTCATTACATAGTACTACATAGCTTGCGGATTATTTGCGATTGCGTTGTTGACGCTATTGAAAACCTCTACGCGATTTGTCGAATGTCGTAATGGGGTATGGGCCAAGACGCAAACGGTCGAATCAGGATTGTTGGAGCCGGTGCGTCAGACTTGGAGTAGGCTCAGTTTGAAGAGCACCAGCGGCGCGCATGGCGGGCGGCCCGTCCCCGCCGAATACATCGCGCGCAACACCTTTTCCGCCGGCTGTCGGATGCCGTTTATCATGGCTTGCTCTCATGGCCAATTAGCATTTATTCCCATCATGGACGATCTGATTAAATTTGCCTTTTAAGAGCAGTCCGATAAATGTCTCGTTCTTTCAGGAGATTATCCATTTTGTACCGACGGCGATGGATTATTTTGATGGCGCTCCAGTGAGGCGGAGATCATCCCAGGCAACCGTGTATTGGCCGCTATAACTGCCCGGATCAAGCTGAATGTGTTCGTGTTCCAACGTGTCAAGATCCAGCCCTTTGATCGTGCCGGGATTGTTGATTTTGTAGGGCGAATTCACGGGCACTTTCAAAACATGATGTCCCAATGTTTGTCCATACCACGCATAGGAATAATCCGTGCCGTCCGCATCGATGAGTTCCACGATAACTCCGAGCTTGCCGTTCGCAGCTGGTTCAGGTGCGGAAAGATCAACGGTCACTTGGAGAGTCGTATTGCCGGAGGCGGAGACGGGTGCGGCGCCAATATATTTCCAATTGCTGCCGTAACCGCTGGCAGTAACCACATAATTTGTAGAGATCGAAACAATTGTGGCCTTTTTCAACTTTGGTGTCCGTTAAATAAGAGAAACCTCACATGTCTCTTATTTGTTGATTAGTCTAGTCCCAATCGAGGGCCAGATGCGGCGGATTTCCGACAATTTCCGCCTCATCCAAGCCCTATTGTGCGTCGTGCCGGGCAAGTAAGAAAGGGCGGGCAGAAAAGTGCCCGTCCGCATCACAACTTTGAAATGAGCATGCTACTCTACAACAATGACTATTTAACGAATTCAAATCTCCACCATTGGTTGATGTTGCCCGGCCCGTTGGTGTATTGGGTCACATCCGTTCCGGCAGTCGTAGAGCCGCCGTTGTCCAGGTTCATCCCGCTTTTTTCGCAAACCAGATTATAGTATCCGCCACCCACTGGAACAAACTCCCAATACTGATTGATGTTGCCTGAGCCAACGGTGTATTGGGTCACGTCCGTTCCCGCCGTGGTAGAGCCGCCGTTATCCAGGGCCATGCCGCTCGTTTGACAGACCAGATTATAATATCCTCCGCCAACACTCACCACCTGCCACAGTTGATTGCTATTACCCGCATTATCGGTCCATTGTGTAACTGCGGTGCCAGCCGTCGTGGAACCCGCATTATCCAAGGCCATGCCGCTTCTAGCGCAAATCAGATGATAATAATGACCACTTTGCGGAAGAACTTGGAGATTCCAATATTGATTGAGGTTACCTGAGTTAGCTGTATACTGGATAACATCGCTTCCAGCGGTGGTAGAGCCGCCATTATCCAGGTTCATTCCGCTTTTGTCACAATTGATATTGTAATATCCGCCGCCGACATCGGTAAACTTCCAATATTGATTTATGTTGCCTGAGTTGATCGTCCACTGGGTCACATCCGTTCCAGCGGTAGTAGAGTCGCCGTTATCCAAATTCATATCGCTGGTTTGGCAAGTCAGATTGTAATATCCACTACCGACGCTGGTCGCCAGCCATTCCTGGTTGAGGTTCCCGTTATTCACCGTCCATTGCGTAACATCTGTTCCCGCAGTCTTGGAGCCAGCGTTATCCAGGGCCATGCCGCTGGATGCGGAAACGAGTTGATAAAGCGCGCCGTTTGTGGGAGGAACAATACTCTGGCTGGTTTGCCACGAATTGTTGAACGAGGTCACGTGAAACGCGCTACCTGCGTCGTCTTCATATTGCGAATAACCGGATGGCACATTCAATGCGATGTTAAAGTCAATGGTCGCGTTTCCGAATGCATAATTGATAATGTCCACCCCCCACATCCCCGGAGATTCAATTAGATTGTTCTGGAATACCACGTTTTGAGCTATTTGTATTTGGAAGCCGCCATAATAGGGATCAAGGATCGTATTTCCGGTGACCGTGATGTTCTGGTCGCTATATGCAGTATCATTATTACCATTGTAATTTGTGCTCTCCGTGCCGACCAGCATTCCGGGAACACCTCCATAAAGAGGATTGCCGCAACGAACAATTAAATTTCCTTCGACGAGCGCGTTGGTACAGCCAGCGCTTTGCAAGTGATATCCGACTTGGATGCCATCGTTCTGAACCAGATCATGGCAATAGTTGTTCTCGATCGTAACGTTGTTCCCGCCGTAATTCACGAGCCTGCCCGCGGCTTCGCCAATAGTATTGTTTTCAACGGTTATACCGCTCATCGCCGTGTACTGGCCGCCGGCAGTGCCATTGATCGCAATAGCGTCGTTGTCCACAAACCGAACGAAGTTGTTTTCGATAGTGTCGTTTGATGCCGAGGTGGAAGAGCCGGTAAAATTATTGAGATTGATGCCGTCACCCCAGGTGTTGTTGATGCGCATATTTTCAATGGTCCCGTTGTTGCCTGCGCCCCAGAAACCCACACCCAAGTGCGAGACCCAAACAGAATTGACCGTCCAACCGCTGCCGCTGACGTCCATGGCGCCCGGACTGTTGGCGTCAATGGCATTGCCATCCAGATCAACATTCTGCAAGGTGCAGGAAACAAGATTATTGAAGAAACCGCCGCCCTGTCCCGGGGTGGTGGGATTGTTATAGAGTCTGCTGTACCACATGCCCGCGCCCTCGATCGTCACACCCGTGGCGGAAAGGCCGCTGTGATTATTGCTTCCAAAATAAAATATACCCTGCGGAATCCACACACTCTCGCCTTGTGATTGCGCCGCGTTGATGCAGTTCTGGATGGCAGTGGCATTATCTGTGGAAGGACTATTCGCGATCGCTCCGTAACTGGTGATGGAAAGCGAATTGGCCGGCTGGCTTAATGCCGCCGGAGGATTTTCCAGGTCAATCAGATCAATATGATAGAACCCCGCCGTGTTCGACGAGTCCTGCTTCAGCATGATCGTGCTGCCAGGCGCAACGGCAGCGCCCGAGACAAAAAAATGAAACTCATCCCAAAGAATGAAAGCGCCGCCATCGGCGGGATTCTTATCGGTGGGGTTGGCTCCATAGACATAGGTTTGAGCCGAATTCAGGGAGATGGCCTGGCGAAACGTTCCATTGACGTAAAGGTCCAGGGTATTGGTGGTGCCATAACCGTTCGGCGCATCGGGAATTTCAGCGCGCAGGTTGATGAAAGTGACGTTTTGACCAGTGTTATTCACCCACGATACCGATTGGCCGGTGCCGGTAAGTTGAACATAGGCCGCGCCCGAAGCCTCCAGCACGGCGGTGCCGTTGTTGGGATTGGACAAGGGCTGCACCAAAGACACGATGCTGGCTCCGCCAGCCAATGCCCCGCTCTCCGCCTCTATTTCCGTAAAGGGGGTTGAAGCGCCAACAGCATGAGCTTGGTCAAGCCCGCCAACAATTGCACAGGAAAACGTTAAGGCTAGCGACAGTACGATTTTAGTTTTCATATTATTGAAGTTAGATGCTAAACCACTCTTTTTTTGTTATCTTCCCAAAGTCATAAAGCCTTTGGGCACACTTTCAGGCTAATGCACTAATACTAGATTAAAATAAATTTATTTCAATCATCAAAATTGATGATTTTGAAGCGGAAGATTTTTATACCAATAATAGTTATAGTTTTAGATTGCGTTATTTTGGAGGGCTGGCAGAACTGGCTGGAGAGCGTCGCGGATTTGGAGCAAGCAATTGGTGAAGAACCGCGCCCCTTATCCGAAAACGCTGAAATCGGTCCGGAGGCTGGTCTCTCATCCCTAGCCTAACTTCCCCGAATGCCGAACGAAAAGCCCAATAAAACCGGGTCTCCCCGATTTCGCCGGGCTACACACCTAAGTTTTCGGCGGAGCGGCGAAGAGTGCCGCCAGGTTTAACTTTTGCAGTTGGTCATTCAAATTTTTGGGAATCTGGGTCATCAGCGGGCGGTCCGCGTTCGGGCCCAGCCGCAAGGTGGCCATCCGAATGGTTTGCAACTTCTGTAAAATGCGCGGCACCTTCTTCGGTTTCGCCGCGGGCGCGCCATTTCCCGCCGAGGCGCGCGACGTCCAGCAGACCTTTGTAGTGCGCCAACACCTGTCCCCTGGGGCAACATTCAGCCGGTTCATTGGTATGCAACAGGAACCACCCATCCTGCCGGGTTTCCTGCGTGATGAGTTCTTCCTTGCGCGCCCATTTCAACCGGCCCGCCGCGTCCACCTGATAAGTGAAATACTTGTGGGCTTTGAGCCGTTGCAGGCAACGGCCCGCCTGGCTGGCGAGCTTTTGCGGATCGGTTTTCTTGCGTTTGACCGCCGCCAACTCACATAGATGAATAAAAGACGGCTTTGCGCTGGCGGCCAAACCGAAAATGTAGTGCCAAGACCATATCGCGCCGTCGTAAGTTGTTGGAAATCAATCGCATGGCTTTTAACACCATAGAAGATAGGTCTGACGGTATCGGTGCTAACTGGCTATTTATCCGGTAATCCACTTTCAACCATTCTCAACGATTTTAGTGCGGAATTTCCCGTTGCCACCGGTGGTTTATTAAGTATATTAAAATTGTGAATCAAGCCGGGAAAATTGCCATTTGCCTGATGAGTGGACTGGTTGTAAGCACCGATCTGTGCGCTGCACAACCTGCGGTCATCAGCGGGGCGGACGGCAACCCGTACACGCCAATCGCGGACCGGAATGTATTCGGGCTGCTTCCGCTACCCGATCCAAATGCCAAGGCTCTAATGAATCCCAAAGACAACTTACCGAAAATCACAGCCAACGGGATCATGGATGTGTTCGGCAATCTAAAGGTACTTTTCAAGACGTCTGGCAAATCTGGTGAAAAGGATATTTATTATGATTTGGGCGTAGGCCAAAGCGAGGATGACATCAAAGTGGTCAAGGTTGATCAGAAGGCGGACATGATCACTTTTAATAATCACGGCACCGAGGAGCAAATCGCATTGGTGACGGAAGATTCCGGTGGTGGCGGTGGCGGGAGTGGTGGAGGCCGAGGAATGCAGGGTGGCGGATTTGGAGGACATCCGAGATTTGGTGGCGGGTTTGGTCCTGTAGGTGGCGGATTTAGCAGCGGGACGGGAGGATTTAACCGGCCCTGATACAGCGCCGCGCTTCCCAAAAGCGTGTTCAATAATGGTATTAAGGTGGATTAAGTGGCGCTTCCCGGGGATCGGTGGGTGGTCTTTATGTTGCGATCTGTGCCTGGCAATACGGCCGATGTCACGATGCTGCTGCCGGTGGTCAACCAATTACGGCAGCAACTTCCAGGTGCGGTGCCTCTCCCTCGTGACGGACCGGGGCATGATCGGCGCCAGCACATTACGGCGCTGGAATCCGAAGCGCTGGATTGCGACTGTATCTAGGGCGCACGCATGCATTCGGTGAAGGAAAACAGCGAACAGGTTTTGGCGGCCCCGCATTACCGTCGAGCCGACGACGAGGGCCGAACCCTGATCCAATCCGTGCTGGCCAGTGCGGCGGACTTGGAGGTGACGATCTATCACAAGTGCGACGAGACCATTCGTGGTCATGTGTTCTGCAGCTTTCTGGCATTGCTACTGCGGCGTGCCTTGGAACAACGCCTTCGGGACAAGGGCGTCGGTTGGGAATGGGCGGAGATCCTGGGCGGCTTGGATAATCTCCAGGAAGTCGAGGCGACCTTTCAAGGCAAGCGATTTTGCGCAGACAGATGGTGGACAAGGCGTTCATGGTGGCGCGAGTCGCCTTGCCACCGCGTTGCGCAACAAGCTATGAGCGCTGCGCTGGCGGCCAAGCCGAAAATGCGGTGCCAAGACCATATTCCGCCATCGTAAGTCGTTGTAACTGTAAACGATGCATCTGACGCTCTATCCAATTGTTCGTCCAAAAGAGTTTTACAGAAGTCTCAGAACGTAATCTTTCTCATAAAAATCATCAATTATGATGATTGTCATTGATTGTGTTTTAAGTGTAAAATGCAATCCAATGCCGATTTATTAGAGCCCTCAGGGGCGTCTTTGACGAAATGTTTGTAAGTTGATATTTTTGTCTTAAATCAAAATAAAAAAATTGATCAAGTAAGCGACGGCACAACAGTGTTAGAGCCATCTCAATGATTAGCTACATAACATCTTACAGGTTCTATACATTGGCCAAGATTGGATTTGCTCTGGCTTATGTTTGGTATATTTTGGATTTTTTTTGGATTCATGTTGCAATGTGGAGACAACTGTCTCTTTTATTACCGCCACCCTCTGATGTTATTTTTTTTGGCAATCAACATTTGGATGTCATTTTACGGCATTTCGCTATTCTGCTTAGCGGAAAGAGGATGGTATGGATATTTCTTCTGGTTTCGCCGTTGGCTGCCGGCGTGTATCTCTGGGGAGGGCATAAATGGGTCCGATTTGCGGTGGGATGTTGGATGACTTTTAGCATGATTTCGCTGACCTCTTTGGTTGGGGTTTTTACTTCTACTGCGGATATCTGGCTTAATTACATTTTTGTAATTTACAGTTTGACCGCCCTAGTCTATCCCACTGACTATCTCGAAAAGCATGAACCGGGTTTCAGCCTGGTCAAATGGCGGGATGATCCCGTGCTTGCAAGTACTTATGCGTGGCTCGTAGTTTTACTTCAGTTCGCCGTGTATTTTTTCGCAGGAATCAACAAACTCATTTACGGATGGGTGCCCTGGACAACCGGAGTTGCGCTTCAAAACTTGGCTTTCGACAGCTCTATGCATGGATTTGTTCGGGGGACGCATGTTCCCTATTGGATTTCGGTTTTCCTTTGTTACATCACCCTTCTCCAGAGGTTGGTCGTTCCGTTCGGTTTCTTTTTCAGGCGTGGTCGAATTTGGTCCGTGATCATCTTAGGCTTGATGCATATTGGATATGGAATCTTAATGTATGTGAATATATTTCCGTTGGTTGGGATAGCATCTCTTCTGATGGTTTTGCCACCTAGGACTTTGCCGGCCGTTGAGCCCGATTCAAAGCGGTTTCACAAGACGAAAAAGATGCCTCAACCAGACAGTCGAACTTTATTAGTTCGGGGCGGAATAGTGTGTTGCTTTTCAGTGTATTTGATCTTGGAGTCTGCGCGGCTTACTATTGCCAACCCCATGCCATGGGAGAACAAGCTCATGATCGTACCAGCTTGGAGGATGTTTGCCGATGGAGGTGTGACGGCTGGCGGGAAATGGCGGATTATCCTTGAGACCCCGCGAGGAACAGTTGATGCAACCGACATTTCGCTTCAAATGCTTCCGGACTCCTGGCGCGACCGCTTTTACATTGATACGATTTTCCATGAACTCTTGGACAACAATACCGGACCTGGTTCTCTCGCGGACAGGCTCGTTCAAGCCACCGAAAAACAATATCGCAATCGCCAAGTCCAATTAAATCGTAACCCTATTATTTTTAGGGCTGGTTTCGACCTTTACAATTGGAAGCCGGCTATAAAATCTAACTAGAGCCTAGCTCATAAAAACATCAACAGAATATACGGTTGACAAATTGTTTTCGTTATTTGCATTGGACCTATGACACGAATTGTTGTTTTTATTGCCTCGATTTTATTTTTTGTAAATGCCCTGGCCGGTGCCACGCCGGTTTTTGATGGTGGAAAAAGCACCTGGCATGGATTTGATCGTTATGATTTTATTATGGATGACCAGACTTTGGCCATCACTCCTTTCAAGGCGCCGCGCGGCGAAGAAGATGGAATCAACGTTCCTCCTGACGGAAAGCACCGATGCATCATAGTTGTCCCGAACGAATTCGCGCCGGGCAATCCGTGGTCCTGGCGCGGCTGTTACTGGAATTATATGCCGCAGGCTGAGATCGCATTGCTCCATCAAGGTTTTTGCATCGCCTACATCTCTGCCAGCGCGGATTTAAGGCCAGGCAGGGAATGGGACGCTTGGTATGCGTTCCTGACGGAACATGGCTTGTCTCCCAAACCGGTTTTCATTGGCATGAGCCGGGGCGGAGAATTTTCCTACATGTGGGCAACCACGCATTCTGGCAAGGTCTCCTGCATCTATGCCGATAATCCCGGCGGCAACTGGGGCGTCATGATGGGCATCGCGGCATTGGCGACGAACGATGTGCCGCTGCTTCACGTTTGCGGCAGCCTCGATCCGATACTGGGGAAATTCACGTTTCCCATCGAAAACATGTATCACGAATTCGGCGGGCGGATTTCTGTGATGATCAAGGAAGGCGACGCTCACCATCCGCATAGTTTGAACGACCCAAAACCAATTGTGGATTTCATTATGCAGAGCGTTTATGAAACCAATAGTCCTCCGCCCGCCTTCGTGGGCAGCAAATTCACCAAGACCTCTTTTTACAACACCGAGAGCTTCTATCGTTATTTCCCCAACGAGGGGAAATATATTACTTGCAGCGGCCCCATGTTCACACCGTGTTATGACCGTTACCAATTTGGGATCAGCAATTTCTCCGGTGGCGGCCTGACCATCATTGCGCCGAAGACTCCGGCTCCGGGCAATCCGTGGGTGTTCCGGGCAGACTTCGTGGATCCGACCCAGACGGTTGATCTGGCTCTTCTGGCCAAAGGATATTATATCGTCACCGGCCCGGTTCCATACGATGTAGGCCCGGTGCAGGCGCAATGGGACGCGACATACAATTATCTGACCGGCTATGGATTTTCCAAAAAACCGGTCATGGAAGGTGACGGGGCGGCGGCCGGCGAAGCTTATGCCTGGGCCATGGCAAATCCCGACAAGGTCTCCTGCATCTATTGCGAAAATCCAATCATGCATAGCAACCTGTCGAAGATACCGTTGCTTGATAGTCTGGGCATCCTGGCCAAGGCCGGCATTCCGCTTATAAACGTTTGCGGCAACCTCGATCCGGGCTTCAAGGGCAATACTCTCGTCATTGAGAAACGTTACAAGAAACTCGGTGGCAAGATTAAAGTCATCGTCGAAAATGGGAAAGGCCATTATCCTCTTTCTCCAAAGGACCCAAGGCCTGTGGTTGACTTCATCACCAAGGCAACGGCGCCTCATGGATATAGTTATTGATGACCGTGAGCGGGATAATCCTTCGCATCAAACCGGCAGCCATGTCTCAAAATCCAGGTCCATGACCGTCCTGTCGGCGGATGCGCGAAGCTATTCTTTGCGGAGGTATAGAATTGTCGCGGCCCCAGGGCTGGACAGGCGACCAACACTTCACTGCGACGGGACACTGGTTGAAGCGTGGGCCAGCCTGAAGCTTTGTGCGCAAGGACCTTCGACTGCTGCAATGACGCGGCCGCCCAGTCGCAAGCTGGAATCTGCCCGACTGCGTACAAAAAATAGTGAAAGCCCAGTGAGATTCTAGTGATGTCATAGTGCTTGTCTAGCCTGTAAATATTGATTTTTTTGAGCCGAATTCAGCCTCTTCAAAGACCAATTCCGATCTTCGCCTCCAGTTCTAACTGCTTGAGCAGCAGTGAATTTGGCGGTGCAAGGTCCGTAACGGACATCAAAACGGACACCACATTTACTACTCCGTAAGAACTAGCGTTAACCGGCGTTTACTCGCCCATTACTCGCTAACTTTCAGGACCGGCCCCATTTATCTTCGCGGTTGCATGAAAAACATGAAAACACGTTACCGCCTAACCCGTCGAGGCATTCGGGGAAACAAGTTCTATTGTGTGGACACTACCACCGGCAAGCGCACCAGCCTGGGCACCACCGACGAAGAGGAAGCGCGGCAGATTGTGGAGGCTAAAAACAATTCCGAGCGCCGAGCGTGCCTGGTGCCTCCATTATATGGCTCGCTCCCGCCGTCAAGGTTGTGCGCCCTGTCACCCTTCGCCTCCACCTTTGACCGCGTTCGCTCCGCCATCGGATGGCACTTAGGAATCACGCTCGGAGTCTGCATGTCTGCTTGTCTGCTTGGGAACCGGGTCCACAATCGGCTTGTCATCTGTTTAGTTTAAGCGCTATTGTTCAAACTTTAAATATGCGCCCAAATTCAAACATTGTCCATTAAAAAAATCAGGGTGGTTTTTTTAACAGGCTGGGCGATGCGTTTGGGGCAAATCTGCTCGGACATCAGCGCACCGGCAGCAAGGCGAGCAGTTTGGATTTCACATAATCCCCGGCCTGCTGCGGGTCGTAAGTAATTCCCACCCGTAACAATGGATTCATGTCCGAGCAAAATCCACGGTCGGCCAGATGCGCGTCCAGCAGCGATATAAACTCCGCCCGCTGGGCAACGCTGCCTTCCAATTTCAGATAATGCTGAAATGACTCGATGATCTTGGCGGGTTCCACCGCTGGTTTGGCCCGCGTCAGCGCCCAATACAGGTCAAACAAATCCCGCCCGCGCCGACGCTGAAACAAGGCCCGCATTTTTGTTCCCAGCATTTCATGGATGTCATAGCCGCTGACCTGCGTGCTCACCGTCGCATCCCGAAACGGAAATTCAAACGGGATTTTAATCACCGGACGATGCGGCTTGCGCTCTGTGACATTGGCCTCCACCGCGATTTCCATATTCGTTCCCGGTTCCATTAGGGAGGGAATTGCGTAAGTCATCCGCAGAACCCGCGACGGTTTCACCGTGTTGCGGATGGCCAGTTTGAGATCGGCCCACGCGGACTGCTTCGGAGTTCCCAGCACGCCGTTCAAAACACGATTGAGCGCCTTGCGAATGTGACCCTCCGGACGATCACCCACCACGACCAGATCAATGTCCTCGCTGTATCGGGATGGCGGCGCGAGATGAACCTTGTGCAGCAACGTACCGCCGCGCATGGCAATCTGGTTCTGCAAGAAAGCATCGTCGAACAGCGCCACCATCGCCCGGCACAACAATAAATCCTGCTCGACCTGAATCTGGCTCGGCCGGGGAGTTTGAACGATGACAACGCCCATCACCCGCCGGGATTTGATCGCCCATCAGGCGGTCATTCCGTGGCCGTTGTTAAGAATCCGCCATCGCTTGATTTCAGGAGCGGCACCGCGCGCGCCCGGAACCAGCGGCACAAATACCAAATCAGCCGGCAACCAATGTTCAACGACCTTGGCCAGGTCGGTTGCCCTCAATTTATCCAGCACAAACCCCAGGCGCTGGGCGGTGGCCGGCTCGTCTTCAATTTTCAGCACCCGCCGCAATTCAGCCGGGCGCATAAGCGGCAACAGCGGAGCAATGGTTTCCGCCGCCCGTCCAATGCCTCCGATGCGCGCAGCGTATCGGATCAAATCAAACGCGGTTGCCTCTGCCGTGCTGATTTGCAACGGCGCAAAAGCATTTGCCAATGGCTGCGTTGGTGTCTGCTCCACGGTGCGTTTCACAAAAAACTGAATGCGGATGCGGCCGACTTCGACGGCACGCCGCGAAGTTTTGGTCATCACCTGGGTCACCTGCAATGCCTGCGGATTTGAACCGAGTGAACTGGCTGCCGACTGAAGTGCCAGATAATATGGCTCCCTCAACCATTGAAAATAATCGTGCAGCCACCACGCCACCGGCGGCGCTCCCACCGCACTGTGTTCAGGACTAACGATTAGAAAAAACTGATGGCGCGGCGAAACTCTCGTCACCCGGTTTTTCAACCGCAACAACTGATTTCTGGGTGCCATCACCGACAGCCCGGTTGGTTTGACCAAATCCGCCAGCGGGAAAGCCACGCGCCCCAAGGTCAGGCGCTGTTCAATGAACTTGTCAGCCGCCCTGTCCATTCGTGATTTGGATTGGATTCGCTTCATATTTTACGTTTGCAGATTGTAGTGAAGTTCGCTTCGCATTGTGCAAACGGAATAAGCGGTTTTTCTAGCGGCGTTCAGGACTGGTGAAATCCAACCAACTGCTTTTTACCAAACGTACTCACTTGTTGCCATCTCGATACATTCTGTAAAAAATCGCCGCGTCCCACAGAAACCTGGCACCCATCTGCGAGGCAAAAGTGCCAGCAAAAGTGCCAGCACGGACCCTTTTAACAGGGCTAAAACTGATAAAAAAAGATATGGCCGGATAAGGGTTGACAATTAACGCAACTCGTTTATAGTCAAACAGTCAGCGATGCCATAGACGATTGATTTCGAGTGGCTTGTGGAAGACGAGACTCGGTCGATTCCGACCTCCGCCTCCGGTTCCTCGCTGTTTTCAGTGGAATGGAAACCGAACTGTTCTTGGTCAGAAGAAATCATTCTTCATCTGGGACAAGACGTTTCAAGGCCGGCGCGCGACGCGCGTGGTATGAGACGGCGTAAAAATATTTCAAAAAAGTTGTAACGCTTCGGGCGTCGATGCGTCTGTTGGCGGAACTTGGAAATGGACAAGGCCGCGTTACAAACCGAACTGCGCGCCCTGCGTGAACAAGTTATTTCATTGCAGCGTGAAAACACTCTTTTGCGCCAGAAGCTCGACGCGTTAGGCCTGGATCTTGAAGCAGATTGGCCTGCTGTATCAGTGGGAGGAAGAGTTACGCCGGAGCCGGGCCGGACCAAATCAGCGGCAAGCTCCTCGCGCCTCTCACCATCGGATGGTGGTGAAACGGCTCCATCGTGCCCTGAACAAACTCCAGCCTCGCACCTGCCGCAAAGTCACGCAAGTTGCGCGCGCCCATTGGTCGCGCAAATTCCAGCGAACCAGCCCATCCGGACCGACACGTCATCTAGCGAACAGGCTCCTATAGCCCGCTCATTGAAAATTTGAGGCCGCCATATTCCGAGGGTTTCTCGCCGGGATAGTTTCCGAGAAGGGAATTTGTCCACACAGCATTTTCCCAGCCTCACCTGTCAACCATAAATAGTAGTCGGAAGGCAGGTTTCCGTAGGTGACGAATTCGGCGCCCATTGGGGGATTGTCGGTACACTTAAAAATGGCCGTGCCTTCGTCCATTTCGTCGAACATTGCGACATAAATCATTTTCGCACCACTGCCTATCGCCGCGCTCATTTGGCTCCAATAAAATCGGCCATCCAAACGAGGGATCTGGTTGGGGGGATGCGCAGCTCCCGGGAATTCAAACCTGCTTAGATTGTGCCAGCTAAATCCGGGATAGACACATGGCACATATTCAAGATGTCGTTCATTGCACCAGGCTATATCGTCTCGGATCTGCGCGGCATATACGGCAGGTTCATCGCGCGAAAGCGGAGTAAAACGTCCCACCATCCAGGGCATGATTATATCCGCCGATTCCATAACTTTATGCAAATAAGGATCAGGCGAACAATCCTGAGTCAGAGTGCGGAAATAGGTTGGGACGCCCAGCATTACCGCGCAACCGCCATACCGGGGATCGTTCTTTAAGAAATCAATAAGTTTTTCAATGCCGATGTTGTGAATATCGTAAGGCCGGTCGGGAAAACCCAAGCCCCAAATTGCAACCACAGGTTTTCCGTGGTCATACAAGTAGGTCTGATTGGCACCCTGCGAGGTGATTCTTAATTGATCCACCAATTCCTTCCAGTCTTGAATTATATCCGAACAATTTTCACCGTTTGCTCTGAGGCCTGAAAGATCATACATGACAGCAATTGCACGATTGTACTTTTGCGAAGCTTTAAGCGCGTGCTCCAAGACAATCCGGCTTTTCAAGCGGTCTTGCCGGGTCCGCAAGTTGCTGAAAAAACGTTGCACAAAGACACCATCAATTCCGTATTGCTGCATCCAGCGGAAATGTAAATCCACGGTGCTTCGATCCCGGGAACTAAACACCCGAGCTGTTGTTCCGTCTTCATTAGTGAAGTCACACGGATAAGTCTCTTTGTATTCCGACACATCGGGCCATAAATCAACGTGGACATCCGCCGGGTCCACCCGGTTGTGAACGCCATAATGGACCCAACCTTCACCGGAGCCGTCGCCCTGCGCGCGAAACCAACCCTGATATCCGCACATCACAAGTCCATTGAGGGAAGGAAAACGAGAAGAAATGCTGTGTTTGCTGCCACCGCAAACCGCAGAGAGCGAGCAGCCCAGAAAAATAAGAATAGCGATGTATTTTGTCATAAAGATAAGCTTAATTTGGCCCGTTAACCAACGCAGTGATATCCAAGTCGAACGGCAGGAAATTGTCAAAAAGTTCGCCTGCCGGTTTACCGTTCACCAGCACCTGACAGTCACCTGCAACCGCATCGAAGTGAAGCAGCACGCGTTTGTCCGTCCAGCCGGTCGGAATCCGAAAATTGCGCTTCAGCCAGCCCATCCGGGCATTATCCCACGATGCGGGATCACTTGGAAAGCATACCGAGTCAGGCCAAAAGGGGTGAGGGGTTCCGGCGCCCACATCGCGGCCACAACCCCAAGTGTTGACATTCCAGGGCGATGGAATTTTGATCGGCGTTTTTTCCCAGGCACCGCCGGGCGGCGGCAATTCTGGCGGGGTTCCTTGATTCGGCCGGTATTCAGGAGGCACCGCGACCGGCTGAAATTGCCAAAGGCCATTCAGACAGATTTCCTGACGGAATGGTTGCTCCTCTGGTTTAAAATATCCTTCAAGCGCGGCAAAATTTCGAGGGAACGCCACTTGGCCGGCTTTTCCACCGGATACAGCTATGAAGAATAGTAAAGAGCCTGAAACCAAACAGCTTTTGCGCCTGAGAAAACGATATTCGACCATAAACCAAATAAAGCCTAACTCAAAGGGAACGCGGGAAACATCCTCAAAAGCGACGATGGGGAGATATTTTACCCAAGCCGGTTGTGTCGGACGGCGGGTATTAAACCTCAGAATTTCGACTGAAGTTTCGCCACGGCTTCAACCCGGTTGCGCACATGCAGTTTTTCACAAACATTGATGATATGAGTGCGCACGGTCGTTATGCTTATATTCAACTCGTTGGCAATTTCCTTGTAGAGCAGTCCCGTGGCCAGCAAATCGAGCACCTCGCGTTCACGAGGGGTCAAGTTCTCAGTCTGCGTGGAGGATGGACCCAAGACTTGAAAATGGTCAACGACTTTGCGCGCGATGTGGCTGGACATGGGGGATCCGCCGGAATGAACATCACGAATCGCCTCCAATAATTGGCTCGGCGGGCCGGATTTAACCAAATATCCTTTGGCCCCTGCCTTAAGAGCGCGGAAAATACGTTCACTGTCCTCATACACCGTGACCATTATAATCTGCGTTGCGGGAATAACCTTCTTGATCTCAGCCACGCAGTCAATGCCGGACATACGCGGCAGCTTGATATCCATCAGTACAACATCCGGCTTGCGCGCCAGAATCTCCGGCAAGGCATCTTCCGCAGAAGGAAATGCGCCGACGCAAGTTATGTCGGAAGCGCCTTTGACAATTTTGACGAGCTGCTCTCGCAACCCTTTGTCATCTTCAACCACCACGACTGTTTTTTTCATAAAATCCTTAATCTGCTTGATGATCCGGCGGCTCAGGTCCGCTTTCGGACCTCCAATTGCATAACGACGGTTGTTCCACCTCCCGGTTGACTCTCGATGGAACAGTTGCCGCCTAGGTTTTCCAAACGTTGCCGCATATTGCCCAAGCCATTCCCGCTTTCATGGTTATTCGGCTGGAAACCACATCCATCATCCTGAATCGAAACTGTCAATACTTTTTTGGCAAAAGTTATTCGAACTATGAGCAGAGAAGCCCTGGCATGTTTGATAACATTATGCACGGCTTCCTTGGCCGCCATGATGATGCTATGCCGGAGCTGGCTGGAAACTTCAATGTCACGGGGCAAACGTTGCACGTAAAAGCGGCAGAGAAACTGCGCCTTGGCGCTCAATCCATTGATCATTTGAACAAGATAGTTTCCAAGCGCTTCCATGTTGTCATTTTCAGGATTAACCGCCCAGACAGTTTCGTAAAGCGCGGAAATCAAGTCTCTTGACATGCGGGAGATTTCAACAAAATCCGCGCGCGATTCCTCCTGAATTTTAGGATCATCACAGGCCATCGCACTTACAAGAGAGATTTGAGAAACCCTCGCTCCCAAGTCATCGTGAATGTCACGGGCAATTCTCATGCGTTCTTCTTCGAGAGATCGCTGATCCCTAAGCCGCGCCATTTCCCGCTGCAATCGATGCCACAAGAAATAGCGATTTGTTCCAAAGCTTATACCGACCCCAACCACGAAGACAACGCACCAAAACCACAGCATTTTCCAAATCGGCTCCTGCACGAGCACCGCCAACGATGTTCTCACTCCTGTGGGATTGCCGAGGAGATCTGTTCCTTCCACCACAAATGCGTATTTGCCAGACGCCAATTTGTAGTAGCTCGCCACACTTGAACTTCCACTACCGATGCTATACATTTCGTTCCATTCGACCACGAGATGGTCCCCGGGGGAAACCCGTGGCGCAACATCAAGGATGTTATGCCATTCAGCGTGACCGATAGGGTCGTCGTCCAAAATTGCAAAGGCCTCTTCTGAAGGACGCTGCCCGATTTCAACAATCCTGGCCATGCTTGGATGAATGCCGTCCCGGATCCATCCATCAGGTGTCTGGTTTGTTATGTCATCTCTGTTGTCATCAGCTTGCCGATCAAAAGGAGATTGAATCAGTACTGTGGATTTGGAATTGTTGGATGATTCAGATACCACTAGATTGGCCACCACATAAATGCCGGTTGTCTCAGGCGGGCCGGCGGAAGAAATGACCACCATCACTTTGGAAGCGCGCTCTGGCACAACGAATGTCTCTTGTCTGTGGATCAACAGAGAAGTGACGAGAGATTTGTTCCAGCCAGCGCTTTCACCGTCAACCCAAAATGTTTTTTCATCAATTATATCTCCCGAATTATCATAAAAACGAATTGTCAGACCCATCTTTCCAAAACAGTCATGCCATTCAGTTTCATATCCTTGCAACTGGTAGCGGAGCCGGGCAGGCCATTTTTTGACAATGTTGTTCGGCCCGAAACCAAACAAAATATTCTTGGGCGACGGACCCAGGTCAACACTGTTATTTTGGCGGTATCGTATGGGATTGCCATTTACACTCACTGACTGGATGGAGATCAAATTTGTTGACCGCGTGACATCTTCCGCGCTTGAGAGGAAAACAAACTCCAGGGAAATCAGCGCGACGCCCGCAATTTTTAACCACTTTAACATTATATGCTGATAGTGTTTATAAAAATCATCAGAACAAATTCTGAGACAATGCTGCATTTCATTTTTGTCCCGGATGTTTCAAAAAGCAAGCGGAGAAACGTCAGAGGATCCATCGCCTTGAAAAGGATAGCCTGGCAGGACCGACCGAGGGAGAACGTCCTGGCCGTCCTTCCCGCTTGAGTTCGGCTCAAATGGCCGACGTGGAAATCGCCTTTTTGGAGGCGGAGATTGATCTTTTCAATCTCCCCGCGCCTTCCGGCAATCATTCGCGGGGCGGACCGGGCAAACCGCTTTCTCTCATCTTTAACCCGTAAGAGCATTTCAACCGCCCTGATTTTTGGCCTTCATAAGTTGTTCAGTTGCCTCTGTTCGCCGCTTGTGAGACGCGCCAATGCAGCCAGATTATTTACCTGGTTTTTTAATTGGGGATTCCGCGCCAGCAGAACTTTTGAATAATTAAGAAAATCGGACGTTATCTCCTGATTGACTTTAGGCAAAAAACGTAATTGCAAGGCATTCTTGTCATCAATCCGGGACGTTTCTTCGAGAGCTTTTAGATAAGCTGGCATTGCATTTGTGTCGAATACATAGACCCCCGGACTTACGTACTTTCCGGGTGGCATCATACTCATTTTCTTCACCGGTTTAGATTGATAATTTGTAATAATTGTGGCGCGCACTTCGCCGAGAAATTTTGCCAATATTTGAGCGCCGTAAAAATCGGGCGCGGAACGGGAAACATTCACAAAGGATTCGACAACCTGACTTTTTATTCTGAAACGAATATTCCCCGAGTCAGGCGCATCTGAATGCTTGTCCACTATTTTTTCGGTCTGATTTTCAAGTTCTCTCAAAGCAACGGGGCTGTTTTTGGCTGACTTTGCAAGGGTCCTTTCAATCGCATATTCATATTGAAAGTAAAGAGTCTCATTGCTTGGCCACAAAGTTTCGCAGTCATTTGCCAAAGCGGACAATTCGGGTATGGAATTGTTTGTTTGCAACGTTCCCATACGCTCTTTGAAAGATAAATCGTTGCCATACGACTTTAAGCATAGTGCCAAAGCGATTGAATAAGATATTAGTATCCAATTGATTTTCATATTATTCATTATGTTGTTCGTGAAACCGACGAATTCAATTTACTAACGTGACTGTATCGGCATGGTAAAGAATTGAAATTTATTTGCCAGAAAATTATTCACACCGGCTTCACCACGCTGACGAAAAACCGCCCGATCCCAAACGAGGACCGGGCGGCGTTTTCAATACCGTTTGTTTGGGAGGGGCGACGAGGGAAATGTCCCTCGCCGCCACAACGCCCGCAAATTATTGTTGGACGACCTGATAAAACCGCGAGAGAGCCCTCGGCGTGCTGGTGTCCACGAAGTACTGCGTGCCGGCGCCCACGGTGTTCGTCGCCAACGGAGTCCAAGTCACAGGCGGCGTCAGCGAGGAGGTATATTCCACCACGTATGTGTCGCCATTAATGCCGTTGATCGCGACGACGGGGTAGAGGTTAAACGCATAGGTGCTCAACGAGGCCGAGGCACTCGAGGCGGAGTAACTAGTGTTGGACGAGTTGGTAACCACGCAAGAGTAAACCCCAGATTCGGCACTGGTGACATTCGCAACGGTTAAAGTGGGAGTGGTCGCGCCGGAAATCCCGTTGCCGTTCGAGAGGGGCGTGTCATCGAACAGCCACAGGTAATTGACAGATACGTTCGTGACATTCACGCTGAAGGAGGCCGTGCCGCCTGCCTCGGCGACTACAGGCACAGGATTCGAGTTGACCACCGGCGTCAAACCCGGGGTAAAGGGTGGAACGCTGATGACGGTGGTGATGCCAAGCGCCGGATTATAGCTCGCGGAAACCGAACCGGTGCCTTCGTAGCCGAGGAGTTGATTATTTGTCTCCAGGCAGTTGAGGAGATTTACGCTTTGGCCATTAACAGTAACTGTGTAAGTTGTCACATTGTTTGAGGCAACCACAGATGAGCCGATCCCTATGTCCATGATACCAATCTCATTGGTATTAACAGCCGGATAACCAAGTGTTTGTCCCACCCATTGCTGCAGGTACAGAGTGGCGAAGTTGGTGATGTATATATCGTTGGTGTTACCGTTCCAACCCACGCCTAGCTGTCCACTTGGAACGTGAAGGGTGCCTCCATTAACGATCACCGTGCCCACGTCGGTGCTAGCACCCCCCTCTTTCACTCCCTGTCCCACCCAGAGATGTGAGCCGCAACTGAAGTCGCAACCCGGCGCAACATACAACGTCGCGGGGCCGGACACGTAGCCTATCCCAGTCCACTGTCCGCCTGGTTCAAACCCCGCCTGAAGCTGGACACCTCCAGGTAATCCGTTCGCATTGGTGACGATCACCTCTCCGGACCCCCCTAAGCCAAGGAACAAATGGCCGACCGTAGTGTCATTTGTTACGAGGCAAGGAACAACGCCACCGGCAGGATCGTTAAAACAAGCCGCCCAATAGTCGCCGGAATAAGTATCGTCATTCGTATCTTGAAGGGTGGGCACGATTCCGAATTGCCAGTTCGCCGGATCATTCCATGCGGCATATGGATTGCCGTTACCGTCGTAAGCGACGTCTGTCGGCGTCCAATTTTCCCTTTGTTCCTGGGCCATGGTTTTAAAGCCCAGCGTCAGCAGGACTGCCATAAGCAGGGCTTTGATCAGTTGAGAATAATTCATCTGTCTTTTCATATTTTGGGGTTTGTGTTGTTGTTATATGTTAGTGTTTTATGGGCAACTGTCTAAAAGTAACAGAATCGTGGGCGCGGCGGTATCCTCAAAAACGAGGATAACAATAACCGCGATTATACACCTTACATTAGCATCACTAATGCGAAAGATATAAACCCCGACAATATCCTCAAAAACGAGGATGGCGAGCCGGTTAGAGCGGGTCTAAACTATGGTGATTATGCTTTTAAAAACGAAACCCGCTTTACGTCGAAGGGGTGGGTTTTTGCCTTTCCCACATGGGTTTACGTTGATTGAATTGCTGGTGGTCATTGCCATTATTGCAATTCTTGCGGCTTTGTTGATGCCAGTCTTGAGCGAAGCAAAGCTGCGAGCCCAGGGTGCCGGATGCATGAACTGCACAAAACAACTGACAATGGGCTGGATAATGTACTGTGACGACAATAAGAACAGAACCCCGGGACTATTGGACAATGGCGGTTTAGTTGGAACTGTGAGCATTTGGAGCACGAATTGGGTCGGTGGAAACATGAGTGCATCTGCTGGTACCTCGAATTGTACTAATACGCTGCCGTTGACGGCTGGAGAAATTTTCCCGTATGTGAGAAACGTGAATGCTTATCGGTGCCCCGCCGATTATACAATGCAAGGTTTTCCCGGTCGGCCAATCAGCTCTGCTCTCTGGGTCCGCAGCTATTCCATGAGTGAAACATTTGGGCAAGGTGAATATCTCCCGTCTCCTGAGTACAGAACCTATAATAATTTGACCACTCTCTTAGATCCGGCGGATACCTGGCTCTTCATTGATGAAAACTCCCTCAGTATCAACGATGCCGCGTTCGCGGTGATAATGGCGAAGGCTGGCGCTTATGAACTGACAGAGCAAGACATTGTCGCAGGCCGCCACGGTGGCGCTGACGGCATGTCATTTGCGGATGGGCACGCGACAATCCATCACTGGCAGTCTCCGATAACTTATGCCTGCCCAAACCCGGTACAACCCATCACCAGTCACGACCTACATTTTATAAACGATATGCTCTGGCTCTCATCCGTAAGCAGCACACTTGCCAACTAAAGGCGCATAAAACGCTTCTGGTGAGCGCAGCAGTGGAAATAAAAATCTGTTCGAGATTTGTGATTATGGACACAGTATGGCGCGATGAGAAATGTATGCAAATTCTATGGCGGATTCGCCGTGTGGTTTCTGATTTTTGCAGCGGATTTGGCAAAGGCACAACTTACCGCAACAACGTGGAATCCAGGAGGAAACCCCAATCAGCCATCAGACGACAGATGGACCGCTCCTGGCAACTGGAGCGGGGCCGTCGTGCCGGCTGCGGGGTATAAGGCGTATTTCAATCTTGCGGCCCCGCCCTGCATTGTCAACAGCGCAGTGGGTGGTTGCCAAATATCCATCGGGGATGGCGGGCCGGGAGGCGTTCTCATTGTCACCAACGGCGGCAATCTCTCTGCCGGCGACAATACGGCAGGAAATAATGACGACTATGCCTGGACTGCAATAGGTTATGACAATACCGGCGAAATGGATGTTGAGAGCGGCGGCTCAGTGACATTCACATATCACTTGTGGATCGGCCTGACTCCGGGGGCGATCGGCACGTTCATTATGAACGGGGGAACTGCTTCGGTCGCGGGCGCCTTCGGTCTGGGTTTCAGCGGCGGCACGGGCATCGCGCACATCAACGGCGGCACATTGACCCTTTCGCAATGGGCTGCCGACTCGATCCAGGGCAGCAATTCCGTGTTGGATGTTGGGGGCGGGACCGTGGTGATTGCAGGCAATCAAGCGGCCTCGGTGGACGGTTTTATTGATAGCGGTCAAATTACCGCTTACGGTGGCGCTGGCACCGTCGTGTGCAATTACAACGGGACTGCCAACACCACCACCATCACTGCTATTGAAGGTGGTAGCGCCCCCGGCAATACAGTTTATCTTTCCATCCAACTATCGGGGACCCATCTGGCGCTTTCCTGGCCGACTTCTTCCGTTTATTTCGGATTGCAATCCGCCACCAATCTTGTCGCGCCGGTCGCGTGGCAATCTTTGACCAACAATCCGCTGGCCACCAACGGCATCAACGAAGTCATTTTGCCTTTGCCGAATCAGCCGACGTTCTTCAGTCTGAATCACGGGGTTGATGCCACCACCATGTACGGCAAATTGTTGATGGGGTATCAGGGCTGGTTCGGATGTCCGGATGACGGTTCGGCGGCGAATCAATGGTGGCATTGGTTTCACAACCAGACGCCCACGGCCGCCAACGCCAATATGGATTTTCTTCCGGACACATCGGAGTTGACCTCGAACGAGCTTTTTAACACCGGGATGACCTATTCCAATGGCAGTCCGGTTCAACTCTATTCTTCGGCTGTGGAGGAAACCGTCCTCCGTCACTTTCAATGGATGCAGCAAAACCAATTGGACGGTGTATTTCTCCAACGCTTTCTGAGCGATCTTTCCAGTCCGCAGTTCTTATCTTTCCGCAACCAGGTTACAGACAATGTCCGCGTTGGGGCGGAAACGTACGGACGGGTATTTGCCATCATGTATGACGTCAGCGGCGAACCCACGAACACCCTTGTCAGCGACATTACCAACGACTGGATTTTCCTGGTAAATACCATGCATATTACGAACAGCACGCGGTATCTTTATCACAAAGGCAAGCCGGTGGTGGCCATTTGGGGGTTTGGTTTCAACGATGGGAATCATCTGTCTTCGCCGCGGCAGGCGCAGACAGTGATCAATTGGTTCAAATCCCAAGGCGTCACCTTAATGGGCGGCGTGCCGACGTATTGGCGCACGCTGCAGAACGATTCCTACACCAATGCCGCCTGGACACCCGTTTATCTTTCGTTCAACGTCATAAGCCCATGGGCCGTTGGCCGCTATGGCAACAACGCGGGCGCGGACAGTTATACGGCGGACATTACCGTGCCAGACCTCGCTGAATGCAAGTCGAACGGAATTGATTACATGCCCGTGGTCTTCCCCGGCTTTTCCTGGTACAATGAAAATGGCGGCCCGCTCAACCAGATTCCACGCAATGGCGGGTCCTTCTATTGGAGACAGGTCTATGACGACGCGCATGCGGGCTGCAACATGATTTACGGCGCGATGTTTGATGAGGTCAACGAAGGGACGGCCATGTACAAGCTTGTGCCAACGACTGCCCAACTGCCCGCGCAAGGTGAATTTTTGGCGTTGGACTGCGACGGCATCACTCTGAACAGCGACTGGTATCTGCGGCTGGCCAATCAGGCCGGCATGATGTTGCGCGGCGAGATTCCCCTGCAAAACACCATTCCCATCTCGCCACCGTGAGGAGGCCCGCAACGATTTTTTAGTATAAGTAGTAGGAGCCGTGACTGGCAAGCCAATGCACGTCCACGCTGTTTGCCGGTGAAACTCTTGATGTCGTTGTACCTGCGCTCGGTATGTGTAAAAAATCATCCACCCATTTATGAAGTTCGGCATGGCCATCCGCAAAGGAGAACGACGAGGAACTGCCATGATTTACAGCCGGCGTGTCACCGATGCCGTCTGCAGATATGTTATACTCAAGCCACCCGTCATTGATAGTGATCGGATTTTCGTCCACGAGGACAAAGCAATCCGAAGAGCTTAACCCGCTGCTAAAATCCGAGAACTTCCTGAATATCTTGTATTCTTTATTGGCTCCGTAATTCAATCCAGCCGGTGAGGTTCCGACCTGCAAATTCATGGAACACGATCGCACGCGAACCATGTCCTCCCCAGGCACATGGCGAGGAATGAAATAGTCTGCCGGGCAATGATACGCGCCCGCTTCCTTCACATAAGGCCCAATGGATCCGAGAAGGGTCACCCCGTAGCCCGTGGTTCCATTCACCCCCAGCCAAAAGGCGTTCGTGCCGCACCCGCTTGGGTTATCGTTGCCGCTGCCGTCGGTGGCAAACGTGCCATCCACCCAACAAGGCCCGGGCTTTGCTCCGTTGTACCCAGGTGCTGATGTATCGCCGTCAAAGGCCGGGGACAGCGGAGAGTTAACGGGCATGTTATCGTTGTTATCTCCGCCGTACATGAAGCACGCCGCCTGCAACTGCCGCATGTTACTCATGCAAGAGATTCCCTGCGCCCGGATTCTGGCTTGGGTCAATGCCGGCAACAGCATCGCCGCCAGAATGGCGATGATGGCAATGACCACCAGCAGTTCAATTAAAGTAAAGCCTCGAAAGCTTTTACGGTTCCACCAATTGTCTGCGAGGGCGGTTTTCATCAACTTTCAATGTTTGGCTTGCAAGGATCAACGCGGTCGCATCCAGGGTAACGAATGAACAATGCGATGACAGCAATCATATATCTTACCGGAGCCATTGCTCCTGTTGATGTTTGGGCGATTGTTGTGTTCAAGCTCAAATAATATCAGACAAGTGGCCTGGTTTGCCAATCCTCAATTGTGAGGATGCGAAGAATGGCATCCCCGGCATCGAATATCCTCTAAAACGAGGATGGCTGTTTTTGAAGCGAACCGGTTTAATGAACGGCGATGCTCAGTTTAACGCCGCAATTGGGCGCGTGTTTGTGCCAAATGTTGTGATCTTAATCGCCTCGCGCGTCGTTGGAGGAGTGGGGATTGGCATTTCCACCGTTGCCGCCCCGCTCTACATTTTATGAACACAACGCAAAGAAAATTGACTAAAAATGCGTCTATGAAAATAAAACTTGCCACATTCGCAATATCCGCAACGGTGTGCCTCTCCGTTGTCTCATGCAGAACACAGCAATCTTCGACCGGTGGCAGCCGAAGCGCCCAATCAGCGTATCCCGTTGAAGACTTGGTGCAATATGCCAAGCCAATGTGTGGAACGGGCACGGCCCAGGGGGTGCAGTGGGGCGACAACAACACCTTTCCTGGCGCAGTGGCGCCGTTCGGCATGATCCAGTGGAGTCCTGACACCGGCGACGGGCGGCATGTTGCAGGATATGGAGATGACGGCAAACGCATCTCTGATTTCAGTGTGGATCATATCAGTGGAGCTGGCTGCGCCTATGGCGGGGACTTTGCCATGATGCCTATTCCTAGCGGTGAACCAACCTCTCCGCCGTCCAGCCGAAGCGCCTATGCGCAGTCCTTTTCCCACGCCAACGAGACCGCCAAACCCGGCTATTATGGCGTGACGTTTGACAATGGCCTGAAGGTCGAAGTGACCACCACCGCGCGCAGCGGTTTCGGGCGCTTCGTTTATCCGGACGGAAAGCCGGAGACGCTGATGATCAACGCCGCCAGCGACATCAATGGCTCGGAGGCGTCGGGCATCAGCATCAACCCGGCAACCCGCGAACTTAGCGCCTGGTCCTTTGGCGGGCATTTCTGCGGCAAGGACGAGGTGCGGGCCATCTATTTGTATGCAGTATTTGACCGTCCGTTCGAGTCATGGAGCACTTGGAGCAACCATGTGCTGATTCCTGGCGCGACCAACGGGACGGGCACCGCTTCCGGCACGTACATCACCTTCAAAACATCCAAACATCAGACCGTATTGGCCAAGGTGGGAATCTCTTATGTCAGCGCGGCCAACGCCAAGGCCAATGTCGAGGCGGAAATTCCGGTTTCGGTTACCTCAAAAGGTTTTGACCAAGCGGTGCAGTCAGCGAGTGATGAATGGAACAATTGGTTGAACAAAATTCAGGTTGGCGGAGGGACCCCGGACGAAATGGAAACTTTTTATTCAATGCTCTATCACACGCTGCTGGGGCCAG
The DNA here is from genome assembly GCA_963755515.1 of uncultured Verrucomicrobiae bacterium. Lineage (GTDB taxonomy): Bacteria > Verrucomicrobiota > Verrucomicrobiia > Limisphaerales > UBA11358 > UBA11358. Next base: position 294,218 of record CAVWKA010000006.1, on the reverse strand, counting down.
TGACCGTGTCGGACGTGAATGGCCAGTATGTGGGTTACGACGGAAAGGTTCATACGACTGGTGACGGGCGCGTGCAATATGGCATTTTTTCGGGGTGGGACATTTACCGGAGCGAATGCCAGTTGCTGGCGATGCTTGCGCCGAAGGAAGCTGGCGATATGGCACAATCCCTCCTGATGGATTTTGAACAAGGCGGCGCTTTTCCGCGTTGGGGCGTAATAACCGAAGACAGCGGGGTGATGATGGGCGACCCGGCGGCCCCGATCATCGCGGATATCCACGCTTTTGGCGCGACCAACTTTGATGCCGCGTCGTCGTTGAAAGGTTTGGTTCGGGCGGCAACCGATCCGTCAGTGCGCGCCCCGCGGACGGACACCAATGAGCGGGATGCTTTGGCGGACTATTTAAAGCTTGGATACGTGCCGAAAGATCAAAATGGCGGATATGGCAATGTTTCGATGACGTTGGAATATGCCTCGGCGGATTTTGCATTGTCGCAATTCGCGAAAGCCCTCGGCGATGAAAGTGATGGCGCCACGTTGCTGGAACACGCGCAAAACTGGCGCAACCTTTTCAATCCTGGAACCGGTTACATTCAGATGCGCCAACGGGATGGGCAATGGGCGCCGGATTTCGCGAACAACGTGGAACGGTATGACAATAATCAGGTCTATGTGGAAGGGACGGCGGGACAATATTTGTGGATGGTGCCTTTTGACGAATTGGGCCTGGCGCAGTTGATGGGCGGACCGGATGTTGCCGCCAAACGTCTGGACGCCTTTTTTACGAAGCTAAACGTTGGCGGTGGCGGGACGGATGGTTGGATGGCGTGGCTGGGTAATGAACCCTGTTTGGAGACGCCGTGGATTTATGATTTTTTGGGCCAGCCGTGGAACGCTCAAAAAATTGTGCGCCGGGCGGTGAATGAACTGTACTCGTCCGGGAACGCCGCCTATCCGGGCAATGATGACGTTGGGGAAATGTCCTCGTGGTATGTCTTCAGCGCGTTGGGGATGTATCCGGAACTGCCGGGTTCAGACATTCTGGTTTTGGGCAGCCCATTATTTCCGAAAGCGGCGCTGCATCTGCCTGGTGGTGACGTGACCATCACCGGCCACGGCGCGGCGAAAGATGCACCCTATGTCCAAAGCCTCATGATGGACGGGAAAGCGTGGAATAAGCCATGGATTCGCTACTCTGACATTTCCAGCGGCGGCGCGCTGGTGTACGAATTAAGTGACGCGGCGAACACGAACTGGGGCAGCAGTCTCTCCGATGCGCCCCCTTCCTTCAACGGTCAATGACAACGGTCGGATAATTAATCTGAAAATGCCATGCCATGGAAAATTAAACCGCGATTTTGTTGATTTTCGCGAACGGTTTTGAGCGCCTACTACCCGCTTTCGAGGATGGAAAGCAAGAACGCTTTGCGTCATCCTGATTCTTTCCGCCAGGTTGTAAATTCTTGAAACGCGGAAAAATCAAACTGACAATGCATACCACATGAAGCCGCAAAAAATTGAACGAAACGAACTCACCCGCAGAGAATTCATCTCAACCACCGCCCTGGCCGCCGGCATTCTGGCGTTTGGCGTTGGTCCCGGCGCTTTTGCCGTTGAGCCGCCTTCCGCGTCCAGCCGCGCAATGGGCGGCCGCGTGGGAATATCGGACGCAGCCTATCGCCGCGCCTGGAAACGGGCGGAAGCACTCGTCAAGCAAATGACGTTGGATGAAAAAATCGGTCAACTTGGCGCCCAGGCCCTCGAGATCGAGCGATTAAATGTCCCGATGTATAATTATTATACGGGCGAGGCGCTGCACGGTTTGCTCCACGACGCGCCCGTCACGTCGTTTCCGGTGCCCCTGGCATTGGCGGCATCATGGAATCCCGATCTGGCCTTGCGCATCTACACGGCGGTTTCTGACGAGGCGCGCGCCTATGAGAACCGGGATAAAATCGGCTTAAGCTACTATTCGCCCATCACCCTCAATCTGCATCGCGATCCGCGCTGGGGCCGTTGCGAGGAGGTGCCGGGCGAAGACCCATGCCTGGCCGCCACCATCGCCGTGGAAGCGGTACGCGGAATGCAAGGGCAAAATAAGAATTACCTCAAGACGACCGCCTGCGCAAAACACTTCATTTGCAACAACACCGATGACGACCGGACCTGGGTTTCCGCGCCGGTGGACGAACGCAGTTTCTGGGAATATTACACCCGCGCCTACCGCGCCACGATTCTCCAAGGCGACGTTTTCACTGTGATGGGCGCATACAGCGCCCTTAATGGCATTCCTTGTTGTGCCAACCGCTTTTTGATGACGGATTTATTGCGCAACCGCTGGGGGTTTCGTGGCTACGTGACTTCGGATTGCGACGCGATCGACAACATTTACGATCCGCATCATTACGCGGCGAACCTGCCCATTGCCGCGGCCATGGCGGTGACGGCTGGATGCGATCTGAATTGCGGCGGGACATTGCAGGCAAACCTCAAGGCGGCGGTGGACCAGGAATTAATCGGCGAGGACGACATCACGCTGGCGGTTACAAGGTTGATGACGGTGCGTTATTTGCTGGGTTTGTTTGATCCGCCAGCCCACGTTCCCTACACAAAAATTCCGTTTGAGGTCGTTGACTCTCCCGCGCATCGTGCTCTGGCGCTGGAAGCAGCTCGGCAAACATTGGTTTTGTTGAAAAACGATTCCCAATTCCTGCCGCTGGACAAAAGTGCCATCAAAAAGATCGCCGTTATTGGTCCGATGGGTGACCGCTGCCTTCTGGGCGGTTACAGTGGCTCGCCAATAGTCAATATTTCGCCCTATGAAGGACTTGCCGGAAGCCTGGGCGTCCCGATCTACCGTCCGTATATCGCGGCAGCGGAAAAAGTCGCCAGCGGCGGCGGCGTGCGATTGCAAAACTCGTCGGAAGGCGGGATGAATCTGGCCTACATTACCGACGGTTCTTGGGCGGAATATCCCAAAACGGACTTCAGTGGCAAAACGGAATTTCAGGCGCGCGTGTCCAGCGCGGGCGCCGGGGGCCGCATCGAAGTGCATCTGGATCAATTGGACGGCCCGCTGGCATGCGCGTTGACGGTACCGCCAACCGGCGACTGGCAGAAATGGATAAACATGACGGCGCCACTGACCGGAATTTCTGGTGAACATTCCATATTTCTGCTATTCCGCGGTGGTGGCGGAGACCTGTTGAACGTTGAGCAGTTTCAACTCAACCCCGCCTCGCCGCCCCCGTCCCGGCCGGGAAGTCCGAAAGTAATTTTCAAATCCGGATGCAGCGTTGTGGGAGAAAAGAACGACAAATTGTTTCAAGAGGCGGTTGATGCCGCGCGCGATGCCGACGTTGTGGTGCTGGTTTGCGGCATCAATGACGAGGTGGACCGCGAAGGCGTTGACCGCGATACTCTCGGGCTGACCGGCGCGCAGCCGGAATTGATTCAAGCCGTGTATGCGGCAAATCCGAAAACCGTCCTCGTGCTTTCGACAAACAACTCAGTCGCCATCGAATGGGAGCAAGAGAACCTTCCGGCGATTTTGTGCGCCGTGTGCGCGGGACAGGCGCAGGGAACGGCCATCGCCGACGTTCTCTTTGGCGATTGCAATCCCTGCGGCAAGCTGCCCTGCACGTGGTATCGTTCCCTCGGCCAACTGCCGCCGAAGCACGATTACGATATTCTCAAGGGACGCACTTACCTTTACTTTGAAGGTTCGCCACTCTATCCGTTTGGTTATGGTTTGAGTTACACTACCTTCCAATTGGAGCAGCTTCAAATGAGCGCATCCACGCTTGGGCCGGATGAAACCGCGAACATTTCAGTTGTGGTCAGAAACACCGGACAACGCGCCGGCGCCGAAGTGGTTCAGCTCTACATCACGCCGCCCCCCTCGCCGGTGAAACGGCCCATCAAACAACTGGCAGGATTTCAGCGCGTGGAATTACAGGCAGGCGAGCAAAGAACAGTGGCTTTTAAACTGCCATTTTTTGAGCAGGCATTCTGGTATTGGGACGAGGGAGTCCGACGTTTCGTCATCCAACCCGGAATCGCCAAAATCCAAATCGGCGATTCATCGGCAAATCTCCCACTTGCCGGTGAATTGACGTTGAAAGGCGCGGCCAACCTTCCGGCCGAATCCCGCACCCTAAATGGCGTTGCCGTCAAATCACAGATCATTTAGCGCCCAAACCGCAAGCGAATTCAAAAAACTTCAGAACTCTGACACGCACAAAATTGAAAGCGCTATCCAAAACATCCTTGTTCTTCCTCGTTCTGATTTTGAACATCCTTTGGGCGCGCGGCGCGCCCGGCGGCGACGCCCAATTTGCCGTTGGCAACGACGTGACCTGGACAACGGTGGGCGTCAATGAAAATGATTCCATGCCGATTGGCAACGGCGACTTGGCCGCGAACGTCTGGACCGAGCAAAACGGCGATCTGGTGCTGCTCGTGGCCAAGTCAGATGCGTGGACCGAATTGGGCAAGCTGGTGAAACTCGGGCGCGTCCGCATCCAAATGACGCCTAATCCCTTTGCGGACTCGACAAATTTCACGCAAGTTTTACAACTGGAAAACGCCAGCATCGAAATCAAGAGTGGCGCGAACCTCATGCGAATTTGGGTGGATGCGAACCATCCGGCGATTCATATCGAGGCGAATCTGGAGCATCCCGCGTCGCTGGAGGCGAAACTGGAACTCTGGCGCACGGCGAAGCCCGACACTGGCGGCATGTTCGAACTGGGCGGCCATCCCGTTCCAATTGAATGCGCGGCAGACACCGTCTTGCCCGCGGGGGCAAACCAAATCACCTGGTGTCATTTCAACCCGTCCAGCATTTATCCGATTGTGCTGGAGCGGGAACATTTGGATTCGCTCCAGCCAAAGTATCCCGACCCGCTGCTGCACCGTTGCTTTGGCGCGGCATTGACCGGGCCCGAATTGACCTCCGTGGACGACCACACTTTAAAGTCAATGGCGAGCCGGAATTTGCGGCTCGATGTAGTCGCCCTCACGGAGGCGCAAGCGGCTTCACCACAAGCTTGGGAGAAGAACCTCAATTCCTTGATCAAAAAAATGGAGCGGATGAACTCGGGACTCGACTGGCGGGCGCATCAGGTTTGGTGGAATGGGTTCTGGAATCGAAGTTGGATTCATATAACGGGCGATGACAACGCCAGCCAGGTTTCGCAGGGTTACATTATGCAACGTTACATGATGGCGTGTTCTTCGCGCGGGGCGTTTCCAGTAAAATTCAACGGAGGCTTGTTCACTGTGGGGCACGACCTGCCCGCCGGCACTCAATCCAACGATCAGAATCACAATCCCGATTACCGCGCCTGGGGCAATTCCTATTGGAACCAAAACAACCGTCTTCTTTATTGGCCGCTGATTGAGACGGGTGATTTCGATTTGCTCAAACCGTGGTTTGACATGTATGTTCGTGACCTGCCGCTGGCCAAGGACCGAACGTGGATTTATTTTCATCATGACGGCGCATCATTGCCTGAAACAATGTTGTTCTGGGGATTGCCGAACTTAAATGATTTCGGGTGGGACAATCCGACCGACGAAATTCAAAGCCGTTGGCAGCGCTACCACATTCAAGGCACGCTTGAAGTCATCTCGCAAATGTTGGACGAATATGACATCACCCGGAACGCGGGTTTCGCGCGCACGAACATCGTTCCGTTTGCCGACGCGATTGAAACGTATTACGCCGAACATTGGCCGCGCGACGCGGACGGGAAAATTCGAATGTCACCATCCCAGTCGCTTGAAACCTACCAATTGGATGCGGTGAATCCAACGCCGGACATTGCCGGCCTGAAAAGCATTTTGCCTCGTCTCCTGGCGCTTCCCAAACAATTGACTTCGACAGAACAACGGGATCGTTGGGCCAAAACGCTTGCGGATTTGCCGCCGCTGCCGCTGGGCGAAACCGTTCGTGGAAAGCTGGGCGCCTTTGGCGAAGGCGACCCTGATGGCATGACCATTATTCTTCCCGCGGCAAAATACGGCCCGCCCCGCAACAGCGAAAATCCGGAATTGTATGTGGCGTTTCCCTATCGGCTTTACGGTGTCGGCAAACCGGATTTGAAACTGGCGCGGGACACGTTCGCCGCGCGCCGATTCCCGCAGGACACCTGCTGGGGACAGGACGGAACGGAATCGTCAATTTTGGGTTTGACCGGCGTGGCAAAAAGAGCGGCCATTGCCGAATTTACCGACTACGGTGACCAGCGCTTTCGCTGGTTCTGGAAGCCGGGACATGATTGGATTCCTGACTTCGACAATGGCGGTTCTGGAATGATTACACTGCAAAACATGCTGATGCAATGCGATGGCAAACGCATTCAACTTTTACCCGCCTGGCCTGCCGATTGGACCGCGGACTTCAAATTACACGCGCCTTACGACACAACCGTGGAAGGCCATGTAGAGAACGGCAAGATTACCAATTTGAAAGTGACGCCCCGCTTCCGGGCGAAAGACGTAATCATTCTCCCCGCCGGCTAGAAGATTGGGGCTAACTTTGGCGTTCGACAAAATAGCGATGCCCTGCCGCTGTGGAAAAGACCAGGCATTCGCCGTTGCTCGTGTCGAGCTGAAACGGAACGGAATCCGTTTTTCCCACTTCACGGATAGCCACGGACTTGCCCGGCCAGGGATTCATCAACTGGCATTGAAGGCCGCGCCGCGCTTCAATTTCAACGTGATAAATACCGGCCGCATTCTTGCAGGAGGAAACCAAAAACCCGCCTCGCGCCTGAAGATTGCGGAAGGCGATTTCGTCTGTTGCCGAAACCACCGGAAACAAATGAATCCGCCCGCTCCGGCTGTTCAGGAGCATTTCAGGGTCAAAATTGTTTCGTCGGCGCTGATCGTCAGCTTGATCCTGCGGCACTCCCAATAGTAGCAACGTCGGCCCGCTGGTTTCGGCCGTTCGCAACGCCTGCACCGTGCGTCGCATCATGTTTTTTTGTTCCTGCGGGGAATCCAGATTGATTTCATCGGCTAACAGTGCCGGATACATCGCCGGCTCGGCGAAATGGTCACCGGGAAGACGACGTGGTTCCAAACCCGGCTGACTGGTGTATTCGGGTCCTTCAGGGGTTTGCCAGATTGGCGTCGGCAAAACTCCCTGCGCCACTTCCCGCCAGTGATCGCGCAGGTCGGCGTCCAGTTCGAGCAATTCGGCCGCTTCCGCCGCGCGTTTCAAAGCCCAGCGGAACATGCATAACGAACTGGTCACATCCTTGTTCCGCGCAAATTTCGGGTAAAATCCCCAGCGCTCCTCCTCCATGGACGGAATGATGTGAAAATAGCCATCTTCGCCCTTTTTTCCGTAAGCCGCGTAAAACATCGCCATCTCCCGCATTAACGGATAGCACTCGTTGCGCAGAACGTTGATGTCACCGCCATAATCCCATTCGTCCCAAGACGGGCGGATAATCTGCGCCATCGTTCCCAGGCAAAATTCGAGAGTGATCGTGGTGTGAACATATTTGTCCGGCTTGACAGGCGGCAGATAGCCGTGCGTGATGAACATGCCCGGCATGTCGAACTCGTCCCTTGCATTTTCTTCCGCGGCGGCTTTCCAATGCCAGACAATCTGCTTCCACATGTCCTCGCTGTCGGCCCAATTGCGAACAAAGCGCGGCGTGGTGAAAATTTCATTGTAACATGGCGCGCTGGTCCAAAGTTGAACGTCCCGCTCCGGGAATGCATACGAGGCGCTGCATTCAAAGCGGCCCATGTTGGTTTTGGTGCCGCCACCATGACTGTCGGCATAACTCCGATAAATGGCGCGAACATCGTCGCTGCAATCGGAACCTGTTGTGCCGAGGAACATACGCCCTTTCTCGCGCCGATCATAAAAATGACTCCACCACTGCGTGTTTTCCCAAACCACGCCGTCAAAACCGTCGGCCTCGGCGTCCACCAATCGCGCCTTGGCCAAAGCCAAAAGATCCGGGCCGTCCATCGTTGTGACGACGGTAACGAACGCCTCCAGCTTTCCGTCGGCGTTCGGTGTGAACGTCGCTGTCGCGGCGGCTCCGGGTGCCGCGGCGATTCTGGCGTCCGGCGGCGGTGTGCCGAGTCCGGTTTGGCTTTCCACTGAATCCAGTTTGACTTTTCCGGGCGTCGTGATGATGCCCATGAGCACATACTCGAAGCCGTCGGGAAAAGTTTTTTCCGCCGGGAATTTCTGGCGAATCCAAAAGAAACGCCCGTCCGTTCCGCTCGTTGGCGGCCCTATTGGCCCGTTGAACGCCTTGTCCGGTTCGGCTTCAGGTCGCGAATAAGCAGTGCCCTCGGCGTTCATGTATTCCATGTGGGCCGTATCCTGATGCCGATATAGCCGCAGCCAAATCGGAGCGTTCATTCCGGCCATGCTTCCGCGAATCGCGTAGAGGTTGCTCTTCATTCCAAGCACATATTCCAAATCCGCTTTTGCACCGCCCCTCGATACCTGCAATTTAACGACGCCGTTGGCGCTGCTCTGTTTGACTTGCGGTGCCGCCGCTTCCGCCAGCGGGTCCAGGCCCAAAATGATTTGGCCAACAGGTTTCATGCAGGGGAACGGATATTCTATGGGCTGACGATAGGGATCGTAATTTCCGCCCTCCTTGCGCAGGTAACCGTAATGGTAGGGACGCAGCGTGTCCGCGCCCGGTCGTGTGTCTATTCCAACCAAATCCTTGTTGACAGGCGCGAAAGCTCCCTCGGTGATTTCCTGCAATGTGGGTGCTGAAAGCGAACGGATATTGAGCCGCCGATCCCACACGTTGTTTTTGTTCAGGCTGATGGTAATACGGTCCGGCGTTCCCCACATGGTGGTCCGCATTTTCAGATTATTGATGCTCATCGAGGGACCGGTAAAATATTCACCGGAGTCCGGCAGCGGGTTCTTCGGATCCAGGGGATTTTCAAAAAACACTGATTTTGCCGCCTCTCGCAAGGGAATTTCCCGTTGCCAGGGTAACGTTGGAGACGGATCGCCGGGCGACGAGCCTACGATCGGTGTCGTCTCTGCCATCAAGCCGGTTAAAAAGTCCGGAACCGTCAAAGCGGCGCCAGCAGCCAGGGAGGACTTAATGAAGTTGCGTCGTTTCATATTTTTTTACAAATGAACCAGACAGGTGCGCTGCGTGATTTTGGGGAGTATAAAATGCTCATCATTCGTCGCCGCGTGCCGTCAGATTATTGATGATATTAATTAATATCCGCCTTGAAATAGGATCATTTTTATCGGATTCAAAGTTCATTTCACTGGCAATAAGACGTCCTTCGCCGTATTGGATTTCCACTAATGGACTCCCGCTATATTTTGTGATCTCTGATGTGTCTTTCAAATACGCATGAATATCGCATTGGCAAGCCAAAGCGGTCGTGTCGTCGCGTCCGGCCACAATTTGATAAACCCCCGAACACGCGATGGGCAATCGTCTCTGACCCCGGTCAAACCACGCTATATCCAAAGGTTCGATGCCTGAAAAAACAGGAGATTCTGGAATATGCATCGTGACAATCTCCCCTTCCTTCGACTCATAGGTTGCAATCTGGTCCGGAAAAAGCTCCGGAAGCGCCTGTCGAGGATGAAGCATTAACACGCGCCCGCCTTGGGAGAGAAACGTTTTTAATTGGTTTGCTTCGATTGAAGTCAAACCGGCGCCATCCAGGTTGCCAACGATCAAGACATTCGTTGAGTTGAGCGCGCCAATGGAATTGATCTCCCTGACAGGAATGTCGGCCAAGCCATGAACAATTCCATTTCCGGGGTTCCATAAACGCAGTGAGTCATTTCGGGCTAAACCCTCGTCCGCCCATTCGGGCGTGGCGATTACAACGTCGTAGTTGTTCTCTGAAAGGACGCGCCTGTTCGATTCGAGCCGAAGGACAAGCTGTCCATCTACTCGCGGTGTTGGCAGATTTTTTGGGGTCGTGAACATCACGTCCAGCCACCGATTCGTGTAATAATCCACTGATGGGACCTCGACTTGCCCCTGTGACAGAACCTTGCCACCGTCCTTAAACTCCCAAATCAAGAGACTCTCCGGAATAGCGTCATAATTCTCAGAATCGTTTATAATACAAACCCTTTCTCGAAAGGCGCTGTCTGAATAAAAATGCCTGCCGTACAATTCGGCGCTGACCAGCACTGGTTGAAGAGCCGTTTTCAGCGCATAGTAGGCGGGCCAGGGTTTGATCTCGTCCGCCAACCAGGGGGTTTGAAACCAGGTAAAATAGGAAAAATATAATATCCCCGCCACGGCGTTGTGGCTGGTCCGGCGCAGGGTTTCCGCCAATTCCTTTGTCATGAATGCCTGGCGCTTCAGGAATATACCCGGATCGGAATTCTCGTAGGCGTAGTCTCCCACCAAAGCTTGCGGGGTATAGTGTTTGAAAAGATAGAACCGGACGGGATGCCCATCGTCGTTGTTGGGATAGCCGGTGGCCATTTCCTGACTTATCAAAGGCCGGCCAGGCGTTACGAGGTAATTAAACTCGCCGTCGTAGTAATGAAAGAACGATTCGTTGTACCAACCAAAATAACGGTGGACATCATCAACATCGCCGTCGTCAATCCCTTCAGGTTTTACCACTGTCTCATAGCCATGCTCCGCTTCTTTTCGCACATAAGATGAATCAGCCACAATGGGACGAGTCGGGTCGGTCTGATGCATGGCTTTTATCGTATCGTTGAGGATGGCCCATTTTGTCCCAAGCATAGAGGGGTCATTCTGGTCGAATTGCTCAAACTTCATTTCATTGTTGACCGTCCAAAGAATGATGCTGGGATGGTTTCGGTACTCCTTGATCAAGGAAATGTATTCATCCCTCCACGCCTGAATCAGGCCGTCACTCGGCGGCGGGCCTTCCAGCATCAACCAGGGCCATGTCCCCTCGAACGATACACAGATGCCGGCTTGATCGGCTGCGTTGAGCCAGGTCGAAGTGAAGGGGACAATATGCGAGCGGGTGACTTGAACATTCCCATCGTGGGCGATTTTCATAAACTGGCGCGCCAAGACCGCGTCGTTCGGACGCAGTGTGTTTGGGAAAGGATCCGCGCCGCGCAACCAGAAAGGATGTCCGTTCAATAGAAACTTATTTCCAGCAACCTTGAAAGTTCGGAATCCGAATCGCACTTTGTAACTGTCAATGACCTGGTTCCCCTCTTTCAATTGGACTACCAGGTAGTAAAGATTGGGGTCTTGCGGAGACCAAAGTCCCGGATCCAGATGGGGAGTTGCCAGTTCCAAGCAGCCTGATTCGTCCGCCGCTGCCAAAAAGATCCGCGCCGCCGGATTGGAATAGAGCAAAGCGCCGTCTTGCGCGGAAATAATCGAATAACCAATATCCAATTGCTTTGGTTGTCCGCTGCTGTTCAGAATGTCCAGGTTGATGTCGGCTCCGTGCAGTCCCGGTTCCACGAAACAATCGCTGACCATTATCGGCGCGCTTACGGTAAGCTTTACTGGTTGCCAGATACCGCCGACGTCATCCTGGAGCATGCCATGCGGAAGGGAATGGAGCATGGCCGAGGTAACCTCTACTGTTACCGCAACGCCTTCGACTTTGTTGGCCGATTCATCAATTGAATTGGGACGGCTAACGACATGAACGGCAATCACATTGTGACCGGGCTTGACGGCTTTGGTAATATCGCATTTGACTTGGCCAAACATGCCAGTATGCGTTCCCACTTCAGTTCCATTGACCCAAATTTGCGATACTTTGGCAATTGCATCAAAGCTCAATTCAAAATGCCGATTGCCCAGGCTTTGGGGAAGATCCAGATAATGTCGGTACCAGGCAGATGAAGTTTTGCGCCAGTCAAAAGTATAAGCGTCACAACGCTGGATTTGTTGTACGTACAAGCTCTCGGCCACACCTTTGGTCTGAGAAAAGCCGTCCAAGTCGGGGAAGCCTGTCTCGCCGTGAAGCCATGACAAACCCGGCGTCCAAAACGATGGAACCTGCATGACGTGCCAGCTTTGATCGTCGTAATGCAATTGGACGGGTTTTTGGCCGGCGGCCAATTGATAGTCCGGCATAAACAACCAGTTTCCATCGAGCGATACTTCTGTACGCAGCGGATTCAAAACAATAGCCTTTGCGGGCATGTAGTCTGCGCGTTGCTTTTCCCGAAGCGCCTCCTTGTCATTCATTGGGACCCTCCAACGCTTATCGCCAATGGCGAGGAATGCCTGCTCATCCTTGGCGGTCAACGGTTTGATTTGAAGATCGGAAAATTCCGCCGGCAACCAGCCTCCCCCCAAGACCACCCCCCCTTTGTCCCAAAGCGGGGTGTCGTCCACCGTATTGATACGAGGCAGTTTTTCATCGTTTAGGAAAATCAGAAACCGATTGCCAAAGATGACAACGCGCAAACGATACCATGCGCCCGGCTTCGGTTTAAAGTCCAGTGGAGCGATGCCCAAAAACTTTGCCGTCCCGTTTGGCCCATAACGGGCAATGTAAAGATCGTTGTCATCGCCGCCGCGCAAGGCGAAAACATAACGGCTATCACGGTCGCGATAACGAAAGCCTCCCCAGATCTGCACCTGCCCGGCGCCTCGCGGAGATCTGGCCCGGACGGTGATTTCGGCATTAGTCCAGACCTGCTGGTCCACAACGAATCCACCAGTAATGGTTGCTGCTCTCGAATTGACCTGCACGGTTGTTCGCTCAATCGGGGTCCAGTCACCGGGCGTATTGAAAGGCAAAGTGATTGCCCCGTTTACCTGATACGTGATAAAGAAGAAAACCGCAATCCGGAGCGGAACAGCGAACTGGCATTGTTGCGCAAAGAGTAACACAAGAAAATGTTTCACGCTAAAGTACGTCAAGGGAAGTGAGCGGCATAAACTTTAAACAAGAAATGCTAACCGATTTGGAAAGAGCGTCAAATCCCCAAAAGCGGGTATATTTAAATTCTTGAACGTCATTCCTCAGGCTGCCGAAACCGAAATTCCGTCTGCTGCGCAGGCTCAAAATCGTTCGTTACTGCAATCGCCCTCCCCGCTTTCGGGGATATGTTAATTTAACATTTGCCGCCATCATCGTATATGAATAGCAACTACACCGGCCCGAACGGAAGTCAATTACGCCGACTCGCGTCGGCTGCGTTCAATCTCGAGGATCCGGCGCAATTGGAAAAATCTTTCAACGGCGAAACCGAAGAAATCAGCGAGCCGGGCGACGCACGCAAAATCAAATACGACCGGCTTCAGCGCCTTGGGGCGGGCATCTGGCGTCCCGGCGCCAGCGAAGCCGTGGCCATTGGCGCCTATGCCTTCGCGCATGAAAAATTATCATGAAAGAGTATTTTTTTATTTTAGCGGCTCTGGCACTTGGTGTCGTTTCAATCCATGCCCAGAGCAAACACAGCCCGACCTCTAATTTTCCGACTTACGAAGGCCGGGTCATGTGCGGTTATCAGGGATGGTTCCGCGCGAAAGGCGACGGTTCCGCCGATGGCTGGTCTCACTACAGTGAGCGCGGCCCATTGACCGCCGCGACAATCCATCCGGATTTCTGGCCAGACGTTTCAGAATACGAGAAAACATATCCGACCAGCCTCACGAACGAGGACGGAACGACGACGCGGGTTTTCAGTTCCTGGGATCAAAGAACGACCGATTTGCATTTCAAGTGGATGCAGGAATATGGGATTGACGGTGTTTTTGTGCAGCGATTTTTTGGCGGGCTGCGCACACGGCAGGAACGGCTGCACAGCCGTGTGGTTCTGGAACACGCGATTCAATCGTCGCAGAAGTATGGCCGGGCAATAGCCGTCATGTATGATTTATCGGGCCTTCGCGATCATGGTGAAGATTGCACCGCCATCATCCAGGATTGGAAGGAGTTGGTGGACGAATTGAAAATCACGTCGCAGCCAACGAACAATTATCTTTATTACCATGGCAAGCCGGTAGTCGCCATCTGGGGATTGGGTTTCCCCGACCGCGGTTACAATATCCGGGATATTGGCATTGAAAAGGTGATTGATTTCCTCAAACACGATCCGCAATACGGGGGTTGCGCCGTAATGCTGGGCGTGCCGACATATTTCCGTGATCTGAACGTGGACTGTCTTCCCGATCCATATTTGCATAAATTGATAGACTCGGCGGACATCGTGATGCCGTGGATGGTACAACGCTTCACGCCGCTCCTGCAATTTTTTGACACGACACGCTACGAAGCGGAGGTCAAAGCGGATATTGACTGGTGCAACGCGCATCACGTGGGTTACGCGCCTTGCGTCTATCCCGGGTTCAGTTGGTATAACATGCATCGTCACGGACGCGGCGACAATGCGATGATTTACCCGCTGAACCAGATTCCGCGACAGAAGGGGAGATTTTACTGGAGCCTGATCAGCGGCGCAATTGACGCCAAAGCCACAATGCTCTACGTGGCCATGTTCGACGAAATGGACGAAGGCACGGCCATTTTCAAATGTTCCAACAATCCGCCCTCCGGCGTCAAGTTGTGCGACTATGAAGGCATGCCGACGGATTATTATCTTTGGTTGACCGGTGAAGCGGGCAAAATGTTGCGTGGAGAAATTCCGTATTCAAGACAAATACCGGAAATGGATCCGCAAAAATAACATCCTTACGGATCAATCAATGAATTTTCCAATTCTCCCCGTTTTCGGGGATGTTGAAGATTCAAGAACGTGATAAAATAGCTTAACGTCATTTCCATATAAAATGCAAACGCACTCACGCAGCCAGGTTCATTTTTTATCCATGGTTTTTTTTGTGTGGATGGGAATGATCGGTTTTGCCTTTACAAACGAGGCCCAAGTTTTGACATGGGATGGAACGGTAAATGGCGATTGGGACATTGGCGTCACGGCTAATTGGCAAACCAATGCTTATTATACCCAGAATAACGGTATCGGGCCGGAGGTGGTTTTCAACGATACCGCTCATGGTCCGTACATCGACATCATACTAATTAATACTTTCACGGAAGTTTTGTAAAAAATGAAATAGGACGGTCCCTTTTTAAAGCCACCTCAAATGCGCAAAAAACTATTAATATCTGTCGTGTGCCGGTTACTCATTATTTGCGGGGTCGTTGCGGCATCCGCGACCCCGGCGTATGGCAATCAAACCAAAGCGAATAATAACAATGATCTCCAATTAGGGAGCAGTTGGGTCAGCGACGTCGCTCCCTCCACCAATGACTACGCCATTTGGGATTCCACGGTGGCAACTCCCGCTAATTGCACGAATATTTTGGGCAGCGCCGTCGCATGGAATGGCATCACGATCCTGAATCCGTCGGCCCCGGTTACCATCAACGGCAACACCACCCTCACGCTCAACAATGGCATCAATATGAGCGACGCCACTGCGGACCTGGCAATCAATTCCGGGGCCATCAACCTTGGTTCAAACCAGGTTTGGGCGGTTCCGGCTGGACGCAATTTAGCGACCGGCAGTTCCAGCAGTTCGGGTTCGGTGAATTCGCCAAACAACGGAAATTTAATTGTCACCAAGAATGGCGGTGGAACCTGGACGACCAGCGGGACCGGCGATAATGGCAGCACCGGGATTATCATAAATCAGGGCACAGTCAATCTAAATAAAACAAGCAGCAGCGGCACACATGCCGTTGGCGGCCCAGGGATGACTGTCAACAGCGGAGGCGTCGCCAGGATCACCGGCACGGGCGGACACCAAATTTATTTTGGGGCCAGTGTGACGCTAGCCGGCGGTTTGTTTGATTTGAATGGCAATACCGAAGCATTTGCCGGCATAAACGGTTACGGCACAATTGATAACATGGCCGCCTCCACGGCGGCAATGCTCACTTTAAGCAACGGAAGTTCCTCATTTAGCGGCGTCATCCAGAATAGCGGCGCTGGAGCCACTCTTACTCTCGTAAAATCCGGAACCGGAACCCTGACGTTAACCGGCACAAACACCGCCACCGGCGGGACGGTCGTTAATGGCGGAACTCTCGCGCTGACCACGGCATCGGGTGTGTCCATGCCCTATACAGTCAATGGTGGAACATTTGATGTCAGCTCAGCGGGTTCAAGCAGTTCATTGCCCATGAGCCAGCTGACGCTCGGAGGGAACAGCCCGCAAATAACTTTCAATTTTCAAGGCAACCATAACGCGACGGTGCCGTTAATTGCGGATAGCGGGAACGTGAGCATGAGCGGAAATGTATCGGTAAACGTCCAGGATGTGACACAGTCCGGAACCTGTGTGTTGTTGCAGTATGCCAGCCGAAGCGGCACGGGCAGTTTTGTCGCCGGGACAGTGCCAAGCGGAGCAACCATCACGGATGACACTTCGCAGGATGAGGTTGTGCTGACTTATCAGTCACTGTTGGAGCCAAGAGTCATAATTCCAGTTTACAACACAAATGAGGTCGTCGTGGCGGTGACCACCCCGCAACAATACGGAGCGGTTGCAGACGGTGTTATGGATGACAGCGCGGCATTTCAGAATGCGATGAATGCGGTTTATAATTCGGGTGGCAGCGGAGGGGGAGTGGTGTATGTGCCGCCGGGCAACTATGCGTTTTATACCAATTTGACCATTCCCACCGGTGTGACCTTGCATGGTGACTGGACGGATTGGACGAAGGGAACCAACGGAATCATGGGCACCACGTTCAAGGTCTATTACGGCGCTGGTCAAAGCAACGCCGCCCCCTTTATCAATACTTCCATATCGGCATCATTGCGTGACATCAACATCTGGTATCCCAATCAAAATCCAACGGACATCGTTGCCTATCCCTATGCCATTGAAGCGGCGTCCGACGTGGTGGTGCAGAACGTCGTCCTGGTGAATGCCTACCAGGGCATTCTGTGCAACGGCGCGGAATTCATCCTTTCGTCCGTCATCGGCACGCCTCTGTATATGGGGGTATCGACGACCGGCACCATCGCCGATATTAGTCAAACGGAAGACATCCGGTTTTCGCCCAACATCTGGCCGGCTTCGGGATTGACCAACGCTCCTGCGGCGGGGGGATCGTATGCAACCTGGATGCGAACGTATGGCACAGGCATGCAAGTGTTCCGCCTGGACGGCTTGATCAACGTTAATACGGAAATCAGCGGTTACAACGCAGGCTTGGATTTTGAGATGAACTCGGGAGGGGCGGCCGGTTGCGCCTTTTACAACGGTTGGGTCACTAACTGCGCCATCGCCATGCTGGCGCAGGAAATGCAGACCGCTGAAGGTTTGGAGGTCTCCGACTTTACTTTGGACGGCGACATCGCCGTCGAGCGGACCCACGCCACCAATGATGCCGCGGCTGAATTCGACAATTGTCAGATTATCGGTCGCAACGGGACAGCCGTATCATGCCTTGGCGCTGACTGGCAATCCAGCATGTCGTTTCAAAATTGCACGATATCCAATGCGCTGGATCTGGCCGGTCCGGGAATATTCAACCTGGTGAACTGCCATTTGCAGGGAAGCACCCAATGCGTGATGAGCGCCACGGCAAACCGCGTCGGATTCACCGGCTGCACGTTTAGCCCCTCGCAGAACATCATCAATCATGGAAGTGCGGGCAACTTGTTGATTGATCCGCGCATGACCATTTCCAACGCCATGCCAGGGTTTGACTGGACCAATGTCATGGCGAACTTTGCAACCCGGCGGCCGGCCAGGACCAATCTGTTTATTGCGACCCGTTATGGCGCAACGGGCAATGGCGTTGCCGATGACACCGTGGCGATTCAGAGCGCTCTGGCAGCAGCGGGAGCAAACGGCGGCGGCATTGTTTATCTCCCGGCCGGCCAATATCATGTAACAAATACCCTGGATGTGCCGAGCGGGGTGGAATTGCGCGGCTCATATGAGCTGCGTCACAGCACCTGGCCTGGAGCGGACGGCATCGCCAAAGGAGCCATCATCCAGCCTTACGGCGGGCAGGGGACGACGAACGGTCCGCCTGCGATTGCCCTGGAGGCCAACTCTGGATTGGTCGGCATGACCATTAGCTACGAAAGCCAGTGGACCAATTGCTTCCCTTTCCCGCCTGCCATTCAAGGCCGCGGTCCCAATGTGTATATGATCGGCATTCAGTGTCCTCAACCTTATTATTATGTGGATTTGGACACGTACACATGCACCAACCATTTCATTGACATGCTTGACGGCTGGGCGCTTGAAACCGGTGTCAAAATTGGCAACGGCTCTTCTGGAACCATTGCCGACTGCCATGCCAACTGGACCTTCTGGATCGATAATTTTGCTTCACCGCATGCTTTGCAAGGTGCTGATCAAGCCCCGGTGATCGGATTCACAATGAGCAACTTGCAGTATTATGTGCTGGGTAATTGTTCGGAGTTGTTCGTCAAGGATTTTTCGATCATCGAAAACATGTTTATGCATTGCAGTTCTGAGAACGGCGTTGGTCCCACGGTGACAGGCATCAGCGCGATGTGCGATGCCACTTACCAGTGTTTCGTTTTTGATTCTTCGGCGCCGTGCACGTTGAATGATGTCAACCCGGAATGGCTGGTATCATTGAACGGAGGGTATCCAGGTTTGACCAATCAAGCGATTATTCTGACCACAACCAATTTTCAGGGCACGGTGCGCCTGTTCAATTCACCTGTTTGGGGTCCGCACAACTGGGATTACATTATCAATGGAGGCGACGTGGGGCTGGAGCTGGCTCATTTGTGGCAATACGCTTATCAGGGAACCGTAGTCAATGGAGGCGTGTTTCATCTGGTTAATTGCGGTGTTTTCAATGCGGTGGATGGCGGCAACGGCGAATCACCTTACGATGTTACATTGGGTCCAGATGCGGGCTTGACTGGCAAAACTAATGAGATCATCGGCAGTTTCTCTTATGCCGGCTGGAACGTGGCCGATGACAATGTGACCAACCCGGCTAATGTATGGATGGATTATGCTGTTTCCAACAACGCCGTACTGGACCTCGGCCCGGTTGTGATTGGCGACATTTACCCCGACGGCCTGTATCAATTCGAGCCGTCCAGCGCGTTGAGCTTCATGACCTATTCACCGTATGGCATTAACCCAAGCGGCATCAGCGTTTCATTGACGCAAACCAACCTTCTGGGCCAGGGCCGGTCAATGACCTATACGACGGCCAACGGATTGGTGATTTCGGGCACCAGCGCCGTCAGCGTGACCGCGCCATTGGTGACCAATATGCTTTATGATGCGGTTATTCGCGTGACCGACGCGGATGGCAACACGGCGAGCAATTTGTTGTCTTTTGATACTGTCAATCCGGCAATGACTTTTGAGGCCGAGGATTTTGATTATAACGGCGGCGACTACATCGGCAACCCGACTCCGGATGCTTACGCGGGGTTGTCCGGGATTGGAGGCATTGATTATAGCAATGGTGTCATTGGGCAGGGTAGTGCAACCTATCGTCCACAGGGATTGGAGACTGAGACAGACGGTGACCAATTGCGCGCGTCCTATGGCGGCTTGCCGGACTACGACGTGGGTTTCGCCAACGTCGGGAATTGGGGAAATTACACGAGGCCATTCCCGGCGGGCAGCTATTACATCTGTTCCCGGCTTGCCAGTCCTAACGCGCCTCAAACCCAGGTTATCGGGTTATCCCGGGTAACTTCCGGCTGGGGCACTTCGGCCCAGATCACCACAAACATGGGGACATTTTCGTATCAGGACACCGGTAGCTGGCAAACCTATGTTTGGATGCCTTTGCTCGATAGCAATGGACAGCCATTCGTGTTTCAGGGTGGTTCCACGGAAACGCTGCGTGCCACCGAGCTAAAGACCGGTTACAACATAAATTATTACATGCTGGTATCAACCAACTCACAGTTGGTTCCCCCGCAAGGTCAAGTAACGCTGCAATCGTCGGGCCGACTATCGTCGAATGCTTCGTCCCTGACGATTGTCTGGCCGGGCAATGTCACCGATACGGTTACCAATCTTTTCTCGACGCCAAGTTTGACTTCTCCGGTGACATGGACCCTTGTGACCAATTCGCCCGCCTATACCAATGGTCAATGGAGCATAACGTTGCCGATAAGCACCAACGGCGCTTGTTATTATAGATTGCAACAATAAGGGACAAGAGGCAGTCATCAGGCCCCGCCCGCCGTTATCGGGTTTCCCTGGGCACGGTCAAGCCATGCCAGCACCCCACACAGTCCTTGGCAGACCACCACGATGACGGTAAGGCTTCAAGACGCCCTGGGTTGGTTTGCCTCATGCGGCTACAGTTTTTGTTGAAATGCCCTGGCCACCGCTTCCACACGGCTGCGAACATGCATTTTTTCACAGATATTCTTTACGTGAGAACGCACCGTTTCCGGGTCAATATTGAGTTTGCTTCCGATCTCTTTATAAATAAATCCCATTGCCAGCAAGTCGAGCACTTGATGTTCACGCGATGTCAAATTCTCGCCCTCCTGTCGCGATGGTCCAAGCAAGTGAAAATGCTGCACCACTTTCCGGGCGATATGGCTGGATATGGGCGCTCCTCCTTGATAAGCATCCCGAATGGCGTTAAGCAGTTGGTCCGGCGGGCTGGATTTTACAAGATAGCCATCGGCGCCTGCTTTCAAAGCGCGAAAAATGCGTTCACTGTCTTCATAAACCGTCACCATAATGATTTGTATGGTGGGAATGATTTTTTTGACTTCCGCCACGCACTGAATGCCGGACATGCCCGGCAATTTAATGTCCATCAGCACAACGTCTGGCTTCCGTTTCAATATTTCCGGCAATGCGCTTTCACCGGAATTGAATGCTCCGATGCACTTGATATCCGGCGCGGTACCCAGAATTTGCACCAATTGTTCCCGTAACCCGCTGTCATCCTCGACCACTATGGCTGTCTTTTTCATAAAATTCTCGCCGCATACTTTCCCTCCATTCCAGGCGGGTGGCAATGTTTTTCTTGATGGCTGATTTGCTGTTTCAACCTCCTCGAAATCGAGGATTTACTTTTGAATCGGAAAACAATTAGGCTGACTGACACTTTTCATTCTGCCTCATGTTAAAAAATATTGCAGCGAATTTGTTCGTCATCTATGCAAGCTTCTTTTCCCTATTTGAAGTCAAGGCCCAAAACGCTCCGGTATATCGCTCTGAGTTAAATATTGCTTATTGCAACGTGGACGGGAAGAATTTGACTCTCAATGCCTTTTTGCCAGCCCAAGGCACCACCCCTATGCCTGCCATCGTGGAAATTCACGGAGGTTGGTGGTTTGGCGGTATTGCAGCCTCTCAAGTGGAAGGGGTGGGGGGTTGGCAGATATTTATGCGGCATCATCTGGCTGTTTTTTCTGTCAACTATCGTCTCGGTGAGAACGGGGGGTTTCCTGAAAATATCCGCGACTGCCGTAACGCGATCCGTTTTATCCGCAAAAACGCAAAGCGATTTAATATTGATCCGGATCGAATTGATGTGACTGGTGGATCGGCTGGAGGCCATTTGAGCCTGATGGTTGCCATGGTGCCGGAGAATTTTGACGACGGCGGACCCACGTCCGGACTTGAAAACGTCAGTGCGCGCGTCTCGGGATCTTTCAGTTACGTCCCGCCGACGGATTTTGTGCGATTCTGGAATCAAGGGCCGGACGATTTAATCACCAACGCAGACGGGAGGATTTCCTTTCGCGGCATTGATAACAATATCCCAAATGATTCGCGTCCGCATTTTCGCATTTTGTTCCACGGCATTGCGCCCGATACGGAAGATCACAAGGCACTTTATACCGAAATGTGTCCTATCGGTCATGTCAGCAAGAATGTCCCGCCGCTACTCATCTGTGACGGGCAAAAAGACCCGATTGTTCCAGGATTGGAAGGCAAGGAACTCTATGAGCATCTTCGGGCCGTTGGGGCTGACGCCACGTATTGGATGACGCCAAACGGAGGACATGGTTTTCCCGGCGGCGCGGGCTTTGACGAGGTTTTGGACAACTTTATTATTCGCACATTAAAAACGAAATGAAATACTTGGTGTTGCTGGCAGGATTTTTATTTTGTCAGGGGCGCGGCCTGTTCGCACAAACCGGGGGTGTCAGATTCGACCACGCCTTTGCGCCGCAGGCCGGTTTGGTCAGCCGATATGAAGAACCGTTTCGGCGGGAAATCTGCTTGAATGGATATTGGCTGTTTCAGGGCGATCAGGACACCAGCATTCCTGAAAAAACGGTTCCGCAACCTGGCAGCTGGGACAAAACCAGGATCAAAATTCCCTCGCCATGGAATGTGAACGGTTTTTTTGCCGGCCAGACGGGCGGCGATTTTCGCGCCTATCCTTCCTACCCGCAATCCTGGGTAGAGGTGAACGCGGCCTGGATGGAAAAAACTGCGAATGTGCCCCGGACCTGGAGTGGTAAACGAATTGTTCTGCACTTCGGCGCGGTGGCGGGAAACATAACCGTTTACGTCAATGGCAAACGAGTTGGCGAAGGCTTTGACATTTTTTTTCCTCAGGAGTATGACGTGACGGATTTGATCAAGTTTGGCGCGGACAATCAGATTCTCGTAAAAGTGATCGCGCCCAAGGTTTTTGACAAACCCGGTCCCTATGGCCGTCGCGAATATCTTTCAGGTTCATTTTGGGGCACATATATCGCCGGGATTTGGCAGGACGTATTCATGGTGGCCGAACCCCGGGTGGCGGTGAGCGACGTGTTCGCGCAACCATGGGTGGACCGCGATACTTTGACCGTCGAAACCACAGTAGTGAATCACGGCTCGACGGCGGCGACGGTCTCTGTGTCCGGCAACGTGCGGGAGTGGATCAACGAAGCCGGCAAGTCCGTTTTGAAAGCTCCCGAGGTCAAATGGAAGCTGGCGGCAAAATCGAGCCTGAAACTCGCCGGCCAGGAAATCAACTTGGCGCCTGGCGAATCCAGGACAATTACGCTGGCGGCCAAAGTGGATGGGCGTTTAAAATTGTGGAGCCCCGACGCGCCCAATCTTTATGGATTGTTGCTCACCGTCTCGATGGGGGGAAAAACGGCAGATGTCAAATACCAACGGTTCGGTTGGCGCCAGTTCACGTTTGACGGCAACAAGCTTTTATTGAACGGCCAACCCATTACCCTACGCGGCGATTCATGGCATTTTCTCGGCGTGCCGCAGATGACCCGCCGCTACGCGTATGCCTGGTATCGTCTGCTCAAAGACGCGGGCGCCAACGCCGTGCGGTTACACGCCTCCATCTATCCGTCGTTTTATCACGACATGGCTGATGAAATGGGAATTATGATTTTGGACGAAAGTGCGATCTGGGCGAGCGATGGCGGACCAAAAGCCGACAGCGATTTGTTTTGGCGGAACTGCCAGACCAACGTGACCGAACTCGTCCGGCGCGACCGCAATCATCCGTCGGTCTTCGGCTGGAGTGTGTGCAACGAAATTCTGCCGGTATTGCGCAATGTCTGGCACGCGCCGCAAAGTATGGTGGACCATTGCCTTGATGAAGTTTCCGTCTGGGAAGCCATCTGCCGGACCAATGATCCGACGCGCCCTTGGGTTTCGGGTGACGGCGAGTGGGATGCAGATGGCCGTTTGCCGGTCATCAATATTCATTATGGTGGCGATGCGGACATGCAGCGGGCGGTTGACTCCGGCAAACCTTGGGCAGTGGGCGAAACGAGCATGGCCTATTACGGTACGCCTCGGCAGGTTTCCCAGTTTAACGGCGGCGAGGCTTACGAGTCCGACTTGGGCCGCATGAAAGGACTGGCCTATGAATGTTACGGTCTATTACACGGCCAGCAAGAATACGGCGCGGACTACCAAAGCGTTTTCAACATTGCCTGGTATAGTGTTCAGCCGTTGCCGCTGGGGAAACATGACGCGACCACGCCCGTTAGCCTGAACGACGGTATTTTTTTTGGACCCTATAAAGAAGGCGTTTCAGGCATGCAACCCGAACGGCTCGGTCCTTATACCTCAACCTTGAATCCGGGTTACGATCCGGCGCTGCCGCTGTATCGGCCCTGGCCGATGTTTGACGCCATCCGCGACGCCAACACGGGCGTGACCAATTGTACGTGGGCGCATCGTCCCGACTTGTCCCCGTTGTCCGCCGCGCCAATTCCTCCGGCGATCGCGACGGCCAGTTATGTTCCGGAGAATGGGAGCCGTCTGGCACGGGAATTAGGTCGCTGCGGTGTCAAGCTGTCCGCCTGCACTAATGATGTGAAGACGGATTTTCTGCTCGTGGACGGTTCGGTTGCTGAAACTCCGGACGTGGCTTTGAAGAACGCCGTGGAGAGCGTGCTTGCTCAAGGCGGAACAATATGGATTTGGAACGTCACCCCGGCAGGCGAGAAGGCCGTGAGCCAATTATTGGGGCAGAATGTGTCAGCGGAACCGCGCGAGGCATCTTCCTTTGTGGTCAAACAAAATGTCCAGTTGTTGTCAGGGCTCGACAATGCGAAACTTTATTTTTCCGAAGACGACGATTGGCGGCAGATGGCCTATAGCTTGAGCGGCGCATTCGTCGCGAGGGCGCGAGTGGTGCTGGACGCCTGTCCGGCCGACTGGCGCCAATGGAATTACAAACCCGAGCCGGTGAAGACGGCGGCACTGTATCGTTCGCAAGTGGAACGCACCACGCCGCTGACGGCCATTGCCATCGGTCCTTTGGACAAAGGCCGGGTGATTCTTTGCAACCTTAATCCGGAGATCCGCTCCACGGAAAAATCGGCGGTCGTGGCGCGTCTCTTTCAGAACGAAGGAATTCCGCGGGGCCAAACCAACGCCCAACCCGAGTTCATGGACCCCGACGGACGGTTGATGCGGGCGCTGGTATGCGGCAGTTTTGGCGTTGCGGACCCTCACGATGCTTATACTCAAGAGTTGCCGACGGATGAAATCAAGGAAGGTGCTGCTTTGGACCACCGCCGCTGGAGGTCCGCCGCTGCTGACGACGATGGTGTGTTTGATTTCAAAAACGGTCTGGTCCGCGGCCCGCAGGAAAATGCCTATGCCTATCTGGCCATATGGATCAAATCGCCCAAGCCGTTAAACGATCTTTTGTCTGAACCGAACCTTCCGAAGCTCTCTTTTACCTACGGCAGCGACGACGGTTGCGAAGTGTGGCTCAACGGTCAACTTCTGGCCAGCCACGAACGCATCGGTCCGCTGGAACCGGAAGCATTCAGCATCAATCCTCTCTTGCTCAAACTTGGTTGGAACCAACTGGTCATTAAAGTGGTTCAAGCCGGGGGAGAATGGAAGTTCGCGGGAAAGTTCGGCTGCCCGGACGCGGGTTTTTTGTCAAATCTGGAGTTTGAAACCGAAAAACCATCATCGAAGGGCTGACAGTGGACATGATTTTGTCTCCAGCCATGGAGACTTGTGAGGCTGGCGCAATTAACGTTTTGCAACTTCAAGTGATCGGCGGATTGACAAGCGCAAGCGCACAATGGTTCCAAGGTTTGGTTGACTTTCGATCACGCAGCCGCCTCCAATATCTTCCAAACGCCGTTTTATATTTTTAATTCCGTTGCCGGAAAATTGGTTATCAGGCTGAAACCCCTGTCCATTGTCCTGGATGGAAATGGCCAGCAATTCCTTTTCAAAAGTCATACGAATAACCACTTCGTTTGCCTGGGCGTGTTTGACGATGTTATGCACGGACTCTTTTACAGCCATCGTGATATTATGACGAATCTGACTCGATAATTGAACGTCTTTTGGTAAAATTTGAATATGCAACCGGCATCGTAATTGGGCCTGTTGGCACAGTTGATCAACCATTTGGCATAAATAGTTTCCCAAGGCATCAAGATTATCGTTCTCAGGACTTACCGCCCAGACCGTTTCATATAGCGCGGAAATCAAATCGCGGGACATTTTGGAAATCTGATCAAAATCCGTCCGGGCCTTTTCGGAAAGGTTCGAATTGCCATGCGCCATTGCGCTCAAAAGGGAAATTTGCGTCACCCGCGCGCCCACGTCGTCGTGAATATCCTGCGCAATGCGCAATCGCTCCTGCTCCAATGCGCGCTCTTGTTCCAAGAGCAGCATCTGCCGCCGCATTCGTTGCCAGATTACATAGCGTACAATAAATGCTGGAATTAGAACGGCAACGAGGATGCTTACGCCTAAAAACCATGATTTCTTCCAAAACGGCAGCGGCACAAGTACCGCAAGTGAAGTTTCCACACCGGTAGGGACTCCCATCGCCGTTGTCGCTTCAACTCGAAAATGAAAAGTTCCGGAAGGAAGCGAATAATAGAAAGCGTCGCCGGAGCCTCCACTCCCAATGCTATACAATTCATTCCATTCCACGATCAAGTGCTCCCCGGGTGCTACTTTCGGAGCGATGCCCATAATGTTATGCCATTCCGCATGACTGAACGGATCATCATCCAAAATGGCAAATGCTTTTGTCGCTGGCTCTTGGCCGACTTCGACAATCTTTGCCATGCTTGGATCCAAGCCATCGCGAATCCATCCTTGGGGCAGGCGATCGTTTGAGTAGTCGTTTGGCTCCGAGTCCAATGGCGATTGAAGCAGAATTCGCGGGCTATTATTGGAATTGACGCTGGAGACCACCAAATTATCCACGACATAAATACCCACGGTTGCAGGCCCCCCCTGAGCGGATGAAATGACGATCCACAATCGAGATGCATGAGGAGGCACGACCAACGTTTCGCGGCGGTGAGTAAGCGGAGAAGTTTTTAAACTCCCGTTCCAACCACTGCTGTCACCGTTAACGATATATATTTCTTGACCGATTTGGTCTCCGGTGTCATTGTAGAAGCGAACTGTTAAACTCATCTCGCCGCCTTCCTGATTCCAATGATTGTCGTAGCCGTCGAGCTTATATCTAAAACGGACAGGAACGTATTGGGAATTGGGGAATGGGCCAAAATCAAAATGCACATGACTTGGAAAAGGCCCGATGTTCACGCCCCATTCAGAATTTGATGAAACAAGCCTGTCGTCAATGTACGTCTGTATTTCAAGGAGATTCGTTTGCCTGTCCGCGGATGAGCGATTATCCAAAGCATCTGAAGCATTGCCGCCAAGCAATGAGGTTAATAATAAAATCTTGATCCACTTCACTATAAGAAAGGCCGGTTAAATCCACGGTATTCTATCATCCATTTTTTGTAAAGATTAATTCACAGCCATCCCAAGGAAAATCAAGAGAGTTTTGGCTTGACGATTTGAGACCTGCCGCAAAGCGGGATGAAAAAGCAAAAATCAAACCCACACGCAGCCGATTTAACATTTTGCGCCAAATTTGCAATTTTATTCCTGAGCACGAGGTCTCCAAAATAGCACGTGAGACCGGGGTCGTGGATATGTCCCGCGCGCCGCTGAAATTTTGCGCGCTGAAGGCGCCGCGGAAACCGTTTTCCTGACAGAATGAAATCATCCGTTCCCCGGCTCTTTTTGCGGGATAACCCAATGAAATTTTTCCGAATCCCCGATTTCGGGGATATATCATCCGAACCGTAACGTGTAAAATTTGTGAATGCCTTTAATTCGCATCGCGCTGACGCATTTGTCAAGTCATGAAGCATAACGACGATGAAGACACGTTCACACTATTTGCGATGCGTTGTCATCCGAAGTTTTTAAACGAAAGATGCCAAAGCGATTGCAATTCCGTCTGCATTGACTACCTATATGAAGCGATTTTATATCCAATTACTTATAGCATTTGGCCTGGCTGGGATTGTCCACGCGCAGGTTGAATTTGTTGATCCCTCCATGGGAGGCCAGGGCATTCTTCTCGAACCGACTCGCCCCACGGTTTCCCTGCCCAATAGCATGGTGCGCGTGTATCCCGTGCGTCACGATCAATTGGACGACCAGATTCATTCATTTCCGCTGACGATCATTTCGCATCGTTTGGGCGAACTATTTTGGCTGATGCCGTTTGATGGGACGCCGAACGATGATACCTGGAACGATCCGCAAGCTTATGACCAGGAAGTGGAGACGCCCTATTACTATTCGGCCCGATTCGGTGGTTCGATGATTCAAACCGAATTTACTCCCACTGCGCGTTGCGGTTATTTTCGCTTCACTTTTCCATCTGGCAAACCAGTCGTGTTGCTGGCGAACCGGCAGGGCGGCGCCATGTCCGATGCGGGTAACAACGCCATTTCCGGTGAGGAAGATATCGTCAGCCAGAGCAGTATTACACCAGGCACCATGCATGCCTACGTTTACGGTGAATTTAGCGCGCCCGTTAAAATCGAGACCAGCGATATTGATGATGGGAAACGGCTCACCATCATGGCGCAGGACGGCCAAAAGGTTTTGGAATTCCGTTACGGCATTTCCTTCATTAGTGTCGCCCAGGCAAGGAAAAATTTACAGGAGGAAATTCCCGAATGGAATTTTGACGGAGTCAAAAACGCCGCCCGCCATCGCTGGAACGAGGTCCTGGGCCAAATTCAAGTCGGAGGCGGAACATTGGAACAGAAGATAGTTTTTTATACTTCACTTTATCGCTGCTACGAGCGCATGGTCTGCATTACAGAAGATGGCCAATACTATAGCGCCTTTGACCATCAGGTGCATCAGGACGTCCGTCCGTTTTATGTGGACAACTGGCTGTGGGACACCTACCGCGCCTTGGAGCCGTTGCAAACCATTCTCAACCCGGAAATGGAAGCCGACAAAGTTCAATCCTATGTCCGCATGTATGAACAGTCAGGGTGGTTGCCGGAGTTTGCCGTGCTGTGGGGCAATCATGAGTGCATGACTGGCAACCCGGTTGCGGCATGGACTGCCGATGTTTGGGCCAAAGGGTTGACGAATTTCGATTTGGCGGCTGCTTATGCTGGAATCAGGAAAAATTCGCTGGAAGGCACCTGGTTGCCGTGGCGCAGGGGGCCAAAGTGCTCGCTGGACGATTTTCTCGATGAACACGGCTATATGCCCGCGTTGCATCCGGGCGAAAAGGAAACCGTTGCCCATGTTCATCCCCGGGAACGGCGGCAAGCGGTCTCGGTCACGCTCGCGCAGAGCTATGAGGACTGGTGCGCCGCTCAATTGGCGCGCGACTTGGGCAGACAAGATGACTATCAACTTTTTCTTCGGCGCGCGGATGACTACACAAATGTTTTTCGCCAGGACATGGGCCATGTTTGGCCAAAAGACGCCGACGGCAACTGGATTGAACCGTACGATCCCGGCTGGTCCGGCGGGCAAGGCGGACGTGATTATACCACGGAAAATAACGGCTACACTTACGATTGGGACGTGCAGCACGATCTGCAGGGACTGTTTCAATTGATGGGAGGTCGTGCGGAAGCTGAAGCCAAGCTCGATCAATTGTTCCGCGAAGGGTTGGGACGGAGCAAATACGAGTATTTTGCCAAATTCCCTGATTCCACCGGAATGGTCGGCCAATTTTCGATGGGCAACGAACCCAGCCTGCACATCCCGTTCATCTACGATTACCTTGGCGCGCCGTGGAAAACGCAAGCGCGCGTTCGTATGTTGCTCGACACCTGGTTCAGGGACACGACACTTGGCATGCCGGGCGACGAAGACGGCGGCGGCATGAGCGCATGGGTGGTATTTTCGATGATTGGCTTTTACCCGGTTACACCTGGCGTTCCGGTTTATGCCATGTGCAGCCCGGTTTTTGACCGCGTCACCATTCGTTTGCATGATGGCAAAACCTTTTCCATTGTTTGCAAAAATAATTCAAAGGACAACAAATACATCCAAAGCATTCATCTTAACGGCAAGCCGCTGGACCAGGTCTGGTTCACGCACACCGACCTTGTCTCCGGCGGAAAGGTTGAATTGCGAATGGGTAACACGCCGAATTTGGAACTTGGCGCGGATCCCTCCACGTTCCCGCCCTCGGCAATGTCAGTGAATCCCGGATCATTTTAGCCGGTCGGAATATGAAAAAGTTGTTATTGATCACGCTGGGCGCATCACTGGCAGGGTCAATTTTTGCACAAGACGATCTACCCCCTTACAAAAATCCAGCGTTATCCGTGGATGAGCGTGTCGAGGATTTATTGGGCCGCATGACGCTGGAAGAAAAAGCGCGCCAACTCGACATGTATAGTGGCAGCGAGAGTCTGATCGATAAAGCCACGCAGACCATAGATAACCATACACATTCCAAACCGGACGCGGATTTTGATCCGGACTTCGCGAAAAGAAATCTCAGTGAACTCGGCGTTGGTTCCATCCACGACCTCTATCCCAGCCCTCAGCTCTACAACAAAATTCAGGCCTGGGTGATTAATAACAATCGGCTCGGAATTCCCGCGCTCTTTATCGAGGAAGGATTGCATGGCTACATGGGCTACAAGCAGACCGTTTTTCCGCAGAGCGTGAATCTTGCTTCCACATGGAACATTGACCTTGCCAGACAAACCGGAGCAGCCATCGCCTCCGAGGCCCGCGCGGATGGTGTGGACATGATTCTCGCGCCGGTGCTCGACGTGGCGCGCGACCCGCGTTGGGGCCGTGTCGAGGAAGATTTCGGCGAAGACCCTTTTCTGTCCGGACAAATGGGCTTAAACTATGTCGAAGGCATGCAGGGCGATTCATTGGCAACCGACCATAGCTGCATCGCCGAGCCGAAACACTTTGCCGGACATGGCTCCCCGGAAAGCGGCATCAATACGGCGCCCGTTCACGCTGGCGAGCGTGAAGTTCGCAGCGTGATGCTGAAAAGTTTCGAGCCTTCAATTCGCGAAGGGCACGCGATGGGCGTGATGGTAGCGTATAATGACATTGACGGCGTGCCATGCACTGGAAATCCGTGGCTGCTGAAAAAGGTCTTGTGCGATGAATGGGGCTTCCAGGGCTTCACACTTTCGGACCTGGGCGCGATCCGACGGCTTTACAAGGACCATCACACTGCTGCCACGCCCGCTGATGCTTGCTGCCAGGCCATCAATTCAGGCGTGGACATGCAATTTTACGATTTCGGCCATGACGTTTTTCAAAACGCGATCATTGAAGGTGTGAAGAATGGGCGGGTGTCGCAAGCCACGCTCGATGCGGCGGTTTCCAGAATCCTGCGCGTGAAATTTCTGCTTGGCCTTTTCGATCATCCGTTTGTGGACGGATCGCTCGACGCCAAGGTCCGCCGCTCGCAGGAGCATCTTGATCTTTCACTCGAAGTTGCCCGGCAATCCATGTGCTTGCTGAAAAATGAAGACAACTTGCTGCCGCTCAAAAAGAATTTGAAACGCATTGCCGTCATCGGCCCGAACGCGAACATCACCCGACTCGGTGATTATTCGGAAGCCGCCACGGAAGGACCCGAATTTGGAATGCTGGAACAGATTAAAAAAGTTGTTTCACCCAAAACAAAAATCACATTTTCCGACGGCAGCAGGATCGAAGTGGCGGTTGCGCAGGCGAAAAAATCCGATGTCGTCATTCTCGGACTCGGTGAAAATCAAAAAATTTCCGGCGAAGGCCATGATCGTTCTGATTTGGATTTGCCCGGCAACGAGGAGGCGTTGCTCGAAGCGGTCGTGAACGTCGGCAAACCGGTGGTGCTGGTTTTGCAAAACGGCCGTCCGCTGACGATTCCATGGGCAGCGGAGCACGTCCCGGCGATTCTCGAAGCTTGGTATCCCGGCGAATTCGGCGGACGCGCGATTGCCGAGACGCTCTTTGGCGACAACAATCCGGCAGGGCGTCTCGACATCTCCTTCCCGAAAAATGTCGGCCAATTGCCTGTTTTCTATGATCATTTTCCATCCAAGAACAATAATTACGTAAACGGCGATGATTCGCCGCAGTTTATTTTTGGATTTGGTCTGAGTTACACGACCTTCAAATACGACAACTTGCAAATTGAGATGCCAACGCCAGACAGTGGTGACGAAATTCTCGTTTCGTTCGATTTGACGAACACAGGCAACCGCGACGGCGATGAAGTTCCCCAGGTTTATCTGCGCGAAACCACCGCTAGTGTTGCAACGCCAGTCAAATCACTGAAGGCATTTTCGCGCGTTCATTTGGAAGCCGGAGAGACGAAATCCCTGACGCTGCATGTCAAGCAGAGTGATCTCGAAATCTGGGGCGCGAATCAGGAATGGAAAATCGAGCCGGGTGAGTTTACAATTTGGGTTGGTGGAAGTTCCGATGCGGAACTCTCTACAAAATTCTACATAAAGTGAGAACTATTTGAAAAATATTGTTGCGTTTATTGTGTTATTCGGCGCTTTGAGGCTGGTTGCTGCCGCGCCGGATCTGGACCATTATTCTGTTCTTGATTTCGGCGCAAAGGCTGACGGTAAAACGGATGACACCGCCGCCTTTCAGCGGGCTCTGGACACAGCCGGGAACTCTGGTGGCGGAGTAGTTTACGCGCCGTGCGGCAATTATTATTTTGCCGGTCATTTAATTGTGCCGCTTGGCGTCACCCTGGAGGGTGTCTGGCAATCCGTGCCGTCCCACGGCGGCTTGCGTAATAATGATGCTCCCAAACCAACCGACGACGGCACCACATTTCTTGTCACCGAAAACGCCGGGGATGAGGAGGGCGCGCCGTTTATCAGATTAAATACCGACAGCACGCTGAAAGGCGTCGTAATATTTTATCCGAATCAAATTGATGACGATGTGCCAACCGCCTATCCTTACGCCATTGCCATGCGCGGCGATAATTCGGCGGTTCTTGAAGTTGAATTGCTCAATCCCTACAACGGAATTGATGCCACCCATTCCGGGCGTCATCTGATTCGTGATGTTCAAGGCCAGCCGTTGCGTCGTGGCATCTATGTGGACGCCATCTATGACATCGGGCGCATTGAAGATGTCCATTTCAATCCCTGGTGGAGCATGCGCCAAAAATTGTTCCAATGGCAGCAGGAAAATGGCGAAGCATTCATTTTTGGGCGTTCCGATTGGGAATATGTTTTCAACACCTTTTGTTTTGGATATCATACTGGCTATAAATTCATCAAGACAAAGGCCGGCTTGTGCAATGGAAATTTTTTGGGCATCGGCGCTGACGATTGCTTTACTGCTGTCAGTGTCGAAGATTGCGCGCCATTTGGCCTTTTGATTGCCAATGGGGAATTTACTTCCTTCCGCGGTCCGGACCCGACAATGGTCCGCGTCGGGACCAATAATGCGGGCTGTGTTCGATTCAGCAATTGTTCTTTTTGGGGGCCGTGCGATCAAATTGCAAAACTCACCGGGCACGGGACGGTTGGCTTTGGTGATTGTACATTTGTGCAATGGGATCGAAATGACGACGGGCGTTCGGCAATTCAAGCCGATAGCGGAACATTATTGGTCCACGGCTGCGAATTTCAAGAGGACAAACCGGGACTTGAATTAGGACCGGGCGTGCGCCGTGCCATCATTTCTGATAATATCTTTTCAGGTGTGCCCATCATCACCAATCAGAGCAAAAATAGCGTTGCTATTCATGACAATGTTGGCGATCAGAATTGATGCTTTATCTTCGGCCGCGGGGATGCCCCATCGAGATCGCCGCTGGGCGAATTGGCCAGGACGATTCAGTTGCACGCCGGCGTCTGCACCACCATCACGATTGGCCTGGGTCAACTTCGCAAAGAAGAGAAGTTAAGCCAGTTTCTTTTTATCGCGTCAGTTCACCATCGCCAGTTCCGCGTTCAAATGAAGCGTTTGGCGGGGTTTAATCGTCAACGACGCGGTCTTCTCCCCGTTGCGAATTTTGAAGGCGCCGCCATTGGCATTGGTGATTTCCGCCGAAGTCAGCTCGCCATTTTTCCATACCATGCTGACCACGTATCCGCCGCGGGCGCGCAGACCCGTGACGGAACCATTCGGCCATTGCGTCGGCAGCGCTGGCAACAAACTGATTTCACCGGCGTGACTTTGCAGCAACGCCTCGGCCACGGCCGCGGTATAACCAAAACTCGCGTCGGACTGATTCGCGCCACTGTTGTGCAGATTGGGCGCGGGCGAACGATCCATATATGTTTCGATAAGAGAACCAACTTCGTCGCCCCGTTCCAGGCGCGCCCACATCGCAATGCCCCACGAAAGCGGAAAACCGCCGCGCGGCCGATGCGCTTCCATCCAGCGTTGGTAAGCGGCCGCAAATTCAGGATTGCCGCGAAGCGTGATCGAACTGCCGGGATAAAACGGAAAATTCGGCGAAACGTTGTGCCCCTGCGGGCCAGGTTTCCAGTCGTCAATCCATTCCTGCACGAAACCGGATTTGCCGATTTGATAGGGCGGAATTTTCGTCAACGACGTTTCCAGCTTCGCGCGAAAGTTCTGGTCCATGCCAAGAATCTCGCTGGCTTCAATGCAGTGCGGAAATAATTCGCGGATGATGCCCACGTCCATTGTCGGCGATGGCGAAAGGAAACACATGTTTCCGTTGCTGTCGTAATAGCCGTGTTCCGGCGACATCGAAAACGGCGTAACGAGCCAGTGATGCTTGGGATCCACGACCATGACCTCGAGTAAAAACTGCGCCGCGCCTTTCATCGCCGGATAATATTCGCGTAGGAATCGTTTGTCGCGGGTAAACGCATAGTGTTCCCACAAACTCTGGCACAGCCACGCGCCGCCCACCGGCCACATGCCGAAACGGGCCGCGTCCACAGGCGCTGTGCCGCGCCACAGGTCAATATTATGGTGCGTCACCCACCCGCCGCAGCCGTAATAATCTTTTGCAGTTTCCCGGCCATTGACGGAGATGTCCTGGATCATGTCAAACAACGGCTGCGCGCACTCGGACAAATTGCAAACCTCCGCCAGCCAATAATTCATTTCTGTGTTGATATTGATCGTATATTTGCTGCCCCACGGCGGAAGGACGTCTTCATTCCAGATGCCTTGTAAATTGGCGGGCTGGCCGCCGGCGCGACTGCTCGCCGTCAGAAGGTAACGGCCAAATTGAAACACCAGCGCCTCCAGATTCGGATCGGACGTGCCGGCGCGAACCGCCGCCAATCGTTCATCCGTCGGCTTGTCGTTCATCGCCGGGTCGCCAACGTTGAGATGTACGCGGTCCATCAATCCTTGAAAATCCTTTTCGTGACGCTGAAGAAGGGCGGCGTAATCCTTCCCGGCCACGCGCGACAACACTTTTTCACAACGCCTGGCGGGATTGCCACTGATGTTGGTATAATTCACGTAACTCGTTGCAATCGTCAGAACGAGCGTGACAGAGTTGGCGTTTTCAAAACGCACGCTGTTGGTCGTCGCGTCCGAACTTCCACCGTCAGCCTTCGCGAGCATCGCCGTTTCAAATTTCAAACCTTCTCCATCGACTTTTGCCACGAGCCAGTTCGTTTCCGAACCGGGATTTCTCCACGAGCCAACCATGACGAGTTTGCCGGGTCTTGCGGTCACTGCGTCGAGGAAAGGACTGCGCAGGCCGGCCTCAACCGAAATGCGTCCCGGTTTGTCACTGCTGATGTGAACAACTAAAACATGATCCGGATACGACATGAAAATATCGCGCGTGAACAGCGCGTCGCCGATTCGGTACGTCGTCCTGGCCACGCCGGTTTCCATGTTCAGCCCGCGGCGATAGTCCTGAACGTTGTCCGGGCCATTGAATTTTAGAATCAAATCGCCTATCGGTTCGTAAGCCTGCTGCGCTTTTGGAATTCCCCAAAAATGATCGTCAGCCATTTTTTCCGCTTCCTGAAATTTTCCCGCAAAAACCAAATCGCGGATTTGAGGAAAATATTTGATGGCGTTCGTATCATTGTAATCATGGGGGCGGCCTGACCAAAAACTGGATTCATTGAGCGCGATGCGTTCCTGCTGGATGCCGCCGAAAACCATGCCGCCCATGTAACCGTTGCCAATCGGCATTGCCTCCAGCCATTTTTGCGCGGGCTGGCGGTACCAAAGAAGCATGTCTCCAATGGTTGTGGAATCTCCTGTCGAAAATGCATCCATTGCCATCGCCGTACCGGCAAAAAGCTGTGATGCGAGGAAAACGACAGCCAGGCTTTTGAACAAATATTTTATCATATTTCAACTTGTCCCAGGTCCGGCGGGCAGGTGCTCGCTCAAACCATCCCCCAATGCGCATTGAAAATGTGAATTAATAAAGACATCAGGCCAAATATTTGGCTGGGGCGGTGGTCCGCGGAGCCTTTTCCACCAAATAGTAATACCTGCAAAAATGTTTATAATGCTTCCAGCGCAAAAGTGTGCCGATTTTTCATGGCGTCCAACATCCCCGAAAACGGGGAGAGCCTTTTGAGGCATCCGTTCCCAGACCATCAAAAGTATATCCCCGCTTTTGGGGATTTGACGCATAAACTGAATTGGCTACGATTTTAGATTGAAGCAATGGATACGACCAGCGCCGTGACGCATTGAAAAATGAATCTTTTGGCTGCGCCACCATTCAATTCACCGAAGGTTTGAAGACCATAATCAGGTAGTTTGTCATGTTAATGATTGCTCGACGAACACAAGCAAATCCCTTGAGCACCAGCCGCCGATTGCAACGGTGTGGGCGCGGTTTCACCCTGATTGAATTGCTGGTGGTCATCGCCGTCATTGCCATTTTGGCGGCGCTTTTGTTGCCGGCGTTGTCCGCCGCCAAACAGCGCGCCTGGACCACCCAATGTTTGTCCAACCTCCACCAAATCGGTATCGGAATGAAAATATTCGCCGATGACAACACCGAATGTTTTCCGGAATCCGGCACGACGATTTATTGGGGCGCCACCGATGTGGCGCCTCCGGTCGGGTCCGGAAAGCCCGGTTGGATGCAGCAAATATTTACGTATGTCGGAAATACAAATGTTTACAATTGCCCCGCCAATGTGGTATTGCCTCTGGATATACGAGGCCCATTCAACTATTTCAACGGCGCGCGCGCGGCCTACATCGCCAACAATGATCAGTTCGCCGCCGCCGAAGGCACCAGAATTTTATTCCCCTCCGCATATGTCCTCTCGGGCGACACCTGCGGCCTCCCAAACGATTCAGACAGCGACAATTTCGATCCGTTGGATGCAGATAAAGATGATTACGTTCAGAATTGCGTCGGAGGACCCGATAACGGCAGTCCTTCGATGTTTTGGCAGATTCATTCGTCGGGGCAGAACATTCTTTTCGCGGACGGACACTCCAAATGGTATAAGGGCTATAGCACGAACGACATGACATTCCGTTACGGCTCGATCCAAGGCTGGCAGTAAATGGCGGCCGACAACGTGCGAAGAGGCGGTATGGACTTTCAATGATCGCCAACCAAGGTAGCTATGAAAATTGGTTCTATTGGTTTCCAAATTTGGTTGCCCGGCGCCCAATTTGAAGCAGCCGGCCAAAACGGTCACGCGGTTCTACAACCAGCGGGAGACGGCGGAGCAGTGAATCAAGGAAAGCAAGAACGCGGTCAAATGGCCCGGGCTTTCCTGTCACGGCTTTGTGGAACAATCAAGTGCTGCGATGCCTGATTGGTATTAAGGATAAACCAATCTGAAGAAGGCGGTTGAGTCGGCCGGACTGATGGGCAGGAGGATTTGGTTGGTGAGTGTCGAGCCGGGAACCGTGACCCAATTGGTCCCAAGGCCGGTGCTCAGCGCATTGGTCTGTTCCTGCAAACTCCACCCCGTGTGATCCTGCGGCCAGATCAGATCGAGATGGCCCCCGGTCATCCCCACGCTGAACAATGGCCGAACCAGCGACACCGGTTGAGCGCTCACTGGCGCCGAGTTCGTGCTCTCCCCGGCCGCATTGATTCCCGACACCTCGTAGTAATACGTCACCCCGTCCGTCAAACCCATATTGGTATAGACCAGCGTCGTCACATTGCTCGCGATCTCGCTATATACTCCGTTAAGGCTGCCCGAACGTTTCACGTTGTAACCAGCCGCATTGCCCGAAGCATCCCAGCTCAATCCCACCTGCCCGTCCCCGCTTACCGCCACCAGGCCACTCGGCGTAATCGCCCCCGCCGTCCCCAACGGCCCCATGGCATAGTTCGCTTCGATATCCTGGGGCGTCAATACGCCACTCTCCACTCGTGCCGTCGCAATATATCCCTGGAATGCATCGGCCCCAAGGTTGGGTCCGCTGTTGGCTATTCCCGCACCCACCCCCATGACTGTCTGCGGAGTCTGCAACGGAGAATCAGGCGTGTTGGCGGCATTCAACTGGCCATCCAAATACAGCCGCACCTCGCTGCCATCATAGGTCCAGGCCAGATAATGCCATGCTCCAGGCGCCGGCGTGGTGCCCCAGGGCGTATCATAACTTCCAAAATCTCCTGATACCCCTCCGCCACAACAAGGGTCACTGTAGTTGAACTCCCGATCTTCCTCTGGATACGAGGACCCTCCCTGTATCCCATAGCCGATGGCGCAACTGTTTTGTTGATTGACTGCCGTCGCGTAAATCCAGGCTTCTGCCGAAACCGGATTATTGCTGATGATTTCCGCAGGCACAAGCACCGCCGACTGCACGGCATTGCCCGGTTGGTCGGCTACCACCAGAACATTGATTGCCTGCGATTTCCACGTGAGATTGGTCACGTCGAGCGCCTCGCCATTGACGGTGGCAAAATCACCCACGCTGTTGGCATTGCTCGTCCGGTTGGTCCAGACGGTGCTGCTATCACTTAAATCGCTTGATTGCAGGTTCATCAGCAAATCCCCCTCCCAGTGAACGGCGGCGTATTCGCCGGAAGGAATGATCACGTTACCAATCATCGAAGAGCATAACATGCTATTGGTATGGCTGGTCACTGCCAGCCCTGCGAATGCATTTGTGTTCATTGGAACACTCTCGGCTGTCCCAACGCTGATCCAGTTTTCTTCATTAGAAGAGCAGTATGCGGTGAAAGTATTTCCGCTTCGTGTCAGTTGTATCCAATAGGGTGCTGCCACATCCGTAACACTCGTGCTGGATGTGGCGCCTCCATAAGCGCTACGCCACTGGAACAAAATGCCGCTGTCGGGTGTGACGAGCACCGACGCTTCCGAGTCAGCCGGATCCAGTGAGTTGCGAATCATGAGTCCCACCTTAGCCGCGGGATTGGCAATCTCCTCGGTATCCACCTCCGCCAGGATGCTGTAATCTCCGTTGGCAGATTGATACATATAATGAAATGCATCGGCCGTGCCTCCAATATCTCCACCAGAGCCAACGAGCGTAAATACATCATTATCATAAGTGGCGCCTCCCTCGATGGCCGTGGCTCCAATATCCTGGCTGGACCAGGGATTTGGCACCGGGCCGGGAACAGTAAATCCGGTATTGCCAATCCCTCCTGTAAAATAGCCGCCGGTAGCATTGACAAAGCCTGAATCAGCCGGCCTTGAGGCCAGCGAGCGTATTGTAATTGAGAACGGCAAATCCCGCCACACTGGAGCCAAGGTCCGGAGGTCCGGCGACAATCCCGTTCATGCCCGGCGCAATGATTGTATTGTATTCGAGCACAATATTGGTGCTGGTGGAAAAGCCCACCGCATCGTAGAGAGGGTCAACAATTGTGTTGGAAACCATGTAAGCGTTTTCCACCGTGCCCACTCCCTGGCTGTCACCGCCGTTGCCAATCATCATTCCTTGCTGCTGTTGGTCATAACCATTGCCACCGCACCGTAGAATCGCATTTCCAATCACCGTTGCCGATAAAAGGTCGGACCCGTTGACGCCAAATCTCATCACCCCAAGCCCTAAATACCGCGCTGTGTCTTGAAGCAAATTGTCGGCAACCACGTCGTTTATCCCTCCGTAAATCCCCATACCCTTTCCGCCCCAGGGAGCAACCGCCGTATTATTGATATACGTGATATTACTCATCGTCGTGTAATAGTTCGTCGTCGAGCCATAAACATTATACTTCACCGAGTTGATGGCCATGGCATCGTCGCCCGTGCCCCTGACAAAATTGTTGGAATAAATCAGATTCTCGCCGATCCCATTATCACTTTGCACGTTATTGAAATTGCCCCCGTCGGCCCAAGTGCTCAACGTCCGGCAGTTTTCCGCAATGCCGTTGACCCCGGCGCACCAGAAGGATGATGTGGTATGCTGGATCCAGACATTGTTGACGACCCAATTGGTCCCGCTAAAATCCACCGCGCCATTATTATTGGCCCCGTCCCGGCTCCACGAATTACAATCCAGTAACAAATTTGAGAGTGTGCATGAGACGGCGTTGATAATGTTGGCGACGCCCTGGGTATTGTTGGCAGGCGTCATCCGATAAACCGTACTGTACCACGGCCCGGCTCCCGCAATGGTTATCCCGGTTGCATTGAGCCCGCCGTGGACTGCGCTGATATACCATATCCCGGGAGGTATCCACGCGATTTTTCCCTGCGACCGCGCCGCGCTGAAGCAATTGTTCATGGCCGAAGTGTTATCAAAATCGGGATTGTTTGAGGCGGCGCCATAGCTGGTGATCGAAAGCGAATTGACTGGCTGCGTCAGAGGCCCCGGAGGGTTTTCCAAATCCACGACGTCAATGTAATAAAATGATGCTGTATTGGATGAATCCATTTGAAACTGAAATGTGCCACCTGGAGCAATGGCCGCGCCGGTGACAAACGCATGCGTGTCGTTCCAGAAATCCCTCGGATCACCATCAGCGGGATTTTTGTCGGCTTGACCGTTATAATTGGTGCCCTCATAACAATAGTTTTGCGTTGAATTCACGCTGAAGGCCTGCCGAAACACACCGTTGACATACAAATCCATCGTATTGCTGATGCCTCCCCCGGTCGACGCGTCCGGAATGCAGGTATCTTAGATTGATGGCAGTAATATTCCGGCCGGTGTTATTTGTCCACTGGACATATTGACCGGCGCCCCTCAACGCCACGAACGCATGTCCCGATGCCTCAAGTTCAGGACTGGAGTACTCCGTCGTTGGTGAATTGGTCAAAAAATATATCGTCGCGCCTCCTCCCAGGAATCCGTCTTCGGCCTCGTAACTGACAAAGGGAGTTGTGGCGCCAACGGAAGCGCGGGCAGCATTCGGGGAGGCCATCAGTAAAACAGCAAGAAATGAAAGGCATGAAGAAAAATATACCATTACGATTTTTAATTTTTTGCGCGGCGGAAAAGATAGCACTTTCTTTCTTGGGAACATATCCTCGAAAACGGGGATTGCGAAAGATTCGAATTCCGCAAGACTGATGACAGATTTTCAGGCGCTTTCGCGCCGCCCAAGACTTTCTAATTTAGACGCAATGAATCAAAAAATTAAGTGTTACAGTCTCTTAATCATGGCTGGTTTCTGCGTCGAACCGGCTTTGGCGCAGGATTTTAATTTTGACGGTTCTATTTCGGAACCAGTCTTGGAAAATTACCTTTCGCGCGCGATCTCGTTCACGGAATTGTTGCATGACGATTTGAACCATTCACGCGACGGGCGCGGGGTGAATCCGCGTGACAACATGCGTCTGATTCTCAACATTAAGGCGAAGTTTATCGGGCGGGCGTTGATGCTTTGGGGGCACGAAAGCAATCTTCCGGCTTTTCTTGAGACAGCCAGGCCATTTGCCGAGGCTCTTCATAAAGCAGACCCGGACATAATTCTGGAGGGAGCCGAATTCGAGATTGTAACGACAAACGTCGAGGCCATTCCCGTTCCTGATTACGTTTTCCGCGAGTTCGGCCAGACCGTGACCAATCGCAATTTCATTTACCAGAATATGCTCTACGCCGACGGTCATTTCGTCAATCATTGGGGAAAAGACGCGTCCGTGCCCGACATGAGCCGGCTTGAAACGCGCATGTGGTTCTATTTCCTGGCAACAAAGTATATTGATGTGGGGATTGAAGCCATCCACTTCGGACAGGTCGGTCTTATGGACAACAATGACCCTGGGCACGTCGGCTGGCTGGACATGCTCGGTCGCGTCCGTGCTTACGCCCGGCAACACGCGCGGCGGCACCTGGTGTTGTGCGACGCGCACACTCCGACGGGCGGTTACGTGGAAAACGACAAATCGCTTTTTGATTTTAATGAGTTTCCATTGCGCATCATGGCTGTAACGAACCAACCTTACAAAGGAGTTCTCCAGGTCGGTTACGCCGACTCTCTTTACAAGAGAAGCAAGGGCGGTGTCACACCCAGTGGCTGGTCATGTGAGCATCTGCCTTACCTTGTGGAATTCGACAATTTCGGGAATCATAATCCAGGAAAACCCAGTCCGCCGCCGTTTATCTGGGGCTGGGATGAAGTCACCTGGTTCGCGCTCATGCCGGAAGCCGAACGCAATGAATGGCTGCGTTATGCGTGGAACTGGGTAAGGAACACCGACCCAAATGGCCATTTGGAGATGCCGGGCAGCCGCGTTCTATCGCCGGGCCGCGCCGGGGCTCCGCGATGGTATTGGGCAAACACCCGAAGTGCCGATTGTCCCCATGGATTTAACACCGAGCAAACAATCAAGGAAATCTGGGCGTCGGACCGCTTGCCAGGAAGCCAGTGATTCATCCCGTTTGCCATTTCACGTATATAAAAGACAATCTGTGCAATTTTGCTTTTTGTTCCCATTGGCGAGGACGGGTTGACGAGATGAAGCATTACGAAAAGGCGGTATTGAATAAACGTAATGAGTCGCGGAGAATTCTCGATATGAAAACAAAGCAAGCCAGACTCTCCGCCCTCCTCCATCCCCGCGACGAAATCATGCAAATGATGGAACGAATTTATCGCTACCGGATGACAACCACCTCCGGCGGAAATTTATCGATTCGCGACCCGAACGGAGACATTTGGATCACCCCGGCGCGTGTGGACAAAGGGAGCCTTCGGCGCGAAGACATCGTGCGAGTATTTGCGAACGGGCGATATGAAGGGGCGTATGCCCCTTCGAGTGAATTGCCGTTTCATCAGGCGATTTATCAACGGCGGCCGGATTTGGGCGGTATCGTACATGCGCACCCTGTTGCGCTCGTCGCCTTCAGCGTGTGCGGACGAGTTCCAGATACGCGGCTTTTCCCTCAAGCCTACCACGTCTGCGGCGAGGCCGGCTTTGCCACTTACGCGCTGCCCGGCAGCATAAAGCTCGGGGAGAGCATTGCCAAAACTTTTGGACAAGGATACAATTGTGTGGTGCTGGAGAATCACGGAGTGGTTTGTGCCGCCGAGAATCTTCCCAGCGCCTTTGAGCGATTTGAAACATTTGAGTTCACTGCGAAGACCATTATCAAGGCCACCCACCTGGGTAAGATCCGCTATTTAACCGCCAAACAATTGGCAAGGCCGCCGGTGCTTCCGTTGCGTAGCTTCACTCCCGCTCCCGCGGGAGAACAAGAAATGGATCTGCGCCGTCAGTTGGCTGACTTCATGCAACGCGGCTACCGGCAGCGGCTCTTTATCAGCACCGAGGGCAGCTTTTCGGCTCGGCTGGATGATGGTTCCATCCTGATCACCCCTTCGCGTTTGGATCGCAGCTCGATTGAAATCGAGGATCTGGTTCTGGTCCGCAATGGCGCGGCCGAGAGAGGCCGTCTGCCGAGTCGAGCCGTTCAACTGCATGCGGCAATCTACCAGTGTCACCCAAAAATACGAGCGATTGTCAACGCCATGCCGGTCAATGCGACTGCCTTCAGCGTCACCCGAGCCGCCTTCGATAGTCGGACGATTCCGGAAAGTTATATCTTTCTCCGCGACGTCACGCGCATTCCCTTTGGCGAGCATTTCGGGAGTGGTAAAGCCGTGGCCGCCCGGCTGTCGTCGCTGAATCCGGTTGCTTTCATCGAAAATGATGGCGTTCAGATCTGCGGGACAAGCATTCTCGACGCCTTTGATCGCTTGGAAGTGTTGGAGACGACCGCCGAGGCTCTCATCAACAGCCGTACACTTGGGCAGGTAATCCACTTATCCCCGCCGGCCATTGCGGAACTGAAGGCGGCATTTCCCGTCCACTGATTTCAGCAGGCCTTTCTTAAGATTAACCAGTCAACCTTAAAACGGAAAACCATCCCATACGAATCGGTCGGATCAATTCGGCGGAAGAGGGGTAAATGCAAGATAATCAGGATTGACACCTCCCTTGCCTCCGGTGAGCACTATAACATTTGTTGGTCCGGGACCGAGTGGAATTGTCAGGCAGGAATTTCCGGTGAATTCGCTCCGACCGC
This sequence comes from uncultured Verrucomicrobiae bacterium, assembly GCA_963755515.1. Classification (GTDB taxonomy): domain Bacteria; phylum Verrucomicrobiota; class Verrucomicrobiia; order Limisphaerales; family UBA11358; genus UBA11358. The sequence goes on along the minus strand of CAVWKA010000006.1, from coordinate 250,165 downwards.
CAGTATTCAGTGTATTGATATACGAATAATCCTGGCCGTTCACGGTGAGCCGAAGTTTGGCTCCATTGTCTTGCGTGGCAAAATGAACTTTCACCGAGGTTAATCCTCCGTTAGGGCCGCCGTCCACTCCGTTAAATTCAATGAAAGTATTGGTGGATACTTGCATATCCTGAACACACCAGCCGGCCCATGCCAGACTGTTGCTGACCAGACTGGCGCCATTTCCCAGCACGGCGTTGGTGACACCGTAAACGACGGTGGGTGTGCTGGGCGCCTCCGCAGGTCCGTTGGCGGGCGGCCCGTTGGTGGTCTGAATTACCGGCAGGATGCCTCCGTTGGTGTCAAAATTCAACAAATCAACGCATATTGACCGCAGGCAGCCATTGCCGGATATGGCCTGGTTATGATAGAATTGATACCACTGGCCGTGAAATTCTACGACGGACCCTTGGCTTGTGCTGCAACTGGTTGATCCAAAATATACCCCCTTGGATGTCCATGGTCCCATCACATTGGTGGCGACCGCATATTCCATCTGATTGAAGTCGGGCGTATTGTCCGCGTAAGTCAAATAATACAGATTATTGCGTTTGAAAACCCACGTGCCTTCGTGAAAATTATCCAGATTCGTGACGGCTTGGGGCGGTCCGGCTATCGAAATCATGTCCGGATTCAGCTTTGCAACGGCACAATTGCCCCCGCCGCCATAAAACAGGTACGCCTGGCCGTCGCTGTCCATAAAAACGTCGGGATCGATCATTGCGAAACCGCCGATACCCTGCATGTAATTGGTCAAGGGGGTGAAGTCACGGCCAGGGCTGAGACTGACAGCCACTCCAATTTTCCACGTATTATTCCAATTCCTGCGGCTGGGGTCGCTGGGGTGCGGAAAATAGAAGTAGTATTTCCCGTTTGCGTACGCGCAATCCGGCGCCCACATGAATCCTCCGGGGGGTCTGCTCCAAGGCACCTGGCTTGAACGCAAAATCTCTCCTTCATCTCGCCAATAAACCATGTCAGCAGTTGAAAAGACATGATATCGGTCCATCAAATCGCAGCCCCTCGGGGGGTCCATATCGTGTGATGCATAGACATACAAGCGTCCATCTGGCCAGACATGGGCGGCAGGATCAGCCGTATAAACACTGGTAATGAACGGATTGCCGCCAAAGCAATTCGTCGTGATGAATACAACCGTACAGGCAGCGACCGCGAATAGAAGTGACATAAGCTTATGTCTTTGGACCTGAGCATGATAGGACATATGACACGTGTGCATATTGAGTTTTATATTGTTTCGTCAGTATCACAAATCGGCTTGGTGTATAACGCTCAAGAGCGTTGAGCCTTGGCTTGCGGATTTCGGTGACGACAATTTTCAAGCAGTTTAAGCCGTTTAAATCCCGGCGGTATCCCCGTTTACGGGGATGTGTGAAGAAGGCCGGTTTCACCGCATTCGTGAAACCCATGTCCCAGTTCCGTCGCTTTTTATGCATGAATGCCGCCTTTCATTGAGGATGGAAAATTCGCGTCATCAACTGTGTATCAAACTGTGTATAAAAACTAGTGAAAGCCTAGTGAGATACTAGTGATGTCATAGTGCTTGACTAGCCGGTAACTATTGGTATTTTTGATTCGAATTCGGCCTCTTCAAAGACCGATTCCGACCTCTCGCCTCCATCCTCATTTTTACCCAATAAAAATGCTTCACTGATAACGCGCATTGGATGACCTGATCTGTTATGCTCGCGCCGGCAAAATGCAAATAGCATGGAAAATCAAATATTAAAACTGCTGGGAGGTCAGGATTACGCTCCGGCGAACGTTCCCGAATTATTGCACCTGCTTGGCTGGTCCCGCCACCGCCAGCAGGAGTTGCAGCGCGAGCTGCGCCGCCTGGAGCTGACCGGGCGCGTCGCCCGCATCAAGGGCAACCGCTACATCCTGCCGCAGGAGGCCGACCTGATTCCCGGCCGCATTCGCATGAATCGCGCCGGCAAGGGTTTCCTGCAGCCGGACGACGCGGCCATCAAGGAAATTGGCATTCCCGAAAACGCCACGCTCACCGCATTGCACGAGGACCATGTGCTGGTGCGGCGCGACCGCCCCGAAAGCAAAAATACCGGCACGGTCATCCGCGTGCTGAAACGGCACCGGACAAAGATTGTCGGCACCCTGCAGAAGGGCAGCCGGTTCCTTTACGTGGCGCCCGATGACCCGCGAATTCCGCACGACATTTATGTTCCAGAACCGCGCGATGTCGGCCGTCCGGCCCATATCGGAGACAAGGTCGTGGTGGAGCTGCGCGAATGGGAATCGCGCAATGCCAATCCTGAAGGTGAAATCATCGAAGTCCTAGGCGCGCCGGATGAGGAAGGCGTGGACATGCTGTCCGTATTGCGTCAATACGACCTGCCGCTGCGTTTCCCAAAAAATGTGCTGGCGGAGGCGCGGGCGATCGGCACCGACGTGATGCCGCACGAGCTGCATGGACGGGAGGATTGCCGGAGCCAACAGGTGGTGACGATAGACCCTGATGACGCGAAGGATTTTGACGACGCGATCTGTTTGCAGCGGGTTTCGGCCGGGCAATCGAGATTGTGGGTGCATATCGCCGACGTGTCGCACTACGTGAAACCCCGCACGGCGCTGGACGTGGAGGCGGGCAGACGCGGCAATTCCACCTACCTGGTGGATCGGGTAATCCCGATGCTGCCGGAGGCGTTGAGCAATGAACTGTGTTCGTTGAAACCCAACGTGGACCGCTTGACGAAGTGCGTGGAGTTTTTGATTTCGCGCGATGGCCGCGTGCTGGCGACGAGGTTTTATCCGGCGGTGATCCATTCGCAACGGCGGTTCGCCTACCGCGAAGTGCTGGAAGTATTGCAACGCCAACCCGCCTCCGACATCGAACGAATGTTGCATGACGCCAACGAACTGGCCCAACGCATCCGGCGCCTGCGGTTCAAGGCCGGTTCGCTCGAACTGGATTTTCCCGAAAGCAAAATCCGGCTGGATGAAAAGGGACGCATCACGCGCATCGAGAGGGTCGAGAATGACATCTCGCACCAGTTGATCGAGGAATTCATGCTGCTGGCCAATGAAGCGGTGGCCACGCGATTGATGGACCTGAACCTGCCGGCGATCTATCGCGTGCATGAGGAACCGGACGAACGGCGGTTGCGCGAATATCGCGAGGATGTTTTGAGCCATCATATTCCCTGCGGCAATTTGAGCCGGCCGTTCGAGGCCCAAAAACTGCTCCAGAAGCTCGGCACCCTGCCGATCGGCCAGGCGCTCAAGATCGGCTTTTTGAAATCGCTCATGCGGGCCCGTTATGACATAAATCCGCTCGGCCACTACGGCCTGGCGAAGAAAAAATACACGCACTTCACCTCGCCCATCCGCCGCTACGCCGACCTGGTGGTCCATCGCGCGTTGTTTCAAAAAGACCAGCGCGCCGGGAAACCGCTCAAGGAAACCGCCGAACACATTTCTGACACGGAACGCAATTCCGCCGATGCCGAACGCGACAGTAAGGACGTAAAGCTGTTCGCCTTTCTGAAAGCACAACTGGCGTCCGGCAAGCCGCAACATTATCCGGCCCTGGTGACGGATTTGCGGAACTTCGGTTTCTTTGTGGACGTCCCTGGCCTGGCCATGAGCGGCCTCGTCCCGTTGTCCACCATCGAGGATGATTTTTATATCTACGACGAACAGCGCAACCACCTCATTGGCCGCCGCACAGGCCGCGTGATCCGCCTCGGCGACAAGTTGGAAGTTCAGGTTGCGAAGGTGGACACGGCCAAAAAGCAGGTGGATTTCCGCCTGGCCGTGAAAGGCGGGGACGCTTTAAGGGCGCCCTTCAAATCGCATCAGCACCCGGGGCAACATCGGTTTCCGGCCTCATCCGGACGGGAACGGCCGCGGCCTGACCGCAGGCGGAGACGTTGAGACAACTTCCGTCAATCCGTGGTTAAATCCGTGTCAGTTTCCGCCTTCCGTCTTTGTGTTCTTCTTGGCCCACCATAGTCTGGGCGACGGCTGCTGCGCTCTTTGCGGTTAAAAACCCGTGTCTGTCCCCGCCCTTTGCCCGTCTCAAATTCGCGTCCCTTCGCGTCAATTCGCGGTTTGTTTTTTCTCTTCCCTTTGTCTGCTTTGTTACTTTGTTGTTCAAAATCGTCGCCGTCCCGTTTTCTTTTTGCGTGTTTTGTGCATTTTTGCGGCTATCCTGTTTGGTTGCCGCTCCGCCTGGGCGGAATGCGCCAAGACCGTCGGCTACCCGGAACGGTTCGCGCAGGAGGCATTGGGGCCACAACAGCAAGGCCGTGCATCGCGCCCACGCGAAACGGGCTTTGATGAAAATTCCGTCGCTGGAGGACTACGAACGACAAGCAACGGCCATAATTCTCTAACGCGAACCGCTGAGCCGCGCCGAAATAATTTCCGCCGTCAGCGAATGAGGAACAAAAAGCCCAAATTGCGTCGGCTCCAGCTGGTTAGGCTGCGTCGTTCTGTGATTACAAAACATTTGCCTGTCTCGCTTGTGCTGCATACTCGCGTAGCTCCCGGCGCAAATCCTCATGTCGCTGCATGAAAGCTGAAATGATGCTCTGGCAGCGACCCTCATAAGAAAGTCCCCAATGCCCAAGCCCATGCAATGCGCTCTCTTGGCAGGCGATAGATGGAAGCTGCAACGTGGTCTCCATTACGGAGAGACATGCCTCGTCAATCTCATGCCGCGCTGTGTCCTTTGGCTCGCCACACAACGGGAAGATGTCCCACCACATGTAACACACTGAATTGAGCACGCCCGTCCCCGGCTCGTCAAGATGCGACAAGTGCGCTGTGCATCGAGGAACGAAGCACTGCTCGAAAACCGTCGAGATGGAACGGATGCAATGCAACCTCTGCTCCAAAGGGATGGACGCCTCTGTAAGGGCATAAAGTGGTGAACTGCCTTGGCCGATGAGAAGCCAGAGTCCTTGATCGGCCTGAGCATCAGAGTAGGGCGCGAGCAATTCACCAGCACGCTCGAAAAGATTGCCGGTGTAGGTGATGACCCGCGCCGGCTCGACCTCGGCACAATCGGCGTCAGTGTCCCAATACCATGCAGGCTCGGCAACGGGATGGTCGAACATATGCCGAACCCACTCATCGAACGAAAGGCTTCTGAGAACTTTACCCATGCGTGGTCGAGCAGGCTGACATTATTATCATGCCGCACAGTACGGCAACAATTTTTTCATGACTTTGATCATATTTCGGGCTTTCTCTTTTGTCCGGCACGTCTTTCTTTCGGGCATTCTGCCATTGCCAGTGCTGATTCAACGCATTCGTGACCTTCGCCAGCCAGGTCCGGTCTTGCACGTGTTCCAGCAGTTCTGACGTGGCAAAAAACGTGATACCGTTTTGCGCCGGATTGCCCAACGGCTTGAGCAGCCGCGCCGCCACCAAAATCGGCACGTCATGCGGCTGGCAGTTGAGCACCCGGGCCGCCTGTTCCATTGCCTGCCTAAATCATTTGGCAGTATCTTCAACTACTTTGAAGTCATCCCGATCGTTCCTAGCCATGTCTCTACCAACTGAGGCCATTGGGTAATGGGAAACGCCGATGGGCGTATCCCAAATGCATGCCCGCCTTGCGCATACAAATGCATCTCCACAGGAACCCCGCCCTTCTTCAGGCCAATGTAATAAACCAGCGACTGGCCAACGCCATCCACGTTGTCATTCTCCGCCTGTAACAAAAACGTGGGCGGTGTCCGGCGCGTGATATTGGTCGCAACATCGGGATTCAACTTTAAATTGAACGTCAAATTTGTGCCTTTCTCCCATAGATGCCCGGGGTAACAGGCTATCGCAAAATCCGGACGGCAGCTCGCCTGGTCGGCGGCGTCCACGGACGCATACCACCGCTTGTCAAAATGCGTGCTGAGTTCGGCCACCATGCCCCCTCCCGCCGAAAAGCCGATCACGCCAATCTTATCAGGGTCAATATGCCGCTCAGCGGCGTGGAAACGTACCAGTCCCAATGTCCTCTGGGCATCTTCAAGGGCCAGCGGCGACTCCCCGTATGGCCCCACTTTCTTGACGGGCACGCGGTATTTCAAAAGCACGCCGGTGATGCCCCTGGACGTCAGCCAATTGCAAATTTCTGAACCTTCATTGTCTATGGCCAAACCCATGTAGCCTCCACCTGGAAACACAATCATCGCGACGCCCGTATTCGCTCCTTTTGGCGAATAGACTGTCATCGTCGGCTGCGAGACGTTGCATATGCAAACCCACGTCCTGCCGGTGCCGGTCGGCATATTCGTGACATACTCCGGTCCTCGGACTGGCTGAGTGCCTGCATCAGGAACAGGCCCTGGCCAGATCGGTATTTGCACGTGTCCCGGTGACGGCTGCCAGACTTTCGTCTGCGCGTCCAATCGGACAAGCACAAACACAAGAACGAGAGCAAGAATCGAAATTTTCATTTTCCAGCAACAACTTGGCTCACGCGAACCGGCAAACTTTGACTCAGGAAACACGGCGCCCCTTCAGGCGTTCAGAGCATCCCGGCCTCTTTGAGCCATATCCTCGTTGTTGGATAAAGAATGTTCATTTTTCGATCCCATTGCCAGATGATTTTTCTTCGTCAAATTTTTCTTCCGCCAATGCTGATTTATTATAGCAGTTCCAGAAAAACTGTATCCGCGTCATTTCCTTCTGGTTCGCTTTGACTGCAACAACCGGTAGCATTCCGGTCAATACCAACGGTCATTTCACGGGAAAATAAGCTGTGGAAGACACCTCGGCGCCCTTCACAAACTCAGTCGCCACCAGGTTGGAATAGCTGGAGAACGACTGGTTGCCATCCGTACAATAGTCGCGGACTCCGATCATGCCGCCAGTGAAGGTCCCGTCCTGCAAATCCAGCACCGGATTATTTGTGTCCGTGACAAATATGCGTATCCGCGAATCGGCCGCCTGGATTTTCAAGTGGTAAAATTGGTTCGCCGTAATGGTCATTGGCACGTTGGTGATCGAATGCCAGGAGTTGCTGGCATAACCGAATTCCAACCGGGAATCCTGCGCGTTGATGCCGACATAATAACCGCAATAAGCATCCGCGCCGATGTCCGGTTTGCTCACGCGAAAAATCAATCCGGCGTTGCCGACCGGCCCGACGGAAACGTCGCCTTCGTAAGTGAAATTGGTAAACGCGGTTGCCATCGCCAACGCCTTGGCGCCGTTGGCAGAAGCCGGCACCGTGCTCAAAGTGCCGTTGCGCGCCGACCAGTTGCCGCCGAAGGTGGTCCAACGCTTGCACCAAGTCGGACCGAAATTCTCCGTGAAAAAACCCACCGTTGGCGATGGCGTTCCCAGATACGGAAACCAGCTTACCCGCAGGTGCTGTGAGCCGAACGGCACCAGCGTCAGCTTCTCCAGCGGATTGGTCGAGGCCACCGGACTGACGGGTGGCTCGAAGGCCTGGGTGCCGCGCCAGCCAATGGTCCAATCCGGCAATTGTCGCGCCTTGGCGAGCAGTGCCACCGAGGGTTGCGCCGGATCGAACGGATTCGCCGGCATACCATAATTGGTGAACGTCAGCGAGGCGGCGGGATCGGACGGATTCAATTGCAGCGCGTAATTCCACGGCGTCGTGGGACGAATTTCAAATTCATCGAAGCCCAATCCCAGCGGCCCCGGTGTGCGGACGCTCCACCGTTCGCCAATTTTCAGCGAATAAACCAGGGGGCCGCGATTGATGGCGACCGCGCGGCTCGGACCGGTGAGCGTTTGAATGGGCATCGGTAAATTGACCGTCACCAAATCGCCGTTAGTCCATGTGCGCGCCATTTGATAAAACGAGTCGGCTTGAACGCCGGATTGCAATTGGCCGTTGACGGTAACAGTCGCGCTGCTGCACCAGCCCGGAATCCGCACGACGAGCGGAAACGACATGGAGTTGCTCACGCAAATGTGCAGCCGCACTTGTTCCTCGAACGGATAATCCGTGTCTTCGGTGATTTGCACCCGCCCGCCTTCGAGCATCGCGTTGACCACTGTGGGCGCATAGGCAATCACCGCTAATCCGCCGTCCGCCGTGGCCGCCCAGGAGTTCTGAACAAATTTTGGCCAGCCCATCTGAAAATTGAAACGGCAGCAAGGATAGCCGGTATAGGGGCCGGGCAGTGTGGCGTTGGCGTAATCCTCATTGAAGCCGTGGCCGCCATAAACCGCGATGACGTTGTTCGCCAGCGTGTAATACTGAAGGCCCTTGATGTCGTTGGCGGTCGCGGCGGGCATCGCGTTAAACGCAATGGTTTCCAGACGGTCCGCCAGCAGCGGATCGCCGGTAATGCGCGCGGCAGTTTCCAGGCTCAACATGGCTTCGACGATGGCGCAAAATTCCACGCCTTGGATGCTCGAATCGCCGGCCAGAAATTCCGTGCCACTGTTGATGCCAAAGGAAAGGGCGTTTTCGCGCATGAGATTGTCAATGCCGCGCGTGATGGCGTTGCGGTCACTTGCCTTCCGCGAAAGCTGGTAATAAACCGCCGGCATTTTGAGCGCCTCTTCAATGTTGACATTGTGCTTGGGCTGAAAATCCGTGCCGTAAAGGACAAAGTCGTTGCTCGTGAATATGCCAGGCCAGTCGTAGGCCTGCTGGCGCAACAAATTGACGAGCGCCAGCAGGTTGGTGTCGCCGTTCCGGTTGTAGAGCCACAGGGCCACCGCCATTTCATCGCCGGCCCGCGCCTTGGCCCAGTCGTTCAGCGGGCGCGCCGGTAAGTTGGCGAGCATGTAATGAAAGTAATTGCTCAAGACGGTTGGCACACGCGGGTCGGCGGTGGCTTCGTAGTAATCCTTCAACGTACTGGTGGCAATGATGCGCGGCCACCAATCGTTGTTCGCCGCCGGACCAATGTATCCGTCCGACCATTGATGGTCGAGCAGCCAGTCCATCCACTTTTGCGCCTTCTGTTTAAGTCCGTCGTCGTTTAAAGTATAAGCCAGCGCCACGAGACCTCTGAAGTAATAAGGGCCGCGCTCCCAATTCTCACCAGTGCCGCCCAGCCAGCCGCTGTTGGCGCCGAGGTCGTCCGGGTAAAGTTCCTCCGCATGGCCCGTAATGCCATCGCGCTGCAATTGACACTGCTTCAGCAACCACCCCTCCGGCCGTACGCTGCCCAATGGGAGAGCGACAAACGCCGTCGCCAACAGCGGCGGGCGATTGGTTACAATGGGCGTCGGCGGAACATCGGTAACGGACGAAAACTCAAGTGCGTTGGCTGTTGAACCATCAGGCAGCGCCGTCAATATCAGTATTGTAATTATCTCGATGCTTATTCGCACAGGTCAGTTGGTTTGTACATCAACCAACCCAAAATCAACATATTGTCCGCCTACGGTTTGATGGCAGTGAATGGCAATCAGATTCTTTCCGGGCCTGAGCGCGGCTTTGCCGGCCGCCGTCAGCGGAAAGGCGTCATAACTGGTGATATAGCCGCCGGCGGTGAGCGCGAGCACGCCGTTGATATAAACTTCAACGTCCTCGTCGTGGTGCAGCCAGCCTTCCAAATCGTCATAGTCCCTGCCCGGCAAATCCACTTCCCGCCGGAGCCAAATATCATCGGTCCGCCAAGTGGTGCCGATGATTGCCCCCGGTGTGCCGGCCGTGCCAAAGCCGCTCTCCCCGCGCACCCACGAAACATCATCAAACCCCGGCTTCATCCAATCGGCTGCCGGCGCTGTGGTCGTGTAACTCCAGATCGCCGGTTTCGTATCTGCTGCCGGGACAACCACCGAGGTCTTGGGCGGCTTCGGCAACGGCGCCCAGTCGCCGACCTGCTGCGGGTCGCCACTGCTCCATTTTTTCCAAATTGCCCCGTCGGTCAACATTTTGATAAACAATCCACCCACCACCGGACGCGCGTAAAAGAACGGGCCCCAGCCGCCCCCCAGCCGGTCGGTCTCATAGGAGTCCATCAGCGGCACGCGGAGCGTGGTCTCGTTCAAATAATTATAAATTGGCGAAATGAACGCTTCAAAGTCAGTCTGATTGTCCGTTAATGTTGCCGTCCAAACAGACCAGTCCGTTTTCGTCAGGTGCGTGCGTGAGTCCAGCGGCAAACCGTAGGGCTGCATCACCGTTTTGTAAAACGCCACTTCTTTCCGCGCCACCTCCGGCGGAAACACATTCAGCCCGAGAATCCGGTTCCAAACCAGATTGTATTCCTGGCTCCAAGTGCCGGGTTTGTCAAACGCCAGCCGGTAATGGTCGTCGTCCGCCGCCACTTCCATCCAATGCCGGGCATCGGCTTTGGCCAGTTCGTCATACTGAGCCGCCGCGGCTTCATCACCGCGCATCCGGCACAGGTCGCCATAAGCGGCCAGCGCCAGAATCGCTTTCACGGATAGATTCGCATTGTGGGCCAGATGTCCCATGAAGTCGTCGGTGCAAAGCTGGTTTTCGGGATCAAGGCCGTAATTCTTCAAATATTCCGCCCATTGCGTGAGTTGCGGCCACCATGCCTTCACAAAATCCGCGTTGCCATCGTCATGTGCGATGGCATCACACAGAAGGATAATGTTCCCGCTTTCTTCAACCGGCATGCCTTCGCCGCCATCATCGCGCCCGAAGACCAGGGGATAGGTTCCCAGATCATGCGGCGCGTTGGGAAATTTCCAGTGAGCCGAAGCGGCATAGTCAAGCACTGGAACTAATGTGGCTTTGGCCAGGGTCGGACTGAGAAATATCCAGACGGGATCCATCGGGTAAATGACGTCCACGGTTGAAATATCGCCGTTGCTTGTATTTTCTTTGGTGAAGAACAAGGGTTGTCCGTTGGCGTCGGCAGCCAGACCGCACGCGGCCAAACATTGCCGGTACGCCAGCGCGCAGATTTGGGCGTACTGCCCGCCGCCGATCCGCGTCATGTCGGTCATCAAATCCTGATCAAATCTTTCGCATCGGTCCAGCAACGACGGGTAATCCTTTGCCGCCGTTTCCAGCAATTGTTTCGGCCCCATGCCGTTGCGCCGCCAGTAAGGTCGCAAATTTTTGCCGAAATATTTGATCGCGTAAATCTCATCATAAGCCACGATCACCTGCCGTTGCACCGGCGAGGCGCCGATGCGTCCGAGAGCAAAGACGAACGCCAATACCGGCGTGTCATCATCAACGGCCCTGGGCATTCGCCGGTCGTCGTTCGCCGGCAACCTGCCGTTTGTTACGAAGTCGTCCAGCAGGACTTGATTCGCGCCGATGGCCGACACGGATTGGCCGCTCAACGCCGCCGCATAGGCATAACCCCAGTCAATGCGATGATCGTCGCCGGACGAGGCGAGGACAGGCTGGTCTTGGGTGCCCACACGCAGGGCAGTCAGCGGCCCGGCTTGTTCCCGCGACCAGACAACCCGCTCATTGGTTTGGTTCACGGCCAGTTCAGAACTGGTGCTGTCGTAAATTGAAACGTCATGCGCCGCGCCATCCGTCGAACGCGCGTCCCATGTAATGTAACTCAACGGACGCGAAAACACATTGAGATCATGTGGCAATGCCGCTGTCATGAACGTGAGCGTGACGTGAATCCCGGCCCCTTCAAATTCGTAGATGCTGCGGGTGAGCGTCACCTGCAGGGAAACCTGCCGCAGCGGAGGCACGTTTTGGGGATCGGCGCCCATCAGCCGGTACGCGTGGCCATCAATGCGGATCAAACTGGCCAGCGATTGTTCGTGGCCGGTCCAATGCACGGTGTTCTTGTCCGTCAAATGGTTCGCTTCCGACCAGATGCTTAAATAAGGATTAAAGACAACCAATGGCACCGCCGGCGGACGAAAAGACAAGCCCGCGTCCTCTCCACGAGCGACCAAAGGCCGAATGCCAACGGCCAGCCAGAAAATGACGGCGAAAGAAATCCCGCGCCAAAACCAGCCGCCCTGCCCTGGCTCCTGGCGTCCAAAATGACGGATAGACCGCTGTGTTTGACTGGTCATATTTTTCAGATTGAGTGCAATGAAATTAGCCCAATTAGGTGTTTCCGATGCCGGATAATCATTTTCATCATAAACTGGAACGAGACCGCTGTGAACGTTAAATCTGCTGCATTCAGCGCTCAAGTGGCCCGTCGCCCGGCAGCCAGGGGATGGTCCAAGTCACTTCCAGGTGCGGCTGATTATCATTGTTCCAACACGCCCGCCAATAATCATTGTTCGGATTAATGACGTCATTCCGCAGCGGGCTTTCCGCGTGGCCATCGGCAAAAACCAGGTCCGTATGGTAGTCATGCCGGTTGCAGGGACATTGCGTGTGCCAAGTGACGTTATTATCCGACGCATCGCCGACGACTGGATCCAGATTCGCGTTGTATTGGATTTGACTGGCCGGCGTGTCGGAACGGCAATCGCCAACGGCGATCATCCCCGACGGATTGCGGACTTTTGACGTTTTTACCACACCAGTCCCCAGATCTCCGCCCATTCCCTCGGTCGGCGACGTATCATTTTTCAATCCCCAGTCATTGTAGCCATACGAGAATAGGCTGCCGGAACCAGGGCCATTTGCCCCGGCAACGATGCCGTAGTAGTCAATTATCTTCGAGCTGAGGTCATGCTTCCAGGCAAGCGTATGATTGACGTTGGTGTCCCAGGCGCTGTTCGGCAGGGCGGCCGGGCACCAAAATACCTTGCGATCGTTATTTCCCACGTCCGCCAAAAGCAGTGGTTGCCAGATGTATGCGTCAACGGTCGGATCCAGGCAATTGGGATACGCGGTATTATCATCCGCGTACACGGTCAACGCGATGCCGATCTGGTGCAGGTTGCTGATGCAGGAGGCCTGCAGCGCCCTTCGCTTCGCCGCGGCCAATGCCGGCAGCAGCATGGCGGCCAGAATGGCGATGATCGTGATAACGACCAATAGCTCAATCAGCGTGAAAGCCCAGGCAGGCTTTCGGCCGCAACGGCCACTCGAACCCGGGTCAAATTTCCGGGGCACCGTTTTCATATTCGAAATATTCATTGCAACTTTATACCGTCAAGCGCCGCGAAAAATACGGGCTTTGCCACAGGCTTGCGGTTTGATGGACGATTTAACTTACTTGCCAACACCAGCGCCGTCATGTGGCATGAAATGGCCACAACCATCGGGACCATCTTAAGACAATCATTTGCAACGGGAAACGATTGATCAGGCATCTCCGTCAGGGGCACGGACTGAAAAACAAGGGCGTCCTTGGTCATCAAGGACGCCCTCGCGATTAATACCCGACGAAACTCATTACGGCACGCGCAGGTCAAAGAACTCGGCGCTGTTCGAAGGGTTGATGGGGATGCTGTTCGAAAACATACCCGAACCGTCGAGTGTGCCAGTCGTGTTCGTCGTCCAGTCAATCAGCGGCGTGGCCAGATTGGTCGTCGTCAATACCGTGTAACCGCTCCCCGGTGCCGCCCCGCCATTGCCCGTCAGGATGAGATTGCCGTCCGAAACCGTGACTGGATTGAAACTGGCGACGCCCGATGAAGTGATGGTCAAAATGCCCGTCGAGGGGTTGAACGTCCCGCTGCCTGAGGGCAGAATCGTGACGGAGGCGAAATTGCCGCTGCCCGCGCTGGAAGCGTTGAACAGCTTAAACTGGCTTCCCGGAGTCAGGGCGACCCCGCTGACATTCGTCACCACTAGCGACCCGCCGTAAGTCACCTGAGTCAATCCCGCAATTTGGTCGTTGCTGGAGGAAGTCAGCTTCATGGCCGTCACGCTGCCGGCCGACAAGCTCAAGGTGTTATTGATATAGAATGTTTCAATCGAGCCTGTATCGCCCGCCAGGGTGGCGCCCGAAGCCACCGATACCGGCCCGGCAATGCTGTCCAGGGCCCCACCTCTAACGTGCCGGCACTCACCAACGTGGCGCCGGTGTAGGTGTTGGTCGCATTGAGCCACAGCGTTCCATTGCCCAGTTTGGTCAGGCCACCGCCGCCACCGCCATTAACCAACGCCGCCAGGACTTCGATGGAATAGCCGCCGTCGTCAATGACCGCGCCCCCGGCCTGGACAACCGCGTTCACATACGGCTGGATAAAATACAGAGAGCCAACGTACGCTTTCAATGTTCCGCCATTGAAATTAAAGGCGTTCGGGTTGTTCGTCGGGGTCGGGAAATTGTTATGGAATCCCCAACCATTGTTCACATAGCCGGCGATAATGGTGCTGCCCGCGTTCAGATTCACGGTGCCGTTCGCCTGCTGGCTGCTCCGCGAAAGATAGAGCGTCCCGCTCACCGTCAACTGGCCGCCCCCGTTGGTGACCATGTTGAGCACCGCAGTGCCTTGATCACCCACCGTCATGTCATTGAACACCGTGATGCTGCCGCCGGGCTGGCTGGCGCTGCCGATGTTCACGATACCGTTGACGTTCGTATCGTTCATGGACAGCCCCATGAAACCGTCGCAGGTGATCGTCGCCGCGCCGCTGATGTTCACGGCGTTCGTCCCCATGCCGCCGACGCCCACAAGCAATTCGCCCAGCAGGGCCGTGCCGCCCGTCATGTTCCAGGTTCCGGTGGTCGGCTCTCCGCTGGCCCCTTCACCCAGCCAGGTTTGACTGGCCGTGTTCGTAATCGTGCCCCCCGTCTGGTTCAACGTGCCCGAACCAGCGAAGCCGCTGATACCCGCCGAGGTGCCGATGTCAATATTGCCGCCACCTCCGCCGGCATCATAGAGCGCGCCGGTTCCTGACAGATTGAATGTCCCCGTGCCTCCCTGCCGGCCAATGGCCAGCCAGTTGGCAACGTTAAACGTGCCGCCGCTGAGATTGTACACCCCGACACCGTTGTTGTTTTGGCCGACAAATATCTGCCCGGTCGTATTCACCGTGCCGGCGGTTTGGTTCACGACCCCAGTGCTGGACACGCCGTCGCCATCTCCCAGGGCCATGTTCCCGCCTGTCGCATTGAAGACGGCGCCGCTCTCAACCATCAGCGTGCCGGTCGCGCCACCGCTCCGCCCAAGATCAACGCCTCCGTTGGGCACGTTCAAGGTCGTGTTCGTCAGCACCACCGCTGCATTCGTGCCGCCCAAACCGCCCACCCCGAAATGACCCTGCACCGTGTTGGTCTGCGGACCGTTGGAGCCGTCGAACACCGTCGTGCCTCCAATCGTCCGATAACCCAGCGAGGTCGAACCGGAAAGCGTGTAGGCGCCAATCCCGGCATAGGTGAGTTGCGCCGGACCGCTCTTGATAAAATCGGCCGTTGAGGCCACAGCCACCGCGCCGCTCAACGTCAGGTTGCTTTCCGTATCAATCGTGTCATTCGTGCTTTCAAGCGAATAACCGCGGTTGACCGAAACTGCCGGCCCATCGTAACTGAAGGTCCCGTCCGACAGCACCAGATTGGTGGGATCGGCGGACGAAGCGCCGATGGCGCTGGGCGATCCGCCATTGGCCAGATTATTGACGCTCAATGTTCCGCCCGTAATCGTCGTGGGCCCGGTGTAACCGTTGACCGTTTGAATCGCAAAGCTGCCGCTCCCCTCCTTCAACAATCCCGTCGCCCCATTGATACTGCCGGTCCCTGTCAGCGTGTAAACCAGGACACTGTTGTTGATCGTCACGCTGCCGGGAGTGACGTTGGCGACGAGGTTCACATTCGTCGTGCCGGTCGCACTGTCATTGAAGGTTACCAGGTTGCCCTGGTCGTAGTAAGTCGGCAGGCCGGTCGCGAGATTGACCCAGTTCGTCGTCTGGCCAATGTCCCAGGTGCCGCCCGCATTCCCGTCCCAACGCGGGACGTTCACCGACGTGATTTTCAGGTCAATCGAATTATTTGCCGTGTCATCCACAAGGTTGGCCACAACCCCGGCTGGCAGGGGGCCTAGCGCATAGCTCGAACCGCTCTTGGTAACATATTGAATCAAGGGAAACTGCCCGATCTGCGGCAAGGCGTCCGCAACGTTGATGGTGACCGATCCAGTGATTGTCAAGGCGCCCACATTCATCGGCGCCGAGCTAGGATTCCCAAAATTCCCCAAGTCAAAATCCAATGCGGCTCCGGTTGACGACCCGACCGTGAGGGCGTTCATGTTGAGCTGATCGTTGGCCGATCCCACCGTCAACCCAAACGTCGCGCCATCCTCCACCGTGTAATCGCCGTTGGCGCTGGAAGGCGTTTCGACTGCCAGCGTGCCATTGCTGACCACCGTCGCCCCACCGTACGTATTGGGTCCGGACAACGTCAGAATGCCGCTTCCCAGCTTGGTCAAGCCGCCGCTGCCGTCCAACTCCTGGGGAATCATAATACTGTAACCTTGGGAATCAATGGCCGCGCCCCCCGAACTCAGGCTTGCGTCAGACAGGCCGCTGATGAACGTGGCATTGTTGGCGGCAGCCTGAAGCGTTCCGCCGCTGATATTCAGGCTGCTGATCCCTTCGCTGGTGCTGTTGATTCCGATGACTTGCATCAGGCCGCCGTTCAAGTTCAAGGTGCTGTTCGCGCTGTTATCCACCGACATGACCAGGTTCTGCAGGAAGGCCGAAACCGCTGTTCAGATTCCAGGTGCCGTTGGCGGATTCTCCCAGCCAGAAATCACTCGTGGATTCCGTAATCACACCGCCGTTCTGGTTCACTACCCCGGGGCCGCCGGCCCCTACGTCAAAGTGCGAGTTGCTGTCCTGCCCGCTATTATTATTGTCGCGGGTAATTGCCGCGTTGCTGGAAATATCAAGTTCGCCGTATCCGCTGTTACGTCCAACCGCCAGCCAGTCGTGAACATTCAAGACGGCGGTTCCGCTGAGAATGTTCGTTCCAGTGCCCGACCCGCTGCCATTGCTTTGGGGAACCAGATATTGGTTGTAAACGTTGATCGTGCCGCCGCTTTGAGCCAACGATCCGACGCCGCCTCCGCCAATCAGGAATTGACCGCCGCCGTGAAAATTGATCGTCCCTCCGGTCATCGTGCCAAAGCCGTTGCCTCCATTGCGGCCAAACACAAACCAATTTTTCGCGTTAAAGGTGCCGCCGCTCATGATAAAATATCCCGTGTCGGTGCTGTTGGCCTCGCCGAACCAGGTTTCGTTGTTGATATTGTTGATCGTGCCGCCGTTCAAAACCAGCGTGCCGACGGCGCTGGGCCCGAAATCACCGTTGGCGCAGCAGAGTCCCGGATTGCCGTTATACCCGGTATTATACGTGCCGCCGTCCACCTCCAAATACCCGGTCCCGTTTTCGCCGATCTGGGTCCGCCCGGCCACGTTCACCACACCGTTGCTTAAGATATAGTAGCCCGCTGTGCCGCCCGTGCCGATTCCCAGGCGCAACCAATTGCCGTAACTCGGATAGCCGGTATCGTTCGTGGAGCCTGTTTGCAGATAGGCTCCGGAGTCGCCCGGCGTTTGCCCCGCCAACGTATCGCCATGAGACCAAACCGGATCGCCGGGTTGGATCAGCACCACGTCGTTTGAGCCATTGTCGTTGGCGGCATTCACATCGCCGCTGGGGACGCCATTCGGGTTCCAATACGCCGCGACGTTGAAGTCGCCGGTGCTGTTGTTCGTATAGAATGACTGGGCAAGAGCAGTCGCCGCCGGCGTCATCAACGCCGCTGCCAGGAACAAAAGAATGACGCGGGAAAGATAGTCCGATGTTAAGGCTGTCGGGTATTTTTGAGTTTTCATTGGATGTCTTTGGTTGCTGTTCTTTGGAAATGAGAATCCGGCCCGGAATATGTGGACGGCACGATGCTTGGTTATGCACTTGTGGAACACGTAAGCGACTATAATCAGTGCCATCAAAATGTCATGTGGCATAAAGTGGCCACACTTCCATCCCCTGGACTGCCAAACGCATCCCGGCTGAATCTCGATGCCGAATTAGTTACTGTTCCCCCGAAGGCCGCCGCAATGGAACTCCGGGCGAAACCGGAATGCCAAAGTCTGGCGAGCCGTCCGCGTTCCAGGTAAATCGCTGGATGCGAACGTCGCGCTGCCTTGTACCCGGGCCGATGTGCGCGTGATAAATGATCCAGTCCTCCC
Source organism: uncultured Verrucomicrobiae bacterium (assembly GCA_963755515.1). Lineage (GTDB taxonomy): Bacteria > Verrucomicrobiota > Verrucomicrobiia > Limisphaerales > UBA11358 > UBA11358. The sequence goes on along the minus strand of CAVWKA010000006.1, from coordinate 232,146 downwards.
TGCCATCCGGCGACTTGACGAAGGAACAGTGTCCGGGACCAAGGACAGCGGCGTAGCGTTTGAAAACCGGTTCGGGTTTCTTGACCCAGGAATGCGGGTCGAGCACGTCGCCGCCAGTCCAAGTCAATTGGCCCAGACAATAATTATCGTCCCAAAAGGCGCTGGCCGAATAGATGATGAACAGGTGGCCATTGTGCCAGAGCGTTTCCGGTCCTTCGTTGATATGTGGAAAATCACGCTGTTCCCATTTCCGGTCGGGCTGCGAAATGCAGACGCGTTTGCCGTCAATCGTCCACGGACCACTCATCGGCGCGATGTAGAGATTCTGCGCGCCGTCGTTGGTGCCCGGCCAGCCGGACCAGATGAAATATAATTTTCCATCCGGCATTTCCAAAACCGTGCCGTCAATCGCCCAACGGTCCGACGGCGACGAGATTTTTCCCTTTAAGACAAATGGCTTTTGCGGATCGCATGAAGTCCCTTCCAAAACATACATTCGATGATTGGCGTTGTCGCCGTCGTCCGCCGCCACGTAGATATACCACTTGCCCTGGAGAAAATGAAGTTCAGGCGCCCAAATCTGTTTCGAGTAAGCAGTCCCTTGCGCTGGACGCCAGACGCGCTGCCAATGATCTTTGCCAATCTCCTCCAGCCGCGCCGCCCGGTTGACCCAGACACCGTCGGGATGGGATTGGCAAAAATAATAATTGGTTTGCCACCAAATCACCCACGGGTCAGCGCCTCGGTCAACAACGGGGTTTGTAAATGTGTGTTGGCCGGCGGCGAAAATCTCATCCTGATCAAACCCGGCGAACCAACATAAAAACAACAAAACCGCCAACATGCCGGACCGCAGAAACAGGATTTTGCGAAGGTGATTTTTCATTGGATGCATGGAAGCCGGAGGGGACAAAAAATTTATGGCGTGTTTGGATTCATCATGCCGGCGACGCCGAAATTCGCGCTTTCAAGCGCGATGGGCTTGTCCTGTTCTTCGGCTGTCTGTAGCGTAAAAATGCCCACGTCAATTCCCTGCCCTCCGGTAGTCTGGTGACAGTGAACTGCAATGGTGTTTTCACCGGGATGGAGCTCCGCCGCCGCCTCTTTGGAAATGTCAAACTCATCGTAGTCGGTGATGTAGCTGGGAAGTTTCACAGCCAGCACGCCGTTCAAATAGACCTCTACATCTTCATCGTGAAAAATCTGTAGTTTGATTCCGGACAGATCTTCGGGTTTCAAAGTGAATTTCTGCCGCAACCAGATGTCAGAAGTGTTCCATTCGGTATTCAGAACGATACCCGGCGTTCCGGCGGCGCCAAATCCAGCCACGCCTTCTTTCCAGGTGGAGACATCAAACCCGGGTTTGTACCAGTCACCGATGGGTTTTTCCATGGTATATTTCCAGGTTGTCCGCCCAAACAGGGCGTCCGGTAAAATGATCTTCATCGGCGTTCCCCAAAATCCGCCGCGATTGGCGATCCGCAGAACGTCCGGGGCGATTTTGGCCACGGCGCGGTCATAGGTTTGCAAGCCGTTGCATTCGGTTTCCACGTCGGCGATTTGGGTATAGACGGCGGCACTCAGACCCCGAAGTCGGTGCAATTCCCAGACCCGCTTCAACGCTTGCGTATAACGCGCGCCCAGTTCCTCACGATTCGTCAACATCACATAGGCCCAACGATTGTTGGACCAGGTGTGGTCCGGCACCGCCTGCCCCAGCCCGCCAAATTCACCTAATACGGCCGCCCGATGAGGTTCCGGCGCCGGCGCATCAGGCCCGGGATAGTTGTGGATGTCAATGACGTCGCCGACGCGCATGTCCGTCCACCCGCTGGCATCGTCCACCAGCCGCGTGGGGTCCATCGCCTTGATCCATTCCGTCAACGATTCCGTGTCGAACTGTCCCCAGCCTTCGTTGAATAGGTCCCATTGAACGATGGCCGGATGATTGTACAACCCCTGCATCATGTGTTGCAGTTCAATTTCGAATTCCTCGCGCGAAGCGGCGGTGCTGTTGTCGCCACTGGGCATGTCCTGCCAGACCAAAAGGCCCAGTTTGTCGCACCAGTAATACCAACGCTCCTGTTCCACCTTGACGTGCATTCGCACCAGGTTGAAACCGGCCAGCTTCAGAAACTCAAGGTCGTGACGCAATGCCGCGTCCGTCGGCGCCGTATAAATGCCATCTGGCCAAAATCCCTGGTCCAGCACGCCAAGCTCAAAAATGAATTGATTGTTCAAGGCAATCCGCGTCACTCCATGGTCATCCGCGAGCAGCGAGATCTTTCTCATGCCAAAATAACTGGAAGCGGAGTCGAGAATTTTATTTCCGTCTTTCAGCGCCACTTTCAAGTCGTATAGAAATGGATCGTCCGGCGACCAAACGTGCGGGTTGGGCAGGTTCAAAATCAATTCGGTATTGGCTGGTCCCATGATTCGGGCCACTTCCCTCGCGCCCGCGAACGCCACGGCCTCGACTTGGAGATTTTCGGAATCGCTGTTGACCGCCACCCGGAGACGCAGCGCCTGTGCGTCAACATCCGGAGTCAATCTCAGCCGCTCAATGCACGTTTCCGGCACCGGTTCCAGCCACACCGTCTGCCAGATGCCGGAGGTGGCCGTGTAAAAAATGCCTTCGGGTTTGAGCGACTGCTTGCCGCGCGGCTGGTCGCCATCGTCGGTCGGATCGCTGGCGCAAACCACCAGGTCCTCCCCGCCGTTCCAGCGTAGCGCGTCCGTGATGTCGAACGTGAATGCGTCGTAGCCGCCTTGATGCTCGCCGATTTCGTGCCCGTTCACCCAGACCCGGCAACGCCAGTCCACCGAGCCAAAATGCAGCCGCACCCGCCGCCCGCGCCACGATGCCGGCACCGAAAAGGCCCGATGATACCAAAGCTTGCTGTTTTCATCAAAATGAGTCATCACGCCGGACAGTGCGGATTCTACCGGAAACGGAACCAGAATTTTTCCATCGAACGACGGTGGCTGGTCTGCCGAATCCGGCGAGATGGCGTAATCCCAAAGGCCGTTCAAATTCGCCCAGTCCGGGCGCACAAGTTGTGGTCGGGGATATTCCGGCCATGCGTTCGTGGGCCCGACTTCCGCCGCCCAGCGCGTCATCAGCGGCGCTTTCGCCGGATGCCAGGCAATAACGGTCTCGTCGCCGCGCGAGGACATGAGACTTGCCAGAATCAAAGCCGCCCGGCCAAAAAATTTTAAGCATGTCTTGGGGCCGATAAATTTCATTTTTGCAAAAATTTTGCCACAGCTTCCGTGCGGGTATGCACATGGAGTTTTTCATAGATGCGGCGGATGTAATTCCGCACCGTGTGAATGCTCACGCCAAGCTGGTCGGCGATTTGCTTGTACGCCAATCCCCCCGCCAAGCCGTCCAGCACCGACCGTTCGCGCGGCGAAAGCTCCACTGAGGAGTCGCCGCGCGCGGGACCAATTTTGAATGACTGGACCACCTTGCGCGCAATGGGCGCCGACATCGGCGAACCGCCGGCATAGACCTCCTCGATGGCTTCCAATAATTTTTTCGGCGACAATCGTTTCAGCAGATAACCGCTCGCCCCGGCGGCCAGCGCCCGGAAAATCTGGTCGGTGTCTTCAAAGACGGTGAGCATGAGCACTTGCGCTTCCGGCACCAGCGCGGTCAAACGGCGGACGCATTCGATGCCGTTCATGTCCCCCAGATTGATATCCATCAGGATCACATCCGGCTTGTCCTGTGGCAGATGTTCCAGCGCCTCCGCTGCGCTGGCGTATGCGCTTTTGCACCGGATGTTGCCGGTGGCGGCGAGATAACCGGCGATGTGTTCGCGCAGGTCGGCCTCGTCGTCAACGATGGATACCGTGATGATATTCTTCATGGTCAGTTGGTGGATCTTTTGCTTAATCGGATGCGCATGGTAACGGTGGTGCCGGCGCCGGACCGGCTAGATACCAGACAGTCGCCGCCGATGGCGGTCAGCCGCTGGCGCATGTTTATTAATCCATTGCCTCCACGCCCGACGCGCGCCTGCCCGTTCCTTTCCACCGGGACTTCGAAGCCCCGGCCATTATCGGTGACTTTGAGTTCAAATTCCGTGGCATTGACGGTCATTTCCACTTTCACCTTCGCGGCGCCGGAATGTTTGAGCACATTGTTCAAGACCTCCTCAAAGGTCAGAAACAGGTTGTGCCGCGCTTCCGACGACAACGGGTAATGAGGTATCTGCTGCGGCAATCGCAGTTCACATTCGACACGCGTATTTTGAAAGTATTCAACAGCGTAGCCGCTCAGGTAGGCTGTCAGATTTTCCAACGTGTCATTGCGCGGATTGACGACCCACACAATCTCATCCATCGTTTTCAACAAATCGCGCGAAGTCTGGGCAATCGCCTCGATTTTTTCGCCGTGCGGGCCGGTTGATGCTGCATCCATCTGCGCATGTTCGCTCAGAAAGGATATTTTGGTCAGCTTGGAACCCATTTCATCGTGCATGTCGCGCGAGATGCGCATCCGTTCGCGTTCGAGCGATTGTTGCTGCTCCAGCCGGGCCAACGCGCTCCGCAATCGTCGGTGCGACATCATCCGGACGATCTCCGCAATCAGCACCACCACCGCCAGGACATACAGACTGATGGCCCAAGTCTGTAAATAGAGCGGCGTCGGAACAACAAAAGCGAACGTATCCCCTGCTTCCTGCCACTTTCCGTCGGCATCGCGGATGGCAAGCCGAAAACGATAATGACCATAAGGCAACCGTCCATATCGGGCCAACCGGGCACTGCCATCGTCCACCCAGTCAGGATCGAAACCTTCCAGCTTGTGCCGGAACTGGATGTCTTCAGGCGCGGTAAAATTCAAGGCGGTAAAATGAATCTCCAGCGAGCGCACATCCACCGGTGCTTTGAAGGGGGCGTTGTTTCCGGTGGCCGCCGACCATAATGCGCCCTGGAGCAGGGAAACTGGCGGCTGGCCGTTGAAAGCAACGTTCTCAATGTAAACCGGAACTGCCGACGGCCCCAGTTCCGACCGGCGCGCGTCCACGTCCAAAACACCTTCGGAAGTCGCAAACCAAAGCTCTCCGTCCGGCGCCAGCACGGCGCGCGTCCCGCCTTCAATAGTGGCGGATTCAGGCACGGTCTTCGCGTCGGAGACCAACTGGCACGCGAGCCGGGCACGGCCGTGATCGAACGACTTGCGGAGGTCGTCACGATTGACGCGATAAATTCCTGCCCCGGTGGCCAGCCATAAATCCCGGGTGCCGGCTTCTGTCACGCCGGCCACGATGTCGCTGGGCAGGCTGTTGCTGGTGCTCCAGTTCATCGCCATTCCATCAGCCAGACAGGACAAACCGCCGCCATCCGTGCCGATCCAGAGCCGGTCCTGTTCTCCTTCGTGCAACGCCAGCACGGCATGTCCGCCGGAAATTTTCCCGGCCTCAACGACGCTGAATTTTCCATTATTTTCGCGCAGGATTTGACCGTCCAGGGTTCCGAGCCAAAGGCCGCCGGTCTGCCGCCGGAATCATGGCTGTCACCGGCGTTCCAGGCAAACCCTGCGTCGTGCCGAAACAGGTCACGCCGTTTCCCGAAAGCCTGTCAACAGTGCCCACGCTGGTGCTGGCCCAAACGTTGCCTTCGGCGCCCAAACACACGGCCAACACAGTGTCATCGGCCAAACCGTCCGCCGTCGTCAAATGAATGCTGCGCCCATTTCGCAAACCGTACAACCCGTCCCCCAACGTGCCGACCCACAAGGCGCCGTCGGACGCGGCGCACACAGACGAAATCAGATTTGGCGTTCCCCCGCCATTGCCGTCGTCGAGGCGGTCGAATCTTCCGGATTCTCCCACGTATAAACCGCCGTGTTGCAAACCCACACAAATCCGTCCACTGGCGTCCAAAGCGAGCGCCGTCGGCGGACTGGTTGGCAAACCTTGTCCCGCTTGCATGATATGCACGGATTGGGGCCGCAATTGCATCAAGCCGCCGCCAGAAGTGCCCATCCAAAGATTGCCTTCCCGGTCTTCGCAAATGGCGCGTACGTCGTAGGGTCGGCGGTCTTCGCCCAGGATCACCGGCCGAAAACGGTTGTCTTCAAAATAAAACAACCCGCCTCCGCTGGTGCCGATCCAGAGCCGCCCATCCCGTCCCTCACACAAACTCCAGATGCGCACGGAAGCCGGTTGAGAACTGCGGAAATAATTCAATCGCTTATTCTCGGACAAATTGATCAAGTAGGTATCGCCGAAGGCCCATAGATTCCTGCTCCGGTCTTCGTACATGCCGAGGTATTCGGGACTGCGGCCCTGGCTTTCGGTCTGAAACGTGTAAGGCACCAGCCGCCCGCCGATGAATCGGCACATCCCCACGCGTGTCGTAATCCATATCGTCCCGGAGGGAGCCACGTTCACCCCCGATACAAATTTATCCGGCAAGCCGTCCTGGGTGGTGAAGGATTTGAAATGCCCCCCGGTCCAAAGGTTCAACCCCGATGAACTGCCGATCCAGACAGTTCCGTTGCCGCCCGCCGCCAGACTCGTGACATGGTCGTCAAGCAGTCCCTGTTCCTTCATGAAGTGCCGCACTTTCCCCTGCGCCAATTCAAACAAACCGTGCTCTTGCGTGCCGATCCATAAATAGCCGTTACTGTCCTCGCCCAGGGCCGTGACGCGAACCGGATTGTTGGTGGCGGAAGTGGCCAGATTCATTTCCGTAAACTTGACACCGTTGAATCGGACCAACCCCGCGCTGGTGCCGACCCAGAGAAAACCGTCCCGGGTCTGGAGCACCGCCGTCAGAGAATCGGATGGCAGGCCATCTGTGGTATGCCAGACACGCATCGCTCCGGCGAGTGCTGTCAAATCGGAGTCGGCGCCGCTGACTCGGACGGCGTAAAACGCAAGTCCGGCAAAAATTAAGACCAAGCCAATGTGTATTCTTTGCTTCAAACTTAAATCGCTTGCCATCTTAATCGAAAGAGTCATCCGGGCAAAGCGCATCATTCTGGTTCTAAGGATTGACCAGAACTTTGAAAAACTGGGCCGCGCCAGTCACCGGCACCGGGTCGGGCGAAACGGCCGAGTTGTTCGTCGTCCACGGCCCAAGCACGGATGGGGCCTGCAGGAGAATTCCCATCGGCCATGTGAGCACAACATTGGACCCGGACAGTGTGGCGCCCAAGGTCACTTGACACGCTGAACCCGGGCCGACGAGTAGATTTGGACCCGATAGATGGTTGTTAATAACGTCCACTGGCGTCAACGGACCGTTATAGATGCGCAATTCGTCAACGCTGCCGTCAAAGACCGGATCGCCGTACTGGTCGCGTCCAAGCCAATTATCAAATGTATCCCCCATGCTTGCGGGCGTAATCGTGATATTCGTGTTAATTCCCACTTGGACGCCATTGAGATAGAGCGTGGCAGTGGTGGTGATATTATTGTATGTTAAAACAACGTCCTGCTCCGCATTCAGCGGCATGGTGGTGTGTGGATATTCCACATCCTCTTCATTGAGGAGTTTAAAGGCGGCCCGCATATCACCATCGCCACTCGTCGGGATCAAGCTGAGGTAATTGGTGCCGGCCGGCTGGCTCGGTCCGGCAGTGCTGCCACCGAAGCACCATGCCTCCGCCCACGCCTGCCCGGCAAAATCCGTCACCCAGGTTTCAATCGTTATCGAATTCAGGTTGGTCATAATCCCCGGAGGGAAAGCGACATAAGGTGCATTATCATCCGTTGATATAAAGCCCGAACCGGGAATCACGACGCTGCCATTGCCATCCAGGTAAGCGCCGTTCAAGTTGGTTCCATTGGCGCCGCCGACTGAATCTGGATCAACTGAACTGCCCTCGGGGTCATTGAATGACCACCGGTGAATCAACTCCGGCACAATGATGGTGAAGACTGCCGCGGCGCTATTGGTGCTTCCGAGTGAATTTGATACCAAAACGCTGTAATTTCCAGAATCGCCCACGGTAAGGCCGGTCAAAGTCAGTATGGCATTCGTCGCTCCTGAAATCGGCGCGCCGTTCACGAACCATTGGTAGCTCAATTCCCCCCCGCTGGCTCCGACGGTCAAAGCCGCTGATCCGCCCTCATACTCCGCCAAAGGAAGCGGCTGTTGCGTGATCGTTGGAAACACCAATGGAACGTTGATCGAAACACTGGTTCCAGTTGTGCCGCCAACCGCAGCGCCGATCGTGGCGCTGCCGCCGCCGACGGCAGTAATCAAACCGCTGGCATTCACCGTCACAACGTCCGGATTGCTGCTTGTCCAAACGGGAATTGCGGCGGGTAGGGGCACACTGGAATTGGATACTTGCGGAAAGTTTGCGTTGACCGCGGCTTGTTGGGTCTGACCATTTGCCATGGTCCTGTTGGTGACCGTGACACTGACCGACACCGGCGTCAAGTTTGTCACCAGCACATTTGGGCCGGCGAGATCGCTGAGAGTGATATACAATGGCGAAACGGCGGCGTTCCAGATGCGCAGTTCGTCAATGCTGCCGGTAAAAGTGGGATCGCCGCCAAATTGGTCCCGCCCAAGCCAATCGTTGTACGTGTCTCCCATGATTGACGGTTCATGGTCGGTGGGAACATTGGCAACGCCTACTGGGACGCCATTAAGATAAAGAGTCGCGGTTGCGCCGGGGGCATCGTAGGTTACGACGACGTATTGCTCTGTATTTATCGGCAAGGCGTTTGTCGGATCTATCACATCAATCTCGCTTGCACTATTATTGAAGGCGGCTCTAAAATCGTCCTCTCCACTGCGCGGGATCAGCCCGATGTAGTACGTGCCATTACCGGGAGGATTTCCCGGGCCGCTGCTGCTGTCACCGAAACTCCACGGCTCAGCCCAAACGGATCCCGCGTTGTCTGTCAGCCAGGTTTCAATCGTCATCGAGTTTTCATTGGAAACAATTCCGTCAGGCAAAGCGACATACGAGTCATCAGTAGCGCCGGATGTCGCTCCTCCCGGCAGATAAAGAGCGCCGTTGGTAATCTCGGCATTGCCCATCAGCGTTCCATTAGCGCCTCCAACCGAATCGGAAGCATCGGCGGTAAAGCTATAGCGATGCTGGAGGACTGGACCCGCGACGACCTCGCTGGAATTTGGACCGGTCCCGGCGGAATCCACCGCTGAAACAACGTAGTAATAAGTCGCACCATTGACAGCGTTGGTATCCGTGAAACAAGTCGCGCTGACGTTGGCAATGACGGCGTAAGGGCCGCCGCTCGTGACCGACCGGCCCACATCGTAACTTGTTGCAAATGGGACTTCCCACCAATTCAGCGTTACCTCGCGATTGACGGTGACGCATGTCAGATTCGCCGGCGCGGCGGGCGGAGCAGTCCCATCGCCATACAAGGCGGCAATTTCCAGGCTGCCCAGTGCCCGGTCGTAAATCTTAATAGCGTCAAGGCTGCCATTGAGGAATCCTCCGCCCGATTGGATACCGCCGAACCGCAGGTAGGCGGGCGCCGTCAGGGAGTTCGTCGAGCCTGTGCCGCTTGTTTGGAGGTTTCCGTCCACGTAAAGCCGCAACGCCCCGCTGGACTGTACTCGTGTCGCCACACAGTAATGCCACTTTCCGTCGTTGATCGGCGTGGTGGAAACGAGCGTGGTGTCGGGATTCCCGGTGCCAAAGGCGAACTGGCTCCCAACCAGCGCCGTGCCAAAATCGTTGGCCCCGGCGCCGACGCTCCCGTCCACCAAACCCTCCCCCTGCCGCCACGTCCCCGGAGATGCAGTGCCCGTCGTTTTCACCCAAAGAGCGATGCTAAAATCGTTGAAAACATCGCGGTTGACCTGAACATAACTATTGGTGCCATTAAAACTCAAACAATCATTGACCTGGCCATTGGCAGACCACATGGCGCCGACAACCGTTCCATTATTGCCATTCCCTGAGACATCAATGGCGATGGTTCCATTGGTTTGGTCCAGGGGCCAAAAGTCAATGTAATCTGTCGGCACGGTTAAGGTGTTTGCCGTAATCACGCCGGTTGTCGTATTGAGTTGTCCCGTGACGGCTTTTTCATTGGAATAGGTAATTCGAGTGGGATCGGGCTTGATGACAGCACGGTCGTAAGTCAGCAGGCCGTCGCACTCGTTTTCCACGTCAGTGATTTGCGTCTCGATCGCCGCATTCAAGCCGCCAGGCTTATAACCGACAATATCGTCAATATAGGAATCATAAATCGTTGCGAATGCGGCTGTGTTCGTGGCCAGAATATCGCCAATGAAAGCCTCGCTTGAATCCCACAAATGACCAGGCACCAAAAGACCAATGCCACCAAATTCACCGTCCACCGCTGCTTGTGTTGTGCTGGTGGGATCGCCCGGAGCGGGATAATTGTGGCTGTCAAAAACGTCTCCCACGCCGAAATAAGTGCCGCCGCTGGCTTCGTTGACCAACCGTGAAGGATCAAGTCCTTCCACCAACTGGACCAAATACGCAGTGTTGGTCTGTCCCACGCCGTTGCCACTGCCCGGCCTCTCCCTGGCCTTCGTTAAAAATATCCCACATGATAATGGATGGGCTGTTCCAGTGATTTGTAACTAAGGCGCTCAATTCCGCTATGAAGTCCAACGCGCTTACAGACGGCGGATTGGGATTGCCCGTATAAGAATTACACGTGGGCATGTCCTGCCATACCAGTAATCCCAACGTGTCTGCCCAATAATACCACCGCTGGCGTTCTACTTTTTCGTGTTTGCGAACGGAATTGAAGCCTAACGCCTTTTCCTCCTGCAGGTCGTATTCCAGCGCAGCGTCAGTCGGTGCGGTGTAAATTCCGTCCGGCCAGTAACCCTGGTCCAGCGGCCCCATGCCAAATAAAGGTTGATTGTTTAAATAGATCTCGGGAACGTCATTGGCCACTGTGATGGATATTTTTCGCATCCCGAAATAGCTCGTCACGAAATCATTGGTGATGCCGTTGTGGACCGTCCAGATTTGAAGATTGTAAAGAAACGGATTGTCCGGCGACCACAAATTCGCATTGGGCACCGGTATGTCCATTTCCGTTTGCGGACTTCCGGTCATCGTGCTGACGGGAACACGATTGCTCAACACTGTTGCGACGACTGTCACGCCCGCGGTATTATCGCAGTTGACGGTTAGACGCATCTGCGAATCGTCCACATCAGGAACAATCTTCAGGTTGCTGATGCCTGATGCATCCACCGGCTCCAGCCACACCGGTTGCCAGAGGCCGCTGGCTGAGGTGTACATGATGCCGCCGGGATATAATGTCTGTTTGCCGCGAGGCTGGCCGCCGTTGTCCTCCGGACTATAAACTCCCACGATCAATTCATTCGTTCCGCCGTTTAAATAAGCTGTGATGTCATAACTGAAAGGGTCATATCCACCCTGATGAACGCCAACCTCCTGGCCATTGACATAGACCGTTGCCTGCCAGGTCACCGCGTCCAAATGCAAAATGACTCTTTTCCCGGTCCATGCCGAGGGGACCGTGAACGTCCGACGATACCAGGAAAACTCATAATATTGCATCACGCCTGAAATCGCCGATTCCATCGGATACGGAACGAGAATTTCATTGGACAAAGTCTGGCCGGTGGGCACCGGTTCGTTGGTCGTGCCAGGTTGAAATTGCCAGATGCCGTTCAGATTCATCCAGTTGCTCCGGACCATTTGCGGGCGGGGATATTCCGGCAGCGGATTGTTGGTATCCACCAATGCCGCCCACGGAGTCATCAAAGATGCTTGTTTCATCTGCCAGGCGTCAGCCGTGGCGGTGGTGATTAAAATCAGAATGCAAATCCAAATCTGTTTCAAAGAACAGGCCCAACTGCATGGTACGTTCATTCAATTTTTCAGTTTCGCAGTTAACACGGTGCTGTCAATGTGGCATGAAATGGCCACAGATTCTGGCATTGAGCGATTGGAGATTGTGCCTCATAATGGCCTCATCGCCATGACAGCGACAAACATCAAACGCATGATACTGTCCGCATTCACCTGTTTCGCCCCGAGTGGTCTGAGGCGTAAATACGATGGCGTTCGCGGCAAGCCATTTTTGGCGCAGGCGAGGCCAGAGCGACGAGCATATCCGTCATGGATCTGTGAGGAGCGAACAACGAAGCCCGCGCCAAAAAGGGCTGCCGCCCGGAGGGTTGCGTTGCTTTTGGCCTATGAGCTTCGTGGCTCGTCGGTCACAGCCCCAGGATGGGGATGCTCCCTCCTCGCGCCTCGCCACAGCCCAAAAGCAACACAACGAACGTCATCGTCTTCACGCCTCAGACCACTAAGGGCAGGCATCGGGTTTCTAACCTGTTGCGCGTCGCTTTCCAAGTCATCAAACGGATGACTATGAAACATGAATCTATGAATCGCCGGGGGTTTATTCAAAACACTTCCCTGATAACGGCTGGACTCATCCTGGCCCCTTCGATGTCTTGGGCGGCCGAAACCGGATTCCCTATCGTTCGCCTTCCCCAATCAAAACGGAAATTCAAAAGCGTCGCTGTCGAAACAACCATCGCCAAAATCCAATCCTCCATCGGCAATAAGGAAATCGCCTGGATGTTTGGCAACTGTTTTCCCAACACGCTTGACACCACGGTGGATTTTGACGTCGTCAACGGCAAGCCCGACACCTATGTCATTACCGGTGACATTGACGCGATGTGGCTGCGTGACAGTTCAGCGCAGGTGTGGCCCTATCTGCCCTTGGCGAAGGAAGACGAGGCGTTGCAGCAACTCATCGCCGGCGTCATCAACCGCCAGACGAAATGCATTTTGTTGGATCCCTACGCCAACGCCTTTTACAAGGACCCCAATAAAATCAGCCCTTGGATAACCGATTTGACGGACATGAAACCCGGCGTTCATGAGCGCAAATGGGAGGTGGATTCCCTCTGCCATCCGATCCGTCTGGCGCACGGCTACTGGAAAACCACCGGGGACGCCGCGCCATTTGACGCTGCTTGGCGCGAAGCGGTTTTGCTCACCTTGAAAACGTTCCGTGAACAGCAACGCAAAAATGGACCCGGCCCCTACCATTTTCAGCGGCGCACCACCGTGCCTTCGGACACCCTGATGTTGGACGGCTACGGCAATCCGGCCCGGCCCGTGGGCATGATTTTTTCCATGTTCCGCCCGAGTGACGACGCGACAGTTTTCCCATTGCTCACTCCCTCGAACTTTTTTGCTGTTGTCAGCCTTCGCCAGGCGGCCGAAATGCTCGAACAAATTCATCATGATGCCGGCAATGCCACCCAATGCCGCGCCCTCGCCGACGAAGTGGCAGACGCTTTGCGCCAATACGCCGTCACCGATCTACCGCAAGCTGGTCGTGCCTATGCCTACGAGGTGGACGCCTATGGCGGCCATTATTGCATGGACGACGCCAATGTTCCCAATCTGCTTTCGTTGCCTTATCTCAATGCCATGAATCGCAATGACACAATTTATCAGAACACGCGACACTGGCTGCTTTCAACCCGAAACCCGTATTATTTCGAAGGCATGGCGGCGGCAGGGTTGGGTGGGCCGCATAGTGGCCTGAACATGATCTGGCCGCTCGGCCTGATCATGCAGGGCATGACGAGTACAGATGACAGCGAAATCCGTTATTGTTTGGAGACGCTGCGGCGCGCGCAGGCGGGCACAGGATTCATGCACGAGTCTTTCGACAAGGACAATCCGGCCCAATTCACCCGTCCTTGGTTTGCCTGGGCGAATACCATGTTTGGCGAATTGATTTTGAAAATTTTTCACGAACATCCGGACCTTTTGAATTAAATCTCCTGTGAACAGTTTAAAACCATAACTTCACTCCCTTCAATTCTGGAAGTAAACGCCTGGTGACATCCTTGTGATTTCATCGTGCTTGACTAGCCCCTAAATATTGGTGTATTTGAGCCGAATTCAGCCTCTTCAAAGACCGATTCCGACCCTCACGCCCTACTTGTCCATCCAGAGCGTCGAGGCAATGATTCTCGGATAATACCTGCTTCCTTGTGCCCTGCCGTTGACGATTTGGTCGCAGCACGCCCAATAACTGCCGCCTTCGGTTTGCCATTTGACATGCGCGGCGTCCGCAGTGGTGAAGAGATGTCTCACAGTGTCGTCCTGATCCAGTGCGAAGACGCGCCGGGCGACGTGCATGAGAATGCAAATTTTACTCATCCACGAATTACTCGAAGTGGACGAGAGGCGGATGCCGCCATCGGGGAACAGGTTTCGCCGCTGCGGGTCCGACAGCAACGTCTGCGTGTGTTTTTTGAGCGCCTGATGCAAGGCGGCAGGCACGCGAACGCCCCAGGTGAGCGGATAGATGAGGCCTTCACATGCGGGCAGAATGCGCGAATGGTAACCGGGATTGTCTTCCTCGAAGACCGCCGGAAAGATGCCTTCGTGGTTGGGGCGCCGCTGGAGGTCCGACTCGATTTGAGCCATCTCTTCACGGGCGGTTTTGGCGCTGGGGACGTGGAGTTTTTCAAGCACCAACGCCAGGCCCAAGTAACTGGCCCAGCACTTGACAGCCATATAGACGTTGTTCCGTGTCTGCGCCAGGGAATTGTCCAGGGAATCGTAGGTGGTGATTTCGGCGCCCTGATCGCAGCGTGACGAGTCATAGTGGACGTAGCCGGTTTCGCCGCCGCGGTTCACGAGGCTGGCGACGCAGGCTGCCAGGACGTGCTGGTTCAGGCGCGCCCAATCGAGGTCTGGAGTTTTGAGCACGTAAGTGGCGGCGAGCAGACTCCAATTACACAATTGCTCAGCGGTCATGTAGCTGAAGCAGCCGGTGAGGTTTTTCAACTCATAGCTGCTGGTGCCTTGCGGGGAGAAATTGTTGTGGACGCCCATATCGTGGGCAAAGCTGATTCCGCCGGGGGCGCAGCGCGAAGGGTCGCTTCGATCAAGCCTCACTTCATCAATGTAGCTGTAATGGCGGAGAAAATTATCCAGCAGGTTCCTGACCACCCAGGGGTTCTGCCTGAGTTCCCAGAACACGTGGTCCACGCTCAAATCGAGTGTGTTCATCATGCAGTACTCGCCTTCGTTGACGATGAAGAACGGTTCGCCGCCGATCTCGAGCAACTGGGTGCTGCCGTAATAACTGCGAGTGGAATGAGCGATCAGAAACTGCTGGTCGTCGGACAGTCCAGAAGCCAGCAACTCCCGGTCACGCGATTCCGCCGCGGCTTGCAAGGCGTCGGCCCGCTCCAACGCCTTGGAGAGCACTTCGCCCAAGCTGCCGAAATGATGCGCGTAAAGATATTTTCCCTCGAGGCCGGTGGTGACCACGTGATCCAAATAGGCGCCGATGGCGATGACCAGTTCATAGGATTTGCCCGGCGGGCACTTCAAATCCGAAGCCGATGGCGCTGCCGAGCATGTGAACCGGATTGATGTCCCGCAAACCGCCATCCACGGTCCACTGCTGAAAGAGAAACGGCTTTTCCGCGGGAACGGTGTTGCCGCCGGATTCGCGCAATTCGGCGGCCGCGCCATAGTCACGCCGGAAGGCGAAGGCGAGCCGGGGCCGCGCATGTAACCCCATATCCAATGGCCGCGCGCCGGGTTCGTGGAAATGGAGCGCAAAGAAAGCCGTCCGGGTTCGCCAGCCTTTGGTGTTGTCCACAATCAACCGCGCGGTGATGGCCGGCAGCAGGGCATCGCGCAAGCGCTGCGGGGCGGACGTCTGGGGATTGGGAATGCTGTCGAACGGCGAGTGAATGAGGAAATCCAGTTCATCGGTTTGCCATCGGTCCGTGGCCCAACCATAGTAGCGCCTGATTTGCGCGGCGGGAATCGGCTGCACTTTTTCCTTTGCAGTCTGCTGTTCAGGACCCGCCTCGACCAAAAACGCCGCGGCGGCATCCTGCGCGTTGCCCTGGTAAAACGGCAGGCAACGCGGCGCTGAATCGCTCGCGCGGTCACCGTCCTTGACCCCGATATAAATATCCTGGTTGGCGGGCTGGCCGATTTGGAGTCCGATGCCCCCGCGGGCGCCGAAATTGCCGCAGGTGAAACTCATGAACGCGCCGATGGGCGAATGTTGCGCGTTAAAATTGATGTTCCCCGCGAGGGGCTGAAGATTTGGTTTCAAGTTTTTTGAAGATCCATTCACCGTTTGCCCAGGCCAATTGCCAGGACGGCGTCGAAGGCGGGCTTTGGCTGGCAGCGGCGGTCGAAGAGCAAGGGATAATCCGCCCTGCCGGTGATGGGCCAATAGTTGCGCCAGGATTGCCGGTCATGGACGCCCCAGAACGTGATGCGGCCAAATTTGTCCCGGTGCTTCCGGAAGAGCGAAAATAAATCGGCGTATCGCGCGGCCAGTTCCTTCTGGGCAGGGTCGGTCAAGCCGTTCGGATAGGGATTGAATTTCTTTTGGGTATCCGCATCAAAGGACGAGATGTCCACGATTTTTGATTCGAGCGGATAGACCGGAAGCACGCCAAGATCCAATTCCGTGATCATGAGTTTTACACCCAACCCGGCAAGGGCGAGGAAGTGATTCTCGATTTCATCCATCGGCGGATGGTTGACATACCAGTGGCCCTGAATGCCCACGCCATCGACGCGGATGCCCCTGTCCTGGAGACCCTTGACGAGGCGGATGGTCCCTTCGCATTTGGGTCGGACCTCCAAATCAAATTCATTATAGTAAAGCTCGGCGTTCGGGTCTGCCTGGCGGGCAAACTCAAAAGCCCTGGCGACATAATCTTCGCCGATAATCTGGAGCCACTTTGAATTTCTCCAGGAGCCATCCGGTAAAACGGCTTCGTTAACGACGTCCCAACCATGGATTCGTCCGCGGTAGCGGCCCATGACGGTGAAAATGTGTTCCTTCATCCGGTCCAGCAACGCCTTGCGGCCCAGGGGTTTTCCTGAATCATCCTGAAACACCCAATCCGGGGTCTGATGCCACCAGACGAGCGTGTGGCCAATGATGCGCATCTTGTGCTTTTCGCCAAAGGCGACATAACGGTCCGGCGCCTCGAAGTTATATTGGGCGGGTTTCGGATGAACTTCCTCCCATTTCAAAATGTTTTCCGGGGTGATGCTGTTGAACTGTTTTTCGACCACGGACATGGCATCCGGTTCCCTGCCGGAAATCTGGTCCAGGCTGAGGGCGGCGCCGATGTAAAAGTCATCCTTAAAAGCATCTTTCAAGGTGGTCGGGGCGGCGGATTCGACACTTTTAGCGATAGTATTTTCCTTTATAGGCGTCATGGCTTTCTGCCAACTGATGCGCGGCAACAGGGAAACGGTTGTTCAGGCTCTGAACAAGATTTTTCCCGCCATTGCCGCCTTGTCGGTCGTGGCAAACGGTTTTTCTATCGAAAGGAGCGGCCAACGACAAGGAAAATCAACGCCCGAATTTTTCCAACCGCCACGAGTTACTCCACATCTTTTATGTGTGGAAGTTGCTGCGGGTCACCTGCTGTCGCTGCGCTTCGGCCTTCGCTTCGCTACGGCGCGAACAGGATGGCGCGGCAGGCAGACCGGGGATCCGGGGTGGTTTGTGTCATTAATTTTGACGACGGGCCGCACTTTGTAGAATTCTCCATGCATTTGGAATTGAAATATGCGATGCCATTTCACACCGTGTAACTGACAGTATTGCAATTGCAAATGAAGAAATCGGCAACCGTAAAAACTCCAATTTATCGGAAAAGAAATTCGCCCGCAGACAGGCGCGCGGTGACGTTTTGAATAGATTGATTTTGACTGTGACCCATCAACCCTAAAAACCATGGACGCCTCGAACCAGGAATCAGCGGTTGTCGCAGGCGCGGGCGCCAACGCAGCCGATTTGGCGAGCGAGAAATTATCCTTCGTTGAAAAGGCGGGTTACAGTTGCGCCGATTCCGCCGCGAATTTCGTCTTCATGACGATGATTCTTTTCCAGACGAATTTTTACACGGACGTTTTTGGATTAAGCGCCCTGGCGGCTTCGGCGATATTGCTCTGGCCGCGGTTATGGGACGCGGTGGCCGATCCGATTGTGGGCATACTGGCCGACCGGACGGACACCCGATGGGGAAAATTCCGTCCGTGGGTCTTGTTCACCGCCATTCCATGGTTTGTGGTCATGATCCTGGCCTACACGACGCCGCATGGCTGGAGCATGGGCGCGATGATTGCCTACGCCGCGATCACCAACACGCTGTTGATGTCAATTTATTCGATGAACAACATGCCGTACGCGGCGTTGGGGGGCGTGATGACCGGGAATCTTGTGGAGCGGGCGAAATTGAATTCGTTTCGTTTCATCGCCGTGAACGCGGCGCAATTCATCGTCGGCGGGTTCACGCTGACTCTGGTTGCCAAATTTGCGGCCAAACACGCAGCGGGGGGGGCGGTCGGGCTTGCGGACAAACAATATGGCTGGCAGATGACGATGACGGTTTGGGCGGTCCTATGCCTCGTTTTGTTTTTGATCACGTTCATGACGACCAAGGAACGCATCAAACCGATCAACAAAACGCAATCGTCGCCGCGGCAGGATTTCACGGACCTGCTGAAGAACAATCCGTGGAAGGTGATGTGGTGCTGGACCCTGGCGCATTTTTGCATTCTCTCGTTCCGGGGCGGCGCGCTTTACAATTATTATCATCACTATGCGGACAAGGGGGCGATGTACAACTGGTTGAACGGGTTTGGACTGGTGGCGCCGCCGAACTCGCCGCCCGGCCATGGCATCATGGAGACGTTGGGCTACATCGTTCACGGCGATCCCTCGAACCTGGCCAATACAAACGTGGCGGACGTTTTCAACAGCTTCATCAACATGCTCGGCACCGGGCTTACCATCGTTGTGATTTTGCTTTCACCGCCGCTGGCGAAAAAATTCGGCAAGAAAGCCGTGGCGACGACGGGCTTCGCGTTTGCCGCGATTGGCTCGCTTTCGTTTTATCTTCTCTCCCCCACCAACGTTTGGGGCATGATTGGGGTGACCGCATTTGTGTCGGTGGTGTATGCGCCGACGATCCCGTTGACATGGGCGATCTTTGCGGATGTGGCTGATTTTTCGGAGTGGAAGGTTGGCCGCCGGTTCACGGGCATGGTGTTCGCCACGATTGGGTTTGCCTTGAAATCGGGCCTGGCCCTCGGGTCAGCCTCGTTCCTTTGGATCATGTACGGCTTTTTCAATTATAACACCCATCTGGCCGACGCTCCGGACGCCGTCCGCGGCTATCGAGTGTGCAGCGGGATTGTGGTGGGATTGCTGTTCGCGGTCTGCACATTATTGCTGGCAAGTTATCCATTGAACAAGCGGGCGACGATCCAGATGGCCGACGAGTTGGCGGAACGGCGAAGGCTGGCGGCGGCGGCGTAGGTTATGAGACAGTTGCGATTCACATTTGTAGTTTTAGCGGTATTGCTGGCTGGTTGCACCACGCACCGGCAGGCGGCCAACGCGCCCACAACGCTCAAAGGCGCTTTCGCCAATGATTTTCTGGTCGGCGCGGCCGTCAATGAATCGGAATATGAAGGAACCGACCCGCGCGCGGCTGAGATCGTCAAGGAGCAATTCGATTCCATCAGTCCGGAAAACTGCCTGAAATGGGAATCAGTCCATCCCCAACCGGGCACGTATGATTTTGCCGCCGCCGACCAATACGTCGCGTTCGGCGAACAAAATCACATGTTCATTGTCGGCCACAATTTAATCTGGCATCAGCAGACTCCGCAATGGGTTTTCCGGGATGACCAGGGCAATCCGATTTCCCGCGCGGCGCTGATTGAGCGGATGCGCCAGCATATCTTCACGGTGGTGGGACGCTACCGTGGGGTGATCGGGGGCTGGGACGTGGTGAACGAGGCATTAAATGAGGACGGCACGTTGCGCGATTCGCCGTGGCGGCGCATTATCGGCGACGATTATCCGGTGCTGGCGTATCAGTTCGCGCATGAAGCGGATCCGGGCGCGCAATTGTATTACAACGATTATTCGCTTGAAAACAAACCGAAGCGGGATGGCGCCGTGGCGTTGATCAAGAAACTGCAGGCGGCGGGAATTCCGATTTATGCGATTGGATTGCAAGGGCACTACAAAATGGACTGGCCGACGAACAGCCAATTGGACGAAACCATAAAGACGTTTGCGGGCCTCGGCATCAAAGTGAGCGTTACGGAATTGGACGTTGATATGCTGCCTGCGGCGACGGCTTCGGAAGGGGCGGACGTTTCGATGAATTTTGCGCTTGAGGCGAAGCTAAATCCGTACACGAACGGCCTGCCGGTTTCGATGCAGCAGGCCCTGGCGCAGCGGTACGAGGACCTGTTCAAAATCTTTGTCGCCAATCGCCAGAGCATGGAGCGCGTGACTTTTTGGGGCGTCACCGACGCGCATTCGTGGCTGAACGATTGGCCGATACGCGGGCGCACTTCCTATCCATTGCTTTTTGGACGGGACTATTTGCCGAAACCGGCGTTTCAAGACGTCCTTCAAACCGCAAACTGAAAATCATTTATGAGCAAAAAAATCATCATACAAAATAAAACCGGAAAAAATGGCATTGGCGCAGGGGTCTGGAATCTCGGCGCGGGCCGCGATCCTTTTGGGGGGCCGACGCGGGAGGAAATTCCCGTGCTTGACCGCATTGGATTGCTGGCCGGCGCGGGCATCACTTATATCGAGGCGCACGACGTGGAGATTCCGGGCGCGGACGTATCGGAAGCGAAGCGAGTGCTGAAGCAACACGGCGTCAAAATGGGAATGTACACGCCGTCGTTCTTTGCCGACCCGATCTTCAAAGACGGCGCGATGACGGCGAACGACCCGGCGGTGCGCCGGCAGGCCTTGGAGAACGCGTTACAGGCGGTGGACGTGACGGTGGCATTGGGGGCTGAAGTGACGGTGTTTTGGAATGGGCGCGAGGGTTTTGATTTCATGCTCGGCAAGAGCGGGCAGGAGGCGTTTCGCCGGCTGGTGGAGGGGTTCAACGCCGTCGGCAAATACGCGTTGAAAAAATATGGGCGAAGATCGCCGCGACTTGCGCTTGAGCCCAAGCCGAACGAACCGCGGGCCAACATGTATTTGGGCAACGTTGGCGAAGTGCTCTACCTGATCAGCCGGCTCGACCCCAAGGTGCGGCATTTGTTTGGCGTCAATCCGGAAACGGCGCACAGCCGCATGGCGGGTTTGGATTATCTCTGGGACGTGGAAATGTGCCTGGAAGCCGGAAAATTATTTCACATTCATCTCAACTCGCAGGACACGACGCGCTACGACCAGGACCTGCCATTTGGATACACGGAGCCGTTGAAAGATCTGGCGTTGTGCGTCGTGTTGCAGGACGCGAAATGGCCGGGCATACTGGCGTTTGATGTGAAAGCGCCGCGCACGGACCGGCAGGAAGACATTGCGGACATTTTGCATACGAGCGCGGCGAATCTGCAACGCTTGTGGAACCGCGCCCTGAAAGTGGACCGCAAAAAAGTTGCGGAGTTCCGCAAGACACAACGCTATACTGCGCTGGCCGGGTATCTGGCGGAATGTCTTTATTGAGAAGATTCAAGTTTAAACGGATTGCAGATTAAGAACGCAACATTCAAGGGTTCAAGAAAATGATTTATTTGGGCATAGATTGCGGGACACAAGGCACCAAAACGGTGGCGCTGGACAGCGGCACGGGAAAACTCGTGGCCTCCGCTTCCCGAAGCTACGACGTTATCCCCGGCTTGGCCCCTGGCAACATGGAGCAAAACCCGGCCACTTGGACGGAAGCGGTGGACGCCACCGTTGGACAGGTGGTGGAGAAATTGGGAAGCCGTCGCAAAGACGTGCGGGGCATTGGAGTTTCCGGCCAGCAACACGGATTGGTACCGCTGAACGGCGAGGGGCGGGTCATTCGACCGGCCAAATTATGGTGCGACACCTCGACGGCGGAAGAATGCGATTTGTTGCGGAAGGGGTTTGGGGGGGCGAAATTTTTCATCGAACGCGTGGGGATGGACATGCTGCCGGGATTTACGGCGCCGAAGATTTACTGGCTCAAGCGGCACGAACCGGACAATTTCGCGGCGCTTCGGACGGTGCTGCTGCCGCATGATTACCTGAATTACTACCTGACCGGGAAAACGCGGATGGAATATGGCGACGCCTCGGGAACGGCGCTGCTCAACGTTCATCTGCGGACCTGGGAACAGGGGATCCTGGAATTCATTGACCCGTCGCTGCCGGAAAAGATGCCGACGTTGGAATCCTCGCGCAAACCGGTCGGCACGCTCAAGCCGGAACTGACGAAGCGCTGGAATTTGTCCGCGGACGTCATCGTCAGCGCGGGCGGGGGCGACAACATGATGGGGGCCATCGGCACGGCCAATGTAGTTCC
Organism: uncultured Verrucomicrobiae bacterium; assembly: GCA_963755515.1. Classification (GTDB taxonomy): domain Bacteria; phylum Verrucomicrobiota; class Verrucomicrobiia; order Limisphaerales; family UBA11358; genus UBA11358. The sequence continues at coordinate 209,820 of CAVWKA010000006.1, read as the reverse complement.
CGGCCGCGTGACGGCGAGCATTGGGACTTCGGGCACCATTTATGCGTATAGCGGGCAACCGGTGATAGACCCATTTGGAGAAATCGCCGGTTTTTGCGACAGTACCGACGCGTGGCTGCCGTTGCTCTGCACGATGAATGTGACGGTGGCCACCGAGACGGTCCGCAATCTTTTCGGCTGGTCGGTCGCGCAATTGGACGGCGCGATTGCCGGGGCGCCACCCGGGGCCGACGGGATTCTTTTTTTGCCGTATTTGAACGGCGAACGCACGCCGAATTTGCCGGGAGGCAAAGGCGTCTTTCATGGCCTGACCACCCGCAACATGAAACCGGCGCTTCTGGCGCGGGCGGTCATGGAAGGCGTGACGCTGGGAATGGCTTATGGATTGGAACGGATGCGGGAGCTGGGAATTGTGCCAAAAGAAATCCGGCTGACCGGCGGCGGAAGCCGGAGCGGCATCTGGCGGCAGATTTGCGCCGATATCTTCAATTGCCCGGTGGTGACGCTGGCCGAGGCGGAGGGGGCGGCCTTGGGCGCCGCGATTCAGGCCGCTGCAGCCGTCCAGACTGAAAAATCAGTGGCGGATTGGGCCACGAGCTATGCGGTCGTCAATGCCGATGAAGCGGCGGAGCCGCGGAGCGGCATTGGCTGTGATTACGCCGCGCTGCGGGCCAGACACGCATCGCTCACCCGGACTTTGGCCAAAGGGCAATTTCTGTGAAACCCAATCGTCCTCGTCCTCGTCCTCAAATCTTTCCCACGCCCAATGCCTCGCAGCTTTTGAACAAGGTTAGAGACTTCTTATCTCGTCTGCCGTTTATTTAACGGGCTGTCAACCGGCGGACCATTGTTTTGAATCGGCGCGTTGGTTTGGGAATAATCCACCGCGGAAAAGCGGGCAACCAGATTGCTGCGCTCCTCCGGGGTGTATTTCAAAAATTCTTCATCTGGAATCGCCAGGAGTTTGTCCAAATCCTTGATTAATGGCTGGCCTCTTTTGCTAAACGAACCGTCGCCAGCCGTAACTTTGAGAAGTTCCCCGCTAACGGCGGAAATTTCAACTGTGATTTCCGCAGGATCATATCCGGAGGCATTGGGATTTTTCCAGTCAACGGTCAACAGCGGACTGGGAACCGGACCTTGTTTTGAATAAAAGATCGGATATTCATTTACACAAGGAGGATTGACCTTTTCCAGCTTTGCAACATCTATGTCCAACGCGACGAGGCAGTTCGTGGCCATTCGATAAATATCGTTGGTGCTGACGACGTACTTCATTCTCGAAGCCCGCTCCATAAGAGCGGAGGCAGACTCATTTGCCTCGTTTGTAAGTCCAAACGACTGATAGCCGTCGTCAGCCAATTTATGGATACTCATCAGCCTATGTCCAAAAGTAAAACAATAGCTGTTCACGTCAATACGCCCTCCATAATAGCGCAAATTTTTGATCGCGATGGGCCGTGAAATGTAAAATAGTTGAACAGCCTGCTCTTTCAAAGGCACCTCTATCGGCAAGTGCAGGCGCGGCGCATAATAGTTGATTTGACTTATTATTGCGGCCATTATTACAAATTTATAGGCTAATGGCGTTTCCATAGGTGATTAGTTATTTCTATCGAAAGTTGTAAGGTTCCGGCAACCGGATACCTCCCATTTCAAGTCGTTCGGGATTTGGTTTCCTTCTGTGTCCGCATCGAACGCTGCTGCAGCCACGGCATTTCCATAGTCATTCATACATTGATATATAGAACTACCAGTCTGCCATTCGTCGAATAAGACATACAAACATTGTTCTTCACGTTGAACTCCGGTTTTATCAACGGGTTCAAAAAAGAAACATGGCCACGCTGCAAAAGCCTGGGACATTTTTCCCTGATCGGCGTACGATTGAAACCCCCGCCCGCTTTTGAATGCGCGATTCATACCCAATCCGGATTCCGCACCCGGCAATGGAGCCGCACAAAACGCCGTTTCATCGCCACATGTTTTCCTTTAATCAAAAATTCCTTTCTCGTAAATAAGAACACAACAAAAAATATGATTGTGACATACCAATAACTTATCATTTGTTGCAGTGAACGGGACAATTATCGGTTGGGGTCTTAAGAAAATCGTTTCGACGGCTGTTGAAAAGCACGTCTCGTTGGCGCCCTTTCCAGGGAAAGGGCTTTGTATTCCCCGCGCTTATTTGGTTTAATGCCCGGCATGTTTTTTGAAATGCGCCGATTGATTTCTTGCGCGGCCATTGCGCTCGCTTCCCTGTCCGTGAATTTCACCGCCATGGCCGACGACGAAACCTGCGTGGCCTGCGACAAGAAAGTCGTTATCACGGGGCAATTTGAACATCGGCGGGCGTTGGGCGTTACGACGATTCAGGGCGAAACCTCGCGCGGGGCCGACGCCTTCCGCGAGGAAATCTACGGGACAAATTTCACCGTGACCGTCTCGGGATTGCCGCCCGGCCCGTACGCGGCGATTATCGGATTGGTGGAAGTGGATTTCACGAATGCCGGCCAGCGGGTTTTTGACATCACGCGCGGCGACGAACCGCTGGCGACCCACCTGGATATCCTCGCCGCAGCGGGCGGGGCGGGAAAGGTCTATTTTATCACCAACGTTGTGGACCAAGCAGACGACAGGCCGTTGACCTTTCATTTCATCGGCCGCGTCAACGACGCCAAGCTGAATTCGTTGGAACTTCGGGACATGGACCGGCAATCCATCGTTTTCATGCGCGCGGCGGATTTAATTCCGGTCACGGACACCAAGGCGTTGACGCCCCCCATCGTCACCGGCCCGGAACTATGGAAAGATCCGTCGCAGCCGGTGGACGTGCGCGTGTGGGACCTCATCCGCCGGATGTCGCTTGCGGAAAAGGTCCAGCAAATGCGGAACGGGGCGCCGGCGATTCCGCGTTTGGGCGTGCCGGCCTATAATTATTGGAGTGAATGTTTGCATGGGGTGGCGCGGGCAGGCGTGGCCACCGTTTTTCCGCAGGCCATCGGCATGGCGGCGACCTGGGACCCGCCACTGATTCATCAGGAGGGGCACGTAATCGCGGTTGAAGCCCGGGCGAAGAACAACGAATACCGGGAGACCCACAACGGCGACAGCAGCCAGTATTTCGGCCTCCATTTCTGGACGCCGAACATCAATATATTCCGGGACCCGCGTTGGGGCCGCGGGCAGGAGACCTATGGCGAAGACCCGTTTTTGACGGGGCAATTGGGCGTCGCGTTTATCGAGGGACTGCAAGGGGACGATCCCAAATACCTGGAGGCGATGGCGTGCGCGAAACATTTTGCCGTTCATAGCGGGCCGGACCCGGAACGCCATGCCTTTGATGCGGAACCGCCGGAGCGGGACCTTTATGAAACCTACCTGCCGCAATTCGAGGCCGCGGTGCGCGAAGGCCACGTGGGCGGTGTGATGGGGGCCTACAACAGCGTGGACGGCAAGCCCGCCTGCGCCAATCCGTTTTTGTTGACCGATTTGTTGCGCAAGCAGTGGGGGTTCGACGGTTATGTGACGTCAGATTGCGGGGCGATATATGATATTTGGGCCAATCACCATTACGTTGACACGCCGGAGGAAGCCGCCGCCGCCGCCGTGAAAGCGGGAGATGATTTGTGCTGCGGCACCGATTACGACGCGTTGGTGCGGGCGGTGGAGGAAGGGCTGATTTCACAAACCCAACTGGACAGCGCGCTGGCGTGGGTCCTCGAGACGCGTTTTCGCCTGGGCCTGTTCGACCCGCCCGGGATGGTGCCTTACTCGCAGATCCCGCCGTCGGAGAACAACAGTCCGGCGCATCAAGCGCTGTCGTTGGAAGTGGCGCGCGAATCTTTGGTGCTGTTAAAGAATGACGGCGTGCTGCCGCTCGACCGCGCCAAAATCAGGCGCATCGCCGTCATTGGCACGAATGCGGCTTCCGTGCCGGTGCTGCTCGGCAACTACAACGGCACGCCCTCGGCGCCAGTGACCCTCCTTGACGGCATCCTGGCGGTGGCGGGGACCAACATTGCGGTGGATTATGAGCCTGGGTGTCCGCTGGTGGCCCACGACGACGGTTCGGAAGCCCCCGATGAACTGTTCACCAACGCCGTAACCGCCGCGGGCCAGGCGGACGTCATCATTTATGTGGGCGGCATCAATTCCCATCTTGAGGGGGAAGAGATGCGCGTGTATTTGGACGGGTTCAACGGCGGCGATCGGACGCGGATTGAATTGCCCGCGTTGCAGGAGAAACTATTGCAGGCGCTGCAGGCCACCGGCAAGCCGGTGGTATTTGTCAATTGCAGCGGCAGCGCCATTGCGATGCCGTGGGAAAATGACCATCTCGCCGCCATCTTGCAGGCGTGGTATCCCGGCGAAGAGGGCGGGCGGGCGGTGGCCGAAGCGCTTTTTGGCGACATTGACCCGGCGGGACGGCTGCCAGTGACGTTCTATCGCTCGACGGCGGATTTGCCGCCCTTTGAAGATTATTCCATGAGCAACCGGACGTATCGTTACTTCGAAGGCAAACCGCTTTTCGCCTTTGGCCACGGGTTGAGCTATACGAAGTTCAAATATCGCGGCGCGAGGCTGGCGTCCAAAAAAATTCCGGCCGGCGGCGCCGTTCAAGTGACATTCGACTTGAAGAACATCGGCGATCGCGACGGGGATGAAGTGGCGCAGGTATATTTTCGGCATGTGAATTCCGCCGTGCCGCAGCCGCAACTGGCGCTGTGCGGGTTTGAGCGCGTGCATCTGGCCAAAGGCGGGAGCCGAAAAATTGGGCTGGAAATTCCTGCGGAACGGTTTCGCTATTGGGACACGACCACCCGGCAATATGTGGTTGAGCCGGGCAAATACGAATTGCTCCTTGCGGCGGCCTCTGACGATATTCGCAGGCGGTTGCCGTTCACGATATCCGCGGAATGATTTAATTAGGGCATTTTCAGAAAAGCTGTAACCCATTCGGTTGGGGAAAAGAAGCAGCGGATCTTTTGGGTTTTAGCTTCGTTTTCGCTCAGTCACAGGCTGTTGCGGGCATGCTCCTTCGCTCAGCCTCGCTAAAACCCAAAATCTCTCGCTGCCGAACGGCTACAGTTTTTCTTCAAACGCTCGCCTGCAAAAACGCCTCGACTTTGGCCATGATGGTTTGCTCGCAGCCGGGAACGCTTAGAATATCGCATTCGCTTCCCAAAATGAACGGATGGCCCGTGGCGCGCATTCGCTCCAAGAGTTCGATGGAAAGCCGCCGGACCTGCTCAACGCTGATGAGTTTGTCGGAATAAAATTTTTTGGTGGGCAGATTTCCATAAAGAACGATGGATTTACCCACCCGCGCCGCATCCTCCCAAAGCCGCCGCGAACTGCCCAGGCTGAGAATGGCCGGGTCGAGCGCGGCAAAGCGCCCGACCATGCCGTCCGTCAACTCGCCGCAGTTGTGAAAGATCAAGTCCACTCCGCGCGAGCCGAGTTGGTCGCGCAGGGCGAGGTTGAAGTCCATGACGTACCGGTCAAAAATCCCGTAACTTCTCGCCAGTTGAATGGGCGAAAAAAAGATCTGATTCGCCGCCGGTTCGCAGAGAATGACGGCGCGGGCACCGGCGGCGATTTGCGCGTCCAGATAGCCTTGCACCGTGTTGAACGACAACTCGAGGAGGCGTTCGACCAGCGCCACTTCCGGCTCGTCGGCCGCGGCAGCCCCGTCACCGGCGAGATAAACCGGGGTGATCGGGTCCGCAATCAATTTGGTCATGAGGGAGAACGGGCCGATGCCCATGCCGACCGGGAGCAGGTCCGTTTTTGAGGCGATGTGCCGGATGGCGCCGCAAGCGGCCGCCATTTTGTCCGTCAGCCGGAACGGCGGATTCTGCCCGGGCGGCTCAGTGAAGTGATAGGTGTCAATCTCGACGGACGGCACACCGCGGGCCAGGAGGAGCGATTCTTTTTCCAACTTAAGGTCCATCAACGGGAGCGCGAGCGGCACGCGAAAACGGCGGGCGGCTTCCTCGACCACGCGGCCCAGCCGCCCGCCATCCTGCGCGATGGCTTCGTGGTCCGGGTGTTCGTGCAGGATCAAATGCGTTCCGATGGGAAGGCGCAAACCGGATGCGGCCTGATGAAGATAAAAATCGCGGTCCATGGAGATGCCGGGTTTCAAGCGTTTCCCCGCAGCAATTGCCAGGCGACGTCCACCGCGCTGCTCGCATCCGGCGAGTAACCGTCGGCCCCGATTTCCCGGGCGTATTCCGGCGTGACGGGGGCGCCGCCAATGACGACCTTGACCATCAGCCCGGTCTGGCGCAAGGCTTTCACGGTGTTTTGCATTGCGGGCATGGTGGTGGTGAGCAAAGCGGACAATCCCACCAACTGCGGATGATGCCGGTGAAGGGCGGCGGCGAAGTTGGCGGGGGACACATTGACGCCCAGGTCAATCACCTCGATGTTCGCCCCTTTCCACATCATCGCCACGAGGTTTTTGCCGATGTCGTGCAGGTCGCCCTCGACGGTGCCAATCATGGCGGTGTAAACCGGTTTGACGCCCGCCGCGACGAGCCGGGGTTCGAGAGATTTCAGGGCCTCCTTCATGGCGCGGGCGGCGACGAGCATTTCGGGCACGAAGATCTCGTTGCATTTGAATTTTTCGCCGACCACCGCCATGGCGGGGACGAGGCGCTGTTCGACGATGCTGGCGGCGCTCTCGCCGTCGGCGAGACATTGTTGCACCAGGGAAGGCACGTCTTTACGCCGTCCGGCGATGATGGCCTGGGTCAAAGGATGTTCAACGTTCATAGGCTGCCGCGGCGTTGCTCAGTGGTAGGCGCTCGCAAAAAGTTCACATTCGGATGGTTACGGCCCCGCGGCGGATTGTTTAAGGTCATGCGGATTATGCCCCTTTGCCCGGCGCAAATCAAGGCAGGGGGTAAGCCGGTGTTCCGTGATGGGGCTGGAAAGATGGGCCGATCAGGTGCTGGTAAGAAAACGCGCTGTGCCGTGAAATTAGTTGCGCCGGACGCGCCGCAGATCCCGTCCATGCCTGCCAGACGCTCGCGCCCGGCCAACGACCTGCGAAAATTTATTGGCGACGCTTGCTTTTCTCCAATTTGGGTTGAGAGTAAGTGAGAAAAAAAGGAGGGCAGGGGTACGGATTGGTTACTCACACCGGAACTCGCGGCATCATGTCCTGGCGGAGTTGGGCCAAAAAGGATTTGGAGCCGCCCCGCTCTTGCTCTGAATAGTTGTGGGAATTTATGGTAAAGCTCATTAAAAAAACGCTTCGTCCGGTCAAACATCTCATCCGGCCGCCGTGCCTTTTGGTACATTCCTTTTCACAGGAAGGCGAAGACCGGATCCTCGACCGTGTCTTTGAAGAAAAGACCAATGGCTTTTACGTGGACGTGGGCGCGCATCACCCGGTTCATTTGTCCAACACGTATTATTTCTACTGCCGGGGTTGGCGCGGCATCAATATAGACGCCGCCCCCGGAAGCATGTCGGCCTTCCACCAACTGCGCCCCCATGACATCAATTTGGAAGTCGGCATCGGAGAAGAACCGGGCACCCTGCCGTTTCATATCTTTAACGAAGCGACGCTGAGCACCTTTGATCCCGCCGTGGCAAAAGAACGTGACGGGGTTAAACATTATCGAATGATGGAAGTTCGACCGGTTAAAATCCGCACCCTGGCGCAAGTCCTTGGCGGATCATTGCCGGCCGGAATGTCCATTGATTTTCTGTCGGTGGACGTGGAGGGATTCGATTTATCGGTCCTTCGCTCGAACGATTGGAACCGGTTCAGGCCGGCATACGTTTTGGCTGAAGATTATACGTATGGAAACGTGGAGGAAGTTCTCAAAAGCCCCATCGCCGTGTTTCTGAAATCCGCGGGCTATGTTTTATTTGCCCGGACGGCGCACACGGAAATCTACCAGCGGCTGCGGGCGTGATTCCTGACTGATCGCAAATCCAAAAAGCGTTGCACTGGATTCCCTCAAAATCCAAAGATATTTGGGACTGGTTACCTCGTCTCCTACGATAGACAAGGTTTTTAATTGAGACTCGTTACCTGGTCTCCTACTGCTGGATGACTTGGATGCCGCAAATCGTCGGCTGATCGGCGGAACCGCGCCTGAAGGCGATGACAATGTCGCCGTCGGCGTCCGGCTCGATGCCGTCAAATTCCTTCACCAGGGCCTTGTCCTTCCCGGCCTCCGCGGCGATGTCAAAGTCCGTCAACTCACGCTGCCCGTTGATGTCCACGTTAAACTTGCGCTGGGCCGGCCCGAATCGGAGCTCGGCCAAATGCAAGCGCACCGTGTAAGCATGTCCCCTCTCGACCGGCATGGTATAGGTGGAATCGCCCCAGCGTTCCGTTTGATAAACGCCGGCAGGCCCGGCATTCGGCGCGCTCGTATCAATTGTGGCCGCCGTGTACGCCGTGTCGCCGCCCTGGAAATCGCAATCGCTGACAAATCCCGACTCCGGCGCGCCGAAGCGGAACAAAGAGCCGAGGTAACCGCCGCCGCAATCAATACTGATATTTCCGTACCATCCATTCGTTGGAAGCGAAACCGGCATCGGCACCAGCGCGTCGGCATTTGGCTCGATGGCTACTTCCCCGCCCGTGGCCGAAACCGATTTGACGGTCACATTCCAGCCGTCCACCACCAACAAGGGCGCCTGGCCGTCCAAATCCGTTTGGGCCGCTTCAATGCTAATATCCTTGCGTTCGCCGGGCGTCAGCGAAACGTAGTTGTCGCTGTAAAAAACCGGCAACACGCGTTTGCCGGAGGCCGCCTGGCGCAGTTGCAGGTGCGCCATCAGTGCAATGGATTGGGTCGGGTTGCGCAGTGTGACCGTCAACAGGCATTTGCCATCAGTCTCGCGTTGGCGGGCCCGCACATCCAGCGCCACCATCGGCATTTGGTTGAGAGGCTGGAAATCATCCTCGTGGGCCGGCAAAGCCCGCCAATAAAAATTCTCCGAGACGAGTCGTCCGTGTGCGTCGCGCAATTCCAGTTTGACGAAGTGAACGGCGGACAGCGTCGCCGGGAAATCAATCGCGCCTAAATCGGTTGCGGCTTCCGGCGCGGCGGTCAGCGGACGGGTCTGGTTGTATTGGAGACTGCCGTCCAGGTTGTAAATCGTCATGGTAACGGTGGCATCTTCCAGGGGAGCGGTGGTGTTGTTGATGACCATCAGGCGCGAATTGGCCTGGTTCATCATCACGTGAACCGGCTCGCAGGCCTTGCGCACGGCGAACAGAGAAGCGTTCGGTTCGAGGTCATGGCTGTAGAGTTGCCAGACAAAACTCGGCTGGGCTGGATCGCTCATCCAGGTGATGACGCCGGTGACGGGATGGAAAAGCTTTGCGAACCGGCCTTCGTACATCGCCCGAAACGCCTCGTAATTGGCCAGTTGCGCCTTGCGCACAAAGTCCGGCAGGCTGGCAATCGGACCATAGCGGTCAGTGAGGATATTGGGATAAACGTTGCCTTGCTGCGGCGCCGGCGCAGAAATCGTGCTCGGCCCAATCGTCGTTGATGACGTCCCAATCCTTTGCCGGCATCATCGCGTGAATGGCTTCCAGCGTGGGGACGGACATGGAACCGATTTCGGTCTTGAACGCTTCGTTTTCCGGGAAGGAATAAAACTCGCGCGGCGTGCGCCAGTGATAAGGACCGCCGGAATGAACGCCGCGGCCGGCGGTGGAACTGGGCTGGTAAAGCCGATCCGGATCCAGCACGGCGAGCAATTTTTGGATGCCTTGACCAATTGCCGGCGGCGGGTCGCCCTCGTTGCGGGCGCACCACAGGGCGATGGACGGATGATTGCGGAAGCGCAAAATCTTTTCGCGCACATTGGCGAGGTACAGCGCCGTATCGTCCGGGTTCGGGCCGTCGGCGGGATTGGGCTGGAAGAATTCGTCCCAGACCAGGATGCCATACTTGTCGCACAAGTCGTAAAATTCCTCGCTGGTGCTCTGGCCGACCCAGTTGCGGATGATGGTGTAATTGGCGAGTTGGTGCATGCGGATCATGCGCGTCCATGCGTTTCTCGCGGGATGCGCTTCATCGCCTCGTCCATGCCCCAGTCGCCGCCCCTCGCGACGACGGGCACGCCGTTGACGGACAGCGCCAGATTGTCCGAGCCTGGCAGCGAATAGCTGATTTGGCGGACGCCGAAGGACAGTTCACGCGTGTCCGAAACCGCACCATCGGCGGTGAAAGCTCAGGCGCAGACGGTAAAGGTTCTGGGGGCCGTAGCCGTTGGGCCACCACAGTCGCGGATGTCTCAGATGCAGAACGGGCGCGGTCGCCGGGGAAAACGTCACCGTGCGCTCCTCGTGGGGCGCCAAGTGAAAGGTCCTGTTGGAAGCGAATCGAGCCGGCATTGCCAGCCAACACGCCGGACTGGGCGGTATCGGTCGCGTTGCTGACGGTCGCTTGCACCGTGAGGTCGGCTGAATCCGTTCTTGGCAGAGGCAGTTCCGAGGTCACATAGGGATTTTGCAATACGACCGGCCCGCTGGCCGAGAGCGTCACATCCTGCCAGATGCCGCTGTCGCGGTCGCGAATGGTGGGAATCCAATCCCAGCCGATGGCGCAGAGAAAAGTCGGGCCGTCTTCCGCGGTGACGCCGCCGTTGGGGCCGGCACCGGTGGCGATCGTTTTCTGGTGCATTGCGCCCGGATGCGGTTCCGGAAACACGTTGACGGCCAAAACATTCGGAGCGCCAACCGTGACGTTCGCGGTCACATCAAAAATGCCGCGAGCGAACGCGCCTTTGATCGTGCCCACTTTGTGTCCGTTCACCCAGACATCGGCGATGTAATTGATGCCGTTAAACGTCAGCCAGACGTGCTTGCCAGCATAAGACGGCGGGCGGCGTGAAAACGGTGCGATACCACCAGGTGGTGCGGCAGAGAGAGTCGGGAATATTTGTCCGATTGTTCTCGCCATAGAGCGGATCGGGATAAACGCCGTCGTTGACGAGGCTGGTGAGGACCGTGCCCGGCACGGTTGCCCCGTGCCACCCGGCGGGTTGGTAGCTCGCGCTGGAAACGATGTCGCCGCCCTGGCCCACAACGGCAGCGTCTTGCAGCATCCAGCCGGAATCCAATTGAATCGGCTGGGGCAGATCCGGTCCGGGCGCGGCGTGGAGCAGACTCCAGGGTTGCAATACGACGACGGACAACCAAAACAACCGGCAGGTCGTATCCTGGAGAAAATTCCTCCCACGGGTATTCAGAATACTCATCCCGCATCAATTTTGCTTGAAACACGGTCCAAGTCAAAACGGCATTGAATTTTTTTTCCGGCCCTGTTTTGATTTTGGGCAAATCGTGATAAACTGTTGAAGGGAGGAACGAAATAAAGGGAAGAAAGGGAAAGGATATGGACATGTTATTAACACCGGTTCTTGCCGACATTGTGTGGACCGCCGGAAGCGGCATGATATGCATTGTGGTCATCACCCTGGCGGCTTTGTTTAGCAGTCATTAAGCAGCTAAAATCGGCGATCTTTACACCGTAGGAAACGAAGGCCGGGCGGGTGCAATTTATCCGGGGTGTCATTCATCTGCGGGGATTTTTTTATTTTTTCATGAGTAAACATGAGTAAACCTGAATAAAACAAGGGGTAATGAGAGTAAATTTGACAGTAAATTTTACGCGAATTTGACAGAAAAAGGGGAAAGGAGTGGGACGAATGACGAGGGGAGGAGTTAGCCGGGCGGCGATTCATCGAGTCTGGCGATGGAAAATTTCGCATTGAGGCGATTTAAGCACGGAAGCGGGAAGAAGTCATGTTGCCCAGGAACGTGATTTTTGGAGGGGAACCGTATTACGTGACCAACGTTTCGTCCACGGTGGATGACATGATGTTCGTCATATTTCCATTCGCATCGTATCAGTCTTTTGCCTGGTAACGTCGAGGAACTGATTTTCATCAACCTCTGTGATTTGGCGCGGCCGGTTCACGATTGATCAAGGGCATCCGATCACCCGCGGGTTTTCTTCTTCTCAAATTTTTTCTTCCGGTCATTCCACTCGACATTGACGCGGAGGGTGGCGAAGAGCGACTTTGACAGGAGTTCCAACGCGGTTTTCATGGTTTCGACGTCGGCAAATTCGAACCGGTATTTTTTACCATCGCGCATCTCAAAAATCCAGCGTCCGGCCTGTTTGCCGCGCATGGCCCAAACGGAAGGGGGTTCCACCGCGGCGTCCTTGATTTCGGGAGCATAGATTTTGAAATTCGAGGTATTTTCACGCAACATCAATTCCGGGTCCTGACCCTCCGCGCGCTGGAGCATGGTTTTGATCTTGTGTTGCGCGCGTTTTTTCAGGGCGAGATCAATGAGCACGCCCAAGAGGCCAAATTGAGCGGTGACCGCGCGGGTGACGGGGTTGACGCCGCCCAGATTAATGAAGTAAAGATCGCTGCCCCGGACGTAAACACGGCACATGGCGTCCGAACGCCGGGAAACGCAGCGCGCATCGAATGAGCCGGAATATTGCATAAACGTGGGGCGTGTTGTGTTTGGAAACCCTAACACTGGCGACCGGCGGGTCCAACCCAAAAGGCGCGGGCGCATGGGGGGATTTTTATCGAACCGGCGGGATTGACCCGTTAGTCTGGGCGCATGGTGTTGGCCACGGCAAACAAAGTGAAGAATTTGTTGTATCTGAGCTACAGCGGGCAGGTGCGTCCGGAGGAATTGGCGCGCAATGAACCAGACCTTGAGACGCTGACCGCTGAACTGAGGCCCGGATTTCGCGTCCTGGTGGATTTAACGAATCTGGATTCGATGGAGCTGGATTGTCTCAAGGGACTTGGGCGCTTGATGGAAGCGGTTGATAAAAACGGCGTGGGACTGATTGTGCGGGTGATCCCTGATTCATCGAGAGACATTGGGTTCAATATCCTGACTATTTTCCATCACCCGCGGCGTCCGCAAGTCATCACCTGCAAAAGCATGGCCGAAGCAGGGAAACGCCTCGGTTTGTAAGTGGCGTCAATTCACGCGACAAAAATTGTTGCTTGCGGTTGCTCCCCAAGCAGGCGAATCTGGATCATTGTTAACTATGAGTGACAATTGACAAATGATCGCGCCCGCGGCAAGCGGAGGAAAAGCGGAAGGCGATGAACGATGATGAATAAAGACGAACTGGACAAGTTGTTGGAGGCGATGGTGCAATTCGCCGATGGCATTTCGGATTTGGTCTTCGTGGCCGGCCGGCCGATGCAGGTGGAGACCCAGGGCGAACTCAAGCCGTTTGTTCACGAACGCTGATCCAGCTGAACTGACCAGCGAATTCATCGAGAGTCTGGCCAATGTCATCATCGACAACAATCCAGCGGCTGCTGCAGGATTTGAAGGAACACGGCTCGTGCGATTGCGGCTATACCCTGAAAAACGCCTGCCGGTTTCGCGTCAATATCTATTTCCAGAATGGAAATTACGCGATGGTGATGCGCCATCTGAAGCCGCTGATTCCGACCTTTGATTCGCTCAATCTGGGCCGACCTTCAGGGAAATCATCAAGGAAAAGAACGGCATCATCTTTGTGACCGGCGGCACGGGCATGGGCAAGACGACCACCATCGCCGCCATGTTGAACGAAATCAACAAGACCCGAGAATATTCATATTCTCACGCTGGAAGATCCGATTGAATTTGTGTTGACGCCCGTCAAGGCCACGTTCAGCCAGCGGGAACTGGGGCGCGATTTTTACACTTTTCAAAAAGGCATGCGCGCCGCCATGCGGCAGGCGCCCAAAATCATTTTCATCGGCGAAATCCGCGACCGCGAAACGATGGAGATTGTGCTCAACGCCGGGCGAAACCGGCCATCTGGTTTTCAGCACGCTGCACACCACCAGCGCCGCGATGACCGTCAACCGCATCATCGGCATGTTCGGCACGGACGAGGAAACCCAGGTGCGCGAACGGCTGGCGGGTTCGATGCGTTACATCGTCAGCCAGCGGCTGGTTCCGGCGATCCGGCGGCACGGCTGCTGGTCACGGAAATGATGGGCAACAACCTGCGCACGCGCGAAGCCATCCTGCTGGGCGAAAACGAAGGCCGCCGGCTGGACGACATCATCGAAGCGGGCAGCGTCTTCGGCTGGCACAGTTTCGAACAATCCCTCTTCAAGGCTTACGAACAGGATTTGATCACCGACGAAACGGCGATGCTCTACTGCAACAACAAATTGAAAATGGCGCAGCGGATAGACGCGCTATCGCTTCAAAAACCGCGGATGACCCACACTGGCGGTTCCCTCTTTGCCAGCCTGAAAATGCAGGAGGAAGAAAAATCCCGGAGCAAGTCGAGAACGTGAACCGCCGGGAATGGCGGCGGTTGGAGCCATGCACATTTGTGTCGGGGTTATTTTGGTGTAACTTTTCCCGCGGTAATTCGTCACTAAGTATGATTATGAAAACAAATATACTATCAGCAGCAGTTGTGGTTTCGCTTTTGGGCGCAACCGTTGGTTTGCAGGGCAGCACGTCCCCGCAAACTGCAGGCGTCACCGGTTACGCACCCAGTCAATATGAAACGGTCGCCTTCAGCGACACGAAAGAGGCGGAGATGCTTCGCCGGTCGTATTGGATCCTGGCATCGGCCAACAAGGATTACGCAGGCCACCGGGTCAAAGCGATGCACCAGATCAAGACGGCGGCAGGATTGCTCGGCGTGGATTTGAACAGCGGCGATGACCGGACCCGTGAAAAGCAGGTCTGGTCCGATGACCGTCTTCGCACCGCCAGCGACTTGCTCGGGAACGTCCTGAATGCGGCGGAGGTCAAAGGTCAACCGCGCATCAGCAAGCATATCAGCAACGCGATTGATCAAATCAATACGGCGCTTTCGATCCGCTAGCCCTGGTCAAGCCGGCGACGGAATCCGGCGCAGGCTTTTGCGGCGTCGGGCGCGTTGAGAATGGCCGAGACGATGCAAACGCGTTTCGCTCCGGCGGCCAGCACGGCATCGAGATTGAGCAGATTCACGCCGCCGATGGCGAACCAGGGCGCGTGGACATTGGCGGCGGCCCAGCGGACATAGTCGAGGGTGACGGGGCGGGCTGCCGGCTTTGTGTCGGTAGGGAAGATGGGGCCGATGGCGAGGTAATCGGCTGCGGCGGCGAGGGCGCGTTGGGCCTGACCCGGGGAATGGGTGCTCAGGCCGATGCGAAGGGCGGGATGCACCGCGCGGAGGGCGGAAACGTTTGTTTGTCCGGCGTCAAAAAAGTCTTCCTGTCCCAGATGGCAAAACTCGGCGCCGAGGCCGCCCGCAATATCCGGATAATCATTGATGACCAGGCCCGCGTCGGCGCGCCGGGTGATGGGGAGGATTTTTTCGGCCATTCCGCGGATTTCCTCGGCGGATGATTTTTTGGCGCGGAGTTGAATCAAATCGCTGCCGCCATCGCAAAGCTGCTGCGCGAGCAATTCCGGAGCGCGACCGTGCAAATAGGCCGAGTCAATAAAGGTATAAAGTTTGCAATCGGCCAATGGCTTCATCGTGTCCTGGCAAACATCATTTTCCAAAACGCCCCGGACTGAAAGAGGATTTTGCCAGGCGGGGTCCGAACGAGCGGTGAAAGCAGGAGGTTTTGGAGCCAATTGGCCCAGCGCAGCCGGCGGGAAAAGGCGCGGTCGCACAAGCGAGATATCGTCTCCCGTGCCTGGCTCCAGGAAATCTCGCCGCGACGGCAGGCGACGAGGGGTTCGACGGCCATTTGCGCCGATTCAAAGGCCAACGACATGCCGTTCCCGGTCACCGGCGGAATCATCGTCAGCGCGTCGCCGATGCTGAGTTCCGATAGTTGGGACGCGCGTTGCGGCCGGAGGGGCAGGCCGGCGACGGAACAAAATGATTCATCGGCAAACTCGGCGCCGGCGAGTTGTTGATGCAGGAGGGATCCGGGATTTCCACGCAGCGAATCGAAGCGGTCTCGCGGCGGATGAAGTTCGTGGTTGCGGCGGAACAGGCCGCAAATATTCACCACGCCGCCGGCAAGCCTGCAGAGGCCGACGTAACTGTTTTTGAAGACATGCATCTCGAGATCGGCTTTGAGGGAAACATTTTTTGCATGGGCCTTTAATCCAAACCAGCGCGAACCGTTTTCAAGCGGTCGCAATTGCCGTCCGCTGGCGCGCACGATGCCTTCGACCATCTCACCGCGCCACCGTTCTCCGCAGCGCAACTCGCCTCCCAGCAATTGAAATTCGTCGGCGAGCAATTTGTCCATCACCCACCGCGAGAGGCACAGGGCGGTGGATGGCAGACAATGCGCCGGGGAGGCGGATTTTTCAGAAATGAAAACCGCTGAATGCGCCTCCCGCGCGCCGGCGTCCAGAAATTTCCGCTTTAAATCGAGGCTTTCGAGGACCGCCAATCCGCTGCCGCTGATAAATTCGCCGCAAACGCGGTGGCGCGGATAATGAGCGGCTTCAAAAATGACCGTGGGAACACCGCGGCGGCGCAGGGCGATACCGAGCGTCAGGCCGGCCAGGCCGCCGCCGATGATTTGAATGGGATTCGCGGCCCGCATTTCAAGTCCTCCTGGCGACGAACAAATGGCTGAAGAAGCCGGCGCGGCGTTCGGTCAGTTGCCAGTTTGTTTTGTCCGGCCAAAGATCCGAAATCTCGCGGCGAACAAATCCTGCGCGGATGCTCGCCTCGGCGTCATGAATGGTCACCCGCGAGCAACCGACGAACAAGGTTGTCAGCGCGCAGGGAAACGGAAAATAGAACCGGTGCGGTTCCAGGGCGATGAACAGGGTGGCGTTGCGGGAAATTTTTTGCAGCAATCGAGCGAGCCTGTCGTCGTCAAAATGGTGAATGAACAGGTTGGCAATGATGATTTCCGCCGGGCCATCCCAATCAAAGACGTCGGCGACGACCGTTTCGGGCTGCCAGGTGATTTTTGAAAGGCCGGCAAGGGCTTCGGCGGAGACGGTATTTTGCCGGTCGAGCAGGACGGCATGGACGTTTTGCCAGGCGAGCTTTTCTGCCACGCGATGAAGAAAATGGCCGTCGCCCGCTCCCAGTTCGGCGATTTGTTTTGGTGGTCCCGGGATATTTTTCCGGAGGGCATTGGCCATGATGGCAGGGTTGGCCATGAACCAATTCACGCGGCGCAAATCGCGGCGCGAACGGGCCGCGCGGGGGTCGTCGGGCGGCAGCGTATCGAGAATTTCCGGTTCAACAATGCGGCTCATGGTCCTTTTGTGGCGCTATTTGACTGCGCGCGGCGGGCCGTGGCAACTAAAACCTGCGCCAGGCGACGGGTTCGGAAACGCGCCTCCGGCCTGTTTCCCGTTTTTGCTGTTGCTCCGTTGCCCTGCGGCGGGCAGCTTGAGAAGATTCGACGGCATCAAGCCTTATGCAATTCCGCGACGCCATCATTGAAGACCTGCCGGCCATCGTGGCCATCTACAATTCCACCGTCCGCACCCGCATGGTCACCGCCGACACGGAACCCGTTTCGGTGGCGAGCCGGGAAAAATGGTTTGCCAACCATTCTCCCGCGCGCCGCCCGCTCTGGGTGGCGGAAGAGAACGGGCAGATTGCGGGTTGGTTGAGTTATTCATCCTTTTATGGGCGTCCGGCATACGACCGTACCTGCGAGGTGAGCGTTTATCTTGGGCCGGAGCACCGGCGGCAGGGTCTGGGCACGCAACTGGTACGGCGCAGCATCGAACACGCTGGCCAAATCGGGGTGACGACGTTGTTGGGATTCATCTTTGCGCACAACGAGCCAAGCCTGAGACTTTTCGAGAAACTGGAATTTCAGCAATGGGGACGGCTGCCGGGCGTGGCGCTGCTCGATGGCCGGGAGCGGGACTTGATTATTCTTGGCCGCAGGGTGTGAGTTTGCCCTAACTGACTTCCAACAAAGCGCCGTGGCAGCTAAAGCCCGCGCCAAACGAGCTCATCCACCAAAGGCCATTCGGCACCGTGTCACGCAAGGCGCGTTCGAGGACAAAGAAGACCGTAGGGCTGCTGATGTTGCCGAATTCCCGGAGAACGGCGGCGCTGTGGCGGAGGTCAGATTCGTTCAGCTCCAACTGCTCGCGCAAAGCCAGCAAAACATCGCGTCCACCCGTGTGTAGAATCCAGCCGGAAATTTTTTCGCGCCGGATTCCCGCGGCGGCAATGGTTTCGGCGCACAATTTCGCCGCGGCCGCGCCGGCAATTTGCGGCACCTGTGGCGAAAGCATGTTTCGCAGCATTCCATTTTTATGGCCAAACCGGAGCGTGTCGCGCTTTTCGGGCGCAAGATGGGATGCGGAGAATTTCCATTCGACCCGGCGCCCTTTTTTGTCCGGCGCATTGGTCAGCACGGCGGCGCCCGCGCCGTCGCCGAAGAGGCAGGCGCTGACCAAAACACCGGGGTCATCGTCGAGAAAGAACGCCGCGCTGCAAATCTCGACGCAGATGGACAGGACATATTCGGCGCGGCCGGCGGCCAGGATTGCCTCGGCGGCGCGCAAATTTGGCAGGGCGGCGCCGCAGCCCTGTCCGACCAAATCGAGCGCGAAGACGTTTTCGCGCAGGCCAAGGCGCTCGCTGACATAGCTGGTCAGGCCGGGGCACAGATAACCGGTGCAGGTGCTGATGAGGATGGCGTCAATTTTTTTCGGCGCGCAGGCGGTGTTGCGCAGGGCGCGTTTGGCGGCGGCGACCGCCAGGGCCGGGGCGTGTTCGGCGAAGCGCGCCTGCAAGACGTCAGGGGTGAGTTCAAAGACCTCGGCCAGCGGTTCGAGGGCCAGGCGCCGGGAAGCGATGCCATTTTCGCCGCAGAGGATTTTTTTTAGAATTGCGAGCGAGCGCGGTTTGAGACGGATGCGCGGGGATTTTTCCACGGCGTCCCAGCACTCGCGTTGGGTGTAGCGTTGCGAGGGCGCGGCGGTGCCCAGTCCGGCGATAAACATGCGCGAATGTAACGCGGGTTTGAACCGGGCGCCACTTCTATGGATGGAACCGTCGCTATTTCAACCCCACCAGATACCCGAACCGCTCGCGAAATTGCTCCGGCGACATCGAGGAGGCGCCGGCCAATTTGGCGAGTTTTTTCGAATCTTCCAAATCTTCGCGTTCCAGCCGGATCATGTAGGCCTGCGCGCATTCGAATGCTTCACCATCCACGTTCACCTTGCGGTTCTGCATGCGGCCGGTCTTCGGATCGAGCATTTTTTCAAACGGCAACGGATTCATCTTGCCGTCCACAAAGCTGATGATGGCCCCGTATTTTTCGGCTTCGGGCGAGAGCAAAAATTTCACCGCGCCATAACCCAGATCGCGCGTGTATTCCGCGTCAAATGGAATCGGGTCAGCGCACCGCAATTCATAGCCGAGGTCCTTATCAATGAATGTCGTTTTCAGGTCGAGCTTTTCCAGCCGGGAGTTAAGAAGGTCCTTCATCAGGCGGCCGAATTCGATTTCGCCGAGGCGCAAATGGCCATGGTCGTCGCGCATGACTTTGCCGTAGCGGCTCAATTCGCCTTCAGGGAGCGCCTTGACGAGGCCCTGCTCGCCCATCGCTTCAATGAGTCCCTCGGCAAGGATGACGAGGCCGTATTGGGAACCTTCGGCGCGGCGTTTGATAATGGACGCGATGATGACGTCGCAAACCTCATCCACGGTGACCTGCCTTTTGTGAAATTCCTCGGGAATGATGACGAGGGTGGCGGCGGCGGCTTTACCGATGCCCAACGCGAGATGGCCGGCGGCGCGGCCCATGCAAACGATGATATACCACCGCGAGGTGGTGCGCGCGTCTTCCATGAGATTGCGCACCAGATGGACGCCATAATGGCGGGCGGTCTCGAAGCCGAAGGTCGGTGTTGAACCCGGCAGCGGCAAATCGTTGTCAATGGTCTTGGGGACGTGGGCGACCCTGATTTTGCCGTTGCTGCGCTTGCAAACCTGGCTGGCGGAAAACGCGGTGTCGTCGCCACCGATTGTCACGAGGGTGGTGATGCCGAGTTTCTCGAACGCGGCGAAGACATGCTTCATCTGTTCCTCGGACTTGGTGGGGTTGGTGCGGGCGGTTCCCAGGATGGAGCCGCCGCGCAAATGGATGCCGGAAACATCGCGGATAGACAAGGGTTTGCACTGATGCACATCGCCCTGAGCCAGCCATTTGAAGCCGTCGCGAAAACCGATGACCTCGAAACCGTTGTTGATGCCTTCGATGGTGGCCGCGGCGATGACGCCATTAATGCCGGGCGCCGGGCCGCCGCCAACCAGAATTCCAAGTCTGCCGTTGCTCATGTGAAATATGGATTAATTGTTAAAATACGAACGGAAACGATGGCATGATGCCCGGGGATGGATAAAAATTCAATTCCATTCTTGGCAAAATCACACCACAATTTGCGGCGTGAACCGGGCAATTTTTCTCGACCGCGACGGCACGATGATCGCCGAACAGGGTTACCTGAGCCGTCCCGAAGACGTGAAGATTTTCCCCGCCACGCGAACGGGACTGAAAAGACTTTGCGCCGCGGGATACCAATTGTTCATTGTCTCGAACCAGTCGGGGGTTGGCCGGGGCTATTTTACGATGGCCGACGTGGAAAAAGTGAACCATCACCTGTCGGACGAGCTGGCGCGTGACGGCATCGAATTTGAAAAAATTTACATTGCTCCGGAAGCGCCCGGACAGCCGAGCCGCGGACGCAAACCGTCGCCGCAATTTTTGTTCGATGCGCGGGATGAGTTCAATCTGGACCTGTCGCAAAGCTTTTTGGCCGGGGACAAACTGATTGATCTTGAATGCGGCTGGAACGCCGGCGTCAAAAAGAGTATTCTGGTCCGCACCGGTTACGGCACAGAAGTGGAACGGGACTCGGGCGGGAAAATTTCGCGGGCCATTGTGGTGGACGATCTGGCCGGCGCGGCGGATTGGATCTTGCGGTCCAATTCAGAACTAAAAACCTAAAATTGAAGGAATCACATGTGCGGAATCATTGGATACGTTGGGAAGAAAGCGGCCTCGCCGATCCTGCTCGAAGGATTGCGGCGGCTGGAATATCGCGGTTACGACAGCGCGGGCGTGGCGGTTTTGCAGGAAGCCGATTTGTTGATGCGCAAGAAAGTGGGACGGATTGACAGCGGCCTGGCCACCGTCCTGCAGTCCGACCCCGTCTCGGGAACGCTCGGCATCGGCCACACGCGCTGGGCCACCCACGGAATCCCTTCGGACAGCAATTGCCACCCGCATTTTGACCAGGCGGAACGAATTGCGGTTGTCCACAACGGCGTCATTGAAAATTACGACGCGCTCAAGGACAAGCTGCTCGCCGCCGGGCATAAATTCAGGTCCGATACGGACACCGAAGTGCTCGCGCATTTGATTGGCGATTATTACGGAAAACAACGCACCCGGAATCTGACCCGTGCCGTTTCCGACGCGCTGCGCGAGGTCATCGGCACTTACGGGATTGCCGTCATCTGCGCGGATGAACCGGATAAAATCGTCGGCGCGCGGCGCGGATCGCCGCTGATCATCGGCATCGGCAAAGGCGAGAATTTTCTGGCCAGCGACGCCAATGCCATCGTGGCGCACACGAAAAAAGTCGTTTATTTGAACGATTACGACGTGGCGACGGTGACGGCGGGACAATTCGAGGTGCAGAACCTGGGGGCCGACACCGCGAAGGTGCAAATCAGCCGCCTGGAATTCGACCTGGAAGACGCGGTGCGGGGGGAGCATGCGCATTTCATGCTCAAGGAAATTCTCGAACAGCCGCGCACGATTGAAAACGCCTTGCGCGGGCGGGTGGATTTGAAAAATGCGACCGCCAAATTTGGCGGCCTGAATTTGAGCGAAAAGGAAATGCGCGCCATCAGCCGCATCATCATTGCGGCCAGCGGGACGAGCTGGCATGCGGGCCTGGTGGGCGAGTATTTGCTCGAGGAATTCGCCGGCATTCCCGTCGAGGTCGAGTTTGCGCACGAATTTTGTTATCGAAACGC
This sequence comes from uncultured Verrucomicrobiae bacterium, assembly GCA_963755515.1. Lineage (GTDB taxonomy): Bacteria > Verrucomicrobiota > Verrucomicrobiia > Limisphaerales > UBA11358 > UBA11358. The sequence continues at coordinate 187,828 of CAVWKA010000006.1, read as the reverse complement.
GCCGCTGGAAAAAAACACCGTGCTGCTGGTGCTGTCGCAATCCGGGGAAACGGCCGACACGCTGGCGGCGTTGCGCGAAGCCCGGCGTCGCGGCCACAAGGCGCTGGCGATTGTGAATGTGGTGGGCAGCACCATCGCGCGCGAAGCGGACGGAGGCATCTACATGCATGCCGGCCCGGAAATCGGGGTCGCCTCAACGAAGGCGTTCGTCTCGACGCTGACCATCCTGACTTTACTGGCCATTTATTTGGGGCGGATGCGGAATCTGTCCGCGTCGCAGGCGTTGCCGGTGCTGTACGGGCTGGAGGGATTGCCGAAGCAGGTGGAGAAAATCCTGGCGCAAGACAGGGCGCTGAAGACGATCTCCAGGAAGTACGTGAAGGCCAATGATTTCTTTTTTCTCGGGCGGGGCTACACCTATCCACTGGCGCTCGAAGGCGCGCTCAAGCTCAAGGAAATTTCGTATATCCATGCGGAGGGTTATTCGGCGGCCGAGATGAAGCACGGCCCGATTGCGCTGATTGACAAGAAAACGCCGACGGTTTTTCTGGTGCCGCGGGACTCGATGTATGAGAAGACGATGGCGAACCTGGCGATGATTCGCGCGCGCAAAGGAGTCATTGTTGCGCTGGCGACGGAAGGGGACCACGCCATCAAGAAAGTTGCCAACGATGTGATTTACCTGCCGAAGACGTTGGAATCGCTGAATCCGATACTGGCGGCCGTGCCGCTGCAATTATTTGCCTATCACATTGCGGTGGCGCGGGGATGCGATGTGGACAAACCGCGGAACCTAGCGAAGAGCGTAACGGTGGAGTGAGTGGCGGCGGCCAAATATTAAATTGAAGCTCGCGCCATCCCTCGCTACGGTCCGCAGCTAACAAGCAGGCGCTAAACAACGCCGGCGAACGGTGTCAACCGCTGTCGAGACGAGTTGAGCCGCTGTTGACCGGATCCCTGAAGCCAATCAATTTCTTTTGGCAGCAAGCCTGTCTTTTCTTGGCCGGATGCGATTCAAATATCTTTTGCGTTCGCCGGGAGGAAGCAAATTGACACGAGCCATCTCTTCCCCAAAAGAGCGTTTGTGGAACTCCAAGGCAATGGCTTTAAGTTGACCGATGCCGGCCTTTGAACGTCAGTTCCGCGACGCCGGATTTGTCCAATTCGTTCCATGAGTTTGTTTGGTAGCAGAAATTCGTAACAATTTATCGTAAATGCAGCCCGTGTCCACAACGCCGTGGAATTGCCCAAGCACTTCGCGGAAGGCTTGCCGGTCCAAAGGAAGTTGGTCGAGCGATATATTCAAGAGCGACAGGTTCGCCGCGTTTCATTGCAAGGCAGTTCGCGCTCCCAGCGACAAAAATTGGAAGGCAAAAAAATCAAGGACGGATCGTCATAGGTGAAACCCATTGTTTGCGCCGGAACGGTTGTAACAGTTAACAGTGGCGGCCAACACATTAAGAACATCCGGCGGCCAAAGATTGGTTGACGGCAATTGCGCCCAGGCGCAGATTCTCGATCATGGAGATTCGGAAAAGCCACTATTTTAACGGCGCGCGGCTGGTGTTGATTTTCTCCGCGTTTTTTCTCGCGTTTGGTTTGATGGCCAGCGATGGCCCGACGTTCTCGGCCTTGCACGTCTTTGGCGACAGTCTCTCGGACACCGGCAATCACCCGGCGCCGGCCGGTTCATATTACGATGGCCGATACAGCAACGGTCCGCTCTGGGTGGAATGTGATTTCCTGAATCCTGGATTTCACAGCGGCTTGCGGAATGTGTTCTGGTGCGCCGCGGCGATGAAAGCTTTGAAGAGCGGATGCGGCTGATGCGGCTTGCTCAGGAATTCCGGATGAAACTGACTCGCCACGAAAAACGGATGGTCCTTCAATTCAATGATTTCAACCAGTTTGCCGTCTGGCGACAGGCCGCTGAAGACAAAGCCGGCCTTCTCAAATTTCTCGCGGTAGGCGTTGTTGAACTCATAGCGATGGCGGTGGCGCTCGCTGATGACGAACGAGCCGTATAGCTCCGCCGCCCGGGTGCCCAGCGCCAACTGGCAGGCTTGCGCGCCCAACCGCATCGTACCGCCCTTTTTCGTCACGCGCTTCTGCTCGTCGAGCATCGCAATCACCGGGTTGGGCGTGTTCAGGTCAAATTCGGTGGAATGGGCCTTGGGCAACTTCAGGACGTTGCGCGCAAATTCGATTGTGGCGATTTGCATTCCCAGACACAGGCCCAGATAGGGCGTCTTGCTCTCGCGCGCATATTGCGCCGCCTTGATCTTTCCCTCGATCCCGCGCTCGCCAAATCCGCCGGGAACGAGAACGCCGCCCAGCCCGCGCAATTTTTTGTCCGCGCCTTCCTTCTCTATTTCCTCCGCATCCACCTGCACAATTTCCACGCCGCAATCATTCGCGATGCCCCCGTGAATGATGGCTTCATACACGGATTTATAGGCGTCCTGCAGTCCGATGTATTTGCCCACCACGCCCACCCGCACGCGATGCGCCGGGGCGATAAGTTTGCGGATGATTTCCTGCCAATGCGCCATGTTTGGCGCCGGCGTGTGCAAATCAAGCAGGCGGCAGACCAGAATGTCCACGCCCTCGCGTTGCAGCATCAGCGGCACTTCGTAAATCGAATGGTCAACGTCCTTCTCCTCGATCACCGCCTCCACGGGCACGTTGCAGAACAGGGATATTTTCTGCCGCAGTTCCTTGTCGAGCAACCGTTCGCAGCGGCACACGATGAGATGCGGCATAATGCCGATCTCACGCAGCTTGGCGACCGATTGCTGCGTCGGCTTGGTTTTCAATTCGCCGGCCGCCTTGATGAACGGCACATACGTGACGTGCATGAATACAGCGTTGTTGTGGCCCACTTCCAAAGCGAACTCGCGGATGGCTTCGAGAAACGGCAGCCCCTCGATGTCGCCCGTGGTCCCGCCGATTTCGGTGATGACGACGTCGGCCTTCGTCTTTTCGGCGAGCAAATGGATGCGATTTTTGATTTCGTCCGTCACGTGCGGGATGACCTGGACGGTTTTGCCGAGATATTTTCCTTCGCGCTCATTGTTGAGGACAGTCTGATAAACCTGGCCGCTGGTCAGATTGTTCATCCGCGAAAGCTTGGTGCTGGTGAACCGCTCGTAATGGCCAAGGTCCAGGTCCGTCTCCGCGCCGTCGTCCAGCACATACACTTCCCCGTGCTGATAGGGATTCATCGTGCCCGGATCCACGTTGAGGTAGGGGTCGAATTTTTGCAGCGCGACCTTGAGACCGCGGTTTTCGAGCAGGGTGCCGAGGGCGGCGGCCGTCAGCCCTTTGCCCAACGAACTCACCACACCGCCGGTGACAAATATGAATTTCATTTTAAATTTTTCTTCATAAACCGCTCCACCCATTCCACGTCTTCCGGGCTGTCCACCCCCACGCTGTCGTGTTCCACCGGCACCACCGCGATGGGAATGCCGTTTTCCAACGCGCGCAATTGCTCCAGCTTCTCCGCCTGTTCAAGCGGCGATACGGGAAATTTCACCAGCCGCAACAGCGTCTCGCGCCGGTAGCCGTAGATGCCGAGATGCTTCAAAAAAACAAACGCCGCCAACTGTTCGGCGGTCGAACGACTGGCAGCCTCGCGCAGATACGGAATCGTGCGCCTCGAAAAATATAACGCCCGTCCCGCGGCGCTGACAACCACTTTCACGGCGTTCGGATTTTCCAGTTCCGCGGGAGAGGTGATGCGCGTGGCTGCGGTGGACATTTCGCACGCGGCCAGTGCCTTGGCCACCGCATCAATCACCGCCGGCTCAATCATGGGCTCATCACCCTGGATGTTCACCACCGCGTCACAGGAAATTCTCGCCGCCACCTCGGCAATCCGATCGGAACCGCTCGGATGATCGGGCGACGTCATTTCCGCGCGGCAAAGCTTTTTCGCCGCCGCCAGGATCCGTTCGTCGTCCGTGGCGACGATGACTTCCGAAAGGGATTTCGCCTTTTGGCATTGCTCGACGACGCGCTCGATCAACGGCTTGCCCGCGATGAGGGCCAGCGGCTTGCCCGGGAATCGCTTGGATGCGTACCGCGCGGGAATAATGCCGACGATTTTCACGACGGCAGTTTAGTCAGAATTGGAAATTAAATGAAACCGATTTTACGGATAAGGAATAACCGGGACCGCTGCGAATTGCCGGTAAGGACGGAATGCTGGAAGAGCCGGAGCGGCCGGCGATGTTAGTGTGGGCTGAAGTGTTAATTCAGATTCCACTGCGCCACATCATAAAGCAAATGACGGTGGCGACCCCAAGTGGCAACGCGAATAATATCTCGTCCATGTCATCAAAATGACATGTTTTAAGTGAATTGCAACAATTATGTTACGAAATTGTTACAATTGTGTGTCATCGCCTTGGATTTCGGGATGCCATTTTTAGCGTAACAACCTTATTTATAACATATTGCGTTCGATTTTGGTGCTCTTGCGGCAGTCCTTCTAAAGCCGGTTGGCGGGCTATGAGGACACCAACGACGCCGAACGGCTCGCGGTCGATGAATAAAAAGTGAAAGGAAATTGCATGACAACATCCTCAGCAAGGGGGACGTGTTTTTGCTTCCGGTCCAAGCGGCTGGTTGGGAAGCGAAAAGCGGTTGCGCACGGCCAATTCCGCCTAAAAACGGTGTTTTGGCACTGAAATATGGCTTGCCAATCCGTGCGGTAGGGGAAAAATCATGAAAACCAATAACAACAATTCGTTCACGCCATGAACAACAATTCAAATGGGAAATCCCGATTCAAAATAAACCATAGCGGCGGGCATCTTGCCTGCGAGTTCGAGCGGCGCGCTACGCTGACAGTGCCCGGATGCCCCCGTCTCAATTTATGAATTTTCTAAAAAGCGCATTGCTTTTGACGCTCACATTGGCGTCGTCGCTGCGCGCGGAACAGACCGTCGAGCAGTGGGGCGTTTTTGAATTGGCGCTCAATGGCCCAACCAATGGCAATCCTTTTACGGAGGTGCGATTTGCCGCGCGATTTTATCAGGGGACCAATTCCGTGCAGGCCATCGGGTTTTACGATGGCGATGGCATTTATCGCGTTCGTTTCATGCCCGAACAACAGGGCGAATGGCATTATCTCACGGATGGTTCCAGCCCGGAACTCAACGGCCGGACTGGCGAATTCATGGTGGTGAAGCCTGGCACCGTCAATCATGGACCGGTGCGCGTCGTTAACACCTATCATTTTGCCTATGCGGACGGCACCCCTTACGAAGAACTCGGCACCACCTGCTATGACTGGGTCCATCAGAGCGAGGCGTTGCAGGAGGAAACGCTCCATACCCTGGCCGCCGCGCCGTTCAACAAGGTGCGCATGTGCGTCTTCCCCACGGACTGGGACACCAACGAGCCGTTGCTTTATGCCTATGATGGCACACCTCCGAACACATGGGATTTAACCCGGTTCAACCCGGAATTTTTTCGTCAACTGGAGCAGCGGATTCTCGATTTGCAAAAACTGGGCATCCAGGCGGATGTCATATTGTTTGATCCGTATGACGGCGGACACTTGGGTTTTGGCCGGATGCCTGCCACGGCGGACGACCTTTACTTGCGTTATATCGTCGCGCGCCTTTCAGCGTATCGGAACGTCTGGTGGTCGCTCGCCAATGAGTGGGACCTCATGAAAGAAAAAAACGAATCCGACTTCGTGCGCTACGGCGAAATTGTTTTTGCCAACGACCCGTATCATCACCTGCTTTCGATTCATAACAGCATGAAAATTTTCAACAACACGTTGCCGTGGATCTCCCATGCCAGCATCCAGAACGGCCTGGCCGTGGAAAGCCCCGCCAGCGCGGAACTTTACCGCGATGTCTGGCGCAAACCGGTGGTTTATGACGAAGTAAAATACGAGGGCAATTTGCGGAGGCGCTGGGGCAACCTCACGGCCCAGGAGCTGGTGTTCCGGTTCTGGAACGGCACCGTCGCCGGCACCTATGTCGGCCACGGCGAATCCTATGGGAGCCCCGATGGCATCGTCTGGATTTCGAAAGGTGGCACGCTCAAGGGTCAAAGCCCGCCGCGGCTCGCCTTTCTGAAAAAGGTTTTGGACGACGCGCCGCCGGAAGGGCTTGACCCGATTGATAAATGGCAAAATCCCGAATACGGCGGCCAACCCGGAAAATATTATCTCATTTATTTTGGCAAAGAGACGCCGAAATCATGGGAATTTCTGCTGCCCGGTCGCACTTCCGGCGCAACTCCGTTGACCAACGGCATGACGTTCACCGCCGAGGTGCTGGATACCTGGAATATGACCGTCACCCCGGTGTCGGGCGTTTTCACACTTCAGAAAAAAACGGATTATTTTTTCGGCGACAAGGATGACCGCTCCATCACGCTGCCGGGCAGACCCTATATGGCGATTCGCATCACCCGGGTGATGAAATGACCCCGGAATTGGCCGGGGGTGAATACTTACACTGTCCTTTCCATCACGCGGTGAAAGTAGCGTGGGATTTTTTTCTTTAAATAAGAATTGCTCCGGTCCCCACAACCGGAGCAATTGTTGTGTCGTCACCTTGAACGGCGGGAACGGCCTCCCTTGGCCGCAATGCTCCGGCGCTGTTCCGGACTCATTGCGGCGAACCCTCGCCGGCTGCCACCGCGGTTGCGACCCATTGTGTTCTGCTTCTTTGTTGGCATAACTACCTTTTGTTTTCCCCACTTCCTCTTTCGCGAAAACTTTAGCTAGGACCATGCCAATCAACAATTTGCGCAGAACCGGGAATGATGCGTTGCACAATGATGGAAATGCTGAACAAAGAATGCAGAATGAACGCCCGATTTTCCCTTCGTCAATTTCGAGTGACTGTTGGCCCCCGCCTTGGCTCCCTCCCCACGAATCCCCGTAGCAGCGGACGTGAGTCCGCTCTGACTTATTCCCCGAATTCAGATAAAACTCACTCACGTCCCCTGCCACGAGCTTCAAGGGCAGGCGTGGTCCCCGCGATCCAGGGTTCAACGCGCGAGCTCTTTGGGGAAATTTCTCAAGGCAAATTTGACTGCGGACGGGGTCTGGCTTAATATCACGCGATTCGCGTTGGCTCGTTTTGGGGAATCGGGCGGCGTTGCGCCCAATCGGGAAGGAGACCATGCAAAGACAATCCAAATCATTTTTTTTGACGGCGATCATTGCGCCCTCTTTGATGTTGCCGTTGGCAGGGCGCTGCCAACAAGCCCCGCAATTGAAACAGGTGAATCCGCCGAGCCTGGGCCAGGCCGCTCCAGCCCCGCCAAACCTGCCGTTGAATCCCCCGCCGCCCAAGCCGCCGATGTTATCGGGCAATCTCGTTCTGCTGAATTTCAATGTGAGCGGTTCGGCAGGGACCTTTCATTTGCTCCAGGCAAACCAATTAAACCCGCCAGACTGGAGCACCAACACGACCGCGACGTTCACAACAAATTTCCCGGGCAGTTCGTATCGGTTCACCATCACTAACGATACGTCGGTCCAGTTTTAAGAAGTGCAGACGCCCTAGCGGAAAAGCGGAAGGAACGAAAACGGAAGTTGACGCTGCTAAGGTACCCACGCATCTTTGCACGTCAAAGGCAATCGGAACAGCCAGGATGCCCAAGTTTTATGATCGAGAACAAGCGGCCCGTCAACGTCCGTAAAAATTTGTCGCTGGCGCTGGTCAAAAGCTTGCTGACTCCGGTACTCCTCCTGGCGTTCTTTATCGCGGCTCCCTATTGGTTGAATGGCAAAATCCGCGCGGAAATAACCGCGACCATCAACAACAGTCCCGTCCTTTCGCCCGCCGGGAAAAAAGAGCGTTTGGATAAGATTGCCAATTTGGATTTTGAGCGGGTCTGCTTTAATCCCCCCGCCGGATTCGAGAAATTGCATGACGCCATGCTGCGCGCGGGCCTGGCGGGGAGATTTCGCCGGTTGCAAGTAGGACTGATTCTTTCGTCGGTGCTGGTGGCGGGTTTGGCCGCTGCCATTTGGACCATCTTCGCGCTGAATGCCAAGGCTGGAAAATCACAGGCGGATTTGATTCGCAGTTATCGCTTAAGCTGGAAAATTGGAATGGCCGCGGCCCTCGCCAAGGTGTTCCTCCTGATACCGCTGCTGGCTTACGGAACTTTTGAATTCACCGTCTTGTTGTCCGGTCATTTCTTCCCCAAACTGCTGGTGGTCATCATCCTGGGCGGCCTGCTTGCCCTGTGGCGTAGTACAACGATTCTGCTCAAAAACGTGCCGCTGGAATTCAAGGAACCTATGTCGCGGGAAATCACGCCGGCGGAGGCGCCCGAATTGTGGCAGGCCGTCACGCAGGCCGCCCAGCGCCTTCAGACCTCGCCGCCAGACCACATTGTCATTGGGTTGCAATTCAACTTTTATGTGACCGAATTGGCCGTGCGCCTGGACTCCGGGCGCACCGAAGGCAAAACCCTTTATCTCTCCTATCCGCTCTTAAAACAACTTTCAGAAAATGAAGTGCTGGCGATCATCGGCCACGAGTTGGGACACTTTATCGGCGAGGACACCCGGATGACCCGCGAGTTTTATCCGTTGCGATTCAAGATTCGCGCAACGATGGTGGCCATGGCCAGGTCGGGCTGGATCGGCTGGCCCAGTTTCCAATTTCTCAACTTCTTCACCTGGTGTTTTGGCGAGACGGAACATGCCGCCTCACGCAAACGCGAGTTGCTGGCGGACGAAAAGGCCGCGGCTTTGACGTCGCCGCGGACGGCGGCCAGCGCCCTCGTCCGGTTTCAGGTCGCCACCGAAGCGTTTCGGCGCGGCCTGGCGGACGCGATTAAAAACAAGATTGAAAATCCCTTGAACGTTCCGCTGCAAGCCATCGTGCAGGAGAAACTGGCGGCAGACACGGATTTTTGGAACCAATTGTTTGAAAAGAAAACGCCGCATCCGCTGGATTCCCATCCGCCGCTGAATGTCCGCCTGGCCGCACTCGGTCAAAACCTCAGCATCGCGGACGCACGGACCATTGCGCTGGCGGAATCCGAGTGCGCTTACACGAAATGGTTTTCAAATCACGAAACCCTGTTCGACAATCTGGCGAAACAGGCGCAAACGGCCATTGGCAAACTGCGCCTGGCCAAAACCGACTACGCAACGCCCGAAGGGAAAGCGACGTTGGACCATTTCTTTCCGCAAATAAAATGGCATTACAAACAATCCGGCTTATGGGCCGCGGTCATTCTGCTTGCTGTATTGGTCGCCGGTTGTCTGGCCGGCGTAATCTTCATCAATGATCCGGCGGCGCGGATCATGTTTCTCGTCTCCGGATTCCTTCCGGGACTCGGAATGATCTTGGTCTGGAAACGCCACCGCCACGGTGAATTGACCCTGGACGCCGAAGGCATTTCTTACACCGGCTGGGTCCGGCCACTGCCCTTTCAAGAGGTCGAAAAGATTTTTGCCCGCCGATCTTATTCCAATGTGAACCTTTCCTTCCGTCTTAAGGAAAAGCAATCGCCGCTCTGGAAATGCAGCGTCATTCGAACGAAAACCAGGGGTGTGACTTTTTCGTTAAACGGTCTCGAAGGGAAGCCGCTGATCATTGCCCAAACCGTCTTCCGTTACATGACCCGTCAGGCCGGGCCGGACCAACCCATGGAAACATCGGCAAATGCAAGGTAACCGTATGCGAAGCATCTTCGGCAGACTGGCAGTGGCGGCCTTGGTGATAACCGCGTTTTGCCGAACACACGCCGCCGGCAACCCCTCGGTGGACGAGCTTCCCCCCAAACGTTTGATGACAGGTTGTCCACCAACTGGTACGCGGCAGTGCAGGCCGTCTTGCCTCTCGCCGATTCTCTGGATACCAATTTCAATTTCCGGGAGGCAACCAATTATTTATGTGAGGAGAGCGCGCGGGGAAATAGCGCCGCCCAAGCCCTCTGGGGAGTGGTCCTGGTTGTCGAAAGCACTTCGCCCGGAACGGCGGACACGGGATTACAATTGTTGCGCGGTTCGGCGGACAAGGGTTGTGTCGCGGCGATGCTGAATTTGGGATATTTATTTGAAGGCGGCAAATACGTCCGCAGAAATTACAACGAGGCCTTTCAATGGTTCACCCGGGCTTCGGACGCCGGAAATGCCGAAGCGGAACTTCAGTTGGGCGGCTGCTACCACTACGGTCTCGGGACCACTCCGAATTTTTCACTCGCGGCAAAATACTACCGGCTTTCCGCCGACCAAAACAATTTTGTCGCCATGAAGAGCCTGGGTTTCCTGCTGATGAATGGTTACGGCGTGGATAAAAACGAGACGGAGGCCAAATCCTGGCTGATGCGGGCGGCCAAAGAAGGAGGAAACCGTCGCGCCATGTATGATCTTGGCGTCATCTACAGCCTTCAATACCCCGACACCAATGCAGTGCTTGAATGCTTCAAGTGGATGAAACAAAGCGCCGAACTCGGAGACCCGCTGGCGGCCCAGGATCTGGCGAATTTTTATTATCGCGGATGGGGCGGCATCGAAACCAATTCGGCCAGCTCCCGTTACTGGCGCATCAAGGCCGCGACCCTCGGCGCCACCGATTCGCAATTTTTCCTGGGACAGGCCTACCGGCTCGGCGACGGCGTGCCGAAGGACCCCCAAGATTCCCTGTTGTGGTACGCCAAGGCTGCGGCGAAAAATCATCCCGAAGCCCTCTACGACCTCGCCCTGCATTATCTTGAGGACAAAACCAACCAGGCGTCATTAAAACTGGCGAATGAACTTATGTTTCGGGCGGCGCGGATGGGACATCGCGAAGCGCAATGGCAATGTGCTTTGAGTTGTTTCCGCAAAGGGGATTGTGATTCGGGATGCGAATGGCTGAATCGGGCCGCGGAAAACGGCTGGCCCAAGGCCGAGTTCTTTCTGTTCCAGCTCAATTACAATGGGCTGGCCCCGGGAACCAATTGCCCTCCCTACCCGCAAGACAAATCCGAGGCGATCAAGTGGTTGCGCCAGGCTGCGGATCACGAAAATCATCAGGCCCAATCCACATTGGCCGTCATGCTGATTCGGGGATTGGACGTGGAACCAGACAAGGTGAAAGCAGAAAAGCTGTTGCGCAACGCGGCAGAACACGGATATGCCCCCGCGCAGAACGATCTGGGTTTCGCAATTCTAAACGGCGACATCGCTTCCACCGACCCGGAGGAAGCCGCCTTCTGGTGCAGACTGGCAGTTCTGCATTCGCCTGATTTGAGTTTTTCAACACGCGCCAACGTCAACCTCGCCAACGCGCTGTCCCGCCTGGCAGTTGACCAGCAGCAAGAGGTCGAAAGCCGTGTGGAAGGTTTCCATCCGCTTCCGGCTCCTGAGCTTGACCCGAAAATTCAGGACTGGCAAAAAAACCCGGCGTATCAGCAGGAAGACGGCCAGTTTGGGCATTGAAATCGTCGTCAGGGACTGCCCCGAATCCAATCGTCGCGAATAGTTGACGCCATCCAAGTCCGGGCGCACACTCGGTTCCTCATTCCGCTCCGGTGAAGAATTGAATGGCAAATCAGACATCCAGGGCCTTTGAGCGCATGAGAATGTTATTATGAATGAATCCATTGCCCCAATCGCTCCCGTTGAATCCGCCGCTCCGGACTACAAGGACCGTTCCGTCGGCCTTATGATCTTTGGCATCCTCACGTTATTGCTGGGCTGCCTGTGCGGGCTGTTCGTTCCATTAATGCTGTTCGGCCAGATGGCCGCCGCCCGACTCCACCCCCCGTCGGCAAACACGGCGGCTATGCTCCCGGCGATTGTCATCTATGGCGGCTTGGCAGTAGCGTTGATTTGGCTGGGCATCGGGTCCATCCAGGCCCGTCGCTGGGCGCGCGCTCTCCTGCTCATCTTTTCGTGGGTCTGGCTGGTGGCTGGCGTTGTCATGCTGATTGTCATGTCGTTCGTTATGCCGAAAGTGTTCGCCAATATGGCGACGGCCGCGCCGGCGAACCAACCAATGCCGCCGGCGGCAGCGATGCACGCGGTCATGGTTTTCATGCTCCTGTTTTCCGGGGTCTTTTTCGTGGTAGTGCCGGCATTCTGGGTTTTCTTCTACAACAGCCGGCATGTGAAGGCCACCTGCCAAGCGCGTGACGGCGTCACGCGCTGGACCGATGCGTGTCCGCTGCCGGTGCTCGGGCTGTGCCTGTGGCTGCTGTTCTCGGTGCCAATGCTGTTGTTGATGCCGCTGAGCGCTCATGGAGTTGTGCCGTTCTTCGGCATGTTTCTTTCAGGCGCGCCCGGTTCGTTGATCTGCTTGCTTTTCGCCGCGGTTTGGGCTTATGCCGCATGGCTGATTTATCATTTAAAATCGGAGGGTTGGTGGCTGATTCTGCTGGTGATGGTTCTGTCCATGGTGTCCGCGCTTGCGACCTTTGCGCATCATGACATGCTGGAAATGTATCGTCTGATGGGCTATCCGAAGGCGCAAATTGACCAGATGCAAAAAACCGGGCTAATGACAGGCAACTCCATAACCTGGCTGATGACGCTCTCAGTCGTGCCCGTCCTCGGCTATCTGCTTTTCGTCAAAAGATATTTTCGGGGAAAGGCGTGAAGGCGCCGCCTGACCAGCATCCCTGCTTGAATCTAAATTTCCCGCAGGATACGCTGTCGCGTCAAATCAACGGGACCTGCCATGAGCGAATTCAACTTTTCATGCCCTGCCTGCGGCCGGAACGTTTCCTCCGACACCGCCCAGGCGGGAACATCAATTGCCTGCCCGCTCTGCAACGCCAGTATCACTGTGCCGGATATTTCCAACCATCCGGCCATGCCGCCGCCTTGGACGGGCCACAATGGAACAACCGCCCAACGGACTTCACGTCTGGCCGTTGCCTCATTGGTCTGCTCCTTGTCATCATTCTTCACTTGCATCGGATGGCTGCCGGGAATCATTTGCGGACACCTGGCCAGGTCCCGGATGCGCCGGAATTCATCGCTCAAAGGACAAGGCCTCGCCACCGCCGGCCTCGCCATCGGTTATTTGGCACTCGCGCTCGAAGCGGGCACTGTCGGAGTCAAACTGTGGGATTTTTCAGCCGCCATGAAGCATGGATTTGACAATGCCCGGCAGGAACTCGCCACCAATAATTTAATTGTCACCCAAATACAAACGCCGACCGTACCCGGCAATAGTCAACCGGTTCAACCCGCCATCGCCGAAGCCGTGGCCGCCACCAACCCGCCAACGGAACCTTTCCCATCCGAATGGACCTCCGACCCTGCTAACACGCCGTTTCCCGACCATCACGTCACCGGCCGGCTTCATGGATTGGACTTCAACTTCCGGACGGCGTTACTTAGAAGAGGTTCCCTGTTAATCAGGGGATCGAACGGAATGATGGTGGAAGTTTTGCGCTTGAGCAGTTCGATTGAGGACCAGACCTATACCATCGAACCCTCGGACAGTGGCGATGCCAGTCCGCGCGTCCGCATGACATGGAATGAGGGAGACGGCGTTATGACCGGCACTTACGCCAAAGGCTATGGGATGAAACTCCAATTCAATCAAGCCAGAGGCCAGACCGTGTCCGTAAAAATCTATTTGTGTTTTCCCGACGATTTAAAAAGCTGCCTCGCCGGCACATTCCAGGCGAGAATTGCGAAATAAATAATGACGCCACGAGACGCCGCAACCGCATCCCAAGCGCCACTTGACAAGATCCTTCGTTTCCTTGATGTAAAAAGTCCTGGCGCCGCGAGGTTGCCTGGCTTCTCCTTGCCTTTGATGGCAGAACGGTTCATGTGGGCTGCCTCTGTTAAAAAGGATTTGACAACTCGCGGCTATAAATGCTATTTATTGTGCGTGATATGCGAACAATAAATAGCATTATGCATAATCCGATCAACCAAGAGAATCTCAACAAGGCCCTCACGTTGTTGGCCGGAAGGCTCGATCTTGCACACTCCGAGGCGGTGCGTTTGGTCGTCTGCGGAGGATCAGCACTGATTGCAATGGGGCTGCGCAAACGCACAACCAGGGACATGGACGTGGTTGCGCTGCTGAATGTTAAGCCAGCCCTCACTGCCGCCCGCTGGGCGATGACCCATGACGTCTCGGAAGGCTTCAAGATGGTCTTGAAAGAATTGCTCACCCAACTTGGCCATGAATCCATCGCTAAAAACATTTAAGGGCGAATATCTGATACTGTTGCTGGATTTTCTGTGGCGGCAGTGGTCCGCTTTGGGCGTCGCTGGCCAAACTCGCCGGGAAGACGCCTCGATTATTGACCCGGAAGCGTTGCTGCTGTTGACCTGCACAGTTGGCCGCCACGATCCGCGCCTGTTCGACGAAATGCTCGACTGGCTGCAAGCGAACGGGTGGCTCATCAACGTGATGCGGCTTAAACGCATCCTCAGCGCCGAAAAATTCACCGGCCAACCGGTGCTGGCGGCGATTGCCGGCCTGTTGGCGAAGGGAGCAGAAGCGCCCAAGTGGAAACAGCTTGCCGCATCGGCCACGCCGCCTGCCGCTGCGGAGGCATTGTTCTTTAGTGAAGACGGGCAGCCGATTCCAGCGATCGGTGAACCCGAGCCGCTTTTTGCGCGTTACGGATGGCAGCGCGGGCCGCTGCGGTTACGCGGCTACTCGCAGGAATTCCGCCCGACAGAAACTGCCAATCTGGCGCTGCAGCTACGCGCGTTGTTCGGCATCAACGTCCGATGTGAGATCGTACTTTATCTTCTTACGCATGATGCCGCCCATCCTTCGCAGATTGCGCGTGAGGCTTTTTATTTTGAACGGGCAGTGCAGGGCACGCTCGTGGACATGAGCCGGTCGGGCGTGATCCAGGTACGCGCTGCCAGCCGGGAGAAGCATTACTGGCTCAAGCAAATCCAATGGATGCAGTTGCTCAATCGCGGCGAACAATCCCCGCCGAAATGGGTCACCTGGCCGCCGCTGTTCAGCGCGCTGGAGCAAATCTGGCTGCGGCTCGACGATCCGAAGTTGCACAAGCTGGAACCGTTGCTGCAAGCATCCGAGGTTCGTCAACTCATGACGAAGGCGCGACCTTCTCTCGAACGTTCAGGCTTCGACCGGGCGCTTTCTGACGACCGTCAGCACCTTGGCGAATCATACTTGCCCGTGTTCATCGCAGACGTGAAGAAACTCTTGGCGTAAATTGGCGCCGCCAGTATGCGCTTGATACCCCAATAAAAATGAAGTATTCATACAACAGGTAGTGGGAATTTATGTCCAAAAGCCAAGCGCGGTTTCATGGATTCCCAACTCAGCGCTACAGCTTTGATCGAATTGCTTTAATGTCGGACCCAGGCGTGTCAAAGAAAGGAATTGTTTATGACGAAAATAACTCGAACATGGTCGCTGATGTCGGACTGCTGGCAGGTGTTGAAGGAGGATAAACGCCTGTTGGTGTTCCCGCTTATTTCAGGCATCTGTTGCCTGCTGCTGCTGGCTTCTTTCGCCATCCCCATCTTCCTCACAGGCGCCTGGCATCCGCCCGCCCATGACGCTGCGCCCCTGCAGCAGGCCATCTATTATGGCACCCTCTTTTCCTTTTATTTCTGCAATTACTTTATCGTCGTCTTTTTCAACGCGGCCATCGTCTCTTGCGCGGCCACCCGCATGAGCGGCGGCAACCCCACCGTCGGCGACGGCCTGCGCGCCGCCGTTTCCCGGCTGCCGGTCATTTTCGGTTGGGCGGTCGTCTCCGCCACCGTCGGATTGATTTTGCGAGTCATCGAAGATCGCTCGGAAAGAATCGGCCAAATCGTCGCCGGCCTGCTCGGCCTCGCATGGACGGTTGTCAGCTTTCTCGTCGTGCCCATTCTGGTCATCGAGAACAAAGGCCCGTTTGCGGCCTTGCAGGACTCCACCGCCCTGTTGAAAAAAACCTGGGGCGAACAATTGGTCAGCAATTTCAGTTTCGGGGGAATTTTCTTCCTGCTGGCAATCCCCGCGTTCGCGCTGGTCATGCTGGGATTTTATCTCGGCGGCGCGGTCGGTGGGATTGTGTGTATCGTTTTGGCCGCGATTTACCTGATTGTCCTGTCGTTGGTCCAGTCGGCGCTCCAGGCAATCTTCCAGACCGCCCTTTACCTTTACGCGCGCGACGGCCAGGTGCCCGCCGGCTTCCGGTCCGAAGTGCTTAATGGCGCCATGCGCTGATTGGATCCAGGGTCGCCGCCAACGGTGTTAAACCGCAACCGCTTCCTGGAAATGCCGCGCCGCCCGCCGTTGGAACAAATGGGCCGCGCCAGCCGCCAATAGCGGAATCGCTCCCCGATACCAGGGCATATACAGGTGGAAGTTTATGGAAAAACCCAGGCTGAAAATATGGTGATCGAGCCTGGCCACAGTGATGACTGCAATCACCGAACAAATAACACAGGAAATCACCATCCACTTCAGTTTTACCGCCGCGCGTCGCGCCAGCCAGCAGAACAGCAGCGTCGCCATCGCTATCGCAAGAAAATCCATGAAGTGGAACGCCGCGAGGAAATAAGGGTTGTCGGCGGCAGCATGGAGTTTCTTTTCGTTCAAGCCGAAGCCCACCGAGCCCACCAACAATAATTCGAGGAGCAGGATCAGGGACCATAACACTGGAAAGGTCAGCAGCGGCAGCACGCCAAAAGTGAATGCGCAATGCCGGCCCCACCAGGACGAATGCCGTACCGTCTCCATCATTCGCTCGGCCACGGCCACCGGGTCGCCCAGCAACTCGTTCGCCCGGCCTTCCGCTTCCGCTTCGGATAAACCCTCGGCCAGACCCGCCTGTTTCAAGTCTTCACGGTGGTCGGCCGCTTCCCGGACCAACCGCCGGATCTTCGCGACGGGACAGCCCAGAATCACCAGTCGCGCCCGCAATGGTTCGATGAAATCAGGCATGGTGTTCCTCCATTAAAAGCGCGACGCCGGTTTTCACGCGGTCCCATTCGGTGGTCAGGGCTTCCAGGCGTTTCCGCCCGCGCCCGGTCAGCTTGTAATAATTTCGGTTCCGTCCTTCCACTTCCTGCCGCCGGCTGCTCACCAGCTTCTCCGCCTCCAGATAATGCAGGTAGGGATAGATGCAGCCTTCGCCAAAGGACAATGCCTCCCGGGTCCGGGTCCTGATTTCCTCGACGATCTGGTAGCCATACATTTCCCGGCGGGCCAGCAGCCGCAGCACCAGTAATTCCGGAATCCCATTCAAAAAACTCGGGTTGGTTCTCTTCATCCCCGCCATTATACCTCTAACTATGATGCTTGTCAACTTCAAA
Source organism: uncultured Verrucomicrobiae bacterium (assembly GCA_963755515.1). Classification (GTDB taxonomy): domain Bacteria; phylum Verrucomicrobiota; class Verrucomicrobiia; order Limisphaerales; family UBA11358; genus UBA11358. The sequence continues at coordinate 170,577 of CAVWKA010000006.1, read as the reverse complement.
TGTTTATAGTCCCGGCGCGATAACCACCCTCCTGTTGCTTGAATTCCAGCGCCTTTCAATGGACCTTCACCTCATGGCGCCGCGGCGCCATAGTAAAGTTGCACCCCGGCACGATAGAAATACGGGCCGCCGTTCGTGGCCGTGGCGTCCGTGTAACCCGTCGTGCCGGCCTGCCCGACGATGTTGCTTTGAACCACCGAAAAGGCCGGCGCCGCCGTCAAATCCGTGGCGCGCTCGAGATAATACCACCGGGTGTTGACACTCTGCCAGTTGATCCTCAGGCCCGCCGAATTGTTCGTCGCCGGCGGCGGGGCCATCGCCAGAACGGAAGCCGGATTCGTGGGATCCAGGCCCGCAAACCAATCTTCATAGACATTGAAGCCGGTGCCGTCCAAATCCGTGTAATCCACCGAGCCGTCGGTGGGCAGACCGTATTGCTGCGCCCATGCATAGGAGAGTACGGACGATGGTGTCTGATACTCATAAGCGCCGATGTCCACCGTGCCGCCGGCAATGCGCGGATTGCCGTCCAGATCCGTGGCGCTAGTGACGAAAGCGTTGTTGCCTGAATTAATGCAGGGCGAGTTGGACTGCAGGCGAAAGTCGCCACCGGCCATATCCACAAAGAGCGGTTCGTTGGTAATGCCGCCGCCGTAGGGATTTGGATCCAGGCAGGAATAATTGAACTTTGTGCCGTCCGCATCCGGGCCGGTCGGCGCATTGTTGTAATAAAAAATCGAGTTGTAGCCATACGCCCCGGTGCCGCCGTAGATTCCGCCGCCGGCCGAGGTTGCCGAGTTCAAAACCACCGTGCAATTCGTTGCCACCCCGCCATAAAGACCGCCGCCGGATGTGGCGCTGTTCCCCACCACCAGCGAATTGCAGAGAACGGACGAGTAGGCGCCACCCCCATTGACCGCCGTGTTGTTGCTTACTGAACACGCATTCAATGTCCCGCCGTCCACGCCTCCGCCAGAGCTGGAGGCCGAATTGGCCGCAATCACGCAATTACTCAGAAAACTCGCGCCGTATGAACTCCCGCCAAACACGCCTCCGCCATTAACAGCGGCATTGCTGACCACAACGCAATCAATCAAGGTGCAGGCGCAGGCGCCGCCGCCGGTGCTGGCATTATTTCCGATGATCTGGCAATTGATCAGCGTCACGCGGTACGCTCCGCCGCCAGCCGCGTTCGTCGCCAAATTGCCAACCAGCACACAATTTGTAACGGTGCCGCCATTCGAGCCATAAACATACGCCACTCCCCCGCCCCCAGGGTAGTTCCCAAACCCTCCCTCGCCGTTGGTCAATGTGAAGCCCGATAGCACCGCGCCGTTTCCCATCCCAACGCAGCGAACGGCGTTGGTCAAGGCCGACCCGTAACCGGCAACCTGATTGCCAACAATCAGCGTCACCGCCGGCCCATTGACGCTCTGCAAGGTGATGGCGTTGGTCAACGTCACACGATTTGTGCTTCCATACCAGCTTCCTCCGCCCGTGGCATAGACGCCATTGGTTACCAAAACGGTGTCGCCGGGTGACGCCATGTCCACGGCATCCTGAATATTCGTCGCGGCGCTGCTCCAATCGGCATAAGGCGGAATGGGGTTGGTGCAGCTCAAATCCACGTAAAGCACCGCCGCCGGGGCATTCAGCAGCGCGCCCAGCCACAAGGCAACGACCCAAAATAGTTGTCGTGATTTCACATGGCCTCTCGGTGTGGGAAATTAATACACTCATTCCAGGATGGGTCAAGGGTTTGCTTCTGACCGGCGGGCCTTTATATTTTTTGACACCGGATTGGCTCAAAACCGGGCGCATTTTATCCCGGAGGCTCGCCGCGACCTCTTATTTCACGGGCGAAAAATGCAGGATGGCGGCCGAGGCGGGGGCCACCGTCACCCGCGCGTTGCCGGAATCGCCGCCTTTGACGCTCTCCCATTGCCCCTGCCAGTTGCCCTGCAAATCAACCGCAGCCCCACCCAGCGTCACTCCCGTTTTGGCCGCGACATCCTGGTTCTGCTGCGTCAGGTCCATCCGTTGCCATGCCTTTATGTCCGCCGCGCCATTCAGTTGCAGCGAAACCGACGCCGGTTGCGCGTTGCTGCCGTAGCTCTTGTTAATTAGCGTCACGTAAATGGAACCGTCGTCGTCCTGATACGCGTAGGCATCGAAATTAAACGAAGGCAACATTTGCGTCTTCACGTCGAGCGGCCGGCCGCGCGCCCCTTGAGTGAACGCCAGAAGGGCATAGGCCTGCGGGCGCATGACAAACCCCCGGCCATCCGCGTTATGCACAAACGCCGCGTAATTCGCCGCGCCAAACCCGCCATCGCGCCCCACGGATTCCCCCGTGTGATAATTCACGCCTAGAATGTGGTGCTTCGCCCACCAATGCGTGCAATCCAGCGCCCACAAGGTTGAGGCATAGGTGTCGCTCGAATTCCTGGCGCCCCCGTTGTAGCAACTGTTCATTTCATCAATCCGGTAAGGCACGCCTTGGGCCGCAAGCACCGCGCCAACCGCGGCATAATCCCGTTCGTAACCCGAATGGAGACGATCCGAGAGAAATCGGGCGCGCGTCGCCGGAGGATTTGTCTCGCCCGCGCGCCCCGATCCCAGAAAATAATAATGATCGCTCGCCATCTTGAGGTGGCCGTCTGGAAACACGGCCTTGACCAGGTCCAATACATAGAATTCCTTTCCCGCAACGCTCGGCCCGTCGAACATCGCGTCAGGCACGGCCTTTAGGATGGCATCATACTGGGGTTTCCATTGCGCGAAATATTCGGGAAATGTCCTGAGATAAAAATTAGGCTCGTTGCCGATGGAATAGCAGTCGAGGGCGTCGGCGTCGCGGGCAGTGATGTAGGCGGCCAGGCGCGCCGAGTTGGCCGTATCGCCATTTCTCAGGCGGAATGAATAAATCACTTTCACCCCGGCGGCGCGGGCGAACTGGAACAACTCGTCAATGTCCTTCTCCTGCGGCACTGGCACGCGCGGATCATCCACCGCGTTGGCGCCGACGCGCAGGCTTTTGATGCCGAGGGTGTGGAAGGTGTTGACCAGCGCCTGATCGTTCGCGTCAAAATAATACCGTCCGTCCGTGGGCAGCACCATGGACATCTCGTAGCTTAATCCCAAAAAACGCGGCGCCAGGGCCGGACCGCTGGCTTGGCCTGCCACAACGACGGACACCGGCTGCGTTTGCGCCGTTGCGCAGAACGGAATCAGCAATGTCAGGACAAGTAAATTCAGCGCCCACTTTGAAAAAGATACGGAGTTCATCGCCGAAAATTAAACCGGGAAACCTTTGATGGCAATCTTGATGATTTTTGAGGTTCCTCGGCGATTTTAGTGGGTAAAACATCCAAGGCGCATTTGGACTGTCGCGGAGCGACGTTGGACATTAGCCAGGACAAAGTCCCTGGTCGCCTTCCCCCAAATGCTCTCCGTCCCGGCAGGGACGGCGGAAAGTGCCTTCAAACCCGGATTTTGCATTGGCTTTCTCGTCCTCGAATTTCCTTTTTCAGCCTTTCAGCTTTTATTTAGTTATTTACGGATAAGCTCTTAATCGAGGCTGCTATTTATGCTCAGGCCCTCGGCAAGCCCCGTTTAGGGGCGATATCTTTGTAGAAAACGCCAGGAATACGCAAAAGCCCCGTCAGGGGCGGCATAGTCTGACTATTGCATTACGACGCGATTTGAGCGCAATGTGAGAACAGATTTGTTCCGTTTTAATGCAACGCAATAGAAAAAAATCGAGGTCGCAATCATCTGGTCCACAGCAACTTGCAACGCTTGATTTTGTGCGGCCCTTTCCAATGAAAAATCCGGGTTAAAACGGCTGGATTCCGCGGTCAGCGAGAGGCCCACCGTGCTAAAGCGCGGTGTTAATGAGAGGATTCAAAAACTGATTTACGCCCGCGTTGGTGGCTTCCGGCGGTTTTTAACGCTTCATTTTTCATCGGATTTTTAAGCGCGGCGAGCGGCGGCAATCAGCTTGGTCCGAACCCATTTTTCCTTCTTCATGCCGGACTCTTTTGCCGCTTGGACAATTTCCTTATATTCGTCCTGTGATATGCGCGTGGAAATGAACTTCCAACGATTTTCCTTTTTTGGAAGCGCGGGCCTGCCGACTTTGCCGGGTTCGCTCATAAATTTTCCGACGGTATCCTGATGTCTGGATTTCATGCTTGGCTAATATTCAAAGGGAGGCAGCCAGACCCAATCGCCATGTATGTAATCAACGCCGCCATCTTTTGTCAGCGATACTTCCTGCCCGCCATCGTCTTTCTCATTCCAGCCGACGGAATAGAGCATAAACTTTCCGTCATTCGCGGGGCGATAATGCAGCGGCTGTCCGCCGATGATGTCATGCGGTATTTTCTCAATGAACTGTGGCGTAAGCGCTTCGAGCGATTCCGGATATTCGTCGTGTGCGAGATGATAACGCTCCAGCGCGCAGACAATTTGCGCTTCATTCACCAGCGTTTGAACGTAGGCCAGGGTTTGCATTGCAATGGCAGTATTTGTAACAACGAAAATGTCTGCCAAAAACGTATAAGGCGAAGAGTGGTTGAGAACATTTTCCGCCTCGTGTTTTCGGCTTTCTACCTCATTTGGCAGAATTGTTCCGTTTTGAAAATCAAAACCGTCAAGTTGTTTGGAATCCAGCTTCGCAACTGTGACCATGTTTTGATAAACCCAACCGCGAGGTGCCCATGTCTCCCAAGGAAATCTAAAATGTTCCAACTGTTGCCAGAGGGACGGGTCATTGGGATATTTTCTGAATAGAGTTTTAAAAAACTGACACGCGGTAGCCGATTCAAGCTCAAAACTCCCGGCGACAATTGGGGCGAGGTTGATTTCTTTAAGCTGTTCTTGCAGTCCGACAAGTTGCGGCTCGCGCCAGGTGCGCGACTGCAAGCCATCGGCGATTGTGTCCACATAAAGTCTTGTGACCGCCACGTTAATGATTGCCGCTACCAAAGTCGTTGGCTTGCCCGGCGAAGCAAATTCCAACATGCGGCGTGAATCGTTGAGCAGCGTCAATTCGTCGAAAGCCCTATCCGGCTGGCCGAGCAGCAAATAGCATTTTGCGCGTTGCGCATAAATTTGAGCAACCGACCTCACATTTATAAAATTTGGAGTCGGCATTTCAAGCGGGTCGGAATAATCACCATCCATTCGCGCATCGGGACGCTTAAGCGCGTCACGGATCAAATCGAAATCAGGTTTGAACTTGTCGCTCCAAGCCAGATAAGCGACCGCTGCGCTTCGATTTGTGATTGTGGCGGTCGTGTCCTCCTCCTTGCGAAGCGCTTCCAATTCATTCGTGCGTGATTCCCAGTTCTCGACGAACCATTCCTGCATTTTTGGAGCTTTGAAAAAGTTCTGGTCGTCCGGCACGGGCGCGGGAATGTAGGCGTTCCAATCCAGCACTTCGCCCTTGGCTTCCAATTCGCTTTTGCAATTTTCCCAGGCGCGTTTGCCACGCCAGTCTTCCTCCGCGTAAAAAAACGATGCCAAAACAAACAAGCCACCCAGTACGATGAGTATCGTAACGGTGACTTTCCAAATTTTCATGCCTGCATCATTTTCCAAGATTACCGACGCTGCGTCAATTGCGCCAAATACTCCCGCCACTTCATGTCCCCATTACTGGTGACTCGCCAGAAAAACGGGTTATGGTATTTTGATGGCGTTGTTCGAGTGTTAGTTCTCGAATGTGTTTTGAAAAGGCCGGCGTAGTGACCCGGCCTTTTTCTTTCCCCAAATCAATCAATCCCGCTTTTCCGCGCTCATTTGCGGTTCCGCACCTGCTCCTTTTTCTCCTCCAACTCGGCGTGCAGCTTTTTGCGTTCTAAAATCAATTGTTCCCGCAATTCTCGCGCCTTTTCAAAATCGGCGGATATCGCGATTTCAGCATTCAACGCAATTTCCCGCTCGGCTATCTTCGCCGCATATTTGGAATCCAGCTCCGCCAATTCCTTCTTCTTGCCGCCAGATAGTTTCACGCCGGGCGCCGTTTTGTTCAGACGCTCCATCGCCAGTTCGTAAGCTGTTTTCATTGTTTCAATTTGTTGGTCCGTCCGTTTTCTTCTTCTTCCACGGTTGACTCGGAAATTTCATCGGCTGCGGCGTCTGTTTGGCCATTTGCAGCCCGGACTCCTCCGTCGCGGCCGGGGCCTTCTTTGCGTCCTCGCGCCACGACTCGATTTTTGCCTTCAACCCATGATGCTCCGCCTTCGCCTTGTCCCCCGCTTTCATGTAAAACAGCGAGAGGTTCGTATGCATCAATGGCTCCTGCGGACGCAATTTCTCCGCCTTGTGTCCCTCGACAATGGCCGACGCATAATCGCCCTTGCGATAATACGCCATCCCCAGCGCCAATTGCGCATCGAAATTTTCCGGCGCTTGCGCCAGGACTACTTTCAACTTCTCTATCGCGCTGTCAAATTCGCCGCGGCTGTAATCGAACATCGCATCATCGTATTCCTCGGTCATAGGGTATTGAAATCAATGACTAACGCCTAAACCGCAATGGAGGAATTGGCGAGCATGGTCATTGGGGCTTAGTCATTAGTCATTCCGGCGGCGTCATCGCGCCGGCCCGGCCTCTCCAGCGCCGTCTCCACCCCGCTCATTGACGGATGCTCGTGTCCATCCACCTGCGTCCCCATGGCGGCGCAAATTTTCTTGTAGGTCGCCAGCGCCAGCAACGGCCACGCATTGCGGTAAATATCGTACTTCAGATAAAAGACCTTCGGAAATCCCGTGCCGGTGGTTTCGTGTTCCGTCCACGAACCGTCCCGATTTTGCGTCCGGATCAGATACTCCACCCCGCGTTTGAGCGCCGGATTCTCCGGATCATCAAAGGCACAGAGTCCCATCACGGCCCAGGCCGTTTGCGAGGCGGTGCCGGGTCCCTGCCCTTTGTAAATCGGGTCATCATACGTGTTGCACCGTTCTCCCCAACCGCCGTCGGCTAATTGAACGCTCTCCAGCCACAGACGCCCCCGTTGCAGCCATTCCTCCCCCATGTCCCAATTCATCGCCCGCATGCCCCGCAAGACCTGCCAGGTGCCGTAAATGTAATTCACCCCCCAGCGGCCATACCATGAGCCGTCCGCCTCCTGATGGTTTCTGACGAATTCAATCGCCCGCCGGATTTGCGGATGTTTGGGGTCCCAGTTTTCGTACCCGAGCAATTCCAGAATACGCGCCGTAATATCCGCGCATTCGGGGTCGAGCATCGCGTTGTGGTCGGCGAACGGCACCTTCTCCAGAATGTTATTCGTGCAATTCTTGTCAAAGGCCGCCCAGCCCCCGTCTTTGCATTGAAACGACATCATCCATTTCAAGCCCCGCTGAAAACATTCGTCCCGCTTTCGCGGATTGTCGGTCGGAATCTTCCGCAACGCCAGCAGCACCATGGCGGTGTCGTCCACGTCTGGATTCCATTTGTTGTTGAATTCAAAGACCCAGCCGCTCGGCTCGACGGTGGCGGGGTTTTTGTGAATCCAATCGCCCGCGAAACGGATCTCCCGCTCCATCAGCCATTCAGCGCATTCTTTCATCGCCGGATGATTTTCCGAAAGGCCCGATTCGCGCAGGCAAATCGCCACAATCGCCGTGTCCCAAACCGGCGAGAAACACGGCTCGATGCGCAGCGAATCCTTTTCTTCATGCTGAAGGCGTCTGAGTTCATTCCACTCGCGTTTCAATACCGGATGGTCCTCCGGATACCCCAGCGCCTTGAGCGCAATCACCGAATTAAGCATCGCCGGAAAAATCGCCGCCAAGCCGTCGGAACCTTCGAACCGTTCGAGCATCCAGCGCTCGCATTTCTTCAGCGCCATCCCGCGGAAGGGATGGATTTTATGTTCGGCGAACCATTCGGCAAATTTGTGCAGGCGGTCGAGCCAGAGAAAAAAATTCCGCCACGAAATTTTTTCCGGGTCGGGCGCCAGCGCCAGTTCGCGCTCATTGACGCCTTCCGGATACAGCTCGTCCAGGTTCACCGGCACGGGCCGCGTGGGCTTGAAATGGTTGATGATCGCCAGCGGGACCAGCATCCCGCGCGACCAGTTGCTCATGTCCCAGAAATTCACGTGAAACCATTTGCCCAACAGCATCGTTTCGCACGGAATCGTCGGCACAAATTCCCACGGGAACAGGCCGAGCAACGCCAGATACAATTTGGAAAACGTATTCATCCGCGGCACCCCGCCCAGATTCAACGCCGTCTGCCGCGCCCGCAACATCCGCGGGTCGGTCGCGCGCACGCCGGCAAGTTTGAGCGCCAGGTAGGCCTTGATCGTGGCGTTGATTTCCGACGGGCCCCCGTAATAAATGTTCCAGCCGCCGTCGGGCAATTGCATCGCGAAAATGTGGGCAACCGCCTTGCGCTGCCAGTCCTTGTCCACGCTTCGGTCCCAGTGGTGATACAACACCATGTCCGAAACCAGCGTGGAATCCACCATCAACTCGCCGTTCCAGTAGCCTCCCGGCTTTCGCTCGCCCAGCAGAAATTCCTGTGAGCGCAACAGGGCGCCGCCCGCCTGCCTTTCCAATTCAGTCTCCATTCGGGCCGATACATCCGGTGCCGCCGGCTGGATCCTCATTTCTCGGTCAGTCAACACAAGCATAACTTGCCATTTGGCCCGAAACTGTAAAGAATTTACTGCTCCCCCCCCGCCCCCGGCATTTCCCTCGCCGCGCGATTTGTGGTAGCGTCTCGTCAGGCGATTGATGATGATGGAATCAAAGCAAATGAAAGGCTGATATGGCACAAGCAATCATGGACCCGGAGAAAGTCCGGCGGTTCGCCGACGAATTGCAGCGGTTCAACACCGACCTCGAAAACCGGCTCATTCTCCTGCAGGCGCGCTTCGGCTCGCTGTCCGACACCTGGCAGGACCAGGAACACGAGAAATTTTCGGAGGAATTCAAAACGGCGATGAAAGCGCTGAAGAAATTCATCGAAGTGTCCAAGGAACACACCCCCTATCTCCTGCGCAAAGCCCAGCGCATCGAAGATTATTTGCGGCAACGATGAACCGGGGAAATCAATAACCATGGCGACCCAGGCCCAAATCACGTCCGTCGAAGCAATCGAGTTGTTTCGCGCCGCGCTGATTGTCTTCACCAGCCAGGCGCGTCCCGCCCTCGAGGAGGTGTCCGGCGAAGTCGTTCGCACACGGTTGTGGCTGCAAAACGAGCAGCGGCATTTTTGGGAGGGCCAATTGCGCGCCCGCAACAAAAAGCTGGAGGAGGCCCAGCAGGAACTGTTCACCGCCCGCCTGTCGGCTTTTCAGGAAACCACCTCCCTCCTGCAAATGGTCGTCCGCCGCGCCAGGCAGTCCGTCCAGGACGCCGAGGATAAGTTGAAAATGCTCAGACACTGGGACCGCGAATTGGACAACCGCTCCGCCCCGCTCCTCAAGGAAATTGAACAGTTGCACGGCTTCCTGACCGCCGACGTTCCCGCCGCCGTGGCGTTGCTCACCCAAATCATCCAGACGCTCGACGCCTACACCGGCGTTGCGGCCTCCAGCCTCCGGGAGAAACCCTCATGAGCGCGATTGCCAGCAAAAGCAAACTCCTCGCCGCCGCCAAGGAACTCTCCCTCAAATGGCAGGATACAAAAAATTATTGGCGTGACGAAAAAAGCGCGGAATTTGAGCGCAGATATTTGCAGGAGCTTTTTATCAGCGTGGACAAGGCCGTGAGCGTCGTCGAAAAACTGGACGAATTGTTGAAGAAAATCAGGAGTGATTGCGAGTAACCTTCACTCTCGCTTCCCCGCCCGTTTTCGTTTAGTTTCCTTTGCCAGCAAACATCGTGAACACCCATCCCGGAGTCAGCGAAACGCTCGCCCTGCTGGAGGCTTTGAAAAATGCCGCCCGCGATTTCGCCGCGCGCGAAGAAAAGCTGAACGCCGATTTCAATGCGCGCACCGCCGCCGCCGCCAAATTGGCCGATGACGCCGCCGTCGAGCGAAGCAGAAAGCTCGCCGAAAACGCGGTGGACGAAGACTCCCGCTTTGCCGAGGCCAAGGCCCGGCTTCAAGCCGCCGCCGACCATCGCAAGGCCCGGATTTCGCGCGCCCAGGCCGCTGTCCGCAGGGAATTGACCGAGCAAATCGGCACGCGCAGCGGCCAGTTAAAGGAAAGGGTCCGGGCCAAAACCCGCGAAGCCGAACAAATCCGCGACGACGCCCTGGCCGAAGCCGGCGCGACCGTGGAAGCCTTCCGGCAAAAGACCGCCGACGCCGCCGGGCGCCTGAATGTCCTCACCCAATCCGTCCATGGCGCCTTCCGTGGCTACGGAGGCTTTCGCCGCCTGCTCTCGCCAAAACGGGAATGGCCAGACCCGGACCTGTCGCCGGACGAAAACATATTGTTCGCCCGGTTCGAGGATCTCGAAAAACGATTGGGAGCCGATTTGACGCAGTTCAAAAAAAATCTGTTGCCGGTGATTTTTCGGTTTCTTCCGCTCTGGCTCTGGGGTTTGCTGCTTCTGGGTTTTGCCGCTACGGTTGCGGCCCTTCAACATTTTGGAGTCAAGGGCGCCGGCGCCGTCCCGCAACCGGCGGTCATCGGCGCGGCGGCGGCGTTTGGGGTCATTTTGATTGTCCATTTTCTCGGCGGCAGCCGCCTCAGGCCCGCCGCCGTCGCCATCGCCGGCAACCTGGTCCGGACCGGGCGGTTCCTGGACACCGCGGCGCAAAAAGCCGAACTGCATTACCAGAAGGAACAGGCGCGAATAAAATCCGAATTTGATACGGCCATCAACAATATCAACCTCGAATGGCGCCAGGCCACCCGCCGCGCCCGCACCGCGCAAAGCGCGATCGAAGTGGATGTGCGCGCCGCCAAAATCATTCAAAAAAACGAGAAAAAACATCGCGCCCGGTTCGAGCAACTGGAAAAAATGCGCGCCGAAAATCTCCACCGCATCCGCGAGCAATCCAACGACGAAGCTCGCAGGTTCTTCGAGGCGCAAGCCGCCAACATGGCCAGGCTGGAGGCGGACTTCCAGTCCGGCTGGCAGGCGCTCGAAACGGACTGGAACAACTCCATCCGGTCCATCTACGAAAAAATCCAAGCCGCGAATGCCGAAGCGGACAAGACTTTTCCCGCATGGGACTCCGCCGCGTGGAAGGACTGGACTCCGCCGCGGGAGTTCAGAAACGCCGCGAAATTCGGGCGTTTGGAGGTCGAGTTGGCGAAATTCGCGGAAATGTTGCCCAAGGACAAGCGGCTGGCGCTGCCCGGGCCGGTGATTTCCGTGCCCCTGACGCTGGCTTATCCGCTGGAAGGCTCGATTCTTTTTGAAACGAACAAGGGCGGCGAGGCCGAGGCGGTCGCCGCCATCAACAACATCATTTTCCGCCTGCTTGTCCACCACGCCGCCGGGCAAAGTGAGCTTCACCATTTTTGACCCGGTCGGGCCTCGGCCAGAATTTCGCCGCGCTGATGCACCTGGCCGATTACGAGGAAAGCTACATCAACAGCCGCATCTGGACGCAGACCGCGCAGTTCGAGGAAAAGCTCGCCGAATTGAACGAGCACATGGAAAAGGTCATCCAGATGTATTTGCGCAACGAATACGCGACCATCGCCGAATACAACGCGCAGGCCGGCAGCATCGCCGAAAAATATCATTTCCTCGTCATCGCCTCGTTCCCGGTGAATTTCAGCGACACCGCCGCGAGGCGGCTGCGCAACATCGCCGCCAACGGCGCGCGCTGCGGCGTTTATACGCTCATCCACTGGGACCAGCGCAACGCCCCGCCCAAAGATTTTGTTCCGGACGAACTGCGGAAAAATCCGTGCGCTTCATCCGCGGCGAGAAAAATTTTCAACCGGCCAACTGGCGCGAGCACGGGCGCGCAAATCGCTCCTCGATTCCGCCGCCCCCGCCGGAATTTGCCACGCAATTTCTGCATGATGTCGGCGAGAGCAGCAAGAATTCCACGCGCGTCGAAGTGCCCTTCGAACAGGTCGCGCCCGCCAACGGCAGGATTTGGAGCGAGGAGACCACCGAGGAATTGCGCGTGCCGATCGGCCGCTCCGGCGCGACGAAATTGCAGTATCTCGAAATCGGCAAAGGCACGCGCCAGCATGCCCTCATCGCCGGCAAAACCGGTTCCGGCAAATCCACGCTGTTCCACATCATCATCACCAACCTCGCGCTTGTGGTGCAGCCCGGACCAGGTCGAGTTTTATCTCGTGGACTTCAAAAAAGGCGTCGAGTTCAAATGCTACGCCACCCGCCGGCTGCCGCACGCGAAAGTCGTGGCCATCGAAAGCGACCGCGCCTTCGGCTTGAGCGTGCTTGCAGCGCGTGGACGATGAATTGCGCCGGCGCGGCGATTTGTTCCGGCAACTCGGCGTGCAGGACCTGGCCGGTTACAAACGCGCCGGCGGCAGGGAAGCCATGCCCCGCTCGCTGCTGATGATTGACGAGTTCCAGGAATTTTTCACCGAGGAAGACCGCGTCTCGCAGGGCGCGGCGGTGCTGCTCGACCGCATCGTCCGGCAGGGCCGCGCGTTTGGCATCCACGTGCTGCTCGGCTCGCAAACGCTCGGCGGCGCTTACACGCTGGCGCGCGCGACCATCGGCCAGATGGTCATCCGCATCGCGCTCCAATGCAACGAGGCCGACGCCTATCTCATCATGGACCAGGACAATCCCGCGCCGCGACTGCTTTCGCGCCCCGGCGAAGGCATTTACAACGACGCGGCCGGGCGCGATTGAAGGCAACAGCCCGTTTCAAGCCGTCTGGCTGCCGGAAGAAGTGCGCGACGGTTATCTCGCCAAAATCCGCGAGCGCGCCGACGACGACAAAATTTCCCGGGCCGTTTGTGTTCGAAGGCAACGCGCCGGCGGACGTGCGGGAAAATCTGCTTTTGCGCGCGCTGCTGCAAACTCCCCCGGCCAAACCGGCGCCCGCGCAGGCGCGCGTCTGGCTGGGCGCGCCCAATTCCATCAAAGGCCCGACCGAGGCGGTTTTCCAACGGCAGAGCGGCAGCAATCTGTTGATTGTCGGCCAAAGCGAGGAGCGCGTCATTGACGATTCTGGCCGTCGCGCTCGTTTCGCTGGCGGCGCAATATCCGAAAGGCGCGGCGCTTTCGTCGTGCTTGACAGCGACGCCGCCCGGATTTTCCGAGCGCGAATTTCTGGAACGCGATCATCCAGGCCTTCCCGCACGAAATCATCCATGCCAGCAACAGCAATCTGGCCGAAATCATGACCGGACTGGCTGGACGAATTGAAAAGCGCGCGCCGATGAATCGTCGGGCGCCGGAAATCTTTCGTGCTGATCCACGGATTGCAAAATTTCAAAAAACTCCGGCAGGAGGACGAATTCAGCTTTTCCTCCGGCGATTCCGGCGCGCCCAATCCCGCCGCCGTTTTGCAAAACCTCATCAGCGACGGCCCGGCCCACGGCATTCACGTCATCGCCACCTGCGACACCTACAACAACGTGAACCGTTTCCTCGGGCGGAAGACGTTGAGCGGAATTTGAAATGCGCGTGCTGTTCCAGATGAGCGCGAGCGATTCGGCCAGCCTGGTGGATTCGCCGGACGCCGGTCACGCTCGGCCTGCACCGCGCCCTTTATTACAACGACCGCGAAGGCTACACCGAAATCTTCCGCCCGTATGCGCGGCCGGGGAATGATTGGATCGGGGAAATTCAGAAGCCGCACTAAAATCATGTTTTCAAAAACCGCGCTCATTTTATTCGCCGGATTTCTCTGCCTGGGCAACGCGATGGCTGATGATCTGGTCTTGTGGTATCAACAGCCGGCGAAGGACCCCATCACCGAGGGCCTGCCCGTGGGCAACGGGCGGATCGGCGGACTAATCCTGGGCGGCCCGGAAACCGAGCGGATCGTCCTGGATGAAGACAGTTTGTGGACGGGCGATGAAAATCCATCGGGCGAAAACGATACCATGGGGGCATATCAATATCTCGGCGACCTCCTCATCCGTCTTCAGGGGCAGAACAACGTTTCCAACTATCAACGCGATTTGGACATCTCTGATTCGCTGGCGCACGTTCGTTATACCGCCAATGGAGTAAAATTCGCGCGCGAATTTTTCTGCAGCCATCCCGCTGGCGTCATGGTCGTCCGCTTTTCCGCCAATAAGCCCGGCAACTATTCCGGCAGCATCGAATTGAAGGATTCACATGGCGCCGGAACGATTGCTTTAGCGAATGAACTGGCGTTTGCCGGGAGCCTGACGAACGGTCTGAAGTACGAATGCCGGATGATGATCTTGCCGGACGGCGGTTCGGTGGCCGCGAATGGCTCGTCCCTGGATTTCAAAGGTTGCGACGCGTTCACCTTGCTGGTGGCGGCAGGAACGGATTATCGCCATGGACGCCGCGGCGCATTTCCGCGGCAACGATCCTCACACGAGACTGACGGCGACTTTGCGGACGGCCTCGCAAAAAGGTTATTACGAATTGAGATTGGAACACGTATGGGATTTTCAATCGCTGTTCAACCGCGTGGCGGTGAATTTCGGGCGGTCCTCGGCGGCACAGAGGGCCATGCCGACCGACCGGCGCAAAATCGCGGCGGGTATTACCGTGGACCCGGAACTCGAGGCGTTGTTGTTCCAATATGGCCGTTACCTGATGATCTCCTGTTCGCGTCCCGGAGGTTTGCCCGCCAACTTGCAGGGACTGTGGAACGATTCCAATAAGCCGCCGTGGAATTCCGATTATCATGCAAATATCAATGTCGAGATGAATTACTGGCCGGCCGAGGTCGCGAATCTCTCCCAATGCCAGTTGCCATTTTTTGATCTGGTGGACAGCCAGCTTCCCGCCTGGCGCCGGGCAACCGACCAATCACCGGAATGGAGGACCACTTCCAATCAAATGTCCACGCGCGGTTTCGCCATCCGCACCTCGCACAACATTTACGGCGGGATGGGATGGAAATGGGACAAAACGGCGAATGCCTGGTATTGCCAGCACTTCTGGGAGCATTTCGCCTTTACCCGTGACACCAATTTTTTGCGCACCATGGCGTATCCGATAATGAAGGAGACCTGCGAATTTTGGCAGGACCATTTGAAGACGCTGCCGGACGGCCAACTCGTCGTGCCGAACGGATGGTCCCCCGAGCACGGCCCCGTCCAGGACGGCGTCAGCTACAATCAGGAAATCGTCTGGGATTTGTTTGACAATTACGTTCACGCCTGCGACGTGCAGGGCGTGGACAGGAATTACCGCGATACCGTCGCCGCCATGCGCGACCACCTGGCGGCGCCCGGAATCGGCAGTTGGGGGCAATTGCTCGAATGGATGCGCGAATTGCACGACCCCACGCATCCGGAGTTGGACACCCCCAATGATCATCATCGGCATACCTCCCATTTGTTTGCCCTCTACCCGGGCCACCAAATCAGCGTGGACCGGACTCCGGCGCTCGCGAAGGCGGCCAAGGTTTCGCTCGACGCTCGCGGCATCACGGGCGACGTCCGCGAATGGTCGCTTGCCTGGAGGGCCGCCCTTTACGCGCGCTTGCGCGACCCCGAAGACGCCCATCAAATGGTGCAGGACATGTTTGCCTTGCGCGACCCCGCCGCCGGCCAGTATTTCACCTGCCCGAATCTTTTTGGATTTCATCCGCCCATGCAAATTGACGGCAACTTTGGCATTACCGCCGCCATCTGTGAAATGCTGCTGCAAAGCCAGGACGGCATACTGGATTTGCTGCCGGCCCTTCCCTCGCAATGGCCGGACGGTTCCGTAAAAGGATTGCGCGCGCGCGGTGGCTTTACCGTGGACGAAGTATGGAGAAAGGGAAAATTGGTTTCTGCGGCCATTCGCAGCGCCTTCGGCGGCGCGGCGTCGGTCCGTTATGACGGCGTGGTGAAAAAACTTGAAATCAAGCCCGGCAAGGCGATAAAGCTGGATGGAAAGCTTGATTAAACGGAAGGACTTTCCGGCAACATGGCGCACATCCACGAAAAAATTGATTTCACCGTCGCGATTTTTGTCGTTCACGACGAAAAAATTCTGCTCGTCCATCACCGCAAGCTGGACCAATGGCTGCCGTTGGGCGGCCATATCGAATTGGACGAGGACCCGGAACAGGCTGCGCTCCGCGAAGCACGGGAGGAATGCGGTTTTGAGGTGGAACTTCTCGGCGAACGCCCGCCCACCACTTCGCCGGGGACCCGGGCCCTCATCGCGCCGCGCTTTCTGGACATCCATCGCATCTCTGATACGCATGAGCATATCGGCATGATTTATTGGGCGCGCCCGAAAAATTCCGCTTTGGCGAAATGCGCCGCCGCCGAGCATTATGACATCCGTTGGTGTTCAGCCGGGGATTTGGAAATGCTGCGGCCGCCGATGTCGCCCGCAGTGAAATGGTATTGCCACAGGGCCATCGAAGAAATTTCGGCCTGGAAATGACCCCGCGCAAAATAATCAGGTTTTCCTGCTACACCCTCGAGGGCGTGAATTCTTTCGCGACGGTGCTCTTTTTCAATTACCTGTATTTTTTAATGCAGCGCCAATTCGGTTTCGGCGACAAGCGGAATTTCGCCCTCGCCGCGGCGCTCGGATTGATTTACAGCGTGGCCGCCGGCTGGGGCGGAAGGGTCGCTCAGCGCCAGGGTTACTTTTTTACGCTGAAAGTCGGCTTCACCGTTATGGCCGCCGGCCTGGCAGCCTGTTGGCTCCTGGATTCTCCGGCGGGAAAAATCCTCGCCGCTTGCGGCGTCACCCTGGGCATGTGTTTCATCTGGCCCACGCTCGAAGCCCTCGTGAGCGATGGCGAATCGGCCGCCGATTTGCCGCGCGCCGTCGGCATTTACAATGTGGTTTGGGCCGTCGCCAACGCCGGTTCTTATTTCGTGGGCGGCACTCTCATTGAAACGTTTGGATACAAAATTATTTTCACCCTGCCGCTGGCGCTCGTCTTCGGCCAATTGGCGCTGGTGTTCTGGCTGCAACGAGAGGCCACCGAGATGGCGCGCCAGGCGGTGAATGCCCTCCCGGGGCCGTCCGCGCCGCCTGAACCTCATCGCCCCGCGTCGCCGCGCGCCCGTGCGTTTTTGCGGATGGCCTGGCTGGCCAATCCCTTCGCTTATATCGCCATCAACACCCTCATCGCCGCGATGCCCGGCATCGCGGCTAAATTTCATCTGTCGCCCATGTCCGTGGGTTTCATCTGCACCCTCTGGTGCTTTGTCCGGGTCGGCGCCTTCGCGGCCCTGTGGCACTGGACCGATTGGCATTACCGCTTCGGTTGGTTGGTCGCCGCGTTTGCCGCCCTCATCGTGTCCTTTGCCGCCATTCTCCTCTCGCCCAACCTGCTCGTCCTCATCGTCGCCCAAATCTTTTTCGGCGTGGCCATCGGCCTGATTTACTATTCCTCACTGTTTTATTCGATGGACGCCGGTGACGCCAAGGGCGAGCACGGTGGAATTCATGAAGCGGCCATTGGAATCGGCAACTGCCTCGGACCGGCGGTCGGCGCCCTCTCGTTGCAATTCCTGCCGGGCTTCCCCAATAGCGGCGCCGTCGCCGTTACCGCGCTCCTGCTGTGCGGGTTGGGTGGCTTGTGGGCAATGGGAAGTCGGCGAAATGAATTCAACGCCGGGAGCAGGTCGGGCCCTTGATTTTGAAATGGCTGATTTGACAAAAGGCCTTTATCCTACTGACTGTGATTTTTAAAAAGAGGAGCGCCGCATGAACCGTTTTGGATTGACCGATTCTGAACAGGAATTGATTCGTGAAGTATTGCGCCGCCATGATGAAGTGGCGGAAGTAAAAATCTTCGGCTCACGCGCCAAAGGGAATTTTCAGCCCCATTCGGACATTGATCTGGCGCTTTGGGGAAGCGTTCCTCTTTCAGCGCTCGCCGCAATTGCCGGCGAATTGGATGAGTTGCCGCTGCCCTACACCTTCGACGTGCAGGCTTACGACGCCATCCGCCACCAGCCATTGCGCGAGCATATTGACCGGGTGGGACAGACTTTTTATTCCCGCGCCATTGAAGAATCAGTCCCTGCCAAGCGGTGAGACGGCCGTTCTTTCATGATCCCCAGGAAAAAGACGTCGCGCGGAGAAAGAATGCCAATTCCTTTGCGGCCTTTATCTCTTCCCGTCTTTACGTTAAAACAATCCCATGCAAACCGAACGCAAGACTTTGGATGATCGCGGGAAGATGAGCGAGTTGGAGCGCCTCCGCCACTCGTGCGCCCATGTCATGGCCACCGCCATTTTGCGGCTGTGGCCGGATGCCCAGTTTGCCGCCGGCCCGCCGGTCGAAAACGGATTTTATTATGATGTGGACCTGAAGCACCGCATCTCGCCGGAGGATTTCGAAAAAATCGAGGCCGAGATGAAGAAGGAAATCAAGGCCAACCATCCGTTTGAGAAAATCGTCGTCACGCGCGAGCAGGCCGTCACGGATTCCGAAAGCGGCCGCCTCGGCGGCTTGGCCGAGCGTCCGGGTAATCCCAGCAAATTCAAACTCGGCAACCTCGAAGCGATTCCCGAAGGCGAACCGATTTCGTATTACCAAAATGGCGATTTCATTGACCTGTGTGCCGGGCCGCACGTGATGCGCACCGGGAACATCGGCGCGTTCAAACTCACCAGCGTCGCCAGCGCGTATTACAAGGGCGATGAGCGCAATCCCCAACTCCAGCGCATCTACGGCACGGCCTTCAAGAATAAGACCCAGTTGGACGAGTATTTCAAGATGCTCGAAGAGGCCAAACGCCGCGATCATCGCAAGATCGGCGCGGAAATGGGCTTGTTCGCGATTGATGCCGAATTCGTCGGCCCCGGATTGCCCCTCTGGTTGCCCAAAGGAACCGCGATTGTCGAGGAACTGGAAAAGCTCGCCAAGGAAACCGAATTCGCCGCCGGTTATGTGCGCGTGAAAACGCCGCACATCGCGAAAGAAAAAATGTATCTAACCAGCGGGCATTTGCCGATTCTTTACGCGGAGTCAATGTTTCCGCCAATGGAATTGAAGGAAAAGGGGGCAGCACCCGATTCCGAGGTGGAAAAATATTACCTCAAAGCGATGAACTGCCCGCATCATCATCGCATTTTTGCGGCGGAGCCGCGCAGTTACCGCGATTTGCCCCTGCGCCTGGCCGAATACGGCACCTGCTACCGTTACGAGCAATCGGGCGAGTTGTTCGGCCTCATGCGGGTGCGCTCGCTCAACATGAACGACGCGCACATCTATTGCACCCCCGACCAGTTCGCCGCCGAATTCAATGCGGTGAACGAGATGTACTTGAAATATTTCAAGATTTTCGGCATCGAAAAATACGTCATGCGTTTCAGCACCCACGACCCGTCCCGCCTCACCGGCGATAACGCCAAGTTCGTCAACGAACCGGAATTGTGGAAGCAGACGGAAGATTTGGTCCGCAAAGTCCTGGTTGATTCGAGAATTCCCTTCGTCGAGGTGCCGAACGAGGCGGCGTTTTATGGTCCGAAAATTGACGTCCAGGTCTGGAGCGTCATCGGCCGCGAATTCACGCTCGCAACCAATCAGGTGGATTTCGCCGTGCCCGCGCGCTTCGGCCTTACCTACCGCGACCGCGACAACACGGACAAGACGCCGTTGTGCATCCATCGAGCGCCGCTCGGCACCCACGAGCGTTTCATCGGCTTTCTCATCGAGCATTACGCCGGGAATTTTCCCCTGTGGCTCGCGCCCGAACAGGTCCGCGTGCTGACCATTGGCCCGGAGGAACCGCTGGTCAATTACGCCAATCAAATCGTGAATGAATTGCGCGCGAATTTCGTGCGCGCGGAGGGCGACTATTCCTCGAACAAGATCAATGGCAAGATCCAGGACGCCGAAACCGCCAAAGTCCATACCATGCTCGTCGTCGGCGCGCGCGACCTCGAGGCCGGAAACGTGTCCGTCCGCGTCCACGGCCAGGGGAACATCGGCGCCAGGCCGAAGGCGGAGGTGATTGCCTGCCTCTTGGCGGCAATCAAAGAGCGCCGGGCGTAATTCGAACACTTCTGCCGCCCGCTCTGTCAAAAACTGTGGAGTATGTTTTATGCAAACGATTAAGGGATTGATTGGCTTGGCCTTCGTGGCTGCCGCCGTGTTCATCGCCGTTTTGATTTACAACAATAGAACCGAACCGTCCTATATTGCCAAAGTGCATGAGGCCACTTTGAAGGAGACCACCCAGGTGGCGAAGTCGGCCGTGTCACCGGCTGCCCACGCCAGGATCGCGGGCCATAAAACCAAAACCTCCAATCTTTAAGGACGAATCGGCTGGGGGCGCAGTCGTTTCAACAGCCTTCTTCACACCCGGGGAGTGGGCGCGTAATCAATTCGGCGTTGGCAACCAGGCGTACGACCAAACCCTCGACAAAATTTCCTTTTCCGCCTTTTCAATCGTCGTCATCCTTGCGACGTGAAATTGTCCGCCGTTGAAATCCGCGCGGCCGTCAAAAAGGCCCTGGCCGAGGACATCGGCCGCGGGGACGCCACCACCCGCGCCATTGTCCCGCCCCGTCTGTCGGCCCGCGCCGTCATGCGCGCCCGCGAACCGCTTGTCGTGGCCGGAATTGATTTTGCCCAGGCCGCCTTTCGCGAACTGTCCCCGAAAATTAGGATTGAAAAAATGGCCGCCGACGGTCAACGCGTTGCCGCCGGCGCAATTTTGCTCAAAATTTCCGGCCCCGCCCGCGCTATCTTGAGCGGTGAACGTGTTGCCCTGAATTTTGTCCAGCGTCTTTCAGGAATCGCCACTCTCGCCGCGCGGTTTGTACGCGAGGTTCACCCCGCCAAAACAAGAATTCTTGATACCCGCAAAACCACTCCCGGTTGGCGCCGGTTTGAAAAATATGCCGTGGCCTGCGGCGGCGCCAAAAATCATCGCTTCGGCCTTTTCGACATGATTTTAATCAAGGACAATCACCTGGCCGCCCTGCGGCCTGAAAAACCCAACGCGATCGCCGCGGCCATCCGGCGCGCCCGATCAGAATATCCAAAATTGAAGATCGAAGTCGAAGCGGACAACCTCGCGCAGGTCACGCACGCGGCCGATGCCGGCGCGGACATCATTCTGCTCGACAACATGGACCTGAAACGGCTCCGCCTGGCGGTGAAAATCATCAGGGGCCGCGCCCGGACCGAAGCCAGCGGCGGTGTGAATTTGAAAAACGTCCGCGCCATCGCCCGCACGGGCGTGGATTTTATTTCCGTGGGCGCGCTCACTCATTCGGCGCCGGCCATGGACATTGGACTGGATTTCGAATGACACCGGACGCGAAAATTCTCTCTGCTTTGCGCGAAAACTTCGATGGCGTTTCCGGCGCCGAGCTGGCCGGCCAGTTGCGCATCAGCCGCGCCGCCGTCTGGTCCCGCATCGAGGAATTGCGCGCCCTGGGTTATCAAATCGAGGCCGGCCCTCATTTCGGCTATCGCCTCGTCGGCGAACCGGACGCCCTCCATGCCGACGATTTACTGGCCCGCCTCGGCAAAACCAAAATCATTGGGCGCGACATCCGCGTGTTTGAGCAGACGACTTCCACGAATGACGTCGTCGAAAAACTGGCCCGCGACGGCGTGCGCGAAGGCACGGCCGTCTTCGCCGAATCGCAGACGCGCGGACGCGGGCGGCTTGGCCGCAAATGGCTCTCGCCAGCCCGGAGAGGACTGTGGTTCTCCATCCTGCTCCGGCCAAATTTGCGTCCGCAGGAAACCACCCAATTGACCGTCGCTTCGGCCGTCGCCCTTCGCCGCGCCATCGCGTCGGAAACCGGATTGAACCCGGAAATCAAATGGCCCAATGACGTCCTAGTCGCCGGGAAAAAAGTCGCCGGCATCTTGACCGAAATGAGCGCGGAACTGGACCAGGTCCGCTACGCCATTCTCGGCATTGGAATTGATGTGAATCTGACCGCCGCCGAGTTCCCCCCGGAGCTGAAAAAACTGGCGACTTCCCTGAGAATTGAAACCGGCGCGCCGGTCTCGCGCCCCGCGCTGGCCACGGCAATTCTCCGCGAGTTGGACTCCGCTTATTCGGATGTTTGCGCCGGAAAATTTTCGGACATTGCCGATGAGTGGGAGGAGCACTGCGCCACCATCGGCAACAATGTCGCCGTCCAAATCGGCGACCGGAAAATCCGGGGCCGCGCTGAATCGTTGGATGATGGCGGCGCGCTGCTGTTGCGAACCGAGTATGGACAGTTGGAACCGATTTTTGGCGGCGACGTCACTGTTGAAAAATGATTCTCCTCTTCGACATCGGCAATACCAACACCCACCTCGGCCTCGCGGACAACGAACGCGTCGTCCGTCAATCCAATCTGCCCACCCGCGAATGGTTCGCCGGAAAGGCCGCCGCCCGTGTGAAAAAATTTGCCGGCGCAAAAAAAATTGACGGCGCGATTTTGTGCAGCGTGGTGCCCCGCGCCACACCCCTCGTCCGCCGGGCCGTTCACGCGCTCTGGAAGCTGGACGTTCTGGAATTATCGCCCAAAACCCTGCGCGGTGTGGGCATCGAGTATCCCCATCCGCGTTCCATTGGTCCAGACCGCCTGGCCAATGCCGTCGCGGCCAGATTCCATTTTGGCGCGCCCGTGGTGGTGGTGGACTTCGGAACGGCGGTGACCTTCGACGTGGTGAACCCCGCGGGAAATTACGCCGGCGGCATTATTGCGCCGGGCCTCGCGGCGATGACCGATTATCTGCACGAAAAGACCGCCTTGCTGCCTAGGATTAAAATCGTCGAGCCGGGGACCGTGGTCGGCAAGAGCACGGTCCAGGCCATGCTCGTCGGCGCCGTCCACGGCTATCGCGGTTTGATACGCGGGTTGATCGGCGAATTGAAACAGGAATTGCGCGTGAAAAAACTGCCGGTGCTCGCCACCGGCGGTTATGCAAAACTGATCGCTTCGCGGTTGCCGGAAATCTCCGCCGTCGAGCCGGACTTGACCCTCGAGGGCCTGCGGTTGTCTTGGAGGGCAATTAAATGAGATCGGCCTGCACGGCGCGCCGTCATAAAGGCAGCGGGAGCGCCGATGACGCTGCCAATTTCGTCCCCGTTTCGCCTGGAATTTAGCGCCCGCTCATGTCCGTGTTGCTCACAAACGCGATCCGCTTGCTGTCCGGCGACCATGACCCCACATTCATCGAACCTTGCCCGCCATAAATATAGGCTATCACCTTCGCCTCGCCGCCTTCCACCGGCATCAGCCGGAGATAACATTCCTTGTAATAAGGATGTGTCGTCGGATCTATGTCCGGCGGAAAACTGATGAATACTATCCATTTGCCGTCAGGCGAAATATGCGGAAACCAGTCGTTGAACTCGTCGTGCGTCACCTGCTCCTGTTCCGTTCCGTCCGGTTTCATTTGCCAGAGTTGCATCTTTCCCGTGCGGCTGGAATTGAAATAAATATACTTCCCGTCCGGCGAATATTCCGGCCCGTCGTTCAGCCCGTTGGAATCGGTCAATCGAATCTCCTCGCCGCCCACCGCCGGTATTTTGTAAATGTCGAACTTGCCGTTTCGACCTCCCGTGAAGACCAGGAATTTCCCGTCCGGCGACCATCCGTGCGCGTACGAAGGCGTCGCCGTCGTGATTCGCTTTGGCGTTCCCCCGCCGAGCGGCACGGTGAAAATGCAGGACTGTCCACCCGTGCCCGCGCCCTGCCCGCTGATCGCGAGCATCGTCCCGTCGAAGGATATCACATGGTCATTATTGTTTCTGTTCGCGAAGTCCGTCGCGATGATGCTTTCCTTTTTAGTTGCAAGGTCAAATCGGACCAGCTTTCCCCAATCCCCCGACCGCCCGCTGATGTTGTAAATCAGCGCGCTGCCGTCGCGTGTCCAATTCGGCGCTTCGAACGGCTCCGCCGACCCATTGACCGTCTCCATTTCGCCGCTTTCCACGTCCAGAATATGCAGCACACTCCCGATGTAATCCCGGTAGGGAACAAAATCCGGTCTGGCCGGGCGGATGATTTCCACGTCGTGAAATATAGCCTCTTCTTTGGCATCCGGATTATGCGCGCACAGGAACAGCCCCAAAAACACCTCGTCCGGCATTACGATATCGGAGAAATTTGTGCTCACAAACGTGTCGCCCGAATGCGCCGCGGAAAAAATATAGTTCGTTCCGCGCCGTTCAAATTGGATGATGTCTGCATTCGTGATGGGCAGGACATATTCCATCGTATTGCTTCCGGCAAACTGGCGATACTGAAGCGACGTCAGGCCCACTCCGTGTTCGACCGCGTCCACGTAAGTCGCGTCGGAATCGAGGCTGGAACGCGCCATCCATCCGATTTTGCGATGCGGTTCGGCGCTCGCGCCGACAAATTCCACCCGCGCCCGCACGATGAAATCGCCCTTCATCCGTTTCCAAAGAAATTGAAATTCATCGTTTGTGGACCAGATATTCCGGCCGCCGCCGGCCAACGTGTAGCTCTGGTCCGCCGGGTTATAAGTCGCCGAACCCGAAATTTTCGGCGCGCCGACGTCGCCATTCCCGTCGAATTGGCCGAGCGGGCCGCCTTGCGCCAAAATGGAAGGGATGGCTGAAAATGACACAACGGACGTTACGATCCACTGGACAAGAATGGCGGCTTTCATAAATGGCGATCAGGTTTGTCGAATCATGTGCCCCGGCTATTCACTTGTCCAACAGAAACTCGGCTTGGCAGACGTAGGAGACGACGTCAAGAGTCTCTGATTAATACGTGCGTTTCGCCCTCTTTGTGCGAGCGCAGCCTCCGCTCAAAACCCAAAAACATCCGTTTGGCGCGCTTGGCAAGTAGATTGGCGCGTTCTGCTAGTGACAGATTCCGAGACTGAAGTATGGTTAAGGCATGAATACAAACGAAGTTAATATGGAAATGCGCAAGTTGGGAAAGAGCAATTTGGAAGTGTCCGCCATCGGCCTGGGCTGCATGGGAATGAGTTTTTCCTACGGCCCACCCAAAGACAAAAAGGAAATGACGGCTCTGCTGCGCGCCGCCGTTGAGCGCGGCATCACGTTCTTCGATACGGCGGAAGTTTATGGACCGTTCACTAACGAAGAACTCGTCGGCGAAGCGCTCGCGCCGTTCAAAGGCAAAGTGGTCATCGCCACGAAGTTTGGATTTGATTTGAGCGGCGCCGACAATCGTCCCGGCGCGGCAGGGCTTAATAGCCGCCCCGATCACATCAAGCAGGCCGTTGAAGGCTCCCTCAAGCGCCTGCGCGTCGAGAAAATTGATTTGCTATACCAACATCGCGTTGACCCAAACGTGCCCATCGAAGACGTGGCCGGAACGGTCAAGGAATTGGTTCAGCAGGGTAAAGTGAAATATTTCGGGATGTCCGAAGCCGGCGTGCAAAGCATTCGCCGCGCGCACGCTGTCTTGCCGGTAGCCGCGCTCCAGAGCGAATATTCGCTGTGGTGGCGGGAACCGGAAATGGAAATCTTGCCAACTTTGGAAGAATTGGGGATCGGATTCGTTCCGTTCAGTCCGTTGGGCAAGGGCTTCCTCACCGGGGCGATCAACGAGAACACCAGGTTCACCAGCGATGATTTTCGCAACAAAGTCCCGCGTTTCAGCGAGGAAAACCGGAAGGCGAATCAAGCCCTCGTGGATGTGATCAAAAGATTTGCGGAGCAGAAGAAGGCTATGCCCGCGCAGATTGCGCTGGCCTGGCTGCTGGCGCAGAAGCCGTGGATCGTTCCCATTCCCGGCACAACCAAGCTGCATCGCCTGCAAGAGAACATCAGAGCGGCGTCGGTTCAGCTCTCGCCCGAAGACCTGCGTGAACTGGAACGCGCGGCGTCAAAAATCGCCGTGCAGGGAGCGCGCTATCCCGAACATCTGCAAAAGCTTGTTGGACGCTGAAACAGGCGCGTCAATCCAATAAAAGAAACGTTATGAGCAATAACATCAAAGAAAAAGTTGTCGTGATCACCGGGGCAAGCAGCGGATTGGGTGAAGCGGCTGCCCGACTTCTGTCTGCCGAAGGTGCAATTGTTATTCTGGGCGCGCGGCGCGTCGAGCGTCTTAACTCACTGGCGGACGAGTTGACCGCCAAAGGTGGCCAGGCAATTGCCATCGCCACCGACGTCACGAAGCGCAGCGACGTAAAGAAATTGGTAGATACAGCCGTACAACGGTTCGGACGGATTGACGTGATGATTAACAACGCCGGCCTGATGCCTCATTCGCCGCTCGAACGCCTCAAAGTGGATGAGTGGGACCGGATGATTGACGTGAACATCAAGGGAGTGCTGTATGGCATCGCGGCCGCGCTGGAGCACATGAAGCGGCAGAAATTCGGTCACATCATCAATGTCTCCTCGGTGGCTGGCCACAAGGTGACGCCGGACGGCGCGGTTTATTGCGCGACCAAACACGCGGTGCGCGCGTTGTCCGAGGGATTGCGTCAGGAACTCAAGCCTTACAATCTCCGCACCACGATCATCTCCCCGGGCGCGGTGGCAACCGAATTGCCCAACACCATCACGGAGCCGGACATTGCGGAAAGAGTCAACAAATTCTATAAGGACATCGCGATTCCGGCTGACTCGTTCGCGCGGGCGGTTGCTTTTGCCATCAGCCAACCGGAAGATGTGGATGTGAACGAAATCCTCTTCCGGCCAACGCGCCAGGCATTGTAAACCGAAGAGAAGGGATTACGAACGCCGCCAATGACGAAAAAGCCGGGAATTTTAGGCACTGGATCACCATGATTAAATCAGCGCTTTCAGTTATCTGTTGTGGATGCTTTTTGGCAACAGCCGCGCTCGGCGAAATTTCGATCAAGACCATATTTACATTCAGTGGAACGAACGGAACGAATCCGGAAGGTACCTTGATTGAAGGCAACGATGGAAATTTGTATGGCACGACAAGAGATACCACGGTTCCCGCCGCGAATTATGGTTTCCACTGGTTTGGTTGGGGCACCGTTTTCAAAATCACAACAAACGGATCGCTAACGACATTATTTAGGTTTAACCAGACAAATGGAGATGCTCCAAGGGCTGGCCTAGTTGTGGGCAGAGACGGTGATCTTTATGGCACGACGGCTGGCGGCGGCCCAAAGCATTTGGGAACGGTATTTCGATTTACATCAATCGGCAATCTTACGACGATCATTTCCTTTGACGGAACCAATGGGAGCACCCCCATCGCCGGCTTGTTGGGAAGGGAGGATGGCACCGTTTTCGGCACTACCTTTGACGGCGGCCTGGATTACAGCCGATTTGCCCGGGTTCCAAACATTCTTCGCGGGTGGGGGACTGTTTTCAGCATTGATCCCAACGGCATCCTCAAAACGTTGGTGTTTTTTGATCGCACAAATGGCGCTCGCCCTAGCTGCAGGCTGATCGAGGGAAGCGATGGTAGCCTGTATGGTACCACGACCCACGGGGGGCTCCTGCCCACCAATACGCTTGATATTTATACTGGCAACGGATCAGGCACCGTGTTCAGGATTCTTCCAAACCGATCACTGATAACGTTGCTTGTGTTCAATGGCACCAACGGTCTCGTTCCGAATGCTTTGACCATGGACAATTCAGGCAATCTGTTTGGTTCAACACAATGTGGCGGCAACGGGTATGGCGTAACAAATAATCCATATTATGGCCCCATGATCATACCGGGCTATGGAACGATATTTCGGCTCACCAAAGCCGGGCAACTGAAAACT
Source organism: uncultured Verrucomicrobiae bacterium (assembly GCA_963755515.1). GTDB lineage: Bacteria > Verrucomicrobiota > Verrucomicrobiia > Limisphaerales > UBA11358 > UBA11358. The sequence goes on along the minus strand of CAVWKA010000006.1, from coordinate 142,862 downwards.
TTGGTTCAGTTTGGCGGGCGAAATGGGGAACGTCCGAGCGACTTGATTCTTGGGCGGGATGGAAATTTCTATGGATTCACTTCTCAGGGTGGTTTCTATGGCAAGGGCACATTGTTTCGATTAAAACCAAATGGGGGATTTCAAGTCTTGCACTCATTTTCTGGGGTGAAAGACGATGAAGGAATCAATACGTTGATGCAGACACGCGACGGAACATTTTACGGAACTGGTATCGGAAGTTTTTTAGGAGGAAATGAAAGTTATTACAAATCCGGCCGAATTTTCCGCCTCACGATCAACCCGTAGGACCCACAAGCCCTGGTGCTAATTCCTTCAAAGTCCGTCGCTCCTATGCTTGCTCTTGGTGCGGTTTCAGCCTGATGCTTGTTTCCGCGGCGTCGCAATTGAAATAGCCTTACAAATCTATAAATCAGAACCCACGTCGGCACTATCAATGAATACATCGTCGCGAGCGTTTTATAAAACCACTACGCGACGATGTGTTGCAGCTCATCTGTCCGGGGCGCAAGGCCAGGACTTCCCGTTATTGTTCCAGTCGGAAGAATTGCGCCGAGCCGGAAATCGGAATGGTCACTCGATAGTTGCCTCCCACCACCGTGAGTTTCTGGCTGACCGTTGTCCACGAAGCACCCGATCCGAGCGAGGACGAGGACAACAAGTTGACCAGCGCAGAGGAAGTCGGCCAGGAGAGAACCAAGTTGCCGCCTGAGACAGAAGCAGACACAGAGACATTGGTGGATGTACCGATGAGTTGGTTCGGCCCGAGGGCATCATCGGCCGCGATCTGGGCCGGCGTTAGCGCGGTGCTATAAATGCGGAATTCATCAATATTTGCCAGCAAGCCCGGATCTGAACCGTAAAGGGATTCGCCGATGTAATTGATCGGATCGGCGCCGAGCGTGTAAGCCAGAATGCTCCCTCCGGGGACACCCGTATTGATGTTCGTATAGGTCGGTCCCGCATTGGCAACCGGATCAATCAGGGTGTTGAACATTGAAATGGAGGCAGCGAGCACGCCATTGGTATAAACCGCTTCGTAGCCGGCCAAGGGATGGAAGACGGCAACAATTTGCATGTTGGTTTCGTAGTCCAGCGTTCCGGTTGCAATGGCATCCCGTTCGCCGGAACTGCCGGGATCGCCCTGCCCGAAATTAGCTTGGAAAGTCGGGGGCGAAGCGCCAGTGTGCGGTGAAAAGGTAATGTAGTTTTCCCCATCTGGGGTAATGTCCTGATTTCCAAAGGCGAAAAGATTGGCATACGGGGCGTTCGTGGATGGGAACGTTGCCCAGGCCTCGATGGTCACTTCATCCAGGCCGCTCAGGATGCCGGCGGGGAGTGTCACAGAAGACCCTTGAGTACCGTCCAGCACAAGTTGCCCTCCAGAGACAGTGGCGGTGCCATTGAGCGCGCCGTTTGCGGTGCCGACGGAGTCGCTGGCGTCAGATGTAAAGCTGTATCTGTGGATGAGGTTGGGAACGACAGGTGATACCGTGATGGAAGCACTGTTGGTGCTGGTGAATGCCCCAACCGCAGCCGTGAAAGTCGCGGTGCCCGGACTGATGGCGGTCACCATGCCGTTGGTATCTATCGTGGCCACATTGGGGTTGCTCGACTGGTAAACTGGCGCAGGGAAATTTGTGGGATCCAGGCCGGGTTCAGATGAGCTTAGGAGCACCGCGCTGACCGAGGGGTAATCGCCGACGAGCGTTATTTGTTGGAATGTTCCGACCGCCACGCTGGGACGATTCAATGGCTTTAAATAGACGCGTTCCAAAGCACCGCCCAGAGGGACGGCGCTCACGGATGTGTTGGTGCCATTATCGGTCACAATCAAATCATTCGTGTCCAACCCTTTGCCATAGGCCCGGACAATGCCTCTTGACACCCAGTTGGTAACCGTGGCGCCGAAACCTTCAGGCAGTATCAGTGTGCCGCCGCCGAGGACGAAGTCCGTGGTGCCGTCATTGTTGGCTTGTCCGTTGTCCAGGTTGACATAAGTGTTCGCCAAAAAAGTCGCGTCGTCATAGATATTTATATGACCGCCAGACCACAAACCAGCTCCTCCCAAACTGCTATAATTGGCGTTGTTATACAGATTCATTGTGACATACGTTCCTTCGCAGATAGGCCACCAACCCGAACCAAGATTCAGAGACGCGCCTGTGGTGTACATATAGGCGTTCCCATACATATTGATATGGCTGCGCAAACCGGGTGTCGGATCCGGTTGGTACGGCGCAATTGTCCAGTCAAACTCCAACGTGCCGTAAATGTTTAAAGTGCATCCGAACTCCGGGCCAAATATTGTATTATAGACTTCGGTTGAATTGCCGACGCCGGGTGTTTCGACATCTCCGGGCGTGATCGTAATAACCGTATCACCGTCAACAGGCGACGGATCAAGCCATACATTACCAGTAAAGGTAATTGTTGGATTTCCCGGCGGCGGCACTCCCACAGGGTTCCAGTTGGTGGCAACGTTCCAATCCGTGTTGTTTGCGGTGCCATTCCAGTGTGAATCCTGGGCTGAAGCGCTGTGAACCACGCAAAGCGCCAGGCCAATGGCAGCCAGACAACATGCTTTTTTTACATTTTTAGTTATCATAGTTTGTTTTGTTTTCTAATTTTAATCCGCTCTCGAAAGTCACCACCAAAAATAACAAGCTGTCAGATTCTGAGAACGAATATTTGCCCCAGTTGGTTTTTTTGGAAAATTGTTCCATTGGACATGAGTGTCCATCATGGCCAGATTGCCGCCCGCCGGAATGAGTCCAGCCAGATGGGATGTCGAGTGCGTGACGACGAGGGAACCGCCTTTGACCGCGCTGAAACTATCGGCAGCCAGATTGGCCTGGTCATTGGCTGAAAGGATGGCACAAGACAACAGGACCCGGTCCGAAGGAGAATTCGCCCCAATCGTCCCACCGGTGCTGTTAATTCTTATCTGTGACTGGGTAAAACTGAAATTAACATTGGAAATGATCAGATGCGAACTGGCTGAATAATACTCCGTGATATCGGGATACGTGGCCGAATAACCCGTGACACGGATAAACAGGTTTCCCGGATAATTCCATAAAGCGTCATTGTCCTGCGTGGTGAACGACGGATCATACAGGATATGGCGTTCCGCGCCATTCTCAGTCAGTAAATTTGCCGTGTTGGTCGGGACATCCCACAGCCAATTTGCAGGGGTTGGATTTGCTGCCGAATAGGTGTCGGGAAGCTTGTCGCCAAAATCGTTGGCATAGATTCTCAAGGCAATCGCGTATTGCCGCAGATTGCTGGCACAGTTGATGCGTTTGGCCCTTTCTTTGGCGTTCGCCAGAACCGGCAGGAGCAACGCGGCCAGTATGGCTATAATCGCAATAACCACAAGAAGTTCTATCAATGTGAAGGCTTTGCTTTTATGACTGGCAGGGGCTGGCATTTTTTGGATTTGGATTGGTATTAGTATTCGAGTCTAGCTTTGGTGCAGAGGGGAAACAACGCCACTTTGCGGGAAAGAATCGCCAATTTCCGAACACGGGATTTTCACTTGTTCCGGACCGTAGGTTTTGCGGTAGGCGAGCGGGCTTATCCCTTTGCCGGCGCGGAAATATCGGGCAATATGTCCCCGGTCGGCAAACCCCAGCAACTCCGCGATTTGGGCCACCGGCAAGTCCGTTTCCACCAGCAACTGGGCGATTTGATCGATGCGCAGGCGGCGGATTTCATCCATCACCGAATGGCCCAGCAACTTGCGGAAGCGGCTTTCGAGCATGCGCCGCGACAACCCGGAGCGGCCCGCGACCTCGTCCACTGAAATACAGTGCCGGCGCGATTGGTCGCGGATGAATTGCAGGGCTTTGGCCAGGTGCAGGTCCTCCGTGGCGACAAAATCAGTGGAGCGCCGGGCCGCGACGTGCGCGACGGCGGCGATGATGCGGTAAGGAACATTGCGAGAGCGCCGCATCAACCCGTTCAAAGCATTAGCGGCGTCATAACCCGCCCGCTCGAAATGGATGGCAATGCTCGACATTGGGGGATTGGTAAGGCCGCAAACCACTTCATCATTATCAACCCCCAGCACGCCGACTTCGTCTGGCACCGTCAGGCCAGCCAGTTTGCAAACTTCCATAAGCCGTTGGCCGCAATCGTCATTGCAAGCCATCACGCCCACGGGTTTGGGCAGGGCCCTTAACCAGTTCGCAAGCAACCGCCAGTCTCTTGACCAATCTTTGCCCTGCATCGAGAGGGCAAATTGCGGCGGATTTTCAAAACCCGCGGCCCGGACCCGATGGCAGAAAAACTCGCGGCGGACATCAGACCATGTCGTGTTTCCAAGTGTGGTTTTTTCATAACCGCAATACGCGAAGTGTTTGAAACCACATCCCACCAAATGCTCCGCCCCCAACCGGCCGATAGATTTGGAATCCGTCACCACGTTGACCAGGCCGGAAATTTCCGTGTTACGGTGCCCGACAACCACGGTTGGCAATCCATACGCCGCTATTTCCTCCGCTTGTTCCATGTCACGAAGAATGATTCCGTCAGCATCGCCGGTTTCGAGCAGCGGCTGCACTTTTTCCATCCCGGCGGGAGCCCAGGAGAAGGTCCAAGGTCCGTGGTGGCGGGAATAGTCCGCAATACCGCGCAATAGCGCGCGCCCAGAGGCGCGTGATGATTCAATCAACAGAATGACTTTCGGCATTCGCGGCATTTGTCTCTCACCGAGCAAGGCAGAGGCACGGCTGCGTGGTAAACCTTGATCAGGAGCTACCTATACATACGCTTTTTATACCCTAAACCCGACAGGGTATTTTTGCCCTTCTGCATTTCAGGCCGAAAATCCAGGCTGCCAGAGCGTTATGCGGAAAGCGCTTGAAATCAATGGTATTTGACGGCGTTGGCGGGGGACGGGGATGTCAGGGCGGGAGGTTGCGCCAAGATTTGGCTTGTCGCTTCCTGCAACAGGATGTGGGCAAAGACCCAGTCGAACCAAAAGCCATGGTCGGCGCCACCGAGGTCCATATCGGCAAGATTGGTTTCAATTCTTTGCCTGGCTTGCGCCAGATTCGCAAGGGCTTCCTGATGGCGGCCCGACTGCTGGCATGACATGGCGAGAATGACCTGGGCGGTGGCGACGCGCGGTGGATTATTGCCGGGATAGGCGAGGCAACGCCGGCACCATTCTTCGGCCCCGGAAAAATTGCCCTGGCGATATTCCATGAGCGCCAGCGAAATGGAACCCCAGGCAGCCTGGAAAAGCGCCTCGGCGTTGGTGCTATCCGGGGCGATGTTCGCGAAGGATTTGGCGGCCATATCCGCGAGCGGCGCCAGAGCGGTCATGGTTTGAGGAGATGCCGGGTGAAGAAGGCTGATTTTGATGACTCTTTCGGCAGCCACCGCGTGCGGGGTCCCGGTGAAGTGAAGAATCGCGCTTTGGCAAAAATTTTCGTAACCCTCCGTATCTCCCATTTCGACAAGCAAAGGACCAAGCCTGAGGTAATCCAACGATTGAAGGTCCCATCCGTCAAAAGTGTTTAGGTGCAATAACGTGCTAAATCGGTTGGTGGCTTCCTGCAAACGGCCTTCCACAGCCTGCCAATCTCCGACGGTCCGGAAAACGCGCGCGGCTTCCAACGAGGGCTGGGGGGAAACACATCCGTTCAGGATGTCATCGGCTTCGTCGTAGGCGTTCTGGCTGAGGCGCACGTCGGCGAGCGCGATTTTTTCGCGTGTCTCGGCCTGCTGGCGCAATTTTGTCTCATTGGCGCGGGCTTGTTCGGCTTCCTGCAGCAGGAAGGTCTGTTGGTTCTCGGCGGCCAAGGCATCCTGGCGGGCTGTCCGTTCCATGAAGTAGAGGCGTGTGGATGTGCCCAAGCCGATGATGAGGGCCGCCGCTACAGCCGTGCCGGACACAAAGAGAATTTTGTTCCGATGCGCCAATTTCACGAAGCGATAAAGCCGGCTTGGCGGACGGGCAATGACCGGTTCATTGCCGAGGTAGCGCTGAACGTCCATTGCCAGGCCATTAACTGTTTCGTAGCGCCGCCGCCGGTCCTTTTCGAGGCATTTCATGACGATCCAGTCGAGGTCGCCGCGAAGCAGGGAAACCAGTTTGGGTGGCTCGGCATGACGTTGCACGGCGGCGGCGGCCAGTTCTGTGCGTTGCAAGGTGGTGAGCATGGTCGAAGGCCGTGGCGGTTCTTTTTCCCGCAAGGTCCGGCGCATTTCATCCAGACCGGACTGCACCAATTGTTTGGCATCGAAGGGAGTGCGGCCGGTAAGCAGTTCGTAAAGCAACACGCCCAGACTGTAAATATCGGTGCGCGTATCAATGTCCAATCCGCTCATCTCGGCCTGTTCCGGGCTCATGTAGGCGGGAGTGCCGATGATCTGCTCGTACGCGGTGAAGAGGGTTTGCTCGGTGAGTTTGCCTTCAATGGCTTTGGCAATGCCGAAGTCGATCACCTTGGGCACTGGAACGCCGTCATGCAGGGTCACCAGGATATTGGACGGCTTGATGTCCCGATGAATGATGCCCTTCTGGTGCGCGTGCTGGATGGCATGGCAGACCTGCACAAACAGATCCAAACGTTGGCGGGTGTCCAGGTGGTTTTGATCGCAGTAATCGGTGATCTTGATGCCACGGACCAGCTCCATCACAAAATACGGGCGTCCGGTCTCAGTGGCGCCGGCGTCCAGGACCTGGGCGATGTTGGGGTGGTCCATGATGGCCAGTGCCTGCCGCTCGGCTTCAAAGCGGGCGATGACATTTTTGGTGTCCATGCCCAGTTTGATGATCTTGAAGGCGACGCGGCGCAGAACAGGCTTTTCCTGCTCGGCCATATAAACCACACCGCAACCGCCCTCTCCGATCTTTTGCAACAGTTTATAACGGTCAATACGGCTGCCCGGCCCTTCGGTCGGCAGAGTATCTTCCGTTTGGGTTTCAGTTTGCCGTTGCTTGCGGGAAAATGGAGAGAGTTCGTTGAAGAACTTGTCCGCTTCCTCCTGCGCAACCAGTAATGCCTCCACCTTCGCGCGGACAGGCGCGTCATCGGCGCAGGCTTCATCGAGGAACACGCGGCGGGCGGCGGGGCTGGAGAGCTGGCGCGCCGCTTCGAACAAGGCTTCCACCTGATGTGTTGTTTTTGCCATGCGCTTCGGGACTACCCTGTATTGTGCTAAAATTTTCGGAAAAAGCCAATCGGCGAGGCAAATTCTTGGACCGATTGTTTCAAGCCTTTCTGTGGATGTTCTGGTAGAGCCAGGCCTTGGCGAAGGCCCATTGGCGTTCCACCGTGCGTTCGGTGACTCCGAGAATCTTGGCCACTTCCTGGTTGGTCAGTCCTCCGAAAAATTTCAAGACGACGATGCGCGCTTTTTCGGCATCTTCCGCCTCAAGGCATTCGAGCGCTTCATCAAGCATGAGGATCTTGTCATCGGGCGTGGCTGCGGCCAGGTTCAACTCATCGATGTCCACGCGCAACTGGCCGCCGCCGTGTTTGAGGCGCGATTTGCGGCGCGCGTTGCCGATAAGGATGTGGCGCATCGCCTTGGCGGCGGCGCTGAAGAAATGGGCGCGGTTTTCCCAGGTACGATCGCCGGCGTTGACCAGGCGGAGCCAGGCTTCATGGACGAGCGCGGTCGCCTGAAGAGTCTGGCCGGAGCCGGCTTGCGCCATGTGCGATGCGGCCAGGCGGCGCAATTCTCCATATACCAACGGCAACAAATCTTCTCCTGTCTGGCTGTTGCTCGTCTTCATGGCACGCAACACCCGGGTGATGTCGCTGGTGATTTCGTCAGGCATTGGTGGAAGATTCAGATTATGGTTGGATAAGACAGCCAGTTTAATTCAAGCACAGGGCAGCCTCAACGCAAAACTCCCGGGCCGCATCATCTCAACTTGTCCCAATCAATTTGCGGCCAGCCATGGGTGTCCCAGCCCAGGGGCAGGATAGACAGTGCGGCCATGCCGCGCCGGCTGCCGTCGTAAAAATGGCAACTGAACCAGCCGACGCCGTTTTCGGAATAGACGCCGGACTGTCCCGGGCCGATGAACGGGCCCCGTGAGGACAGAAAGGGGCTGCCGCCCCCGACCAGCATGTCCTTTCCATCCATGTCAAGGTAGGGACCGGTGACGCGCGGGCTGCGCCCGACCCGAATCTCATAAGTGCTGTTGGTGCCCCGGCAGCATATTCCCCAGTTCACGAAAAGATAATAATATCCGCCGTGGTGATAAATGCATGACGCTTCGATGGAATCGTTGAAGGCGAGCGAATACATGGGCGAGTTGGCGGCGACACGTTTGCCGGTGTTTGGATCCAACTGCACTAATTTGATGCCGCTCCAGAACGAACCGAAGGCGAGCCAAAGGTGCCCCTGTTCATCCAAAACAGCCGCCGGGTCGATTGCGTTAAAATTGTCCGTTTCCAGGGACTGGACGACGGCTCCCTGGTCAATCCATTTGAATCCCGGATCGTCCGGATTCAGCGTCGAATTGGCCGCCAGGCCGATGGCGGAACGGTTCTTGCCAAAGGATGAAATTGCGTAATAAAGCAGATACCGATTACCCACGCGGATGACATCCGGCGCCCAATAATATCTCCAGCGATTTCGCGGCACTGCTTGGGCTGTCCAGGGGGGAGCGATGGAAATGGCTGCCGGTCCGCGCTCCCATTTCTTCAAGTCCGACGAATGCCAGGAGGCGATGCCGACTCCGGTGTAATAAATCCAGTAGTTGCTTCCACATTTGACGATGGGCGATGGGTCATGAACATAAACGCCGCAGCTTCCAAATTTGGCCATGGCAGGGGAAACATTGAAGGTGAGATTCGTTTGCATCCGCGTCATCCACGGTGGTGTTTGAGCGGGAGATGGATTGGCCGTTGATTGGCCGCGGGCGGCAAAAATCCCGGCCATGACGAATAGCAACAGAACAACTGAAAGTATTTCCCCGCTGCGTTTCACGATGGCACTCATTCTGGATCGGTTCCGCATTTTGATCATGGCAGTTGCAGCCGGAAGAAGCCCAGGCTGTTTGTTGCGGGAAGGGTCAGGAAATTCACGCCGTTGGTGGAGGTGGGCGTGCCCGTGACCGAAGACCAATCCGCGCCGGGCCCGAGGTTGGGAGATGAGTAGAGCGCCAATCCATCCGTCCACGCCGGCCAGATCAATGTGAGAGCGGAGGGACTGTTTGAAAAGCCGATACTCGACGCCGTGATCTGTTCGACGGGCAATGTCTCCGAGGAAATTTCCACGTCGTCCATTTGGCCGTTGAAATAGGGATCGGCGGAGAACTGACTGCGGCCAAGATAATCCGCCGATCCCATGACATCGGAAGGCAAAAGGTTGACGCTGGAGTTGACCGCGACCGCCTGGCCGTTGATATACATTATGGCCTGCCTCCCATCGAGAGCCACGGCAACATGCGTCCAGACGTTGGTGGGCAATGGGCTGGGAGAATCGAGGTCCCGCGTTTCGCCGGAGCCATTCGGAGTGATTTCGAAACGCAACATGCCGCTATTGGCTTTGGTGGTGAGCATGGCGTAACTGATGTCATTTTGCCCAAAGTCAAAGATGCGTTGCCAGTCGTTTCCACCACGCCATTTTACCCAGGCTGAAAAGGTTTTCATGGCGCCAATGCCGGTCGGGAGACTGACATATTGGCTGGAACCGCTTAGTGACAGCACCGATCCACGGATAGGATCGGCGGCCGTGGACGCGCCATTGATGAGTGAGCCATTGAAATAGCCGTTGGCGTCGGCAGCGCCGTTGGTGAAGGGATAATACGATGTCCAATCCGTATTGGCCGGGTTCGGGAAAATGTCCACGCAGTTTGATGCCGTGCGGCCCGAAGTATCGGTCGCGGAAAGAATGATCTGATAAAATCCATTGGTGGCCTCTGCGCCGCTCGCCGGCACGGTGAAGCTGCCGCTGCTGTTTCCCGACAAGGGACCCAGGACGATATTGGCGGTGTTTGTGTCGCAAAATTCAACCGTCCAGGTCAGGTCGGCGGCCGACAACGGCGAATCGGCAAAATCCGCCGCCTCGCCGGAAAACGAAACCGTCTGACCAGGTTGATAATCCGAATCCGCGACGGGCGCGGAGATTTGAGGTTGTGGCGCGGCGATCTCCGCCGCGGAAAGGGCGCGGCCAAAAATTCGAACGGAACTGATCTCACCGTTGAAGTACGGGTCGGCGGAGAACTGGCTGCGCCCGAACCAGACGTTGGTCGGCACGATTTGCGAAGCGACGAGGGTCATTGAGGTATTGGTGACCACAGCCACGCCGTTGACATAGAGAATGCCGCGGGTACCATCAGTCGTCACCGCGACGTGCGTCCAGACGTTGGTGGGAATGGTGGAGGGCGCGTCGAGATGCTGTTCGCCGGCAATACCGGAGGTGGTAATTGTAAAACGGGGATAGCCGGTAGAGGCGAGCGGCGTGAAGAACACATAACTGTTCGTCCCGTTTCCGAAATCAAAGACCCGCTGCCAGGCGGCGCCACCGTTCCACTTAAAAACCGCGGCAAAGGTCTGCGCGTTGGCCAGACCCAGGGGCAGGTTGACGTATTGGCTGTCTCCATTCAGGGCCACACAATCGCCAAGGAGCGGGTCGTCAACGATGGCGGCGCTGCTTTCCAGCAGGCCGTAGTACTGATTGTCATCGTCACGCGCATCCATCCGGAAATGATAGGCAGCGGTCCAGTCGTTGGTAAACACCGGCCATCCGCTGGCCGTCCAGGTTAGCGGTTCGAGATCAAACGTGGGCGCGCCATTGGCATCAGCATCGAGATAATGATACCCAAAATAATAAGTTCCGTTTTCGTTGATGATCCCAATCTGGCCGGGGGCGATATATTTTCCGGTTGTTTGCAGAAACAGGTTACCGCCGCTGGAGAGCATGCTCACACCATTGCTGTCCACGAACGGCCCGGTGATGCTTGTGCTGCGGCCAACGCGGATGTTGTAGGTGCTTTGGAGGCCGTCGCAGCACGTGCCCCAATTGACAAACAGATAATAATATCCGTCGTGTGGGTAAAGATAGGAGGCCTCGATCGGATCGCCGCTGGCGGCGTTGTCATTGGCAATCGAATAGACGGTCGTGTTGATGGTGCTGCGCATTCCCGTGGAGGGATTGAGTTGGACCAGCTTGATGCCGGTCCAAAAGGACCCGAAAGACATCCAGAGATTGCTTGAAGTGTCAAAGGTGATGCTTGGGTCGATGCAATTATACGAATAACCGTTGGTGGATTGGATGACAGGTCCCTGGTCGGTCCATAGATAATTTGGGTCATTTGGATCGAGCGTGGGGTTGGTGGCAAGTCCGATGCCGGAAACCTGGCTGCCAAACGTTGAGACCGCGTAATAGAGATGGTATAGGCCGCTGAAATATTCGATATCGGGCGCCCAGAAATCTCCGGTAAAACCCGGCACGGCCTTGGTTGTCCAGGAGGGCGGATTGGCGAACACACTCGGGCCGGTGATCCAATAAACGCCATCAGTGGAATATTTTGAGATGATGCCCTGTCCTGTGCCATAGACATAATAGAGTCCGTTGCATTGGATGACCGCCGAAGGATCATGGATGCCGAGGCTGCCGCGGAGCAGGGTTTGGGCGTTGAGGCCATAATTCGCGGCTATCAAAACGAGAAAGATGCTTATTAAGGATCGCATGTTCTAGCTCCGAACCTCATCGGCGGGCGGTTCAGGCGATGGGGACTTCCCGCGCATCGGCACTGACGGGAACAGTGTCCGGTTGTTCGCGCATGAGTTCATGGTAGTAGTTGTCGGTGATGCGGTATTTGAACATCAAAAACCCCGTGACCAGATGAAAGATTCCCGGGATGGCTGACAACGAGAGGGCAATGCCGGTGAGGGTAAAGGCGCTTTGCGCCTGATTGGGCACATAATGATAGAAGGTAAGCAACATGCCGACGGCCGCACCGCCCAGGCTCATTCCCATCTTCTGGCAGAAGGAAATGCCGCCGAAGGAAATCCCCGCCACGCGTTTGCTGCTTTTGACATGGCCATAATCAACCGCCTCGGCGATGGCCGACCAAAAAACGGGCGCTTGTAGGTCAACAACAAAGCAAACCAGAAAATACAGAATGAACGCCGGCACGACGTCGCCGGGTTTCACGGCGAGAAATAGAACAAGGCTGAGCGCGGCTGTGGCGATCTGGCTCCAGCGGAAGAGCTGCACTTTGCAGAAGCGCTTGGTGATCCACGTGGAAGCGACCATGGCAACGATCGAGGCGACGACGCCAGCAGTAAGAAAGTTGGAAAGCAACACCGCGTCACCCGTGGTGCTGCTGCTCCATCCGCCTAGAAGAGAGCGGGTCGAAAGAAATTGCGACAGCGCCCCCTGGTTGGCGGGGAGGTTGTTGTAGAGGAAATATTTTGCGTAGTAAGCTCCCAACGAACCGCGGATGACGTATCCGATGGTGCCGATGACGCAGACCAACGCCAGAACGACCCATTGGTCGTTTCTGAAGAGCAACCGTAACTGCAGCGACAAGGGCTTCTCATCCACCTGGTGTTTCACACGCTCGGTGGTGGTGAAAAAGCAAAACAGGAACAGCAGCGTGGCCATCCCAGCCATCAATGCCATGGAAATCTGGTAACCCCGGGCCAGATGGTTGACTCCCCACCGGGCCGCAAGCAACGGCACGATGATGGTCACCAGGAAGGCCGCGACCTTCGCAAAGAAAAGCCGGTAGCCGTTCGCGGACAGCCGCTCCTGCGGGTCGTCGGTCAAGACGCCGATGAGCGAGATGTAAGGGATGGTGACGGATGTGAAAACGAGCATCATCAGGATATAGGTCAGGTAGGCCCACATTAATTTGGCGTTATACGCCAGGTCGGGCGTCGTGTACACGAGCATGACAGAGAGGCCAAAGGGAACGGAGAACAGCAGCAGGTAAGGGCGATATCGGCCCATGCGGGTCACGTGTTTGTCGGTGATCATCCCCATGGCCACGTCGGCGAACGCGTCGATCAGGCGCGGCAAGAGCATCAACAGCGCGATGTCCGATGCCTTCAGACCATAGACATCCGTGTAAAAGAACGTCAAGATGAGGGCCATAGACGACCAGACGACGTTTACGGCCATGTCTCCGGCGCCGAAGCCGATTTTTTCAAGGACGGTAAGCCGGGGAGTTTTCATTTGACCACAAGACTTTTGTAATTGTCGAGAAAAGCTTCATTGATGACCGGCCAGCCGTTTGTGTCCCAGTCGAGCTTGGTGATCCTCAATTTTTGCAGCCCATTATCAGCTATCTCATAAGCGTGAAAAACGAGATAATCATTTTCATCGAGAGTGTACACGCTGCATCCGCCTTGCCCGGCCCAGTCCCTGTCGCCGGCGAGCAAAATGCTGCCACCGCCCAGCGCCATGTCCAAACCGTCCTTGTCCAGGTAAGGTCCCCGGACGTCAGGTGAACGCCCGACCACGATTTTATAGGTGCTGTTATCGCCGAGGCAGCAGAGGCCCCATGAAACGAACAAATAATAGTAACCACCCTTCTTGAAGATGAACGGGCCCTCGATCTGGGCGGGGCCGGGCGACCGGTCGTCTTCCAGGACAGAACGCTCCAGTTTGGCCAGGGAATACCATTGCTCCGGTTCGGCTATGCTTTTGTAGTCGGGGGCCAGTTTCACAAGTTTGATGCCGCCCCAAAATGACCCGAAATCCATCCAGGGCGTGCCGTCGTCGCCCACAATGATATTGGGATCGATGGCGTTCCAGAGATCGCGGTTTGGGACGGAGCGAAGCACAATGCCTTCGTCCTGCCATTGGTAGCCGGGAGCCGCCGGGTCAAGCGTCTGGTTGATTGCCAGGCCGATGGCCGAATCGTTCTCACCGGATGCCGACACGGCATAGTAGAGATAATATTCACCGTTATGATAGGAGATGTCCGGAGCCCATTCACGGCCGTCGAATCTTCCCGATACACTCCTGGCCCAGGAGGGTTCACCTGAGAAAATTCGCCCACCCATCCTCCAATGGACCATGTCCGGCGAGGTGTAAAACATGATTCCCGGCCCTGAACTGAACAGATAGTACGTGCCGCCTTCTTTGGCCATGGCCGGGTCGTGGATGCTCAATTGCGTGGAACGCACGGTGAACACGTTGGTGGCGGCTATGCTGTCGTCCGTCGGAACGGACAAAGTGACGATGTTGGTGATGGAGCCGGTGACCGAGGGCAGAATCCGCAATCTCATCCGCGCGGTGTCCAAGCCATTGATGCGCGCGATAGTGAACACGACGTTGGTTCCATCCGCCAGTGCGGCCGCCTCGCCGGCGTATTGGTTTGTGGCGCTCATCAACTCGGTCATGCCGGGCAGCGTGTCGGTGATGTTGACATTGTACACGGGCGCCGGCGACAAATTCGTGACATCCACCTCATAGGACAACGTGCCGGTGATGACATCACGATCGGTCGGGCCAACGATATGAAGAGTCAATGGGATTTCCGCACCGAGCCGGCAAACGGCCGCCATCAATCCGGCCAACAGCACGAACACGATTCGTGAACGACGTGATTTTCCGGACGATTTTGGCGCGAATAATTTTGACAGTGCGATGCTTTTGATTTTTCCAAAATACAACACGCGGAAGGGAATCCAACCGCCATTTTGCGAAAAAAAAACGCCATTTTTACGCGTCATTTTAAATTGTGTTTGAAGAGGCTTGTTCTACGTTCCACGCATGAAAAAAACCAGGCCGTCACGCCGCGCACCCAGGGCTTCGGTTTCCATCACTGTCCTGGCCGGCCAACCCGGCGTGAAGATCAATCGCGGGATGTGGGGCATTTTTTTTGAGGACATCAACTTCGGGGCCGATGGCGGGTTGTACGCGGAGTTGGTAAAAAACCGTTCTTTTGCCTTCGAAAATCCACTCATGGGCTGGGCCAAAATTAGCCCGAGCCTGGCGCAAGGAACGTTGTCTGTCCTTCAGGAGCAACCGTTCGACGCGGCCAACCCGCGCTACATCCGCCTGCAATCGGAGGGCACAGCGCTCTTCGGCATCGCCAACGAAGGCTTTCGCGGAATGGGTTTCCGCAAGGGGGAGACGTATGATTTTTCCGTCCGCATCCGGGGAGTGTCGGGCGCGCCCATGGTCCACGCGCAATTATATGGGGCCGATGGCGCGTTGCTGGCGTCAACGTCATTGCGTGACCTATCCCCCGCGTGGGAAAAGCGCGTGGTGTCGCTGTGCCCTGCGGAAACAGACGCAAAAGGGCGATTGCAAATCGTGTTGGAAGGCAAGGGATCGGTGGATCTGGACTGGGTGTCACTGTTTCCGCGGCGCACCTGGAAGAACCGTGCCGGCGGTTTGCGCGCGGACATGGTGAAAATGCTCGCTGATTTGAAGCCCGGCTTTCTGCGCTTTCCCGGCGGATGCATCGTTGAAGGTAGTGTGTTGGAACGGCGTTACCAGTGGAAGAACACCATCGGCCCCGTCGAAAAACGCAAGCCGCTGGTCAACCGCTGGAACTATGAATTCATTCACCGCCCGGCCCCGGATTATTTCCAGTCCTTTGGCCTGGGATTTTTTGAATATTTCCATTTGTGCGAGGACATCGGCGCCGAACCGATGCCGATTATCAACTGCGGCATGGCGTGCCAGTTCAATTCGGGCGAGCTATGCCCCATTGAGGAGCTGGATGGGTATATCCAGGACGCGCTCGACTTGATCGAGTTCGCAAACGGTCCTGCCGACAGCGTGTGGGGCGCCAAACGCGCGGCAATGGGACATGCCAGGCCGTTCAAAATGAAACTCCTGGGCATTGGAAACGAACAGTGGGGGCCTCAATATATCGAGCGGTATTCGCGCTTCGCCACAGTGCTTAAGGAAAAGCATCCGGAAATCCAGCTCATCTCCGCCGCCGGCCCGTTGCCTGAGGACGAGCGTTTTAAATTTATTTGGGCTAAACTTCGCGAGCTGGGCAATGCCGATATCGTGGACGAACATTGTTATGCCAGCCCGGGTTGGTTCTTCACCAATACGCGCCGTTATGACAAGTATGACCGGAACGGCCCGAAGGTATTCATGGGCGAGTATGCCGCGCAAAGCGTGGCCATGGTCAGCGTGAAGAACCGCAACAATCTTGAATGCGCGCTTTCCGAGGCCGCCTATCTTACCGGACTGGAGCGTAATGCCGATGTCGTGCGGATGGCCTCTTATGCGCCGCTGTTTGGACATGCGGAGGCGTGGCAATGGACGCCCAATCTCATCTGGGTGGATAACCTGCGCATTTACGGCACGCCCAATTATTATATCCAGCAGTTGTTCAGCCGCAATCGCGGCGACGTGGTTCTCCCAATCCAACTGGCGGGCATCAAGAAGTCTTCCTCCGGAATCGAAAACCTTTATGCCAGCGCCGTTCGTGACGACCGCACCGGAGAAATTATCCTGAAAGTTGTCAACCCTGGCAGCAGTCAAATATCGGCAACAATCAATGTGCCAGGCGCCACACGCATTGAGTTTGGCGCCGAAACCGTCCTGACCGGCTCCAGCCTGCAGGACGTAAATTCGTTCGACGAACCCAATCGCGTTGCTCCCAAAACTCGCGCCTTAAAAACATTCCCGTCCCGATTCATCCATGTCTTCTCGCGTTTTTCGATGACCGTTATGCGCCTCAAAACAGGGTAGGCTCGGCATCACTTTAAGTTTTCGGACGCGTTCCGATATTGCCTTTTTTCTGTCAAGAAGGAAATGGCAAAAGGCCCGGGGCTTTGGCAAAATCACAGCGAAACGTTTTTGCTCGCTGTGACCTATTCTGAAGCCATCCATTTTCTTTACGACCTGCGTCTATTCGGCGCGAAGTTCGGACTGGATAACACGTTCAAACTTGCCGCGCTGGCGGGCAACCCGCAGGAAAAGCTGCGCTTCATCCACGTTGCCGGCACCAATGGCAAGGGTTCGACGTGCGCGATGCTTGAAGGCATTTACCGCGCCGCCGGTCTGCGCGTCGGTCTCTTTACGTCGCCGCACCTGGTTTCATTTCGCGAACGAATCCAAGTCAACCGCGAATTGATTGCGGAAGACGAGGTTGTCCAGCTTATCTCCGGACTCCAGCCGCTGCTCAAACTGTTTCCCGAAGACCATCACCCGACATTTTTTGAAGTCATCACCGTGATGGCCTTGCGATTTTTCGCGGAACGAAGTTGCGATCTGGTGATTTGGGAGACGGGCCTGGGAGGGCGGTTGGATGCGACAAATATTGTGACGCCGATGGCATGTGTCATCACCAACATTGCGCTGGACCATCAGCAATGGCTCGGCGAGTCGCTGGAAACGATCGCCTTCGAAAAGGGCGGGATCATCAAGCCGGGCATCCCGGTTGTCACGACGGTAGATGCGTCTGAAGCGCTGGCCGTCATCAAAAAAATTGCGGCGGAGATGGAAGCGCCGCTTGAGATCGCCGACTCGAACCGGCTCACGGGGATACCGTCCCTGCCGCTGGCGGGAGCGCATCAGAAGGCAAACGCCGCGCTGGCAGTGACCGCGGTCAAAACGTTGCAAGGGCAAATTCCGGTTTCAGAAGAGCAGATTCGCGAGGGGCTGGCGGTTATCCATTGGCCGGGGCGCCTGCAATCGGTCGAAAGGGCAAACGGGCAAAAGATTTTGCTGGATGGCGCGCACAATATCGCCGGCGCGAAGGCGTTGGGCGAGGCAATTGAACGGGACTTCCCGAAATTGAGACGGACGCTCATTCTGGGGATCCTTGAAGACAAAGATTGGCGGCAGATTTGCGAAGTCCTCTCGCCCCTGGCTGAACGCATTTTAACCGTCCCGGTTTCGAGCGCGCGCACGGCCAGCCCGGGGCCATTGGCCGAAATCTGCCGCGCGGCCAATCCCGCCGCGGAAATCTTCGTCTGCAATTCACTGGATCAAGCGCTGCAAAAAGCCGGCCCGCAGGAACACCCGGAGAATCTCATCGTCATCACCGGCTCGCTATATCTCATCGGCGAAGCGCTGGAATTGCTTGGATTATCGCAAGGCGTCCACAGCGAGCATGAGTTGAATGAATGGACCGTCCAAAGGCGGAATTTGTGATTTGCGATTATCGATTGATAGTCGGCTTGATTGTCCCAAGCAGATATTAGGCATCCTAAAAACAACTTTAGTGGACTGACTGGCCAAAAAAAACTTTCCTTATATTGACTCTCGATGGACAAATTCGGTAAGATAGGGTGAATATGGCCGACGCCAACGCACTTTCGCAACAACGTCGTTTCGCGCAGACTCTTCGTCCTGACGCCTGGTGGCTGCAACCGCTTGCCGTCTTCCTCGGCTTCACGGCCTTCATCGTCTATTCCACCTGGGCCGCGTTTCATCCGCTTCATGACGGCATCTCCGCCTATTGGTTCAACGGCGGTGGCGCGGATTATATTTCGCCATTTTTTTCGCCGCAGCTTTTTTACCCGACGCAATGTCCCGAACTCGCCCGCCATGCCTGGATCGGCGCGCAACCGGCCTGGTGGCCGGCGCGGCTTGTTTTTTCGCCGGCATTCCTGGTGCTTTGGGCGCCGGCAGGTTTCCGCTTCACCTGTTATTATTACCGGGGCGCTTATTACAAGGCGTTCTGGGCTGACCCGATGAATTGCGCCGTCGGCGAAGCCCGCCAGAGTTACCTGGGCGAGCGGTATTTCCCGCTCATCATCCAAAACGTCCACCGTTACTTCATGTATCTGGCGGTAATTTTCATTATCATACTCGGATACGATGCCTGGGAAGCCCTGTGGTTCACGGACCCAACGGGCATGAAGCATTTTGGCGTCGGCATCGGCAGTGTGGTCCTGGTGTTGAATGTTATTTTCCTGGCTCTCTACACGTTCGGCTGCCATTCACTGCGGCATCTGATCGGCGGGTTTTTGGATGAACCTTCCAAAGTTCCGGTTTGTGCCAAAAGTTACGCCTGCGTCAGTTGCCTCAACCACCGCCACATGATGTGGGCGTGGATCAGCCTGTTCTGGGTCGGCTTTGCCGATGTCTATGTCCGGCTCTGCGCCATGGGCGTCTGGCACGATTTTCGAATTCTCTAAACTGTGGCTACCCAATACGAAACCTTTGAATTCGACGTCCTCGTCATCGGCGCGGGCGGCGCGGGATTGCGCGCGGCCATCGAAGCCTCGGCGTCGGGCGTGAAAGTCGGGCTGATCTGCAAATCGCTGCTGGGCAAGGCCCACACCGTCATGGCCGAGGGGGGCATGGCGGCGGCGATGGGTAACGTGGACGACCGCGACAATTGGCGCGTCCATTTCGCCGATACGATGCGTGGCGGGCAATACGTGAACAATTGGCGCATGGCCGAATTGCACGCCAAGGAAGCGCCGGCGCGCGTCCGGGAGCTTGAAGCGTGGGGGGCGGTGTTCGACCGGACGAAGGACGGCAAAATTCTCCAGCGCAATTTCGGCGGGCACCGTTATCCGCGGCTGGCTCACGTCGGCGACCGCACGGGCCTCGAGCTGATTCGCACCTTGCAGGACCATGGCATCCACCAGGGCATCGAAGTGTTCATGGAACATACGATTGTGACATTGCTCAAGGACGGCGGCCGCGTGGCCGGTGCCTTTGGATATGACCGCGAGCGCGGGCGTTTCAAAATCTTCAAGGCCAAGGCGATCGTCATTGCCACCGGCGGCATCGGCCGGGCTTACAAGATCACGAGCAATTCCTGGGAATACACCGGCGACGGCCAGTCCCTTGCGTATTATGCCGGCGCGGAATTGATGGACATGGAATTTGTGCAGTTTCACCCGACGGGCATGATTTGGCCGCCAAGCGTGATGGGCATTCTGGTGACCGAAGGCGTGCGGGGCGAGGGCGGGGTGCTGAAGAACAAGGAAGGGCGGCGATTCATGTTCGACGACATTCCGGACAATTACAGAGGGCAAACCTCGACCGATCCGGAGGAAGGTTGGCGCTACACGCAGGGCGACAAGAACGCCAAGCGTCCGCCGGAACTGCTCACTCGCGACCACGTGGCCCGCTGCATCATGCGCGAAGTCAAGGCCGGCCGCGGCAGTCCGCACGGCGGCGTGTTTCTTGATATCGCGTGGATCAAGGAAAAGCTCCCGAATGCCGCCGAGCACATCAGAAAGAAGTTGCCGAGCATGTACCACCAATTCATGCAGCTCGCCAATCTGGACATCACCAAAGAACCGATGGAAATCGGTCCGACCACCCATTACATGATGGGCGGCATTCGCGTGAACGGCGACAGCCAGATGTCCAATGTGCCCGGCCTTTTCGCCGCGGGCGAAGCGGCGGCGGGATTACACGGAGCGAACCGGCTTGGGGGAAATTCACTTTCCGATTTAATTGTTTTCGGCAAACGCGCCGGCGAATTCGCGGCGAAGTTTGCGAAGGAGAATGCCGCGGCGACGATTGACGACGCGCAGGTGGAAGCGGCCGAACGCCGCGCGCTCGAGCCTTTCGAGCGCGGCGCAAAATCCGCTCAAGCCGAAGGCCCCTACCAGGTGCAATACGATTTGCAGGAGATGATGCAAAGCCTCGTCGGCATCGTGCGGCGCGAGGAGGAACTGGTCCGCGCGCTCGGAGGCCTCCAAACGCTCCGCCAGCGCGCGGGAGAAGTCGGCGCCCACGGCCATCGCGAATACAATCCAGGCTGGCATACAGCGTTGGACCTCAACAACTTGCTGACGGTCTCCGAAGCCATCACCCGCTCCGCGATTGAGCGCAAGGAAAGCCGTGGCGGCCATTTCCGCGAGGATTACCAGAACAAAGACGCCGGTTTCGGCAAGGTCAATATCATCGTCAGGAAAAACGCCGACGGGACGATGGGAATCCGGCGCGAAACGATTTCCGAGATGCCGGCGGAATTGAAACAAGTCATCGAGGAGATGAAATGAAACAGGTCACCTTCAGGATATGGCGGACGCAGGACAGCGCCGTCGGCGCGGACGGCGCGCGCGGCGGTAAGTTCGTGGAATACACGACGGAAATTTCCGAAGGCATGGTCGTCCTCGATGCCGTCCATAAAATCCAGGCGACGCTGGCGAACGATTTGGCCTGCCGTTGGAACTGCAAAGCCGGCAAATGCGGTTCATGCTCGGCTGAAATCAACGGCATTCCAAAACTCATGTGCATGACGCGCATGGACACGCTACCCACGGACAAACCCATCACCATCGAGCCAATGCGGACATTTCCGGGCATCCGCGATTTGGCGACGGATGTTTCCTGGAATTTCAGGGTCAAAAAGAAGATCAAGAAATTCAATCCGCGCAAGCCGGACGCGCCGGACGGCACCTGGCGCATGGCGCAGGAGGACGTTGACCGCGTGCAGGAATTCCGCAAATGCATTGAATGTTTTTTGTGCCAGGACGTCTGCCATGTCTTGCGCGACCATCACAAGCACGACGAATTCATTGGCCCGCGTTTTCTGGTTTATACGGCCGCGCTGGAGATGCACCCGCTGGACACGGAAGACCGCACGCCGGAACTGCGGCAGGCGCAGGGCATCGGCTTTTGCAACATCACCAAGTGTTGCACGAAAGTGTGCCCTGAGAACATCACCATCACCGACAACGCCATCATCCCGCTCAAGGAACGCGTGGTGGACGAATTCTTCGATCCGCTAGGTTGGTTGTGGAAAAAATTGCGGCCTGAGAAACCCCGCCAATTACCGGACTAGCCCACACTTGGGCGAGAAGAGGATGACATAAACGACCGGGCCACTCGGAACCGATTTCGGGCAGTGGCTCAGCTTGAAATCAGTCTGGCGCTAGCGCGGTGTCACATGGCTGCATATTCAATGCCTTCGAACGTCCAACGCAGTATCGGTCGGCGGAAACGAAGAAGGATAAGCCAAACAATTAGCGCCGCTATTCCCCATAGCCAATCGCCAGTGAAAAAGGCAATGAAAGCATAAAGTGGCGGAACGACGAACGCGCCTAAGACCAACATCAACAGTACTAGCCCAAAAATCCAAAGAACCGGCAGTAAAATCAGTGTGCGCCAAAGAATGGCCCAGAGTCCTCTGCAATCATCTTTCGTCAGACCGAGCATAGCATCTTATGTCCCAAGGCTAAGCCACGGCCACCAGAAAATCAAGGCAACAAACCGACAATTTCCTCCAAGCTCCAGACGTGGTCTGTGATTTCCGCTTCCATACTAAAGTCCCCGCACACACCGAAAGCCGGAGCTAGAGACGGCGCGGCTCGGAGCGACGGCTTCGCGAGAGGCGCATCGCGCAACGCCGGCATTGAGGATCCAACTGCCGCCGCGCCACACACGGAGGCTAGTCGGACCAACGGCCAAGTCCGGCGCGCGTGGGTCGGCGCCTCCCAAATAAGGGCTGCCGGCCGGATACGCCGAGGGCGCATACCAATCCCAACACCGCTCCATCACATTCCCCGCCATGTCTGGTCAATCCGGCATCCGTGAAATAAACCGGGATCAGACCTTCCGACTGCGACCGGGCATTGCACCACTTCACACAGTCAAACCAGTCCGCCGTCTGCACCGGCTGATTAGCCGCCTTGCCCGACCCGGCGTTCACAAAATTGTAGCCGCGGTTCGTGGCCGTCTGCCATTGACCGTAGCTAACCGAATTCACGTCCACGTAAAATGCCGACACCATCACGTTCGTGGAGATCGCATCAACAATGTCGCTCTCACCGGTGGGGTTCACTATTATGAAAACACCCGCTGGAATAAGCACTATTCCGGCGGCCGGGTTGAAGCAGAAAATCAGGTTGGAGTTGACGCTACTGGTGACGGGAAGCTGGACGTACTCGACCCTACCCATTTGAGGCGTTGACCCAAGAAAAAGGTGCAACCAGGGTCGAAATGCCAGTTGATCGGGCTAGTCGCGGATACGGTCCCCTCGTTACCAATGAAGATTCCACCGTATTTCCTTGCAATCCGTGCCAACTGATTTTATCAACTACGCTACGTTTTTATGCTCAACAAATATGTCGCGCCAACGCTGAAAACTTCGTCGCATCGCCTCCCGAAAAGGTTGTCGGCAAATCCCGTTAGGGATGAAATCTGTCCAGAAGAACAGCACAGCATAAATTCGAGCCGACAATGGGCGGCAAATTCTCAGTTGGTCGTTAAAATTTTGTTTAGATAGATAACGTTAATTTTTTGTCATAATTATGTTTATACTGGTCATTTTGAGTGTTAGATAACGATACCGTGAAAATACTATCAATTTCTACGTTTGCGGCACCGGTCGAGAGCGTGATCGGCTTTTGGGCCTTAGCCGTAACAATGCATAGTTACGGCTTCCTAGTCCACGCCTGTTATCAGAGGCGTGTCGTAACATGGCTTAAAATCCATCACGAGGTTATCAACATTGAGCGGAACCTATTGACCCTGATTAATCGAATAATCAACGACTTATTCACAGCCACTGAAAGTTCACAAGTTGCTTGTATAAAACATGATACACATAGACTATACCAAGTTGTTCGATACTTAACAGCAAACAACCAGTTGCCGACAATGGGTTGCTGGACAGCGGAAAAGGAGCTTTCCTGTTGAGTATGTTTGTCTATCCAAAACAATACGATGTCATCGTAATCGGAGCAGGTCACGCCGGCGTCGAGGCCGCATTGGCTTCGGCAAGGACGGGCTGTGAGACTCTTCTTCTCACACTCAACGTGGATACAATCGGCCAGATGTCCTGCAACCCGGCTATAGGCGGCTCGGCCAAGGGACATCTGGTCAGGGAAATTGATGCGCTGGGTGGCGAGATGGGATTAAACGCTGATCTTACTGGAATACAGTTCCGCATGCTAAACTCGAAGAAAGGGCCGGCGATTTGGTCACCACGCGCACAGTGCGATAAGAAGGCGTACCAATTCCGGTTGAAATGGGTCTGTGAATCCGAACCGAACCTAGACGTCAAGCAAGGCCAATCTTTAGCCATCCTTCACAAGGACGGTCTTGCTTTTGGGGTAGAGACTTCATTGCAGGTCCGATATCTTGCCAAGATCGTTGTCGTTACGACCGGAACATTCCTTCGTGGTTTGATGCACATCGGAAGCAATCAACAATCCGGTGGGCGGCTTGGCGATGCCGCCGCAATGAATCTGTCCGCATCGTTGAAGGAACTTGGGTTGGAGCTGGCTCGGTTGAAGACCGGAACTCCACCCCGACTGCTTCGACGATCAATTGACTTTTCAAAGACAGAAATCCAGGCAGGTGATGAGCCTGTCCCGTATTTTACGTTTTGGAAAGACAATTTGTTCCACATGGAACATTCTCGAACAAATCCGGTTGGCGCATTCCAAGAAAGCAAATATCCGCGCGGGTCAATGTTGAGCCGTATAAACGGGCAACTTCCTTGTTTTATTACGTTTACGACAGATAAAACGGCTAAAATTATCCGCGAAAACCTCCATAAATCCCCAATGTATTCAGGGGTAATCGAAGGTGTTGGCCCCCGATATTGTCCCTCGATCGAAGATAAAATCGTCAAATTCCCTGACAAGGAACGCCATCAAATTTTTCTGGAGCCTGAAGGCATTGAGACGGACGAATTCTATGTCAATGGCTTTTCAACCTCGTTGCCGTTTGACGTCCAAGTCGAATTGGTCAAAACGATAATTGGCTGTGAGAACGCCGAAATTCTGCGCCCGGCTTACGCGGTCGAATATGACTTTGCTAATCCGACTCAACTGCATCCCTGGCTGGAAACCAAGGTTTGCAAAAACTTGTTCCTGGCTGGACAAATCAATGGAACATCCGGATACGAGGAGGCGGGCGCCCAAGGGCTAATTGCGGGGATCAATGCGGCACGCCGGATCAAGGGAAAGCCTCCGCTTGTGCTGCGACGGGACCAAGCATACATAGGCGTTCTGATTGATGACCTTGTGACCAAGGGGACCATAGAGCCGTATCGCATGTTCACCTCGCGCGCCGAGTACCGCTTAATGCTGCGGCAGGATAACGCGGACTTGCGGCTTTCGGAACTGGGCCATGAAATCGGATTGTTGCCAGAGCGCAACTATCAAAACTTCGCCGCGAAGAAATCAGCAATAGATAACGAGATGATAAGATTATCTAATACTAGGTCTGG
This sequence comes from uncultured Verrucomicrobiae bacterium, assembly GCA_963755515.1. Lineage (GTDB taxonomy): Bacteria > Verrucomicrobiota > Verrucomicrobiia > Limisphaerales > UBA11358 > UBA11358. The sequence continues at coordinate 117,784 of CAVWKA010000006.1, read as the reverse complement.
TGCTGATACCCTGGCAAAAATTCTTTCCCGGCCTGAAATTGTTTATTGTCAATTGCCGAAGCAAGATGAGTCGCTGTCGGACGAGGTCATTCAACAGGTTGAAATTGCCGTCAAGTATGCCGGTTACATCGAACGGCAGGAGGTTGAAATCGCGAAATTTCAAAAGCTCGAGGGGAAGCAGATTCCGGAAGATTTTGATTTTACGACCGTGCCCAGTTTGCGATTGGAAGCCCGCCAGAAGCTCTCCAAAATCCGACCGGCGACGATTGGACAGGCGGCGAGAATTTCCGGCGTATCGCCCGCGGACATCAGCATCCTGCTGGTTTGTCTGAAGCGGTTTGATAACGGAAAAAACAGCGCGGCCGGTGGGAACGGAAACTGCGAAGCGTGCGAAGTTGATGAATGACTTGGCGTGACGCATCGCGCTAAAAATTTCTCTTGTGTATCCCGGGTCATTCACGGATTAGAATCCGCTCTCTAAATGAATCTTCTGGTCATCGGTTCGGGTGGACGCGAACACGCGCTGGTTTGGAAACTGGCGCAGTCGCCGCACGTCACACGAATATGGTGCGCGCCGGGCAATGCCGGCATCGCGCAGGAACGAGTTGTCAAATCTGGTTTGTTGGTCGAATGCGTCAATATCGGCGCGGAGGATCTGGCCAGGTTGCTTGCCTTCGCGCAGGAAACAAGAATCGAATTGACCGTGGTCGGGCCGGACAATCCGCTGGCGCTGGGCATCGCGGATTTGTTCCAGAAGAACGGCCTGCGCGTATGGGGTGTGAATAAAAGAGCGGCGCAATTCGAGTCTTCAAAAGTTTTTTCGCAAATGTTCATGGAGAAATACGGAATAGCCACGGCCCTGGCCGGATCTTTTTCCGAGGTAGCGCCGGCGAAGGCATTCGCCAAATCGCTCGGCAAATGTGTGGTGAAGGCCGATGGGCTGGCGCTTGGCAAAGGCGTCTTGATATGCGCCGATGCTGCCGAAGCGACACGCGCCGTGGACGAAATCATGGTGGCCAGAACGTTCGGCGCCGCAGGGTCGCGAGTCGTCATCCAGGAGTTTCTCGACGGCATGGAAATATCGCTCCACGCAATCTGCGACGGCAGGACGGCGAAGCTTTTTCCGACATCGCAGGACCATAAACGGGCGCTCGATGGCGACCGCGGCTTGAACACCGGCGGCATGGGCACGTATTGTCCCACCCCGTTTCTGGCCGACGCGGAACTTGCCGATGTCGGCAAAAAAATTCTCGATCCCTTTATGCGCGGCTGCGCGGCGGAAGAGATTGATTACCGCGGCATTTTATATCCGGGGATCATGCTGACGAAGACCGGCCCCAAGGTCTTGGAATTCAATGCCCGGTTCGGCGACCCCGAGACGCAGGTTTATCTCACGCGAATGGAAAATGACCTGCTGGAGCTGCTCGACGCCAGCGTCAGCGGGACGCTGGGCGAAATCGAATTGAAATGGAGACCGGAAGCTTCGGTTTGTGTGGTGATGGCCAGCGGCGGCTACCCGGGCAACTACCCAAAAGGAAAAATCATTTCAGGAACAGACGCTGCGAACGCGCTGCCAGGCACAAAAGTTTTTCACGCCGGAACGATTTTGAAGGGCGGTCAGACCGTGACGAACGGCGGTCGTGTTCTTGGAGTAACGGCCCTGGGTGAAGATTTGAAAGCTGCTCAAGCCGCGGCTTATGCCGCCGTGGGATTAATTCATTTTGACGGCGCGCACTTCCGCCGCGACATCGCGGCGAAGGCGCTGAAGTAAATTCTTCATGTATTTATTTTCGACAATGCGTTCGGCAAAGTCAACAAATTGCATGTTGATCACATTGCCAATCCTTGAAATCCGACAGAAAAATGCCCGCTCTTTACTTTCGCGCTCCTCTGGCGCAATTTAATGTCACAATGACACGAGTTCTCTCGAATTGGCTGTCCGCCATCTTATTTTTGCTCCCGGCTTCCCTGCTGGCGCAACCGGCCACCAACGTTCTGGCCAAGTCTGTTGTTCTGGACGGCAGTGTGGCGTATCTTCGCATCGGTGTCGTGGGACAAAATCTGCCGGCGGAGATTCAGTCGGCGGAGCAGACATTCGCGGCCACGAACAACATCGCGGGAACCGTGCTCGATTTGCGGTTCGCCGGCGGGGACGATATGGAGTCGGCGAAGGCGGCGGAAGATTTTCTCACGCAGGAAAAGATGCCGGTGGCGATCCTGGTGAACGACGAAACGGCAGGCGCGGCGGAAAAGTTGGCGGCAGATTTGCGGGCGGCCAATGCCGGCTTGATTTTCGGCAGTTCAGCCGAACTTAAGCCGGATATTTCGGTTTCCGTCAGCGCCGAGGCCGAAAGGAAATTTATGCGCAATCCGTATGGAACCATTTCCACCAACCAGGTTGCCGGGGCTGCGACCAATGATTTTCTGCCTTACATTGACCACACTACCGAGGCGGACCTCGTGCGCGAAAAAATCAAGGACGGCGACCAGGACGCGGACTTCGCGCCGCCGTCCGCCGCCGCGCCGCAGCAGCCGTTTATCCGCGATCCGGTGCTGGCGCGCGGCGTGGATTTCATCAAGGGTCTGGCGGTTTTGCGACTGTCGCATTCCTGAATCCTGATTTCGGGTTGACGATTGGCGTCTGACGATTCACCTTGAATCTTTGCGCGGGATGAAAACCATCTTATTTATATGCACCGGCAACGTCTGCCGCAGCCCGATGGCTGAAGGTTTTTTCCGGAAGGCCAACGGCGGCGGCGAATTTCGCATTTTGTCGGCGGGCCTGGGCGCGATGGATGGCCAGCCGCCGACGCCGCATTCGGTCAACGCGATGAAGGAAGTCGGCATTGATATTTCCACGCAACGCAGCCGCGCGCTGACCGGCGATCTGGTCCGCCAGGCCGATTATATTTTTGGCATGACCCATGCCCACGTGGACACCATCGGGCTTTTGTATCCGGCGGCGGCGGAGAAAACCTTTTTGCTGCGCGAATTTGATGAATCGGCCGACCCGTATGAAAAAGACATCCCCGACCCCATCGGCAGCCCGTACGAAGTCTATGTGCATTGCCGCGAACAAATCGAACAAGGCATCGCGTCACTCGTAAAATTTATGGAACAACACGCAATCCTCGCGGCGCCCGGCGCCAAAATTTCCTTCGCCAATTTTGCCGTCGGCGCGGACCACGGCGGATATGAGCTGAAGGAGATTCTCAAGGCCCATCTTCTGTCGCGCGGACTGACGCTCAGGGATTTTGGCGCCACGACCAAGGACCCGGCGGACGATTATCCCGATTTCGCCCAGCCGGCCGCGCAGGCCATCGCGGACGGCGCAGCCGAGCTGGGGCTGCTCTGCTGCACCAGCGGCGTGGGAATTTGCATCACCGCCAATAAATTTCCCGGCGTGCGCGCCGGCCAGGCGTTCCACGAAAAAGACGCCGACTTGATGCGCCGTCACAACGACGTGAACGTGCTCTGCCTTGCCGGCGACACCCACCCCGACCTGGCAAGGAAAATTCTCGACGTTTTTATCGCGGCCAAATTTGAAGGCGGGCGCCACGAGCGCCGTGTCGGCAAATTGGATGTCCGCCTCGGGCCGGTGCAATTTCGGTTGCGCAACGTGGACCCTGAGGTGGCGGAAGCGATCCAGCGCGAGAAGTTGCGCCAGCAGGAAAACATCGAATTGATCGCCAGCGAAAATTTTGTCAGCCCGGCCGTGTTGGAGGCGCAAGGCTCGGTGCTCACCAACAAATATGCCGAGGGGTATCCGCGCAAGCGCTGGTATGGCGGTTGCGAAAACATTGATATCATCGAACAACTGGCCATTGACCGCGCGAAGAAAATCTTCGGCGCGGAGCACGCCAACGTCCAGCCCCATTCGGGAAGCCAGGCGAACATGGCGGTTTATTTCGCGGTCCTCAAACCCGGCGACAAAATGCTGACGATGGACCTGTCGCACGGCGGGCATTTGACTCATGGGAACAAGGCCAATTTCTCGGGCAAGTTTTTTGAGATCGTCCATTACGGCGTTCGCCAGGGCGATGAGCGGATTGATTATGACCAACTCGCGCAGATGGCCCGCGAGCACCAACCCCGAATGATCACCGTGGGCGCAAGCGCCTATCCCCGGATGATTGATTTCAAGCGGATGGGTGAAATTGCGCGCGAAGTCGGCGCCTGGTTGCTGGCGGACATCGCGCACATTGCAGGACTCGTCGCGGCCGGCCTGCATCCCAGTCCGATCGAGCACGCTGATTTTGTCACTACGACCACTCACAAGACGCTGCGGGGCCCCCGTGGGGGCTTGATTTTGTGCCGCGGGAAATTTGCCAGGGAGATTGATTCGCAGATTTTTCCGGGCATCCAGGGTGGCCCGCTCGAACACGTGATCGCCGCGAAAGCGGTTTGTTTCCACGAGGCCATGCAGCCGCCGTTCAAACAGTATCAGCGGCAAATTGTGAACAATGCGGCGGCGCTGGCGGACGGCATGAAGCGCAACGGCTATCGCCTGGTGAGCGGCGGCACGGACAATCACCTGATGCTGGTGGACGTGGGCGCAAAGAATTTGACCGGCAAAGATTGCCAAATTGCGCTTGATGAAGCGGGGATTACGGTCAACAAAAACACGATTCCATTCGAGACGCGATCGCCGTTTCAGGCCAGCGGGATCCGGCTGGGCGCCCCGGCGGTGACGACGCGCGGAATGAGGGAGGCGGAAATGGCCGCCATTGCCGACATGATTTCGGAGGTGTTAATGGATATTAAGTCGCTTGACATTGCGGCCAAAGTGCGCCAACGTGTTCGTGAGTTGACTGCGAAATTTCCCTTGCCGTATTGAGAACACACGCTCAAACGCCAGGCCAAAAATAATAATCCAAATTGAACTAATCCGGTCGGCCGCCGTCGAATGCCTGACGACCCGCGCCGCGGGAAACCCAGCCAGCCGGAACTATTTTGTTTATGCCACGAGTTTCTACAAAAAAGACCCGCGCCAAAGCCGCCGCGCGCGGGCCGGCGGTGGAGACGCCGGAATTGAAGAACGGCAAGGACGCGATACCGCCGGCGGAGGCCATTGAACCCCCGCCAGTCCCTGAAGCGGCCGAACCCGAGCCGGCCTTGCAACCGCCCTCCACGCCCATCGAACCCACCGGCGACACGGAAGAAACGGCCAAAGCCGAAGCCGCTGAAGAGAAGGAGCGACGCGGCTTTCACCGCGACAAAATCGCCTCGTCCTTGAACATCGCCAAATTGCAGGCCATGAACATGACCGAATTAAACGGGATGGCCCGCGAACTGGGCGTGGAGAATTTCGGCACGATGCGCAAGCATGAGGTCATTTTTCACATCCTCCAAAAAAATGCCGAGCGCGCCGGTGTTTTGTTTTCCGAGGGGGTGCTCGAAGTGCTGCCGGAGGGCTTCGGTTTTTTGCGCTCGCAAAGCTTCAACTACCTGCCCTGCCCGGAGGATATTTACATCTCGCCGTCGCAAATCCGGCGGTTCGATCTCCAGACGGGGAACCTGATTGCCGGGCAAATCCGTCCGCCGAAGGAGAAGGAAAAATTCTTCGCGTTGCTCAAAGTCGAAGCGGTGGATGGCGAAGACCCGGACAAGGCCAAGGAAAAGACGCTCTTCGACAACCTCACGCCGTTGTTTCCGAACAAACGATTTATATTGGAAACCGCCGCCGAGGAATTAAGTACGCGCGTTTTGGATTTGGTTTGCCCGATCGGCAAGGGCACGCGCGGCCTGATCGTCGCGCCGCCGCGCACCGGCAAAACGGTTCTAATGCAAAAAGTCGCCAACGCGATTTTGAAAAACAACCCCGAAGCGTACCTGTTTATCCTGCTGATTGACGAACGGCCCGAGGAAGTCACCGACATGGAGCGCAGTTGCAAAGGCGCGGAAGTGATCTCCTCCACCTTTGACGAACCGCCGGAGCGCCATGTGCAGGTCGCCGAAATGGTCATCGAAAAAGCCCGCCGGATGGTCGAGCACAAACGCGACGTCGTGATTTTGCTCGACTCCATCACGCGTCTGGCCCGCGCCTACAACACCATCCAGCCCCATTCCGGGAAGATTCTATCGGGCGGCGTGGACGCCAACGCGTTGCACAAGCCCAAACGGTTCTTCGGCGCGGCGCGCAACGTGGAGGAAGGCGGGTCGCTGACCATCATGGCGACGGCGCTCGTGGACACCGGTTCGCGCATGGATGAAGTGATTTTCGAGGAATTCAAAGGCACCGGCAACATGGAGGTGCATTTGGACCGCGCGCTGGTTGACCGCCGCATTTTCCCCAGCATCAATATCGAGCGCTCCGGAACCCGCAAGGAGGAATTGCTCTACCATCCGGACGAATACAATCGCGTCGTGATTCTGCGCCGCGCCCTGACGGGCGTGCCGCCCGTCGAAGCGATGGAATTGATGTTGAACAAGCTGAAAAAGACCAAGAGCAACATCGAGTTCCTGCTCCAGATGAGCGTGGGTTGAATCGTTTGCCGGAGCGCGGCTTGAACGCCGGACCGAAGGTTGCAGGTTCAGGGGTTTAAGGCGCGAATGTTTCGGGAAAATCTCCCCTGACACAATTACTTTGCTTCCAGATTCGCGAAGGGATTGTTCACAAAGGCCGCCGGCTTGTGGTCCGGAGATTTATGCCCGCCCGGCGCATGAATTTTCTGTTTCGCGGGTGGCTGCGGCGTGACAGGCTCCTTCTTTTCCGGCGAGGAATTTTCTGCGCCCTGGTTTGGGTTTTTGGCGCGCTTGGCGCGGGGCAGCGGACTGACCATGGCGTTGATGCCTTTGCCAATGAGCTTTGGCTCGAAATCCCGATGGCCATAGGGCGCGATTTTTTCCAGAAAATCCTTCATCACCTCAAAGCCAATTTCCGTGTGGGCCATTTCGCGCCCCCGGAATTTCAGCGCGACTTTCACCTTCATATCCTCGCAGAGGAATTGTATGGCATGGCTGATTTTGATGCCGAGGTCATGAGGGTCAATGCGCGGGCTTAACTGGACTTCCTTGACGGTGGTGGCGTGCTGGTGCTTTCGGGATTCCTTTTCGCGTTTGGCCTGCTCGTAACGGAATTTCCCGAAATCCACGAGCCGGCAGACGGGCGGACTGGCGTTCGGCGAAATCTCGACAAGATCCACTCCGTGCTGCCGCGCCATCGTCAGGGCTTCGTTCAGCGGAAAGACGCCTAGTTGCTTGTCGTCCTTGATGACCCGGACTTCGCGGGCGCGGATTTTGCCGTTGACCCGGACAAAGGAAGAGGACGGCGAATGGCGTGGAGGGAAAGGGCGACTCAAGACACCCTCGTTGGTTGTGGCATGGCGATAATTTTTGGCATCAAAGAATTGCCGTTGGGCAATTCAAATTACGGTTGTTAGATAGGCTTTTTCCGGGGAAAACGCAAGTTAAATTTGCGCAACGCGCTGGGAAGGATTAATGATGCCGCCGGAAGAGCCGCTGCCGGTTTTTCAACAAATACCAGACGATTAAAACGTTCAAGGCCAGGATTGCCAACAGTCCAAGTGTGGGATAGGCAAAATGCGATGGCTCTTCCATCGGTGAATGGCGGCGGGTCAGTTCAAAAATTTCTATCGGGATAAAAAACGCCGATTCCCCAATCGCCAGCCAGATCGCCCACTTCGCGCGAAACGCCAGTCCGGTGCCCCCAATCAGCAAAAATAACCCATACAACAGTGTGCCCGTCGCCAGGGCGCGAATGTTTGCCGCGGTGACCGTATCCAGCCAGTCGCCAATGTTTGCGAAAAACCGGTGCTCGGGATCAACGTGAATCCACCGCAAAAATTGATCAAAGACGCCCCCCAAATCCTTTCCGGCCAGCGTAAAAATTCCCGCGGCGGCCAGCAACAACGCGGCGCCTTTGAGCAACTTGATCGCCGCAATGAAATACAGCGTCGGCGCCCGTTTCTTGATCGTTGAACTGTTCGCTTCCGGAGACATCAGCGAATTTTAGACAATAAAAATTCCAGAAGATTCGATATTTTCAAACGCTCCTGTTTCATCGTGTCCCGGTCCCGCACGGTGACCGTGTCCCGCATTTCCTCGCCTTTCTCGCCGAGGGTGTCGAAATCAATCGTCACGCAGAACGGGGTGCCGATTTCGTCCTGGCGCCGGTAGCGCCGGCCAATCGCGCCGGCCTCGTCGTAAAAGACATTCAGATGCGGCCGCAGCAAATCGCGGACTTCCTTCGCCTTGGCCACAAGCTCCGGCTTGTTCTTCAGCAATGGAAAAATCGCCGCCTTGACGGGCGCGATGCGCGGCGCGAACCGCAGCACTACCCGGCTCTCCATTTTTCCCTTTTCATCCGGCGCTTCGTCCTCGGCATAGGCGCTGCACAATATCGCCAGCATAATCCGGTCAACCCCCACCGCCGGCTCGACGACGTGCGGAACATATTTCCTCCGGGTGGCGTCATCAAAATATTCCATCGCGACGCCGCTGGATTTGGCGTGCTGCGACAGATCGTAATTGCCGCGGGCGGCGATGCCCCAAAGCTCCTGCGGGCCAAACGGGAATTGAAACAGGATGTCGGTGGTGCCCTTGGAATAATGCGACAGTTTTTCCCTGGGATGATTGTATTCGGAGAGTCGCGCAGCGGGAATGCCGACGGAAGCCAGCCAGTTGCGGCACCAGTCAATCCAGTAACGATGCCACTTGGCCCAATCGTCCTCGTCGCTGATGAAAAACTCCATTTCCATCTGCTCGAATTCGCGGCTGCGGAAGATGAAATTGCGCGGAGTAATCTCGTTGCGAAATGATTTTCCGATCTGGGCGATGCCGAAGGGAATCTTCACCCGGCCGGTGTCCACAACGGCCTTGAAATCCGCGAACATGCCCTGGGCGGTTTCCGGGCGCAAATAGGCGGTGGACGATTCGTCCCGGAGGGCGCCGACCCAGGTTTGGAGCATCATGTTGAAGGCGCGGGGCGCGGTCAGGCTTCCCGGCTCTCCGGTGGCCGGCGATGGAATCAAAGGAATTTCGTCCGGTTTGGCCTGGGTGAAATCGCGCGGCTGCACCGGCTCCAATTTCCCCGCCAGCGCCTTTTTGCGTTTGAAAGTCTCCGCTTTCTCCTGAAGTTCCCCGGCGGTTTTTTCGCTTTCGAGCGCGCTGACATAACCGGCCACTCTTCCGTCCACGATGACCGGCGCAAAGAACAGCTGATCGGCCCGAAATCGTTGTTTGGAAACCTTGCAGTCCACCATGGGGTCATTGAAGCCGGCGACGTGCCCGGATGCCTCCCAAACTTTTGGGTGCATGATGATGGCCGATTCCAGGCCCACGACGTCGTCACGGCCGCGCACCATGTCGTTCCACCAGCAATCGCGGATGTTCTTGCGCAACTCCGCGCCCAGTGGCCCGAAATCCCAAAAGCCATTGATGCCACCGTAAATTTCCGATGATTGAAAAATGAAACCGCGGCGCTTGCACAGCGATACGATTTTTTCCATGAAAGGGTTCTCTGTGGGTTCGGACATTCGTCCATTTTAAATTTTGAGTTTGGACTTTCAAGCTTTTACAAGGGCAAAATGGCGGGGGCAGGGCCGGCGACAAAGTCGTAGCGCAGATTTCCAAACCTGCCTCGCGCCAACCAAGCGACAGTTGGCGCCCGCCTGCTGCCTGTCCCGTCGTAGCCGCGGCGAAGACGGATCCCCTCTCCGCTCCCATCGGATGGGAGGGGAGATTGTCCCTCGCCCGCGTGCCTGCCCTCCGTAGCGCTTCTGGCGAAGGAGGGAGCGGGAGAGGGTGGTCCCGCCGCGGGACCGGGTGAGGGTTGTGGGGAGAAAACTGATTCATGCGGTCAGGGTGAGGTGTGGGTCCCTTGGTTCCATCTCCGGCGCTCTGCCGATTTGAAATCGGGCGACACAGCAGGCTCGGAGGTCTGCGCTACGCCGCCCTGATTCTCAAGTGCTTGTGGCGACTTTGTCACCGGCTGTGGCTGGGGGTTTTCTGAACGAAAAACGCGTGATTCTCACGCGTGACGCGTGAAAATTTCACGCAGGACGCGCCTCCTTCCAGACAAACGGTGAGTTTTTAGGGGCAAATCGCGCAAACCGCACTGAAAAATTGTTGGCACCGCCTGTGCTTTAGGTTTTAGATTCAGCCATTGACAGTGAGCAAGATTCACGTAGAATCTGCCGACCGTCACCTGAACAAAAACAACAAATAATAACCATCATCGTAAGTATGAAAAGAATCCTGAAGCAGAAAAAGGCATTCACCCTGATCGAGTTGCTCGTCGTGATCGCCATTATCGCCATTTTGGCGGCCATGTTGCTGCCGGCGCTGGCCGCGGCCAAGCGCAAAGCACAGCGCATCAATTGCGTCAATAACCTTAAGGAAGCATTCCTCGCCGTCAAGATTTGGGAGGGCGACAACAACGACAATATGCCCATGGCCATTTCAACGGCCAGCGGCGGCGCTGAGGAAGCTGTTTATAGTTACCAAGGCCCCAAGGGCACTGCGTCCGTGGGTGGCAGCGCCGAGGGATGGAGCATGGCCGCGCCGCCCGGAGGCGGATACCAGGCCGAAGTAGCCGGGCCTTACTACGTGTTTCAAATATGTTCAAACCAATTGGCCACGCCGAAGATTCTCTATTGCACCTCCGATAACACACCTTCCAAATGCGCTGCCAATGGCGCCACGCCGACCACGCATCAAAATTCTTATGCGACCAACTTTAACTATGGCACCTTCGGCGACGCCTTCGTCAGCTACTTCGTTTGTGGCGAGGCCACCGAAGCCTATCCCGGCATGGTCATTTTTGGCGACCGCAATCTGAGCACCGTCGGCGTTGTCGCCAACCAACCGGGGTCCGCGACCGGGATGTTTGGCACTCCGGAAGAAGCCTATGCCTATAATACATCCGCAGCCAATTGGTCGTGGACCGCGCAGGATTTGCATCTGGGCGCCGGCAACCTTGGCTTGACCGACGGCAGCGTCTCACAAGTGACCGTCAGCGGCATGCGCCAGGCAATGATTTTGGCGACCAACGGTCTGCCCAGCGGCGCAATCGAATGCTCGTATAATTTTCCGTGATTTAAGCCGCTTTTAACGCAACGAGGCATCCGTCGGGGATGCCTCGTTTTATTTTTGGCGTTGTGCTTGAAAGAAATCGCGCAAGAGAGCGCCACATTGGGCCGCGCGAAGCCCGCCGACAACGTCGCACCGGTGATTTAATGTCGGGAATTGCAGCAGATTCAAAGCGCTTCCCGCCGCGCCGGCTTTGGGGTCGCTTGCCCCAAAGACAAGCCGCGCCACCCGGGTGTGAACAATGGCGCCGGCGCACATTGGACATGGCTCCTTGGTGACGTAAAGCGCGCAATCGGTGAGGCGCCAGTCGCCCACGGCGCTTTCGGCCTGCGTCAGCGCGAGCATTTCGGCGTGGGCGGTGGCGTCTTTGAGCATTTCCACCTGGTTGAAGGCCCGCGCGATGATTCTTCCCTCGCGCACGACCACTGCGCCCACGGGCACTTCCCCAAGCTCATAAGCGCGCGACGCCTGGCGCAGCGCCTCACCCATGAAATAATCGTCGCTGTGCAAATCAATGACCGGTTCGTCCATAGAAACATTCCTCCAGCGTCCAATCATTAGTGCCGTCAGCGTGACAATGGCAATGGGCCGCAAAGAAGCCGCCCCGAAATTTCCAGAACCACGGCCAAATCCGCTCACGATCCGTCTGCGCGACTTTTAATGAATCAATCTCCTCGCGCCGGAAAAACTGGAAACGTCCCTCGTGGCATTCGGCCGGCAGGGCCGTCAACTTTTTCCGCACCTCGAACAGGAACATCAGCCAATGTGTCTGCCCCTGGTAACCGTGCTCGCTGATCAAACCGGCCAGATGCAAATCGGAAAGCTTCAGTTCCACGCCTAATTCTTCCCCGGCCTCGCGGCAGGCGCAAACATAGGGCGATTCCCCGATGTCCGTCTTCAACTTGCCTCCGCAGGGGCTCCAATTTCCGCGGTTGGGCTCCTGCGCCCGCTCCAGCAAAAGCGCCTGGTCGGACTCGTTGAAGCAATAGAGCAGAGTGGCCACTTTGTAAGGCAAAACCATTGGGAGAATTTCAAGCGGCGCCCGGCGAATGTCGAATGCAAAATTCCATTGTCAGCCGACCGCAACAATCTAAAATCGCCGTCCCAAATGAAACTGTTCAAAATAGCGGCCCTGGCCGGCGACGGCATCGGCCCGGAAGTAATGCGCGAGGCCCTGGGGGTTTTGCGCGTCGCGGAAGGGAAATTTGACTTCAAACTTGAGATTACCGAGGGAGCCGTCGGTTGGGCGGGAATTGACGCGGACGGGAAGGCGTTGCCGGATGGCACGCTGGCGCTGTGCAAAAAATCCGACGCGATATTGTTCGGCTCGGTTGGATTGCCGGAGCGCGATCCGACGATCCCCAAGGAGGAACGTCCCGAGCGCGCCGCGCTGTTGCGGATCCGCAAGGAATTCGGGCTGTTTGCCAATCTGCGCCCGGTGAAGCTGCCCGCGGCCCTGGCCCATGCGTGTCCGCTGGCCAAAGAACGGCAGCGGGACGGCATTGACATTTTGGTGGTGCGCGAACTGACGGGCGGAATGTATTTCGGCCAGCCAAAGAAGACCGAGGACCTTGGCGGCGGAAATGTCCGGGCCATTGACACGATGGTTTATACCACGCTGGAAATTGAGCGCATCGCGCGCGTGGCATTCCAGGCGGCGAAACTGCGCCGCAAAAAGGTGACCAGCATTGACAAGGCGAATGTGTTGGAAAATGGCGTCCTCTGGCGTGAAACCGTCACACGGGTTGGCCGGAGCCATCCCGAGGTGGCCTTGGAACATCAATTCGTGGATAACGCGGCCATGCAACTGGTTCTCCGTCCGGCGCAATATGACGTGATGCTTTGCGAAAACATGTTCGGCGATATCTTGAGCGACGAAGCGGCGGCGTTGGGCGGTTCGCTGGGGATGCTGCCGAGCGCAAGCCTGGGAGCGGGCCGCGGCGAAAATGTCTTCGGCTTCTATGAACCTGCCGGCGGCAGCGCGCCGGACATCGCCGGAAAAAACCTCGCCAACCCCATCGCCCAAATCCTTTCGGCGGCCCTGATGCTGCGTTACAGCTTTGGATTGAACGCCGCCGCGGCGGCAATCGAGGACGCCGTTCAGCGGGCCATTGAAGCCGGTCTCCGCACCGGCGACATATTCAATCCCGCCGAAACAGGCGCGCGAAAAGTCGGAACCAGCGAAATGGGCGCCGCAATTAGCGCGGAAATCGTCCGGTAGCGGTGATTTAAAAGCGCCGCTTCAGTCCAGCCTAACGGCCTTTCTTCAACAATACATTATGGACGGTTTCCAGAAGGGTTTCATTCGTGAAAGGTTTTGGGATAAAAGCGTCGGTTTTCATCTGCGGCATCACCTCGCGCACACCCTTTTCCGAACCGCTGATGAGAATGACTTTCAGGTCCGGACGAATCGAGCGCAGCGCATCCAAGGTGGCGCGTCCATCCATGAGGGGCATGGCCAGATCGGTAATCAGCAGGCTGATGGAATTGGAGTGCATGGCAAAGCAATTGACTGCTTCCACGCCGCTGTTGGCGGTAATCACACGGTAGCCATAATTCTCCAGCGCCGCGCGGGTGATGGCCAAAATGGCCTCCTCATCATCCACCACCAAAATTCGTTCGCCATTTCCCAAAGGCGGCAGCGGCCTTTGCGGCGGAACCGTTTCCTCCGCCGGACTTCCCGAGGCTGGCAAATAAACCTCAAACTTGGTGCCGCCGCCAACGTTGCTCTGCACGGCGATAAATCCACCATGGTTTTTGGTAATATTTTGGCAGGTGGAAAGCCCCAAGCCGGTTCCTTTGTCGGCTTTGGTCGTGAAAAATGGCTGGAAAATCTTTTCCACTATTTCGTCGGGAATTCCCGCGCCGGTGTCGGCCACGCTGAGGCAGACGAAATTCCCCGCCGCGACCTCGTGGCGCGCGGCTTCCTCTGAAGGAAGATTGATGTTCTCCGCGGTCAATGTGAGCGTGCCGCCCTTGGGCATGGCATCACGCGCGTTGACGCAGAGATTCATCAGGATTTGGTGAATTTGAGTGGGATAACCCGAAACCGTCCATAGATTCTTATCCACATTCACGCGGCTGCGAATGCCCTTGGGAAATGTATCGGTGATGGTTCGCCCCATTTCCTTGAGCAGTTGGCCGGCATGGACGTTCATTTTCTCCGTCTCGCCGCCCCGCGCGAAGATGAGCATTTGCCGGATCATTTCGGCGCTGCGCCGGGCGCTGGCTTCCATCGTGCGCACCATGCTTTCACCATCCGGCGAGAGCCGCTGCTCGCGCAAGATGTCCACGCCGACGATGATCGGGACCAGCGTATTGTTCAAGTCATGGGCGATGCCGCCCACCAGGGCGCCAAGACTCTCCAGACGTTGCGCCCGCAAAAATTGCTCCTCGAGGTGTTTGCGCTCGGTGATGTCCGTATTGATGATGAGCAGCGATTTGGGTTGGCCGGCTTCGTCCCGAATCAGCGTGGCCCGCGCCTGAACAATGACCGGCTGGTCGTTTCGCGTGAATTCAGTCAACTCGCCCATCCATTCGCCGCGTTCGTTGAGATCTTTCACCGCCTCATCAATCTGCGGCGGAATCTTCCCGTGGAGCAGCAATTGGCGCACGTTTTGTCCGGTTGCCTCCTCGGCCCTCCAGCCGTAAATGCGCTCGGCGCCTTTGTTCCAATAGATAATGCTGCGGTCCAGGTTGCACACGATGATGGCGTCCTGGGCCTTGTCAAGCAACGCGGCTTGTTCACGGATTTTTTCCTCCGCCTTCCTGCGCTCGGTCATGTCAATGGCCGTCCCCACCACCCGCAACGGCTTGCGGTTGCCGTCGTAAACGACCGACGCACGATCATAGATGTTCAGCCAGCCCCCATTGGCGCGGCACACCCGATGCTCGCTCCACCAGACGCGCCCGCCGCCGGCCACGACTGTGGTCAAGCCCGTCACCACCCGGTTCCGGTCATCGGGATGAATCAAGCTCTGCCAGCGCGTCAGGCTGGAGCCGATTTCATGGCGCGCATAGCCAAAGACATCCTGGAAATTTTCGCTGAACCAGATCCGGCCGGTTTGGATGTCCCAGTCCCACACCACGTCGTTGGTGGCACGGGCGACGATTTGCAAACGCTCCTCCGTTTGGCGCAACTCGGCTTCCATGCGCGCGAGCCGCGCGCGCTCGTCCCTGCTCCGCAAGGCGCTGCGGACGGCGCCGATAAGCCGCTGCGGACGCTGTTTCAGCACATAATCCACCGCCCCATTTTTCAAACTCTCCACAGCCACTTCCTCGCCGATGGTGCCGGAGAAAAAAATGAACGGCGTGTGCGGGGATAATTTGCGCGCGACGGCCAGCGCCCTTAACCCGTCGAAGGAAGGCAGTGAAAAATCGGAAATGATCAGGTCAAACTTGTCGCGGTTTAGCACGCTTTCAAATTCATCGCCAGTCGCCACGGCGACCAGTTGGCACAGCAACCCGTCGCTGCGCAACATGTCGCGAACGAGAACCTGGTCGTTCACGTTGTCTTCCAGATGCAGAAAGCGCAGTTGCTCTTTGGTGGCTGCCATCGCCATAAATATCAGGCTCGTTTCAGGGTGCCCGGCGGCGGTTCGTTGATCACGGCCCAGAAGAAGCCGAGTTCCTTGACCGATTCGACAAATTTTTGAAAGTCCACCGGCTTGACCACATAGGCATTGGCGCCAAGCTGGTAGCTGCTGACCAAATCCTGCTCTTCGCGGGACGAGGTGATCATCACCACCGGAACGTGTTTTAACGCCGGATCGTTTCGCACTTGGCGCAGTACCTCCAGGCCGTCCACCCGCGGCATCTTCAAATCCAGCAACACCACCACCGGCAATCCGTTGGCGTGCCCGGCAAATTTCCCGCGCGCGTAGAGATAATCCAGCGCCTCGGCGCCGTCGCGCGCGGTGACCACTTCGTTGGCCAGATTGTGTTCGTCCAGCGCGGCGAGGGTCAACTCGATGTCACGTTCGTTGTCTTCAGCCAGCAATATCCGCTTTAATGGAGCCATGTGTTTCCTGTTGTTTAATGCGCGTCTTTTGGCAGCGCGAAAAAAAATGTCGCGCCGTCATTTAATTTGCCGTCCGCCCAAACGCGCCCGCCGTGGCGCAGGACGATGCGCTGGACGTTTGCCAGGCCAATGCCCGTGCCCTCGAATTCTTCGGCGCGATGCAACCGCTGAAAGACGCCGAACAATTTGTGGGCATATCTCATGTCAAAGCCAACGCCATTGTCATGAACGTAAAAGACCCAGTCCCCGTTCTGTTCGTTGCAACCGATTTCAATCCTGGCGGGGTCGCGGGGGCGGGAGTATTTGACCGCGTTGGCAATGAGATTGGCCCAAACCTGCCGCAGCATCGCCGGGTCGGCCCTGATTTGCGGAAGCGGGGCGATCTTCCATTGAATGTTCCGGCCCTCGGTTTCCGGTTGCAGCGAATCCAATATTTCATGGACGAGGGAATCTGATTCGACCCTGGTCTGCCGCAATTCCGCGCGCCCCATCCGCGAAAAAATCAGCAGGTCGTCAATCAGCGCGCTCATTCGTTGCGCGGAATCGGTAATGATCGCCAAATAACGACGGCTCCGTTCATCCAGGCTGGCCGCGTTTTTCTCAAGCAATTTCACAAAACCGTCAATGTGCCGCAAAGGCGCCCGCAAATCATGCGAGACCGAATACGAGAAAGCTTCCAGTTCCTTGTTGGCCATTTCCAATTGAACCGAATGGCGGCGCAGGTTTTCATTCAAATTTTTGATTTCCTCTTCGCCCGCTTTGCGTTGGGAGATGTCGCGGGAAAGGCCAAAGGTCCCGATAATTTCCCCGGTCGGGTCCCGGAGCGGCAGCTTGACGGTCAGCGCCCACGTCACATGGCCATCCGGCCAGGTTTCCATCTCCTCACGGGTAATCGCCCGCCCGGTATGCATGACCTCTTCCTCATCCTGGCGGGCTTGTTGGGCGTGTTCCGTCGAGAAAAAATCCGCGTCGCTTTTGCCGACGGCCTGGGCCGGGTCATTGAGGCCGAATCTCCCGGCGTGGTAACGGTTGATGCGAAGGAAACGGCTTTCCTTGTCCTTGAAATAAATGTCTTCGGTGGCGCTGTCCATCAACTGGTTCATCAGGTGTCGTTCATGCTCCAACAATCCGGTGAGTCGTTTGTGCTCCGTGAGGTCGCGAGTCACGTTGACAAATCCGCGCAGTTGACCGTCGCTGGCGCGAATCGCGGTGATGACGACGTTGGCCCAGAAGTGCGAGCCATCCTTCCGTACGTGCCAGCATTCATTCTCGCAACGGCCCTGTTCGGCCGCAATTTTCAGCTCCTCATCGCAAAAGCCGCTTCGAACGGCCTCTTCGGGATATAGTTTGGAAAAATGCCGGCCCAGCATTTCCGTCTCGGTGTAGCCCTTGATATGACACGCGGCCGCGCTCCAACTGAGGATGTTGCCCTTCGGATCCAGGAGAATAATGGCATAATCGCTGATATTTTCGATCATCAGCCGTATTCGTTCTTCATTCTGCCGGAGCATTTCCTCGGCGTTCTTCCGCAATCTCAGGTCGCGGCGAACCATTAAAAAGGAGATCAAACCCAGCGCGCAAGCGAGGAGTCCGACACCCGCAACCAATACTTCGGCCATCCGTGCGTCGGCCCGCTCCGTTTGCTGGCGTGTTCTCAGCAATTGGTCTTCTGCTGCCTGCATTTTGGAAATGTATTGGGAAATCTGCTGTGATAAATCCGCCCCCTCGCGCGTGCCCACGCCGGCGGCGGCCGCGGAAAACCCCTGTCCCCGCCGCAATTGAATGCGGTTGTTCAGAAGCGCCAGGCGCCGGGCGATCAAGGGCTGCAATTCATCAAGCCGTCTTTGTTCCTCAGGATTGTCCGCCGTCAAGCCGCGGACGGCGGCCAGCCAGGCGTTGAGCTGCGATTGCGCTTGTTCTGAATCCTGCGCAAATTTTTCATCGCCCGTCAGGAGGAAGGCGCGCTGCGCCGTTTCGGCGCCGGTCAGATTCGCGCGCCCTTGCTCCAGTGTGGCAATCACCGCGTAAGTATGGGTCACCCAGGCTTGCGCCGTGAGGGAGTTTTCAGTGATCCAGCAGGAAAAAAGACAAAATACGAGCAGCCCCGCGACTGATGCTGTAAACCCCATCGCGATCTGTTTTTCCACAGAAGCTTTCATGTGCGTTGCACCGATTGCCTGGCTTCCCGCCGCCGCCTAACTTCTACAAAGATAACCATTAATGCCAGAAATGCAACTAATGGTTTGCGAACGAAAAATCCGGGCGGCAGACGCCAAGGAGGTGGGGGTGGGGAACCCCGCTGAAGAAACGTGCTGCCACCCGAATGCATCTCAATGTGACGTTTAAGAAACTTTTTGTCAACGACTTATCGCCAAAATCACCGGTTTTTTCTCCGGGCTGGACGTTCGCCGGCTTTCACCTAGAATCGTCTGTTATGGTCGCACTTGAATCAGTCAAGCTGTTTCGCGGGCTGCCGCCGGATGAATTCCAAGCGTTGCAGGGAATCTCCCGGGAAATCAAATATTCCGCCGGCGCCGAGATCTTCCGCGAGGGCGGTCCCGGTGACGGCGTCTATATCGTCAATCACGGGTTGGTCGAGATTTCGGCGTTGGTCGCCGGGAACACGCGGCGCGTATTTTCACAACTGGGTTCCGGGGAGATTTTCGGCGAAATGGCGGTCATCGAACAGCAGCCCCGTTCGGCCACGGCCATGGCCGCGCAGGACACCGGCGTTTATTTCATTCCGCGCGAGGAAATGCTGCAATTGCTCCAGCGCTCGCCCCGGCTCTCTTTCAATGTCTTGCAGGAAATCAGCCGCCGTCTCCGCGAATTCGACCGCTTTCATCTGCGTGAAGTCGTCCAGGCCGAACGTCTCGCGGTGTTGGGCACCTTCGCGCGTTCCATTGTCCATGACTTGAAAACGCCGCTGACGATCATCGGCCTTTCGGCGGAAATCGGGTGCGACCCCGAAGCGGCGCCCGAAAAGCGCGCGCAATGTCAGGAGCGCATCCGTAAACAAGTCCGGCGCATTAACGACATGGTCGGCGATATTCTCGAATTCTCGCGGGCCAACCGCTCCACCGCCGCTTTGGTTCCCGCCGATTACGGCGACTTCCTCCGCGAATTGCTCCCGGAGCTTCTCGCCGAATCCGAGGGGAGGTCCGTGCGCGTTCAGTTTCGCGCCGAACCGCCCCCGGGCACGGTGTCGCTCGATGCCCGCCCGGCTGCGCCGCGTTTTTTTTAACCTCGTCCACAACGCCTTCCACGCGATGCCCGATGGGGGCGAAATTTTTTTGGACTTTCGCGGCGACGAAAAGGAGATTGTCACGGAGATCGAGGACACCGGTCCCGGTGTCGCGCCTGAAGTGGCCGACAAATTGTTCCAGCCCTTCGTCACGCACGGCAAGGAACAGGGTACCGGCCTGGGGCTTTCCATCTGCAAGAAAATCATCGAGGACCACCAGGGCCGCATTTGGGCCCGCAACGAGCGGAGGCGGGGCGCCATATTTTGCTTTGCATTGCCATTGGCGAAATGAGGGCGGATTCGTAAAATCGCCGCAGTGAACCGCATCAAGCTTCTTTCCGAACAGGTCGCCAACCAAATCGCCGCGGGCGAAGTCGTCGAACGCCCGGCCAGCGTCGTCAAGGAACTCGTCGAAAATTCGCTCGATGCCGGGGCAAAAAATATTTCCGTTGAAATCCAGGCGGGCGGAAGGAGCCTCATTCGGGTCACTGACGACGGTTCGGGCATGAGCCGGGACGACGCCTTGCTTTGTCTCGAACGCCACGCGACGAGCAAAATTGAGCGCGCCGAGGACCTGTCGGCGATTGACACCCTGGGGTTTCGCGGTGAGGCCCTTCCGAGCATTGCCAGCGTCAGCCGTTTTGTTTTGACCACGCGGGAGCGCGGCGGCCATTCACCCGAAGGCACGCAAGTCATTGTGGCGGGTGGAAAAATCGCCGAGGTCAGGGCCGCCGGCAGCGCCGAGGGGTCCAGCGTTGAAGTTCGGCAATTGTTTTTCAACCTTCCCGCCCGGCGGAAATTTTTGCGCGCGGAAGAAACCGAGGCGGCGCACATCCAGCATTATTTGACCCTGGCCGCGCTGGCATTTTCCGGGGTGGCCTTCATCTTTCAAAAAGATGGCCGGCTCGTCTGGCAATTGCCCGCCGTTCGGAGCGAACGCGCCGCCTCGAGCCGCATCGAAGCCCTCCGCGAGCGGCTGCGCGCGTTACTGGGCGATGAGAAACTTTTACCCGTGAATTTTTCCGCATCCCTCGAGGAGGATTTCCAACCCGGGGAAAGTGAAATTTTTGAGAATGCCGGGCCGGAGGTTGCGGCGGCTGAAAAGACCCGGTCGCAAATCCGCATTTGGGGGTTGATCGGCTCGCCGGGGGTCTCCCGCGCCACGCGCGACAACCAGTTTGTTTTTGTCAATCGCCGCCCGGTGGAAAACCGCGGCGTCAATTATGCCCTCATCGAGGGCTATCACACCTCGTTGATGAAGGGACGCTATCCGGTTTGCTGCCTCTTTCTGGAAATTGACCCGGCAGCCGTGGACGTGAATATTCATCCGGCCAAGCGCGAGGTAAAATTTCGCCGTGAATCCGGGGTGCGCAAGTTCGTGGCGCAGGCGATTCGCGAGGCGCTGCTGGCTTTTCATCAGGATCCCAGGGTCCAAAGTCCCGGGGGCCGGATTGAAGCGCCGGCGGCGGCGCAAATTGAGATTTCAAATCTTCATCCCCATCCGTCCCCGGTTCCCGCGGAATATCCCGCGCCTGTCTCGCGCATTCCCGCGGGATTCCTGAAAAGCTGAAGCCGGAGGCGGAACCGCAAAACCTCTCAGGACGGCAAACGTCCCCGGCAACCGCCCCGGTAGTTTCAAGTCCCCCTGTGGTTCCAGACGCAGTCAACCCTCAACCGTCAACCCTCAAAACCGGTTCAGCACCCGCGCCCTTGCTCAACGTGCCATTGCGGCTCGTCGGCGTCGTCGGCAGGCTCTATGTGGTGTTGGAATCCGACCGCGGGCTGGTGCTCCTGGACCAACACGCCGCCCATGAGCGGATTCTGTTCGAGCAAATGCTCCAACGCCTTCAGCACGATGAGTTCGCGCCGACGCAAAAATTGTTGCTGCCGGAAACCATCGAATTGCCGCCCCGCGACGCCAGTTTCCTGCGCGACCAACTGGCGGCGTTGACGCGGTTGGGGGTGAGTTTGAACGAATTTGGCGAGCGGACATTTTTGCTGGACGCGTTGCCGCCGTTCGTGAAAGCGGCCGATGCGCGGCGGTTTGTGCTGGATTTAGTGGATGAATTGAAGGCGGCCGGGCGCGAGGTGAATCTGGCGCGATTGGGCGAGCATACCGTTGCCAAAACGGTCTGCCGCCACGCGGTGAAGGCAAATGATCCGCTGGCCGGGCCGGAATTGGAAAACCTCGTCGCCGACCTGCGCCGATGCGCCATGCCGTACACCTGTCCGCATGGCCGCCCAACCTTGATCGAAATGAATTACCGCGAACTCGAGAAAAAATTTGGAAGGTCCCAATAAGATTTCATCGCGAAGGCCCGGCCCCGACGAGCCGCGCCGATTATTTTCAGTTTGGAGTTCGATTTGAATTTCGACGCAAGGGGTCAATCCGTTGGGCTGCGCCGGGTCGTGGTGTCAAAATCAAACAGCTCGACAATTTGAAAATTCAAATTAACTTGCTGAAATTTTATGACTGATCCGCGTTACAAAAAATTGGCCCGCTTGCTGGTGAATTATTCCATCCAAATCAAAAGTGGCGACCAGGTGCTGCTCGACCTGATTGACGTGCCCGATGAATTTTCCATTGAACTCATCCGCGCCGTGCGCGAAGCGGGCGGCCTGCCGTATGCCGAAACGCGCCACACCCGTGTTTCACGGGAGCTATTGCTGGGAACGGACAGGGACCACGCGGCGCAAGTCCGCGACATTGAAATGTTCCGGATGAAAAAGATGCAGGCATACGTTGCCGTCCGGGGCAGCGCGAATACGAGCGAGAATTCAGATGTGCCGGGCGACCGGGTGCGGTTGTATTCCAAAATACTCCGTCCCGTGCAGGATTATCGCGTCAACCAGACGCGGTGGTGCGTATTGCGCTGGCCGACGCCCAGCATGGCCCAAGCCGCCGGCATGAGCACCGAGGCGTTTGAAAATCTATACTTTGACGTCTGCACGATGGATTATGCCAGGATGGCGCGCGCCATGGTTCCGCTCGAACGCCGGATGAAACGCGCGGACCGGGTGCATCTCAAGGCGCCGGGCACGGATTTGACCTTCAGCATCAAGGGCATCGGCGCGAAAATGTGCAAGGGTGACCGTAATATTCCCGACGGCGAGGTCTTTTCCTGTCCGGTCAAAAATTCCGTGAATGGGACGATTCAGTTCAACACGCCGACCCTTTACTCGGGAACAAAATTTGAAAATGTGCGGCTTGAATTCAAGGACGGCAAAATTATCAACGCCAGCGCGAATAACACGAAAAGACTTGACGAGATTTTGGACACGGACGCCGGCGCGCGATACGTCGGCGAATTTTCGCTTGGTTTCAATCCGTTCATCCTGTTCCCGATGTGCGACATTTTATTCGATGAAAAGATTGCCGGGTCGCTGCATTTTACGCCGGGCCAGGCCTACGAAGAATGCGACAACGGCAACCGCAGCGCGGTGCATTGGGACATGGTGCTCATCCAGCGCAAGGATTGGGGCGGTGGCGAAGTATGGTTCGATGGAGAACTTATCCGAAAGAACGGAATTTTTCTGCCGAAAGACCTCACCCCCCTCAATCCGCGGAACTTGAAGTAGAGTCCGTATGACAACGAAGGGGAATTGCTGACAGCGATTGGGAAGGAGGCTGGTGGGGTGACGAACCGGCTGATGGAGCAGTTGCGCTACGGCTACGATGCCGCTGGCAACTTGAATTATTGCACGAACAATGCGATGCTCCAGCAGTTCAACGTGAACGATTTGAATGAATTGACGACATGAAGGGGTCAGTTAATGATATTGTATTATTTTATTGACGGATTGGGGAGGGGCGGGATAGGATCTGGGCGTGGCTCGGAAACTGCGCATTCAATATCCCGGGGCGATTTATCACGCCTGTCCCGTCGTAGCAAATCAACCTCTCAAAGCCTCGGCGAAGACGGATGATGAACCGCGGCGACCGGCGGGAGCCGATTTTCCGGGACGATGCCGACCGGAAAGGGTTTCTGGAAACGTTGGCCGAGTGCTGCGGCAAGACCGACTGGGAGGTTCAAGCCTTCTGTCTGATGTCCAACCATTTTCACCTGGTGGTGGAGACGCCTCGGGCCAATCTGGTGGCGGGGATGAAATGGTTTTTGGGGGACCTAACAGTCAATCCTCCGGGCGCGTCGGGGCCGGCTCTTTTAGCAGCGCCAAGAATTGCTTCATTGCCGGCGAGAGCACTTTGTTCTTCTTATACACGGCGGCAAGAGGGCGATAGAAATCACCGTCCTCAATCGGGACCGACGCGAGTGTCTGTTTGGCAATTTCCTGCTGGATGGTCCCCAAAGGCACAATGGAAATGCCGGCATCAATTTCCACGGCGCGTTTCACCGTCTCGATATTGTCAAATTCCATCACGTTATTAACGGTAATGCCAAACTCGCGAAGGATTTTATCGAGCGCCTTTCGGGTGGGAATATCAGGCTCAAAGCCGACGAATTTCTGGCCAACGAGCGATTTGAGCTTGACATTTTTCTGCCTTGCGAACGGATGCTGCGGGTGGCAGATCAGGACCAGCGGGTCTTTCCGCAACGGGACAATCTCCAGTTTGGGGTCTTTGACCGGATAAGCGACCAGGCCAAAATCCACAACGTTTCCCAGCACGTCTTCATAGACCTGGTTGGAGCGGCGGTATTCGACATGCACATTGACGGTCGGATAGACCTTCATGAACTTTTTCACGTAAGGGGGCAGGTCATGCAAACCAATGCTGTAAATCGTCGTCACGCGGATGGTGCCCGAAATGATGTCCTTCAGATCCTGCAATTTGCTGTGCAGCGACTCGAAGGTGGAGATGATTTGCTTGCTGTAATCATAGAGGACCTGGCCCTCGCGGGTGAGGCGGAATCTTTTTTTGCTGCGCTCAATCAGGAGCGATTTGAAGATCCTTTCCAGCGCGCTGATTTGCTGGCTGACCGCCGATTGCGTCACACCGTTGATTTGAGCCGCCTTGGTGAAACTCTCCGTTTCCGCCAAATCGCAGAACACTTTCAAACTTTCGATTTGCATAAGCCAAATTAAACATCGAAATCACTCCGAGGTCAACGCGGGATTCGGGAAAATCGCGCGTTTCACCATGGACAGCAAATCTTCGCTCGTGAAGGGTTTGCGCAAATAGGCGCCGCCCCATTGCTGGTCGTGGGGGGGAACGCAGCCGCTCATGCACAGAATTTTTGTGTCCGGAGCAAGTTGCCCGATGCGTTCGATCAGCTCCCGACCGCCCATTCCGGGCATGACCAGGTCGGTCACAACCAGATTAACCACGCCTTCCTCGCGCGCCAGAATCGCCAGCGCTTTTGCGCCGTTGCTCGCCGTGAGAACCCGATAGCCGTATTCGGAAAGAATCGTCTCGGTCATGGACAGGAGAAAATCCTCGTCGTCCACCACCAGAATGGTCCCGGTCCCATGCAAATCATCATCCACCGTTCCGGATTGCTCGGTGACCAGTTGATTCTCTGCCGGCAGATAAACGCGCACGGAAGTGCCTGCGGAGACGTCGCTGGAAATGGCGGCGCCCCCGCCATGATTGGTGACAATGCCATAAACCAGCGCCAGTCCCAGCCCGCGATGATTGCCCTTCTTCGTCGTGAAAAACGGCTCGAACACGCGGGGCAACACTTCAGCCGGAATCCCCGCGCCATTGTCGGAAATTTCCACGCAGACATAGACGCCCGCCGATAACCGCACATTGCCGTCCTGCACCGCTTCCGATAATTCGAGATTGCGGGTTTGCACGGAGATTTCCCCATGCTCGGCCAGGGCTTCGACCGCGTTTTCCATGATTTTGGTGAAGACCTGCTGCACTTTGGCCTCGTCAAATCTTGCCACACGGAGATTCCTCTCCAACTGCAAATTCCAGGCGGCCTTTTCGCCATGCGCATTGCGGAAAAAATCAATGCACCGTCCGAGAACCACGTTCACATTCCCCGGCGGCACGCGGCGCGTGTCTTTATCCTGGCGGCTGAAGACGGCCAATTCATTCGCAATTTCAGCGGCGTGCGAGGCCGATTTTTCGATCTGCATCAGTGAATGCCGCCACGGATGCCCCGGCTCAGACTTGCTCAACAAAAATGAGGCATGCCCCATGATGCTGGTCAGCGCATTGTTGAAGTCGAGCGAAACCGTCCGCGCCAATTGCAACGCGCAATCCAGTTTTTGCTTGAGGACCAAACCGCTGGTGTCCGAAACCTTGTTCTCGGGCGGCGGCGGCTTGGCTTTTTCAATTTGCGGCACGGCATTCGTGGCCTGGGTATCGGGCGCTGCGGAAGCGGGCGTCGCGGAAAGCACCCCCAGCGCGGCCGTCGGCGTGGGCACGCTGGCCAGGACCAATTGCAGGACAAACCATTTTCGATTGTCCTTGCTGAACGTCGAAATCGAAGTCGTGAAATTCATGGCCGCGCCGTTGGCAGAACAGAATTTCAGCATGACGACAGGCATTGGCGTCTGCTCCCATCGTCTCAAAAATTCGAGCGCCGGGGTGCCGTTCTCAGGCGACCAGATGCCCGACAAGCTTGCCGGGTTGGCTGAAATCGCCGGACCGAACGTCGCGGCGGCGGCGGCGTTGGAGCGCAGGATGACGCCGTGCTCATCCACCAACAAGGCGGGCCACGCCGCTTTTTCCAGACCGAATGCGATTTGCGGATTCATCAATTTTCAGACAAGGCAACGTAAAATTATATCAAAAAAATTCAAGGGACGTCCAAAAAAGCGAATGGCAAAAGCGCGGAAACACTGAATTCGCGGATTTTTTTTAAATGATCGCAGTCCGCGACCAAGACTCTCGCCCGCGGGGCGTATTCAGACAATAGCTGGCGGCAGGCGCCGCACGGCATCGGCCCGTCCTGACAGCGGGCAACAATGGCGATGGCCTTGAAATTCTTTTTGCCGCCCGTGAGAGCCTTGAACAACGCGACCCGCTCGGCACAGCAGGTCAAACCGTAACTGGCGCTCTCCACGTTGGCGCCGCCAATGATCTCGCCGGAGCCGGTCAACAAGGCCGCGCCGACCTTGAATTTCGAATGCGGCGATACGGAGGAATGGCGCGCTTTGGCCGCTGCGCGAATTAATTGATCTTTCAGGGGTGTCATAAAATTGGAAGGACGGCTGAACGCCGTCTCAAAATGAGATTATCGGCGGCCCGGTGCTTCCGAATGCAACTGCCCAAACCATTTCAGCATTTGTGCTGCCAACTTTTTCACCTTTTCCGCCGCGGACAACACCTCGCCATGAGATAACCGTCTATTGCTTCTGCCCGCGGCAAGATTGGTAATGCATGAAATTGCCGCCACCTTCAATCCGCACTGACGGCCCACAATCGCCTCCGGCACCGTGCTCATGCCGACGGCGTCCGCGCCGAGTCTGGCGAAAGCCCGGATTTCCGCCGGCGTCTCATAACTCGGCCCGCTCACCGCCACATAGACGCCGCGTTTCAGTTTTAAGTTGCATCTCGTTCCGGCATCGAACAACAGCCTGTTCAATTCCACGTCATAAGTATCCGACAAATCCACAAATCCACCATGGGGCGAGTGAAGAGTCCCCCGGAGTGGATTGGCGCCCATGAAATTAATATGGTCCGTGATCACCATGAAGTCGCCCGCCTGGAAATTCTTGTTGATGCCGCCCGCGGCGTTGGTCAGGAGCAAATCCCGGATGCCAAACTCGGCCAGCGCGCGAACGGCGAAGGTGCAACGCTCCATCGAATGCCCTTCGTAATAATGAGACCGTCCACTCAATACCACGGCCGGCGTTTCGCCAAGGTGACCAAAATATAATTGGCCGTCATGGCCGCTGACGGTCGGCTTCGGAAAACCCGGAATGTTTGCGAAGGAGATTTTTCTTTCCATCCGCAATACCGCGGGGACATGGTGGAACCCGCTGCCGAGGACGACGGCGAGCGCCGGGCGCATTCGCGAGATTTTTTTAAGGCGCGCCGCGGCGGTTTCTGGACTGGCTTCCGGCTTCATGTGCGGAGCCAGTTTTTCAAAAAAGCGCGCCAGGCGCGATATATTTGTGGCGCCAAATCCAATGGGAGGAAGTTCCGCCATGAGGCTTGATTTCTTCCGCCGCTGCATTACTATAATCTCCCTTTGAATTCAAATTTATGGAATTAAAGAATGATGAAATTCGCCGGTATTCGCGGCATTTGATTCTGCCCGAGGTCGGTTTGGCCGGCCAGAAGAAGATCAAAGGCACCAGCGTTCTGTGCATCGGCGCGGGTGGCCTCGGCTCGCCCATCGCCATGTACCTCGCCGCCGCGGGCATCGGCCGAATCGGCATCGTGGATTTCGACACCGTGGATTATTCCAATCTCCAACGCCAGATCCTCCACACCGACGCCGACGTCGGACGTCCCAAGGCGCAATCGGCAAAGGAAACCATTCAGGGCATCAACCCGCATTGCGATGTCATCATCCATAACACCCGCATTTCATCCGAAAACGCGCTCGACCTCATCCGCCACTACGACGTTGTCGTGGACGGCACGGATAATTTTCCGACCCGCTATCTGACGAACGACGCCTGTGTGCTGCTGCAAAAGCCGAACGTTTATGGCTCGATTTTCCGATTTGAAGGGCAGGCGAGCGTCTTCGCGCCGCATTTGGGTGGACCGTGTTACCGCTGTTTGTATCCCGAACCGCCGCCGCCCGGCATGGTGCCCAGTTGCGCGGAAGGCGGCGTGCTCGGCGTGTTGCCCGGCATTATCGGATGCATTCAAGCAACTGAAATTTTGAAGCTGTCCCTGGGCAAGGGGACGTCCCTGGTCGGCCGCCTCGTTCTTTTCAACGCGCTCGACATGAAATTCCGCGAATTGAAACTCCGTCGCGACCCGCAGTGTCCCATTTGCGGCGAGCATCCGACCATCAGGGAGTTGATTGATTACGAAACGTTTTGCGGCATCCAGCCGGGGCCGGAGCCGGGGGGAAATCCCGATGAAGTGACCGTCCAGGAAATGAAGAAGGCGCTGGACCATCCCAATCTTGGCATCAAGGTCATTGATGTGCGGGAACTCGACGAATATGAAATCGCGCGCATTGACGGCGTGCCGTTGATACCGTTGAGCCAGATCGAACAACGATTTACAGAGCTTGACCCGAACGCGCAGTATTACCTTCATTGTAAGAGCGGGGTGCGTTCGATGAAGGCGCTCCAATTTTTGCGCGGACATGGATTCAAATATCTCAAGAACGTCAAAGGCGGCATCACCGCCTGGTCGGAAGAAATTGACTCAAGCGTGCCGAGGTATTAATCCGATGACCGACGACCTGCAAAGGCGCATCCAGGCTGCGCTGGCCAACCCTCAAAATATGGGTGAACTGGCGAATGCGGACAGCGTGGGGACGGTCGGCAACGCCGATTGTGGCGAGATGCTGCGGCTTTGGATCAAGTTCAAGGAGCAGAATGGCAAAAAGGTCATAGACCGCGCCACCTTTCAATCGTTCGGCTGTGAAACAGCCATCGCCGTTGCCAGCCTGGCCACCGAATTGATCCGCGGCAAGACCGCCGAGGAGGCGCTGGCGCTCAAGACCGGGGAACTGGCCGGTGAACTCGGCCCGCTGCCGCCGATGAAAATTCATTGCGCCCAACTCGTGGAAGGCGCGCTGCGTTCCGCCCTTTCACCGGAAAACGCCGGGGGCAAATCCGCGGCACCCCCTGGCGGGCCGACACTGCTCGACAGCTTTTTGAAGCCGAAGGAAGGCATCAAGCTGACCTTCCTGGACGAAAACGAATAGAATTTCAGTTTCCCATACCCGCGGTTTTCGTTATTTTTTTCATAACAAACAGGATTGCTTATGAAAATTATTCAGGAATTCAAGGCCTTCGCCATGCGCGGGAACGTGGTGGACCTCGCCATTGCCGTCATCATCGGCGGCGCTTTCGGCAACATCGTCAATTCACTGGTCAAGGACATCATCATGCCGCCCATCGGCAAGGTGATTGGCAACCTCGATTTCAGCAACCTGTATGTCCCCCTCTCCGAAAAAATCGCGCAGCAGGCAGCCGCGTACCGCGATGCGCACAACGGCGCGCACCTGCCGTTGGCGGAAGCTCAAAATCTCGGACCGGTCCTCGCCTGGGGCAATTTCGTCACCGTCACGTTGAACTTTATCATCCTGGCGTTCTGCATTTTCATCATGATCAAAATCATGAACAGAGTAATCCGCCACCAGCAGGAGGCGCCCGCGCCGCCCACGCCCACCGAACAGCTTTTGACCGAAATTCGCGACATTCTCAAAAACAAGCCGTGATCCCGGCTTCTTATTAATACCACCGTGGGCTTGGCCAGCGCATAACACGCCATGGCCATGGAAGCGGGCGGGGCGGTGCAGGTTAACCGCCACGCAACGATTTCAACGCCGCCGCCGCCGCGTTGCTTTCCGCGGCCTTTTTGCTTTTTCCCAGGCCGCGAGCCAATTCCCGTCCTTCGTGTCGCACGACGGCTTCAAAGTCGCGGTCGTGGTCAGGGCCGCTGACGGATACGGTCCGATATTCGGGGGGGTGCGGCGATTGCGCCTGAAGCAACTCCTGCAACTCACCCTTCGGATTTTCCATGAGCGGGAGGACGTTCAATCCGCCAAATGCCGGGGCAAACTCACGCAAAATAAACGCGCGGGCAGCCTCCCATCCGCCATCTAAAAAAATGGCGCCGAGCAACGCCTCAAATGCGTCCGCCAGGGCCGACGCGCGTTTTCGGCCGCCATGGGTTTCCTCCCCGCGGCTCAAAATCAAATGTTCGCCCAGATGGAGCGATTGGGCGCTCGCGGCCAGCGTCTTTTGGTTGACCAATTGGGCGCGCGCCTTGGTCAGCGGTCCTTCCTCGTGGCCGCGAAACTGCTCGTAAAGCTTTTGCGTCAAAACCAGTCCCAACACGGCATCTCCAAGAAATTCCAGGCGCTGGTTGTGTTCGATCTCCGCGCCGATTTCGTGGGCAACCGATGGATGCGTCAGGGCCAGGCGCAGCAGATTTTCGTCGCCGAAATGGTAGCCGAGGCGTTGTTGGAGCGCGGCGAGGTCGGACACGGCAGTCAATTGGCGGGCGCCGTCTCGTTATCCTGCGCCGGAATTTGATTTACCGCGGGCGCCGGAGCATCGCTGGGAGGCGGCTGCGGATTCAAGCCCTGTTCGAGCAATTGGGCGACGTCGCGCTGGACCTGCTCAAGTTGATCCAATCGCAAGTTGGGGTCGGCAATGGTGAATACGTCCCCGCTCTTGGGCTGTTCATAAATGAAAACGCGCCGCCCGTCGCGGACGATCTGCTCCTTTACTTTGAGGATGCGTTTGCGCTCGAGCATGACCGCCAGGATGTATCCGGCAGGCGCGTAACGCGGATCGTCCTGCTGAATGAGCTTGCGCAACAGCGTCTCGGCGGTGTCCTTGTGGATGGGGTCGGCGGCTGGCGCCGGAGCTTCATAGACCGTTTGCCAGTGGGAAATGAAACCCTTGCGGTCGCGCGCGCCCTGGCTGAATTGGTTTTGCCAGCAGCCCTCGCAAACGTCCATCCGCCGCAACTCCGGCGGCTCGTCAAAGAGCAGCGTGTGCAGCGGCTGTTTGTCGGTGAACGCCTGCGCGCACGATTCGCACGCGGCAGCCCGGGTTTGAATGTTCCATTCGGTCATGCGCGGGAATTTTACACTGGTTATAAAAATTGGCACGAATGAAAAACGAAGAAACGCAGCATCTGTTCTTGCGGCTTGCGCGCTCACCTTTTTCTGATAAAAACATAGCATGAAATTTTATTCCGTCGCCGGCTTATCGGCCTTGCTTTTGCTTGCAGTGCCCGCCGGCGCCCAGACGACCGCATTCACCTATCAAGGCCAGTTGAGCGCCACCAATGCCCCCGCCAACGGCCTGTACGATTTCCAGTTCCAGCTCGTTGACGCCTATACCAATGCCGTCACCGCTCCCCTCACCAATGCGCCGGTCGCCGTCACGAACGGGTTCTTCACCACCGTCCTCAATTTTGGAGCCGCGGTGTTTGACGGCAGCGCGCGCTGGCTTGAGGTCGGCGTGCGGCCTTACGGCAACACCAACGCCTACACCGCGCTCTGGCCGTTGCAGGCGATCACTTCCGCCCCGTATTCCATCCGCGCCCTCGCCGCCACCAGCGCGACCAACGCCATGTTTCTGACCGTGCCATTGCAAACAACCAATCTCAACGGCATCGTTTCAGTGACGAATCTGCCGCCGAACGTCGCGTTCTTGAACAGCAACGAAACGTTCTCCGGCGCAGTCAACCTGCCGAACAGCGCGAATACTTTTGTGGGAAATGGTTTCGGCCTCACCAGCCTCAATCCGACCAATCTCGCGGGCACGATTCCCGATGCGCGCCTTTCCGCCAATGTGGCCCTCCAAAGCGATGCCGTTTTGAATTTTGCCGGCAGTGTGGGAGCAACCAACTTCATCGGCGCGGGCCATGGATTGACCAACGTCCCCGGCGCATTTTTCTGGGTCACCGTTTCCGGCTCCAGCGCGCAGGCCAATCCCAACGTCGGTTACATTTGCACCAACAATGTCACTCCCGTCACCATCACCCTTCCGGCTTCGCCGAGCGTCGGCGATACTTACAAGGTCGCGGGAGTCGGCGACGCCGGCTGGATTGTGGCGCAAAATGCCAATCAGCAGATTCTTGCCGGCAATCTTTCCAGCAGCGCCGGCCAAAGCTGGAGCGGTACCGGCCCCGGAACCGCCAGCTGGTCGGCGGTGGCCTGTTCCGCCGATGGGACCAAAATTTTCGCGGGGATTTATGGCGGAGTCATTTATGTGTCCACAAATTCCGGTGCCAGCTCGAGTTGGAACCATCCCAACAACACAAATGCGTATTGGTCGGGTATCGCTTCCTCGGCGGATGGAACCCATTTGATCGCCGCCGCCGGTGATTCGCGCTACGGATCAGCATCAGGCGATGTCTATGTTTCAAGTAATTCCGGCGTGAGTTGGACACCAGTCCTGGGGTCGGCGCCATGGTCCTGTGTCGCCTGTTCCGCCGATGGGACCAAAATGGCGGCGGCCGACTATGGGGTGGCCATTTACACTAATTACGGCTCGGGCTGGGGCGCGGTGGGAATTACTTCCGGCTTTGACTGGAATGCCATCGCGATGTCTTCTGATGGAACAAAATTGGTCGCGGTGGAGGGCAATGGCGGAGTGGCCGTCTCCACCAATTCGGGTGTGAACTGGCTGGGGACTACCAACGTCGGCAGCAGCGTGAATCCGGATGCCGTGGCTTGCTCATCAGACGGGTCGAGAATGATCTTTGTCACTGGCAACGGGGGGCAGATCTATCTTTCCACGGATTTCGGCGCAATTTGGGTGGAACAAAATTCGCCCGTGTCCGGCAATTTATTGGCGGTAGCCTCCTCCGCGGACGGTTCGAGGCTGGTGACGGCAGTCGGCGGGAGCGGAACCCCGGGAAGCATCTATGGGTCGGTAAATTCCGGCGGCACGTGGTCCCAACTTGTTGGCGCGCCGATGTTGTCCTGGTCATCCATCGCCTCTTCGGCCGATGGCAGCGTGCTTGCCGCCGCAGCTTATGGCGGCAACGTTTATGTTTCGTCGCAAAACAGCACGACAAACGGCGCGGCCGGTTATCTCTCCGGCGCGCAACAAAGCGTCATTGAATTGCTTTACGTTGGAAACGGGCAATTTTTGCCCTTGAGCAGCGAAGGCACCATACGCGCCCATTGAGATGAACCGCGGTAATCTGGACAAATATCTTGAGCACGGCATTTTGGCGCTGGTGCTGGCGATCCTGGTTTTCGGGCCGCTGGCCATGGGCGCCGTCGGACCACCCCTCGAGAATGATGTAACGGCAACCGGTGTCTTCGAGCCGGTGGCCATGAGCGCCGTCGGACCGTGGGCATTCCTGGTCGTGCAGGCCTTGACCATTGCGGTGCTGCTGCTTTGGGGGCTGCGCCTGTCGGTCAGCCCCAAACCACAGTTGCTCTGGCCGCCGATTTGCTGGGCCGTGCTCGCCTTCGCCGTCTATGCGATCGCCCGCTATTTGACGGCAGACATCGAATATGTCGCGCGGCTGGAATTGATCCAAGTGCTCGTCTGCGCCTTTCTGTTCTTCGCCGTCCTCAACAATTTGTATCGCCAGGAATTTTCGCAAGTCATCAGTTTTACGATGGTTTTTGTCGCCATGGGGATCTCGGCCTTTGCCGTTTTCCAATTTTTCACCCATTCGCACCGCGTCTGGAATGAAATCTCACCTTATCAGGCCCGCGCCTCGGGCACTTACATTTCTCCAAACAACTTGGCGGGATTTCTGGAAATGGTGCTGCCGCTCGCGGTCGCTTACGTCCTCGCTGGACGAATGAAAATCGTCACCAGAATCCTGCTCGCCTACGCGGCGCTGGTGATTATGGCGGGATTGACTGTGACCTTTTCACGCGGCGGCTGGGCGGCGGCTGGAATTGGATTGGCCGCGCTGCTGGTCGCGTTGATGGGGCATCGCGCCAGCCGCATTGCGGCTGCGCTCACCCTGGCAATCCTGCTGGTCGGCGGCGGCTTCTTTGTGAACCATTATCTGTCCAAAACGGCCGTGTATATCGTGCGGGTCAATGACACCACGAATGGCGGCAGGGTGGTGTTGAATTTCCGGCGGGACATGTGGCGCGTGGCGGCGCAGATGTGGCTGGGTCATTTTTGGTTCGGCGTCGGTCCGGGCCATTACAATTACGTGTTTCGGCTATACCGCCCCGTGCGCGTGCAAATGCAGCCCGATCGCGCGCATAACGATTATTTGAATCTTTTGGCCGACTGGGGGACCACCGGTGGAATCATCGTGCTTGGCGGCATGGCGGCGTTCGCCGCTGGATTATGGCACACGCGCCGGCATGTCCGCCGCGCCGAAAACAACCTGGGCGGCGGGGGCCTGAGCAATCGCAACGCCTTTTTTCTCGGCGCCGCGGCGGGGTTGCTGGCGCTGGCGGCGCATTCGTTTGTGGACTTTAACCTGCACATCCCCGCCAACGCCATTCTGGGCGTCACCTTGCTGGCTCTGCTGACCGGCAATCTGCGGTTCGCCACCGAGGATTATTGGCGGAATCTGCGCAAGCCGGCCAGGATATCAATCGCCGTCGTTTTAGGCGCCGGAGTCTTGTATTTAGGACAGCAGGAATGGCGGCAGGCCGATGAAACCTACTGGACCGCGCGCGCGGACAATCCGAATTTGTTGGTGCTCGACCGCGCCGCGCTTCTCGAAAAGGCCTTCGCCGCCGAGCCGAAAAATTTCGAAACCGCCTATAACATCGGGGAATTTTATCGCATGCAGAGCTTTAATGGCGGCACGGGTTACCCGCAGCAGGCCGAAACGGCCATGCAATGGTATGCGCGCGACATCCGGCTGGACCCTTTCGATGGGTATGGTTATTTGCGCACGGGCATGTGTCTGGATTGGCTGGGGCGCCCCGCGGAAGCCGGCCGGTTTTACAGTATGGCCGAATCGCTTGATCCCAATGGCTATTACACCGTCGCCAATATCGGCTGGCACTACGTGCAGACCGGCGACTATGCCGCTGCCGACGAATGGCTGCAGCGCTCGCTGGAATTGGAATCGGCGCCGGAAAATCCCATTGCCGCGTCCTATTTGGACATTGTCCGGCAAAAATTGGTGCAATATGGTTCCGGCACCAACTCTCTGCCGCCAGGTTTTTAAATGCAGAACGAAAAATAAAGGGGGCCGGATGAAGCCCTTAATCGCGGAAATTCACAAATTGCACCGCCACGGGGAATTCCTTGCCGCGGATGGCGGCGATCACCGCCTGCAATTCGTCGCGGCTTTTCCCCGTCACGCGCACTTCATCCCCTTGAATCTGGGTCGTCACCTTGAATTTGGCGTCACGGATAAAGCCGGTGATTTGCTTGGCGACGCCGGTTTCGATGCCTTGTTTGATCCTGACGACCTGCCGCGCATGCCCCAGTGGCGAAATTTCCGGCTCGCCTTGCTCGACGCTCTTGAGACTGACGCCGCGTTTGGCGAGCCTGCCGATGACCAATTCGTTGAGAGTGCGCACTTTGAAATTGTCCTCGGCGCTCAATTTAATTTCGTTTTTCTCGAGGACGATTTCGGCCTTGCTCCCTTTGAAATCGAAGCGGTTGGCCAGCTCCTTTTTGGCCTGGTTGACGGCGTTTTCAATTTCCATCGAATTGACCTGTGAAACAATGTCGAATGAGGGCATGGTTTTATCTACAATTGATGATTTTCGCCCGGCGCGCAATTCTTTTAATGGGATCCTCTTTATGGGGATCATTGGACACCCCCGTCGGGCGCATTTGAATTGAACAGCCGGCGAACTTTTGGCAGTTTCCGCGGACAACAGAAACCATTCATGACCGATATCAAGTCCAATGCCGACATCGAGCCTTGTCTCTCGGTGGTGATGCCCGTTTTCAACGAAGCGGGGACGGTTGCGGAGGTCATCAAGTTGGTGCTGGCGCAACGGCCGGTGCGGCAACTGGTCATTGTGGATGATTGCTCGATCGACGGCACCTGGGAGAAATTGCAGGCGGCGGCGCAAGACGACCCGCGCATCAAACTCGCCCGGCACGAGGTCAACCAGGGCAAAGGCGCCGCATTGCGGACGGGATTCACCCACGCGACCGCCCCCATCGTCATCATCCAGGATGCCGACGAGGAATACGATCCGGGCGAGTATTTCCGCCTCCTCATCCCGATTTTGTCCGGCAAGGCCGACGTCGTGTTCGGCTCGCGGTTCTTGGGCAGTCCCGCCGGCCATCGCATTTTATTTTATTGGCATTCCGTCGGGAACAAATTTCTCACCACCCTTTCCAACATGGCCACCGGCCTGAACATGACCGACATGGAAGTCTGCTACAAAGTATTCCGGCGCGAAATCATCCAGAAAATCAGGATTCAAGAAAACCGCTTCGGCTTTGAACCCGAAATCACCGCCAAAGTCGCGAAATTGAGGGTGCGGATCTACGAAGTGGCGATTTCTTACTCCGGCCGCACCTATGCTGAAGGGAAGAAAATCGGCTGGCGCGACGGCTTCCATGCGCTGTGGTGTATTTTTAAGTACAATTTTCTTTCCGTTTCATGAGCACAGTTCCCAATGAAACAGCCCATTCCGAGGACTTTGAATTCACCGCCCTGGCCCAAGCGAATAATTATCGCGCTGCATTGCTCCGTGAATTTTCGGAATTCCTTCGAGGTAATGTGTTGGAGGTCGGGGCTGGTATCGGCCAGTTGACCGAGGCGCTTTTGCAGGAGAGTTCCATTTCCAGGTTGGTTTCCATTGAGCCGGATGCGAAGTTTTGCGCCAGGCTCCGCTCGGCCTTCCCCTTGCATACAGTTGTTGAAGGCACGGTTGATCATGCGCCCGAAGAGAATTGGAATGCAATTCTGAGTGTCAATGTTCTCGAGCATATCCAGGACGATGAACGTGAATTGAAGAACTATTGCCGGCGATTAGCGCGGGAAAAAGGGAAACTGTGCCTCTTTGTGCCGGCCCGGCCCGAAATTTACGGCTCCATTGACAAGGACTTCGGCCACTTCCGGCGTTATACCAACGCGCAATTACGTTCCCGGTTGGAGCAGGCTGGCTTTAAAATTCTTAGACTGCGCTATTACAATATCGTCGGATACTTCGCCTGGTGGGTAAATTTTTGCCTGCTTAAGAAACGGCATTTCGACATCGGCTCTGTGCGTTTCTTTGACCGTTATCTGTTTCCTCCCATTCATAGTCTTGAAAATATTTGTGCGCCGCCCACCGGACAAAGCCTGTTGGCAGTGGCTCAAGCCAACCTATGATCGGTTTGATTTCATTGTGGATCTGTTGTTGCGCATGGCTCGGTTGCGCCGGATGGTTCTTGTCCTTCATTCATCAACTGAACTCCACGGGGTATTCGTTCGTCGTGGCAGGAGGCTTCGTCGTGTTGGTGGTCTGGCGCAACCGAACTTCAGAAAAGATTCTCCCACGGATCCACCGGCCAAAGATCAGCCGCCGTTTTCATCGTCCCCTTCCCGCCATTTTCTTTTTGACGTCCGTTCTCATCTTCTTGGGTGGCGTGATTTACCCGCCAAACGATTATGATGGCCTGACCTATCGCCTGCCGCGATTGTTGAATTGGCTTGCCGCCGGCCATTGGTTCTGGATTCCCACGGTGAACGAACGGATGAACTGGGCCACCGCTGGATGGGAATGGGTCGCCATGCCGTTTATTTCCCTGCTGCATTCCGACCGCGGTCTGTTCCTGATCAACGTGGTTGGTTTTTTGCTGATGCCCGGCCTGTTATTCTCCGTCTTTCGGCGATTGGGCGTTGCGCGCAAAGTTGCCTGGACCTGGATGTGGGTTTTCCCATTGGCCTATGGCTACGCGATGCAGGCCGGAGGCATTGAGAACGATTTGACCGGCGCTGTTTTTGGATTGGCCGCCGTGTTTTTTGGCCTGCGGGCCAGGCACACACAAAAAGTTCAGGATGTTTGGTTGTGCGGATTGGCAGCGGCATTATTGACCGCAGCCAAACTTTCCGATCTGCCGCTGCTGTTGCCTTGCGTCGTAGCGGTCTGGCCGGCTTTGGGTAAATTGCGTGAACGGTGGGTTGTTGGCGCGGTGATTATGGCGGTCGCATTGGTGGTTTCGGCGGCTCCCACCATTATATTGAACCAGAGAAATACGGGTTCTTGGACTGGTGATCCGGGTAACACGGTCCAGGTTCAGGTCAAAAGTCCCACAGCCGCTCTCCTTGGCAACAGCCTCTTGCTTCTGCAACAATCGTTCATGCCGCCGGTGTTGCCCGGGGCGCGCAAGATCAGCGAGGTTGTGGACAAAAAAATGCCCGCGTCCTGGCAGCAGACTTTGAAAGACAAATTCCCGAGATATTATCTCACCCGCCTGAACGAATTGCCGCAGGAGGAAACGTCCGGGCTGGGTATCGGCATCACGGCGCTTTTACTGGCGAGCGCGGCTGCCTGCTTCTTAGGATGGAAAAAGCCGAGAACGCCAATGCCTTTGGCCGAAGGGGACCGGAGAGCGAGCGGCAGGCGGGCGCCACGATTTTTTTTGGAAAATCTCGTTCCATTTGCCGGATGGGTCGCCGCGCTCGCCTATATGCTCAAGATGGGTTCGGAAGCAACCGCCCGATTGATGTTGCCATATTATCCCCTGGCGATCGTCCCGTTTTTATGGTTGCCCTCGCAGGAATGCCTTTTGCGGCGCCGTCTTTGGAAAATCTTCGCCGCCCTGGCAGCGCTTTGCGTCCTGCCGGCAGTCATCGTATCGCCGTCGCGTCCTTTGTTTCCCGCTGAAACGATCACCGGATGGCTGGCCCGCCACCATCCGCACAGCACGGGCGTCCAACGGCTGGCGGTGGTGTACTCCACTTATGCCCATCGCAATGATCTGCTGGCGCCGCTGCGCGAGGCGATCCCGGCCGATGTCAAAGAAATTGGATTTGTGGCCGGCTCAAACGATACGGATTATTCGCTCTGGCGTCCATTTGGCCAACGGCGGGTCATCGAATTGCAAAGCACAGATGGCAAGGCAATCCAGGTTCCTGCCGGGATCAAGTGGATGGTCATAAAGAAGGATGCCTGGCCTGACTTCAGCAATGTCCCCTTGGAAGAATGGGTGGCTGAACATCATGCGCGAGTGGTCTTGTCGGTTCCTTTGGTAGAGTTGGTGAGTTGGGGCGCGCAGACCTGGTGTCTGGTCCAATTAGAGGATGCAGGGCATTAAGATTTCTATTTATTTGCAATCTGCAGCAAAAAATTCTGAAAGGGATAAAACATAAACGGCTTCTTCAATTTCCTGCCTGCGCAGAGCAATCCATTTGCGGTGATGGCTTTCTCCCATTCCTCCTGGTGACGAAAAGTCAATGGAACCGGCATTTTCTTGTTATGAATTCGATTCAATATTTTATCAAAAAAGAAGGTCAACGGCGACGGCGTGGCCTCAAAGATCAAGACCATTTTACAAACTCGCGCTGCTTCCTGAATGAGTTTGAGCTGATTATCATACTCGATATGATGAAGGACATCGTTAATCAGCCCCACGTCAAATTGCCCGTCCTCAAAGTCAAGTTGTGTCGGGGACTTCATTTGAGTAAATGGAATGTCTTTTTTCAGGTACCTGGCGACATCGGTGCCTAAAATAACAAAACCAAAAATGCTGCGAAGTTCCAGAGTAACCACGCCGTTGCCGCAACCAATATCCAGGACTCTGGAGTTTCGAGACAGGCAGGGGGCAATGCTGCGAGCAATATGCCTTGCGCGAAGTTTCAGGGTCCATTCCATTCAGGTTACGCTATCGTCAGGAGTGGCAGGCGTCAAGTTGTGATGAGGCGCATCTCACTTTTTATACGCGAAGGGCGACATCGTCGGGTAATAAAACTGGGATGCCCGGTTGTCACGGGCGCATCTTGACACTGCTCTTGAAACAGAAACAGGCGGCGATGGGAGCTGGCGACTGGCCGCCGTCGCGCCGAAGCGTCGCTTTGGCGCGCCGCGAAGGCGGAAAAGTCGCCCAAACCCGCGGATAAGAATGTCTGCGCTACGTAGCGAAGGCTTTCCAGCCTGCGGGTTCCCGGGACTTTCCAGTCCCCGGTTAAGAACAGTGTCAAGATGCGCCGGTTGTCATGAGTCATTGCGAATATGGCTTGAAGTCATCATTGTGGCAGTTATAATGCGCCACCCGATTAATCAGCCAGCCAGCAACATTGAGCCGGGCCGGCGGCTTTGGGCAAAGAGACTATTTCGTATGAGTAGAAAAGAAAGCGAAGCCAGCCCGGTTCTTACCGGTCCGGATGCCGGGCGGACAGGCTTGCCGGCCAGTTTAACCGGCGAGGTTCCGGCTGCCTCGACCCCAGACGGGCCGGTGCTGCCGGAACATGAAATTAAACTGGGCTTTGAGCAACGCCACCGGTACGTGGTTTACATTTTCGCCTTCAATGAGCGCCCGCTTTTGACTCAATTACTGGACAAATTTCCGCCGCCCCAGGAACGGAATTTTGACATCATGCTGGGGGATGACGGCTCAACGGATGAAACGGCCGCCGCCGACCTGGTGATGAAATACGAGATTCGGGGAGTGACGCATCTCAAGCGCAATTGCGGCCTTAG
This sequence comes from uncultured Verrucomicrobiae bacterium, assembly GCA_963755515.1. Classification (GTDB taxonomy): domain Bacteria; phylum Verrucomicrobiota; class Verrucomicrobiia; order Limisphaerales; family UBA11358; genus UBA11358. The sequence goes on along the minus strand of CAVWKA010000006.1, from coordinate 77,364 downwards.
TCAGAACATCATGGTCGCGCTCCGCTGGCTTGCCGGCCAAAATTATCGAGGCGTGATTCTAATGAATGGGAACAACCGGGACAGCCCGGGGGCCATCCCGGAGTTTATCAGGAAGCTGGAACAAGGCTACGGTTATGTGCAAGGTTCGCGTTTCGTGGCGGGCGGACAGCACGTGAATACACCGTGGATTCGCTATCTCGCCATCCGGCTGGTCCACGCGCCGCTTTTCTCGCTTGCCAGCCTCAAATGGATGACGGACACGACTAATGGCTATCGGGCATTTTCGATGGCCTTGCTGAACGACCCGTGCGTGGATGCCTTTCAACCGGAGTTTGTAAAATATGAAATCGAACAGTATCTCGGTTGGAAGGCCATTCGGCTGGGCTATCGCGCCACGGAGATTGGCGTTTCGAGAATTTATCCCGTTGGGCAATTTACTTCGCACATCCGGCCCGGCTGGGGATGGGTGTCCATGTTCAAACCGCTGATCATGCTGTTGTTCCGAAAGTATCGCTGATTCTTAATCAAACCCGCCGCGATTACCGGAGCCGACTGTATCGAACAGGTCACTTTTTGAAATGCAAACGATTCGAATCCCACTGGCTCTCCGCCTTGGCGGACTCTGGCTTTTGTGGAGCGCGTGGTGCGGCTGTTGTGGTTGGGGTCTTTCGGCCTGCCACTGGCTTACCGGTTGGGGCTACCTGGCGACATTGCCGATTTTGCTGGTTGCGGGATGGTGGTGGATTAAGACCACGGCAGCGGGCGGCACAAAGCCACCCTGCGTCACCGCGGTAAAATGGCGCCGGCGTTTTTCCCGACCGCTGCCGGCGATATTTCTCGGCATCGCGGCGCTTTCGTTGATAAGCGCGCTGCTTTATACGCCGTGGAGTTTCGACGCCGTCAGCTACCGGCTGCCGCGTCTGCTTTATTGGCATGCGGCGCATGGCTGGTATTGGATCGGCACGCTGGACCACCGGCTGGACTACAGCAGTTGCGGTTTTGAATGGCAGATGTTGCCGGTCATACTCTTAACGCGCACCGACCGCCTGATTTTTTTGTTAAGCTGGCTGCCGTTTCTGCTGATGCCGGGGCTGGTTTTTTATGGGTTCGGGATGCTGGGAGTCAACGGTCGGAGCGCGCGGCGCTGGATGTGGCTGTTGCCGTCCGGATTCTGCTACGCGCTCCAGTGCAGTGGTCTGCAAAACGATGGTTACACGGCGGGCTACACGCTGTTGGCCATCGCTTTTGCCGGCCTGGCCTGGCATCGCCGGGAAGCGGTTTTTCTGTGGATGGCGCTGCTGGCGGCGGCGTTGCTGACCAGCGCAAAACTTACCAACCTGCCATTGCTCCTGCCGCTGGGGCTGCTGGCGCTTCCTGCCTTGCGCGTGATGAGATGGTTCAATTGGAAGACAGCCATCATTGTGTTCATCGCCGCCGGCTGCTCTGTTTGCCCCGCTGGCCTTTCTCTCCTGGAAACACACGGGCGACTGGACCGGTGATCCGACCGATCAGGGAAATGTTCATCCGCGCAATGCGGCTGGAGCATTCATCGCCAACACCATTGCCATGGTCAATGATGCCGCCCAGCCGCCCGTTTTTCCCGTCGCCCAAAAAATCAACGCCCGGCTCGAGCCGGTGAACCAGTCCGCCTTTATGCAATGGCTGCGTTGGGCGGAGCCTGACAGCTTGGGCATCGTTTTTGGCAACATGCCTTACGAAGGCCAGGCCGGGCTGGGCTGCGGTCTTTGCTTTTATGGCCTGTTCTTACTGGTGGGCGGCCGGTTCGTCAAACCGGTGGCGCGGGGAGTTGCGGTTGATATTCCGCCGGTCTGGCGGCTGGCGCCGTGGACCGCGTGGCTGGCGTTCGGCGTGGTTCTGGCCAAGGTGGGCTTCGCGCAGCATATTCCCCGTTACGGGGCGCCCTATTATCCCTTGCTCTTCATTTCCATTTTGCGTCTTCCTCGCATCGCGGCCCTGGAACACGGCAGGATCGCCGCGGTGATTTCGGGGGTCGCCATGGTGACAGTCGTACCGGTGATTTTACTGACACCGGCGCGCCCGCTTGTCCCGGTTGAGCGGCTCGCATTGATTTGTCATCGCCCGGCGGTGCAAACACTCGCGGCCCAATACCATTTTTGGGCCGTCCTGCGCGACGATCTCGCGCCGATGCGGAACCATCTTCCGCCGGGTGTCACGCGGCTGGGTTATGCGGCCGGTTTTCGAGACACGTCTTATGGCTTATGGAAGCCGTTGGGAAGCCGTGAGGTAGTGGAGCTGGGCCTGCCGCCGGGCAGCCGGTCCAAACCGGCGGCGGATTTGTCTTACGCGGTCGTCACCGAACGCGGGTTACAACAGCGCTACGGAATGGATTTGAAGACCTGGCTCAACTTCACCGGCGGCCATGTTGTATTTGAGCAGCAGCGCGATAACAGTCTCATGGCGCGTTCAGAGCAGTCATACGAGTCGTGGTATTTGGTCCAATTGGGGAATGGAAGAATCGAGTAATCGAGGGCTGGCGAGAGGTCGGAAGTCGAATGCGACGGCCCAATTGCCGCGGATGTCATTAAATTCTCCGGCGTGGCCCAACCCCTGGATTCGACGTCTTTCGCGTCGTTGCGTCAATCCACGCCGATCATCACACTTGACGCTTTGATGATGGCATAAGCGCGCCGGCCTTTTTTCAATTTGAGCGACGCGGCGGATTCGCTGGTGATGGAAGAGACGATCTCCAGTCCCGGCGAAATTTCCAGCGTGATCGCGGACGTGACCGGGCCTTTCTTGATGGCTTTGACTTTTCCCGGAAGTATGTTGCGCGCGCTGATTTTCATAAGCTGAATAGGGCGCCGGTCACGATTGAAATTACATCAGTCCCAGTTGGAGTTTGGCGGCTTCCGTCATCATGCCTTGGTTCCATGGCGGGTCCCACACGAGTTCGATGTTCGCCTCGTCAATGGCCTCGAGCGACAGCAGTTTGTTTTGCACGTCCTGCGCGAGGACCGGACCCATCCCGCAACCGGGCGCGGTCAGGGTCATTTTTACGTCGGCTTTGAAACTGTTTTCACCGGCGGGCGCGAGATGGCAATCGTAAATCAGGCCCAGGTCAACAATGTTCACCGGGATCTCCGGGTCGTAACAGGTCTTGAGCGCGTCCCAGATTTGCTTCTCCAATTGCTCCTGCGAGATGGGTCCGGAAATGGTCGTCGCCGGCGCGGATTTGAATTCCAGGCCCAGCGCGTCGGCGTCCTTGCCGTCAATGCGGAACATGTTGCCGTTCACGATCACGGTGAAGGCGCCGCCGAGGGATTGGGTGACGTAAGCCTGGCCGCCCTTTTGCAGCGTGACCTTGGTGCCGACGGGAACCACCGAGGCTTCCACGTCCCGCGTTAAAATTTTTGCTTCGTTGGAATTCATACGCTCAATGTAATCTACACTTCACGCCAATTCTACTTTCAATTTTCTTCCCAAGACCAGCGCGGCCTGTTCTAAAAGTTGCAGCGAAACAGCAGAATCATTTTCTGAAAAAAGACGGTCCAAATCAGCCCGGCTGGTTTTCATGCGGTTCGCCAATTTCGCCCGCGTAATGCGGCGGCGTTTCATTTCCCGCTCAATCTGCCATGCGACGACTCGCTTGAGCGCACCCGTTTCGCATTCCACGAGCAAACCGTCTTGCTTTAGAAAATCATCGAGATCAGAACCAACATGTCTTTCATTCATATCACTACCATTCTCGAACCGGCTCGCGCCCGCTCTCAGTTTGGAAGAACGCGACCGAAAGGATTGGTTCGTGTCCGTCCATGTTTTTTAATCTTGCTCCGATTCCGTAGTCACCGGCTCGTTCTCTCCCTTCAACGCCGCCATCACGGCGTGCCAGGAAAGGATGGCGCACTTCACTCGCGCGGGATATTTGTGGACGCCGGCAAACACGGCGAGCTTGCCCACATCACCGGCGATTTTCCCGGTCACGACCATGTCGTGGACGCGGGCGAACATTTGTTCGACATCGGATTTCGATTTGTCTTTGGCAAATTCGGTGAGGAGGGACGCCGAAGCCTTGGAGATGCAGCAGCCGGAGCCGACAAAGCTGATGTCCTTGATTTTGTCGCCTTCGAGGGCCAGGAAGAGCTTCAATTGGTCGCCGCATAACGGGTTGTGGCCCTGCGCCGAGCAGGTGGCCTGCGGCATTTCACGGAAATTCCGCGGCTGCTTGCAGTGGTCAAGGATGACCTGCTGGTATAGGTCGTTGATGTCGTCGAACATGGGAGTCAAAATCAGTCACTTTGCGATAACGACGTGGCTTCGAGGCGGTCCCAGACGATTTTGTCCAGTGCCTCGCGCACCGGAGCGCATTTAATGCGTTCAACGATTTCGCCGGCAAAGGCGTGAATCAGCATCCGGCGCGCGGTTTTCTCAGGAATGCCGCGGGTGCGCAGATAAAAAATGCTTTCGTCGTTCAATTGCCCAATGGTCGCGCCGTGCGTGCATTTCACGTCATCGGCGTAAATTTCCAGTTGTGGTTTCGCGTCGGCGGTGGCGTCATTGGACAGCAGGAGATTTTTGTTGGTCTGTTTGGCGTCGGTCTTTTGCGCGAGGGGATGGACATAAATGCGTCCATGAAAAACCCCCTTCGATTTGCCGTCCAGGATGCCGTTGAAATATTCGTGACTGGCGCAATGAGGTTGGGCGTGTTCGACGATCATGTGGTGATCGGCCAATTGCTCATCACGGGTCAGATAAAGTCCGTTCAAGATGCATTCGAGGCCCTCGCCGGCGAGTTTGGCGCGAATGTTATTGCGGGACAGTTTTGCGCCGATGGCGAAGGAGTGGGCGGTGACATTGCTGGCCCGGCCAAATTCCCCCGCGATGGCTGCGATATGGAAGGCATTCACGGCTTCGTCCTGCAGTTTCAAAAATTCCAGCGCCGCATGATCACCGGCGACGATTTCGGTGACGGCGTTGGTGAAATAAGCCGCGCTGCCGGCGTTCAGATAACTTTCGATAATCGTCGCCCGGCTGTTGGGGCCGGCGATGATGAGGTTGCGGGGTTGAATCGTTTCGCCCGTCCGGCTGAGCGGCGGAAATGTAGATCATCTGCAACGGTTCGGCCATCTCGATGCCCGGCGGGACAAAGATGAAAGCGCCGTCGGCGAAGAATGCCTGATTTAGCGCCGCGAACGAGTCATTCGCGGCTGGCATGTATTTGCCAAAATGCTTTTCGATGAGCGCGGAATCCTTTGACAGCGCAGCCCTGAGGCTCTCGATTCGCAGCCCGGCGGGAAGGGATTCTAGCAAAGACAATTCTGCCGAGATAAAAGCCGTTCACGAAGACGAGACGGTTGCCGGGCAATTTGGCGAACGCGGCGGCGTCCAGGACTTTGCGTTCGGCGCCGTTGGCAGCAATTTAGCGTGGCGGGCTGAAGGGGCAATTTCCCGATTGGCCCGACATTGGTGAAGCGCCAATCTTCGTGATCCTGCGGTTGGGAAACCAAGTTCGGCAAAGGTGGCGATACCGGCCTGCCGCAATGGCCGCAGCCAATCCGGCTGGGCCGATTTCGGGCCGCCGAATTGCTTGAGGATTGGATCAATCGCCTCTGGCAAATGGTTTCGCGTCATATCTGCTGTCATCTTCCGTCGAATGGATAGTTTTCCATGCGAAGGGATGGGGAGCAAATGAAAAAGAATGATTTTGCGTTGGGGGATGGGGCTGGCATTTTATCCGGCCTAATGGTTACGCAAGACACAGTATTGAACTCGTTGAAGGCCGTGAAGTATCCGGGCTATTCGCGCGACATCGTCTCCTTCGGGCTGGTGAAGGAAATTTCCATCACAAATGGCGTCGTCAGAATTTCGATGCAATTGACGTCGTCCAATCCGGAGGCGGCACAGCAAATCAAGGCGGAAGCGGAACGCGTGTTGAATCAATTGGAGGGCGTCAAGGGCGCGCAAGTGGAAATGAGCCTGCCCGCCGGTGCGGCTGGGCCACAGAATCCGTTTGCAAATCAAAGCAAAGTGGCGGGCGTCCAGCGGGTCATCGCCGTTGCCAGCGGCAAGGGCGGGGTGGGCAAATCCACCGCTCGGCGAACCTGGCCTGCGCGTTGCGGCATCTGGGCCGAAAGGTGGGGCTGCTGGATTGCGACATCTACGGTCCAAGCATCCCGCTGATGATGGGGGTGCATGAAAAGCCGGCCATCAGCGCAGCGAGCAGATGGTCCCCCCGGTCGCACACGGCGTGAAACTCATGAGCATCGGCTTCCTGCTCGAGGGCGACCAGCCGGTGATCTGGCGCGGGCCGATGATTGAAGACGATCCAGCAATTTCTGCTGGCAGTGGACTGGGGCGATCTGGATTTCCTGCTGGTGGACCTGCCCCCGGGCACCGGCGATGCGCAATTCTCGCTTTGCCAGACGGTGCCGCTGGACGGCGGGGTCATCGTCACGACCCCGCAGGAAGCCTCGCTCGGTGTGGTCCGCAAAGGCATCGCGATGTTCCACAAGGTGAACGTCCCGATCCTGGGCATCGTGGAGAACATGAGCTACTTCACCACCCCGGCTGGCGAGCGCGTGGAGATCTTCGGCCACGGCGGCGGGCAGGCGGAAGCCGAGCCGGCAGAAGGTGCCGTTCCTGGGGGAGGTGCCGTTGTTCACGGAGATCCGCCAGGCGGGAGACCGCGGCGTGCCGATCGTGGTGTCGGCGCCGGCCACCCGGCGGCGGAGGCTTTTATTCAGATTGCCGGATTAACAGGCGATCGTGAACCGATGCTGGCACCTTTTGTTTCTGCATATTTCATGCGATAGGCCCGTTGCAGGCACAGTTTCTGTTGCAAATTTGCCGAACCAAAAAGGGTTGTAATTGGTACCGTCTGTTAGAGGCACTTCAGGCAATGGTTATGTCGAATGTCGACAAAAGAACAGTCCTCGGCGAACGATTTGCTGAAGAATTCCTCGCTGTACCGCGAGTTCCAGGCCGAACGCGAGGAGATTCTTCAAGCACAATGGATTGAATCCGAGAAAGCCGGGCGGGACATCGGCTTTGAGCGGGCACTAACGGATTGGATCATCAAGCATCGCTCCAAGTGGCGGAAAGCGCGACAGGCCGCGGCAACAAATTAAACCGAAACGCTCCTTTAACGCGGCCCCGTGAGGCGGCGAAGGAAATGAGAACGAAACGCATACCGCGAGTCGGCTCCCCATGTTGGCGGAGTGGATCCGCGTTTTTTTATGCCTGAATCCATCCGATCATCTGGACTCGGCCGCGATCCAGCGCGCCCTGACCCGCATCGCGCACGAAATCGCCGAGCGCAACGAGGCAGGCAGCGAAGTGGTGCTTGTGGGCATTCCAGCGCGGCGGCGTGCCGCTGGCGGAACGCCTCGGCAAATCCTCTCTGGCATCTGGAAACATCCGGTCCCGACCGGGCAGCTCGATGTGGGGATGCACCGGGACGACCTGGACCGACGGGCCGCGCCCAGACCTCACCCGACCGTCATCCCCTTTGACGTGACCGGCAAGACGGTTGTGCTGGTGGACGACGTGCTGTTCAGCGGGCGCACGATCCGGGCGGCGATGGACGCGCTGAACGATTTTGGCCGGCCCAGGCGAATCCAATTGGCGGTGCTGATTGACCGCGGACATCGCGAGTTGCCCATCAAGGCGGATTTCGTGGGCAAGAACGTGCCAACGGCGCCCGAGCGAAAAATCCACGTGCGCTTCGAATCGGGCAGGAAGGACGAAGTGGTGCTCGAGAAACGCGAACATGAGCTGGAACCAAAAAACATCTGCTGGACATCGAATCGCTGACGGCCGAGGAAATCATCACCGTGCTCGACACCGCGCGCGGCTTCAAGGCGGTCGGCGAGCGCGCCATCAAGAAAGTCCCGGCGCTGCGCGGCAAAACGGTCGTCAATCTGTTTGTCGAACCGTCCACCCGCACCCGCATCAGTTTTGAACTGGCCGAACAGCGGCTTGAGCGCGGACATCATCAACTTCTCCGCCGAAGCGTCGTCGTTCAAAAAAGGCGAGACGCTCAAGGACACGGCGCTGAACCTTCAGGCGCTTAATGCGGATTTCATCGTCATCCGGCACAGCGCCAGCGGCGCGCCGCATTTTCTTGCGCGCGTCCTGGACGCCCATGTCATCAATGCCGGCGATGGCGCCCATGAGCATCCGACGCAGGCGCTGCTGGACGCGTTCACGATTCGGGAGCGCAAGGGCAGGATTGACGGGCTGAACGTGACCATTCTCGGCGACATTCTTTACAGCCGCGTGGCGCGGTCGAATATTTGGGCGCTGACCAAACTCGGGCGCGCGGGTCACCCTGTGCGGCCCCTCGACGCTGGTGCCCAGGGTGTTCGAGCTAATGGGCTGTCGCGTGACGTATGATGTAAATGAGGCAATCCGCGAGGCGGACATCATCCATCTATTGCGGATCCAGCATGAGCGCCAGCGCAAGACGATGTTTCCGAGCATCGGGGAATACGCGCAGCTTTTCGGATTGAACAAGGCGCGGCTGGCGCAGACGAAATCCGACGCGCTGATCATGCATCCTGGCCCGATCAATCGGGGGGTGGAGATTGACAGTCAAATTGCGGATGGGGAGCGCTCGGTGATCTTGGAGCAAGTGACCAACGGTCTGGCGGTGAGGATGGCGGTTTTATTTTTACTCAACGGCGGGAAGGGGCCGCTGGAGGGAATGAAGGGCGCGGAAGGCGGGGAATGAATGACCCGTCTCGAATAACGAATCGAGTTCCAATGACGAACCAGCGAATCGGGAAAATTGAACCGCTGATTTAATATCATGCTCCTATCGGGTGCCAGGCGGTCTTGAATTCGACGGTGTCGAGAATCCAATAGGGGTCTTCGGCTTTGGCGGAATTCCAATCGCCCGCCGCATGATTGCAATAGCGTTTCAAATTAATTGCGGTTCCGCTTTGCAATTTTGCGCTCAGCCCGGCGTCGCCGGCGCCATCCACAATTGCGTTCACGTCGAGATGCGAGGCGATGTGCGGACCGAGTTCGCCGCGCCTGCCGGTAAGAAGATTCACCACCCCGCCGGGCAAATCGCTCGTCGCCAAAATTTCGGCGAAGGTCGCGCCGGGCAGCGGGTATTTCTCAGAGGCTACAACGACGGCGGTGTTGCCGCTCAAAATCGCCGGGCCGATCAGCGATACCAGGGCCAGTAATGAAGGCTCGTCCGGCGCGAGGACCACGACAACGCCGGCCGGCTCCGCGGTTGTAAAGTTGAAATGGGATGTCGCCACCGGGTTCACGCTGCCGAAGACCTGCTGATATTTATCAGTCCAACCCGCGAAATACACGAGGCGGTCAATTGAAAGCGCTACTTCGCGCCGAGCCTTCGCCGCGCCCAGGGCCGTTGACCGGGCGATTTCAGTCGCCAATTCGCTCGCGCGGTTCTGCAACATCTCGGCCGCGCGATACAAGATTTGTCCGCGATTATAAGCGGTCGCCTTGTTCCATCCATCAAAGGCCGCCCGCGCGGCGACGACGGCGTCGCGGAAATCCTTGCGGGAAGCGTGCGAGACATTGTCGAGAAGCTGGCCCCGGGCGGATTTGGCGGGCAAATAGCGTCCGCTCTCGCTGCGGGGGAATTTTCCACCGATGTATAGCTTGTAGGTTTTTTTGATGTCGAGGCGCGCCCTCATATTATTTCCGTTTTGTGGGCCAAAAGAATTGCGCCACGCCGAGAATCACCAGCACGATGCCGCCGATGTAAAAATACGTCGCGCGGTCCGTGGGCGCGCCGGTGAAAATTTGCTGCACTTGCGACCCGATGGAGTTGGCGATGTCGCGACCGCGAACCAGCAGCAACACGCCAACGACGAGACAGATGACTCCGATTACCTTTTGCATCATACGTTTGGTTTGTTGAGATTATTCCAACCGGCAATACGCCGCCAGTCCCTGCAAGCCGCCTTCACGGCCGAAACCGCTTTCCTTGTATCCGCCGAACGGACTGGCAGGGTCGAACTTATTGTAGGTGTTCGCCCAAACAACCCCGGCGCGGAGCTTGTTGACCATCTTGAAAATTTTGCTGCCTTTGTCAGTCCAAACGCCGGCGCTCAGACCGTAAGGGATGTTATTCGCGCGCTCGAAGGCTTCTTCCGGGGTGCGAAACGTCATGACGCTCAGCACCGGTCCGAAAATTTCCTCCTGGGCGACGCGATGGGCGTGGGTGACGCCCGTGAAAAACGCCGGCGGAAACCAGAAACCCTTCGCCGGCAGGGCGCAGTGGGACTGCGTGAGTTCGGCGCCTTCGTCCACACCGCTCTGGACCAGTTCGCGAATCTTTTGCAATTGCGGCCGGGAATTGATCGCGCCGATGTCGGTGTTTTTGTCGAGGGGATTGCCGACGCGTAAAGTTTGGATGCGATCGCGGAGCTTTTTGATGACCGCGGGATAAAGACCTTCCTGGACGAAGAGGCGCGAGCCGGCGCAGCAAACGTGGCCCTGGTTGAAATAAATTCCCGCTATGACGCCTTCGATGGCCTGGTCAACGGGCGCGTCCTCGAAGAGAATGTTGGCGGCCTTGCCGCCGAGTTCGAGAGTGAGCCTTTTTCGGGCGCCGGCAAGGGCCTGGGCGATGCGTTTGCCAACCTCGGTGCTGCCGGTGAACGCCAGCTTGTCAATGCCTGGATGATTGACGACCGCCGCGCCGGTTTGACCGGCGCCGGTGACGATGTTGACGACGCCCGGGGGCAGATCGGCTTCCTGGAAAATCCGGGCGAGACGCATGGCGGTGAGGGATGTGGTTTCGGCGGGCTTGAGCACGACGGTGTTTCCGCAGGCGAGGGCCGGGGCAATTTTCCAGGCGGCCATGAGCAGGGGGAAATTCCACGGAATGATTTGCCCCGCCACGCCGAGTGGGCGCGGATTCCTTCCGGGAAAGGCGTATTTCAATTTATCAGCCCATCCGGCGTGATAGAAAAAGTGCGCGGCCGCCAGGGGCAGATCCACGTCGCGGCTTTCCTTGATGGGCTTGCCGCCATCCATCGTTTCGAGCACCGCCAGTTCGCGGGACTTTTCCTGAATAATGCGGGCGATTCGATACAGGTATTTGCCCCGCTCACGTCCGGGCATTCCACTCCAGACCTTGTCGTAAGCGCCCCGGGCCGCTTTTACCGCCCGGTCAACGTCCGCCACGTCGGCCAACGCGATTTCGGTCAGTTTCTCTTCCGTGGCGGGGTTGATGGAAGGGAAATATTTTCCCGAACGCGGTTTGACGAATTTTCCGCCGATGAACAAATCGTGCCGGGGCGCGATGAGGTAACTTTTGGAATCCTCGGGAGCGGGCGCATAATCCCACTTATTTCCGAAATTCAAGCGCCGCTCGCGCAGCGGGACAACCGGCGGTGACGGGGCCCGCAGAAAAGCGGAGGCCATGGAAAGTTTCAAGGGTTTAAGTTTGGTTGTCATTGAACGAATCAATTCCAGCCGGCGAGTCATAGTTTGCCAATCGTCCGGCGGGATTCAAGCCGCGCTTGCGAAAAAAAAGCGGAGGACGGAGGAGGGACCCGGCGGCAAACTTCACTCTTTTCAGTTTCACATTTTGGCCTACCCTTGACCGGCATGACTTTAAAAGACCAGATGACGCAACTGGCCCGGCAGGCCAAGGCGGCGTCACGCGAGCTTGCGAATCTTTCCGCCCGCGAGAAGAATGACTGTTTGCTCGCGATGGCCGGGACGATTGGAAGGAATTCCAACGCCATCAAACAGGCCAACGCGCTGGACATGGAGGCGGCGGCCAAAAACGGCTTGTCGTCGGCGATGCTCGACCGGCTCAAACTCGATGACCCAAGGATTTCCGGCATGGCCACGGGCCTGCGCGAAGTGGCCGCCTTGCCGGACCCGGTCGGAAGAATCCTCGATGAACGGGTCCGTCCCAATGGGCTGAAATTGCAAAAAATTTCCACGCCGATCGGCGTGGTGGTGATTATTTACGAATCGCGGCCCAACGTCACGGCGGATGCCGCCAGCCTGTGTTTCAAATCCGGCAACGCGACAATTCTGCGCGGTGGCCGGGAGGCGATGAATTCGAACCGGGCCATCGCGGAGCTGATGATTGACGCGGGAAAAAAAGCGTCGGCCCGTTTTCCCGAATTCTGCATCCAAGTCGTCCCGGTGGCGGATCGCGAGGCGATACCGGCGTTGCTTTCGCTCACGGAATACATTGATTTGTGCATGCCGCGCGGGGGCGAGGGCTTGATCCGCGCCGTGGCCGAAAGCAGCAAGGTGCCGGTGATCAAACATTACAAGGGAGTCTGCCATGTTTTTGTGGATGCCGATGCCGATTTGAGGATGGCCGAAGAGATTGCGATGAACGCCAAGGTTCAGCGCCCGGCCGTTTGCAACGCGATGGAAACGTTGCTGGTGGACCGGGCCGTGGCCGAAAAATTTCTGCCAACGCTCGCGGAAAAATTACTGGCGAAACACGTCGAGCTTCGGGCGGACGACGCCAGCCGCCGGATTTTGGATGCAAAAGTTCAAGACGCAAAATTGCGCGCCGTTACCGAACAGGATTTTTTCACGGAATACAACGATTATATATTGAACGTGCGGGTGGTGGAGGGAGTGAGGCAGGCGATTGACCACATCAATTATTACGGTTCGGCCCATTCCGACAGCATCGTGACCCAAAATGAATTGCACGCGAAACAATTCCTCCAGGAGGTGGATTCGGCGGCGGTGTATTGGAATGCCTCGACGCGTTTCACCGATGGCGGCGAGTTTGGCATGGGCGCGGAAATCGGCATCAGCACGGACAAAATCGGCGCGCGGGGCCCGATGGGACTGGAGGAATTGACGAGCTACAAATGGCTCGGCATCGGCACCGGACAAATCCGAACCTGAAATTTCGTGAGTGCAGAGCATTTTTCTCCCGCCGGGCGCGCCAAATGGATTCGCGCCCAAATGCCGTTAAGCGGCCTTTTTGCGGGCGTGAACTGGCGCATTTCGCCGGCGCCATTTCCATTGGGCAAAGACCTGGCAGCAGAGATTCAATCGCTCGGCCGCGTGCTGTTGCAATTCTATCGCGCGGTCAATTTGCTTTACCGCAAAAGTGTCGAACGGAAGCAGCCCGAGTGGGTTTCACGCTGGCTCGATTTGGGCAAGCCGCGGGAATTGATTGAACTGCAACGCTCGCCGGCTTTCAAAAATGAGGCGCCACGGGTGATTCGTCCGGATATTTTGCTGACGGAAAACGGCTTCAGCATCACGGAATTGGATTCGGTGCCCGGCGGCATCGGGCTGACCGCGTGGTTGCAACAAACGTATTCGGAAATCGGGCAACGGGAGCCGAAGGAATATTGCCGCAATTCAATTGTCGGTGACGCGGGAATTCGGAAAAGTTTGGACGAAATGCAAAAAGTTCCTGAACGTCCGGCTTTGATCGGCATCAGGGACGAAATGGTGCGCGGATTTGAGTCCATTTTTAACAGCGCCAAAAATATTCACATCGTCATTTCCGAAGAAGCGGCGATGTATCGGCCGGAAATGGAATGGCTGGCGGGGCGGATGAGCGGCGCGAGGGTGGCGGTCCGGGGGCCGAAGTTTGAAGAGATTGCCGAGGGCGACGCCGTTTATCGTTTTTTTGAACTGTTCGATTTAAGCAACGTGCCAAACTCGAAAAGAATTTTCGAAATGGCGTCGGCAGGGAAGATTCTCCTCACCCCGCCGCCCAAGCCGATATTCGAGGAAAAGATGTTGTTCGCCTTGTTCTGGAACCGGCATCTGCAAAATTTCTGGCGGCAGGAGCTGGGTGAAGGCTTTTTTGCGCGGTTGAAGAAGATCATTCCGTACACGTGGCTGGTGGACCCGACGCCGCTTCCGCCACAAGGGGCGATTCCGGAACTGAACTTGACGGATTGGCAACAGCTCAAAAATTTGTCGCAGCGCGAGCGTGAACTGGTGCTGAAAATATCAGGTTTTTCCGAGAAAGCATGGGGAGCGCGCGGGGTTTTTTTGGGCGGCGATTTATCGCAGGAAGACTGGGCGAACGCCGTGGACAACGCCATCTCGAGTTTTGAAAAATCGCCGTTCGTTCTCCAACGGTTTGAAAGGCCGAAACTGTTGGAAGCAGATTGGTTTGATTTTGAAAAGAACGAATTGCAGTTGATGAAGGGGAGGGCGCGGTTGTGTCCGTATTATTTTGTCAGCGGCCGGGGCGACGCGGCGCGCCCGCAACTCGGCGGCGTATTGGCGACGATTGTTCCCGCGGACAAAAAGATTGTTCACGGCATGAGCGAGGCGATTTTGGCGCCGTGCGCGTTATAAGATCATGCGCCGAGACATTTGAAAACCATTCGTTGGAGAAAACTTGCCTCGTCTTTCAATGGGGCTGGAAGGAGGACACGGCTGTCCTAAAACATTACACCCGCACAATGGCGATAACGTCGACCGTACGATTATTCGGACAAATTGACAAAAAGCCCAAAAGCAATTCATTTTGACTTTGGCATCATGCCTGCTTAGACTCACCATGTCGCGGTCGCATCAGGCAATCAGTGAACGGACAATCCGTAATTATTGTAACCCGCCTGTTGCATCGTTCACGCCGCAACAGAAAGAAAAATAGTAAACGATGAAAACAACCAAAACAGCCCGTAAGGCGGGTTTCACGCTGGTGGAAATCATGATTGTCGTGGCCATTATCGGCCTTTTGGCGGCGATCGCGATTCCCAACTTTATCCGTGCCCGCTCGAAATCGCAACAGAACGCCTGCATCAACAACCTCCGTCAAATTGACGCGGCCATCAATGAGTGGGCGTTGGAAAACGGCCAGACCACCGGCGCGGGCGTGCCGACTGTAATGACCGTTTCGGCTTATATCAAGCTGAATTCCAACAGCAGCGTCCCAGGTTGCCCGGCCGGTGGAACGTATAACACCACCAGCGTTGGCGCCAGCCCGCAGGTAAGTTGCTCGTTGAGCACCCTGGCTGGGTTCAATCACGCCCTGCCGTAAGTGGTTCTTGTTCTACGCAAAGGCCCGAAGCGAAGCTTTGGGCCTTTTTTTATTGTTTTTTTTGAGATGGACATTGGCATCAACGATGCTTGATTAAGAAGGTTGCGGTCACATCAGGCAATTAGTGGACGAAATCGTAATAAATTATTAAACCCGCCTGTTGTGGTGTTCACGCCGTGATCAACAAAGACTGAACATGAAAACAACGAAAAAAACCCGTTGGGCGGGTTTTACGTTGGTGGAAATCATGATTGTCGTAGCCATCATTGGGCTATTGGCGGCAATCGCAATCCCCAACTTTATACACGCCCGGGCGAAATCACAGCAAAATGCCTGCATCAACAACCTGCGGCAAATTGAGTCGGCCATTGACGAATGGGCGTTGGAAAGCGGTCAAACCACCGGCGCATCCGTGCCAGACGTCGCGACCGTTTCAGCCTTCATCAAGCTGAACGCCAGCAGCAGCATCCCGGGCTGTCCCGCAGGAGGCACCTATACCACGACCAGTGTGGGATCCATCCCGCAGGTGAATTGCTCCTTAAGCACCCTGACCGACACACCTCATTACTTCTGACGAAAAGGCCGGCGAGCAATCGCCGGCCTTTCATGTTTCCCGGCGCATTTTTATCAAGACATGCTTCGGATCTTCATATGAAGGGGTCAGTTAATGATATTGTATTATTTTATTGACGGATTGGGGAGGGGCGGGATAGGGATCTGGGCGTGGCTCGGAAACTGCGCATTCAATATCCCGGGGCGATTTATCATGTGATGAATCGCGGTGACCGGCGCGAGGCCATCTTTGCCGACGAGGCGGATCGGCGGAGGTTTTTGGAGACCCTCGCGGAGGCGTGCCAGAAGACCGGCTGGCAGGTGCATGCGTATTGCCTGATGAGCAACCACTTTCACCTGGTGGTGGAAACTCCCCAGCCCAATTTGGTGCTCGGAATGAAGTGGTTGCTGGGCACTTACACCAGCCGGTACAACCGGCGGCACAAGGAATTCGGACACTTGTTCAGCGGTCGGTACAAGGCCCTGGTGGTGGACGGGAGCGGGGACGGTTATCTCAAGACGGCCTGTGACTACGTGCATTTGAACCCGGTGCGGGCCAAATTGATGAAGGCGGATCAAGCTTTGGAGGCATTTGCCTGGAGCAGCTATCGGTGGTATCTGAGTGGGCCCTCGCGCCGACCGTCCTGGCTGCGGGTGGACCGGCTGCTGGGGGAGTGGGGCGTTCCCAGGGACAGCATTGCGGGGAGGCGTGAGTTTGCGGAGCGGATGGAGTGGCGGCGGGGGGAGAACGGCAGGGAGGAATTCAAGCCGATGAAGCGGGGCTGGTGCCTGGGGCGGGAGGAGTTTCGGCGGGAGTTGCTGGAGCAGGTGAGCACGCCGGCCGGTCCGAGCCATTTCGGCGAGGCGATGCAGGAGGCGGCGCAGGCCCGGGCGGAGCGGATGGTGAAGGAGGGACTCCAGCGTTTAAGGTGGAGCGAGGCCGATTTGAGGGGGCGGCGCAAGGGCGAACCGGGGAAGGTGAAGTTGGCGCGCGCCTTGCGGGCAAACACGACGATGCCGCTGGCATGGATTGCGGAGCGGCTGAACATGGGTGGTCGCGGATATCTAGCCTGGCTACTGGGACAGGGCGCAAAAACCAAACGCCCGCAATCAAATGATCAAGCCATGTTGAAAATATGACAATATCATTAACTGACCCCTTTTAGGTGTTACGCACTTTTTTGTCATCGTATAAATTGCATAATTGGCGTCGTAAAAACCGGGGTTTTTGCTCAGCGCCGTCGTAAAAACGAGACAAAAACTGGAAAATTGCCGAATTAAGGCTGCATAAAAAAATGATTTGCCGTTGCCAAATTCCTATCGTAGCGTTTTTTCGAGTTTTGCAGCCGAACTCCGCTCTAGCGCAGCGCCACTGGAAGCGGTCCAGAGCCAGGCAAGGGTGCCAGTGAGAACCAAGACGCCGACCGGCTTGATCGAGTGGTTTTATCAGGCTTTTAAGCGGCACTGCTGACGGCGTGACTCGGTTGAGTGAGATCATGGAATGGGAAAGGACGGCACTGGACGGCACTTTTTTTACGACGGCACTGTGGCACGGGCCTGTAGAGAAATGACCACTTACGACACCAGCGAGCGGTTTCGGACGTTAATTCGGCACAAAACGGCACTTTTTTACGATGAGAATTCGGCACTTAACAATGAATTTCGGAGAAAGGTTTCGGGACTTTTTTGTTGCAAGACACGACCAACGGCCCGCAAAATGCCTTGAATCTGATTTGAACCGGCGCGGGCCGGCCAGGTCAAAATTCCCAATGAATGCCATTTTGAAAACCGAGAAACTCCGCGTTGAGTTCAAAAACCGTGAAACACGGCAGGCTGCCAAAGTCGCCCTCCTGGGACTCGATTTGGAAGTGAATGGCGGCGAGGTTTTTGGCTTTCTGGGTCCGAATGGAGCCGGGAAAACCACCACAATCAACGTCCTGCTCGGTTTCGTCCAACCCACCAGCGGCACCGCGTCACTTTTCGGCATCAATGTCGGCCAGCCCATCGCCCGCCAGCGCATCGGCTACTTGCCGGAGATGACCTACTATTACAAATTCCTCACCGCCGAGGAATTGCTCCGCTTTTACTCGAAGATTTTCGGACTGCCGCGGTTGGAGGCGGAACGGCGGATTGACAACGTTCTAAAATTGGTCGAATTGGAATCCGCCCGCAAACGGTTGATCAAAACCTATTCCAAGGGAATGCAACAACGCGTCGGCCTCGCGCAGGCCCTCATCAATAATCCCGATTTGCTCATTTTGGATGAGCCAACCAGCGGGTTGGACCCCTTGGGCCGGATGAAGGTGCGCGAAATCATTCAGCGCCTCAAAACCGAGGGCAAAACGGTGTTCTTTTCGTCGCACGAACTCGGCGAAGTCGAAACAATTTGCGACCGCGTCGCCATTATTCATCAAGGCGAACTTAAAGCCGTTGGCCCCGTCAATGAAATCATGGGCCATCGGGCAAGTCTGGAAAAGGCATTCCTCGACATCGTCGGCTATCAAGCCCAGGCCGCGCTCCAACCCCAGGCCGCTCTATGAGAAATATCTTCGCCGTCGCCGGCATCGTCGTTAAGGAACTCTATCGCCGCAAGGATTTTTACGTCCTGTTCATCGTGACAGTGCTGATTTGCCTCGTGATGGGCTCGGTGAACATCTTCAACAACCCGGACATCATCCGGTATGTCAAGTCGCTGTGCTTGCTCTTGATTTGGGTTTCCTCCCTCGTGATCGCCATCACCACGGCCGCCCGGCAGATCCCGGCCGAACGCGAGCAACGCACGCTGTTGCCTCTGCTGGCCAAGCCATTAAGCCGGTCACAATTGATTGTGGGCAAATTTCTCGGCTGCTGGATCGCGTGCGGCCTGGCGTTGCTTTGCTTCTATGTCTTCTTCGGCGCGCTGGCCGCCACCCGCGAGCATCACTGGCCCGTGTTGAGTTATCTCCAGGCGGGTTTGATGCATTGGGTGGCCTTGGCGGTGGTTATTGCCCTCACCCTCCTTGGCTCACTGGTCTTCGCCGCGCCGTCTTCCAATGCCACGATCTGTTTCGTCATCGTCGGAGGTATTTTGTTCGTGGGCCGGTATCTGGACGTCGTCGCGCTCTCGCTGCAAAAACCGTGGCAGACAATTGTCTATGGAATCTATTTTGTCATTCCCCACCTGGAATTTTTTGACATGCGGAAATTGATCATCCACGACTGGCCGTTGATTGAGTGGCGTTACATCGGCCTGGCCTCGCTTTACGGGGTCGCCTACGCGGCATTCTTTCTGGCCGCCGCGTGCCTGGCTTTCCGCCGCAAAGCGGTGAACTGAAATGACTCCACCCCGGACATTATTCTTGTCGCTGGTCGCGCTGCTCGTTTTTTGTTTCGGCTTCGCCGCCTGGCTGCAGCCGCAGTTTCAAGCCCTGCCCTTCAACCGCTCCATCTCTGCTGATTTTTGGGGAAACTTATTGGATGACAGCCGGGACCTTTTCGCCAACAGCGCTTTTGTCACCGCGGACGAGTATTACCACAGCGGTTATTACCCGACGATTTTTGACAACAACCAGGCCTTTGAAACACCCCACATGGCTGAAGACACCGGGGCCGTGGCCAGTCACAATTCAGGGGATGAGACTGGTTTCATGGGCAAGCCGCGCGACTGGATTGACGCCTTTGGCCGGCATTTCATCCCGAACCGCCACACGCATCTCGATCAGGGGGGGCCGACTGGCGATCTGAGCACGACTCCGAGGTGAAGGAAATTCTGCCCTGGCTGAAACTTTCTGCCGAATTGGACCCGGAGGATGTCAGAACCTTTGTCGTAACGGCGTTTTGGCTCCGTACGCAGCTCCATGAAACCGGCGAGGCCGAACAGGTGTTGCGCCAAGGGTTGCGATACAATCCTGGCAATCCCCAATTGCTATTCGAATTGGGCAGGGTTTATTTTGAATCCTACCACAATGTCCCCCGCGCGCGCATGATTTGGGAGGCGGCCTTGCGGATGTGGCAGGCGGAGGCGCCCGGCAAGCCGTTGTCCGAGCGGCTCAACATGGCAAATCAAAACTTTGACGACCGCTTTATCTACGAACAACTGCAAGTGCATCTCGCCAATCTCGAGCAGGCGGCGGGAAATTACCAGGCGGCCATTGCGCGCTGGGAATTGGCGCGCCCGGCTGCGCCCACGCCAGATGACGTGGACCGGCACATTGCTGATCTCAAACAAAAACTCCTTGCGGCGAAAAATAATTCGGCATCGTGATGCAAAAAATAGCCGAATCGGAATACAGGCGGCAGAGCCCCAACCAGGTGATCAATTCACAGAAGCGAAGAAGAATTTAACCACCGAAGGACGTGCTTTTATTTGTCGGGATGAGCCGTTATGGGTTTGTTTTTTTTTGCGCCTTTGATTCAATGATCTGATGAAAGCGCGGCAGGCAACCATTTCGCGAAAGACCGGCGAAACGCAAATCTCCGTCCGGCTGAGTCTGGATGGCAAGGGCAGATCATTCGTCCAAACCGGAATTCCATTTTTTGATCACATGCTCACGCTATTCGCCAAACACGCCTTGATGGGCCTGCAATTGAAGTGCAAAGGCGATTTGGAAGTGGATGCGCACCACACCGTGGAGGATTGCGGGCTGGCCTTGGGACAGGCATTTGCCACGGCGTTGGGCGATAAAAGAGGGATTCGCCGGTACGGTTCCGGATTTCATCCGCGAAATCCGTTCACGGGTGAAGCCTATGTGCCGATGGATGAATGCCTGGCGCGGTGCGTCGTGGATTTTGGCGGGCGTCCGCATCTCGTTTGGCGCGGACTGGACGGGTTTTCGCTAAAGAAAATATCCGCCGCGGAAAAGAACCAGGATGCGTCGAGCGCGTTTCGGTTTGGGCTGGCGCGGGAATTTTTTCAGGCGTTCACCAACGAGGCGCGGTGCAATTTGCATCTCGAACTTTTATACGGCGATGAGCCGCACCATATTGTTGAGGCGCTCTTCAAGGCTTTTGCCCGGGCGACGGACGCCGCGTGCGCGCGGGACCCGCGCATGACCGGCCAATTGCCGAGCACCAAGGGGAAGTTGTAAACAATTTCAATTGGCCGAATCTCGCACGGTGCAGTCGGTGAACATTACCGTTGCCGTGCATAAGAGTCGTTTTGTGGAGTTTACAGTCAAGCCCGCGAAATAACCGGGCTTGCGCCTTGTGATAGAGTGGTTTCGTGCATGCGGAACAAATAAGTTCGGCCCATCGGGGCGCGGCGGAAAATCCGGCCAGCCGGTTCGAGAAACTCCACCTTGAACCGGAGCCTGATTGGAACCCGGAGGAGGACGTTCTGCCGCGCACACAATTTCTCGTTGACCACAGCCAAACCGCGATCGCCTACAATGACAGCCCGGACCTCGGCTTCAACGCCAGCCTGAACCCCTACCGCGGCTGCGAGCACGGCTGCATTTACTGCTACGCGCGGCCCACCCATGAATTTCTGGGCTTCTCCGCCGGCCTCGATTTCGAGAGCAAAATCATGGTCAAGACCCATGCTCCGGAATTGTTGCGCGCGGAATTGTCGTCGCCGAAATGGAAGCCGCAAGTCATCATCATGAGCGGGGTGACCGACTGTTACCAGCCGGTGGAGCGAAAGTTGAAACTGACGCGCCGATGCCTCGAGGTGCTCGCCGATGCCCGCAACCCCGTCGCCCTGATCACCAAGAATTTCCTGGTCACGCGGGACATTGACTTGTTTTCGGAACTGGCGCGGTTCAACGCGGTTTCTGTCTGCCTTTCCGTGACCACGCTGGACAATGAGCTGCGGAATGTAATGGAACCGCGAACGTCGCCGCCCCAGGCGCGCCTGGCGGCGATCCGCAAGCTGGCAGAGGCGAAAATTCCCGTGGCCGTGAACGTGGCGCCGGTGATTCCCGGCCTGACCGACCATGAAATGCCGGCCATCCTCAAAGCCGCCGCGGAAGCCGGCGCGAACTCGGCGGGATTTACCGTCGTGAGATTGCCTTACGCCAACGCGCCGCTCTTTGAAAAATGGCTTGAAAGGCATTTCCCCGACCGCAAGGAAAAGGTGCTGAATCGCATCAAGGCGATCCGCGGCGGAAAAATGTACGACGCGCAATGGGGAAAACGGATGCGCGGCGAAGGTATCTTTGCCGGGCAAATCGAGGCGATGTTCGACGTGGCTTATCGCAGGGCGGGATTCAGGGAGGAAAAGCGGGCGCTTTCAACGGCCGCGTTCCGCCGTCCGTCCGGCGCGCAGCTTTCGCTGTTTTAATCCGGCCCATTGCGCTAAGCTGCGCGCGCGATGGACCACGAAGCGAAACAATTCCGGATTGGCTCCGTAAAATATCTGAACGCCGCCCCGCTGACCCGGGGCATTGAAAGCCGGATGATTTTTGCCACACCCGCCAGGCTGGCCGAAATGTTGCGCCGGGACGATTTGGACGCGGCGCTGGTGAGCGTCACCGAAGTTTTATTGAACGACCGCTACGATATTTTGGACGGCATCGCCATCGCCTCGCTCGGCGAGGTCTATAGCGTGTTGCTGGCGCACAAGAAGCCCCTGGCCGAGGCGGCGGAGATTTTTTGTGACACGGCGTCGCTGACCAGCGTGAATCTTCTCAAGGTGTTGCTCGCGGAAAGAAATTTGTTTCCCCAATTCAAGCCGCTGGAGAATTACACCCTGGCTGGTGAAAAGGATTTCGTCCTGTTAATTGGCGACGAGGCGATTGATTTTCAACGCCAGCCGCACGCGCATGAAATTTTCGATCTCGGGTCGGGCTGGACGGAGTTGACAAATCTGCCCTTTGTCTATGCGGTGTGGGCGCTGCGCCGGGGCCTTGAAAATTCGGCGCTTCGCCGTGAGTTGCGCGAGGCCAAACGGTTCGGCATGGACACGCTGGATTATCTCATCGAAACACGACCGGAATATGACGAGGATTTCCGCCGGGACTATTTCGAATGGCATATCCATTATCACCTCGCGGAGAGTGAAAAACAGGGACTCGGTAAATTCTGCCAGTTGCTTCGCAAACATAATCTGGGTCCCGTATTTGAGCCGAAGTTTGTAAGTTAGCGGCATTCGACGGACGCAAGAAGGGGCAAAAGGCTCAAAACATTATAATGTGACCGCTCGGCGTCGCCCTGCAACAATCGCAACTTATTCCACCCGCCGGTGTTTATTTTTCGTGTTCCTAAACCCGTTATTGCCATGAAAACAATTACATTGATTCTCTTGGCCGCGCTGGTTGCCGTCGCCGCCCAAGCCCAGCCCGCCTTTCATCCGCCAATAATGGTGCCGCCCAACGTGCCGCCGCCGGCCACCGCTCCCGCCACAGCCCCGGTCAATTATCTTGTCCGCGTGGATTGGAAGGACGCCAAAGATGGGTCGAAATTCCTGGAGGTGCTCACTACCGAAGGCCAGTTCAATCTCAACACCATCCAGAATGATTCCGTGAAGATTGGCAACTCCGACATTCCCGTCACCTTGAGACTTCAGGGCACGCTCACCGCCCTCAGCGATGAGCAAGGCAAGCTGGATTTGTTTTTGGGCCGCACCGTGCCATACGTGACCGGCACGTTCGGCAGCGGGCCAAACGCTTCCTCGAGTTACAGTCAGATGCAGCTCGGCTTGAATTCGTCCTTGATCGTCACCTTTGGCAAACCCCTCGTCATCCAAAACGACGAAAACGGCCAGGTCATCCTCCTGGTCAAGCGACTCGCGGATTGATGGGTTTCCATCTGTGGCAGCGGACGATGTTAGAAGCGGGTCAGCTTTTCCAATTCCTTCACCCTTCGCTCAATGTCCGCCCGCTTGATTTTCGTGGTCCGGCTTAGCCCAAAGCCCTCGCAGCAATAGGATGCCACCACGCTGCCATACACCATGGCCCGGCGGAAATTCCGTTCCACCGGACCGCGCGATGCCGCCAAAAATCCCATCAATCCGCCGACGAACGAATCGCCCGCGCCCGTCGGGTCGCAAACCCGATGCAGCGGATACGCCGGGCAAATGAAAAATCCTGCCGGGCTGGACAAAATCGAGCCGTGCGAACCCTTTTTGATGATGACGTAGTCGGGGCCGAGCCGGTGAATTTTTTTGATCGCGGCATAGACGTTCTCCTCCTGGGTGAGCTGATGCGCTTCGCTGTCGTTGAGGACGAAACAATCCACGCGCGGGAGCAGCTTCAGCAAATCGTCCAGCGCGATGTTCAGCCACAAATCCATGGTGTCGGCGGCGACGAATTTCGGCCGGGACATCTGGTCCAGGACATGGTGCTGGAGGGCGGGCGCGATGTTGGCGAGAAGCACGAACGGCGCGGCCCGGTGCGCGTCCGGAAGATGCGGCGTGAACTTTTCGAAGACGCCGAGTTCCGTCAGCAGCGTGCGGCGGTTGTTCATATTCAACTCGTATTCGCCGGACCAATGAAACGTTTTGCCCGGCATGATTTGGAGGCCGGTCAGGTCAATTTTGTGCCGGCGATAGAGCTGAAGATATTTTTTTGGGAAATCATCGCCGACCACGCCAATCAATTGGACGGGTGAAAAAAAGCTGGCGGCGACGGCGGCGTGGCTGGCTGAGCCGCCAAGCAATCGGGGATTCTCCTTCTGTGGAGTTTTGATGGAATCCAACGCGGTGGAACCGACAATTAAAACGCTCATGATTGCTGATTTTTAGTAACTGCCGCCGCGCTGGATCAATTCGATTTCGTAGCCTTCGGGCGCGTCAATGAAGGCAAACGTCGTTCCGGTTGAACTGGTGGTGGGGCCGTCCGAAAACTTGATCCCGGATTTGGCCAAATGTTTGGCAAATTCGTCAAGGTTTTCCACTTCAAATGCCAGGTGCGTCAAATCCGGTTGCACCTGCACCGGGCCGCTGCCGGGAAAATGCGTGATTTCAATCTGCTCTTCGCTCCCGGGCGCCTGGAGAAAAACCAGTTCCGACCCGCGCGGCGATTTGTGCCGGTGGATTTCCTTGAGGCCAAGGACATCGCGGTAAAATTTCACGGTGCGCTCCAAATCGTTCACGCGGTAGCGCGTATGCAGCAGTTTGGTGACTTTGCTCATGCGGAGAGTTTAGCCGGGAGGCGGCGCGGCGCAATTTTTCATTTCCCGAAAGCGGGATTCTGCGGCATGATTCAATGGGATATGGGAAAACGCCGAGAAGCGCGCGAACGCGCAGTGCAATTTTTGTTTCAGCACGATTTGAATCCGCCGGAGGATTTGGACCGGGCGCTGGATGAATTTTGGGACGGCCAGCGGGCGGCGGCGATTGCCGACGAGAAAGGCGCCGCGCATTGGGGCCAGAAGGTGGAACTTCCCCCGCCGACCGCGGAAGAAGCCGGAATGCGGCTTTTCGCCGACCCGCTGATCCGGGGCGTGATTCAAAACCGCGACGCGGTGGACGAGAAAATCAAGAGCCATGCGAAGAATTGGGAGTTTCATCGCATCGCCGCGGTGGATCGGAACATCATGCGGCTGGCGATTTACGAAATGCTATTTCGCGAGGACATTCCGCCCGTGGTCAGCATCAATGAGGCGGTGGACATTGCCAAAAAGTTTTCGACGCAGGACAGCGGAAAATTTGTGAACGGAATTTTGGACAAAATCCGGCATGAAATTCCGCGGCCCGCGAAATCGGTCCAAAATCCGGAGATGAAGGAATGAAATTCGCCGATTTGCATCTGCATACGAATTTTTCCGACGGAACGTTTTCGCCGGAGGAACTCGTCTTGGAGGCGCAAAAGGCCGGGCTTTGCTGCATTGCGCTGACTGACCACGACACGGTGGAAGGTTGCGCGCGGGCGGCGGCGGCGGCGGCGGCTGTCCGCATGGAATGCATTCCCGCGCTGGAACTAACGGCCGAGCATGATGACAATGAACTTCACGTGCTTGGTTATTTCGTGAACATCCATCATGAACGATTGCTGTCCGAAATTGCGCGGTTTCAAACCGGGCGGCAACACCGCATTCATCAAATGGTGGCGCGGATCAACGAGATGGGCGTTCCCTTGCAGGCGGAATCGGTTTTTGCGCTGGCCAATTGCAAATCGCCCGGGCGCCCGCATGTGGCGCGCGCCTTGACCAAGGCCGGCCTCGTGCGAAATCTTGACGAGGCCTTCGACCGATTCCTAAAGAAGGGCCGTCCCGCCTGGGTGCCCAAATCAAAAATATCCGCGCTGGACGCCATTGAACTGATCCATCAGGCCGGGGGGCTGGCGGTCATGGCGCATCCGGGCCTCAACCGTACCGATGAAGTTATTCCCGCGCTGGTCGAATTCGGAATGGACGGCATCGAATGTTTTCACACCAAACATTCGACGGTGATGGCCGAGCGTTACTTGGAAATCGCCGATAAATATCATCTGCTCATCACCGGCGGCAGCGATTGTCACGGCTTCAGCAAAAACAAGCCGCTCATCGGCACGATCAAATTGCCCTATTCTCATGTTGAAAAAATGAAGGAAAGGCTTGAAGCGCGGAAGGGCGTGGAAGTGAAAAGTTGAACCGGAATGCGCCTCATTCTTTTTTCATCTGCATGAAACTCTTGAGACGAAGCGATGAATGGCCGCGGACGAGATGCGCGCTTCGCGCGGCTTTGCAAATGGCGGCCACCCCTGGAGAATGGATACCCAGGGCGGCGCATCGCCTGCCCTGGGCCGCAATCTGTCATCCCTGCGGGATTTTGGTCAGCGGCCGCACCGGATAATTTTTCGAAATTCCAAGCAATTAAAGCACCCCTGAATGAATTTATTCCAAAAGTTCAAGGCCGGTCTGTCCAAAACCCATGCCAAACTCGCGCATGAAATCAAGCGCATTGTCACCCGCTCGCCCAAAATGGATGCCGCGGCGCTGGAAGAACTCGAAGCCGCGCTGGTTGGCGCCGATTTGGGCATGGCCATGACCGGACAAATCGTCGCCGCAGTCAAAAAGAACTACGAGACCCAGGGCGGCGCCGGGCTGGATGTCTTTGCCGTCGCGCGGGATGAAATCGAGAAGAGTTTTTCCGGGGCGGAGGTGAACTTGCGTGAAATGCCCGGCCTCTGCGTCGTGTCCATCGTGGGCGTGAACGGCACGGGCAAAACGACGACCAGCGCCAAACTCGCCCATTTTATCCAGTCAAGGAAAGAAACCGCTTTGCTGGCGGCATGCGACACGTTTCGAGCGGCGGCGATTGAGCAGATCAAATTGTGGGGGGAAAGATTGAAGGTGGAAGTAATCGCCGGCGCGTATGGGGCGGATGCGGCGGCCGTGGCGCATGACGCGGTCACGGCCGCGCAGGCGCGCCGGGCAAAATACCTTTTCATTGATACCGCCGGGCGGCTGCACACAAAGCATAATCTGATGCAGGAATTGCAGAAACTGCATCGCGTCATCGGCAAACAAATACCGGGTGCGCCGCATGAAGTCCTGCTGGTCCTCGACGCCACCACCGGGATGAATGCGCTCAACCAGGCGCGTGAATTTCACAAGGCCGTCCATATCACTGGACTGGTCGTGACGAAGCTGGACGGGACCAGCAAGGGCGGCATGGTGGTGGCCATCCAAAAGGAACTGGGGTTGCCGATCAAATTCATCGGTCTCGGCGAGCAGCCGGACGATTTGCAACCGTTTGACCCGAAACAATTTGCGCAGGCGTTGTTTGAACAATAGAACTTGCCCGTTACCATGCAATTGGATCAGGCGCGCCTGCTGCGGCCTACTTCAACGCCGCCCAGACGCGATGGACATCGTCATGGTCGTCCAATGATTGCAGGAATTCCCCGACCTCCGCGCGTTGCGCATCCGTGAGTTCGGGGATTTGTTTGGGAACATAACCCAGTTCGCTCGTCACCACCGTCCAGCCGTTTTGGGAAAGCCATTTGGAAACGGCGGGCACGACGGCGCGGTCGCAGATGAACTTCGCGCCGGCGGCCTCTTCGGGAATATCGTCATTTTGCGCGCTGGTGAGCGGCTCCACCTCGTTGGCGCCGGCTTCAATCGCCGCCGCCTCGCGGTCAATGTTTGCCTCCGGATGATGCGCCTCGACGATGCCAACGTGGTCGAACAAAAATTTGTTGCTGCCCGCCTGGCCGAGCTGGCCCTTTTTGAAGAGAACGCGAATCTCGGGCGCGGTGCGATTCACGTTGTCGGTATAAACCTCAACGATGACGGGGACTTTGTGCGGGGCATAGCCTTCGAAGGCCACGTGCTCCATGATTAATTTCTCGCCGCCGATCCCCGCGCCCTTTTTGATGGCGCGTTCGATGACGTCGCGCGACACGCTTTCTTTTTTCGCCTTTTCCACCGCGGTGGCCAGTCGCGCGTTCATCCCCGGGTCCGCCCCGCCCATCTTCGCGGCGACCGAAATTTCACGGACCAGCTTGCTGTTCGTCCGCCCTTTTTTCAGGCCGGCGACCAGTCGTTTGGCATGAAGCCATTGGCGTCCCATGTGGAAATTTTATCAGGACAATTTATTCTGGCGAGCCGGGAAAAATCAATTGGGTTGGCGGGCCGGCGTTGCCGGGTTCGGCATCTTTATCAATCTGGCGCCGGGCGGCACGTCGTAATAAAAATCGGCGGCGACGAGCGCCGGATTGACTTCAATGCTATCGGTGGTCGAAGTAATCATGCCGCTGATTTTTGCCAGGACCGGCGCGATTTTTTTCACCTGGCTTTTAACCATGTCCAACTGCCCCGGCGGCGCGTTGGTGAAACCGGCAGCCGCCAGAGAAAAGGCGTCGTCAATATCCGCGTCGCTCACGACGCCCCCGAGGGTGATTTGCCATTGCGAAATCAGGTAACTGGATTTGTCCACCCAGATTTTCACCTTTTGCCCGAACACTTTTGCCGTGAGCGTGTAACAATCCTGGCCGTTGATCGTTTCATCGTCGGTTTGTCCCAAATCCTTGATGATTTTCGTCAGGTTTGCCGGGTCATCAAAAAGATGTTGCATGGTCTTGAACTGCTGCGCCGGGTCGTTCGCCGGACCCGGCAACTGCATGTAAGTCGCGGAAACTCGCGGTTGATGATTGTCGTTAAACACGAACCGGCCCTGGTCGGACGACCAAAAGGCGAAGGTGTTGGTTATCGTTTGCCGGTCAATTTTTGAAACCGCTTCTCCGGCAAAATAGAAAAAATTGGATGATGCTCCCTTGATGAAAATGGCCGTCGTGTTCGTGATCATTCTGGGCATGCCCGGCGGATGGCGCCTGCCGTTTTTCGCGTTGGCAGGCATGTTCGGATTCACATCGGCAACCGTGAGGTTCGACAAATCCAGGAACAAGGTCACAGTGCCTTCCTCCTTGACGGAGTTCACATTGGTATAAGCCGAATGCACCTTGCTTAAAATGCTCAAGGCCTGGACCGCCTCGTCCGCGGTGGGAGCGGCCACGCGCGCGGCGGGATTTCCCAATTTCAACGTCTGCTTCGCCTGGTATTTCGAATAGCCGAACCAGCCCCCCACACCCACCGCGGCCACAACAATGAGCGCCGTAATCCCAACCAACGCGTTGCGCATGGCATGCGGCTGGCCGGGTGCCGGAACGACAGCGCCGTGGGCCGCAATCCGTTGGGCGGGCGAGGCAGGCTGCATGCCCGGTCTCGGCGGCGGCGGAGGCGGCGGAGGCGGCATCCGCGGGATTGGCGGCGGGGCGGCGGTTGGCGGCGCTTGTGGCACAATGATGGCCTGCTTGCAGGCGGGACAGTTGATTTGCACGCCGGCATAACCAACGTCGCACTGAATATGCTGGCTGCATTGCGGGCAGGAAAATTTGAATTCGGGCATAAATCTTTACTGCTGACAATCTGAATGGCGACTGTCCCATCAGACAATATTTCGGGAAATTTTGCAAGCCAATAAAAAGCGCCCGCCCTGGAAACGTTACCATATCGTCGCGGTTCCGTCATGGATTCGTAACACGGTTAAATCTTAATGACAAAACCGTCAGGTCAATGCGGATCAGCGCAATCCTGACGCTGAATCCAAACGCAAGGCCCAATGAAAAAGATAATTTTGATGATCGCCATCGTCGCGCTGGCCCGAGCGGCCGCCCAGGCCCAGGTCTTGGCCTTTCAACCGGGAGACCTGGCCGTGCTGCGGGCCGGTGACGGCCTCGTCAGTTTGCACCATAAGCAATCGCCCCTGTTCATTGATGAATTCGTTCCGGGCGTTTCCAACGCGTCCCCCGTGTTCACTGTCCCGATTGCCACCAACGGCCCCGGGACAATTTTTATCAACGGCCATGCGGTGACGGAAGGGATGTTGAGCCGGTCGGATGACAAGCGGCTGCTGGCATTCGCTGGTTACGGCGGGGTAAACCTGCTGCAAATCCCAGGCACGCCGTCATTGTTGGACATCGAGCGTGTCTTTGGCACGATGGATGCGGCCGGCCACGAGCAAACCATCGTTTATGAAAAGCACAGCGCCGATGTTAAAATGAATCCACGCGGGGCGGCGACGGACGGCTCAAACAATTTCTGGAGCTGCGGCAATGCCTTCGGAACGGCCTATTTCAACGCCCTCCCGCCGGATGGCCTGGTGATTTTCAACGGGGCGCCGAATTCGCGGGATGCGAAAATCATCAACCATGTGCTTTATGTCACGCTGAATGACGAGGACGCCACGGCCGCCGGCTTGAACGCAGGAATTTATTCGTTCCAGGACGCCGACGGAAATCCCGCGCCGTTGCCGAAGGCGGCCACTTCATCGCTCGCCCTGGTGGTCGAAGCGAGGAAACCTTACACCAGGATCGCCGGTTTCGATATGAACCCGCAAGCCACCGTTGCGTACATGGCCGACACCGACATGGGCGTTGAAAAGTATGTGAAGACGAATGGTTCGTGGCAATTCGCGTACAATTTTTCCATTCCGCAGAACATTTCAGCCGCCGACAACCACGAAAATGGATGTTTCGGCCTGGCGGTCAATTTCAGCGGCGCGGCGCCGGTCATTTATGCCACCACCACGGAAGGGTATAACGGCTGCGTTAATTCCAATCGCGTCGTGCAAATTGTGGACACCAACGCCATGGCAACGGTCATGACGCTGGCGCAGTCGCCGAGCGATAGAATCGCCTATCGTGGCATTGATTTCACACCGGAAAACCCGTCAGCGCATTAATGCGCCGTTTTGATTTTGGCGCGACCGCCGCCGGCGGCTACGATAGGGCGATGTCCGATGTTAAATACATGCGTCTGGCGCTGCGTCTGGCCCGAAAAGGGTTCGGGACCACGTCGCCGAATCCGATGGTGGGCGCGGTGCTCGTGCGCGGCGGCAAAATCATCGGTCGCGGCTGGCATCGGCGCGCCGGGCTGGCCCATGCGGAAATTGAGGCGCTCGGCGACGCGGCCAGACGCGGACACGCTGTGGCCGGGGCGACGCTTTACGTGACGCTTGAACCGTGCAGCACCCGCGGCCGCACGCCCCCTTGCACCGAAGCGGTTATTTCAACGGGAGTCCGGCGTGTTGTCGTCGGCGCGACCGACCCGAATCCGAAACATCGCGGAAATGGCTTCAGAATTTTGCGCGCGGCGGGAATCAAGGTCGTCCCTGGGATTCTCGCGGAGGAATGCGCAAGGTTGAATGAGGCGATCAACCATTGGATTGTACATCGCACGCCCTTTGTGACCGTGAAGGCGGCAATGACGCTGGACGGAAAAATCGCCACGGCCCGCGGCGAATCGAAATGGATAACGGGCGAAAAGGCCCGCGCTCTCGGAATGAAATGGCGGCAGGGGGCGGACGCCATCCTCGTCGGCGTCAACACCATCCTGGCGGACAACCCGGGGCTGACGTCCCGCCCGTCCGGAAATTCACCGCCGAAGCCGCTGCGCCGAATCGTGCTGGATACCCTGGCCCGGACGCCATCAGGGGCCAAAGTTGTCACCGATGAATTTGCGGCATTGACGACCATCGTGGTCGGCAAAAAAGCGCCTCGCAAACGCGTCGCCGCCCTCGAGAGGACGGTGAACGTGCTGGTCGCGCCTGCGATCAACGGGATGATTGATTTGCGCCGGCTGTTGAAGAGACTCGGTTCGGAAAATGTGACGAACCTTTTGGTCGAAGGCGGCGGCGAGGTGAATGCGTCGTTTTTGCTGGGTGGACTCGCACAACGGGTGGCGTTTTTTTATGCCGCAAAAATTCTTGGCGGCAGCGAATCCCGCAAAGCGGTGGCCGGCGACGGCGTCATCAGCTTGGACGAGGCGGTTAAACTACGCGATGTGGAATGGCAAAAAGTCGGCGGGGATTTACTAATGACGGCCCGCGTATTTAACCGGCACCATGCGGTTCAATCTCACGCAAAGCTCGCAAAGGCCGCAAAGAAAAGGGAAAGGTAGGTTTTTTCAAGAAGAACAGCTTGCACCATCTAGTGAGGCTCTTTTTGCTTCTTCGACCTTTGTAGTGGGTAAAGGGGAATTTGTCATGGAGTGACAGCGGAAATTAGCCCGGCACAGCGTGCCGGGTAAAATGGCCCAAGAATCCTGCGCGTCCTGAAGGGACGCCGGAAACCGCCCGTTTTACAGGCATTTCCACCGCGTTCTTTGCGTGAGGCGCCATCTTTCAACTGAAGCGTTCCGGTTTAACACGCCGCTCGACGGACTTCAACGCCATCGCTAGACTGTCCAAATGTTCACCGGCATTGTCGAAGAAACGGGCACGGTGCAGAAAATCGAGCGCGGCAAAGACTCGATTCTCCTGACGATCCGCGCCGGACGTTCCGCGGAAGGCCTGAAAATCGGCGGTAGTCTCGCGATCAATGGCTGCTGCCTTACCGCCGCCAAAATTTCCGGGCGGGAAAAATTCAAGCAGGTGCAATTTGATTTATTGACCGAAACCTGGAGCCGGACAAGTTTTCAATTTCTGAGAATCCACTCCCTGGTGAACCTGGAACGACCCATACGCGCGGGCGGCGAGTTCGGCGGGCATTTTGTCACCGGCCACGTGGACGGCGTCGGCAAAATCATTCGCTGGGC
Source organism: uncultured Verrucomicrobiae bacterium (assembly GCA_963755515.1). Classification (GTDB taxonomy): domain Bacteria; phylum Verrucomicrobiota; class Verrucomicrobiia; order Limisphaerales; family UBA11358; genus UBA11358. Next base: position 44,909 of record CAVWKA010000006.1, on the reverse strand, counting down.
TAAATCCGGCGCGGACCGGGTGTTGGAAATCGCCGCGCCTGAAACGGTAATGCGTTATATGATCGAAAAAGGCTCGATTGCGCTGGACGGCATCAGCCTGACTGTGGCGGCCGTGCGAAAGTCCAGTTTCCGCGTCTGGATTATTCCGCACACGTTCGCCGTCACCGCATTGAGGGAAAAAAAAATCGGTGACGCGGTGAATCTGGAGGCGGATCTTCTCGGCAAATACGCGAGCCGAATTTTGTTGAAGAATCTCCGGTCAGGCTTTTGAAAAACCCGATTGGCGGCGCACTCCGTGCGTCCGGTAATTCTTTTCTTCCTCATTGGCGGGGCGCTGGCCCCGTTGCCCGGCCCAACCGCGTTCGTCTTCCATCTCTGTCCGCGACCGCGCGCGTTGCCTCTTCTGCTGTTGTTGCGGTTGCGACATGATTTTACGCGGCCTTGGAAACGTTTTCCGTGGTCAAATAATTCCGGACCAAACGGGGCAGCGAGTCGCTGATGGTTTCGGCCATTTGCTCTTCGTCAAAAATAATCTGTTCGCACCCGTCGGTCACATCGGACAGGCCCCCGGCTTCAGCCGCCGCAATGATGGCGCGGTAACAGGCGATTTCGAAGTGTTCCATCGCGTAGCAGCCCAGCAGGTCCTTGATGATTTCATCGCGCGCGATGCCGGTGCTCAAACCCTTCACAGCCTCGGTCATCATCCCCAGCCCGGTTCGGACAGCAGACGTATCCGCGCCAAGGGTTTTTAGGAGCCATTCAACGGTTTGGGCATGCTGGCGCGTCTCCTCCAAATGCTGCTCGACCAGGTATCGCACCTCGGACGGATGATTTTGATTCGCCGTTATTTTTTGCAGAGTCACTTCCAGCCCCCGTTCCATGGCGTAAGCGTCCCGCAACCAATCAATCACTTCTTCTTTTGCATTCATCGTGGATTACCATCAGCTAAACGCTTGCCATATTTTTTGCCGGGATTTTCGGGGAAGTTGTCGCGGAGGAATTCCGTCCTCGACGGCATTCTGCAACTCACGCACCCGCTTCATCTGCATTCTGCATACCCAACCAAACGACGAGGCCCCGCCCCGCGGGGCCGCTTTTACAAGACACCGAAAGCATGGTATTTTTTAAATCCAAATGGGGTCTGAGTGCATGGCTATGCGAAGGCTAAAAAAGTATTGGCGGTTGATCGGGGAAACCTTTTCCATTTGGAACGACGGAGCCGCCTCGAGCCTGGGTGCGGGGGTCGCCTTCTTCACAATTTTCGCCATTGCGCCTTTGTTCATGCTGGTGCTGGCACTGGCCGGATTTTTCTTCGGCGAGGAGGCGGCGCGCCGCGAATTGTTCGGTGAACTTTCCGGCCTCATCGGCCCGACAGGCGGGCAGGCGGTTCAATCGCTGCTCGCCGCAGCCGATAAGCCCAGAGCCGGCGTCTTTGCCACCGCCGTTGGCCTGGTGGCGCTGTTCGTTGGCGCCTCGAGCGTTTTCATCCAGCTCCAGACGTCGCTTAACGCCGTTTGGAATGTCCGCCTCAAACCGGGCAGCGGCGTCCGCAATTTTGTGAAAAATCGGCTGCTTTCCTTCGCCATGCTTCTGGGCATCGGCTTTTTACTCCTGGTCTCCCTCATCGTCAGCGCCGTGCTCGACGGCGCGGCGAAGTATATGAGTGGAATCGTCCCCGCCCACGCCGCCTTCTGGCATGCGCTCGATTTCCTGGTGTCCCTTTGCCTGTTCGCCCTCCTGTTCGCTTTGATTCTTAAAGTCCTGCCGGATGTCACGATTGCGTGGCGGGACGCATGGATCGGAGCGTCCATGACCGCGCTATTATTTGACCTGGGAAAATTTCTGCTTGGTTTCTATTTGGGCCGCAGCACCGTGGCATCGGCTTACGGGGCGGCTGGTTCGTTGGTCGTGGTGCTTCTCTGGGTTTACTATTCCGTGCAGATCCTGCTCTTTGGCGCGGCCTTCACCAGGGTTTGGGCGGAAAAATATGGCGCGAAGATTAAGCCAATCCGCGGCGCCGAATTTACCGACGCAGATAAGAAATAATTCCTTTTTCACGGCGAATGGTTAAAATCCTGTCGTGAAACTTCTTTTCATCGGGGACATCGTCGGACAGCCCGGACGCAACATCGTCAAAACGCTCCTGCCAAAATTGCGTGAACAACTCGAATTGGATTTCGTCATCGCCAATGGGGAAAATTCCGCCGGCGGGGCCGGTGTGACACCCAAAACTGCCGGGGAGATTTTTTCCGCCGGCGTGGATGTCATCACCAGCGGCGACCATTTGTGGGACCAGAAGGAGGTTTCCGAATTGCTGGCCAATGAAAAACGATTCCTTCGTCCGCTGAATTATCCGGTCGGTGTTCCGGGGCGCGGCAGCGGCGTTTTTACCATCGAAAATCCACGTCTGAAAAGTCACGGCTTGGTGGTAATCGCGGTGTTGAATGCCCAGGGCCGGACCTTCATGCAACCGCAACTGGAAAATCCATTTGTGCTGGCGGCGGAGGAAGTGAAAAAGTTGCGTGAGCAGACGAAGATCATCTTCGTGGATTTTCATGCGGAGGCCACCTCGGAAAAGATCGCCTTCGCGCGGATGTTGGACGGGCAGGTGAGCGCGGTGATTGGCACGCACACACACGTGCAAACGGCGGACGAGCGGATTTTTCCGGGCGGCACGGCCTATTTGAGCGACGCGGGATTTACGGGTCCGCAGGAGAGCGTGCTGGGGCGGGAGATTGGGCCGGTGATCCAGCGATTTCTTACGTCGGTGCCGCATCGGTTCGAAGTGGCCAAAGAGCGCGTGATGCTGCATGGCGCGTTGATGGAGATTGATGAGGTTAGCGGAAAAACAACCCGGATAACGCGGGTTATGGAAGGATAGCCGGACGTAAATTTCCGGACGTATTTTTTCTTGCTTTCGAGGTGGTTTCACCTATTTGTAGATTCCATGAATCCCAAGGCGGATGCTCGTCAAGCCACGTCCCTGGCGCGTAAAAGACCGAAAAAATTCATCTCGCTGGGGAAATGTGGTGACGGGTCTCTAGTTTCATTGAGTTTTCGAGGATCAGCGGGAGACTCCTTGCGTGGTCTCCCGCCTTTTCGGCCCGTTGGGGCTGCTATGGGCGATTTCCGTGTCCAAATTCAACATTAACCAACCATGAACTGTCGGAGGCAATATGAAGAAAATCACATCCATCCTAACCATCACCGCGCTCGCCCTGGCCGCTCTGCCGAGCCTGGCGCAAGAGAGGCGGCTTAGCCCGCACGAAACCATCAGCGCCAACTTCGGTGGCGATCGGATTACCATCACCTACGGCCGGCCCTACACCGTCAAGCCCGGCACCACCGACGTCCGCAAAATCTGGGGCGGCCTTGTGCCCTACGGCGAACCCTGGCGCATGGGCGCGGATGAAGCCACGCTGCTCCTCGTCCAAAAACCGATTGAGTTGGGCGGCGCCAAAGTTCCCGCCGGAGCTTATACCCTCTACATGATACCGCAGGAGAACGGCGCCTCACAATTGGCCATCAGCACCCGCATCGGCGGCTGGGGAATCCCGGTGGACACGGCGGATGATTTGGCCCGGGTGGATATGACCAAGACGACGCTCGACAAGCCCGTGGACGAGTTCACGATGGCCATAGCCAAAACTTCCTCCGACAGCGGTGAAATCAAGGCGATGTGGGAGTCCACGCAATTTTCCGTGCCGTTCACCGTCCAGAAATAATCAGCGTGCTTTCGTTGCGGGGAACCGGCATCGGCATTGAATCGCAAAATTTTAGATTGGCATAATGAGCACCCGCGTTTCATACCGAAATTCCCCTCGGCACGGACGTGGACGCATCCTGTTCCTGGTCGGTTGCGCGTGCGCGGTCGCCCTCTTTTTTGGTATCCGCCATATCAAGCCCGCCACCCCGGCCAACCCTTCCCTCCGCGTCAACGCCGCCCCGCCGGCCTCGATCCTTCGCGACCTGGACAATTTTCGGGAAATGGGCAGCGTCCTCTACGTGGCGGCGCATCCGGACGATGAAAACAACGAACTGATTGCCTACCTCGCGCAGGGGCGCCATTACCGCACCGGCTACCTGTCGCTCACGCGCGGCGACGGCGGCCAAAACGTGCTTGGACCGGTATTTGGAGACGAATTGGGGGTCGTGCGCACCGGGGAGTTGCTCGCCGCCGCCCGCTTTGATGGCGCCCATCAGTATTTTTCCCGCGCGGTGGACTTTGGGTTCTCGAAGGATTACCGGCTGGCGCTGCGTATCTGGAACCAGCGGGAAGTGCTTGCCGATACCGTTCGGGTCATCCGCGAATTCCGGCCGGACGTTGTCATCACCCGCTTCTCTCTCATTCCGGGCGGCACGCACGGGCATCACACGGCCTCGAGTATTTTGGCCTTGGAATCGTTCAAACTTGCCGGCGACCCGAACGCGTTTCCCGACCAACTTGGCGAAGGGCTGACGATATGGCGGCCAAAACGAATTCTCTGGAACGTGGGCGGCTTCCAGGGCCGCGAAACCAATGGGACCCCGCTTATTCGGATTAATGACGGCGGGATTGATCCGCTTTCGGGACTACCGTTCGTAAAAATTGCCGCGCGCAGCCGTTCGATGCACAAAACCCAGGGCCTCGGAAACTTCACCGGCTTTGGCGCCAACGGAGGTCCCCGATTCGACTACTTCGAACTTTTGGACGGCGAGCCTGCAACGAATGATATTATGGACGGCGTGGACACGACATGGTCGAGGGTGCCCGGCGGCGCCGACATCGGGAACATGGCGGATGCGGTCATCGCGAAATTCAATGCGCAGGATCCCGCGGCGAGCGTGCCCGCGTTGTTGCAAATCAAACAACATCTCGCTGGCCTGGCTCAAAACGATCCGGTGGCGGATGAAAAGCGCCGGTTGCTTGATCACATTATTCAAGAATGCCTCGGACTGACCGTGCAGACGGTGATTGCCCAGGCGGAAGTCGTTCCCGGTGAGCCGCTCCAAATGCAACTGGCTGCCACGGTCGGATCCAGCGTGGTTCCCGTTCGCTGGGTGGCGGCGCGGTATCCATCAATCAATGCCGAAATTCAGGTGAACGCGGACCTTTCCACCGGCGCTGTCGTCGCCTGCGAATCAATCGAAACGCTTCCCGCCGATACGCCCGTGAGCCAGCCGTATTGGCTGCGGGAGCCGCACTCTGCGGGCATGTTCCGCGTGGATGACCCCAAGCTCATCGGCCAACCGGAAAATCCGCCGCCTTTCCCGGTGAACCAAATTTTTGACGTGGAGGGTCAGACCCTGATTGTTCCGGACCAGCCGGTCCAGGAAACGGCTGATCGGGCGGCGGGTCAAACCCGCCATCTGGAAGTGGTCCCACCGGTGACGCTCAAACTGGCGTCCGGCGTCGAACTGTTCCCTCCCGGAGCGACCCGTCCAATGACGGTGACCGCCACTTCCGCGCGGGCTGACGTCGCGGGCGTTCTGACTTTGGACGCGCCAGCGGGTTGGACCATTTCGCCGGCGTCGCAGTCATTCAACCTGGCCGGCGTCGGAGACCAGACGCAGTGTGCATTCAACGTTACCGCCCCATTGGACCCGGCGACAGCGAGCATCGCCGCGGCCGCGGACGTGGACGGCAGGCGCTACGACAACGGGCGGGTGGTGATTGACTATCCGCATCTTCCACTGTTGCTGTTGCAACCGCGCGCGCAATTCAAAGCCGTCTGTTTGAATCTGGCGAACAACGCCCGTCGGATCGGTTACCTGCCGGGCGCAGGGGACGATGTGGCGCAGAGCCTCGCGGACATGGGTTGCGACGTGACCCCTCTTACCGGCGCTGATTTGACGCCGGAGAAATTGAAGCCATTTGACGCGGTCGTTGTCGGCGTCCGCGCGTTCAATGTCCGCACGGACCTGGTCTCCCATTTGCCGGCGCTATTTGCCTACGTCCAGGGGGGCGGCAACGTCATCGAACAATACAATCGTCCCGGAGGCGACCTGAAGACCGACGAACTCACGCCTTACCGTCTCGAACTTTCGAGCAGCGATCGGGTGACCGACCCGGCCGCGCCGGTGACGTTTCTCGCGCCGGACAGTCCGGTGCTGAACACGCCGAACAAAATCACCAGCGCTGATTTTGACGGCTGGGTGCAGGAACGCGGGACCTATTATCCCCACGAGTGGGACGCGCATTTTACGCCGATTCTCGCGTGCAGCGATGCCGGTGAAGCGCCGCTCAAGGGCGGGCTGCTGGTGGCGCAGTACGGCCAGGGTTATTTCGTCTACACCGGCCTTGCGTTTTTCCGGCAACTGCCGGCGGGTGTGCCGGGCGCCTACCGGTTGTTTGCCAATCTGATCTCCCTCGGAAAATGAAATCATCCGACAAGGACCTCCCCCCAGCCAGGCCTGCCAATGACCCGGATGAAGCAACCGGCCTGCCCGGAGTGGCGACCTGGCCCGGCGTCTATTTTTTTGTTTTTGCCAGTTTTATCTTGTGGGTGCTTCTGCTGCTCGCGCTGACGATGAGCTATTCATGAACCTCCTCGATTTTGTCGTGCTCATCGGCAGCCTGCTCGCGATCGCCGCCTATGGCACGTGGCATACCCGCCGGCACCGGAATCTGAGTCACTATTTGCGCGGCGATGAAACGGTCGGGTGGATCACCATCGGCATTTCAGTTGCGGCCACGCAGGCGAGCGCCATTACGTTCATTTCCACCCCCGGCCAGGGTTATGAGAGCGGCCTGGATTTCGTGCAGAATTATTTCGGCATGCCGCTGGCGCTGGTTTTGATCGCCGCCGCTTTTTTGCCGCTCTTTCGCCGGTTGAACGTCTATACCGCGTACGAATTCCTGGGCCGGCGGTTTGACGGCAAGACACGGCTGCTTGGCGCTGCCTTGTTCCTCATTCAACGCGGCCTGGCTGCCGGCATCACCATTTACGCGCCGGCGATTATTCTCTCGACCGTGCTCGGCTGGCGGCTGGACCTCACCATCATCTTGAGCGGGTTGCTCGTGATCATTTATACCGTCAGCGGCGGCAGCCGGGCGGTGACCCTCACCCAGAAATACCAGATGGCTGTCATCTTTGGCGGCATGGGCGCCGCCTTTGTCATTTTGATGCTGAAAATGCCCGCCAGCCTTGGCGACGCCTTTTCTGTGGCGGGCGGTTTCAAAAAGCTGAACGCGGTGAGTTTTTCGCTGGATCCTGATCGCCGTTACACGCTCTGGACCGGGCTGTTCGGCGGCTTTTTTTTGTCATTGTCCTACTTTGGTTGCGACCAATCCATGGTCCAGCGCTACCTTTCCGGCTCGTCGCTCCGCGAGAGCCGGCTGGGACTCATGTTCAATGCCGTCCTCAAAATTCCAATGCAGTTTCTCATCCTGCTCCTTGGCGTCATGGTGTTCGTCTTTTACCAATTCGAACAACCGCCGGTGTTTTTCAACCAGGCCGCCTGGCGCGAAGCAGCCCGGCAGGACCCGGATGGAAAACTTCAAACGCTGCAAGGGCAATTCACCGCCGCGTACGCGCAGGAAAAGCAGGACATTCGCCAGTGGCTGGACGCTCGACATGCCGGCAACCGCGTCGCGGAATCCGCGGCGCGCGCGCAGGCTCAGGCCGCGCTGGACCGCGTCAACGCGGTTCGCGAGGAGGCCAAAACGGTCATGCAGGCCGATGATCCCGGCGTGAAAAGCAACGACGCCGATTACGTCTTCGTCACCTTCGTCCTTGACCATCTGCCGCACGGATTGATCGGATTGTTGATCGCGGCATTCTTCGCGGCGGCGCTCCAATCCAAGGCCGCGGAGTTAAACGCCCTGGGTTCGACCACCACGGTGGATTTTTACCGGCACCTGCTCAAGCGCGAAGCCAGTGACGCGCACTACGTGACCGCTTCCAAATGGTTCACGTTGTTCTGGGGCTTGGTCGCGCTCGCCTTCGCCCTGTTTGCGAACCTGGTGGAAAACTTGATTCAGGCCGTCAACATCGTCGGCTCGGTCTTCTATGGCGTGATGCTGGCGCTGTTTGTCGCCGCCTTTTTTCTCAAGCGCATCGGCGGGACGGCGATTTTCTGGGCGGCGCTGGCCGCGCAGACGCTGGTCTTTGTGCTCTACTTTACGCTCAACATCAGCTATCTCTGGTATAACCTCATCGGCTGTGCCGCCTGCGTGCTGCTGAGCCTCGGCATCCAGGCTGCAATCGGATCCAAAGCGCGGCCCGCCGCAGTGTAGCGCAGACATTTCTGTCGGGTCCGCGGGACATTCCCGTCCCGCCTGCGCGGATGGAATGTCCGTGAGGTTTTGGACTGCGCCAGTCCTCTGGCGCTTTTCCACCGTATCCCCAGGCGCCATTCTGCCAACGGGGCCGACTTTGGAATCAATTGAAATGCGCCAGTGTTTTCAAAGATTTTGTGCCTTTTGTGCCTCCTTGCGGCTAAAAAATTTGTTTCGTGTATTTCCCGGTTATTTTCTCTGCCTTTGTATCCCATCTCCGGTTATCCGCGTCATCTGCGGTTAAAAATGTCTTTTTCGTGTTGCGGCTTTGCCTGATTCCCCCGTTTATTGCGTGCCATCGGTCTCATCTGTGCTATCATCCGCCTTTATGCCATTTCACGCTCTTGGCCTCGATGCCAAAATTTTGCGGGCCGTCACGGATGCCGGTTACACCGAGCCGACGCCCATCCAGTCCGCCGCCATCCCGCCCATCATCGCCGGACACGACCTCATCGGTATCGCCCAGACCGGCACGGGCAAGACGGCGGCGTTCACGCTGCCCATCCTGACCAGGCTGGCGGCGCAGCCCGGCCAGCGTCGCGGCACAAAAGTTCTGGTCATCGCCCCGACGCGCGAGCTGGTGTTGCAAATCGAGGAGAACGTGCGGATTTACGCGAGACACCTCCCGCTGACGGTCGCAACGGTGTTTGGCGGCGTAAGCGAACACCCGCAAATCCGGGCCTTGCGCGCCGGCACAGACGTCGTCATCGCCTGTGCGGGCCGGTTGCTGGACTTGATGGGCCAGCGCTGCGCGGATTTCTCGCCGTTGAAATTTCTCGTGCTCGACGAAGCCGACCGGATGCTGGACATGGGCTTTCTGCCGGACATCCGGCGCATCGTGCAACAACTGCCCAAACAGCGGCAGACCCTGATGTTTTCCGCCTCACTGTCGAGAGAAATCGAGTCGCTCACGCATGAATTTCAGCGCGCGCCGAAAGTCATTCAAATCGGCCGGCGCGCGAACCCGGCCCAGACCGTCACCCAGCTCGTCTATGAAGTGCCGAGGCATTTGAAGACGTCGCTGCTGCTGCATCTGTTGCAAGACCCGCAGATGGACATGGTACTGGTGTTCTCGCGCATGAAACACGCCGCCGACCGCGTCGCGCGGCAACTCGAGCAGAAGGGCGTGCGCTGTGCCACGCTGCATTCCAACCGTTCGCAGAACCAGCGCTTGCGGGCGCTGAAGGATTTCAAAGACGGCGCCGTGCGCGTGCTGGTGGCAACGGATATCGCCGCGCGTGGCATTGACGTGGAAGGCATTTCGCACGTCGTGAACTATGATTTTCCGATGCACCCGGAGGATTACGTGCATCGCATCGGCCGCACGGGCCGGGCGCATGCGGTCGGCGATGCCATCAGTTTTGTGACGTCGGAAGACCACGGCGAACTGCGCGCGCTGGAACGCTTCATCGGCCGCGGCATCGTGCGGAAAAAGGCGGAAGGATTCAATTATTCGCAGGCGGCGCCACCGTTTGATCCGGCGGATGAGCCTCGTCGTTTTCAACACGGGCGGAATCGTCCCCAACCTTCGGGGCAGTCCCAGCGTCACGGTCATCCGCAGCGTCCGCATGGTCACGGCGGCCAGCCTCGGCAGGAACGTTCAGGCCGTCCGCGCTGGCGGCGGTGACGGTTTTCCCGGTGGCAGGGGCCACGAGCGTCGCGCCTTTGAGCAGGCGGCAGAAATCCTTTTTGCTCGTGTGCTGATGTTTGCCGTCGGAAAACTTGAGATTCGACGCCGATTTGTAGCCGACTTCGAGCCGTTCGAGTCGAACAATGCGGACGTATTCGTCGCCGCATTTCCAGACCTGGCCTTGTTGAAGTTTCACAAAAGGAAAATTTACCTCTCTTGTTTCCTATGGCAATCCCGGAAAAACTGCATCCGCGTCATTTTCTTCTGATTCGCTTTGACAGTAACCAAACCTCCTGCGCCGCCGCCGAATAATACCCCAAAAGAGGAATGGCGCTTAGTGAGCATACAAAACTTTGGTACGCAATGACATGCCTGGGTGCCGCTATGAGCGCCGTAGGTGCGGAATATTTGTAGAAATCAGACAATAATAATCTTCCAGCTCCGTAGGTGCGGCATCTTCTGCCTCGTAACTTATTTCTTCTTGCCTGCGGCTTGCTTGGCCGCCACAGTCGCATTCTTTGTTGCCGCGGCAGCGTTGGCTTTGCTCAGTTTCTGTGTGGATTTCTTCTGGTTTGCTTTCGGGGATCTGTCGCCCATGATGTATTGCTTTCTTTGACCGCATTGACTTGCCGACGGAATAAATGTTTCTCCGCAGGTGGAGTCATCATGCCGCGTGAAGCGATGATTGTAAATGACTGTCGCGAGTTTTCACCCCGGCGCGTGGTGGAAGACTGGCGTCGGGAGTTCCACTCATCCCCCCAACCGGCCCGACGCTATTGCCCGGGGAACTCGCTGGCGTGGAATGGCCGCCAAAGACATGAGGCCCACGGCGTGTCGGGGAGCCGGAATCAGGCCCAATCCGCAAGAATCTTCTCCGCCGTCTCGACTTGTTCCGCCGAACCGGTAAAACCGTATATGTATTTTCCGGCCTTGCGGGTGACATGAACCTCGATGGTGTCCAGTCCGCGGTTTTTCATCCGCAAGCGGAGTTGTTTGTAGATTTCCCTGATGCCATGTTGCTGCAAGCTGTTGCTCATACCTAAGCTTCAACGCCCGACGCGCGCATGGCAATGTAATACGCCGGTTATTTTCGGAGGCGTCGGATGCGTTGGAACCTCAAACGAGCCGTCCGCCGTCCAAACTTCCTCTCCCCCTCGGGGGAGAGGATTGAGGTGAGGGGTCACGCATGAAAGTAAACCAGAATGCTCATCGTCGTTGCCTCACCAAATTGCGCGTCCGTCCAAACTTCCTCTCCCCCTCGGGGGAGAGGATTGAGGTGAGGGGGCGCGCACGGAAGTACACCAGAATGCTCATAGTCGTTGCCTCACCAAATTGCGCGTCCGTCCAAACTTCCTCTCCCCTTCGGGGGAGAGGATTGAGGTGAGGGGGCACGCACGGAAGTACACCAGAATGCTCATCGTTGTTGCCTCACCAGATTGTCACGCCTCCGATGCGCGTCCATTCCGGAGGTCGCGGCTTTTGCTTGCCCTTCCGCCTTCAGCCTTGTTTTGCCCTTCCGTCTTGTTTCGTCCTATCCGTCCTATTGGTACCATAAATGACCAAAGCACTGCCTTCAGCAAAAGGGGGTCAAAAAGGGGTTAATGATGTTGTCATATTTTCAACACGGCCCGATCATTTGATTGCGGGCGTTTGGTTTTTGCACCCTGTCCCAGTAGCCAGGCAAGATGTCCGCGACCACCCATGTTCAGCCGCTCCGCTATCCATGCCAGCGGCATCGTCGTGTTTGCCCGCAACCCATAGTATGGTTCGTTTTGTGGCTCATTTCCGGTGGCGCATTTTCGTGTGCGCCAAGTTTACGAGACCCCGCTTTGCAGTCCCAGTTGCCCTTTTCCATGCCGCCGTATGGCGTGGAAAATGATTTACCCGTTCAGAATTTGCCCATAGTCCATCTGATCAAGATCGGCGATCAGCCCGGGGCCGGTCGGATTCCAGCCGAACTTCTTCCTCGTGAGAGCGATCGAGGCCGCATGATCGTGGTCGAGCGTTCTTAACAACACTTTGCGCAAAGACCTTCGATCTGTAAAAAATGGCTCTCCACCTTCGCTTTGAGATGGCGTCTGACGTATTGCGACACTTGTTCCATCAGGCACAAATTAACCTCCTCGACCCGGCCGCATTTCCTGCAGATGAAGTGGTGATGATGTTCCGCTTCAATCTCATGGCAAATGAAATAGCGCAGTCGGCGGTCTTCATTTACCGCGGTCAGAAGAATCCCGCAACTGGCAAGCCCATCTAATATCCGGTAAATTGTCGGAAGCCCCACGCCTTTGAATTGCTTTTGCATGCGCGCCTGCACTTCGAGCGGATCGAGCACGCACCCGCCTTTGAGGAATAAATCAAGGACCGCACGAACCTTGGGTGTCACACGATGGCCATGCTTCTTCAGTCGCGCAATATAGATGTCAACGGACATAGGCAGTTTAATGAACTGGTTGATTTTGCTTCCAAAATTGCGCCAATGCAAATCCCTTCCGCGCCCGGCCAATCGCTTTCCACAAGTCGCATCGCAAATCAACATCCACCGGATCAAGGCGGGGAGGTGGCGCGCCGCCTGCCTTCCTTAATGAAAAATAGTTTCATTTACATATTGCAAACGATTTGCAATTATGTAAATTAGCTCGCATGGGAAGTTGAAGAAGTCGCAGCAGCAGGCCGGGTTTTTGAGTTCACACCGGAGTTTGCAAAACGTGAATTCTTGAAAATGCGCGGAAAAGAAAATTGATCCATTGAAATTATGAAAGGGAACATGGAACGAAAAAAAGGAAATCGCCCGTCGTGAATTTATTCAACCAAACGGCGGAGATTCGGACTGTCACGGGCATCGGCATCGCGGCCTATGGGCCGAGCCGCTCCTATTCGGCGGCATCACGGCGGCCTTCTGAACTTGCGAGCGAAAAAAAAGGAGTTGGAGAGTTGCGTCTTCCTCCGGCGCAGCTCTCCAACAATTCAAAATGAAATCAAATATTCCTTCTGCAAATAATGGTTCACTGCTCAATCGCGCCGACCGAATCGGATCGGTGCTGTCGTCGTTGTGCGCGGTCCATTGCATGTGCATGCCCGTGCTCATCGGTTTGCTGCCATTAATCGGATTGTCCTTTCTCGGCAGCCACAAATTCGAGCACATCGCGTGCGTCACCATGGTATTGCTCGCCGCCGCGTGCGTATGGTCGGGTTGCCGCATCCACCGGCGATGGGGATTACTCGTTCTCTTGTGCGCCGGCGCGGGGGTTGTGCTTTACACCCAATTCGGCGGACCGCCGGACGAGAATGAAGCTCGCACCGACTGGCACGAAGCCATCGCGATGTTCGCCGGCGGCGCGCTGATTGCCACATCTCACCTGATAAATCTTAAACTGCGCGCCCGCTGTCACTGTGTGCAATGCGAAGAACCCCTTAAAAAATGAAAACTCGCCGCGTTTCTTTAACTTTTGAGAGTGGTCGGCGCATATTGCTTCCGCTCCTCACGGTGTTACGCCCCCGCGGAAGAATTCGAGTCCGAACAGTCTTCCTTTTTTTGGCGCTCATGGCCACCCTCGCAACGGTGCCATTCCATGCCCGCATCCGCGGCTTCATTCTTGAACGCGGCCTGCTGGCAAATAATTCGCCTGACCCCGAAATGGTCGAAGAAATGATTGATGCCTCGTCCGACCCTCAGGCGGCCATTCTGGCCGCCTGGAACACGGGCAGGATCATTCACCGCGAAATTGCAATCGATGCCGTGAAAAAAATTGTGTTCGGTTCGCACCGCTTTCCGGCAGAGCTGCGCCTTCCGGCGGAGCTGCTGCCGCTCGTTGAAGCAGCGGCCTTCGATCCTGATCTGGACGTGCGGGAAGAGGCGCTCGACACCTTGCGCCAGTGCCAGCAACCTGGCCTCGCCACGCTGGCCGCCGCCCAATTACGGGATTGCGACCCGGAGGTGCGGTTGCTGGGAGTGCAATATCTTCGGTGGATTAGCGCCGATACCAGTGTTCCAAGCGCTGTCCGATTGCTGGACGATCCCGACCCGCGCGTGGTGGTCAGCGCGTTGATCGAGCTACAGCGGCGCAGCGGCCAAAACTTCGGCGTAAAACTCACGGAGATCGCGGCGGGAGTGGACGACGAGAAAACGGGTTTTAAAGAACTGCATCCGGGCAGTGAATTGAAAAGCAAAGCCGGCGCCGAAAGGGCCAGGGTGTGGTGGGGCCAATACCAAGCCGAATACACTCCCCCGCCGGCCAGTTTCTCCAATTCACCGGTGGCAGCCATCCAGTTTCCGCCGGGCGCCGAATTTGACGCAACTGCGCTCAACGGCCGCAAGGTGCGTTTGTCGGATTATCGTGGAAAGGCCGTAGTGCTGTTCTTCTGGACGACTTCGAATGGCGGATGTCTAAATGAACTGGACGATTTGATGGCCTTAAAAAGGAAATACGCTGATGGCCTGGCAATCATCGGCGTATCTTTGGATAATGTGAAGGATGACGATGGCGGCATCGGCGACGACGACGATCTCCTCATTGCGCATCGGCAAGGCAAATGCAGTCTGCCAACGGCAAGTGAAATCCGCGAAAAAGTCGCGAGTGCGATCAAGGACCGGGGAGTGGATTATCCGATCATCCTCGATGACGAACATTTTTGCATTAGCGGCATGTATAATGCGAGCGCGGTGCCGACAACTGTGATGATTGACAACAACGGTCTGGTTCGCCGCCGATTCTATGGGCGCCGGAGCCTTCCTGTTCTCGAAGCCATGCTGGACGAATTCCGCCAACCAACGAATGCCGTGGCTCAAGCGAACCGCCAGTCCGCTTCAAACGGTCTGTGAAAATTATGAAATAAAAAGCAGGGTGCGCCGGATGCTTGCGTTAATAGAAATGTATTTCATTTATTTATTGCAAATGAATTGCATTTATGTAAATTGTCCGGCGTGAGAAGTTGAAGAAGCCGCCCGCAGCCGATCGGGTTTCGAGTTCACACAAACGTTCACCAAGCCTGAATTCTTGAAAACTCGCAAGGAGACAGGGCTTTAATCCCCTTTGAAATAATGAAAAAAATCGCAGAAAGAAAAAATAGAAATCGCAGATTGTATTTGTCGGTCATTTCGTTGGCGGCGTTGTCTTATAGCGGGACAGTTTCGGCTCAAATCAATAACGCGGCGCCGGCGAATGTTCCCGCGCCGGACAATTCAACAAAGGTGGTCAACGCGGGAAATTCAACCAACGTCACTGACCTTGGCAATATCACCATCGTTGGCAAACTGAACCAGGCGCGCAGCCAGATTGTGCCAAGTCTCGGCGCATCGGTCTATATTCACACGCAGGATCAAATCCAGTCCCAATCACAGGGAGACAATGCGCCGCTCAACCAGATCATTCTCCGTTCTCCAGGTGTGGTGCTGGATTCGGCGGTGGACGACGGCCTCCACGTGCGAGGTGAAATGGCGAACGTGCAATACCGCATCAATGACGTGCTGTTGCCGGAAGGCATCACGGGGTTCGGACTGGAAATAGACCCGCGCTATGTGGATACCTTGCAACTCATCACGGGTTCGCTCCCGGCGCAATATGGTTTCCGCACCTCGGGCATTGTTGATATCCAGAGCAAAAGCGGCGCATTTGTGAACGGCGGCGAAGCGGAAATCTACGGCGGTAGTTTCGACACGATCCGGCCCAGTTTTGAATACGGCGGTACTTCTGGGAATTGGAATTACTTCGTGGACGGCGGCTATGAATACAACGCGCTCGGCATTGAAAACCCGACTCCGAGCTACAACGCCATCCACGACGACACCGATCAATACAAAACCTTCCTTTATGCCTCGCGCATTTTGAGCGATACGGCCCGCGTCAGTTTCATTGGCAGCGCGTCTTACAGTGATTTTCAAATTCCGAACACGCCCGGACTGCCGGTCGGCACCGCGCCCGGCGGCGATGCATGGAACACGACGCAAGGGCCAGCGACATTCAATTCGTCGGATTTGAATGAAAGACAAAACGAGCAAAATTATTACGGTGTGGTGGCGTATCAAAAATCCGCGGGCGATTTCAACGGCCAGCTATCCGTGTTTGGCCGTGGCAGTGGCGTGCATTTCCTGCCTGATCCCGTCGGCGACCTTTACTTTAACGGCGTGGCCAGTGACGTAGATCGAATTCTTTATTCCGGCGGGGTGCAGGCGGACGCCAGCTATGATCTTGGAGACAAACACACGATTCGCGGCGGCGCAATGGCCCTCGCTGAATTTGTGAATGCCGATTCGACCACCACGGTTTTCAATGTGGACACCAATGGCAATCCAACCGGCGCAGCCTATCCCATCGTGGACAATCACAATCTCAACGGTCAGTTTTATGGGTTGTATTTGCAGGATGAGTGGAAAATATTTCCTGAATTTATCGTCAATTACGGCGCGCGCTTCGATGTCTTCAATTCATCGTTCGACAACGAAAATCAAATCAGTCCGCGCATCAATTTCATCTACCAGCCGACGGATTGGACAACCTTGCATGCGGGCTATTCGCGCTACTTTACCCCGCCACAGGTGGAAAACGTGTCCGGCGGCGACATCGCATTGTTCAACGGCACCTCGAATGCATCTGAAGAGACGAATGACAGTCCCGTGAAGGCTGAGCGCGCCAACTATTTCGATGCCGGCATCAGCCAGAAGGTGGCGCCCGGATTGCAGGTCGGCGCGGATGGCTATTACAAAACCACCAGGAACCAGCTCGACGATGGATTGTTCGGGCAGACACTGATTCCCTCGGGATTCAATTACGCGCATGGGAAAATCTACGGCGTGGATTTCACCGCCAGTTACGCCAAAGGTGGTTTCTCCGCTTACGCGAATGTCGCCTGGTCGAAGTCGCTGGGCAAAGGCGCGGCCTCGGCGCAATTTTTATGGGGAAACCAGTACGTTGTGGATTATGTCAATAGCCACTGGATAGATTTAGACCATGACCAGCGGGTGACCAGCTCCGCCGGCGTGGCTTACAAATGGAGCGAATCCGCAAGGTATGGCGCGCGTCTTTATGCTGACGCAATTTATGGCAGTGGATTACATCAGGATGGTCCGGCAACAATCGCAAACGACCCGGATGATGACCTTATTCCAAATGGTTCGACCGTTCCATCTTATTATACAATCAACGTTGGCGCGGAACAAAGTTTTGAAGTGGGCAGGAACCAACTTTTGAAAGCCCGGCTCGACATCGTGAACTTGACCGACAACATTTATGAGATTCGCAGTGGCGCCAGCGTCGGTGTCAACGCCCCGGCGTATGGTGAGCGCCTTGGTTTCTTCGGTTCGATCAGTTACGTGTTCTGAATGAAAAAAGAGAAACGGCACGCTATCTGCTTTCATAATGAAAGATAGTTTCATTTACGTATTGCAAACGATTTGCAAGTATATCAAATCAGCCCGATTTTTGACGTGACCCAAGCTGAAAGTGGCACGCCGCCTGCTTTCATTGATCTTATATTGCAAACGTTTTGCAAATAAGCAAACTGGCTCGGAGATGACCTTGAAAGGAACCGTCATTGCCAGCCAATTCCGTGAACTGATTACGAGCCTATGAATGATACCATGCCGACGCCAGCCAGTTCGGTGAACTGCTATGAGCCTGTGAAAGACACCATGCCGACGATTCTTTCCGTTCAAAATCTGCGTGTCGAATTCCCGGTACGCGATCACAAACCGTCCGTCAAAGTGGCTGTCAAAAACCTGACACTCTCCGTAAGCGCCGGCGAGGTGTTCGGGTTCCTGGGACCCAATGGCGCCGGTAAAACCACCACGATGAACGTCATGCTTGGCTTCGTCAACGCCACGAGCGGGGACATCCTCCTTTTTGGAACCAGTGTGCGCCAGCCCATTGCGCGGCAACGCATCGGTTATCTGCCGGAGATGACGTATTACTACAAGTTTCTTACGGGGGAGGAATTATTGCGTTTTTACGCGCGGCTGTTTGAAATTCCAAAAGCCGAAAGGGAACGGCGGATTAATGAGGCGTTAAAACTGGTGGAACTGGAGCACGCCCGCAAGCGGCCCATCAAGACTTACTCCAAAGGAATGCAACAACGCGTGGGCATCGCACAAGCGATGATCAACAACCCCGATCTCCTCATCCTCGACGAACCGACCAGCGGCCTCGATCCCCTGGGCCGAATGAAGGTCCGTCAAATTATCCAACGCCTGAAGGACGAGGGCAAAACCGTGTTTTTTGCCTCGCACGAACTCGGAGAAGTCGAAACAGTCTGTGACCGCGTGGCCATTTTGCACGAGGGCGAGCTTCGCGCGGAAGGCCGTGTGAAGGATTTGGTTGCCCGGCATCAATGCAATTTGGAGCAGGTTTTCCTGCGAGTCATCGGTTTTAAAAATTAAACTCTACAAACTTATGAATAAAATTTTTGCCGTTTCGGGAGTCGTCATCAAGGAATTATATCGCCGAAAGGACTTTTACGTCCTGTTTATTCTGACGATTATCATTTGCTTGATCATGGGTTCGATCAATATCTTCAACGATAAAGAGATCATCCGTTACCTTAAGGAACTCTGCCTGCTTCTGATTTGGGTTTCTTCGCTCATCATTGCTATCACTACCACCGCCCGGCAGATCCCGGTGGAAAGGGAACAACGCACGTTGTTACCGCTGCTGGCCAAACCGTTGAGCCGAACGCAACTGATTCTTGGGAAGTTTCTCGGTTGCTGGATTGTTTGCGGCCTGGCGCTGCTTTGCTTTTACGCTTTCTTCGGCGCGCTGGCGGCAAGCCGGGAACATCAATGGCCGCTTCTGAATTACGCGCAGGCCGCCTTTTTGCACTGGATGATGCTGGGCGTGGTGATTGCGCTCGCGTTACTTGGCTCGCTGGTCTTCGCCGCGCCTTCCTCCAATTCGACGATTTGTTTTGCCGTGGTCGTGGCAATCATGTGTTTGGGAAGATACCTGGATCAGATTGCATTGTCATTGCATGAGCCGGGCCGTTCCATCGTTTATGGGATTTATTTTGCCATTCCTCATTTGGAAATCCCGTTTGAGATGCGGAATTTGATTATCCACGACTGGCCGCTTATCGGCTGGAATTTTGTCGGCCTCGATGCCCTGTACCTGCTGGCATATATGGGAGTCTTTCTCATTGCCTCCTTCCTCATATTCCATCGTAGGGCCGTCAATTGAGAGTTCCTATGACCTCAATTAAAACGTTCTGGTTATTGTTGGTGGCGATGTTCATCTTGTGTTTCGGCCTTGCCGCCGGCTTGCAGCCGCAGTTTCAATCGCTGGAAAATGCCCGGGGTCAATCGAATAACGTTTTTATCCTGTTGCTTGGCGACAGCAGCCGGATGTTTGCGAACGAATTTTTTATCAAGGCCGACGCTTACTATCACAGCGGCTTCTACCCGACGATTTTCGACAATAATCAGGCTTTCCGCACACCCCACATGGCTGAAGACACCGGCGCCGTTGCCAGCCGCAATTCGGGCGATGAAACAGGTTTTATGGGGCCGCCGCGTGATTGGCTGGATGCTTTTAACCGTCATTTTATTCCGAACCGCCACACGCACCTGAGCGACGGCGGCCCAACCGGCGATTTGAGCAAGCAATCGGAAGTGCGTGAAATTTTGCCGTGGCTCGACCTCGCCTCCAAACTGGATCCCCAAGATGTCAGAACCTATCTCGTCATGTCTTTTTGGCTTCGAACCACCTTGCACAATGCTCCGGAAGCCGAGGAGGTCTTGCGCGAAGGGTTGCGAAATAACCCTGGAAATCCCCAACTCCTCTTTGATCTCGGCCGTCTTTATTTTGAGAACTACCACAATCCCAACCAGGCGCGGAGCATTTGGGAGGCCGCGTTACGGACCTGGCGGGCCGAAGCGCCCGATGAACCGCTTTCTGAACGTCTCAACCTCACCAACGACAATTTCGACAACCGTTTCATTTTTGAGCAACTCCAGACCAATTTGGCCGAACTCGAAGAATCCACCGGTAATATAAAAGCTGCAATTGAGTGCTGGCAACAGGCTGAACTTGCTTCACCCAACCCCGCCGAAATTCAAAAGCACATTGACAAATTGAAAAGTGAGAGCACTCGACCGGGCTGAATGTGGATGCAACCGTTACGGATTTGTTTAATACCTGTTTTGCTTTTGCAGTTCTGCCTGTTCGGCAGATACAGTGCTTTTGGAGCAGAAACCTGGGTTCAATTATCTGGATGGGCCAAGGAAAATAATTTCGAGCTGGTTTGGACGAAGGATGAGGAATTGTTCTCTTTGACCAACGAATCATGCGCCTTGTCATTCAAAACGGACTCGCAATGCGCTGCCATTGACGGCGTTAATGTTTGGCTGTGCAACCCAATCAAGTTAAAGGACGGCCAACCTTGCATTTCGTCACTCGACCTGAATACTTCCGTCGAGCCGGTTCTTTTCCCCAAAACAAATCAGGACGATGCAGCGGTCCAGACTATTTGTCTTGATCCCGGTCACGGCCAGCAAGACAACGGCGGCGTCTTTGGTGGTTATGTCGAAAAGCGATATACGCTGCCATTGGCCGAAGAATTGGCCCGTCAGTTGGAGGCACAGGGCTACAAAGTAATGCTGACACGCACCAATGACACTTTTGTCCCGCTGGAAGACCGCCCCGCCTTGGCGAACCGGCAAAAGGCGGATTTATTCATCAGCCTGCACTTCAACATTGGGCCGCCGGGAGAAGCCAGGGGAGTGGAAGTTTATTGCCTGACACCTGCCGGCGCCATTTCCACAAATGACGGCAGGTGGGGAGACGTCAGCGATTGGAGGGACAGTCTCGGGGCCGTGCCTGGAAATCGTTGTGATAGCCGGAATATACTGCTCGCGTATCAACTCGAAAAATCGCTGGTCAAAAATCTATCCGCTGAAGACCGGGGAGTCAGGCGGGCGCGTTTTGCCGTCTTACGCACGGCTGAAATGCCTGCCGTGCTCATCGAGGGCGGCTTTCTGACCGATTCGGTTGAGCAGAAAAAAATCGCTGATCCGAAGTATCGCAGTCTGTTGGCCGCGGCCATCGTGCAGGGAATCCAAAATTACGAAAAGACCTTTGAAAATCATCAACAGAAAGTTACGGTGAGCCAATATGAGTAAAATTTCAATGGTCAAAGAGGCGGCGGAAAAGGCCATCGCCGCCGAGTCTGATCGAACCGTGCATTTGCTGCGGAAGGCGGACGCACTCGCGGCGGGAACCATCGTCGTAACCGGTTTCCAATTGATGGACGCGAACAACCTCCTGGGGTCGTCTTCGCATTGGACGGATATTTTATTTTATCTGTCGCTGGTGGCCTTAAGCATTGCCTTGTTTTTCGCCTTTCGGGGAGTTGGGGTCAAAGGTTATGCGGGTTATCCGCGTGGCAACAAACTTTGGGACACTTTGAAGCCGGAGAACATTACTGAAGATGCGGCCCAAGAGGCATTGGTCCAAATGCTCTTGAAAACCAGGGAACAGAACGCGCGCTTGAACGATGCCAAGGGCAATTCACTTTACTGGTGTGGCTGGCTGCTCTTCGCTGGTTTCCTCCTGGTTGTTGGCAGTCAATTGCTGAATGCAATCCTGAATTCGCCGGTCTATATTTCCCCGCCCGGCTGACAGAATGCGCCACGCTAAGCCGTGACCATGCAATAGAAACGGGTGGGGAAACGGCGCGTGACTCCTGGCGCAATGGAGCGCGGCCTTTATGCCGCTTCAATGCCCGATGGTAATGAGATTCTGGAAAATTTCGAGCGTACTGTTTATGCGGACCTTGAAGCCGCGTGAACGCCGCCCTCCAAACGTGCTGGCACCAGTTTTCTTCTGCATGGTTACGGCTAAGTGGTCTGAGGCATAAATACGATGGCGTTCGCGGCAAGCCATTTTTGGCGCAGGCAAGGCCAGAGCGACGAGCATATCCGGCATGGATCTGTGAGGAGCGAACAACGAAGCCTGCGGCAAAAAGGGCTGCCGCCCGGAGGGTTGCGTCGCTTTTGGCCTGTGAACTTCGTGGCTCGTCGGTCACAGCCCCAGGAAGCGGATGCTCCCTCCCCGCGCCTCGCCACAGGCCAAAAGCATCACAACGAACGTCATCGTTTTTACGCCTCCGACCACTAAGCAACTTATTGGCCACTGGCAAAATCAGTTGGATTCCTGTTGCCAGGGTCAACCGTGAGTGATCTGGTTAACTCACGGTTTTTAACGGCCCATGATCGTCGCAATGATCTGCGTGGACATGGTGCAGCCGGCCTGCGACCAGATAATCAACATGGTCGCCATGCGGAACGGACGGATGCCCGCAATTTGGCCCATGCACATGCTTCGCGTCATGCCCGTTCGCATTGTGGTTGCAGGCATCGGGATTGGTCCCGCTGACCTCGATGACGTGCTCGTCCACGTGGTCTCCATGCACATGATGGAGATGGCCGTCGTGGAGGAAGTCGGTATGTCCTTGATGTTCAACGGCCGTGTGGCCGCAACCTGGGCCGTGTTGATGGGTGTGGTTTTTGTGCTCTTTGCAATCACTCATATAACGCCTTTCTCTTTAATTGTTGAATGCAACCGCCTCCGGAACATCCAACAATAAATCTCTGAGAGGATTAAAACAACTCTTTTTTCAAGCTTTTTGCGGCATAATTTCTGCTTCCAGCCGCCAAGATTTTAAACCCGATGCAAGCACGCACAATTTGCCATTGGAAACAGGATGCTGTCGGCCAGTTCTCCACCGCGGAGAAGGGCACGCGCAGGGTCTTGGCGATGACCATTGTCGTCATGCTCGTGGAGATTGCAGGTGGATTCGAACCCCACATTTTCCCACCGATAATAAGGGAAATCCGCACAACGACACACAAGGAGACACACAAATTTCAGTCCCGTCAAGCCACGACTTGTCTCAAGTAGTCACTGCATGGGATAAATTGCCGGCCCCGTTCAAGGCGGCAATTCTCGCCATCATCAAATCAGCGGAGGGCCAGCCATGAACTTAAATCCGGCTATGGTGCTGAATCCCGTGTTCAACTTTCTGGACGCCCTGATCTCGAATTACGGTGTTTATCTCTACCTGGTGTTCGTCTGGCTGTCCTTGGGAGCGATTGCCTGGATATTGAGCGGCGGCCTGCGGCGGAAACGGTCGCAAGGCAACTCCGCCACGGTCATTCCCGCCATCATCTACACGATGCAACCGCCGACGCAATCACCGCCGCCAATCATCTGCATCGAGGTTGACCAGACGTGGAACGGTGACGACGAAATAATGGATGAACCATGACAGCTTTTCATTCACGGCAATCTGACTGTGCCCGGCGCGCTCGCAAAAACGAAAACTCCGGGACATACAATTTCACGTCACAAATTGTATCGTCAATTTGCACAGTTGCATTCAAGAAGTGCGAAAAGTTTGACGCAATATTTTTTACGTCGCGGCGCAGTCGCTTATCACTGGTTTGTATTTTTAGACAGGGGCAAGCCTTACCCCTTGTCTCGACAAGGATTTTACGGCTCGCCCATATCTCGCCGATGGTTGCGCGGAGTCCCGCGAGACGGTCGCGCGATGGGCGCGAAACATCCGGCAAGAAAGCCGGCGAAATGTCTTGCGTCATATCCGCGCAATGTCCCGGCAATGGCCGGACAGTGGCAGCAGCAATGCCGCCGGATGGCCGTCGAGACGACTCGCAAGACAACTTGCTCTGCGCCGGATTTGGACGCGCCATGTCCGGGCCGGAAACTTGCGAGACGACTCGCAACTTGGCCGCGCAACAGCTTGCAAGCAGCTCGTGGGAATTTTGCCGTTAGCTTTTAACCATGACATCCAAAAAATTATGAACACACCAACCACACCAACGCTCGATCTGGAATCCCTGCGGAAAGCGATTCAGGAATTCCGGCCTAATCCGCATCGCGTCCCGTTCAACAATCTGAAACCGCTCCATGACGCCATCGTGGAATTGCGAGGCAAAAATGCGTCCTATTCCATCATTGCTGAATTGCTGATACAAAATGGGGTAAAAACCAGCCGGGCGCGGGTAGCCGAATACGGCCGCATCATCCTGGAAGACGGCAAAAAACGCAAACGACGCAAACGGGCGAGAACCGCGCCCGCCGTCAATGCTCCGACCACTCCTCAAAGTGCGCCCGCCGTAGCCGCAAAACTTGCGCCGACCATGCCAGCGCCGACCACGGCACCCGCAGGCAATGTCACACTGCCCCCAAAAGAAGATTCTCCATACCGTTCACGCGGACCGCACATCGCCAACGTGAGAATGATGAGTCCAGAGGAAGCCAAAGAATTCAATGACAGCCTGAAATCAAAACCACCAGCGAGCTAATACAACCCGGAAATCAATCCGGCGATGCGCCGGCACCGAAACCGGCGCCACATTGCTTCCGGCCAGTGAATTGAATTATTAAACTATGGTCGAAAGCCGTCAAATCCCGGCAAACCAACCTTCCGCTTGACTGGCATCACCTGTGATGTCATTTTATACTGCATGGAAATCGTGCAAGACACCAATGTCTTCGTCGCCGCCCTGCGCAGCCAGGAAGGCGCGAGTGCGGAGGTGTTGGATCGCTGTCTGGCGCGCGACGATCAGGCCGTCATGGGCGCAGCCCTGTTTGCGGAATATGAGGAACTGGTGCAGCGGGACAGTTTGTGGCGGGACGTGCCCGTGACGGCGGCGGAACGCGAGGCTTTATTGGACGATTTTTGTGCAGCGGCAATCTGGCAGCCGATTTATTTTCGCTGGCGGCCCAACCTGCCGGATGCGGACGACGACCACGTTTTGGAACTGGCGATAGCTGGTGGCGTGGAACATCTGGTCACGCACAACACGCGCGACTTTAGCCGGGGCGAACTTAAGTTTGCCTCGCCGCGCGTGGTGACACCGGCGCAACACCTGAAAATTGTAAAATGAAAACCATTCCTTATCGTTGTGATGATTCACGGCACAAAGCGTTGCTGGGCGCGGCGCGATCCACCGGCACGAGCGTGCAGCGACTGTTTGACAACTTTGTCACGCACGTCATTACCGAGCGGCAGGCGGAAGCCCGGTTTGTAGTGCGTCAGAAGCGCGGCAATCCGGCGCGCGGTCGGAAGTTGCTGGCTGAAATCCGCCAGCGCGTCGCGTCTCATGCCAAATAATGACGACCGTGACACTCCCAGCGTGAAGCCTTAATCGCCATCGGTCTTTGGCGAAGCGAGCATCGTCAAGGTGGACCGCAGCGCAGCGAGGAGGACCTTGACGACGCGCAGCGAGCCATACCATGAGAGGGCGATTCACGCGGAGTCGGGATGTTGAAAGGTGTTGAACGGAGTTTAGCTGCGTTGAACTTTTTACGGCGGGCGTTCGCGCAAATTTCGCGCAACATTTGCGGTCTGCGGTCGTGGCCTCAAGCTGTGCTTAGGGAAGATGTCTGAGTGCGAACTGATGCTGTTGTGATGATTGTTTAGCTGTGTGTAATGATGCACCTGAGATAACGTGTGGTTCCGTCCACACTAGCCTATCGGCACCTGCGCGGCTGGAAACAGCCGGGTCGGAAGCTGCCGAGACAACATACCTACGTCCAATGGGACGAGGAGAGAACCGCGAGGGACTTTCCGCGACTGCCAGCGTCAACGGTGGTCGGAGGGTCAGGCTGGATGACAAGCCCAACAAAAGTAAACTGCCACAGGCACCGTCAACTTCCGTGGAGCCAAAGACGCTGACAGGCTCCAGCCAAAAGGCAGGCAGTCGGTTGTTCCATCTCAGACTTGGAACACACGGACATACACGACTGCCGGTGCGAGAGGCAGGGGCTAAATCATTCGTGTCACCCACAACAGAACAGGAAAAACCCGGCATCCCGCCTTGGCTTCAAGGCAGGCGCGTCCGCAAGGAACGCCAACGGGATGACAGGCATGGGAGACTGGAAAAAGCCAACGCCGCCCTGTAATGGGGCGGATAGGAGGTGCAACATCACTCCGCCGTGCAAACGGGCTGACTTCCAGATGGTAGCTCGTGACGAAAGAACTGGCAGAACCTTCACAGGAGGAAACAGCAAATGAACGCAGAGCAATCGGCGTGTGCATCCTCCGGCAAAACGAACGCTTGGGACCAGATTGACTGGTCTCAATGTGAGCGGAATGTCAGAAGACTGCAAGCGCGTATCGTCAAGGCAACTCAGGAAAAGCGTTGGAACAAGGTGAAAGCCTTGCAACGACTCTTGACCTGCTCGTTTTACGGCAAAGCCTTGGCCGTGAAACGAGTGACGGACAATCAAGGTAAACGAACGTCGGGAGTGGATGGAAAGATATGGAGCACTCCGGCGTCCAAACACAAAGCCATCGGCACATTGCGGCGGCGCGGCTATCAACCGCAACCGCTGCGACGTGTCCACATTCCGAAGGCCAACGGAAAATCGAGGCCGCTCGGTATCCCGGTGATGAAAGACCGCGCCATGCACGCACTGCACCTGCTGGCGCTGGCACCCATCGCTGAAACCACCGGCGACCACAACTCCTACGGCTTTCGCCCTGGACGTAGCACGGCTGACGCCATCGGGCAGAGCTTCCTGGCACTGAGCAAAAGCTACAGCGCACAATGGGTGTTGGAAGGCGATATTCGCGGGTGTTTTGACAACATCTCCCACGAATGGATGCTCCGCCATATTCCCACAGATAAAGGAATGCTCCGCAAATGGCTCAAAGCCGGGTTCATGGAAAACCGAATCCTCTTCCCCACGGAAGCAGGCACTCCACAAGGCGGGATTATCTCGCCGACGTTGGCGAACCTGACACTGGACGGGTTGGAACTGTTGCTCAAGGGGAAGTTCCCCTCGTGGCGGGAACCCAACCCCAAAGTGAACCTCATTCGATACGCGGATGACTTCATCATCACCGGCACAACCAAGGAACTGCTGGAAAACGAAGTCAAACCACTGGTTGAGCAATTTTTGCGAGACCGGGGCTTGCAACTCTCGCCAGAGAAGACCTGCATCACGCATATCGAAAACGGATTCGACTTCCTCGGACAAAACCTCCGCAAGTTCAACGGTAAGCTGCTCATCCGACCCTCCAAGAAGAACACGCATGTGTTTTTGGAGAAGGTGCGGCAGTGCATCCGCAACCATAACGGAGCCAGTCAGACCGACTTGATTCGTCATCTCAATCCTGTCATCCGGGGTTGGGCCAACTACCATCGCCACATTGTGGCAATGGAGACGTTCAAGAAGGTAGAATGGGTTTTGCGAAACAGTCTCTGGCGTTGGGCCAAACGTCGGCACCCGGAGAAAAGCGCACGATGGACGTTCCAGCGTTACTGGCGTCCATTGGGCGGGAAAAGGGTGTTTGCAGCGGACACGGGAAAACGCACGCCGAGCGGGCAACCGCTCTGGTTGAAGTTGGTGAACCCAACCCAAATCAGCATTCGGCGTCATGTGAAAATCCGTGCCGAAGCGAACCCCTTTGCCCCGGACTGGCGGGACTACTTTGAAGATCGTGCGTTCTTCAAGAAGTTCGGCATTCATCGTCGAGAGGCTGGATTGAAACCGTCAAGTGAACCGGCTCCGCAATAGCGGGGCTTTGTAGTGGCTTGAGCCGGATGAAAGGAAACTTTCACGTCCGGTTCTGAGGGGAGGGAGCGGCAGCAATGCCGCTTCCTTACCCGACCGGTAAATTTGCCATTTTACACCAGTGCCATCGCTGTGTGTATCACTGTCGCCAGCTTGGTCGCTCCGGTGTTACGCCCGCCCGCTTGCCTCGCAAGGAGAATAGCGTCCCGTCTAAAATCACCAAGTCACCGGAGCCAGGATGTTGAAAAGCGTTGAATCACCCTGTTGAATTTCGTTGAACGGCGTTGAAACCATCAACGCATTTCAACACAATTTTCCGTGCCATGCGGCGCATAGCCGAAAAACTACGATTTTCCGTAGGGGTGGGGCGTCCACCTTTTAAGCTGACGAATAGGAGGCTAACCGAATGCTTTCAAACGGGGCTATTGGCTTAAAGTCCGAATGTGGCAAATGGATTTTAGAAGCGGCAAAAGGCGACAAAAGGCGGCAAATTAAAGCGACAAATTGCGACAAATTCATTGCCGCCTTTTGCCGCTTTTTGTCGCTCGGTTTCGAGCCGCGTTTTTTCCAAACGATTTCGTTAGGGGATGGTGTCTATCCTATTTTGCCGCTGGACACTGGTAAGATGAATGCCAATTTCTGGCAAAGAGCCAACGTAAAAGGGGGGACGGATTTTAGCGCAAATGCCAGCAGCTAAAATCCGTCCTTTTGCGGGGGTGGGGTTTGGGCTTAAAAAGCAGGTGGTTTTGCCACAGGCGCATTTGTATCGCCAACCGAGTTGTTTTGCGTCGGATTCGGTTGCAGGTGCCTCACTGATGGATTTGGGGTGCGAATCAGTTCGAGGGCGTTGGTGACGAGCAATAGTGGACGGCGGGAGAAAGAAGTGTCCATCAATGTGCAATCAACAAGTTCCTTCGTCTTGCCGTGAATTTTCACTTCCACAAGCGGGGTGGAACTAACGGTATGATTGTCGTCATTATTAGTAAAATACTGCCAGCCCCAGTGAACGAAATAAAATGGCAACTCAACAACATTGGTGGAATTTTTTGGCAATACGCGAAGGCGATTGACTTCGGACGGATATTTCTTTTCCAATGCTGGCACGTCAATGTCAACCGCCGCCAGCCATTGCGTGGCCAGTTCATGTGCCTGCGAATCGGTGATGAGTGATGGTTTTCCAATCAACTTGTCAATGTCTTTGGCATAGTATTCCACCTCGTGCTCGCTTAAACGTTCGACTTCCCATATCCTCCCCCGCGTAAAGCTAAAAAAGAAATTGGTTGTCTCAATCGTCCCATCAACGCCAAATTTAATAGCGCGTAGCCTCTGTTCACGGGGAATATTCGCATCAAAAATGCGATTTGAATATGTCGTTGCTGGCCAGAAAAAAGAATTGCGTTCCATGATTACGGTATACCACGGCGGGCCGATATAAGAGGATTGAACGTCTGTCATTTGTACCGGGCGCGGTGTTGGCAGTTTCAGCCGATCAGAAAGGTAATTGGCTTCTTCCAGCATCTGTGAAATCATCGCTGTCCGAAAAGCCAAAGAAGGACGATTGATCTTGAAATGACCATCAGTGCTTCGTGGGCTTCTGGAGAATCGGCATCTAACTGCTTGGATTTTGCGCAAGCACTTAAACCAATAACAAGACAAAACAAACAAAGATGTTTTTCACTGTCCGGTATGAGTATCCTTGTTCCAAATCAACGGCGCCGTGGACCGGCCGTAAGTCACCCATAAAGGTAAAGGGGTCAGTTAATGATATTGTCATATTTTCAACATGGCTTGATCATTTGATTGCGGGCGTTTGGTTTTTGCGCCCTGTCCCAGTAGCCAGGCTAGATATCCGCGACCACCCATGTTCAGCCGCTCCGCAATCCATGCCAGCGGCATCGTCGTGTTTGCCCGCAAGGCGCGCGCCAACTTCACCTTCCCCGGTTCGCCCTTGCGCCGCCCCCTCAAATCGGCCTCGCTCCACCTTAAACGCTGGAGTCCCTCCTTCACCATCCGCTCCGCCCGGGCCTGCGCCGCCTCCTGCATCGCCTCGCCGAAATGGCTCGGACCGGCCGGCGTGCTCACCTGCTCCAGCAACTCCCGCCGAAACTCCTCCCGCCCCAGGCACCAGCCCCGCTTCATCGGCTGGAATTCCTCCCTGCCGTTCTCGCCCCGCCGCCACTCCATCCGCTCCGCAAACTCACGCCTCCCCGCAATGCTGTCCCTGGGAACGCCCCACTCCCCCAGCAGCCGGTCCACCCGCAGCCAGGACGGGCGGCGCGAGGGCCCACTCAGATACCACCGATAGCTGCTCCAGGCAAATGCCTCCAAAGCTTGATCCGCCTTCATCAATTTGGCCCGCACCGGGTTCAAATGCACGTAGTCACAGGCCGTCTTGAGATAACCGTCCCCGCTCCCGTCCACCACCAGGGCCTTGTACCGACCGCTGAACAAGTGTCCGAATTCCTTGTGCCGCCGGTTGTACCGGCTGGTGTAAGTGCCCAGCAACCACTTCATTCCGAGCACCAGATTGGGCTGGGGGGTTTCCACCACCAAGTGAAAGTGGTTGCTCATCAGGCAATACGCATGCACCTGCCAGCCGGTCTTCTGGCACGCCTCTCCAAGGGTCTCCAAAAACCTCCGCCGATCCGCCTCGTCGGCAAAGATGGCCTCGCGCCGGTCACCGCGATTCATCACATGATAAATCGCCCCGGGATATTGAATGCGCAGTTTCCGAGCCACGCCCAGATCCTATCCCGCCCCTCCCCAATCCGTCAATAAAATAATACAAT
Source organism: uncultured Verrucomicrobiae bacterium (assembly GCA_963755515.1). Classification (GTDB taxonomy): domain Bacteria; phylum Verrucomicrobiota; class Verrucomicrobiia; order Limisphaerales; family UBA11358; genus UBA11358. The sequence goes on along the minus strand of CAVWKA010000006.1, from coordinate 14,702 downwards.
ATCATTAACTGACCCCTTCATGGTCGCCAGCTTGAGCCGTTCAGTGTTACGTCCGCCCCCTTGTTTCACAAGGAGTGCGTCCGTCATCTAATTATTTGCCGTGTTTAATGTTCAGCACGACCTTTGACCCATCAGGACAATCACGAAGTTGGTTCGCAATGCTGGCTCGAAAGCGCATTCCTTCCACGTCGTTAAGCTCATACAGATTCTCAATCGCAAACTGCCCGCCCAATACGAATGGAACCTTGGGCAAAAGTCGCATCCCTGATTTTAACGCACCTTGTTTGAGTTGCCAAAAATGAGCTATCGGCCAGCCAGTCCTCGTTTTGGTGTCTTCCCAAATCCAGCGACACCAATCTTCTAGGCTTGCAGCAATGACCTTCAACTCGCCTGTTTCCGGGTCAAACGAATTAACCGCATCATTCTTGATGCAGAACTGCATCCCGAATATATCTTCCGCAAAAAAAACAACACCGCCCAAATCGGTTTTATATTCTGACATCCACAGGGCCGCGTTGTTCCACTGAAAGATTCCGAGCGGAGATGCGTCAAAATCCAGTGGCCTGACCAACAGTGCGGACTCAAAGGCATAGAAGCCATTCCGGTGAGCAAGCAGGTTCAATAATTCCTGACCTCTGCTGCCGGACAGTGCTGACAGACGTGATAGCTCTCCGACAGCAGGAGCAGTAGAAAGTGGATCGCTCGTCGCAGATAACAAACGCGCAATGTTCTCACTCATTGGCTGCCTTTGTTTGAATCTGGATTATTACCTTCCCGCCCTCCGGCACACTCTTGGCCTGATTCCCAAGACTTGCCCCCGCACCACGATTATCAGCGGGCGGTGTTGGTCTAACTACCACCGGGTCTCCAGGCTTTCTCAACATCGCAGGCGTAAAGGGGTCAGTTAATGATATTGTCATATTTTCAACATGGCTTGATCATTTGATTGCGGGCGTTTGGTCTTTGCGCCCTGTCCCAGTAGCCAGGCTAAATATCCGCGACCACCCATGTTCAGCCGCTCCGCAATCCATGCCAGCGGCATCGTCGTGTTTGCCCGCAAGGCGCGCGCCAACTTCACCTTCCCCGGTTCGCCCTTGCGCCGCCCCCTCAAATCGGCCTCGCTCCACCTTAAACGCTGGAGTCCCTCCTTCACCATCCGCTCCGCCCGGGCCTGCGCCGCCTCCTGCATCGCCTCGCCGAAATGGCTCGGACCGGCCGGCGTGCTCACCTGCTCCAGCAACTCCCGCCGAAACTCCTCCCGCCCCAGGCACCAGCCCCGCTTCATCGGCTGGAATTCCTCCCTGCCGTTCTCCCCCCGCCGCCACTCCATCCGCTCCGCAAACTCACGCCTCCCCGCAATGCTGTCCTTGGGAACGCCCCACTCCCCCAGCAGCCGGTCCACCCGCAGCCAGGACGGTCGGCGCGAGGGCCCACTCAGATACCACCGATAGCTGCTCCAGGCAAATGCCTCCAAAGCTTGATCCGCCTTCATCAATTTGGCCCGCACCGGGTTCAAATGCACGTAGTCACAGGCCGTCTTGAGATAACCGTCCCCGCTCCCGTCCACCACCAGGGCCTTGTACCGACCGCTGAACAAGTGTCCGAATTCCTTGTGCCGCCGGTTGTACCGGCTGGTATAAGTGCCCAGCAACCACTTCATTCCGAGCACCAAATTGGGCTGGGGGGTTTCCACCACCAAGTGAAAGTGGTTGCTCATCAGGCAATACGCATGCACCTGCCAGCCGGTCTTCTGGCACGCCTCCGCGAGGGTCTCCAAAAACCTCCGCCGATCCGCCTCGTCGGCAAAGATGGCCTCGCGCCGGTCACCGCGATTCATCATCCGGCTTCGCCGAGGCTACGACCGGACAGGCGTGATAAATCGCCCCGGGATATTGAATGCGCAGTTTCCGAGCCACGCCCAGATCCTATCCCGCCCCTCCCCAATCCGTCAATAAAATAATACAATATCATTAACTGACCCCTTCATGGCGCTCATCGGCCAGCCGCCGCTGTTGCAATCACTCTCGCTGTCCATCAATGAGGAAATCCGCTCCCGTGTCACTTACTCGGCGCTGCTCTCACGCCTGGCTCCCGAAACCGTTGAACAATTTATCCTGGATCAACTGGATCGCGCCGGCCTGGGTCATAACACTTTCACCCCGGAAGCGCTGGCGCTCATCGTCCGCTCCGGCGAAGGTCTCCTGCGCCGCACCCGCAACCTCTGCCTGGGTTCACTCATCGAGGCCGTCCGCGACCAGACCCGCTTCGTGGATCTCAAGCAGGTCAACCACGTCCTCATCCAACCCCACTGGCGAAAAGATTATGACAACCCCCTCCCCGAATCGCACTCGGTGGTCGCGTGAGCAAATCCGCGCCGCCCGGCTCGCCCCGCTGGTTCCGTTGCTCGAAAAGCGCGGTCTCCAACTCGTGGAGCGGGAGGCGGGCAATTTTAGCTTGCCCGCCTATCCTGGTCTCATCGTCAAGGACAGTTACTGGCGCTGGCCCCAACGCAATCTGGCCGGCAACGCCATTGACTTCCACGTCCAGGTCCTCGGCCTGTCTTTCCATGATGCCATGCGCCACATCACCGGCACTTGATAACACCGCTGGCGTCGTCACCTTACGATGTCAGTCCGGCCAAAAGCCGCTGCAACGGCAAAAATCGGCCCTTACGATGCCAGTGTGGGAATCCAGCCGGAAGCCGCCGCTTGCGATGTCAGTGTGGTGAAAAAATCCCGGAACGCCTGAAAATCCGAAAATGAACCAGCCGGATCACAACCTTACGATCAGAGCGTGGCTATTCGGCCACAAATTACGATGTCAGTGTGGAAAAAGTTCCAAAAAACCTACGACCCCAATTTGGCCGTTTTTACGATGTCAAAAAAGTGCGTAACAGCCACCCTTCATTAACCTTTGTAAATGTTCCAGAAACGCTTAAAGTTAGGCAGGAAAGTCCCAACATGTCCTCATTTGCCATGGGAGCATTATTCACAAAAACATAATCAGTTGACACCTGTGGTTGATCTGCAAGTGAAACAACCTTGTCTTCACCCAATCCACTGTCCTCTAAAAAATCAATTCGAGCATCAAAGTCAACTAACGTGTTAAGTGGGTCCCTATTTGGCCATTCTAAGCTCATCTTGCCAAGAAGACTATCCCGGCTACGGCTAAAATGACACCTATGCCGAGGAACAAAAACTGTAGCGCCGACAGCCCAAGCGAACCAATTCCAGCCCGCCCCTTGAACTTTAGGAACACGCGAGCGTGCCTTCGATGAAGAAGTAAATTAAACACCCCGAACACGATCAAGGTAATCCCAAGACCTTTATCTACTTCGGGTGGTATTTCTAGGACAAGATACCCTAGCCACGCCGCTAGTAAAAGCAAAACGCCTACCACGACGATAGTTCCGGTTAAATTTGCGCCTCGCATACTGGTCTACTTTATTTAGGGTAAGTTGTGGTGTATGTATGGTACTCACTCGCGGCTGCCCCGAAGCCCCCTCCGGAAGGAAAGCCCAACGGGCCACCATAAGTAAAGCTCCCAATCGTTTGACCTGCCGCGTTCTGGCCTATGGAAAACTGAATGCTCAGATTCAAAGGTCCCCAGCCTATATTGAAGGAATAAGTTTTGAATGGGCCACTTAGGTCTTGAACATTCTTTGCGTTTGTTATCCCCACAAACGCACCTCCTCCAGCATATGCTCCGACGACCCAATTATTATTGCAGTTAGGTGAACTGGGAGCAGATGCTACATGGTGACCCCAGTATGCAGTAGCTCCTCCGCTTGCAAATGCACCCGCTGAAAAACCTCCGGCCTGCTGGTTATAAAAGCCCCCAACTCCGACTGAGCCTGTGGCACCAGCTCCAGCAGCATATATCCCTACATCTGCGTTTCCTCCGCCTCCTGCGATTATTCCCCATAGTCCGAGCGGATCAACCAAGTTCGCAGGGTTATTGTAAACATAGTCGTACAGGTTAATTCCGCCGTTTTCGCCGATAGGATCACGATTTGGCCAACGTTGCAAATTCGGGTCATAAAACCGATAGCCATAATAATAAAGCCCGTCATTATCATTCCATTCCTTGCTGGAAAAACGGTAGCGGTTGGCAGTCGCCAAAGGCCCAGTCATCGAGATCACGTTCCCATACGGATCATATTGGTACTGCGCCACCACCATCCCATTTGTGCCCAACATCCCCGCCACGTTCCCCATCGGATCATTAAAATAATATCCGTTGGCCGTCGGGTCACCCCCTATCAGCTTCCCCATGTCCGTCCGCGCCAGCAACCCGCCACTCCCACCCGCACCCTGCAAACTCCCGTTCAAATCATTGCCGCGCGTGTAGGTGACCGAGTCGAAAGGAGTTTGAGTTGAAAGTTGAGGATTAAACCAACGTTCCTGAACCACCAAATTGCCGTCGTAAATGAAATGCACCTCGTTGGTCTCCACCCACGAACCGCCCTGCCAACTGTAATCCCGCTCAATCCGCTTCCGCATCAGCCCGTCATACACAAAATTATTGCTCCAAACATCGGCAACCCACGCGCCAACAAGCTGATTCTCATCGTCGTAAGCAAAATTCCTTGTCCCGTCACTGGTGAGATTGCCGTTATAATCGTAGGTGAAATTGTTTGTTCCAGGCAGGTTGACAGTCACGTTGTTAGTGCTCAATCGCCCGATGTTGTCCTGCCCGATGGCCGTGTAAGTATTCTCGCCATTGGCCAGCGGGAATCCCGCCGCGGCAAATGTTCCGTCCCCATACAAAGACGCCTCCTGGCTGTTCACCGTCACGTTGGTCACGCCCGGATTACTGTCAAAGGGATCGTTGCCATTTGGCTCGGTCGCCGTCCCGGCCACTGTCAGCGTGCCGCTGCGCGTCTGGCTGCTCAATTCGTTCAAGTCGTTCACATTGAAAGTTTCGACCAACGCGTTGTTGGTCCGTTCATTCAAATTCCAGGCTTTATCATACGCATAACCGAACTGTTCGTTCAAGCGCGGCGCGTTGGTGTATTGGCCGGTGGCCCCGTCGTAGGCGCTTTCCACCCCCTGGGCCGCCTTCAACTGACCGATGTTGTCGTACCTTATCTCGCAAGGAGTGTAGCGTCCAGCAGCTAAATTGACTGTCAGACTGTGTTGCTCACGGCCTCCAATTCCAACTGACCCACCTTGACTTCAATCGTGATGGGGATTCCACCGGTGATGATCACGCGACTGCTTGCGGCATCAAACTTGATTTCGTTGAGGTCATAGTCGCGGACTTGTTCGGTGTCATTGATGGTCAGGCTTTCCGCGTTTTTGATGAGCAGCCGGATTCCGGTCTTTGAACCTTTGGCGAGGTCCACCTTCTTTACTTCGAGATGTAAGGCGACGACCTTGTGTTCTTTGTCCAACACAACACGCTCAACGTTGAACCAACGGTCGTGAACCAAGTCCAACAAGTCGCCAATTTGAGTAACGCTGGTAATTGTCATGGCGGGAAATTGAGCGAGCTTCACCGGCTTGGATCCCTTTGTTAGAACTTGATAGCCGCCCAAATCAAAATGGGTTTCCCTGCAACCGTCAACGAGAACAAGACATTTCTGCGCAAGCCAACGCAAGCCTTCAACTGTTCCATAGATGTGAACCTCCTGCGGATTGTCACGAAATTCCAGATGCCCCTCGGAAAAGTCAGGTCTGACGAACTTTGTGGTCTTGTTGATTAGCGACTCCGCCTTTGAGCAATGTTGAGGAAGCAGTTCAAGAACCGCAGCTTTGGAACCCGCCGTCAACACGTAGTAATCGTCCAGATGCAGATGATTTTTGCGACCGGAATCAACAAGGACAAGGCATTTCTGGGCCAGCCAAGCCAGACCTTCTCTGGTTCCTTGCACGTTTATTGTCCGTTCGTCAGAACGAAATTCAAGGATTTGGCGAGAGTTAGTTTGAGTCGTCATCTACCACTTCCAATAATGCGTGTGATACCACTTACCCGGTTCAGGCTTATCGAGACGCCAACCGCGCTGGAGCGGTTTACTGATAATGCGGATGACATTATTACCTTGAGGTGTCGTCTCGATTAGTCCAACGGATTCCAACCCGATTACAGCCGTTGCAGCCGCTGTCGAGGCTGTCGCCACGCCTAATGCTCCACGCGTTCCATATTTAGCCCATCCTGGACCGCATTTCGTTTGTCCCAACACGCCGTTGTTATAGGCATCGGCAAGGGAGTTGAAATCGCCATTGGCTAAATCCGAATTACCAGTTGCCGAATCGTATCCCCACGCCAGCGAACTTCCCAAACCTTGGCCGATAGAGTTGGCCGAATCGGACCAACTTTCGGTAAAGCCACTGTTGAACCAGGTGCGTGCATCCCACCAGTCACCAATCGCCAGTCCCAACGGGTCAACATAGTCAATGGGATTATTGGCGACATAATCATACAGATTCAAACCACCGCGTTCTCCGATGGGGTCTCGATTTAGCCACCGTTGCAAATTCGGGTCATAAAACCGATAGCCATAATAATAAAGCCCGTCATTATCATTCCATTCCTTGCTGGAAAAGCGGTAGCGGTTCGCCGACGCCAAAGGCCCAGTCATCGAAATCAGGTTCCCATACGGATCATATTGGTACTGCGCCACCACCATCCCATTTGTGCCCAACATCCCCACCACGTTCCCCATCGGATCACTGTAATAATACGCATTGGCAGAGGGATCCCCACCCGTCAACTTCCCCATGTCCGTTCGCGCCAGCAATCCACCCACCCCTCCCGCGCCCTGCAAAGTGTCACTCACGTCCGCCCCTCGCGTATAGGTGATCAAGTCGATAGGAGTTTGGGTCGAGAGTTGAGGGTCAAAATACCGCTCCTGCGCCACCAAATTGCCATCATACACATAATGAACCTCGTTCGTCTCCACCCATGCACCTCCACTCCAACTGTAATCCCGCTCAATCCGCTTCCGCATCAGCCCGTCATACACAAAATTATTGCTCCAAACATCGGCAACCCACGCGCCAACAAGCTGATTCTCATCGTCATAAGCAAAATTCCTTGTCCCGTCACTGGTGAGATTGCCGTTATAATCGTAGGTGAAATTGTTTGTTCCAGGCAGGTTGACAGTCACGTTGTTAGTGCTCAATCGCCCGATGTTGTCCTGCCCGATGGCCGTGTAAGTATTCTCGCCATTGGCCAGCGGGAATCCCGCCGCGGCAAATGTTCCGTCCCCATACAAAGACGCCTCCTGGCTGTTCACCGTCACGTTGGTCACGCCCGGATTACTGTCAAAGGGATCGTTGCCATTTGGCTCGGTCGCCGTCCCGGCCACTGTCAGCGTGCCGCTGCGCGTCTGGCTGCTCAATTCGTTCAAGTCGTTCACATTGAAAGTTTCGACCAACGCGTTGTTGGTCCGTTCATTCAAATTCCAGGCTTTATCATACGCATAACCGAACTGTTCGTTCAAGCGCGGCGCGTTGGTGTATTGGCCGGTGGCCCCGTCGTAGGCGCTTTCCACCCCCTGGGCCGCCTTCAACTGACCGATGTTGTCATACGTGTAATTCATCAACGCTTCGTCCCCCTCATCGTCAGGCGTGAACACCTCCTGCGTCACCTCCGAACCCGCGTCATACGCATACTGATCGTAAATGTATGACCCCGACGACCCGGAGAACTCCACGGAATTGGGCCGCGTCAGCCCGTCGTACCAAATGTCCACTCCCTCGTTCCAGACCGGATACCCCATGGATTCCACCCGGTCCCCTCCGCCCCAGACATAACCATAAGAAAATACTCCCGCCTCCGACCAAACCCCGCTCAGGCGCAGCCCCGCATCATAACTATAATCCTCCACCCAGGGCGCCGCATTCGGTTGCGCCACACTCATCGCCACCCGCTGCCGGCTTCCCGGATCGTATGCGTAATTCACCGCGTCACTCGCCCAGGGTCCCGTCTCCCCCGCCAGTTGATTCCCCGCCGTCCACGTGAAAACCGTGTCGCCCAGCCCATCCACCATGTTCGTCATCCGGTTCAGCGCGTCATACGAATAGACAATCGACGGCGTGTAAACCGTCCCGCCCGAATAATCCACATTCGTCAGGTTCCCCAACGCATCATACCGATAAACCGTTGTCCCCTTCGCCGCGCTCCAACGGTTCGTCAACCGATTGTCCGCATCGTATTGATAGACAAATAGAAGATTCCCGGCGTTGTCCACCTTGTTCGTCACCCGTCCGTACGCATCATAACCCCAATGCGTCGTTTGCCCCTTGCCGTCCGTCAACGCCAGCAATTCGCCGGCGGCATTGTAGGTGAACTGCAGGACTTCATTGTTGGCGTTGGTCCCGGTAATCACCCGCCCGCCGGCGTCGCGCACAAACGTCGTCACGTGCCCCAGGCCGTCGGTATAGTTCGTCAGGCCCAAACCGTTATAGGCAAAACTTTCCGTGGAATCAGCCGCGCTGGTATTCTGGTCAATCAATTGCCGTGAAGTGACACGGCCCAGAAAATCGTATGCCAGCGCCGTGTCGTTCAGGTTGCGGTCCACGTTATTGGTGATGCGCCCGTATTCATCGAACTCTCGGGACAATATAGTATATAGCCTGTTGAGTCCGTCACTGTTCACTTGGCTTTGAAAAGCGTGTTCATACCAGCCTAAGTTCCATGAGGTGCCAATGCCATTACTCACGTATGCAGGCCGGTTTTCATAATCAAAGGATGAAAAATTGATCTGGTAGCCGTCAGGATAATCGATATTTGTCACCCGGTCGATTTGGTCGTAATTGATAGTGGTTACGAATGGCGTGCTGCCGGCCCACTGGATGATCTCATCGGGAGAACCGCACCCGCAATAATCGTAGGTGGTTATTTCCCCGTCCGCATTGGTCACGGCCATGAGTTGCCGCAGGGCATTAAAGCCATAATAGGTCCACTGGTTCAGCCGGTCCTTGGTCGCCACTACATCCAATTTGTTATAAACGTTCGAAACAGTCGTGCCGTCAGGATAGCCAATGCCCGTCAACCGGTTCAGGTTGTCATAGATGTACGTCGTCACCAGCCCCAACTCATTGGTTACCGCCGTCACGTTGCCATCCTGCCACCCGTAATGATTGGTGCGGAATCCTATGTCTATCTGTTCCGCGAGGAACCCCGCGCTGGGACCGCTGCTGTAATAAATGTTCGTGCGCACCATGCCTCCTGCAAATGTGATACTGGTCACCTGCATCGTATTGGTATTATAGGTGTAACGGTTGATATCACCCATCGCATTGGTGACAGACAACAGCAGGTTGGTGATCACCGGGTCATAACCGCAACCCCGCACCAACTCTCCCCGCGGGCCAATTTCATATTTTAGAATCGTCCCGGAAGCATCATAAAAATTCGTGTAAAGAGACGTTACGCCGTTGTTGTCCCGGTAAAAATAGGATGTGGGGAGGCCCAGGCTGTTGTAGGTGATGGCTTCCTGGCAGGGCGAACCGCCGTACCGTGTGATTAAAGTCGGCAACAATAAAGCATTCGTGTTGCCGTCGCTGATGAACGGCGACTCTTCTCCCTGGTATGTGTAGCCAAACCAGTCCGGACGGGTGCCCATATTGGCGTCATAAGCATCGCAACTGGAATCCATGCTGTCGCTGACAATCAAAGTTCCGCTGCTTGGGTCTCCGTGCAGCCAGTGTTTGACCGAACCTTTTTGGTAATCAGCCTGCGCCATCAAAAGGAAATTGGTTTGCGTCAGCGATGCGTATTGTTTGCGGTTCCAATGATAACTCAGCCGGTAGCCGTCGCCTCCGTAACCATCTTCCGATGGCACCGAATCGGGAGCACCGTCCCGGTAACAAAATAATTGATGATCGCCTGTGGGTTCGGTCACCAGCACTGAACGCGCCAGGTAACCACTGGTGTCAACGCCGTCAAAATACTGGAAAGCCGTCTGCCCGTATAATGTCGTCAAGTTGGTCAGCTCGTCAGTAGTGTCATATTGAAAAAAGGAAGACATCCCCTGGACATCTGTCATGTTGGTCAGCATGCCTTGCGGATTGTAATTAAAGTATGTGATTCGGCCATAGGCATTGGTCACCGCCGTGATCAAGTTGGGAAAACTGGAATTGCCATATGCCAGGAAATTGGTGCGTCCGTCCCGGTCCACCACACTGGTTAAAAAAACAATGCCTCCATTTGTCCGATAATTGTATTGCTCCAAAACATGCCCGTATTGGTCCAGGTGCTCGGTTCTAAAATAATTCGTCGAGCCATCCAGGTAGCCGACCACAAAGCCATAAATATCCCGGTAGGGATCGGCACAACCGGTCGACCAATACTGCTGATGGGTTGAAGGGGAATTTAATTTCGCCGTGGATTTGTAATTGAGGGGGCCGTTGATACTGTAGGCGATCGCTCCCCCGGTGCCCAACAAATTGGTCATCGTGTCCGAACCTGCTGTTTGCTGCAATAACTGCAACCAATTGCAAGACCAATCGTTTCCAAATCCGGCTATGTTCGCGGCTTGCGCCAGGCCGCGCTGCTTATAACTCATCGTCAATTCTTCCTGGCTCAAATCCGATTGCTGGTATGACATGGGTGTGTCATTGAGCCACAGCGTCTCATAAGGTTCCGAAACGCTCCATTGCGGCATTCCACAACTGGGACAGGCCTTGGTTGAATTATCAGAATTAGTGCATGGAGGCTGGACATTCGAAGAAGTGGCGCCACCAGCAGTGGGACCGGTGGCGCTTGGAGCATTGGTGTTGGGACCGCCGCCGGGACCGCCGCACCCTGTATCATTATTGTCATTAATTGTATTCCCGACTCCCTTGCCGTAGATTTTAGCGCACTCCGCTTCGCTCAATTCGTTCCAGGAATCTGGGACCTTGTCGGCCGGCAAAATAAAATCACCGCTGGATTCCGCCTCGATCGTCGCCGCATCCATCCAGACATGGCCTTCAAACGTCGGATCCTCCACAAGATATTGGTCGTTCTTCTTTTCCGTGATCGCTGCATAATGATTCAATTTCCAATGAACTATCGAAGGCACTACCAGGTCCGCTCCCGCTGGTTTTTGGACTGCCTTCACCTCCAACCCATTCGTCCTGGCCAGCTTCAATAGCTCGGCCATTGTGAATCCGCCGCCAGGTGATTCCGTTTCGTACAGGTTGCGGATGACGGATTGCTTTGCCCCCAGCGCCGTTGCGATATGCGCCAGCGCAAAGGACCCGCACCGGTACGATTCACCCGGTTGTCCTGCCATTATCCCCACCGCGTCCCGGGTGCCCTGGATCGTCGTGGCATACATCCCTAACGGCAAATGCCGCTCGTCCAATTCTCCGAATAAACTTTGGATTTCATCTTTCCGCCCCAAACTTGCCAGCAAACGCGTCCATCCTGCAATCGAGCGGACCGCCAGTCCTTGCGATACAGCATCCTGATTGTCTTTCGTCTTGTCCCATGCCCATTGCCAGTACGCCAGCGCCTCGTCGTAACGCCCGCGGGCACGGTCATGTTCGGCAAGGTGCACCTCCAGCGCCGGTGTCCACGCTGAATGCGGGTACGTTTTAACAAACCGGTCCAGGGACACAAAACCGGCGTCAACGCCCTTGGCTTTAAAAACATCGATGTCATCCAATAGCGCCTGGGATTCGTTCGCCGGCGGCGGTTGCGAACCCACCCAGACCAACGCTTCTTGAAAGAGCGGCACGCGGGCGACTTGCCCGGCTAATCCGGCATCGGCGGATTCCGCCGGTGATCTTGAGGCCGCCAACAGGCAGCCGGCGATCAGCAGTTTTTGCAGGCAGATTTTCATCCGTTTTAAATTGGTCTGTTGAAAAGCGCGGGACGTTTTCATAGCTTAAATAGGTTGCATTTCATGGCAATGTGCTGCCGTTTCGCGGGTGGGTGATGCTGACTTTCAAGCCGAGGTCGCCGACGATGTACCAGCCGATTTCGCCGGAATCCACCAGGCCGTTCCCGTTTGCGTCCTCCAGGTAATCGGGAATACCGTCGCCGTTGTTGTCCAGGGGGTTGCCGTATGGGTCCGTGGCAACATAGTGATAGCCGATGTCCACGATGGAATCCCCCTCCACAGTTTGGTTGGTCTGTGTGGTGAAATGATACAGGCCGAGCAGATCCGCATTCGTGCTGCCGGCCTCAATAAGGGGCGAATCGGGCGGCAGGTAATAATTCCCAAACCAACTGCTTTCCCAGTTGTAACCGTCCACGTTAGTCGAATTAGCCCCCACTGTTTGCAATGTTCCGTAACAAGGGCCATAAGGGTAATAATAACTTTGCCAACTGAGATTGTTTGTGTTGTAGGCATTGTAATTCTCAATGGTGTAGTTTGTATTGCCATTGAGAGGATCTGACCAGGGAAACGCTGTTCCATCGAAGGCTGTATTCTCAACCGTGACAATAGATGGGGGGTAATTGTTGCCATTCGCATCCCGGGCAATAAATAATATACCGCCGTAAAAAGTGCAGTCTTGGAAAGTGATATTCGGATTGTCGCTCTGGTCCCAGAAATAAACCTGCGGGCGGAAGAAAAAGCAGTTGGAAAAATTCAGGAACTGTTCGTTGTATGGCGCGAAACCACCGAGCCAAAATTCCGAGTTTTGAAAGTTACATTCGCCTTGCTCATGACCGTCGGTGACAAGGGCGTTGTTGAAGCCTCCGTCAGACATCTTGGCAAATGTCGTGTTTATTTGCGGCTCGCCGGAGCCGCTGCCGTTAAACTGGAAGGCGGGCGGCCGTTGGCTGTCAACCCATTGGCCGTTACACCCTTCCTGCACTGAATTGGCAAAAGTAATCCAACATGGCGCGGTAGCCGTGCCGGTCGCAATGAAATCCGCCCCATTATTCAACAAAATACCGGCAGCTTGGCCGTAAATGCCATACAAGCCAATGGCAGTACCGGCCGTGACATTCAAGCCGGCGGATAAATTGCATCCGCCAAACGCAAAATCCAAAACGTCATAGTGATAGCCCAAGGCCGGATCGCCCGTATTGTCGCGTTGGGCCTGGGGCGAAAGGGTGGTCGGAACGGAGATACTCACATTCGAATAGACAACCGGCGGATAAACGGTCTTCGCGGCAAGATCATCCAATAAACTGCCGTCAATGTTGGTTGTTCCAGCGTCGAGAAAGGCGCAGCCGTTGGTCAAATAGTAGCTGCCGCCGCCAACGGTTTGGAATGGATAAAAAGCACTGGCAATTGGACTCGTCCCGAATTCTTGACAATTGTAAAAGCCGTCATTTGTTCCTGAAAGCGTTGAAGATTCACAGTTGTTGGTAAGATCGTCTATGTTTGCCAAAATGCAGTTTTCCAATGTTAATCCGGCATTGTCGGAATCAGACATCAGATCAACGCTCCCGCTGAAGGTGACGTTTTGCGCGTTAACCTGCCCCTCTGTGCCGTCGAAATTAGTTTGCACATCGGCAAAAAGGAGGTTCCCCAGATTCATATCGCAAAATGCACTGGCAATGCCATCCTGGCAATTAACCAACTGGCCGTCGTAAAGGTTCAAGCCGGTGCTATAATCAACAATCGCTGCGGCCGCCCACTCGATCCTAAAATGAGAAATAGTAGAGGTGAGTGGCGCATAAAGATAAAGAGCAGGGTTCGCATAATATCCAGTCGGGCTTCCAGTCGAACCAGAGAGCGTTTGTCCTACAGTATTGTCATCTTTAGCTGTACAAATCACGGTCTGTAATCCGCAGCCTGCCAATTGATACTGCTGGAAGGCCGCAGCCACACTGTGGCATTGGTGGCATACTTAAGAACACAGCCCCCTTCAAATGTATTGGTTCCATAGAGATTAACCTGGCCGCTGATATAATATGTCGTGTCCCCTTGGAAATCATAATTCGTGATGGCGCCTGACACTGTCTGATAATCCAATACCAACCCTTTGGAAGGCAGCGTTTTAAAGCGCACCTGCCGGAAATGAACCGATGGGCTGGCTTTGGCCAGATGTTGTGGCGGCAACTTTAACCGGGCAACGCCACATTTGGAAAAGTCCCGACCTTTGCGGTTCCTTGCGGTAAGGTTGCTAGTTGATCCGTCAACGCCGCTAGTGGAATTTGCTCAATTAAAAATTGCCTCCGGGCGATCTGTACCGAGCTTTTTCCTCGCGAATACCCCGCTGTCTTGGGGCGTCTGTTCCCAATAAAAACGCGCGTCCTTGCATCATCTTCACCGCCCCGAAATCCAAGGTTTCATCGGTCAATGCAAGCCCTCCCTGATTTGGCAATGGCGTGGCCGTTACCACCGGCTGCGGTGGGTTGAAAAATTCCGTCAATATTTGCAATCGCGTCGTTGCGGGATTCAAACCGCTGGCGGCTGGCGACGGCGGCTGTTCCCGCAGAATGACACATTGTTCAAGCCCCGATTTTGTAACCGTGTAGAACAGATCCGCGTCCAAACCCTCGAAGGCATTTCGATAAGCCAGCTCGTTGGAACTGATCAATTCTGCCGTGGAGTTCGTTAAAGTAGCTATAAACACGGAGTTAGTGGCGTCGGCGAGGAGTAATCCAACCGGAGAACTGTCCAGTTGCAGTCCATCTGGCGTCACCATTTTAATTTCACCATTATATATTTCGGACGGCCAAAATACTTGAAACTGACAGTTTGTCGAAGCGAACGAGCCGTCCGGCAACATGACGATGTCCTCGCTGCTCGGAATGTATTGATTTTCGACAAGATGGTTCAAACCGGATTCGATCTGCGTATA
>CAVWKA010000005.1:0-176415 GCA_963755515.1 uncultured Verrucomicrobiae bacterium | reverse complement strand
ACAGCGTCGTCCGGGCCGGTTTTCCCAAACGACAAAATGACTTTGGCGCCGAAATTAGTGCAACCGCCGAACAACGGTTGAAGCATCGGGACGATCCCACCGCGACCTTCCGGGATGCAATAAGGAAAGGCTTCGGAGGGAATTCCCTCCTAGTTGCGACCCTTCTTGGATTGGCCATTTATTCCGGGTTCCGCAAGCAAACGGGTCTGTTCCTGCTCTATCTGGTCGTGTTACTGGCCTGGGTGGCCTGTATCCTTTATATGAGTTTGCAGTCCGTATATTACCGCAAGCTCGTCAAGGCTGACGATTGGAGCCGGTGGAACGACGTTTTTACCCTGGTGGCCATCCTTAAAGTCATCGGACGCTTCCGAAAGGTCAAAGTGCCGGCATCGGCATTGACCCGACATCGCGCCAAAGCTTTGGCGGGGTTGGGCCGGATGGATGAAGCTTTGGCGGAATACAAACAGTGCGAAGGACGGCCTGACTGTCCCGGCTGGCTATACAAACTTTTCCTAGCCTCGCTCCATACCACCGCCAAACAACATGACCAAGCCATCGAGTGCAACCTCGCCTCCATTGCGGAGAAACCGACATCAGTCGCTTGGGCCGATTCCGCCCCCAGCCACCACTCTCTGATGCTTGGGCATCAAGGAGTTGCAAAAAGTGGAGCCGAGAATGCCAGCAAATTTGCCAGCAAGTCACTACTGTGCGTAAACTGGCGGCTACTGGTAACCTACAAGCCCACTACTCATTAACGGTGTCGAAATCATCTGTCGTAAATTCATTGCTGTGAAAGAGAAAAACAGCTATGAGACAGAGATTCCGGCTTTACCGGCGCGGCAATAGCGGACGGTATTACATTCACGACGACCTGACGGGCAAACAGGAGAGTTTGCGGACCACTGACCGGGCGACAGCTGAACGGCTTTTCCACGCCAAAAATGAAGCCTGCGAGCAACCTGCCATCAATCTGCAAATCGCCCGCGCGTATCTATCGGTCGCGGATTCAAATTTCGTGAAACGGACATGGCGCGAGGTCATGGCCGAATTTGCCAAAGCGAAACGGGGCAGCAATCAACGGCGTTCCGAAACGGCTATCAAGGAAAGGGCGTTTGATTCAATTCGGGATTTGCAACTGATTGAGACGCGGGCCGAGCACTTTCTGCGGGTGTTGGAGCAGGGGAAACTATCAACGAACAATTATCTTCGGCGATTTCATAATTTTGCAATGGACATGGGATGGCTGCCCTGGCCGGTGCTTCCTAAACGACAATGGCCGCCAATTCACTACAAGGAAAAACGGGCGGTTACACGCGAGGAACATGAATTGATTCTCAGTCGTGAACGGAATCCAGAAATGGGGGCTTTCCTGTGGTGTTGCTGGCACATTGGCGGGTCACAAAGTGATGTCGCGCACCTGAAAGCGGAAGACATTGATTGGAAAAGCCAGGTGGTGAGTTTCTTCCGAGCCAAAACCGGCACGGCGCAAATTATCCGTTTCGGAAATGCCCTGGCAGAAGTGCTGCGAGATTTGCCAGGACAGGGCCTGTTGTTTCCCCGGCTTGCGGCAATGGACGAGAAGCATCGCGCAGCACTTTTCCAGCGGGCCTGCCGTCGCATGAAAATTACCGGTATTTCGTTGCATTCGTATCGTTATGCTTGGGCAGAACGCGCGAAATGCGCTGGTTATCCCGAACGATTTGCCCAGGAAGCCCTCGGCCACAACAGCAAGGCAGTTCATCGTGCATATGCGAAAAAAGCGCAGGTCGTCCTGCCGCCGCTGGAGGAATACGAGAACAGCAACCGGGTGGGAAATTCATTTCCAACTATCAGACGGGAACCTCCCGCAACTCCTATCATCAACACAAACAAGACCTATGGAAATACAAACCGAATCTGAAGTTGAACGCATCCGCGAGGCATTGAATGAGGCAATCAAAAACTTTCAGCCCAATCACCGCCGTGTTGTGTTTTATCATCTCAAGCCATTTCACGATAAAATTGTGGAATGGCGTTCCTTGCAGGCATCCTACAACACGATTGCGCTGCTTTTGAAGAGCCAGGGCGTTCAAACCAGCAAGGCGCGTGTAGCGGAATATGGCCGCGTGGTGCTGGATGGCAAAAAACCTCGCAAGCGGAAACGGGCGCGGCGGTTATTCTGATTCGTGACGACAAATTTCCTGAGGGAAACGCTCCGCGGCGTTATAAAACTTTGCAGCGTGATCTCACTGAGGGCGCTGTGTCGAGGCCGACGCCGCTGGCAATAGGGTCCCGTTTTGTTTCGCGCTTACAATTCGGTAGGTTCCACTTCGGCGGCCCTTTCCTTCTGCGACTACCAAAATTTCCCCGTGATTTCGCAACCTGACAATTACCTGGGAGATTATCCTCCGAATATTGGTGCTCCATCGTGATTTGCCCGTTAGTCGAGAATAACGAAATGCGATCGTGGGAACGTCAAAATCGTTGGGCGACTTCCTTATTAATTCTTCGATAGATTCAAAAATGCTCCGGGATGGGTTGTTTACGGCGATAAGGCTGGCTATCTTTTCGTCCGTAGCCTCCGCAATAGGAATCCACTTTTTGAGCTTCTCGATTGCGGCCATATTGGTGGCGTAATTCTCTTGGATTTCGTGCTCCAGTCGCTCCAGTTCGGTTTTCACAAACACTACATAACACATCAGATTCACAGTGTCAATACGAAACATACAAACATTTAATGACGGTTGGACCGATTTCGAGATCGAATTCGAGCCTCGCATTTGAAAGCCGAGCGCATGAACTGTCATTCGCGAGCAGGCACCGCAGCGTCAAGGGTCATTGAACCGCCATTCGGTTGCCAGGCCAATTACTGGTCGCCAGTTTGTTATTGGTAAGACAAGCATTGTCGTCGGCAAGACGTTGGCGAGTCGGAAAATTGCCGTTCGTAAGACACCAAATTTGCGGTTGATGTGTCACGAAATTTGCCGTCAGAATTGTCGTTCGCAAGACGAAAAATGCCTAAAAGCCTTAGGAGTAGGGCGTCCACCCTTGAAATTGATGATTGACCGCAACAATTATGGCGCGTTTAGCGCCCTGAATTGGCGTCGTTTCGGACACAAAAAAGAGCGTTTCGACACTCCCGCGTGAACCCTTAATCGCCGTTTTTTGGCGAAGCAAGCGTAGTCAAGGAGGAACGAAAATGGCGAGTGAATTGTTTGAGCCATTTTTCGTAGTGTCCTTGACGACGCGCGGCGAGCCATATAATGGAACGGCGATTCACGCGGAAGAGCGCGCCGAATCGCGTAATAGGCGAAGGACGAAGCATTCAAGGCCGCGCGGATTTGGAGCATTCAGTAGAACAACTTCCTTTTTTCCTCTGTTCCTCTGTTTGCGTTTCCGCTTGACCTTTAAGCCGAACGATCCGTAGGATTCATCATCGTGAAATGCAGCCCTGCTTTAACTGAAATGGCAATGGGTGGCCTTATCTTTTTCCTGGCTTTTACAGTTTCCGTTCTGTCATTTTCCGCACAATCCCAAACAGACCCGCTCGCGTCATGGAATTTGGTGTATCAAGCACCTGTTCCAATAAACAGTATGGCTTATGGCAATGGAACATTTGTCGGTTTGGGCGGCAGTTTGCGCTTTCTCTCGCATGACGGTTCAAATTGGATGGTTTACTCAAGCCCACCGACTTTGCAGCCCGCCTCGGTAATCTTTGGCAATGACATTTTTATTACCTTTGGAACGAATTCACAAAGCGGCGGTTCGACGTATCTTTATCAATCAACAAATGGGCTTTCGTATAGCCCGATTTTTACCAATGCAAACTCATTCTTTGCCGCCGCCGGAGGGAACAATATTTTTGTCTTCATTCAAACGAATGATATTCTTACGGCGACTATTGGCCCGACAAATTGGAGTTGGTCGGAATATCAACCGGCTTTTGAGCCGGCGTGCATTGGTTTCGCAAATGGGACTTTTGTCATGGTTGCAAATCTCAACGGTGCTTCTGTCTTTACGTCCTCAGATGGTATCCTGTGGCAGTATACCTCAACGATCCCCACTATTTTTACGCATAACGGCACTCTGTCGCCCACAGTAAATGGAATTGCGTATGGAAACGGAGTTTATGTTTTGGACATTCAAGACACTTCGAGTAATTCTCCCTTTGCATGTTTTGGCGCTTCACCTGACCTTGTTTCATGGGATTATCCTTCCATAGTAGGACTCGACGGAACAAATTTGCAATTGGCGTTTGGCGGCGGTTCGTTTTTAGTCAATGGGTATACTGACAATGGACGGTTCGTCGGCGATTACCTTTTTTCTAGCGGGAACGGCCGGGAGTGGAATGTTGAATCCACAAACTTCAATGAGACTGGATTTGTTTTCAATCCAATGACTTATGGTCAAGGACTGTTCGTTGGCGTGTCGTCAAACTACAGCATATGTCAGTCGGGTTTAGTTGCAACGCCCTCAAACTTGCCGCCTGTATCGCTCGCCATCTCGCCCTTCGCTGGTATTACGTTGAACGGAACAGTGGGCCTGACGTACCAGATTCAGTATAGTGGGGGCCTGAATTCGAACTGGACGGCAATAACGAATTTTTCACTTCCATATAGTCCATATCTTTGGATAGACACAAGCACACCAATGGTCGGACAGCGGTTTTATCGTTCGATTCAACTACAATGAGGCAGCTTGATGACGCCATTATTGGTTCAGAACGTTGCGCCGTAAATTCATGGGGCATTCAAACTTTTATCAAGGTCACACGGCAGATTTGAAACCTGCGCAGGCGCTTCAACCGAAAAAACACCGTCCTCTCGTTGTGGTCTTCGCTATCCACCAAAAGCAGATTCACGACCCGTTACGGAGTTCGCCAGCGATTCCTGGCGAAATGTGTGCTTCAGCCCATTGATAACCGTTATAGAAATCAACCAGCCAGAGAACGTCCCGGATGGCGATGAGCCACCGCTCCAGTTCCATTCCGTCCGGCAATTGAAAGGAAGACCCATGCACGATTTTATTTCTGCACTCAATGGCCTTCTTAACCTGGGTGATTACACCCGGAGGGGGGCTTAACGGTTTTTCTCGAAATTTACATTTGACGGGCAAGTGCGGTAAAACCTCCCGAAGCATTTTAACAACCGGCGGTGAGGCGGTGTTTTCAAGCAACCAAGACGTATCTGGCTGAAGATTGGAAATCAAATGCTTGACTGCCGATTCTACTGCTGCGGTACCCATGACGATGGCGACCCGGTCTTCTGAGTCGCGGCACTTCCATGCTTCATTAAATAGGGCATGGTGGATTGGAGCTTCCTCTATCTTCTCTATAGCTTTCTCGAAATCAGAGGGCAATGATTCCGAGGGTGGTGGGACGTATGGCACTGCTTCCAATTTTAACCAAATTGGTAAAGAATCGAATTCCACCCCATCCACGGAATACTCCATGCCGTAATAATCACTAGTCAGTTTGCTCGGACCGCAATGAATGCCCACTCTCCAAAACAAGCTATTGATGACTTTGAATGCTGCTCGATCCAAATTCTGATGAGTTTGTTCCATTTCCGGGAAAAACTCCTGCGGAATCCAATCGAAGGAAAGGATGTTTTTTGATCCCACGACTGGCGTATTGAGTAGTCCCTGTTGCATAGCCTGTGAAAAGGAAGGCCCCGCCTTAACCTTCAGGATGACGTCGTGCAGGGCGGGCGGAAGTGGGATGGCCTGAGTCCATGTAATTGCAGTTCTCCATTTGGTTATGGAATGAGCCAAACCTTCGTCGTCATCTAATACGGACATTTCAAGCGTGAAGCCAGAAGTGGATTCAACTTGAATTTCCTCCCGATTTAGCTTCCACCAAAAATCAGGTGCTTCAATTTCAAGATGTGTACGGAAAAATACTTTTGCAGTCATGCACGTAATTGGAATGATTCTTCTCGGTTGGCGCAAGGATTTACTCCAGGGCCGTCAGTAATCAGAATAAGCCGGAATGAGCCGGAAAGAGCCGGAAAGAGCCATATTCAGCCGAGCCTCCATCTCGCCCCACGTCCCCAGCCTGTGGATGTTACTAATCCCAGCGTCTTTAACACAGCCAAATCTTCCCGAATTGCCCGTGGCGAAAGATCTTCCATTTGGGCACCAATTTCTCGTAAGGCCATTCCGCTGCCGGAACTAGCACCCAGGACTTCAAGCACTCGCCTTTGCCGCTCTGTCACATCCTGTGCAACCCGCGATGGCGGCACGTAGCGGCTGGGCCGGAACCGCACCAATACGCAGCCTCCGGCCTCCTCAATTTCCGGTCGAGGCAGGCCAGCGCGTGTGACCAGTTCGGCCATCTTGATTGTTCCCCGGCCCCAGGCTTCGATTACACCTCGCCGGTAGAAGACACGGGCAATCAGCGGATTCCACGGCAACGATTCGTGTGGCTGAAAAAGTGCCTCCGCCGTCAATCCAAAGTGCAACGTCCCGGACGACGTAATTTCCAATCGGTCATCGTAAAGCGCCACGGCGATTGAACCGCCGCCGATGCTGTAATCACGGTGACATACTGCGTTGGCTAATGCCTCGCGCAAGGCCACCGGCGGGTAAAGCGGATCGTCCACCCGCTCGAACAAACCTGGCTGCACCCGCCCAGCTACCGGCAAATTTTCCCGCAGGAATCGCTCCGCGCGCAGCAGCAGTTCAAAGGCGTTGCCATGAAATTGGCGGTTGTCCAGGAATTCTGTTTTGTCGCGTCCGCGAAAACGAGCGACGCGCAGCAGACATTGTGGCGTGTCTGCTTCCAGCCGCTCCATCCGGCCAAATAACACCGCCGCAGCGCGCAACAACTGTCCGTCACGCATCAATCCCAAACCGCGCAACACCTCTGACGGGTCACGCACGCCAGGGTCTTCGGCCCGGCCCCGGCGGATGGATTCCTCCAAGGTGCGGATAATTTCAGTGGCGTCCAAATCGCCAATCGTCCATCCGCTGGCTGGTTCGTTTTCCCACCGCCGCTCGCCATGCAGCCGTTCCAGCAGCATCCGGTGATATTCTTCCCGCGACAGTTCCAGCGTTGTGTTGCCGACGCGCCTATAGGCCGTTCCGTTGTAACTGTAGGGCCGATTTGCGCCCTGCGCCACCGTTACCACCAACGCCTGTCGGCCATCAGCCATGTCCACTCGTTCAATTGAAGGAAACACCGGCGGATCAATTTCTTTCAATTCCTGCACAACTTCTTCGATTGTGTGGTCGGAGACCATCTGGCCGACAATTCGTCCATCCGCTTCGACGCCAAAAAGCACGCGACCTCCGTGATGATTGAGCATCCCGCAGAGGGTCTGTGCCCCCGCGCGGCGTTCGCCAGTGGAGCGTTTGAATTCCAGTGTCTCCGATTCCCCGGCTCGCACCCATTCTTCGAGTTGTGAAAGTGAAATCATGTGCTGACGCGCGTCATTGAAGAAGGTTGCCAAATCGTTGCATGAGTGACAAGAAAGGTGGGATGATAGCATTTCTTCCCGGAAGAGCGGACACAGATTTGGGCGTGACGCGGTTCGTCGCGGTGATTAAAGTGCCAGCAGAATTGCCAGCAAACAGCCCTCTTAACTTGTTACGCCCGGTTACCGGAGAGGAGTATCACTGTAATGGCGCAGTAACGCCTTGACAGAAAACACAGGCGTTTTATGTTAAAACCATCAGCGATGAAATAAACGCTTGATTTCGAGTGGCTTGCGGCGGGAATGGCCCAGCCGATCTGGCCAACTGCTACGCACGATACAAACGCGACCCGGTAAAAGCGCGTGAGGCCATGGCGGAAGCGACAAAAAGTCCGATGACCGACACTGCCAAACCATTTGTTCTGCGCTGTCAGGGCATCATCGCCTATTTGGCGGGAGACTATGCCTCCGCCAAACGTGACCTTGAAGTCGCCATTGAATTGGTGGAAAAAACCAAAGGCCGCCCGTATCGGGACGGACATTTAAGCGTGGCGCGGGCTTATTTATGCTGTGTTCTCGCCAAACAGGGAGATGTGGCGGGGGCAAAGGAGCGCCTAGCGCTCGCAAAAAAATATCTGGTCGCCACGAAAGAGAATGAATTGCTGGCCGAATGTCGCGAGTTGTGCGGTGGAGAATAATTGGAGTTTTGCGGTCTGGCTGGGTCGCTCGAGGTGCCGGGCGGGAGGTCCAGCGTTTCCGCCGTCGGGGTCAAGTTGGAAAATGAATTCATCGCAATTGCGCGATTGTCACGGGATCAAGCACGGCACGACCTGGCGGCTGTGGCGGCGATAGATTTTGAAATCGGTGTCGGTGGTAATCAGAACCGGATCGGGCAGGGTTTCGGTCAGGCGCACCAGGCAGGCGGCCAGGCTCATGGGCACACCGGCGTGGAAATATGAAGGATGGTTTGGGCAACACGCGCGGTCACTCAAAGCCAAAGTCGCGGCATACGGATTTGAATTGCCTTTGGCTGTTCCCCGTTTAATGGTAGATTAAAAGCATGAACGAGCTTTTGAAGCGCATTACGGTGAATCCGGCGGTAATGACCGGATTGCCCTGCATTCGTGGCATGCGAATACCGGCCACCACGATTCTCGGCTTACTGGCCGCCGGCGCGACGGAAAAGGAAATTCTGGCGGATTATCCCGACCTCGAACCGGACGACATCAAGGCGTGCATGGCTTATGCCGCCTGGCTCACGCGCGAACGCGAAATTGAGCTTCAGCCGGCGTGACCATCGTCATTGACAACTGCCTTCCGCTGTCGTGGGTGGAACATTTACGCCAGCACGGGCACATAGCGCGCCACTGGCGGGAACTTGGACCGCCCAACGCCTCGGATTCGGAAATCATGCATTGGGCGAAACAAAACAACGCCGTGATTCTTACCCAAGACCTTGATTTCACGAAGTTGCTTTTTCAAAGCCGCGCTTCGCTGCCCAGCGTGATTCAACTCCGGCTGGACGACGTGCGCCCCAAGAGCGTTGGCGAAGATGTGCTCTTGATTTTGGAACAGCAGAAGGACGATCTAATACGCGGCGCACTGATCACCGTCAAAGGCCACAAGTCGCGGCTGCGACTTTTGCCTTTGAGCGATTAATTTCGGCTGTGGCGTTGCGAGCCAGATTTGACACTGCTGCCGAACCTGCTTTAACCACAACACAAAGAATTTAGGAACGACAAATGAACCAATTGCGCAGTTGTCACGGGATCAAGCACGGCACGACCTAGCGGCTGTGGCGGCGGTAGATTTTGAAATCCGTGCCGGTGGTAATTTGCCTTCAAAATGAAATAAGCATCTCTGTCTGGCGAGTCGTGCTGAGCAGTCTGTTGGCGGCCACTACCAGCGGTGCGTTTTCGACATACGAAGAGCAGGTCCGATAGGACCGATCCCTGGCGCAGGCCAGCCTACTACATGACCGGATGCGGCCGCCGCCAGTTGGACAACTGCAAATGGTTTAACCGCGAATGAACGCCAATGAACGCGAATGAACAACTGCTGTTGAAAAACGACTTGCCGGCTCGTTCTGGCGAACGGTTTCACTTTCGCATTTTAATTTCCCGGGCTTCGTTTAATTTGTCACCACACGATTTTTATTTTTATGGCCGAAAAACCGAAACAGATTTACGACGAAAGCAAGATCAAGACGCTGTCTTCGCTGGAGCACATCCGGCTGCGCACGGGCATGTATATCGGGCGCATCGGCACGGGCGCGCACCCGGACGACGGCTGCTATGTCCTGCTCAAGGAGGTCGTGGACAACGCGATTGACGAATTCATCATGGGCAACGGCCGGGAGGTCCATATCGGTGTGGATGGCAACCGCGTGAAGGTGCGCGATTTCGGGCGCGGCATCCCCCTGGGCAAGGTCGTGGACTGCGTCTCCAAGATCAATACCGGCGCAAAATACAACGACGACGTGTTTCAATTCAGCGTCGGCCTCAATGGCGTCGGCACCAAGGCGGTCAATGCGCTGTCGAAACACTTTCTCGTCCGGAGCCATCGCGACGGCGAGTTTGCGGAGGCGAGCTTCAAGGTCGGCAAATTGAAAAAGGAAGACACCGGCAAAACGAAGGAGCCCGATGGCACGTTCATCGAGTTTGAGCCGGACCCGGACATTTTCAAGGACAGCGAGTTCAAGCTGGAACACATCGAGCGACGGCTGCGGCATTACAGCTATCTGAATACGGGCCTGAAGCTGGTGCTGAATTTCGCGGGCGCGGAACCCGAAACCTTCCAGTCGCGCCATGGCCTGATGGATTTGGTGATGGAGGACCTGGCCGAGCGACGGCAGCGAGCCGATTTATCCGCCGCTGCATTACGCGGGCAAGACGCTGGAGTTTTGTTTCACGCACAGCAACTCGCGTTACGGCGAGACGTTTTATTCGTTCGTCAACGGCCAGTACACCAGCGATGGCGGCACGCATTTGAGCGCCTTCCGCGAGGGCCTGCTCAAGGCGGTGAACGAATACGGCAACGGCAAGTTCGACGGCGACGACGTGCGCGAATGCATGGTCGGCGCGGTGTCCATCCGGCTGAAGGACCCGGTGTTCGAGTCGCAGACGAAAAACAAGCTGGGCAACACGGAAATCCGCACCGAACTGGTCAACAACGTGCGCGAGGAGTTGCTGCATTTTTTCCAGCGCAACAAGCAGATTGCCGAGACGATCATCGCGAAGGTCCAGGACACGCAGCAGTTGCGGAAGGAGTTGCAGGACGTGAAAAAGCTCGCGCGCGAGCGGGCCAAGGCCATCACGCT
This sequence comes from uncultured Verrucomicrobiae bacterium, assembly GCA_963755515.1. GTDB lineage: Bacteria > Verrucomicrobiota > Verrucomicrobiia > Limisphaerales > UBA11358 > UBA11358. Next base: position 165,702 of record CAVWKA010000005.1, on the reverse strand, counting down.
GCGCATTCCGCAGCTCAAGGACTGCAAGCATCATTTCGACAAGAAAAAGGACAAAGGCGGGGGGACGATGGTGTTCATTTGCGAAGGGCCAGTCCGCCGCCGGCTCCATCACCAGCTGCCGCGACGTGAACAATCAGGCGGTGTTCGTGCTGAAGGGCAAGCCGCTCAATGTCTGGGACCTCAAGCGCGACGTGATGTATAAAAACGACGAGATGTATAATCTCATGCAGGCTTTGAGCGTCGAGGACACCACCGAGAGCCTGCGGTACGAGAAGGTGATCCTCGCCACCGACGCGGACGTGGACGGCATGCACATCCGCAATTTGATGATCACGTATTTCTTCAAGTTTTTCGAGCCACTCGTCCACGACGGCCATGTTTATGTTTTGGAAACGCCGCTGTTCCGCGTGCGCAACAAGCAGAAGACCATTTACTGCTACAGTGAAAAGGAGCGTGAAAACGCCATCCAGGAACTCGGCGGCAAACCGGAGATCACGCGGTTCAAGGGCCTCGGCGAAATCAGCCCGAAGGAATTCGCCCAGTTTATCGGCAAAGAGATGCGCTTGAGCAAAGTCGAATACGCGCCGCGCGCCGAGTCCGGCGCCCATCTTCAACTTTTACATGGGCAAGAACACGCCGGAGCGCAAGGACTACATCATGGACCGCCTGGTCGTGCCGGTGGAGGAATAAACCGAATCTTAAAGAGACATGCCTGCCAAACGCAAAAACGATTCCGGCCAGCCAGAATTGCCGATTGAAAGCCCGCCCGCCGCGGCCGATGAACGCAAACCGGCGAAGCCGAAAGCCGCCGGGGCAAATGGCAATGGCGCCGACCACGTCGTTGCCGAGGCGGTCCAACCCGTTGAACACCGGCTGTTTGATCCCAGGAAGCTCGCCGCGGGCCTGCACACGCGGGTGGATCGCGGGTTTCTGGATTACGCCAGTTACGTCATCCGCGACCGCGCCATTCCGAATCTTGCCGACGGCCTGAAGCCGGTGCAACGGCGCATTCTCTGGGCGTTGCACGAGAAGGACGACGGGCGTTTCATCAAGGTGGCCAACGTTGTCGGTCACACGATGCAATATCATCCGCACGGCGACGCCTCGATCGGCGACGCGTTGGTGGTGCTGGCCAACAAACGCTACCTTATCGAAGGGCAGGGTAATTTCGGCAATATTTTCACCGGCGACCCGGCCGCCGCGCCGCGTTACATCGAATGCCGTCTGACCGACCTGGCGCGGACGGAACTGATCAACGACGAAATCACCGATTTCATCCCGAGCTACGACGGCCGCAACCGGGAACCGATCACCCTGCCGTGCAAACTGCCGCTCACGTTGATGCTCGGCACCGAAGGCATCGCCGTCGGTCTGGCGGCGCGGATTCTGCCGCACAATTTCCCCGAATTGCTCGAAGCGCAGATCGCCATCCTTAAAAAACGAGCCGTTCAAATGCCTGCCGGATTTTCCGACCGGCGGCCTGATGGACGCGCGCGATTATCAGGACGGCAAAGGCTCGGTCAAAGTTCGCGCCCGCCTCAAGGTGAAGGACGAATCCACCGTGCTCATCACGGAAATCCCGCCGACCACCACGACGGACTCGCTCATCGCCTCGATTGAAGACGCGACGCGGAAGGGCAAGTTGAAGGTGAAATCCATCAATGATTTCACGTCGGAAAAAGTCGAGATCGAGATCAAATGCCCGGCCGGCGTGGATGCGGAAAAAATGGTGGATGCGCTCTACGCCTTCACCGATTGCGAGACGACCATCGCCAGCCGCATCGTCGTCATCAAAAACAACCGCCCGGTGGAGCTGACCGTGAGCGAGGTGCTGCGCGAGAACACGGACCAGCTCGTCGCCATCCTCAAGCGCGAACTGGAGTTGCGCGAGAAGCAACTGCTCGACGAACTGCATTACCGCACGCTGGAACGCATCTTCATCGAGGAACGCATTTACAAGGCGATCGAGAAGTGCAAGACGAACGAAGCCGTGATCGCGGCGGTTTATGACGGGTTCAAGCCCTTCAAGAAGCAGCTGATCCGCGAGCTGGCGGACGCGGACGTGGAAAAGCTGTTGCAGGTCCGCATCCGCCGCATTTCGCTGTTCGACATCAACAAGCACCGCGAGGAGATGGAGAGGACGAAGGCGGAACTGGACGAGACGCGCAAGAATCTGAAGAACCTCACCGAAATATGTCATCGGCCATCTCGAGGCGTTGCTGGAAAAATACGGCCCGCAATATCCGCGCCTGACCACGAAATCCGCCGCGGCACGAGGAAGTGGACGCGAAGGCCGTGGCGTTCAAGGCGTTCAAGGTCAGCTACGACCGCGAGAGCGGCTACGTTGGCTACAAAGTCAACGGCGAGGAATTCAAAGCTGGAATGCACGAAGTTCGACAAGGTGCTGCTGGTGTTCAAGGACGGCACCTACAAGGTCACCGAACTGCCGGAGAAATTGTTCGTCGGGGCAGGAATTGTTTTATTGCGGCCTGCCGGAGCGCGAGCGCGTGTTCACCTGCGCCTACACCGACCGCGACGCGAGTTATCTGAAGCGATTCACGTTCGGCGGCTCGATCCTGAACAAGGCGTATTCGTGCATCCCGGAAAAATCGCGCATCCTGTATTTCGCGCCGGACACGCCGAAGATGCTTTACGTCCGCTACAAACCCGCGCCGCACCAGAAAATCAGCCAGCAGACCTGCGACCCGGCGCAGGTCGAAGTGAAAAACCCGCGAACGCGTGGGCCGGCAGATTTCCATCAAGGACATTTCGTCCGTCACCGCCGAGCCGACGCGCGGCTGGGATGAAAAGGAAACGACGACGAAGATTGTATTTGCCTGAAATGTCCCGTCCGACTTCACGCAAGCTCCGGGGCGGTCACATTCGCAGACAGCCACGCGGAAATTCATCGGTGGGGGCGCCTTGAATAAGTTTGGAAATTCCGGCCAAAAGCTGGCAACCTGAGCGCGGTTTTTCAGGTGAATTGGCTCTATCACAAAATTGTCCGGCCCGTTCTTTTCGTCCAGGACGCGGAACGCGCCCACGATTTCACTTTGCGGCTCCTTGCGAGGGCGAGCCACAGCAAACTCGTACGCGGCGCGGTGGAAAGGTTTTTTCCGGCGCCGGAATTGCCAATCGAGCTTTTTGGGCTGAAGTTCCCCAACCCTGTCGGCCTGGCGGCCGGCATGGACAAAGCGGGCGATGCCGTTCCGATTTGGGAAAAACTCGGGTTTGGTTTTTGCGAACTGGGCGGTGTGACCTGGCACGCGCAACCCGGCAATCCCCGGCCGCGAATCTTTCGAGCCGTCCGCGACGGCGCCATCGTCAACCGCATGGGCTTCAATAATCCCGGCGCGGAAGCGATGGCCCGGAATCTTGCCGAATGGAAAAGATCCGGTTGCTGGCCGAGGCATCCGGTGGGGATCAATTTGGGCAAATCAAAAATCACGCCGTTGGAAAAAGCGGCGGAAGATTACGCCAAATCATTTCGCGCCTTGCGGGAGAGCGCCGATTTTTTTGTGGTCAACGTCAGTTCGCCGAACACGCCCGGCCTGCGGGACTTGCAGGACAAGCCGGCGCTGGCCGGAATCCTAGCGGCGATCCGCGACGCGCAACGCCCGGCGACGGGCGCTCCATCTCTCAAACCGATTCTGGTTAAAATCGCGCCTGACCTTTCCAATGAAGCGATTGACGAAGTTTTGGAGTTGGCGACGACCCATGACATATCCGGGATTGTCGCCACCAATACCACCCTCTCGCGTCCCCACACCAGAGACATGAACCTCGAAAAGATTTATTCGGAAACCGGCGGCCTGAGCGGGAAGCCGCTGCGCGCCCGGAGCACCGAGATCATCCGGCATATCTTCAAACAGACGCGCGGGAAATTGCCCATCATTGGCGTTGGCGGCATCTTCAACGCTGACGACGCGTGGGAAAAGATTTCCGCCGGGGCGAGCCTGGTCCAGATTTATACGGGGCTGGTCTTTGAAGGCCCCGGCCTCGCCAAAGAGATAGTGTGCGACCTTGTTTTGAGGATGGAGAAGGAGGGGGTTGGGGATTTGAAGGAGATTATTGGGAGCGACACTTTTCGATGATCCCGACGGACGGATACACGGGATTTGCGCTTTGTAGCGGAGAAAATGTCGGGTATTTTCTCCCAATGCGTTTTGCGTTTTCAAAATATCACGCGCTGGGCAACGATTATATCGTTCTCCATCCCAAGGATTGGCCGTCGCCGCTGACGCCGGAGCAGGTCCAGACCATTTGCCACCGAAATTTTGGCATCGGCTCGGACGGAATTTTGCTTGGGCCTTTGCCATCCAAAAAGGCGAAATGCGCCCTGCGCATTTTTAATCCGGATGGGAGCGAAGCGGAGAAAAGCGGAAACGGTCTGCGGATTTTTTCGCGGTATTTATGGGACAAGAAGGTTGTGAGCAACGGCGAATTTAAAATTGAGACGCGGGGCGGCATCGTTCACTCGACGGTTTTGGAAAAAGGCCAGACGGTGCGCGTCGAAATGGGCAACGTCAGCTTTTGGAGCGACGAGATCCCGGTGGCCGGGCCGCGACGCGAGGTCGTCAACGAGCCGATTCATCTGCGCGGCGAACGGTATAATTTCTGCGCCGCCACCATTGGCAATCCGCATTGCGTCCTGCCCCTGCCGAAAATCAGCCCGGATTTTGCAAAACAAATCGGGCCATTATTGGAAACGCACGCGCGTTTTCCCAATCGCACGAACGTGCAATTGCTCAAAGTTCTGGACCGTCAAAACATCCAGATTGAGATTTGGGAGCGCGGGGCCGGGTACACGCTGGCGAGCGGCAGCAGCAGCGGCGCCGCGGCGGCGGTGGCTCATCGGCTTGGCCTCGTTGACCGGGACGTCACCGTCCACATGCCTGGCGGAAAAATCCAGATCGAGATCGGCGACGGATTTTCCATCCGGATGACTGGCGGGGTGACGAAGGTGGCTGACGGGATTATCGCCAGAGAAATGTTCAATGCGGTTGGGGGGTCGAAAGTTTAGCGAAGATGGAAGGCGTCATCCGTTGCCTTGTGGCGGAACTTTTTTATCTTTTGGCGCATCTCATCGAATGAGAAAAAGAATTCAATGGATCGTGGCCACGCCGGTTGTCGCATTCGCCTTGCTGCAATTGGCCAACGCTCCGCACGTCAATCCGCCGGTAAAGAGCAGTTTTCCGATCACCAACGCGCCGCCCGAAGTCGCGGCACTGTTGCGCGCGGCCTGTTATGATTGCCATTCGGATGAAACGCGCTGGCCGTGGTATTCGCATGTCGCACCGGTGTCATGGCTGATTGCGAGCGACGTGGAGCGGGGGCGGGGGCATCTGAACCTCTCGGCTTGGCCGGTGGACAATCCGCTGCGGGCGGCGCGGAAGCTGGAGGACATGAGCGATGAAATCGGTTACGATGAAATGCCATTGAAAAAATACACCTTGATCCATGCCGACGCGCGGCTGACGGACAGCCAGCGACAGGAACTGGAAGACTGGCTGGACGCCGAAGCCGCGAAATTGAAATCTCAAAAATGACCGTGCTGCATTCCGAATTGATTTCCGCCCCGCAAAAAGATTCCCGGCGATTGATGGTGATGCTCCACGGCCTCGGCGACAGCATCGAGGGCTATCGCTGGCTGCCCGAGGTCCTGGATTTGCCGTGGTTGAATTATCTGCTTGTCAACGCGCCGGACGAATACTACGAGGGATTTTCCTGGTTCGATTATCCGGGGGACGTGAAGCCGGGGATATTGCGCAGCCGCAAATTGCTGTTTGAGATGCTGAATGAATTGCGCGCCAACGGTTTTGCGCCCGAACAAATGACCCTGGGCGGCTTTTCGCAAGGCAGCCTGATGACGGTGGACGCGGGCCTGCGATATCCGCACAAGCTGGCGGGACTGGTGGGCATCAGCGGCTGGATATTTGAGGTGGAACAGTTGTTAAAAGAGGCATCGCCGGTGGCGCGGCAACAGCGGCTGCTGCTGACGCATGGCGAATTTGATTCGTTGATTCCGATAGCGGAAGTGCGCCAACAGACGCAGCGATTGAAGGCGGCCGGCTTCGACATTCTTTGGCGCGAATTTCCCAAAGACCACACCATTTACGGTGAAGCGGAAATGGCGGTGGTGCGTGAATTTGTGCGCGCCGGTTATTCCGAAAAATAACCGGCGCGAGTCGCATCGAAACCGGGTGGAGACGGACGCGGTTGTGGTTGCCGCGCGGAGGGCGGACTTGGGAAGCTTCCTTTTCAATTGTTTTCGCATGCATTGCGACCATGAACCGCCAGGCGCCACCGGAGCGCGGCTCTGTGAGCCGCAGCGATGGCCGAGTTTCTCGCGCGCTATCGTTTGCTCCATACTTCTTCTGCTTGAGGAAGTTGCTGCGGGTCGCAGACCCGCGCTCCGGAGACGGTTCATGGGACGCTCACACGTTGATTTCGCGGGTCGCGCCGGGGATCCAGACCTGCTCCGGGCGCGGTTCGGCGGGGAGGCTCCAATCCATCGCCTGGCCAACGACGCCGCGCATTTGCGCGAACCACCAGTTGGCGCGGGCGACGCGGCCTAGCGGGGGAGCGGCGGAGATTTTGAGGCCAGCCAGCCCCAGTTCGAGTTGTTGATTTGTGATATTGATTGTCGTCATAATTTGCCTTTCTTCGCGACAATCCTGGCAGAGGGGGTGGGACAAAGGTTGTCCAAGCTAAAAAGAAATTTCAGCAGGTTTGGGGTTAAGAAGTCATTCGCATAACACATTTTGGCAGACCATGTTACGTGGCAGAAGATGCCGCACCTACGGAGCTGGAATATTACTATTGTCCGATTTCTACAAATATTCCGCACCTACGGCGCTGATCAGCGGCATCCAGGCATGTCATTGCGTACCAAAGTTTTGTATCCTAACTAAGCGCCATTTCCCCTACGGGTTTTAGTTGGCGGCTGCGCCAGAGGTTATGTTGCAGTCAAAGCGAACCAGAAGGAAATGACGCGGCTACAGTTTTTCTGGAACTCCCATGGAGCGGCAAGCAGGCGGTTACGGCTCAACTTCGACAATGTCACCGGCGTCGAGCGGCACGTCCGCGCCTTGCAGCAGAACTTTCGGGTCCAGCACCGCTTTTTCGCCGTTGCGCGTGATGGTAATGGTGCGCGGGGCGCTCGTGCCGATGTAATCGGCCGTGGCGATCGCCTGCGCCAGCGTCAAGCCCACGACCCAGGGGACGTGAGGATTCTGGACAGGCCCGATGACGGTGACGGACTGGGATTCCTGCTCCTGGCGAAGGGCGGCGTTTTGGCCGGCTAGAAACGCCTGCTGTTGCTGCGTCCCGGAGCGGGACGCACAACCGGCGGCCGATGCCAAAATCAAGATGACGGCGTAAAATCTCATCGAGGATTTCGACAAGGCAACATCCAAAACGTTAGCATCATTTCCTTTTTTCCGGCAATTCGACGGAATTTTTCCAGGCGGCGACGGCGGACTTGATTTGGCCGGCGCAATCGGCGCGTGGTTTCACAAAGCGGGGACGAAACCACGGAAACAACCCGATGAGATCGGTGGTCACCAGGATTTGCCCATCGCAATCCGCGCCGCTGCCGATTCCGATTGTCGGAATGGAAATACAGTTTGAAATCTCCCTGGCGACGGCGGGCGTGACCAATTCCAAAACGATGGCAAAGGCGCCGGCTTCTTCCAGCAGCCTGGCATCTTCGAGCAGTTGCAGGTGCTCATTTTCGCTTTTGCCTTTGACGTGGTAGCCGCCTTCTTCACGAACGTGCTGCGGCAACATTCCCAGATGGCCGCAAAACGGGATACCGGCGACGATGATGGCGCGGACTTGCGGCAGAATCTCCCGTCCGCCTTCGGCCTTGACAAATTCCGCGCCGGCGGCGGCGAGTTTTTTTGAATTGGCGACGGCGTTTTTGACGGTTTGGTAACTTTTGAACGGCAAGTCCGCGCCGAGGAGGGAAGTTGGTTTTGCGCGGGAAACCGCGCGGACATGGTGCTCCATTTCGGGCATGGTCACGTGGGTTGTATCGGGATAGCCGAGCACGACCATGCCGACCGAATCGCCGACCAGAATCATCGGCACGCCGGCTTCATCGAGAAGTTTTGCGGTGGGGAAATCGTAGGCGGTGAGCGAGGCGATTTTTTCGCCGCGGCTTTTCATGGCGCGGATGGTTGCGACGGTGATTTTCATTTCTCTAATTGCCGGGTGATTGATCATCGGCCTCAAGATCCATCCATCAAGGGGAGGGGAAATGGGACGAAGAGGACGGATACGACCCATATGGAATTATCAGTGACATGGAGTTTTGATCAAGCAGTCCGGGCGGCTTAACGGGTTGTAAAACTTTTGAGCAATTCCTCGGTGGACGGCGTGGCGGTGCCGATTTTGCCGACGACGATACCGGCGGCGTGATTGGCCAGAATTGCGGCTTCGACCGGCGACGCGCCCGCCGTGATTGCGAGGGTGAACGTTGCAATCACGGTGTCGCCCGCGCCGGAAACGTCGAACACTTCCTGCGCGACGGTGGGGATGTGAAAGGGCTTTTGGCCGCGCTGGCAAAGGAGCATGCCCAACTCGCCGAGGGTGATGAGCAGGAGCGCGGGGCGCAATTCATTGAGGAGAAAATCGGCGGCGCGCATGAGGTTTTGGTCGGCGAGCGGATTGTCGCTGGCGGGTTTCATCGGGCAAATCCGCCAGTTCAAAAGTTTCCTTGCGGTTTGGCGTGATGAGGGACAGGCCGCTCAAGTCCAAACGATGCACCGGCTTGGGGTCGAGGCTCAGCCAAATGCCGCGCCCGCGGCAGAGCGATTTGATTTCATTCAACAGCGGTTGCGTGACGGCTCCCTTGCCGTAATCGCCGATGATGAGGGCGTCGGCGTCCTTGAGCTTTGATTTCAGCGCGCGCAACAATTTGGCCGTCAGCTTGGCATCCAGGCCGTCGCGCGTCTCGCGGTCAATGCGCACGACCTGTTGTTTATGGGCGACGACGCGCGTTTTGACGCTGGTATGGCGGGCGGGATTGGAAACGAGGCCTGGACAAGCCGACCATTTGCGCGGTCAAAAGTTTCTTCAACCGTCGAGCCGCGTCGTCATCGCCGACCGCGCCGAAAATTTCCGCGGAGACGTTGAGGGCGGCGAGGTTGCGCGCCACATTGGCCGCGCCGCCGGGCATGAAGCTCTCACGCTCGAAATCCAGGACGGGCACGGGCGCTTCGGGCGAAATCCGGGCCACGCTTCCCCAGATGAAGTGGTCCAGCATGACGTCGCCGAGGACGAGAACACGCGACTTATTGGCGGCGGAGAGGATTTGCCGGCGCGCGGGAGGCGGACAAAATTTTTGCGCTCATAAAAAATCGAGAATCAGTCCAAAAAAGCCGTCAACGGGCTGGTTGCGCTGGCGGTTTCATTTTCCGCGGTCAAGCCGGATTCGAACGCGGCGCGTCCGGCCTCGACGGCCATCTTGAATGCGACGGCCATCTTATTCGGGTCGTTTGCGACGGCGATGGCGGTGTTCACGAGCACGGCGTCGGCGCCCATTTCCATCGCTTCGGCGGCATGGCTGGGCGCGCCGAGACCGGCATCCACGACGACCGGCACGGTGGCCTGTTCGATGATGATGCGAATCTGGTCGCGTGTCTGGATGCCGCGATTGGAGCCGATGGGCGAGCCAAGGGGCATGACGGTGGCCACGCCGACGTCTTGGAGGCGTTTCGCCAGAACCGGGTCGGCGTTGATGTAGGGCAGCACGGTGAACCCTTCCTTGACGAGGGATTCCGCCGCACGAAAGGTTTCGACGGGGTCGGGCAGCAGGTAGCGGGGGTCGGGATGGATTTCGAGCTTCACCCATTTGGGCAGGCCGGCGGCGGCGGCGAGGCGGGCCAGGCGGACGGCTTCCTCGGCATTCATCGCGCCGCTGGTATTGGGCAGCAGAGAAATCGTTTTGGATCAATGAACTCCAAAATGTTCGCGAAGGGATCGCCTTTGCCGGTCAAATCGGCGCGGCGCAGGGCGACGGTGACCATTTCCGCGCCGCTGGCGGCGAGGGCATCGCGCATGGCTTCGGGCGACGAGAATTTTCCCGTGCCGAGGATGAGGCGGGACCGGAAGATTCTGCCCGGCGATGACCAAAGGTTTGTTCATTGATGATTTACGATTTACGATTTTCAAATGCTGCGAATAGCGCGGCAAATCGAAACAATCCTTAAATTTAGGAAATTTCCGTGATTTGTCGAGGCGGGAACGGAGGCAAGCCGACCACCTCTACGGTGAAACTTGAACGTGGTCGAACAATGCCGAATTCAACAGGGTTTTGTTGTGGGCACTGACGGCGAGGCCGACGTAAATTTTTTTCGCCATGGGGACAGAGATATCGTCCACGCGATGCCAGGTGAGGCCGTCGGGGGAGACATAACCGGAGAACGTGTCGCCCGCGCGGACGAGCTTAAGCCAAAACGGGAAATTGACGGTGGGGCCGTCGGTGTTGCGGCCGGCGGTGTTTTCAGACGGACGCCATTGGTAAGCGGAAGCGCCGCCGGCGGTGACGACGATGGTGGCATATTTGTCGCCAGTCCCAAGACCTTCACGGAACATGACGCCGGCCTTGGCCCAGGGGTCGGTGTATTGCATGGCCATGACGCGCGCGACAATCTGGCCGTCGCCATCCAGGGAAGTGCAGGCAAAATGGAATCCGTCGTTGGTGCCCCAGATATCGGCGCCGGAGGCGATGACGTTGAAGCGGCCGTCCAAATAGTTGGCGTCGCCTTTTTTGCCCACGTCGCCGATATTGGCGTGCAACCAGTTTTGGGGCAGGGACGAATGGGTCAGGGGCAGCGAACGGATCCACGCGTCAATGGTGGCAACGGCGTTGGTGTCTATGACATTGCGCGCAAGCGGGGGCATTTGGGAATCGCCGAGCTCGTTGATGCGATGGAACAATACGGATTTGGATGGGTCGTCAGGCACGATGATTTTAGCGCCGGAAATACCCAGGGGGTTGGCGACGGGACCGTTGATGAGTCCCTGCTGGCCGAGCGGCGTGTCAAATCGCGTGTCGAAAAAAGCGCCGACACCGCCGGGACGATGGCATTGCGCGCAATTGGCGTCGAGGTAGGAGCGGGCGCGCAAATCCAAAGGGGCGTCAGTGTTTGTGATGGCAACCAATTGGTCCATTTGCGAAATTTGTTCTTCATGGAGCACGGCATCAAAGACATGAATATGGTTGAGCGCGCGAAGCTGATTGTCGGTGACGCCGTTGGGGTAGGTGAAATGGCGGTTCAGTTGGCGGGTGTTGACGCCGAGGACACCGCCGGATTGCGGCGTGTGGCAGGTCAAGCAATCCTGCTTGCCGGGGAAAAACCAGTTTTGGATGCGCGCGCCGGTGGTGGTCTTGATTTGAATAGGTTCGGTGATGCCGGCGTTGACGACGTCGGCATCGGAATCATCCGGCCGCCATTTGTAGCTGGCGCCATAGACGGCGCCGTTGGTGTCGCGCACGAGCAAGCGGGTTTCGAGCCGGCGAAGGATTTTCGGATTGGCATCATCCACGGGCAATGAAAAAGTTTTCACGAAAACGGTCCCGTCGGGGAATTTCCATTCGCGTGTGTTCGAGAAATGGATTTGGGAATGGTCCGGCAAAGCGATCCAGCGGGACTTGGCCGCGCCATCGGACCAAAGCGGGGTGTTGACGTCATAGGGAATCAGGAAACTGGCCGGCGTCATGGTTTTTAAATCGGAAAACACACCGGTTTGTGACAGCAATTTGGGAATGGGATGTGTTGGGGGCGGAGGGCCGCCGCGGGCGAGCGTATAAATATGCCCGCCGATGCTGCTCATCTGGCAAAAATAAATTTCGCCGTTGGCATCGGTGCCAAAAGAGGAAAGGCCGGTGTAATCGGAGCCGGAATTTGGCCCGGTGCCCTTGGGCATGACAGCGAGAAGCGTTTTGCTGTCCGGCGTGGTGGTTTCGTCCATGGCCCAAACCGTGCGAAAGACATTGTCGCCAAAGATATATTTGCCGCCGAGGTCGCGCGCGAATTTTTTGCCGCGATAGACGTATCCGCCGATGATGGCGCGGCCGTCGGTGTGCGGATAATCGAGGACCGGGCCGCGGCTGATGCCGATGCAGGGGAGCTTCATGGTGCCGAGTTTGCCTTCGCAGTAAGGCCATTGAAAATTCAGGCCCTTTTCGCCCGGCTCAATGATGTCCACCTCCTCGCGCGCGCTGTCACCGACGTCACCGATAAAGATCCTGCCCGTTCCCGGGTCATACGTCATGCGATGCGGGCTGCGGAGGCCGAGGCAAAAAAATTCATCGAGGACGTTGGTTTCGCCGAGGGCATTGGTTCCGCCGACGAACGGATTGTCGTTGGGAATAAAATAATGCGCGGTATGGCCGTTGAGCGGCTGGCGTGGAATCGGATGGCTGATGTTGCCGCCGCGGCAGTCAACGTCCAACCGCAGGACGCCGCCGAACAGGCTTCGATTGATGATCTGGTCGTTGTCGGGGGTGGCATTGTTTCCGATGGTCAGGTAGAGGAACCCGTTTTTGGGATGAAAAAACATTCCGCCGCCGTGGTGCCAAATCGTGTCATCCAACAAATCAATCAGGACCGTCTCCGAGCCGGGAATGGCGACGCCGTTGGCGTCGAGTGTAAAGCGCGAGAGCCGGTCGTGGTAGGTGTCAGGCACCGCCTGAGGGGGGCGGGTGTAGGCGTCGCCGACGACGGTCCCGGGCTTGACCCAGGTATAATAGACAAAGATGTAATGGTTGGTGGGAAAACCGGCCTGAAATGCCACGCCGAGCAGGCCGGAATCGTCCCATCCCTGGCACTGATTGTGGATATCCAGGACAAGTTTTTTTTGGGTGACGCCGGGGGAGTTTTCAAAGGTCCAGATGCGGCCTTCGCGTTCCCAGACGCAAAGCAGGTCTGTGCCGGGCACGGAGGTAAGGCCGACTGAATTGGTGAACAGCAAATTCGGGAAGGCGTCAACCGCCGACCAATTTCCGGAGATGGCGGGGGCAATTTCGGGCATGGCGCCATTTAGAAATGGGCCGACGGAGGGGCGCGAATCCAATCCGTAGGGATTGGCATTCGTGGAACAGATGAAACCACCGAGCAAGGCGACAACGACGAGCCACGGCCTGAGTTTGAATGACAACTTTTTCAATGACTAGCCCGACAAGATTCTACTTCCGCCGCATTTCGTCAAATTTTTTAATGGGAAAAGCGAAAAGTTTTCCGGATTGTCACGTTCAGGCAGATTGCACGCTCCCACGGCTTCGTCGTTTGGGCTTTCCGCGTCTCATCGGGCGCTTTACTTTGAACGCCATGTTTCGTCCATGCATTGATCTGCATGAGGGCAAAGTGAAACAAATCGTCGGCGGCACGCTGGGCGAGGCCCATCTGCGGACAAATTTTATTTCCGAAAAATCCGCCGCCTGGTTTGCGGAACGCTACAAGCGCGACGGTTTGGCCGGCGGGCACGTCATTCAGCTTGGCCCCGGGAACGAGACCGAAGCCCGCGCGGCGCTGGCGGCGTATCCGGGCGGTTTGCAACTGGGCGGCGGGGTGAACGCCCAAAACGCCAGCGATTGGCTCGATGCCGGGGCGTCGCATGTCATCGTGACGAGTTGGGTCTTCCGCGAAGGCCGTGTGGATTGGGGACGGTTGAAGGAACTGGTCAAAGGCATTGGCAGAGAGCGGCTGGTGCTGGATTTGAGTTGCCGGAAGCAGAGCCCAAAACCCAAGATCCAAAGCCGGACGTCTGGCGGTCTTGCTTATTTTGTGGTCACCGACCGGTGGCAGAAGTTCACCGAGTTGGAGGTGAACGCTGAAACGCTGCGAAAATTGTCCGATTTTTGCGCTGAATATTTGGTTCACGCCGTGGATGTAGAGGGTTTGTGCCGAGGCATTGACCGCGAATTAGTGGAAAAACTCGGGAGCTGGACTTCCATACCGGCGACCTACGCCGGCGGGGCGAATTCACTGGCCGATTTGGAAGAGGTCACGCGGCTGAGTGGCGGCAAAGTGGATCTGACCATCGGCTCGGCGCTGGATATATTTGGCGGCAGCAGCGTGCGCTATGCGGACGCCGTGGAGTTTAACCGCCGGGCCACAAAAGGCGGGGAACGAAGATAGAAGATGGAAGATGGAAAAGATGCCCTCTTCCATTCCAATTTTAAGACTTCAGCACTACGATTTTGGCCGGCGTCATGACTTCCTTGCCGTCCTTTACCTCGACGGTGCCGGTCACGGTGACTTTTTCTGAAGAACCCGGGTCGCAAATCGGGTCATGCGCGGCTTTGCTCACGTCATTCATTTCGAGAAAATAATACACCGTGTTAGTTCCCTGAGCGACCTCGACGACGTTTTGGCACTCTTTGGTGAGGTGCAGGGTGCATTTGCCGCAAACCATGGTTCCGGTGATGGTGACAGGATCGGCGGCCAGCGCGCGTCCGGCCGTTGCCGCCAGGAAAATTCCGGCGGCAAGCGTTAATATCATTTTTTTCATAATTGTTATTCCTTTCCTTTCTACTGTAACAGTAACACTAACGCTGAGTTCAAAAAAATCAAGCGCGCGGCATGGCGAATATTTCGGAGATGACCATTTGAAATTCGGGAAGCAATTGCTCCGTCAAAATTTCGCGGCCGGCCAGGATGCCCTTTAATTGCAGGCCGAATTCGGTGCTGTGATAAATTTCGACGTTGTCATAGCGCGGGTCAACCATCCAGAGACGGGGGACGCGGATTTTTTCATAAACCTCCTTTTTCACCACGGTATCGGCGTTGTGGTCGCCGCGAGCGATGATTTCGACGGCTAAAAAGAGCCTTTGAGTGGCGACCATGATGAGGGCGAGGTCGGGACGAAGGGCTGTGGAGCGGGCGACCTGGATTTTTGTGCGGGGCGTGAGCAATTGAGCGGTGGAAATGTTGGCGACGCTGGCGTTCACCGCCGAATGGAGGCGGTCGCAAATGATTTCGTGCCGCGGATCGGGCGCGGAGCGGGGGAAGGCGGCGCCCTCCAGGATTTCCTCATACGGCTGGCTCACGGGGTTAGTTTCCGGGTGCAGGCAATCTTTTTCAATTTATTTTTTCGCCCATCGCAATTTGGCCCCGCCGCGCGGCCATGGTTTTTCCTCAAACGCCCTCGAATCGGCCAAAAGGGCAGGGAGGAAATCCAAAAATCAGTGCTTGCAAACCCGCGCGCAAATGATATTTTCCCTGCTCTTTTGATAAATTTATGGCAGTAAAAATTCGCATGAAACGTGTCGGCACCAAGAACCTGCCGGCCTTCCGCATCGTGGTGGCCGACAGCCGCAGTCCCCGTGACGGGAAGTTTATTGAGGAAATCGGGACTTACCAGCCTTTGAAGAAGGGGGATAATTTCACGCTCAACCTGGATCGCGCGAAGTATTGGCTGAGCAAGGGCGCGCAGCCCAGCGACACCGTGGCCAGCTTCATCAAGAAGGCCGGCAAGGCCGTCGCCCCGGCGGCGAGTTGATTTGAATGCAAGAGTTCCTCGAATATGTCGTCAAAGGACTCGTGCAAAAGCCCGAGGCGGTGACGGTAACGCCGGTTGAGCGCGCGGGGGTGACGATGTATGAATTGCGGCTGGATCCTGAAGACGTGGGAAAAATCATTGGACGGCAGGGGGTGACGATTAACGCGATTCGTTCACTGCTTTTGGCGGGCGGCGCGAAGAAAGGACTGCGCTGTTCTGTGGAAATTATTGAGGACAAAAGATGAGCGGCGTCATCGTCGGCCTCATTTGAGGATGAGGATGCAGTGAAAATAGACGTGCTCACTTTGTTTCCGGCGATGTTCGCGGGGCCGCTGGATGAAAGCATCATCAAGCGCGCGCGAAAGAATGGTTTGTTGGATTTGAAAATCCATGACCTGCGCGAATGGACACATGACCGGCACAAGACGGTGGACGACCGACCGTTTGGCGGCGGTCCGGGGATGTTGATGAAGCCGGAGCCGATTTTTGAAGCGGTCGAAAGTTTGCGACGGGAGCCAAGCCGGGTCATTTTGCTGTCGCCGGGTGGCCGAAGGTTCAGCCAGGCCATCGCGGCGGAACTGGCCGGACAGCCGGATTTGCTGCTGGTCACCGGCCATTATGAGGGTTTTGACGAGCGGGTGCGCGAAGGGCTGGCGGACGATGAATTATCCATCGGCGATTACGTTTTGACGAACGGGGCGCTTCCCGCGATGGTGGTGATTGACGCGGTGGCGCGGCTGTTGCCCGGGGTGTTGGGCGACGACGAAAGTTCGCACGACGAATCATTCAGCCACGGGTTGCTGGAGTATCCGCAATACACGCGCCCGGCGGAGTTTCGGGAGATGAAGGTGCCGGACGTTTTGGTTTCCGGCAATCACGCCGAAATTGAGAAGTGGCGGCGCGAACAAGCGAAGAAGCGGACGAGAGAAAGCCGTCCGGATTTATTGAAATGAATTTATGAACCAGGAATTGTTGAAAAAAATTGAATCGGAACAGTTTCGCAAAGACGACGCGAAGTTCGGGGTCGGCGATTCGGTGAAAGTGCATACCAAAGTTGTCGAAGGCGACAAGGAACGCATCCAGATTTTCGCGGGTGTCGTCATCGGCAAACGCGGGAGGGGCATGAATGAGACGTTCACCGTCCGGCGCATCAGCTACGGCGAAGGCGTGGAGCGCATTTTTCCGGTGCATTCGCCGCGCGTGGATAAAATTGAAGTTGAACGCCAGGGCCAAGTGCGCCGCGCCAAGTTGACGTATCTGCGCAAACGGCTGGGCAAAGGCGCCACGCTCGTGCGCGAGAAGGAAGAAAAGGCGGCCCCAGCTGCTCCGGCGGCGAAGTAATTTCCGCGGGGACGAAACAGTTCTTGCAGCGAACATTGGCAGGGGCTATTTAATCCGTGTGGATTTCCGCGAAGCCCTCATCGCGTTGAACCTGATTGAACACGTCGGGCCGGTGCGCGCCCGTTTGTTGCTCGAACATTTCGGCGAACCCCAAAAAATTCTCGCGGCTTCCAAATCCCAATTGCTTCGCGTGCGCAACATCGGCGACGAAACCGCCGAGGCGATAGCCAATTGGGAAAAATCCGTTGACCTGGCCGGGGAGTTGAGACGCATTTCCGATTTTGGCTGTCACGTATTGATTTCGTCCGATGAGAATTATCCGGCGATACTTCGGGAGATTTACGACCCGCCGCTGGTGCTTTACGTCAAGGGCGAATTAACGGCGAGGGACAAGAACGCCGTGGCAATGGTCGGTTCGCGGCAAACGACGCATTACGGCATCGAAACGGCGCGCAAGCTGGCGTATCAACTGGCCTATGTCGGGGTGACGGTGGTGAGCGGCGGGGCGCGGGGCATTGACACGGCGGCGCATCAAGGGGCCCTCGCGGCCAAAGGCCGGACGGTTTGTGTTTTGGGCACCGGGATCAACATTGTTTTTCCGCCGGAAAACAAGGACTTGTTCCAACGCATCGCGGAAAGCGGGGCGGTGCTCACGCAATTCCCATTCAATCGCAAGGCGGACAAACAGTCGTTCGCCATCCGCAATCGCATCGTGGCCGGAATGACGCTGGGCACGGTGGTGGTGGAAGCGGACCTGCACAGCGGCGCGCTGATTACGTCGAATTTTGCCACCGAATACGGGCGGCAGGTTTTCGCGGTGCCGGGCAGGATTGATTCGCCGCGCAGCAAAGGTTGTCATGATTTGATAAAAAAGGGGGCCAAGCTTTGCGAAGACGCCGAGGATATTTTGAGCGAGTTCGAGTATTTATTTCCTTCGTCCAACAAGCCGCCGCCGCTGAGGGAAACCGGAACTCTGCCCGCGATGGAACTGTCCGTAAGCGAGCAAAAGGTTTATGACGCCCTGGACGGCGAAGAACGGAGCATTGACGAAGTCATCCGGGAAAGCCATTTGCCGAGTTCGGCGGTGAGCGTGGCATTGCTGAGCCTGGAAATGAAACGACTGGTGCGGCAGTTGCCGGGCAAATTGTTCGTCAGGAATTCGTAACTCAAATCAGCTTGCACGGCTGAAGCGAATGGATTAGAACCAAAGAACACAGAAGAAATCCATGACCGATCAAACCATGCCGCCGCTGCCAAATACCATCCCCGCCAAAACCAGCGCGTTGGCCATCACTTCACTGGTATTCGGAATCCTGGGGCTGTTCACTTGCGGTGTGACAGCGCTCATCGGGTTGATTCTGGGAATCATCGCGATTGTCAAAATCCAAGGCAGCGGCGGAAAACTGAAAGGATTTGGCCTGGCGCTGGCCGGGATGATAGTTTCCGCGCTGTTCGTTTTCATGATTCCAATTTTTGCAGCGATGCTTTTGCCGGCATTGGCCGCGGCCAAGCAAAGGGCGCAGGAAATTAATTGTGTCAATAGCGAAAAGCAATTGGCGTTGGCGATCAGGATGTATTCGAGCGATCATACAAACAGTTTGCCGCCTGCGGCGACGTGGTGCGATGCGATTAAACCCTTCGTTGTTTCTGAAAAGGCATTTCAATATCCTGGCGGAAACCCCGGCAGGTCTGATTTCGCATTTAACGCAAAGCTTGATGGCATGGCCGAAGACAAGGTCAATCCGGAAACTGTGATGATTTTTGAATCGGACAGTGGGTGGAATGCCAGCGGCGGGCGGGAAATCATGAGTTCGCATTTCAGGAATGGGCGGATTTTCGCAGTGGCTTTGGCTGACGGCAGTGTTCAAACGGTGAACCAATCCCAACTCGATTCTTTGCGATGGGATCCGTGAGTGGGAATAAAAATAAAGGAAAACGACTATGTACACCATCATCGGCGGCGACGGGAAGGAATACGGCCCGATATTGGCGGAAGACATGCGCAAATGGATTTCCGAAGGGCGGCTTAACGCACAGTCTTCGGCGAAGGCGGAGAACGACGCGGCGTTTCGCACCCTTTCGACGTTTCCAGAATTCGCGGACATTTTCGGTCCACACGTTCCCGCGCCGGAAGTTGCGCCGGGCGATTGGGCTGAACGGGATTACGAATTGGACATTGGCGCGTGCGTCAGCCGCGGCTGGAACCTGTTCAAGAGCGACATGGGGACGCTGTTTGTTGTTTTTTTGCTGGGCATGGTGATTATTTTCGCGGCCAGCGCA
Source organism: uncultured Verrucomicrobiae bacterium (assembly GCA_963755515.1). Taxonomy (GTDB): domain Bacteria; phylum Verrucomicrobiota; class Verrucomicrobiia; order Limisphaerales; family UBA11358; genus UBA11358. The sequence goes on along the minus strand of CAVWKA010000005.1, from coordinate 146,568 downwards.
ATCATCGGCGTCATCATGGCCAAATCGGTGCCCACGGAATTGCAGCGCACGGAGGGATTTGAGATTGGCAGCGGCACGATGATTCAAGTCATTCTTGGGCTGGTTAACGGTCCGCTGTTGGGCGGTATTTTTTATGTTTTCATCCAGCGAATGCGCGGGCGCGCCGCCGGCGTCGGCGAGATGTTCGTCGGATTTCAAAGGGCATTTTCACAGCTTTTTCTCGGTAATTTCGTCGCGGTATTTTTGGCCACGCTCAGCATGATCCCGGCTAAAATAATCTATTTTGGCAGAGTGGTGCCGCTGTTTTATCAGATGCAAGGAGCACCGGCTGAAGCGCATCAGACGATGTCCCAGGTTTGGCCGGCTTTGGCGGGAGTTTTGCCCTATGCACTGATTGGGATAATTCCGGCGGTTTATTTGACGGTGAGCTGGCAATTCACGTTGCCGCTGATCATAGACAAACAAATGGACTTTTGGGACGCGATGAAGATGAGTTTTAAGAAGGTCCACAAACATTGGTTCCACGTTTTCGGATTTACGGTGGTTGCCGGACTCATCAATCTTGCCGGGGTGTGTGTCTGTTGCATTGGCCTTTTGTTTACGGCCCCCATTGCCATCGCCGCGACGATGTATGTTTATGAGACGATCTTCGGCGAATCACGAGCCGCTTAGTCAGGTGCGCCGCTGAAGACCGCACTGCTGCATCGTCAGCCTCCCCTGAAATCAGCTTGCGCGACGCTGGTGGATAAACTACAAAGCTAAAAAGCGGGAGAAAACTATGACCTACACCATCATCGGCGGCGACGGCAAAGAATACGGCCAAATTTCGGCGGAGGATTTGCGCAAATGGATATCCGAGGGGCGGCTTAACGCGCAGTCTTTGGCGAAGGCGGAGAGCGACGCGGCATTTCGCGCCCTTTCGACCTTTCCGGAATTTGCGGATGCCTTTGCGCCGCCCACGTTGGCGCCGGGCGCGCCGCCGTCATTGGGGTCGTCGGGCGATGGCCGCGCCGCGGCATTGGGAATGGTCAAGGGTCCCGCCATCGCGTTAATCGTGAATGGGATTATTGATTTGCTTCTTTCGTTTTGGAGCCTGGGAGAAAAGGCTTTTGGCCATCCCAATTTGGAACAATTCAACGCCGCCATGCAGCAAATGAACAATCCGCAAATGGAACAATTTATGCAAAAGATCATGAGTTTTGCATACGGCCCATTTGGGATTGTGGACGCTATTTTCGGGCTGGCCATGTCGGTTTTGGTTTTGATGGGCGCCGCGAAGATGTTGTCCTTGCGCAGCTATGAATTTGCGGTCACGGCATCCATCATTGCGATGATTCCGTGCGTGACCCCATGCTGCGTCCTGGGTTTGCCATTCGGCATCTGGTCGCTGGTCGTATTGACCAAGCCGGCCGTGAAGTCTCAATTCAGTTGACCGCCGATGCCTTTGCCGTCCGAACCCCTGTTGAGCCGTGATCGCGCGTGGTCCTGTGTGATGATGAACGCGGCCACGCCCGGGACCGGCTCGATACGGGCGGGAAGGAGAATGACGGGAATTTGCCAATTGGGTTTTGCGGTGGCTGGATTTTGTTTTGGCTGCGCCTGGATTTTCGGTTGGTGTCACCGGATTATCCAAGCGCAAATCGGCGAAATGGTATCAAAGGATTCAATCGGCTGGTTATGGGAATGCGGCGTCGCGTGCTTTGGCATCAGTTGGGTGTGGACGTTCCTGACCTGTGTCAGCCTGGTGCGCGAAGCAAAAAGGAACGAGTTGGAGAAGCGCAAAAATGTTCCTCCGATATTGTGACAATTAAATTTTTCACTGCGTGAGAGAGTATGAACCATGAGAAAACCCGTTAGCCACGCCCGGGCGCGCAACGCCGCGTTGCTCAATCAATTGGCCACGCCCGGTCTCGGCTCGCTGTTGTGCGGACGATGGATTGCGGGGGCGGGGCAATTGGCGCTGGCGCTGGCGGGATGCGCGCTGATTCTGGCCTGGTTTTTCCGGGAGATGTCCGCGTATTACGGCATGATGTTCAGCGACGCGGCGCCCGATCAGCCCAACATCAAGACACTCGAAGCCGGTCAGTTTTGCTGGTGGTCTCATGGTTTTGGTCACTGGCAACCAGTCTCAGCCTGGTACGCGAGGCCTCCAACAAAAAAGTTGAGGCGCTCAAAAATTTTGGCGCGCCGCCGCCATTGAAAATGAATCCCGGGCAGATCGCCCTGGCGCTTTACTCGCTGCCGGATTGGAAGCAGAACGGCGAGGTGATTTCGCGCACGTTCGGGTTCAAGGATTTTCCGGCCGCAATGAAGTTCGTAAATGCCGTTGCCGACGCTGCGGAACAGGCCTGGCACCATCCGGACATTGATATCCGGTGGAACAAAGTCACCCTGGCGCTCACCACTCACGACGCCGGCGGCTTGACGGAAAAGGATTTTGCGCTGGCGAGGAAAGCGGATGAATTGTCACGGGGATGATGCTTGCGGAAGCCGTCCGATCCAACAATTGCCGACCGGCCTGGCCCATTCCAATTGCGGGATATTGGGTCTCTCGCCGGCGGCGCCGTAAATGACCAGACGGTCCTGGGGCCGCATTTTATTCACCCACGGCTGGTAGGCCCTGGCGTCGCCAAGGTTCCAGACAATGTCCTGGTAGGTTTTGAAATTATCACGCGTCATCAACGTGGATTCAAAGCCGAGGGCGTAACGCCAGTCGGCATTGGGGTTTTCGAAGAACGTCTGGAAGAAGAACGATGATTCCGCGGTATAAAAAATTCCGCCGTTTCCCGGAAGCCAGCCCTGCAGGGCGGGGTCGTCTGCTTTTAGCGGTCGCCACGACAGGTTATTGGTCCAGCGATTGCCGATATCATTGGTAGTGACCGCCCAGAGGGCGGCGGCGATGCCACACACGAGTCCGAGCCGTTTGAGCGAATCCACCGGAAACCGCGTTTCAAACAACAACTGCAAATCGCCGGCGATTAAAATCATCAACCCCGGCGCGCCCCAATCATCCCAAAAACGGTCCGTCTGGCAGCCGAGCAACCAGCCGAGCGCCGCGAGCCAGAACGCCGGATGGCGTGAAAGAGGCGGGGCGGGCAGCTTCGCCAGTTGCCGCATCACGATCAGTCCGCCGACAAAAATCACCGGCATGATTTCGCCTCCGGACGGTTTCAATTCGCCGACGAGAGTCAGTTGGTTTTCGTGCCAGCCCAGTGCGTTGATGGCCAGCTCAATTGCCTGGAGAATGCTTGCGATGGGATGCCCGGTCAGGGCTGAACCCAGGAAGGTTGCCGCCACCCAACTGGTCCCCAGCAGTAGGAACCAGCGGAACTCGAGCGCCAGAAAAAAGGCGGCGACCGGCAGCGCCCATAAATACCAGACGCCGTGCAAGAAAACCGCGACGGAGATCAGCGGGATCATCCAAAGGATATTTTGCCATTTTGGCGGCGCCGACCGATGCCGCTGCCAGACGAGCAGAATGATGCCGAGCGCGGCGACGCTCAACAGAAAGGGACGGCCCAGCATAAAACGCGAGGCCATGTCGGAGATCAGCGACACGAGCACAAAGGCGGCCAGCCATGCCTCCGGACGCTTGAGACAAGCCGCGATGGACCAGTTGCTGACGATAAAGAGCATGACGACGGAGAAGACCACCAGGGTTGCCGCGTCCCAATTGAACGCCAGATGGAACCGCCGCAAAAACCAGTGCCAACCCCAGTTTGGGTCAATATGGTAAGCGGGGCCGAGCACGAGAATATCCGTCCAAGGTTTGCCGGAAACCGCCTTGGCCGCATGCCGCAAAGCGTCGTCCGCGGGCAAATAGCCGTAGGCGATGATTTTGAAGGGGATGGCCAGCAGCACGAAAAAGACGAGTGCCCAGGCAACCAGCGGCACGTATCGCTCCAAAAGATCGGACTTTGTGGAAAGCGAATTGCCGGTGTCGCCGCTCATTTGTGCGGACAGCAAAGAACGAAGTCAACCGTCTGTCAATGTAAATGACTTCAAAACACCACGGGCACGCCGGCTTCGAGCACTCTGATTTGCCGGGTCAAATGTTCCTTTGCCGCAATTTCCAAAAGCCAGCGCAGCGGTTCGTCCATTTCTTCGAAGGAAAGCTTGAAGGTGCCGTAATGCATGGGGACGAGCCATTTGGCGCCCAATTCCTTGAAAACTTTGATGGCTTCGTCAGGGCCCATGTGGACCTTGCGGAAGCTTTCCGGATGGTAGGCGCCGATGGGGAGCAGCGCGAGCGTCGGGGAAAATTTTTTTCCAATTTCCGCGAAGCCGTTGAAATAGGCGCTGTCGCCCGCGTGATAGATTCTCCGTCCTTGATATTCCAAGACGAATCCGCCGTAGCCGCGATGCTGATCATGGAGTGTCCGCGCGCCCCAATGTTTGCTCGGCACGAAGGTCACTTTCCAATTGGAGCGCGCCTGGGAAAAGCTATCCCACCATTCGAGTTCGACGATGCGCGAGAAGCCGAGGTTGTGGGCCAGATCACCGACGCCGCGCGGCATGATGCCAATTTTCGGATGCGGCAGCTTGCGCAACGTCGGTTTGTGGAAATGATCGAAATGCGCGTGGGTGAGGAGGACCAAATCAATCGGCGGCAAATCGCGAATTTTGAGGCCGCTGCGTCTGACCCGCTTCAACAGAAAGAGCCAGTTGGCAAAATTCGGGTCAATCAGCACGTTTAAATCCGTGAACTGAATCAAAAAGGATGCGTGTCCAATCCAAGTGACCGCCACCTCGCCATATTTCAACCTGGGAAAGATCGGACGCCGGGACACGCCCGTCCGCGGCGTAATCAATGCCTTCCAGACCAATTCGCGGAAAAAGGTGGCCGGATTGAAATGATTTGCGGGCGTCAAATCCTTGAAAGAGCGCGGCAATTTTCGCCGGAGGGGCCGCTGTGATTTCATCATGGGATCATTTTAGCACGCCGCGGGCCGCGAATAAAATAAATGTCACCTGGGTCGAATTGGAATAGACTGACGGCATGAGCAGGCAATTGGACAAATTTTTGCGGCGGAAGCCAAAGCTCGGCAAGGGCGTCTATATCGCCAGGACCGCGACAGTGATTGGCGACGTGACGCTCGGCGCGCATTCCAGCGTGTGGTACGGCGCGGTGCTGCGCGGCGACATCAACCGCATCGTCGTCGGCCATCACTCGAACATTCAGGACAATGCCGTGCTGCATCTGGCGGATGATTATGAGTGCATCGTGGGCAATTGGGTCACCGTGGGCCACGGGGCGATTATCCACGCCTGCACCGTCGGCGACGAGGTGCTCGTGGGGATGGGCGCGGTGATTTTGGACGGCACAGTCATCGGCAAACAGTGCATCATTGGCGCCAAGGCGCTGGTGACCGGAGAGACGAAGATTCCTCCTGGATCGCTCGTGCTGGGCGCCCCGGCAAAGATTGTCCGGACGTTGACGAAGGAGGAGCGGGCGGGATTGAAATGGTGGGCGGAAAAGTATGTCACCAACACCGCGTATTGCCTGAAACACGGAATCGGTGCAGACGGAAACAGGGATTAATCAGAGACTCACGTCGTCTCCTACCTTTTAAACATTCCCGGCATGGCACCGCCCATTTTGGCCATCATCTTTTGCATCTTACCCATTTTCTTCATCATCTGCTGCATCTGAAAAAACTTGTTCAGCATGGTGTTTAACTCCGTCACGGTGACGCCGCTGCCGGCGGCAATGCGGCGGCGGCGGCTGGCATTGAGGATCGCCGGACTTTTGCGTTCCTTCGGCGTCATCGCGCAAACCATGCCTTCCATGCGCTTGAATTCCTTTTCCTGTTTGCCGATGTCCACCTGTTTCAACGCTTCGGCGCCGCCGGGCAGCATTTTCATCACGCTCTCCAACGAGCCGAGCTTTTTCATGGCGCGCAATTGCTCCAGAAAATCTTCGAGCGTGAATTCGCCCTTGCGCATCTTTTCTTCCAGTTTCTTCGCGTCCGCCTCGCTGACGGCTTCCGCGGCTTTCTCGACCAGGCTGACGACGTCGCCCATGCCCAAAATGCGCGACGCCATGCGTTCGGGATGAAATGGCTCGAATTCATCGAGTTTTTCGCCGGTGCCGGCGAACTTGATGGGCTTGCCGGTGACGGATTTCAGGCTCAAGGCCGCGCCGCCGCGGGCGTCGCCGTCCAATTTTGTCAAAATGGAGCCGGTGATTTGCAGGGCCTGGTCGAAGTGGGTGGCCACGTTCACCGCTTCCTGGCCGGTGGCGGCATCGAGGACGAGAAGAATTTCCGCGGGCTGGACGAGGCCGCGCAGCCGCACCAATTCCTGCACGAGCGGCTCGTCAATCTGCAATCGGCCGGCAGTATCGAAAATCAGGACGTTGCGATTGTTCGCGCGGGCAAAGTCCAAAGCCTCGCGCGCGATTTTCAGGACATCGGTTTCGCCGTGTTTGACGAACACTGGAAGTTCGAGTTGTTTGCCGAGAGTGTCCAACTGGTCCATGGCCGCCGGGCGATAAACGTCCGCCGCCACGAGCAACGGCTGGCGTCCCTGCTTTTGCAACAGCCGGGCGAGCTTGCCGCTTGACGTGGTTTTGCCGGAGCCATGCAGTCCGACCATCAGGATTGAGCTGGGATTTCCGTCCAGTTTCAGTCCCGCGTTTTGCGAGCCGAGCAGCTCCACCAGTTCGTCATGGATGATTTTGATGATTTGCTGGCCGGGCTGGACGCTGGCGACGACTTCGGCGCCGAGGGCCTTTTGTTTGACGCGCTCGATGAAATCGCGCGCGACCTTAAAATTGACGTCGGCCTCGAGCAAGGCCATGCGGACTTCGCGCAAGGAATCGGCGACGTTGCTTTCGGAAATTTTTCCGAGGCCGCGCAGATTGCGGAAGGCGTTTTGTAATTTGCCGCTTAACGAATCGAACATCTTAACAGTCTAGCGCAGAAAAAAAATTCCGAAACAGGAATCGGGATGGTGGCAGGAGAGGGGATTGAATGAGGCAAATCGTTGCCTGTGATGATTCAGAAGTTGCGGACGATACCAAAGCCGCCATCAGCAAATCGCCGGACGTGACAACAAGCGGCGTGTGAAGCGACTTGTGTGAACTGCACATTTGGCATGGCCTCGGACGTAAAGAGGGAAAATACAGTATCGTTTTTATTGATTATCCGATCAATTTTTTCAATTAACTCATTGGGATCGTTGGCGCTTATTTTGTCAGAAGATGAGTTCAACCAAACTTCAACTTCAATGCGTGCGACTTTTATTGGCTTGCCACAAGCCGGCAACGAGGCGCAGACTGCGCGCAGCCAAGTCGTATCGCCAGTTGAAATAAAATTATGGAACCCGGCATCGCTCTTGTCGTCTTGGTCATTCTTGGAATTCCGATTGCGCTGGCAATCTGGCTGATTGTGCGCGCCGTTAGCGCAGGCAACCGCATCGAAGAACTGTCCCGTCGCGTCGGCACGCTTGAAATGGAAACGCTTCGTTTGCGGCAGGAGCGCGAGGGCGAAATGGCAAAATCAACCGAAGTCGTGCCGCAACCAAAGCCTGTCGCGCCAATTCAAATTGCGCCGCAGAAACCAATTATTATTCCGCAATCCATTGTTTCGCCAGAAATCCCACAAACTGTCGCACCTCCGCCAATTCCGCAGGAACTAAAACCCGAACCGCAAATTGTTTCCGAATCTATTCCGCCGTTCGCCGCTGCGCCCGAATCGTCGGGACGACCCGCTCCGAAAATCAATTGGGAACAATTCATGGGCGTGAAAGGCTTCGCATGGGTCGGCGGACTCGCGCTGTTCCTCGGCGTTGCGTTTTTCGTCAAATACTCGTTCGACAACAATCTCGTCCCGCCCGAACTGCGCGTGGCCATCGGTTTCCTCGACCGGCCTCGGCCTGCTCGTCGGCGGCGTGGTGATGTCGCGCAAAAATTTCCCCGCGCTCTCGCAAACTTTGTGCGCGACCGGCGTCGTCATTCTCTACGCCGTCACGTTCGCGTGCCGCTCGATTTATCATTTTGAATTCTTCGGGCCGATTCCGACGTTTCTGCTGATGGCGCTCATCACGACCACGGCTTTCTTTGCTGGCCGTCCGGCTTAATGCCCTGGTCGTCGCCATCCTCGGAATGCTGGGCGGTTTCCTCACGCCGATTCTGCTTTCGACCGGCCAGGACAATCCGCTCGGCCTGTTCGGCTACATCGCCATCCTCGACGCCGGGCTGATTGTCGTCGCGCTGCATCGCCGCTGGTATTTCCTCACCGCGCTCGCCGCGCTCGGCACGGCCATCATGCAAATCGGCTGGGCGCGAAAGTTTTTCGTCAGCGAAAGATATTTTGAAGGAAACAAAATCCTCATCGCGCTCGCCGTGCTGCTGGGCTTCAACGCGCTTTGGCTTGCGGCGAACTGGTGGGCGAAGACAGCCGCGAGTCAAATCAACTCAATGGCTCTCCGGCTCGGCGCTTGGCCTCGTCGCCGTCGCGCTGGCGTTCACCGCTGTGGTTTCTGGATTTCGCGCCGCTCGCGCAACGGCCGTGGCTGATGTTCGGTTTCGTTTTCCTGATTGACCTGGTCGCCATCGCCGTCGCCTGGCTTGACGAAAAAATTTCTCCGGCGCAATCCGTCTCCGGCTTCGCCGTTTTTGGACTGCTCGCCTTCTGGACTGCAAAATCTCTGTCCAACGAATTGCTCAATGCCGCGCTCGCGTTTTATTTCATCTTCGCGGTCGTCCATTCGGCTTTGCCCGCGTTGCTCCAGCGCCGGCGCGGCGTAACGACGCCAAACCTGGGCGAATCACATTTTTCCCGATTCTCGCGCTCGCGCTCGTGCTCGTGCCGGTTTTCAAACTCGCGGAAGTTTCGTTCATCGTCTGGCCGTTCATTCTGCTCGTGGATTTGCTGGCCATCGCGCTGGCGGTGCTGACGGCCACGTTGCTGCCGGTGCTGGCGGTGTTGTTGCTGACGCTCGCCGCCACCGGCGCGCTCATTTTCAAAATCCCGTCCGACCTCACCGGCCTGCCGATTTCGTTTTTCCTGCTCGGCGCGTTCGTGGTTTTCTTCGTCGCCGCCAGCATCTGGCTTGTGAGAAAATTCAAGCCCGACGCGCTGAAAACCGGGGTCAAATTCGGCGACGACCTTGCCGCGCCGGGCGACTTGGCCGCGATTCTGCCCGCCTGCTCCATCGTGCTGCCGTTTCTGCTGCTCATCATGGCCACGCTGCGGCTGCCGTTGATCAATCCATCGCCGGTGTTCGGTCTGGCGCTGCTGCTGGTCGTGCTGTTGCTTGGCGTGACAAAATTGTTTTCGCTCGACTGGATGCCGGCCATCGGCCTCGCGTGCGTGACTGCGCTCGAATGCGCCTGGCATTTCAACCGTTTCGATCCCGCGAATCCAAATCAGCCGCTGAATCTGGTTTTGACGTGGTATTTGATTTTCTTCGCCGTGTTCGCGGTGTTTCCGTTTTTATTTCTGCGACAATTTGAAAACAAAGTTGTTCCGTGGGCCGCCGCGGCGATGGCCGGGCCGCCGCAATTTTTCCTCATCCACCGCTTCGTATCCGCCGTCTATCCGAATCAAATCATGGGCTTGCTGCCCGCCGCGTTTGCGATTCCCGGATTGTTGAGCCTCGTCGTCGTCTTGAAAACACATTTCCGCCGAAAACAAATCGCGCATGACGCAACTCGCGTGGTTTGGCGGCGTGGCGCTGTTTTTCATCACGCTGATTTTCCCGATCCAATTCGACCGGCAATGGATCACCATCGGCTGGGCGCTGGAAGGCGCGGCGTTGCTGTGGCTGTTCCATCGCGTGCCGCATCCGGGTTTGCGGTTGGCCGGCGTCGGCCTGCTCGTCGCCGCGTTCGTCCGGCTCGCGCTCAATCCCGCCGTGCTCGAATACCATCCGCGCGCCGCGACGCCGATTTTCAACTGGTATCTCTACGCCTACGGCATCGTGACCGTCTGTCTTGTTCGCCGGGGCAAAACTTCTCGCGCCGCCGCGCAATCTCGTTTTGAAATCGAATGTCCCGCCGATTCTCGCCGGACTGCGGCACCGTGCTGGCGTTTCTGCTGTTGAACATCGAAATCGCCGACTATTTCAGCGCGCCCGGCTCGACGCTGACGTTTCAATTCAGCGGCAACTTCGCGCGCGACATGACCTATTCCATCGCGTGGGCGCTGTTCGCGCTGGTGTTGCTCGTTTATGGCATTCTCAAAAAAATTCCCGCCGCACGCTATGCCGCCATGGGCTTGCTGTGCGTCACGCTGCTGAAACTTTTCTTCCACGACCTGGCGCAACTCGGCCAGCTTTACCGCATCGGCGCGTTCGTCGGCGTGGCGGTGATCGCGATGCTCGCGTCGTTTGCGTATCAAAAATTCTTCGCCGCCGGCAACAAGGAGAAGGAATCAAAAGATGAAACGTCTCAATAATTTTCCGGCAGGCTGGCTCTGCGGTTGCGCGCTCTTGCTCGGCGTTTCCGCAACCGCCGCGAATCTGCCATCCGACTGGCAGCACGAACAATCGTTCGACGTTTCCACAACCGGACTTGTGAAAATCAGTTTGCCGGTTGAAACGCTCGACGCCGCGCGTCCCGCACTCGAAGACTTGCGGCTCTACGACGACGCGGGAAATGAAATTCCGTATTTGATCGAACGTCCCGTTCCGATCGCCGAAAATCGTTCAGAACGGCAAAATCGTTTCAAGTTTCGCTCAACGCGAACAACACCGTCATCACGCTCGAAACGGGACTGGCGCAGCCGCTCGATGGCGTCACGCTGGAAACGTCCGGCGATGGATTTCATCAAGGCCGTGCGCGTTGAAAGTTCCGACGACGGCAAGCACTGGCAGACGTCTCGCGCAAGGCCAGCCGATTTTTCGCCAGCCCTACGGCGCAAGCCACCTGCAAATTTCATTTCCGCCGGCCGTCTTCAAAATGGCTGCGGCTGACGGTGGACGACCAGCGTTCGCAGCCGGTTCCCTTCACCGGCGCGCTCGTCCATGCGGCCACCGGGCGAGCCTGCGCCCGGAGAATTGATTCCAGCCGCGATCACCGAACGTGACGAAAATCCCGGCGAAACGCGGCTGGCGTTGAATCTCGGCGCGGCGAATTTGAGCGTCGCCTCGGTCCAACTTGAAACCGCCGAACCGCTTTTCATGCGCCAGGTTTCCGTCGCCGTCCCGCAAGATTTCGGAGGACTCCATTCGCGAACAAACCATCGGGCAAGGCGTGGTTTATCGCGTCGCCGTCGAAGGCCAGCCACGCTTCCGAAAATCTTTCCGTGCCGCTGGAAAATCTGGTGCGCGTCGCGCGAATTGATTTTCTTCATCAAAAACGGCGACAGCCCGCCGCTGCCCGATTTCTGCCGTGCGCGTGGAGCGGCGGCCGGTTTATCTCGTTTTCCTCGCGCGGCAGCCGGGCACATTTCATTTGCTCACCGGCAACGCTCATTGCGCCGCGCCGCGCTACGATCTGGCCGCGCTGGGCATGAATCTGAAAGGCGTGCCAGTTTCACCGATTAAAATTCCGCCGCCGTCGGACAACCCGGATTTTCGCGCGCCGGAAGTTTTGCCCGGACTTGAAGTGACCGGCGCGGCGCTCGACGTTTCGGAATGGAAATTCCGCAAGCCGGTGAAATTTCCAGCGCGCGGCGCGCAACAAATCGAACTCGACCTCGACGTGCTCGCGCACGCGCAGGCCGGACTTCGCGGATTTGCGCGTGTTGCGCGGCAGCAACCAGGTGCCTTACATCATCCAGCGCACGTCCATCAGCCGCGCGCTCGCGCCGTCGGTCACCGCGACGAACGACGCGAAAAATCCGAAGTTGAGCCGCTGGATCATCAAACTTCCGCAAGCCGATTTGCCGTCTGACGCGCTTGACTTGCGTCTCGCCAACGCCGTTGTTTGAACGCTCGATGTCGCTTTACGAAGAACTCACCGATGAGCGCGGTGACAAATATCGGCACGCACTTGGCGAGCGCGACGTGGACGCAAACGCCGGAGCGCAAGTCGAAAGAATTTGCGCTGACGTTGGACAGCGCGCCGCAGAGCGACACGTTGTTTCTCGAAACGGAGAACGGCGACAATCCGCCGATCGAACTGGAAAAATTCACGGCGTTTTATCCGGCCACGCGAATGCTGTTCAAGGCGAAAGCCGGACGACGAACTGTTTCTTTACTACGGCAATCCGCGCGTGTCGCCGCCGAGTTATGATTTGAGCCTCGTCGCCGGACAATTGCTGGCGGCGGAGAAAAAAATCGCGTCGCTTTCCGCCGAGGAGCAACTCAAAAAATCTTCGTGGCGTGAAAATCAAGTGCCGGGACAGGGCGGCGTGCTCTTCTGGGGCATTCTGGCGGTGGTGGTCGTGGTGCTGCTCGTCATCATTTCACGGCTTGTTGCCGAAATCGCAGCCTCCGGCATCGTAAAAATTTTTGCCATTTCCATTTGTCAAAAAATCCGCGACTTCCACGCAAGCGGCCATCAGCAAGCGGCCGGACGTGACCGCTATCCTTGAGCCGCTGAATCTTTTCGCCGCCAGCGGTTCGATTCACGATGGACCGGGTTAAATGGTGGTCGGCGGCCATAATTTTTCCACGCGCAAGCGTTTGGCAATCACTTCCGCCGAGACGCCGAACTTTGGCGCGATGCGCGTGGCGATGTAATCCAGCGCGGCTTCATCGGCAGCCAGCCAGTCGGAATAGCCGGCAGCTTGCGCGGATTTGATTGCGGATTGAAAGGCCTGGCGCAATGCATCGGGCGGGACCAGCAGGCGTCCGGCAAATTCATAAGCCTGCCATTCCACCCAGCCGTATTCGACATCGGGAAGGGCGGCGATGTAATCGAACCATTCCTTGGCGCTGGCATGTTTCCGGCCGCCGTAGATGGCGCGGTGCAAAATGAGATGGCCGATTTCGTGCGCGACGGAGAAGCGCAGGCGGTATTCCATGCGCGGGTTCATAAAGGCGCGCCGGTCCACCAGAATCGACTTCAAATCGCCCATGAGCAGCGCGTCAATTTCCAGTTCCTCGCGCAAGCCTTCCGCCGGAACCAGTTCGAGGCCGAGATCAAATTCGGCGAGTTCAAGCACTCTGAACCGGCACGATCCGCCCCGCCGCATGGGCCGCACGCAGCTTTTCGGTTTCCTGCCAGATTCTTTCCTTTGGGGATGAATGGGGCTTTGAATTTTCCCGGGTCGTTCAAGGTCGGTTGGCGCTTCTGATGATTTTGATCAGTTTTTCCAAATCTTCCCGCGAGGGTTTTTGGCCGGAGAGCGTGCGGAAGAAGGCGGGGAGCTTGGCCAGCAATTCCTCATTTTCCATGACGTGGTCGGGGATGCGCCCGGCGTCCACGGCGGCGTAGTCGTGGAATTTGTGCCAGTCGTCCGAGCCGGGCTTGAGGCCGAGTTGCCTGGCCCATTTGCGCAGCGTTTCCTCGTCGCTGCGGCGGAGGGAGGACTTCCCGCTCGATTTTGCTCCAGTTGCTGGGGTCGTGGCCGTGCTCCAGACAGAATTCGCGCAGGCCGAGGCGCTTTCGCGCCCTCAATTCTTTGATGAAGGTTCCAAACATAGTTTTTCTTTGTGGTATTATTATTACCACAGAAGCGGCGAAATGTCCATAGAAAATTCAATTCTCAGTAAGGTTTTTTTGGAGGTGCTTCCGAAGCAAAAACAGTTTTAGCAGACTTGAAAATGTTTGATATATCAAATCAGAAATTGAACAAATGAGATGGAGATCAAAATGAGCAAACGAATTATTTTTTGCGCTGACGGCACTTGGGACAGTGCTCAAAACGACACGAATGTCGCAGAGGGGAGTCAAAATCCTGAAAAACAGCCCACGCTGGTTGCGGGCATGAAACCAAATGGGAAATCCAAATTCAACTTGCAGCCATGGGCAAACAAGAGTTTCTTCCAATGATGAAATGGAAGGCGGCGTTCACTCTGATTGAATTGCTGGTGGTCATCGCGGTCATCGCTATTTTGGCGGCGTTACTGCTGCCGACGCTCGCCGCGGCCAAGCGCAGGGCGCAACAGGCCAATTGCCTCAGCAATGTCAAACAGTTGACCCTGGCCAGTTACCTTTACGCGACCGATTCCGGCTCACAAGCCAACTACGATGACAACGCCGCCACCGATGCGCTCTGGATGGGAAATCCAAACCTGGCCAACCAGTTGAAGATATTAATCTGCCCCTCCACGCATGAAGGAACGCCGTCGGCGAACGGCTTCGGGCCGGGAACCTCGGATCTGCCCTGGGTTTGGGAAGGGGCCTCCAACGGTTATGTCGGCAGCTACGCCTTGAACGGCTGGCTTTACGACAAACCCATGTATAGCGCGCTCGACAACCCGCGGTACATGATGAGCAGGCAGTCAATGATCCAGAGGCCATCGGAGACGCCGGTGTTTTGCGATGCCATGTGGGTGGATTGCTGGCCGCTGGAAACCAGCCCTCCCAGCACGGACCTTTACGACGGCAATTTCGATGACGAAGGGATGGCGCGTTGCACCATTGCGCGGCACGGCAGCATGATCCCGTCCCAAGCCCCGCAGAATTTTGACACCCGCCAACGGTTGCCCGGCGCCATCAATGTCGGATTTGCCGACGGCCACGTGGAACTGGAAAAACTGGAAAGCCTCTGGCAACTCTACTGGCATCTAAACTGGCAAACGCCCTCGCCCCGGCCGGAATAACTTTTAAAGAGCGCGGCGCAAATTTCACTCTGCGCGACGTAGAATTTAAATGCCACTCGTTTTGCAACGAACTGTGCAGGAAGTACGGCTACACCGTTATGCACGAATAACGCACAACGTCATTTGGACGTTCGCGGGCAAGCCAGCACGAACTTCTGGTCGCGCGGAAGCTTGTTCAGTTGCGGGATGAGATACAGTAGCAGGTCTTGCAGCTTCGTCAAAAGATTGTCGTTCTCGGCCATGTTATTTTCTCAAAAAAATTGACCGCGGCGCGGGGCTGGTTTTTGTGTGTCCTGCCCTTCAGCCTGACCGCTAGCGCTCCAGCGCAAAAGGGTTAAAGCGTAAAAGAGCAAAAACTAAAGCCCCCTCACACAACGGAACCCAAAGCCGTCGCCGGCGCCGTCCGGGTCGCCGCCGACGCGAGAGGCGCACCGCGCGAGGCCGGCGCTGCCGCGCCAACTGCCGCCGCACAACACACGGACGCCGTTGCCAGAACCGCCGGGTTCGGCGCTCGGCCCAGTTGGATTGGTCGTCGTCGGTTGGCCATACGGCGTCCCATACCAGTCCCAGCACCACTCAAACACATTCCCCGCCATGTCGTATAATCCATAGCCATTGGCATCAAACGAACCCACCGGACTCGGGCCTGATGGCGAGTTGGCCGGCCCGAAATCATAGCTGACGCTCGAATTGTAAGTGTATTGGGCTTGATCTGTTCGGATCAGATTTCCCCACGGAAACCGCCGCCCGATGCCGCCCCCGCGCGCCGCCTTCTCCCATTCCGCTTCCGTCGGCAAACGATACCCATTGGCCGACCAGTTCTACATACACGGTATCCACATCCCCATTGGTATATACCTGGGTCATGGCCGCGTCCGTGCAATAACAGGGCGTCAAACTCGCCTGCTGCGACCGCGCGTTGCACCACTTCACGCAATCATACCAGTTCACAACAGTCACCGGATAATTCGTGCCTGTGCCTCCATTCCCTCCCGCATTCACAAAATTGTAGCCGTGGCTCGTGGCATACGCATACACGTTGGTCCACAAACCGTAGTTGACCAGATTCATGTCCATCACAAATGCCGACACATAGACATTCGTCGGGATGGCGTCGCTCTCGCCATCCACCGTGTCCCCCATCGTGAACCAGCCCGCCGGTATCAACGCCATGCCCGCCGGCACAGTCACGGACTGCAATCGAAAGAAGCCGGACGGGGCCGAGTTGGTCGCCTCCGCCGCATTGGCCGCTAACGCCGTTCGCGCCGTCAACCAGTTGGTTGACGAGAGGTTGGTGACGGTTTGCAAAACATAATTCGTCGGGCTGTTCGGCCAGTAAAGGACGGATTGCCCGCCCGGGACCGGGGCGATGCCCAGATTGGAGACTTGCGCCGTGGTTTGGTGAACGCCAGCAATGATTGCCAGCCCGATGAACACGGCTTGCAGCTTTGTTTTCATAGTCAACGCTGGCGGTAATTGCATATTGATTAAAATTCACTTGAGTTGGGGGCGCAACTGTTTTTTTGCGCCGGGCACGGCAAATTACGCCGGCTGGAAGACTGCGGCTTATGACGCATTATCACCGGATAGCCGGTTTTCCACTTGGCTGAAATTTGCGCCGGACGGAATAATCACTTGGAAAGACTGATTGAAAACCGTTTCACGTCAGCGGAATTAGGCGGATTTCCGCTTGTTTTCAGCAGTTGCATTACCCCGAAAATTGTTAAATCTTATGTAAGCTTAGCCATTTCCGCTTTGTTTTGATCTCGCTCCCCCCCGGAGCAATCTGGTAGGAACGAATGAAAGCGGCAGATGACTGCCGCAGTTCAAAAGCTGGCGCAAATTTTCCATCCCGCCCTGGCAAATGCTCCAGCGCATACAAATTTCGGCATGGCGGTGTCTATCCGGTACCGGCATTGCAGGAAATGATTGCGGATTCCGACAAACCGAAAGGACCAGAAATGAGTGCTGGCAGTGGCGCTTTTCCGCCTAAGTTCCGTCCGCCGTTCTTCCAAAAGGCCGATTGGTTGGCGTTCTGCGCCACAGCGTTTATTTCACTGGCGGTTTACTATTTTTCTCTCATTCCCAGCGTGAATTTGGAAAATTCCGGGATCTTCATTACTGGCGCGATGTATCCGGGTGTGCCGCACCCGCCCGGCTACCCGCTATGGACGCTCTGGGGATGGATGTTCATCAAATTGTTGCCGATAGGAAATATCGCATGGCGCGCGGCGTTTGCCAGCGCGACGGCCAGCGCACTGGCTTACGGCATCATTTCCCTGATGGTTTCGCGCGTCGGCGCGGAAATTTTGAAACAAATTCCGCGTCAACTCAACTCCAGTCAGGAGAAATGGCTGCGGGGCATTTGCGGTTACGCGGCAGGAATGGTTTTCGGAATGAACAGCGCGCTTTGGTCGCAAGCCGTGATTGCCGCGCCGTGGTCGTTGAGCATTTCATTTCTCTGCCTCGTGCTCTGCCTGTTGATGCGCTGGATTTATGAGCCGGGCCGTTGTCGATTCCTTTACGCCGCCGCCTATTGCTACGGATTGTTGCTGACCAACAGCCAAATTCACTTTGCATTTATGCCGGCAATTCCCTTCGTAGTGGCTATGGAAAATCTAAAGGTCGGCAGGGACATGTTTGTGACTGGCCTGATTTTATTTTTGCTTTGGACCGTGGCAAGCGCCTGCGGAATCCTGCCTTCAATCAAAGAACACGGGCCTGGCTTTGTTTTGACTTTTATTCTGCTTGGCACTCTGGCGGGTTTGGCAGGCATTATCCTGGCCGCCAAAACGCGGCGGCTGTTTACCGAAATCAAAACCATCGCTCTCTGTTGCGCCTGTTTTTTGGCCGGGCTTTCCCTCTATCTCTATTTGCCAATTGCCTCAATGACGGATCCGCCGATGAATTGGGCCTATCCGCGGACTGTTGAGGGATTTTTCCATCTCATCACCTGCGGCCAATACGAGAAAATGCATCCCACAGACCACATGAGTCTCATTTTCCAACAAATTTTTTGGTGTTTTGACGCAACCGGGCGGGAATTTGGCTTGCCGTATCTGCCGATTGCCATAATCCCGTTTTTGTTTGTGCATCGCCTGGGCAGATTGGAATGGAAATGGATTTTTGGGCTGCTAGCGTCTTTTGTCTTTTTGGCCTGCCTGATGATCGTTGTGCTCAATCCCGACCGGACAATGGAAAGCGCCAATGGCCCGTGGAGCGCGACGGCATTTCTTTCATCGTCCGATGTAATATTGGCCATTTGGTTCGGCTATGGCCTGATATTATTGGGAATTCTGCCGACGGGAAGGGCGAAGAGTAACGGGTGAGAGGAGTTCGGAGTGCGGCGGGACAACGGGATGAAGGATTGAAGGTGACAAAAGGCTTTAGGTTTCGGAGAGACTGCGGCTTATGACGCATTATCGTCCGATGGACGCTATTGTGGCTGGCTGCAATGTTCGCCGAACGGAATAGCCACTTGGAAAGACTGACTGGAAGTTGAAACTCAATTGGCAAATGAGCCGTCACGATTTTGAAAAGGAAGCGGAGAATTTCGTAAGAAACTATGGAGTGACGTTACAAGTCATTGACGAGGTTTTTTATTTCCTCTCGCCGGAGGACTACACGAGTTTTTTTCAAAACGTTCGCGCAGGGAATTACGGCTGGAAATCCAGTCTGATGCTGGCCTTAATCTGACAAGATACAGAGAATTGGCCAAACTTGGGGGGTTGAATTAAGCAGGAACAAATACCGTGGACGCAGCCAGTTCCTGAGCGATTGTTTTTCGCGCTTCCTTGTCGGCTGGCCAACCAACGACATGAGCGTGGTTTGGATTATTTGTAAGGGGCCAAGCCACGGCTTTCAAAGCATTTTTGACGACCGCTCTGGTTTCAATGTCTGCTCTACCGAAAAATTCAAGAGATGTTTCGGCTGCGATAGACTTACCCGTCTCAATTAGCTGTTCCGTTGAAATTCCAGCATGACGTGTAACGGATAGCTGTAAATCTTTCGGAGGTATGAAGGCGTCCTGCTTGATGGTGCTGTCCGGGCGAATCCACTCTTTTTTCAAGACGAAGCGCGCGAGCATTTCGTCATCTGATAGTGGATTCCCAGCGGCCCCATTCATTCGGCGTAAACTTTACCAATCAACTCCAAGATAATTTTGGGCACTTCACCAAAAAACGGTTCAGAGCCATTGGTCTTACGCAGCCCCATGAGAGCAGAATAATACAAAAATCCATCCGGGCTGACACTGGCAGAAAGCGTGTGCCGAGGCGATTTATACCATTCCAATGTGATGTGACCGTCCGGTTCGACGCCAACGGAAGGCTTTTGAATACCAAATGGGAGTGATTCCAAAAAACGAAATGCGTTCAAAAAAGTATCGTGAGAAACAGGCTCGGCAGAATCACCATCCCAACCTGGCTGTTTGCAGTTTTCAGAAACATCAAACAGTTCGTTGAACACCTCGCTGCCTAATCCAAGAAATATGGATTTTTGGAGTCGCTCGCGAGTCAGCCGAGATTCGGCGAGAATATAACAGGCAGTTGGGCTGGCGGCGCGTGAAGCGATTGACCCCGAAGCCGAAGCAACGGAGAGCGTAATTTCAGCAGGAATCGTCATACTTTTAGTGATTCTATAAGTTTCGAGGTTAAACTAGCAAAGAAAATCTTGTTTTTCAACCAGCGCATTTCCTTGAGTTTAATGTCCAACGTGTTTTCCGCCAAATTTAGGGCGTTTGTCGTGAACACATCGGTATCAACAATAATCGCTGACGTTGGGTTTGCTCCACCTGCCGGTTGCAGCGCCAAATTGAGATTGATCAAGTAATTTCGATCTGAAACAAAAAACGTGTTGCTATGGAAAAAGCTGACCATGGGAAACGCACCGCCCGCTAACGGCTGCGGAGCATTTGTCAGATAATCCTCAAGGTCTGGCCATTCTGGCTTCATTACGATCCGATTGATAAAGCGCACACCCAGCCGTTGAATCTCCGAGGGCTTTGTCAAGGTGGCATATTTTTGCCAAAGCGCTAACGCTTCTCCTGCAAATAAATCCCAAGAGGCATACGGTGGTAATCTACTGAATGAAAAACCATCTCGCTGACACTGAACAATCCTTAATTTATCAGATGACTGAAAAACTAATCCATGCCAACTACTCGTGGCTTGTGCCGGTTCGGGTTGCCCGTCTGCTTTGGCTTTCAATTGATAATTCAGTTGGTTGTGGACCTGAACCATCGGAAAATCTTGGAACTCCGTTTTGAAATAAGTTTCAAATTGAGCCTGATCACAGGGAATCGTCGGCTTTGCCCGAAAATCAATTACCGCTTCCACAACTGGCGCGTGCAATAAATTTTGAAATTGTTCTGAAAAATCGAATTTCATTTGTTTTCTTTCCCGCAAAGAATCTACCGAATCATACGTTAGACGAAACCGATAGGAAAGCGTTCAGTTCGCTGGACGCGCGTTTTGCGTGTGTCTGGTGTAATTGCCGCGCCAAAATCATTGTATGCTTTTCTAGCACCGGTTTGGACGGGGAGGCAAAAGACGGTAAAAGCACAAAAGCGCACAAATCCAAAGACGGAGAATTTAACGTCACATTGAAAACATTGACTAAAAGTGGAGTTTTCCCTTTGTTTTTGAAGTGGTGGTAGGTGATGGATTCGAACCATCGAAGGCGTAAGCCAGCAGATTTACAGTCTGCCCCCGTTGGCCACTTGGGTAACCTACCACGGCTGCGAGCCGAACAATAAGCCATTTTCCCGCCAAAAATGCAAAACAAAAAAGCCCAAAAAGGGAACGGAAAACGGGAAATGAACCGCGAATTTCACACGTTGACGCGACCTCTGGGAAACTGCGGATAACGAAAATGGGCGCAGATCACGCAAAGCGGGCCGGGGTTTTTAGCCGCAAAAATGCGCAAAACGCACAAAAGAAAAATGGGGCCAGGACGATTTTGAACAGCAAAGGAACAAAGCAGACAAGGAAGAGAAAAAACGAACCGCGAATGTGTGAAAAACAATACTGTAGCCATGCGGTTGCATGGCTACAGTATTTCCTCCGGTCAACTCACGTTGACGGCAATCTGTTTCGGCTTGGCTTCTTCGCTCTTGGGAAGCGTGACGGTCAGGACGCCGTCCTTGTATTGGGCCTTCACCTTGTCCGCAGCCACGGTGGCCGGCAAGGTCACCGCCCGTTGGAATTTTCCGAAATACCGCTCGGCGCGATACACTTCGGTGCCTTCACTGTGTGTTTCGTTCTGCCGTTCGCCGGAAATAATCAGGCTGCCGTCATGAAGCGAAACGTTGATGTCTTCCTTTTTCATGCCGGGCAACTCGACCTTGACGATGAAGTTGTCTTTTTCTTCAAAAACGTCAAACGCCGGCGTCCAGCCCAGGAACTCGGATGTGCGCGCCAATGGCGCCTCGAAGAGACGGTCAATCTCCTCGCGCAAATCCGTCAGCCGACCCAGGGTCGGCCAAGTTGCTACTCGTGTCAGTTTCATAATGATCCTTTCGTTACATGGTTTCTTTGACCTCCTTTAATTAGCTTCGTGCGTGCCAATCATTTTTGCAAAAAAATAATGGAGAAACCGAATGAAGGAGGACAATGGCGGAGGGATTTGTGCAAAAATGTCACGCCACAAGGGACAGGATTGCACAACTGTAAGGGATCAATCAAAGGCGTGGCCGGCGCAGCAGAGGACGTTTTTGACTTTGTGCCGGACAAGCTCTTTTACTTTGGTCCGGGCCGGGCCAAGGAACTTGCGCGGATCGAATTCCTTCGGATTTTCAGCAAAGACTTTTCGGATGGCCGCCGTCATGGCCAGGCGCAAATCGGTGTCAATGTTCACCTTGGTGCAACCGACGCGCCGCGCGATTTCAATGTCCGCTTCCGGCACGCCGGCGGTGTCGGCGCCGAGCTTGCCTCCGTATTTGTTGATTTCCTCGGCCAAATCTTTCGGCACGCTGGAAGCTCCGTGCAGCACCAGCGGATAATCGCCTAGGCCGGCGTCCAGCAGCGCTTTTTTAATCAACTTGAGGCGTTCGAGGTCCAAATGCTGCGAGCCTTTGAACTTATAAGCGCCGTGGGAGTTGCCAATCGCCACGGCCAGGGAGTCGCACCCCGTTTCCTTGACGAATTGCACCGCTTCATCCGGCTCGGTGTAATGTCCGCTGGTGGAATGCGCGCCGCCTTCTTCGCCTTCATCGAATTGCGCGCCGACCAAATGGCCCAGCTCCGACTCGACGACGCAATCATGTTTATGCGCATATTCGACGACTTTTTTGGTGATTTCGACGTTTTTGGCGAATGGCTCGTGGCTGGCGTCAATCATCACGCTGGTAAAGCCTTCGTCAATGCACTGTTTGCAAAGCTCGTAAGTGTCGCCGTGGTCCAGATGCACGGCGATGGGAATGTTGGAGAGGCTGACGGCGGCTTCGATGAGTTTTTTGAGATAGACCGGGTTGGCATATTGCCGCGCGCCCTTGGAAATTTGGAGCATGACCGGCGCTTTTTCCTCTTCGCACGCCTCGATGATGGCTTGCAGCAGTTCCATGTTGTTCACGTTGAAGGCGCCGAGCGCGTATTTTCCCTTCAAGGCCTTGGCAAACAAATCCCGCGTGTGAGTCAGTGGCATAATTTGAATGATTTTTCTTCGCGACAGCCAAAAATTATAAGTATTTTTGGCCGGAAGGAAATAAAATTATGCTTTGGCTCTTTGCGTCTTCGGGTCTTTGCGTTAAAAATTCCCCATGCGCGCGCGATTTCTTTTGGGCGCGGCCGGCAGCGGCAAGACGACCCGCTGCCTGGCCGAAATCCGCGATTTGCTCAAGAGAAATGCCGGGGGACCGCCGCTTGTTTTTCTTGCGCCCAAACAGGCAACGTTCCAACTGGAACGCCAATTGCTGGCCGATGATTCGCTGAGCGGCTTTGCGCGGCTGCACATTTTGTCTTTTGAACGGCTGGCGCGCTTTGTCTTTGAAACACTGGAGGCCGCGCCGCCGCCGCTTTTATCCGATGACGGCCGCGTGATGGTTTTGCGCGCGCTGCTGTCGGGGCCTGGGACGGAGTTGAAGGTGTTTCACCGGAGCGCGCGACGTCCGGGATTTGCCCGGCAATTGAGCCTGCTGCTTCGTGAATTGCAGCAGCATCAAGTCACCCCTGTCAAACTCCGCGCTCTGGCGCAAAGCCGGAAGGTCCGGTCTGAACTGCGCGAGAAGCTGGAGGATTTGTCGGCGCTTCAGGGAAATTATTCGGCGTGGCTTGCCGAAAAGAAGGTACAAGACGCCAACTGCCTCCTGGATTTAGCGGCGGCCGCTCTTCGTGAGGCTGAAAATCCAAAACTGAGGATTGACAGTTTATATCTGGATGGTTTTGCCGAAATGACGCCGCAGGAATTGGATTTATTGGCCGCGGTTTTGCCGTTTTGCGAAAGCGCCACCCTGGCGTTTTGTCTTGATGAAGAGAATGCGACGGAGAACGAGGAGTCATGGCTTTCAATGTGGAATACCGTCCGGCAAACATTTCAAAGCTGCCGCCGGAGGGTTGAAGCCCTGCCGGAAGCCAAAATTGAAATTCAGATATTGCCTTTCAATTCCGAAAGGAACCGGTTCTCCAAAAGCCCGGCGTTGCGCTCCTTGGAACAACATTGGCAAACGCGCAGCGACTCTGGAAAGGCTGCCGGCGGATCTTCCTCCATTTCAATACATTCCTGCGCCAATCCCGAGGCGGAAGCGGTCTTGGCGGCGCGGGAATTGTTGAAATTTGTCCGCGCGGGAAACCGTTTTCGCGATTGCGCAATCCTGGTCCGCGGCTTGGAAAGTTATCATCGGCCGCTGGGCCGGGTATTTCGCCGGTACCAGATTCCCTTTTTTCTCGACCAGCGCGAGAGCGTGGCGCATCACCCAATGGCTGAACTGACGCGCGGCGCGCTGCGGACGGCGGTCTCCGATTGGGAAAATGACGACTTATTTTCCGCGCTTAAGGCCGGGTTTTGCCCGGTGGAGGAAACGGAAATTGACCGTCTGGAAAACGCCGCGCTGGAATTCGGCTGGCGCGGCAAAAAGTGGCGTGAACCGCTGCCCGACGAGTCCTTCGAGCGATTGCGAAAGAAAATCCTCCCGCCGTTTGAAAATTTTTACGGCCATTTGGCGAGGCGCCAGTTTGAGCCTGATGGGAGCCAACTGGCGGGAATTTTCCGCCGACTTTGGGATGAATTGGAGGTCGGAAAAACTTTGGAGCGTTGGAGCACATCCGGTGAAGCCCCGTTGGCAATCGGGAATCGGCCATCGGCAATTCATGCATCGGTTCTGGAGCAAATGAATGCCCTGCTCGACAACCTCGAACTTGGTTTTTCGAATAAAGGCCTGCCCTTGCGCGACTGGCTGCCGATTATCGAATCGGGCCTGGCCAACCTGACCGTGGGCGTCATTCCGCCGGTTTTGGATGAGGTTTTGATTGGCGCCATTGACCGGGCGCGAAACCCGGACTTGAAACTGGCAATCGTCCTGGGCGTCAATGAAACCGTTTTCCCGGCGGCGCCGGCGGCGCCGGTAATTTTGACCGAGACCGACCGCGCCGAATTGCCAATTCCCCTGGGGCCGGATTTGCGCGCGCAAATTTCGCGCGAGCGCTTTTACGGTTACATAGCCTGCACCCGCGCGAGTGAGAAACTGGCGTTGACATTTTCGCGCAGCGGTGAAGATGGCTCCATCTTGAATCCATCGCCATTCGTGGCGCATCTGGGGAAAATCTTCCCCGGCCTGGAGATTGAGGAGTTCCAAAACGAACCTGGTTTGGCGGAGGTGGAGAGCCTCAACGAATTTGCGGCGGCCGGGCGCGAGCTTCTTCTCATGGCCCCGGCTTGTGAGCGCATTCTTAATCCTGCTCCTTCCCATGGAGCGGAAGGGACGAAAGGGAAGGACAGGGCGGAAGGGCACGGGGGAATTAAAATGGAGGGATTTTTTGGAATCACCTCCTCTCCCCAGCCCTCTCCTCCGACAGGAATCGGAGGAGAGGGCGACACGGCGGGCGCATCTGAATTGCTCCGGTTGCCTGCCTTGAAGCGTCTGGTGGAAAATTTGAAGCAGTTGCGCGAGCCTGATGGCGAAGAAAACCTGTCGCCGCCAATCGCCGGCAAGCTTTATGGGCCAGTTCTGCGGACTTCCGTCAACCGGCTGGAGGAATTTGCGTCATGTCCGTTCCGGTTTTTCGTCAGCAGCGGTTTGCGCGCGGAAGAGAGGAAGATTTTTGAGTTGGACGCGCGTGAACGCGGCAGTTTTCAGCACGACATTTTGAAAAGGTTTCACGAGCAAACCGCCGCCGAAGGCAAACGCTGGCGCGATTTGACGCCGCAAGAGGCCCGCGACCGGGTCGCCAAAATATCTGAAAGAGTGATTGAGGAATACCGCCTCGGACTTTTCAACGAGACCGCGCAATCGCGTTTCGCGGCGCGCGCGCTGGCGGAATCGTTGCAGGATTTTGCGGCCGTGACCGTGACCTGGCTGCGCGAGCAAAATGAATTTGAACCGGTTGCGGCGGAATTAAGTTTCGGGAGCAAAGAATCGCCGCAGACGGCGTGGGAAATTGATTTGGGAAAAGACGGGAAATTGGCGTTGAACGGACGCATTGACCGGGTGGATTTGTGCCGGGAAAGCAACGGGAACGCACTGGCAATCGTTTTGGACTATAAATCCAGCGAGAAGAAGCTGGAGCCGCTGTTGGTGGAGCATGGAATTCAGTTGCAATTGCTGGCGTACTTGAGCGTACTCCGGCATTGGAAAAATCCCCGGGACATTTTTGGCGTGAAAGAACTGAATCCCGCGGGCGTATTTTACGTCAACCTTCGGGGCCAATTTGAGAATGGGGACTCGCGCGACGAGGTGCTGGCCGGGCGCGATGAAGCGCGGCGGGCGGCCTATCGCCACACCGGAAGGTTTGACGCCGCGGCGTTGGACCGATTGGATGGCAAAGGCGCGCGGGACCAGTTCCATTATCGTTTAACGGACGGGGGCAAGCTGTATGCGAATTCAATTGAAGCCCTGCCGCATGAGGCGTTTCAGAATTTGCTCGACCGTGTGGAAACCCAGTTGCGTGAATTCGGCAGGGCTATTTTTGCGGGGGTGGCGAACGTGAATCCCTATCGCAAAGGGAACCAAAAGCCGTGCGGCTATTGCGACTACAGCCCCGCCTGCCGGATTGATCCGTGGACGCACAAGTTCCGGGTGCTCAAGTGAATGAAATCTTGCAAACGCGCCACTACCGCGCCATAATCATGGCATGAAAACTATAATTGCACTTGATGCCTCAAACCGAATCGTGCTTTCGCGGGAGCTGCGCCGGGCAGCCGGAATTCCACGGAGACAGAAACTGTTGGTCTCCGCGACGCCGGGGCGCATCGTTTTGGAAATGGAGCCCAATGCTTCCGGCCACATCATTAAACGCGGCAAGCTAAAGGTCTGGACGGGCGCGGTCCCGGCCACGCCGATTGAGGATGCGGTCGAACAAGCCCGCCACTACATCCGATGACCTTCCTTGACACAGGAATTCTGGTCGGGGCGGTCTTGAAGTCGCATTCCGAACATGGGGTTTGTCTCGCGGCGCTGGAGGATTCCGAGGGTCCGTTCACCAACGCCCATGCATTGGCGGAAACCTTCGCCACACTCACTGGTTTTTACAAGGTGCCGACGGATGCGGCGACCGAGGTGATGTTGAGTTTGCGGGATTCGGTCGTGGTGGAGGCATTGATGTTGGCGGACTACGAAACTGCGATTCGGGAGGCGCACAGCCGGGGGGTCATGGGCGGGGGAATTTACGATTCCCTGCATGCGACCTTTGCGCGCCGCAAGAAGGCGGTGCAGATCGTGACGCGCAACCCGTCGCACTTTCAGCACGTGGCGCCAGACATTGAAATTCTGACTCCTTAAGCAACCGCCCGCGTTTATTTCAATCCGAAGGCGGCGGCGTTGGCGAGATTGAGGACGGTGTTCGGGAACATTCCAATCCAGAACATTCCGGCGATGCAAATGAGAGCCAGAAATTTCGCGCCGCCGGAGAGAGGAATCGGCGAAAGGTCCCGGGCATCCTTGCTCCAATAAATGGCGCGGATGACGCCGAAATAATAATAAAACGAAATCAGCACGCCGGCCAGGGCGACGAAGGTCAGGCAATAATAGCCGTGGTTTGGCGTGGAAAAGCCCTGTTCGATGACAGCCTTGAGCAGGAGAAATTTCCCGAAGAAACCCGCCAATGGCGGGACGCCGGCGAGCGAAACCATCGAGAATGTCATCGTTGTTGCCAGGAGGGGCGAACGCTGGTTCAAGCCGGCCAGCGCGGAGACATCCTCGTGGTCCAGATGCTGCATGACCAGCGCGATGACGGTGAAGGCGGCGACGACCGTGAACAAATAGCCGGCGAGGTAATACATCACGGCGGATTGCCCACTCGCGCTGATGGCGGCGACGCCCAACAGCATATAGCCCGCGTGCGAAATGCTGGAATAGCCGAGCAATCGCTTCAAATTGCGCTGCGGCAGGGCGCAAAGGTTTCCGTAAAGGATGGTGAGGGCCGAGACGATGATGAGAAAATCGGCCCAATGGGCGGTGACGGCGGGAATCGCCGTGAACAAGACGCGCAGCAGCAGGACGAATCCCGCCGCTTTGGACCCAACGGCCAGAAAGGCGGTTGTGGGCGTTGGCGCGCCCTGATAAACGTCCGGCGCCCAGATCTGGAACGGAACGGCTGCGATCTTGAAGCCCAGACCGACGAGCAAAAAGATGACGCCCGTCAGGAAGATTTTATTGTCAAGGAATTGCGGGGCCAGCCGCGCCAGTTCGGTGAAATTCATGGTTCCGGCCGTGCCCCAAATCAACGCGATGCCGAAAACCATAAAAGCGGAAGACAATGCGCCGATGATGAGATATTTCACCCCGGCTTCGAGCGAGAGGAGCCTGGCGCGCTGGTAACTGACCAACACGTAAAAGGTGACGGTGATCAGCTCGATGGAAACGAACAGCATCACAAAATCATTGGAGGAGGCGGCGAAGAGCATTCCGGCCAGCGCAAAAAAAATGAGCGAATAAAACTCCACGATGCCGCCGGGGATGCTTTCCGAAAACTCCGCGGACAAGAACAGGACGAGAATGGCCGCGATGATGAAGAACCGTTTGAAAAAGATGGCCATGGGATCCTCGATGAACGCCCCGTGGAAGGCCATTCCGGTGGGAACACCGCTTCCCAAAAGTTCCAGGAACATGACTCCGAGGGCGGCGATGCCGAGGTAGGCAAGGAACCGTTTCCGTTCGGGGGTGACGCAGAAAAAGAAATCGGCGAGCATCAGCACGATGCCGAGGGCGATTACCCAGATTTCCAAAAACATCAGAGAGGCATTCATCAATTTCGGCTGTCGGCTTTGGGATTTTGCGTTTCGGAAAGCACCGCCATGCCGGGCATGGGATTGGCCATGCTCACGATTTTGCCGGCGTCCGGCTCAATCTGATTGGTGAGCAATTTCGGGAAAAAGCCGAAGACGAGCAAGGCGGCCAGCAACAGGGCGTAGGGCAGCCTGCGCCACGAATTGGTGGCATCGGCCAGATTGGAATATTTTGCCGGAAGCGGGCCGTGCAGAATGGTTCGCACGGCGCGCGTCATGTAAATGCCGCCGATGACCAGGCCGCCCCAGACGGCCAGGACGACCACGACGGGAAATTCGTTCCAGGCGCCGAAGAACACGGTGATTTCGCCGACGAAATTGGCGAAGCCGGGCAGGCCGCACCCGGCCATTGCCGCCATGAGCAACGCCGTACCGATGAAGCGGAGCTTGCGGCAGAGGCCTCCCAGTTCGCTCATCTGGAGGGTGCCGGTTTTTTGATAGATATAGCCGCTCAACGCGAACGTGAGGGCGGCCAGGAACCCATGCGCCACCATGATGAAGACCGCGCCGGTGATGCCGATCAGGTTCAGGCTGGCGATGCCGAGGAAAATAAAGCCCATGTGGGCGACGCTGGAATTGCCGATGAGCAGGTTCAGATCGCGCTGGCGCATGGCGACCCAGCCGACGTAGAGAATGTTGCCCAGGCAAAGCCAGGCGACAAAATGCGTCCAAGCATGGGCCGCCTGGGGCATCAGGGGCAGGGCGATGCGGATCAAACCGTACAGGCCGAATTTTTTCAGGATGCCGGCGTGAATCATCGCGGTTGGCGACGGCGCGGAACCGTAGCCGAGGGGGGCCCATGAATGAAATGGCCAAAGCGAGACCAAAATGCCAAAGCCGAACAGCAACAGAGGGAAGATGATGTTTTGCGCGTGGGCGGTCATGGGGTTCGTTTTGGCGTGCTCAATCAACGCCGGGATATCGAAGGTATTCGCGCCCGATTGCAGATAGAGCGCAATCAGTCCGATGAGGGCGAGCAACGCGCCGATGCTCAGGTAAATCGTGATCTGGAAGGTCGCGTAATTCTTGCGTTCGCCGCGGCCCCACACGCCAATCATGATGAACGTCGGCACCAGCGCCAATTCGTGCAGGAAATAAAAGAAGAATAAATCGAGCGACGCGAACGCGCCGAGGATGCCGCCGCTCATCAACAACAGGAGGATGTAAAATTCCTTCTCGCGGGTCTGGATTTCCCATGAGCAGCAGGCGGCGGCGAAGGCGACAATGGCGCCCATGAGAATCAGGCCGACGTTAAGGCCGTCCACGCCGACGTGGTAGCTGATGCCGAGAGAATCCACCCAGGGGATTTGCTGCTCGAACTGGTAGCCGTTGGCGCCCGGCACAAACTCGCAAAACATCTTCACCGCCAGCGCGGCGGAAATCAACGTGGCCAGCACGGCGATGGCGCGGACGACGACCCGATAATTGCGCGGCACGAAAATCAGCGCCAGGGCCGCCACCAGCGGCCAGCCGAAAATATAGGTTAAAATGGACATCTTATTTCAATACGAGCCACAGCACCACGGCCACGCCGAGGACGAAGAAAAAGGCGTAGGTCTGGAGGTTGCCGGTTTGCACGAGGCGCAACGCGCGGCCGGTCAAGTCCGTGCCGCCGCGAATGAGGCCGATGCAAAATCCTTCGACCAGCCAGCGGTCAATCCAATCCATCACCGCCGCGATAAAATCGTGCGCGCGGACAAACGTGGCTTCGTAAAGTTCGTCGAAATAGAATTTATTTTTCATCGCCGTCGCCAGAGCGCCGAGTTTTTCCGGCAAGGGGTCTTTATCGGCTTTGGCATAAAGCGAGAGTGCGGCAAAGAAGCCGATGGCGACCAAACACAACCCGAGAGACGCTGCCAAAGGCGAATGAATGAATGGCTCGAAAATTGCGGCGGCAAAGCCAGTGGAGTTCCCGGATTCACCGACAAACATGCCGGAATAAACGCCTTCGATGCCGATGAATCCGCCGATGAAGCTGAAGACGGCCAGGACAATCAGGGGCAAGGTCATGACTGACGGCGATTCGTGCGCATGCGAAACGCCTTCGGATTTTTCTTTGCCCAGGAAAACGACGAAGAAGAGCCGGAATATGTAAAACGTGGTCAGTCCGGCGACGAGCGCGCCGTCGGCAAAGAGGATATAATCATGCTGCGCGAGGGCTTGCGCGAGGATGCTGTCCTTGCTGAAAAAGCCGGCGAAAGGCCACATGCCCGAAAGCGCGAGGGCGCCGGCGAGAAACGTCCAGAACGTGATCGGCATTTTATTTCGCAGGTTGCCCATCTTCCAAATGTTCTGTTCGTGATGGAGGGCGATGATCACCGAGCCGGCGCTTAAGAACAGCAATGCTTTGAAGAAGGCGTGCGTCGTCAGATGAAACATCGCGGCGGTGGGGCCGGAAAGGCCGACGGCCATGACCATGTAACCGAGTTGCGAAAGCGTCGAGTAGGCGATAATGCGTTTGATGTCGTCCTGCTGAACGGCGATGAGCGCGGCGAGCAACGAGGTGAATCCGCCGATATAAGCGATGACGTGAAGCGCGTCGGGATTGAGCAAAAAGAAAATCCGGCAAAGCATATAAACACCTGCGGCCACCATCGTCGCGGCATGGATGAGCGCGGAAACCGGCGTTGGGCCTTCCATGGCGTCCGGCAGCCACACGTGCAGCGGGAATTGCGCGGATTTTCCGACCGCGCCGCAGAAAACCAAAAGTCCGGCGAGGGTAGCGGAGATGCCGAGGGCGTCAGGGTTTGCCGAAAGTTGCCTGTGCAAACCGGAAAAATTCAGCGTGCCCAGCAGGCCCCAAACCATCAAGATGCCAAGCAGGAACCCGAAATCGCCGAGGCGGTTCACAATGAACGCTTTTTTGGCGGCATCGCCCGCGCTGGGACGCTCAAACCAAAACCCGATGAGGAGGTAGCTGGAGACGCCGACCAATTCCCAGCAAATAAACAACTCGATGAAATTATTCGCCAGGACGATGCCGAGCATCGAAAAAGTGAACAGACTCAAGCAGGCGAAAAAGCGGGAGAACCCGTTGTCTTCGTGCATGTAGCCAATGGAATAGATATGGATGGCGCCGCCGACGCCGGTGACGACCAGAAGCATCATCATGCTTAAGGCGTCCAACTTGAGTCCCCAATCAATTTGCAGACTGCCGATGGACAGCCAGGTCCTGGAGAATATCTGCGGTCAGGTGCCAGCCATTGGCATTGATGAAAATAACCGACAGAATAAATCCGGTGACAATGGCGCCGATGGAAAGGAACGCGCTGAGCGCGCGGGATCGCAGAGTGAAAAGCGTAATGGCCGCCGCAGCAAACAGCGGCAGGAACAAAATCAGCCAGGGAAAAAGTTCGTGTTGCATTACAGTTTCAATCCCGTCAAATCTTCAACATGCGCGGATTGCCGGCGGCGATAGAGCGCCACGATGAGCGCGAGTCCGACTGAAACCTCCGCCGCGGCGACGGTGATGATGAAGAACACCAACACCTGTCCATCCAGCTTGTTGTTGAAACGGGAGAATGCCACCAGCGCCAGGTTGGCCGCATTCAGCATCAGCTCCAGTGACATGTAAATCACCAGGAGGTTTCGCCGCATGATGACGCCCAATAAACCGAGCGCAAACAGCAGGAAACTGACCGTCAGGTATTGTTCAAGTCCCACGTGCATTTTTATTCCAGGTTTTTTCTGCTCAACAAAATCACGCCGATCATCGCCACCAGCAGCAGCACCGAAACGACTTCAAACGGCAGGACATAGCCGGTGAATAATAATTTTCCGAGCGCTTCGGTGGTGCCTTCGATGGTTGGCGATGGACTGGCGTTGAGCGGGGTTGAAATTAAATTTTTGAAAAAGAGGGCGAGGATTGCGCCGACGGAAATGAGGCCCGCGATGAGGCCGTAAATTTTTATCTTTCGGCGGACCTCGGCCTTCAAATCCAGCAGCATGATGACGAACAGGAAGAGGACGATAACGGCGCCCGCATAGACGAGAATCTGGACGGCGGCGAGGAAGAACGCATGGAGGAGGACGAACAAACCGGCCATGGAAATGATGGTCAAGACCAGGAACATGGCGCTGGTGACGGGATTGCGGCTCAAGGGATTGGCGACGACGAGGAGGCCACACCCCAAGGTGAGGGCGGCGAAGACATAAAATAAAATGTCAACGAGGTCCATTTGCAATTTTAATCTTTGACCGGGAACGATTCCTGTTCCTCCGCTTCCTCCAGTTTATGTTTCCATTTCTGGATGCCGGCATGAGTGCCGCCGAGGGCGAGGAGTTTTTCCTTGTCATAGACCAGTTCCTGGCGTGTCAAACCGGTGATGGAATAATCCTTCAGCAGGAAGATGGCTTCTTCGGGACAAACTTCCTGACAAAGGCCGCAATAAATGCAGCGCAGAAAATTGATTTGAAAGTCTTCGGGCATTTTTTCGGCATTGGGACGGTCGGCGGTCTGGCCGGACGGTCCGGGCGGATAAATTTTGATGGCCTTGGGCGGGCAGACAAATTCACAAAGCTGGCAGGAGACGCATTTAGTCTTGCCCTCCTGATCCTTCACGAGGTAGGGCGCGCCGCGGTAACCCTCCGGCACGGACCATTTCTGTTCGGGATATTCCATGGTGACGGTCTTGCCGCCAAAAAGCGACCCGACCAAATGCCGCGCGGTCACCTTGAGGCCGCCGACAATCGCCGGCAGATAAAGCTTTTCCCAAAACGTCAATGGTCTGCGATTTACAATGATTGCCATATCAAGCAACAGCCCACAGCACGATCGCTGTGATTAAAATATTCGCCAGGGCGAACGGCACCATCCGCCGCCAGCCCAAATCCATCAGTTGGTCGTAACGGAAACGCGGAAACATCCAGCGCACCCAGATGAACAGCGTCATCAGCACGGCCATCTTGACGATGAAAACGACGATCTGCGCGATGCCGATGCCGAGAGTATGCGCCGGCTGGTCCAGTCCCCAAAACGGCAGCGACCAACCGCCAAAAAACAGGGTCACCATCATGCCCGACGCGGCGACCATGTTGGAGTATTCCGCGAGGAAAAACAGCGCGAATTTCATCGAGCTGTATTCGGTGTGATAGCCCCCGACCAATTCGGTTTCGGCTTCCGGCAAGTCGAATGGCAGGCGATTGGTTTCGGCAAAGCCGGCGATGAGGAAGATGATGAACGACAGCGGCGCGTAAATCACGAGCCAGCCGTGTTGCGCCTGCCAGTTGACGACCTGGCTCAAATTCAATGTGCTGGCGATGAGAAAAACGGGAATCACGCTCATGCCCATCGAAATTTCATACGAAATCATCTGTGCGCTCGAACGAATGCCGCCGAGGAACGGGTACTTTGAATTGGCGGCGTAGCCCGCCAGGACGATTCCGTAAACACCGAGCGAAACGATGCCGAAGGTATAAAGAATTCCAACGTTCAAGTCCGCGATCACCATTTTCTGATGTCCGAGATAGGAGCCGAAAGGAATCACGGCAACGACGATGGTGGCGGGAATGATGGAAATGGCCGGGGCCAGCCAGAAATAGGCCTTGCGCACATTCGCCGGGGTAAAATCCTCTTTGAGGATGAATTTCAAGCCGTCCGCCAGCGGTTGAAAAATTCCCCAGCGGGTGAGGAGCGGGCCGAGGACGGGGATGTATTTCACAAACGGCGGCGCGACGCGATTGGGGCCAACGCGGTCCTGGATCCAGGCCGAAATCTTCCGCTCGGCCAGGACGGCATACGCGGCAAATGTTTGCACTGCCCCGATGACAATCGCGACTTTGACGACGCTAAAGATGATGAAATTCCAGTCCATTAAATCTTTACGGTTGTGCCGGAATCGCCGAGGCCGGCCCACGTCAAATCCTGGAACGCAGGCGTTTCCCTGGCCATTTCATTGAACAAACCTTCGATGGTGAGAAACCCATTCTGGCCGGTGACGTTATACACCAAGTCATGCAAGAATTCCCATTCAGGCCGCGCATCGCCCGGCGGCTCGCATGCCTTCATGAATTTTTGAACGCGCCCTTTTGCATTGGTGAACGTGCCGCGCTTCTCCGCATGGGCGCAGCCGGGCAACAGATAATGCGCCAGCCCGGTCGTGGCATTCTGCAGAATATCGCTGACGATGAGCGTCTCCAATTTGTCGAGCAAAACGGGACTGATGCCGTATTTGGTCACGTCTTCACCGAAGACGATCAGGGTTTTGATTTTGCCGCTCTCGATGCCATCGGCGATTTGCGGCAGGTTATTTCCCATCTCGGTAAAACAGATTCCCGTGAGCCGGGCGCCGTTCGTGTTCGGATTTTTATCGGGACTGACGAGCAGCTTGTCGCCTTCGGCCATGCGCGGGATCGAATCGCTGACCGCGCCAAGTTTCGCCTTCAATTTGCTTAAAAGCCAAAGTTCCTCATTTGTCTGCCGCGCCGAAGCGATGATGGCCGTGGAACCGGGCGGCGCATTCTTGAGTTTGTCCGCAATTTCGTTGAGCGCGACGGTCCAGACAGATTTTTGCCCCCGCACGATTACGTCCTTCAGGCGGTCAACGCGGCCGACCCATTTGTAATTCAACCGGCCCGCGTCGCACATCCAGCAGGAATTAACGGCGTCGTTCTGGCGCGGCTCGTAGCGGTATATTTTTTCTTCACGCGAGCCGATGATGATGTTGCATCCGGTGGCGCAACTGGTGCAGAGGCTCCTGGTTTCCTTGAGGAACCAAACCCGCATCTGGAAGCGAAAATCCTTGGACGTCAGCGCGCCAACCGGGCAGATATCCACCGTGTTGAGCGTGTAATTGTTGTCGAAAACTTTTCCGGGATAGGCTGTCAGCGTGTTATAGCTGCCGCGATTGACGATTCCCAGCGCATCATCTCCCGCGATGTCACGCGAGAACCGGATGCAGCGGGTGCAGAGGATGCAACGCTCGTCGTCGAGAACGATGCGCGGTCCCAGGTCAACGGCTTTG
Source organism: uncultured Verrucomicrobiae bacterium (assembly GCA_963755515.1). Taxonomy (GTDB): domain Bacteria; phylum Verrucomicrobiota; class Verrucomicrobiia; order Limisphaerales; family UBA11358; genus UBA11358. The sequence continues at coordinate 111,511 of CAVWKA010000005.1, read as the reverse complement.
GGCTTGTGAACTTTGGGTTCGACAAAGCGGCTGGCGCTCTGGCCGTAATCCACCGAGTATTCCTGCAGCTTGCATTCGCCGGCCTGGTCGCAGATGGGGCAATCGAGCGGATGATTGATGAGGAGAAACTCCAAAACGCCCTGACGCATTTGTTTGACGGCGGGCGTATCAGTATAGATTTCCATGCCGGGCGAAATCGGCGTGGCGCAGGCAATGGCGGGGCGCGGCGATTTGGCGATTTTCGGCGTGCCGTCGGGATTTATAATCGGCTTGCGGTCCGGGCCGAGGGCCGGGGTGCCGAACTCGACGAGGCACATGCGGCAATTGCCGGCGACGGGCAGTTTGGGATGGTAACAATAATGCGGCACGTCCACGGCGATCTGCGCGGCGGCCTGGATCATCGTGGTGGGAATCTGCCTGCCGGAAATCGGGTCGGGCGTCGTTTTGGGCACGTCGATTTCACGGCCATCCACCTTCACCTTGATTTTTTCAATCACGGGGGCGGGCCTGGTTTCAGTTGTGGCTGTTGTGGACATTGCAATCAATGCGCTGTCGCCAATTCCTTCCGCTCGGGCGGAGTGGCATCAGACGGCTCAATGTGTTCCTTGGCGCGGCGTTCCTCGTCCGCTTTGCCTTTCGCGATAAATTCGTCTTTGAATTTTCCGACAAAACTTTGCACCGGCCACGAGCACGCTTCGCCAAACGCGCAAATCGTCCGGCCGCCGGGAATGTTGTCAGCAATTTTCACGAGATAATCCGCGTCGCCTGGGCGGCCTTCGCCGTGCGTGAGCCGATGCAGCGCCTTGCTCATCCAAAGCGCGCCTTCGCGGCACGGCGTGCATTGGCCGCAGCTTTCATGCGCGTAAAATTCCGCGATGTTCGCCAGGGCTTCGACAATGTCCACGCTGTCGTCCATGACGATGATGGCGCTGGAACCACTCATCGAACCGGCGGCGATGAGGGAATCGAAATCGTAGGGCAAATCGAGCATGTCCACTTCCTGCTCGGTGATCTGGCCATCCGGACCTTTGCGCTTGAGCTTGAATGTTTCGCCGGCCTTGAAAACTTTTGCCGACGAGCCGCCGGGAATGACGGCCTTCAATTTTCTTCCGTCGAGGAGGCCGCCGCCGAATTTCGGGTCGCTAATCAATTCACCGATGGTGGCTTTGCCGACTTCGATTTCATAATAGCCGGGCTTTTTGACATGGCCGCTCAGGCTGACGATGCGGGTGCCGGTATTATTCGGCGTGCCGAGTTTGGCAAATTCGGCGCCGCCCATGGCGACGATGTGGAGCACGTTGCAGAGGGTCTCGACGTTGTTGACGATGGTTGGACACATCCAGAGGCCCAGAACGGCCGGGAAATATGGCGGTTTAATGCGCGGATAGGGTCGTTTGCCTTCGAGCGATTCGATGAGGCCGGTTTCCTCGCCGCAGATATAAGCGCCGGCGCCGCGATGAACGTGAATTTCGAGATCGTATCCGCCGTCCAAAATATTTTTGCCGAGGAAATTCTTCGCACGCGCTTCCCTCAACGCCTCGTTTAAAATTTTCGCGCCGTCCACCATTTCGCCGCGAATGTAGATATAGGCCAGATGCACGTCGTTGGCGAAGCACGAGAGGACCATGCCTTCGATCAATTGGTGCGGGTCTTTATACATGATCTGGCGGTCCTTGAAGGTGCCCGGTTCCGATTCATCGGCGTTGCAAATCAGGTAAACCGGCTTGCCGCTTTTGCGGTCCACGAAGCTCCATTTGAGGCCGCAGGAAAATCCCGCGCCGCCGCGGCCGCGCAGGCCGGAGATTTTCACGTCCTCGCGGATTTGCTCCTGCGGCGACAATTTTTTGCCATCCGGCAGATCCCTCGGTTTCATGGCCAGGGCTTTTTTCAATGCCTCATAGCCGCCATGGCGCAAATAGCATTCGATGTCCCGGGTGTAACCGGGTTCATCGGCGTGTTTCAAAATCAATTTGTGTTCCTGCGGCATAGCTTGACTCTCAATCAAAATTCTTTAATTTCATGCTGCTCCGATTTGCCCGATGGTGTAACGGTAGCACAGCAGACTCTGGATCTGTTTGTCATGGTTCAAATCCATGTCGGGCAGCCAGCCGGCATTTGCGATTTCAGATTTTTGATTTACGATTTGCATGACTTCAGCGTTTCAGCGTTTTTTTCCTCGACCGATGATTTTCTCGCCTCGTATAACCTTTTGTATTAGCGGAAGATGGGCGATGTCTTTTTCGCGCGCTGAATCATGCTTGCTTTTGTAAATGCGTTCCAGAGGCAGGACCCGGACCTTTAGGCCGTTCCAAATCAACTCGCGCGAACGCGCAAATTCATCTTTGAAATTTTTAAGTCCGGTCATGCTGAAAATGAAATTGACCACCGAACCGTCAGACAATCCATACATCGTCCGCGCCATTGCCGTGCCGCCTTGTTTGACAACCAAATTCATCAGGCGAACATATTGTCGTTCGGGCAAATCCACCCAGAAACCGGTGTCTGTCGTGGTTGCCGGAACGCCTTGTAAAATTGCCGCGGACATGCCTACCATTTGAAACCGTATTCCTTCCTCTGCCAATGACTGAACAAGCCGTGTGAGCGGAGAAACGTTTCGTGGATTTGCCATCTTTCGTCTGGTGTTGCCGCGAGGCTTCGCGCCAATTGAATTTTCTCTTCCACACTCATGCCGCGCATTTTTTTGATCTTTCGATATACTTTTGGCCAATCTTTGAGACTTGTCTTCATGTTTCAATTTTGCCGGCATTTTACAGTCATTTGCAGTTCGCGACAATCTCATCCGCTTTCTTATGCGAAACGTTTTCGTAAAAATCATCGTTGCACATCATGACCGGGGGGGTGCCGCAACTGGCCAGGCACTCGACGAATTCGACCGTGAACTTTCCATCCTTCGTCGTTTGGGGACCGTGCGCGTGGGCGTCCAGACCCAATTTTTTACAGAAATGTTCGCGCAATTCATAGGCGCCGCCGAGGGCGCAGCTCAACGTGCGGCAGACTTTGATCTGGAATTTGCCCATCGGCTGCTGCCGCAGCATGGGATAAAACGTCACCAACTCATAGACGTTGATAGGCTCCAGCTCCAGTTTTTTCGCCGTCCACTCGACCGCCTCCTGTGAAATCCAGCCGAACTGGTCCTGGATGGCGTGCAACACCATCAATGACGCCGCGCGCTTTTCCGGATAATGCGTCAGCAATTCGTTCACCTCCGCGTCGAGGGCGGCGGACGGCGCGAACTCGCGCTGATGTTGCAGCGGGTTCGGAATGGGTTCTATATGCGAGACGTTCATTGGTTTATCGGTCGCATTCTCCCATCACAAAATCGAGCGAGCCGAGGATTGCCACGGTGTCGCTCATCATGCAACCGGGGAAAATCTTCGGAATAATGCTCAGGTTCACGAAACTGGGCGCGCGGATTTTCAGGCGATACGGGACGCCGCCGCCCTTGCTGTTGATATAAAAACCGAGTTCGCCCTTGGGATTTTCGTGGCCGAAATAGATTTCGCCGGGCGGACAGTTCATGCCCTCGGTGACCAGCATGAATTGGTGGATCAGCTCTTCCATTCTGGTCATCACCTTTTCTTTTTGCGGCAGAACAATTTTTCCATTGTCCACATTGACCGGTTCTTTGGACTTGTTTTCGGCGCCACCGGGGATTTTTTTGATGCACTGCTTCAAAATGCGGGTGCTCTGGCGCATTTCCTCCATGCGCACGAGGTAGCGGTCGTAGCAATCGCCGACCGCGCCAACGGGGATGTCAAATTCCAGGTCCTGGTAACAAAGATACGGTTGATTTTTCCGCAAATCCCATTCCACGCCGCTGCCTCGCAGGTTTGGGCCGCTCAAACCGTAATCAATCGCGTCCTGTTTCGTAATCACCGCCAGATTGCGGACGCGGTCCACCCAGATGCGATTGCGCGTCAGCAGCGTTTCGAGATCGTCGAGGGCGGGAATGAATTCGTCGCAGAATTTCTGGCATTGACCAAGCCAGGTGGGGGGCATATCGCGCATCACGCCCCCGATGCGCGTGTAACTTGTGGTCAAGCGCGCCCCGGAAATGGCTTCAGCGAGGTTATAGATTTTTTCGCGTTCGGTGAAGCTGAGGAGGAACACGGTAACCGCGCCCATGTCCATGGCGAAAGCGCCCAAGCCGAGCAAATGCGCGGAAATGCGCGCCAGTTCGGCGCACATGACGCGGATGTATTGGCAGCGCGGCGGCAATTTGTCATGGATGCCCAGCAGCTTCTCGACCGCCAACGCGTAGGCCACGTTATTGGCCAGCGGCGCGAGGTAATCCAGGCGGTCGGTGTAGGGAATGAACTGCGTGTAGGTCATGTTCTCGGCGATCTTTTCGTCGCCCCGATGCAGATAACCCACGTCCGGGTCGGCCTTGGTGATGATTTCGCCGTCCAGTTCCAAAACAATTCGCAGGACGCCATGCGTAGCCGGATGCGACGGTCCCATGTTCAGGACCATGCGCTCGTCCTGAAACGCTTCCGCCGCCCGCGCGTTGCGCGCGGCGGAATCTTTAACTTCAATGTCGTGGACGGTCGGCATTATTTCTTTTCAATCGGGCCGGGTCCTTTCGGATGGCCGTGGGCTTCCTGGATTTCCTTGCGCCGCTCGAGCCGCGCCATTGTTTCGATGGAATCGGTTTCGGGAATGCGGATGCGCGGTTCGCGGGACTGGGCGGAATTGCCGCCGGCAACGGTCACAAACGGGCCGCCTTCCATTGGCGTCACCCGGGTAAAACCCACGCCGGGGAGGTCGCTCGGCTTGCCGGCGAGCGGAAAATCCTTGCGCAAGGGAAAGTAGGGGTAGCCGTCCCACATCAAAATACGGCGCAAATCCGGATGTCCCCCGAAATGGATGCCCATCATGTCATAAATTTCGCGCTCATGCCAATTAGCTGTGGGCCAGACACTTACGATGCTAGGCAATTTTGATTTTTCCTCGCTGACGACCGTTTTCAACCGCAATTCACAGCCGTTTCGCAGTCCGCGCAAATGATAAACGATCGTCCAGCGGGGATCGTCGCCGTAATTATCAATGCTGGTGATGTCCACGAGATAGCAGAAGTCCAAATCGTTTTTTGCAAAGGCGCAGACCTCGACGATTTGCCCGGCGTCGCCGACGTTGACGGTAATTTCGCCGCGAAATTCGGACGGTTCGGAAATCAAATCTCCGAACTTGGCCTTTAATTTTTGTGCGGCTTCGCGAGAAGTCATTGTCCCGGATTAAGCAACTTCCTTGTTTAAATTGGTTATCGTGAGTCTTTCGAGGACCGGCTCCTTGCTGATTTTGTTTTGCAATTTCATCAGCGCGTCGAGGACGGATTCGGGGCGTGGCGGGCAGCCGCTCACGTAAATATCCACCGGAACGACGTTATCCACGCCCTGCAACACGGCATAACTGCGATACATGCCGCCGGTCGAGGCGCAGGCGCCCATGGCGATGCACCATTTCGGCTCGGGCATCTGGTCCCAGATGCGTTTGACGGCCAGGGCCATTTTGTAGGTGACCGTGCCGGCGACAATCATGCAGTCGGCCTGGCGGGGCGAAAAGCGCATGACTTCCGAGCCGAAGCGGGAAATGTCGTAGCGGCTGGCGCCCGCAGCCATCAATTCAATGGCGCAGCAGGCCAGGCCCATGGGCATGGGCCAAACGGAGTTTTTGCGAAACCAGTTCAGAGCGGCGTCCACCGTGGTGACGACGACGTCGCCTTCGATTTTAGAATTGTAACCGATCTCGCTCTCCGTTCGCATAATCGTAACTTGTCAGAACCGAAACAAATTCAACCTAGCCCGCGCGAAAAATCGAAGCAAGTTAATTTGTGATTTTTTTCACAAGCCCCCGGGCGGGTCCAACGGAAATTCCTTCAATCCCGCCATTTGGACGAGGATTTTCAGCAGAAACAGGGGGTTGTTTTTAAAATAACGCCTGGCCAGACGGCGCGGTTCCTGGCGCAGGCGGTAAAGCCATTCCAGTCCGCTGCGCTGCATCCACCGTGGGGCCTGTTTGATGCGGCCGCTGTGAAAATCAAACGCCGCCCCGACCCCGATCATCAGGGTCACGTCGAGTTTGGGCAAAAATTCCGCCATGAACTTTTCCTGTTTGGGCGTGCTCAAGCCCACCCAAAGGATGTCGGGCTTTGCCGAATGGACCCTCTCGGCCAATTGCGTCTCTTCTGCCGGCGTCAATGGCCGGAAAGGAGGCGTAAATGTGCCGGCAACCTTCATTTTTGGAAATTGGGCCTGTAATTTTTGGGCGAGCCGTTCCGCCACCTCGGGCGCGCCACCGAAAAAAAAGTGGCGGCAGGGGTTCTTTTCGCCCCAGGCGCACACCTCGAGCATCAAGTCCGGACCATAGACGCGGCGCATTTCGGCGTAGCCGTGAATCTTTCCCATCCAGACCATGGGCATTCCGTCCGGTGTGCAGAGAAAGGCACGGTTTAAGATGGCGCGAAAGGCCCCGTCGTTCTGCGCCTCCATGACGCCGTGAACGCCGGTGACGCAAATATAGCCTTTGCGGCGGGCGCGGAGGGCTTCGGCGATTTCCTGGAGAGCAACTTGCAAATTCAGCACGCTGACGCCGACGCCGAGGATGTTGACACGCTTCGTCATTTTTGATTTATGAATTGCGATTGATGATTTACCATTTTCACGGTTGACGGCGCGCCATCATAGAACATCAATCAAAAATCGTAAATGAAACTGCTTGTCTTCGCCCATACGCCGCCGCCGCACCACGGCCAAAGCTACATGGTCGAACTGATGCTGGAGGGTTTCGGCGGCGATTGCCGTCGCCACCGCAAAAATGACGGGAACCCGTTTGGCATCGAATGCTATCACGTCAACGCCCGTTTTTCGAAGAGCCTCGAAGACGTCGGGGAGTTCCAAAGTTGGAAGATGCTGTTGGTTCTCATTTATTGTCTTGAGGCCATCTGGTGCCGTTTTCGTTACGGCGTGAAAAATTTTTATTACGTGCCGGCGCCGGAAAAGCCGTGGCGCTCTACCGGGATTGGCTGGTGATGTTTCTTTGCCGGCCTTTCTTTGAAAGGGTCGTTTTGCACTGGCACGCCGCCGGCCTTGCCAAATGGCTCGAAACTTCCGTGCAAATCCGTTCCCGCGCCGTGACCTACCGCCTCTTCAAGCCGGTGACCTTGAGCATCGTCATCTCGAAATATAACCTGACCGACGCAGAAAAGTTATTATCCCGCCAGATTCAGATTGTCAGCAACGGCATTCCCGATCCTTGCCCGGATTTTGAGGATACCGTCCTTCTGCGACGGCATGAACGGTTTTTGGCGCGAAAGAGGATCTTTGCGGGCGGGGCGCCGGGCGCCTCTGAAACCCCGCAAACCGGCGCTGACCCTCAAACGGTGAGGGTATTATATTTGGCGCACTGCACACGGGAAAAAGGGCTGTTCGCCACCCTGGAAGGCGTGGCGGCCGCCAACCAGGACCTGGCCGCGGGCGGATTTCCGCTTCGAATGAAATTGTTTGTGGCCGGAATTTTCGTGAGCGCCGATGAGCGCGCGGAATTTGACCGATGGATGCGACGGCCGGAATACGCCGGGGCCGTCAGCTATCTCGGTTTCATTTCGGACGAGAAAAAGCGGCAGACGTTGCGCGAGGCGGATTTGTTCTGCTTTCCGACGCGTTATCTAGGGGAGAATCAGCCGGTGAACCTGATCGAAGCGATGGCCTTTGGGCTTCCAATTGTAACGACGCAATGGCGCTCGCTTCCGGAGATGTTGCCACCGGATTATCCCGGTCTCGTTTCCGGGCAATCCCCGCGAGAAATTGCCGACGCGCTGTTTATTTTAATGACCCAGCAGACGGGGGAACAATTGCGCAAAACTTTTGTGAAGCAATTCACCATCGAACGGCATTTGGCCGCCCTGGCCGAAGCCCTTCATGGCATGGAATGAATTTACGGCTTGTCGCAATTGGTCTATGATGCGCGCCGACGTGGAAATCACGAATCAAAAATCGTAAATCGTGTTGGATGAAGACAGGTTTTCTCCAGCTTAATTCAACCATCGGCGATTTCGCGGCCAACCAAAATAAATTGCTGGCTGGCTATCAAAAAGCCGTGGCGCTGGGCGCGGAATTCGTCATGGCGCCCGAGCTTTTTCTTTGCGGTTATCCGCCGCGCGATTTGCTTCTGCGCGAGGATTTTGTGGATGCCAATCTGGCCGCCGTCCGCGAGACGGCAAAGAAAACCGGCACGGTTCCCCTTTGCGTCGGTTTTGTTGACAGGAATCCCCGTCGGCCCGGCCGCGCCTTGCGCAATTCCGCCGCCATTCTGCAAGATGGAAAAATCATCTGGCGCACCAACAAATCCTTGCTCCCCACCTACGACGTTTTTGACGAAGACCGTTATTTCGAGCCGGAAATGAAGATCGCGCCCTTCGATTTCAAAGGGAGAAAAATCGGGATCACCATCTGCGAAGACATATGGAACGACGAGGATTTTTGGCCGGAGCGATTGTATCGGCGCGACCCCGTCAAGGAACTGATTGCCCAGGGCGCGGAGATGATTGTGAACATCTCCGCGTCGCCCTGGCACGACGGAAAGGAAAAAATCCGGCGCGAGATGCTTCGACGGGTGGCGCATGACGAAAGGGTTCCCCTGGCCCACGTCAATCTCATTGGCGCAAACGACGAATTGATCTTTGACGGGCACAGCGTGGCGTTTGATTCACACGGTGAAGTTGTTGCCAGTGGGAAGGGATTTGCCGAAGACGTTTTTGTGGCGGATTTGGAGCCGTCTGCCGGCGCCCGGACGACGCCCCCCGGAACGCCAATGGAGTTTCCGGCGCGCGAAGCGCAAATTTATTTGGCGTTGTCACTGGGCATTCGCGATTACGTCCACAAATGCGGTTTCAAGTCGGTCATCGTCGGGCTGTCGGGCGGAATTGATTCGGCGCTAACGGCGGTCCTGGCCGCGGAGGCGCTGGGAAAGCAAAATGTCCTGGGTGTCGCCATGCCGGCGCGATATTCGAGCGAGGGCAGTTTGACGGACGCGGAAGCACTGGCCAAAAACCTCGGCATCCGGCACGAGGTATTGCCGATTGAGCCGGTCTTTTGCGCGGTGGAAAAGCAGTTGGAAAAGGTTTTTGCCGGGCTGAAAACGAATGAAGCGGAGGAAAATTTGCAATCGCGCCTGCGGGGAGCGACGTTAATGGCGCTCTCGAACAAATTCGGCGCGCTGGTGCTGACCACCGGCAACAAGTCGGAAATGGCCGTCGGCTATTGCACGTTATACGGGGACATGAACGGCGCCCTGGCGCCTTTGGCCGACGTCCTGAAGACGGACGTATATAAAATCGCGCGATGGGTCAACCGGCGGGAAGCCGTGATTCCGGAAAGCTCGATTCTGAAACCTCCCAGCGCCGAATTGCGTCCGAACCAAAAGGACGAGGATTCATTGCCGGCGTACGAGACTCTGGATGCCATTCTGGACCTGTATATTGTAAGGAACTCAAGCAAAGAACAAATTATTCAGCAAGGCTTTGATACAGAGACAGTTAATGAGGTGCTGAACAAAATCAATTTTGCGGAATACAAACGGCGACAGGCGGCCCCGGCGTTGAAGATTTCCGCGCGCGCCTTCGGGATGGGCCGCCGAATACCCATTGCGCAGCGGTTTCAGGTGTAGGACAACGTCTTGCGCAAAAAAACCCGGTTTCCTCTTGCCAGTGGTTTTTTTGAATTGATAAATTGTCAATCCGTGATGTTTGAATCCACAGGCGAAAGTGTCACTCGAAGTCTTCGCCGCTGCTTTAACTGAATCATTATGACAAAGGTATTCTGGTTTTTTGGACGCAGCGGCGCCGGGAAGACCACGCTCGCCAGGAAATTGTATGATGATTTGTCGGCGCAAAAGGTCCCGCTCTTTTACATGGATGGCGACGACATGCGTTTGGGCCTCAGTTCGGACCTCACCTTTACGCCGGAAGCCCGGGCGGAAAATCACCGGCGCATTGCCGAAGTGGCCAAACTCGCCGCCGACCAAAACCTCAACGTGATTGTCTCCACCATGGCGCCGCAATGCAGCCATCGCGACCTTGTTTCAAACATTCTCGGCGAACGGCTGGTATGGATTTATGTCCACGCGTCACTCGAAGTCTGCATTCAACGCGACCCGAAAGGGCTTTACCATCGCGCCCAGGCCGGACAACTGGACAAGCTCTTGAATTTTCCATTTGACGCGCCGCGCCCGCATGAGCGGGGGAATTTCATTGATACCGTCGCCGAAGACGTGGAGAGCGCGTCAAAGCAGGTGCATGATTTGGTGGAATCCTTACTGGGCCGTCTTCCGCTGGAATCCAATGCCTGAACCCTCCGCCTCCAAAATAATTTTAATCGTTGGAGTGTGGCGTTCGGGAACCTCATTGCTCCATGCCATGCTCAACCAGCATTCGCAGATTGCTTTGATGTTCGAAGCGGAGCCATTCGGACTGTTTCCATTGAGGAAGGAGACCCACTTCCCCGACGACTGGCGGGAGCGATTGGAGTTTTTCAATCAAACCATCAGCCGGCACCGGCTGGATCCGGCCGGATTGCCGCTGAAGCAGACGGGGCGCGAATGTTTGCTGGCGATGTATCGCATGGTGGGGGCGCGGAAAAATGCGAAGATCATCGGCGGCAAATCGCCCACCTACCACGCCTGGTTGCCGAAAATTGCGAACATCTTCCCGGAGGCGGAGTTCATCATCATCTGGCGCAATCCGCTGGACAATTGCCGCAGCGTGGTCGAGGCGGGGAGAGGGAACCGGTTTTTCAACGCGCCCGGCATCGTAACGCGGGCTTATTTCGGCGGTGAACAAATGTTAAAAGGGGTTCGCCAACTGCGCGCCGGCGGACGCCGGGTGCATGAGGTTCTCTTCAATGACCTCATCGCCTCTCCGGAAGCCGAATTGCGAAAGATTTGCGATTTTATCGGAGTGGAATTTGAGCCGGCCATGCTCGACTTGCATACGGCGGATTTGTCAATGGTTCCTGCGGGAAACCATCATGACCCGCTCCGGTCAGGCATTGTTCAGAAAAATCATCGGCACAGGGAAATATTGCCTCGAAGCTTAATTGAAAAAGACCGGCGCTACCTGAAGTTATGGCGGGACCGCTATGGCGACTCATTATTCGTCCGCGCGATGAAGGGGGATTCGGCAGGGACGGGGCCTGGGGTGGTGGAGCGGGGCGTGGATTGGACACGGTATTGGTTTTGGCGGCTTTGGTCGCGGCTTAAGAACAAGCTCATCCGGCGAACGCCGATTGCCTTTTGGCAGCAATTGCGGGGCGAAGAACCGAAGCAAATGCCGGCGCAGGCTTCTTCAGCGAAGAAAGCGTCTGGAACAAAATTTTCCATTATTACTCCAAGCTTCCGGAGTTCCAGGTGGCTCAAGCTTTGCATTGCTTCGGTGGCGGACCAGCAAGGCGTCGAATGTGAGCACATCGTGCAGGATTCCTGCTCGGACGACGGCACCCAGGATTGGCTGCCGAAGGATGGGCGCGTCAAGGCATTCATCGAAAAGGACAATGGCATGTACGACGCGGTCAACCGCGGTTACCGGCGTGCCACGGGCGACATTCTCGCCTATCTGAATTGTGATGAACAATATCTTCCCGGGGCGCTGGAGGCCGTGCGCGATTTTTTCGAAGAAAATCCAAGTATCGAGGTTGCGCTCGCCGGCACCATTGTGACCGATGGCAACGGGCAGTATGTTTGCCATCGCCATCAAATGGTGCCGCATCCGCAAGGCATCCGGTACCGCTTCCCGATTTTGACCAGTTCCATTTTTATCCGGCGCAGGGTGATTTCCGAGCGCGGCCTTTATTTTGACGCCAAATGGCGGGACCTCGGCGACTATCATTGGGTGCTGGCGCTGGTCAAGAACAGGGTGCCGATGGCCGTTTGCCACTCCTTTACCTCGGTTTTTGCGGACACCGGGGAGAACATGAACCTGAAACCCAACGCCCTTCGTGAAAAGTCCGAAACCGATAAAATGATTCCGCCCCTGGTGCGGACGTTCCGTCCGTTTTGGATATTGCAACACCGCCTGCGGCGCCTGGCTGCCGGGCATTTTTTTCTCAAGCCGATGAGCTATGATATTTATACGCTCGACAGTCCCGACCGCCGCGTGAGATTCGAAGTGGCCAAGCCAACAGCGGTTTGGTGGAATAGGCTGTAAAGATTGATGATTTACGATTGGCCAGATTTTTGAGCAATTTTCAAATTTAGAAGGCAATCATAAATCTCCATCGGCCTCGACAAAAGTTTTTCTCCGCGCCATGCTGCTTTGATGGCATTTGAAACCGATTCGCCGCTCGACGCGCTTTGGAAGGAATATGGCCGCGTGTTCGCCGACTTCGACGATATGACGCTCGGGCGTTGGCTGGCGCAAACGCTTGGGCAGCTTGAAGGCAAAGCGTGGCGGCTGTCGCATCCGCTTCTGGGCGCGTATCGGCTGGCGGCGCAAGCGGGTCATGAGCGCCAGATCTGGCACAAACGCCTGGCGACGCCTCCGGCGGCTTATAGCGAATCGCCGTGCTGTCGAGCGCCCTTTCTTCCGTTGCTCACGCGCGACGCGCGCGAATCGGGATTGATTTGCCAGCATTGCAACGAAACCCTCGTGCCGTTCGATGAAATACCGGCCGAAATTCGCGGCGAGATCGAGTCGTGGGTGCGACAATATGAACCGGTCCACGCCGTGGCGCACTGGGACGATCGGCAGCGGCGCCGGGCCGGGAATTTTGATGCCGCTTACGAGAATGCCGCGCAAGAGGCGGAAAAACTTCTGGCGTATGCCGGCAAAGAGCTGGCGCCGAAGCTGTTGAATTTTTACGCCGCCGCCGTCTGGGAGGACCAGGATGATTGTCTGGAAGTGCGGCCGGAAGACGTGCCCATTTAATTTGTGATTTACGAATGATGATTTTCGATTTTTGCCGCAATTCGCGGCTTGAACCCCCAATGCTTAAGCCACCAAATGATTAGGTTCGTTTTCAAATGGTTGTTTCGGCTGGTTTTTGCCGCGGTTCTGCTCGTCGTTATCGCCGCGGTCATCGCATTACTTTTTTACAATTCGATTTTGCGGAATGCGATTGAATACAACATCCGCGCGCAGACCGGCATGGACGCGGAGATTGGCCGGTTCCATTGCAGTCTTTTCGAGCCGGTCATCGAAATTCAAAACCTGGAAATTTACAATCCGGCCAATTTCGGCGGCGCGCCGTTCCTGAACATCCCGGAACTGCATATTGAATACGACCGTTCGGCGCTGTTGAAAAGACAGGTCCACGTGACTCTAATGCGGCTGAATCTGGCCGAATTGGACGTTGTGAAGAACCAAAGGGGCCAGTTGAACGTCTTTGCATTGGTCCCGCAAATTCCGCCTCAAACATCCGGCATCGCATCATCGGCATCGAATCCCGGAACGGCTCCGTCAGTCGCTCAATCCGGCACAGCGCCCGCCCACGGCACGCCGGGAGCCGCGCGTCCTGCCGTTCCACCGGCCGCGGAATCCGGCATCGTTTCGCCGGCGATCAATTTTGAAAAGCGAACGGGCTATGTCTTCACGGGAATTGACACGCTCAATGTCTCATTCGGCCGCGAAAAATTCATTGATTTGCGAAACCCCGGCGATGATTTCGAGCAAGCCGTCGGCCTCGAAAATTGCCTGGTGCCCCACGTGAAATCGGCGAATGATCTGGCCGGCCTGATAGTGCTCATTGATTTGAAGAGTGACCATTTCTTCGACCGTGTCGCCGGCCGGAAGAACGGCGATCCGCTCAAGTCTGCTTTGCAGTCGTTAGGCGTGACATTTTAACATTTTCCGGGCGCGGCAATTTCCTTAACTTCGCTGTGTGCATCGCGAATCTCTCAAATCCGCCGGGCGTCTGGTCGTGAAAATCGGCACGGGGGTGCTGACGGACGCCCGGAAACAGCTTGATCCCGCGCAATTGGAACAACTCGTCGCGCAATTCGCCGCGCTGCGAAAGGCGGGAAAGGAAATCGTCCTGGTGACCAGCGGCGCGGTCGGGGCGGGCATGGGCGCCTTGGGGTGCGAAAAGCGGCCGCACGACCTTGCGGAACTTCAGGCATGCGCCGCTGTGGGCCAGGTGCGGCTAATGAGCGGCTACGCGGAACTCTTTGCCAGGCAGGAGTTGCATGTCGCGCAGGTCTTGCTCACCCATGAAGATTTGGAGCACCACGAGCGCCACCTCAACGCGCGCAACACGCTCGTCACCCTCCTCGGCCGCGGCGTCATCCCGATCATCAACGAAAACGACGCCGTCTCGTTTACCGAAATCAAATTCGGCGACAATGACAAGTTGTCCGCGCTCGTCGCCTCGCTGCTGCCGGCCGATTTGCTCGTGATTTTGACGACGGTGGATGGCGTGGTCGAAAATTTCGGCAAAGCCAATCCCAAAACGATTCGGCTCGTCGAAAAGATTGACCGGTCAATCGAAGGTCTCGCCGGCGGCACTTCCAGCGAAACCGCGGTGGGCGGGATGAAATCGAAAATTGAAGCGGCCAAAATTGTGGTGCGTTCCGGGATTCCGCTGGTGATTGCTTCCGGCAAAAAGAAGAATGTGCTTGCCAGGATTGTTCAGGGCGAGAGCGAGGGCACTTTATTTGTGGCGCAGGCGGATAAGTTGCAGGGGCGCAAACGCTGGATCGCCTTTTTTCATCATCCGCGCGGCGCGCTGTTCGTGGACGTTGGCGCCAGGCGGGCCTTGCGTGAGGGCGGAAAAAGCCTGCTGCCGCCCGGCGTGGCGCGCTGCGAGGGGGACTTTGACGCAGGTGAAGTGGTCCGGATATGCGATCTGGACGGGATGGAGTTTGCGCGCGGCATATCCAAATTCAACAGCGGGGAAATCCGGGGGAAGAAATTGGCGCGGGTGGAGGTGGTACATCGCGATGACCTGGTGATTTTGTGAAGCAACCTGCCATCAACGATTTGCTGCGGGTCATGGCGCGGCTCCGCTCGCCGGCGGGTTGTCCGTGGGACCGTGAGCAGACGCACTTTACCCTGCGGCGGCATGCAATTGAGGAGGTTTATGAGCTGATTGACGCAATTGAGGCGCGGGATGACCACGAAATGGTCGAGGAATTGGGCGATTTGTTGTTGCAGGTGGTTTTCCACTGCCAGCTCGCCCGGGAACGCGGCGCGTTTGACTTTGAAAAGGTCTGCCGGGCGATTGTGGAAAAGCTCATCCGCCGTCATCCGCATGTTTTTGGAAAAACCCGGGTGAAAAACGTGGATGAGGTGTGGGCGAATTGGGAAAGAATCAAACGCGCGGAGAAGCATGGGACCGCGCGCGCCCGGAATTCGGCGCTGGACGGCATACCCAAACATTTGCCGGCGTTGTTGCGGGCGGAAAAATTGGTCAAAAAGGCGCGCAAAGCCAATCTGCTTCCCGGTGGCAGGTCGAACGCGCGAAGATCCAGGGCAAAAGTGGCCCGGGAACTATTTACGCTGGCCGCGCTGGCCCAATCCCAGGGATGGTCGGCGGAGGAATTGTTAAGCGCGGAAATTAAAAAACGCGAGCGCGCGCTGCGACAGCGTGAAAATGCCTGAGGGGTTGACAGCTACCGCAACTGGCGCGATGTTGTGGTGTTTAATAATCGGAGTCAAATATGAAAACTTTAAGAGTTCAAAAATGGTTCGTGACAGTCGGCGTCGCCGCTTTTCTGGCGGGCAGCGCGCAGGCCCAGAACGACACGCAATCGTCTGATATTTCGGTGGTGAATTCCACCGCGCCGGTCGCTTCAGCGCCGGCGGCATCTCCCGCGCCGCAGTTGGCAAGCAGTGTTGCGCAAGTGCTGGAGCTATCGCAGGCAAAAATCAGCGATGGCACCATTGTCAGCTTCATCCAAAATTCGCAAACAACCTATCCATTGGCGGCGTCGCAAATCGTTTATTTGAAGCAGCAGGGGGTTTCGGACCTCGTGCTCAACGCCATGTTAAACCAACATCCGGCGATGACCGCATCCACTCAACCGGCGCCGGCGCCAACGGCTGAAGCGTCTGCTTCCGCGGAAGTTCCATCGGCAACCGCTCCGACGACGACTTATGTGGAATCGGCTCCGCCCTCCTCGGTTTATGTGATTCCGGACACCCAAACCTATTACTACGATTCTGGGTATTATGGTTATCCTTATGGTTACCCTTATGGATACTATGGTTACGCGCCAGTGGGTGTGGCTATCGGATTTGGCGGGGGCTGGGGTTGGGGCGGATACGGTGGATGGCATGGGGGTTATGGTGGCGGTTGGCATGGCGGTGGAGGATTTCATGGGGGCGGCGGTTTTCACGGGGGCGGTGGATTTCATCGCTGATGCGGCGGCGGCGGCCTTTCATAAATCAAATCTTGCCGGTGGCGGATGATTGGATTTCAATGTCCGTGTTCATTAAATGAAACTCGGCCTCGGACTTTATCGCCATCAACTTGATCGCCAGCACTTTCAATTTGCCAAACAAGCCGGTTGCACGCATCTGGTCATTCATCTGGTGGATTATTTCCGCTCCTCGCGCAGCAACCTGCCCGGCGACCAGCCCGTCGGCGATGATTCCGGTTGGGGTTTGGCGGGTGACCCGGATAAAATCTGGTCGTTCGAGGAACTGGCCGCGATAAAAAAGGAGATCGTCGCCGCCGGACTTCAACTGGAAGCCATCGAAAACTTCGACCCGGCGCATTGGCATGACGTTCTCCTCGACGGTCCGAAGAAAAAACAGCAGATTGAAAATCTGAAGAAGCTGATTCGCAACGTTGGCCGCGCGGGCATTCCCATCGTGGGTTATAACTTTTCGATTGCCGGCGTGGCCGGCCGCGTGAAAGGAAAATTCGCGCGCGGCGATGCCGAAGCCGTCGGCATGGACGGGCCTTTGGACAAGCCGCTCCACAACGGCATGGTCTGGAACATGGTCTATGATAACAATGCCGCGCCCGGGACGGTCCCGACGGCGACTTCTGAACAGCTCTGGTCGCGTCTGAAATTTTTTCTTGATGAAATGGTTCCGGTTGCCGAGGAGGCTGGCGTGACCCTGGCGGCGCATCCGGATGACCCGCCGCTGCCCTCGGTGCGGGCGCAACCGCGGCTGGTCTGGCAACCGGGTCTTTTTCAAAAGCTGCTGGATTCGAAACCCAGCCCGCGCAACGCGCTGGAATTTTGCATCGGCACGATAGCGGAAATGGCGGATGGCGATGTCTATGAGGCTGTGGAGACTTACAGCCGCCAGAAAAAGCTGGCCTACGTCCACTTGCGCAACGTTCACGGCAAGGCGCCGTTTTACAAGGAAACGTTCATTGATGATGGCCAGGTGGATGTGTTGCGGGTGTTGCGGATTTTGAAGAAGAATGGTTTCGATGGCGTGATTGTTCCCGACCATGCGCCGCAAATGAGTTGTGCCGCTCCGTGGCATGCGGGGATGGCGTATGCGCTGGGCTTTTTGCAGGCAGGGTTGAAGGCTGCCGGGCAGGCTTTTTAAGGGGACTTGTTGCGGAAAGGAAAGCGGCCCCGCGACTGAGGGGCCGCAAAGCGTTTGCCGGGGCCAATCGCAAATTCTTGAGAGCGGCGTTCGTGAGCCGGAGAAAAATAAAAAGGCCGTTGCCAGTCAAGGCAACGGCTATTGAACAACTATGGAATCAAGCATTGCGGCGGCGGATCATGAACGCGCCAGCCAATCCGCCCAGGCCAAACAGGGCTAGTGAAGTGGGTTCGGGGACTGACTCAATCGTAACCGCCATGCCAAAGTCACGAATTGCTCCGTTGATTGCACCCATATCCCCTGAAGAAAACTGATTCATTCGATACGCCTGGCCGGTAAAAGTTTGAACACCGCCCCTTACCCAATATGAGGTAGTGGAAGTTGTCGGATCGAGTTCAAGTGCGTAAAGTTCACCCGCCTGTAACGTTACGCTCGAATCCGTACCGGAGAATGTCAATTCAGCAACATTTTGCGCGCCACCATCGCCAGCATTATATGTGAATGAATCTCCTGCCGTTAGCAAATCGGTTTGGTCGCCGGGCGTATAGCTGGAGCTTGTGGCCGGATAACCGGATGCCGGGTAAGCTCCCAAGTCATAAAGTTCAACATCATAAGTTTGCGCTCCGCCTGCCAGATACAATTGAATGTTGGCAAGAGTGCCTGCTGATGTTGCTTCAAATGATTGCGACAACGCTCCAAAGCCGCCAGCACCACCAGTACTGCCGAAATTTCCTTCAGACGTCGTATCGCTGGTGGGACTTGCAACCGTTTCAATTGTGGGCGATCCAATCCAACTAGTTCCCAGACCATCGGTTTCTGAGACAGAAGCGTAAATTGCCGGCGCAATTATGGCCATGGATACAGCAATACCAGCGGTGATTTTAGTGACATTATTCATAATTTTTTATTCCGAAGAAATATTCTTCGTCTGAATATGGAGAAATTATCAGATAGCTGGCTAAAATGGAATGGACAATCCTCTGATTCTTATATCAAATTCTTTGGTTACCAAGGCTTTGCGTTCACGGTGCTTTCCGGCCAGTCATCGGTCCGGAAGGGCACGGCGGGAAGGCCCGCGCCATTGTAAAGGGTGGCTTCGGGATTCGCCTGCCACGCATAACGCACCGCCACCGGCTGCGGAACGTTCGGCGACGAAACGATGATCGTGTCCCCGTCAATCTTCGCGTTCGCCCAATGCCATTGCCGGTCGGCGCCGGCAATGGAGAACTCGCCAAGCGGACCGCCTTTCACAACCAATCCGCCGTCCGTGTGTGTGAAATGGATTCTCAAAGCTCCGGGAATTTGCGCCGCCCATTTGTATGTAGGGCCGGCATGGGGAATTTTTTCGCCATAGGTCTTCGCCAGCGCGCAGAAGGCCAGCCGTTCACCGACGATTTCCTTGTCCTTGGGGTGAATGTTGTCGGCGTCACCGGTGTCCACGGTCACGGCGAGGCCGGAATCTTTGACGGTGCGGGCGGTGAAAGCCTGCGCTTCCCGCAACTCGGCCCAAGCGTCATCGCCGGGTTGGTCGCGGTGCTGCATAAACTTTGGCAGGCTGACGATGTAAAACGGAAAATCGCCCTGGCCGAACGCTTGCCGCCAGTCGCCAATCATGTCCGGGAGCAACGTGCGATATTGCCAGGCCCGCTCAAAGTTTGCCTCGCCCTGATACCAAATCGCGCCGCGAATCGCGAAAGGCGCGACGGGACAAATCATGCCGAGATACAACACTTCCGGCATGGTGGGATAATTTTCCATGGTCAAGGGCATGGGATGGGGCGGGCGGGCGTCGCAACTCAACGCGCCTTTCCATTCGCCGGCGAGTGGAATGACGGTATTATCGCCAAGAACTATTTTAAGGTCATCGGGCTTTCCAATGAATCCGCCGCCGGCTTTGGATTGGAAGACGCGAATGGCGATGACATTTTTTCCCGGCTGGAGGACGCCCTCGTTGATGTCATAAGCGCGGGGATTTTCGACCCACGAACTGGCGCCCACCCATTGGCCGTTGATGTATGTGGTGTCCATCTTTTCAATCGGGCCAAGATGGATGGCGGCCTTGCCGGGCGGCAATGGATTGGGCAACGTGACGTCCTTTCGAAACCAGCAGATGGCGGGCACATCAGCGACGCCCAATGCCGCGAAACCTCCCGGGATGGTGACCGTTTTCCAATTGGAATCATCAAAATTTGTGGCGTTCCAGAGATTATTGCCGACGTCGTATTCATCGAGCCAATGCATCAAAAAGCTGCCGTATTCAGGGCCGCCTTTGGCGCGGAGCCGGGCGATTTCATCGAGCGGCGCGTCAAAATCCTTCAGTTTGCGGAGGGTGCCGGGAGCCATCCAGCTTTCGGCCGGTGTGCCGCCCCAGCAGTCCTCGACCAGGCCGATGGGCACGTGAAGTTCGTCCTGCAATTTTCGTCCGAAGAAATATCCCACGGCGGAAAATCCGCCCCAACCATCCATGGCGACGGTTTGCGGCGAACAAATCCGCCAGGTCCCCTCGAGGAGATTGGTGGGCGAATAAGAAACCTGCTTATTGACGATGAAGAGCCTGATTTCGGGATGATTGGCCGATTGGACTTCGTTGGCGCCATCGCGGGCATTCGAGAGGCCGAACTCCATGTTGGATTGGCCGCCGCAAAGCCAAACGTCACCGACGAGGACCTCGTGAAATTCGACGCTTTGGTCAGCGTCAGAGACTTTCAGCGTATAAGGCCCGCCGACCGGCGGGGGCTGGATTTTAGCCTGCCAGCGACCATCCGCGCCGGCGGTGGCCGTGGCGGAATGGCCGGCAATTTCCACGGTGACTGTTTCGCTGGGTCTGGCCCAACCCCAGATGGAATTTGGTTTGCCGCGCTGGAGGACCATGTTATCGCCGAACATGGGACTGACGAGGGGCAATGAGGGAATGTCGGCGGCGAATACGGCGGTGGCCCAGCCCAGAAATAGCACGGGAAGAAGGCGGAGGAATTTGCTCATGAATTGAGAATGATAAAAAAGCCGGAAATTTTTGTATAGTATTGTGTTACAAAATCGCACGGGACATTTGGATATTGCTGCGGCTCACGGAGCCGCGCTCCGGGCGCAGGTGTGTGACCCGCAGTGGTTTCACCATGAAGGTGCTCAAGCATCAGTCCAAACGCTGCGCGATTGCCGGGCAACTTTTAGATTCGCGGTGCGGTTAATAAAAATAGCTTTGTGCTTTGCCGTTACCGGAAAATTGCCATACGATCTGTCTGGCATTATGAAGTTCGACGTGTCCGTCAGCGAAGCCCAAATTGATGGAACTGAGGCCACCTTGATAGAAATGCGCATTTTGCCACATATAACTCAAGCCCGTGCCGCCTCCGCCGGGTTTAAGCGCACTGAGGTTTTGAGATGCGGGGCTGACTTCGGCCAGGTCGCTGATGATGGGCGAAATGGCGCAGGCCTTGTCGCTCGTTTTTTGCGGCCAAAGGTAAGGATTGCTTTGTGTGTTCGCTTGTTGTGTGGAAGAGGTGGCGCCGGGAAACGTTAATGGTTTGCCGCTCACCAGGGTCAACGAGGTTGTTCTTGGCACCCACCAATCCCATAAAAGTTTGGAATAACCGCCGTCCTCGGATTTTGCTGTATTAAACCATAAGGACAAATCCTGGATGGTAATGATGGGATGATGTTGCGGGGCTAAATAAGTGCCGCTATAGCTCCCGCCGTTTTCAAACTCCGAGTTTGCCTGGATATAGTCCTCGGCACGGACTGGACAAAAATACATCGCGACAGCCAGCCCGTAGGGGGCGAGATTGATGATAAAATTTGTGGCGACATCGGTTGGGTTGCCGCCCGCTCCGTTGGCGGGCCAGCTTGGCATGTTACCGAGGTGATCGTCGCCGGCATAGACATTGGCCATGGTGTTCCATTGTCTCAAGTTGGACAGACAATTGGTGACCTGGGCCCTGAATTTTGCGCGCGCCAGGACCGGCACGAGCATCGCCGCCAGAACGGCGATGATAGCGATGACCACCAACAGCTCAATCAAGGTAAACCCATTGGTTTGCCGGGCAGACTTGGAATTGATTTGCATCAGCTTTAAAACGGCTATTCTCCATTCTTTTCACGGTCGGCGTCTCAACCGACGCTTCCCCAGCCTGCCGAACCATGAGGGGGCAACAGGCGGGGCAGCTAGGGCCAGCAGACCCAAGCGCAATGTTTGCATCGTGACTGGGACTGCCTTGCCCCGGCCAAAACACTGACGGCATCAATAAAACCAATCCGCAGGCCCGTTAATGTTTTCGACGTAGCACTGAATCTGGTTTCTGCCATGCAATTCGACGTGCCCGTCTGCATACAGCAAGTTCAGGTTTTCCAGCACCCCGCCGAAGACATGACCCGAATACTTATCCAAGGCGGGAAGAGGAGCGTTATCAGCTTTGGCTACATTAACGTTACTCAAGGCGGCAGCGGCCGAGGTGCCGTAACCTGAAAAACAAGGATCACTCATGATGGGAACGTAACCACAGGATTTATCGGTGACTTTTTGCGGCCAGCCCCAAATCGCCGGTGTGGTTTTGCCAAGCGTATCGGCGGGATTCGGATTGGATAATTCACCATGGACAGCCTGACGTTCCACCCACAAGCAGTGGTTCATCACGGCCAAATCAGTACCCCAGCCAAAGAATGACCCCAAAAATTGATTCAAGTAGCTAATCGAGGTTAATGCATGGCCGATGCCGGGAGCCGCCGTTGATTGTGCTACCGTTTCCTGGGCCAGGGTTTCAGTCGGTCGCGCGGGGCAAAACCACATGGGAACTGTCAGCCCGTAGGTCGCGGCGGCAGGAATAAAATTGGTGCTGACATCCCAAGGATTACCCGAGCCACCGGTCGCGTAAAATATGCTATTGGGCACCCCTCCCCCCAGCAGCCAACTATTGTTGTCGCCGGCATACATGAACATCGTGGTGCCCCATTGCCGGTAGTTGGAACTGCAGTTGATGACCTGGGCGCGGAATTTCGCCCTGGCCAGGACCGGCAGCAGCAAGGCCGCCAGAATGGCAATGATGGCGATCACCACCAGGAGTTCAATCAGAGTGAAACCGCCGGTTTTCCGGACAATATTAGATTTTCTTTCCATATACTGAATATAACAATCTTTACTTAATAGCAATTCTTATGCCCGGTCTTGCCCCATCTAAATCGTGAATGGGTGGTGGTTATCCACCACCCATTCACTTTATGTTTTGTCTAATCTTTGTCCGCGTTCATTTCTTTACTAGCCAATGATTCAACTAGGGGGCGAGTCTGAAATAGACCTGCCCTTGATGCGGATCTACCGTTACGTTAACCGGGCTTGTTCCGCCGCCCGGATAATTATACCAAGTGCCGGTCAGGCTGTTAGTCTGCGCCTGGAGAATGTCGCTGCCGGTCCAGGAGAATTGCAGGCCGGTGACGCCGATGCTGTGAGTGACCGCCAGGTTCAGCGTCGGCGGGGTAGTGACAATGACCGAAGCGACGGTGATGCTGCCGTTCGCAGCCAGGTTGTTGTTCCAGGTCGCGTTTCCACCGGTGACGGTCAATGACGCGCCACCCGGGACGGGGCCGCTAAACACTTGGAACTTGTCGCCGACCACGAGAGCCGGTCCGAGGTTCGTCACCGCAAGAGTTCCCGTCCCACTGTTGGCCAGCGTGCCGCTGACGGAAACAATGCTGTTGGACGGCGACGGTGAGAGGGACTTGTTGACGGCAATGAGGACGTTGCCGCTGGTGATGGCCAGGCTATTGCTGATGGTGAGCGTTCCGACCGCGCCGGGCGAGGGGCCGGGCGCGAGCGTGGTTCCCGCGCTGAGCGTGACCGGTCCAAAGATTATGCCTGCGCCGCCGAGCGTGCCGCCGACAACCGATACCCCGCTGGCATTGTCATAGCCGTTGATAACGAGCGTGCCGTTGCTGACCGTGCAGGTTCCGGTATAGGAGTTCGAGGCGGTCAGGGTCACCATGTCGGTGCCGTATTGGACCACATTACCCGTTCCGCTGATGGCGTTGTTGACCGTGTAGTTGGCCGAGAGGTCAAAGACCAGGTTGCCGTCGTCGAGCACGGTATTCGTGGTGGCGTTATTGGCGCCGAGGGTGCCGCTTGCGCCGCCGTTGCCGATTTGCAATGTGCCCGCGCTTATGTATGTGCCGGCTTCGATGGTTTCGCCGCCTGCTTGTTCGATGCCGACATAGGCAGGTCCACCGGCCGGTTCGGGGTTATAAGTGTTTGTGCCGGTCACTATCGTGGTGCCGGGTCCTTCTTGCATCACTGAACCCACTCCCGTGATGTTTCCACTGAAGGTGTAGGTATCGGGGCGGTTGAAGGTAAGCTCGGCGGGAACCACTTGGGTGCCATCAAAGCTCATCGTCACGTTGCCGACAATCGAGCCGAAGCCGGGGGTGCCACCATCGCCGAGGATGATATTGCCGCCCTGGATAAGCGTGCCGCCGGTGTAAGTATTCGTGCCCAGAAGCGTCGCGTCCCCGAAGTTTGGGTTGTTGTCGGCTTTGACCACTTCACCCGATCCGACGATGTTGTTGCTGTAGAAGAAGACGCCGTCGTCCTGGCGGACAAGGAGAAGCTCGCCGTTGTTGGTTACGACAGAACTATAGAGTTGGCCTTCGTTGCCTTTGCAAGGTTGGAACGTGGCGCCCGAATCAATGGTCGTAGGTCCGGTATAAGTATTCCCGGTGCCGTTCCCATTCCCGTAAGGGCCGAACGAGCCTTTTTCAATAACCACTCCTCCCGCTCCCGTGATGACTTTTGTGGTCCAAGCTTCAGCGCCGGTGCTGTCATAGACAAACGTGCCGTTGGTATTGGCAAAGATGAAACTGTTGTCTAACAAGGTGCCAGTGGCACCGCCATTGCCGAGTTGCAGCGCGCCGTTGTTAATCGTGGTGGCGCCGGAATAACTGTTGTTGCCGGAAAGGATAACCGTGCCGGTTCCATCGTTGGTAACGGAACCGATACCGCTGATCGCGGCTACGGTCACACTGCCGGACACATCGAAGTCAAGACTGCCGTCGTCGGTGACGGGTCCGCTGCCCAGGGCGCCAGTTGCTCCCGTGCCGACCACCAATTCACCGCCCAAGGCTCCGGCAACCTCTGAAACCGTGGTCCCGCCGGAATAGGTATTGTTTCCGGTTACAACCCAGGTGCCCGGGCCGGATTTTACGACCTCAGTCGAGCCGCCGTTGTCAGCGATGACAGCCGCGAGGACGTTGCTGGCCGTTTGAGTGCCGGTCAAAGTGAGCACGCGGGCGCCTGTGCCGATATAGCCGGCCGCGCCGGTGTTGTTCAGGACCAAGGCGCCGGAACCTGAGGAGTCAATCGTGCCGCCGCCGGTACCCAGCGAGAACAGGCGGTTAATGTTCGCCCCGCTGCCGAGGTATTGCAAATCACCGCCGTTGATGACCAGATTGGCCGCGCTGTTGGCCGCGGCGCCGATATCGGAATCTGAACCGCCGTTGGCCAGCGCGCTGACTTGCAGGAGGCCGGCGCTGAGGGTAGTGACGCCGGTGTAGCTGTTGGCGCCGCCGGACAGTGTGGTTGTGCCGGTGCCGCTCATGCTCAACGTCGCACTGCCACCAATGTCATCTCCGGTACTTGAGTTGACGGTGTAAGTTTTGGTGTTGTTTTCAAACGTAACGCTCTTGGGCTGGACCAAAGCGTTGACGGTTACGGCCGTTTCTGAAGCCGAGTCGTTAAATACCACGGGTGTGGGATCCACATAGGTTGCGGGGCTACCGGCGGACAGCCAGTTGTCGGCAGTGGTCCAATTGCCGTTCACATTGCCGTTCCACTCGTCCGCAAGGGCGGTAATGTTCAAGACCACCGAGTCGCCATTCATCGAAAGATTGCCCAGCGCGCCGTTCAAAACGCCGAGATTGACCGTCGGAGTCGTGCCGCTGGTCCAAGTGAACAACGGATAACTTCCCCCGGCAACGAACGTGCCGCTCTCGATGTTAATCGTGACGGGTCCGTTGGCGGCAAGCGCACTCGCTTGAAGGGCCGCAGTTGCCGAATTGGCGACATTGTAGAAATTCAAGGCCGCACCGGAGCTTGTTCCAACGGTGAGGGTGGATGGCGTGACGGCCGAGCCGCTGGCATTGATGCCGAGAGCCGCGCTGTCGGCCACAGAGATGGCGCCGGTGCCGGTCTTGCCGCCGTCAAAAATCAATGTGCCGCCATTGATGACGGTCGCTCCACTGTAAGTGCATGGGCCATCAATCGTGAGCGACCCCGGGCCGCCCATGGTGAGCGAGCCGCCACTGCTGGTGAGTCCGGCTGTATTTGTGAAAACCACCGCTTGTCCGCCGGCGTTAAAATTATATTGCTGGCCAGGCACCGAGCTGAAGCGGGAAGAATAATCGAAGATGTTGTTGACGCTGAATTCCAGTGTGCCGCCATCGAATACAATCGAGTTGGTGGCAGCCATGCCGAGCGGACCGGACGTGCCGGGGTTTTCGGGGGCGTCGGCAATCACCGTGCCACCGGCGAGAACATTGGTTGCATCGTAGGTGTTCTGGCCTTTCAGGTCGAGCGTGCCGCCGGCCACCTCCAATGTGCCGGATGCGAGGGTGGAGGGGTTGTCAGAAATGATGCCGTTCAGAACCTGCGTTTGTCCAGGAGCATTGTATTCAAGCAGAGTTCCACCGTCTTCGATCGCTACACCGTTTATCAGGGCATCGTCCCATTCGAGAACCACCGCACCAGCGGTGATGGTGAAGGCGTTGATGGGGCCGTTGGGTGCCGCATTGCCGACCGAAGGACCATTCCAATAAAGTGTGCCGGAACCTTGTTTCGCAATGTCGATTCCGGTGCTATTCGCATTAGCCAGGCTATTGGTGACATACCAATTTCCTGTGCCATCAAATTGCAGCGAATAAACGGAGCCCCCGCCCGCTTGCCAGCGAACGTTTGAATTAATAATGGAAGGGGCGGTCGAATCGTTTAATAGATCATGGATGGCTCCCCCGGGGCGACCGACAAAGTTGAGAATATTCACGTTGTCATTAGGATCACCAAAAGTAAAAGTTGCATCAGCGGTCTGGTTGCTGACATCGTAAAGGCCGATATTTCCGCCCGAACCACCCACGGGAATCAGTTGCACGTTGCCCGTTTGAGCCGGTCCGAGCGCAAAATTAATTCCTTCGGTGCCACCGCCGGTGCTCGGCAGGCCATTGTTGTAGGTGACAACCAAATTCCCGGCGACCTCGCCGTTCCATACGCCTGAATCTTGCGAGGCGCCGCTGGGCGGACCGCCGGTGGGACTCCAGTTAGCGGCGTTGGCAATGTTTGTTCCATCCGGGGTGCCGGTGCCATTGCCGGCAAGGCCGACCCATGTATAGATCGTCTGGCCAAAGACAGCCGTCGAAGCGAAGGCGCACGACAGGATGATGAGGAGTTTGAGCATTGGGAGTCGGGGTCTGGTTTTCATTGGATTTACTAGGTTTTTTGTGGTGGCTTATGGATTATTTTCGATGATTCTGTGAGATTTATTTGTCTGGCGTTTCTTTTGCAGTCGCAACCCGTCACGAGGACGCTTGCTTTCGGCAACGATTACGCGAAAGTTCTGAGGCCGGGTCATATCTCTTGGATTATTTTAGGCGCTAATTCTAGCATTATCTGGTTCTTTTGGAATGGACAAAGCTATGTTTAAGATGGATAAAGCTATGAATTTCATATCAACAGGCTCTGTTTTGATTTAGCTGGGCCGGGGCGACGGCGCGAGTTTCGGCGAATGTCGTCCGGGTGTCAAAGACTGACAATGGCTTGATGGAACGGCCACTGGCAGGCTCAGCCGCCCTGGGTTTTCCGTTTCGCCGCCGATATTCCGTTGGGGCCACCTGATGAACCGACTTGAAGACTCGGGAGAAATAGAATTGGTCGTGGTAGCCGAGGCTGGCGGCGATTTCCTTGACGCTGCAGGAGGTGGAATCCAGCAATTGACGGGCATGGTTCATGCGCAGGCGGATAAAAAAGTCAATAGGCGGGCGGCCAATCTGTTGTTTAAAGAGGGCAAAATAGTGGGAGGGCGAGACATTGGCGTGGGCCGCCAGGGCGGAGACCTGCAGCGGCTCGTCCAAATGCTCGGCCATATAGGCGACACTGCGCCGGATTCGCCGGGCGATTTCGGAGGCGAGGCTGCCTGACCCCCCAGAGTCATCTTTTGTGAAGCTTAATTCGAGAACAGTTTCAGTATTCATAGTAAAAACTAATTAGATAGTTCGCAGTCCGAACAAAATAAGTAAAATGATTTGATTGGTTTCATGCGATGGCAGGCGCGCCGAAATGTTTTTGCAAAACCAGCGCAATGATGCCGCGAAGCCGCGGTTGCGGGGCGGGGCCGCTGGCAATAATGCGCGTGGTGGCGTGCGTGAACGAACGTTTTTTGACTACTTCGCTGATGATCGGCTCGATGCGGTCCCAGGCGCGGGTGACTTCGCCGACGACCACGATGACATCGGGCGCCAGCCCGGTGAGCAGCATGGCGATGCCGGCGCCGAGATAATGGCCCATGCGGTCGAGGGCGGCCAAGGCCCGGAGGTCGCCTTTCTCGGCAAATTCCAGCACGTCTTCAAAGGAGGTTCCCGTGCCGGTCTTTCGCGCGGGCCGCGGCGATTTGGATTCCAGGTAATAACGCACGGCGGCGGAATTGGAGGCATAAACCTCCCAACAACCTTGATTGCCGCAGGCGCAGGCAGGCCCGCCTTCCGTGAGCGCCACGTGGCCAAATTCGCCGGCCAGTCCGGAAGGCCCGCGAACGATCTGGCCGTTCAAAATCATTCCCACCCCGATGCCTTCAGAGACGGCCACGGCAATCAAATTGCGGGCGCCATCCGAATGGTGTCCGAACCAATATTCGGAGAGCGCGCAGGCGTTGGCTTCGTTTTCCAAATCCACAGGCAGGCCGGCGGCGCCCTCCAACCGCTCTTTCAAATCCTCCTCGCGCCAGCCCAGATTGGGGGCGAAGACGAATTTTTGGGACGACAAATCCACGCGTCCGGGCAGGCTGACCCCGATGCCCTCGTAGGACATTTGGGGGTATTCGGCCATCAATTCACGGATGCGTTGGCTGACGTGTTCCACGAATTCATCCGCGCTGCCGGGGGTGGGCATCGCCTCCTGGATGATGAAATCGCCGGTGAGATTGGCCAAAGCCATGTTGGTGGTGAAAGGGCGGACGTTGATTCCAAAAAAGCCGGCGCGGTCCTCGTTGAGGTGGAGAAAAGTGGGGCGGCGACCGCGAGGCAATTGGCCGGTGTTGCCTTCGCGCAACCATCGTTCGGAGATTAACTGTTCGGTGATGACGGAAACCGTGCTGCGCTGCAGTCC
Source organism: uncultured Verrucomicrobiae bacterium (assembly GCA_963755515.1). GTDB lineage: Bacteria > Verrucomicrobiota > Verrucomicrobiia > Limisphaerales > UBA11358 > UBA11358. Next base: position 82,646 of record CAVWKA010000005.1, on the reverse strand, counting down.
CGAATAGCGCATCAAATCGGCGCGTGAAATGGGCTGATGTTTGCGCACCAAATTCAACATAATCCGGCTGTTGATATCGCGCGCCGTTTCACTCGTCGCCACCTGAAAATTATTTAAGTCAATCTTTCGCATGGACGCAAAAACGTCTCAAAGCTCAGGTTTGGGATTTGTTCGTGTCCAGAACTTTATATAAACGCTGGAGACTGTCAAGCAAAAAATTCGACCCTCGAACAAATTATTTTCTCATGCCGGCAATTCCATGCAGCGGCCCTCGATGGGCAGTCGTATCTAATACAGTTACAACAACTTGCAGAGTTCTGGTGATGCATTTGGACTGTCGCGGAGCGACGCTGGAAATTAGCCAGACACTCCGTGTCTGGAACGGCAAAACATCTTGCATCCGTCCCGGCTGGGACGGTGGAAATGCCTGTAAAACCGGACGGTTTCCAGCGTCCCTTCAGGACGCGCAGAATTCTTGGATCATTTTACCCGGCACGCTGTGCCGGGCTTATTTCCGCTGTCACTCCGTGACCACTTCCCCTTGACCCACTACGAACGTCGAAGAAGCGTTTTTCTTCAAACGTCCATCAAAACTGTTTCCAGGCGGTGATATTGAAACGAGGCGGCCCATGATAATCGCCGCTGCTCACGACGGAATGGCTGGCGCCATCGGCATGGAGATGAATTTGATTTTGCCGGCCTCGTGCGTAATCGGAAGTGGTGCCGTCGTCTTCGTAAAGCGTGAAGTCAGCGGGTTTGTTGCCGACGATATTGACGGCGATGTTGAAACAAGTATCCGGTTTGATGTATTCCAACGGCTCGGCCAGTGGCAACAAGGTTCCACCCTTTACAAACAAGGGAATCCGGGCGATGCCGTTGGTGACTTCCAGGGTTGTTCCGCCGCTGAACTTCGCATGGGTCCAAAAATCGAACCAATCTCCGGCGGGAAGATAAACGGCGCGGCTGTTCTGGCCGGCAAACATCGGGGCGACCAGCACGGAATCACCGAACATAAATTGATCGTCAATTTCGCGGGCATTGGGGTCATCCGGCCAATCCAACACCATGGCGCGAATCGGCGGTTTGCCGGTTGAATAATACTCGTTGAAAGCGGTATAGAGATAGGGGATGAAACTCATCCGCAATTGCAGCAATCTGCGAACGGTGTCGGTCACGGTCTCGCGCCCGGGCATAAGCTCGCCGCGGTTGTTTTTGGAGCGGTCCACCTGGTCCCATGCTGGATTTTTAATAAACCACGAGTTAATAACCGCGTCGGACGAGAAAATCACGGTTTCAATCCGGCGATACAAATCCTCGATTGAAGCAGCGTCCCGCACTTCCGGGGTCCAAAGCAGGCCGCTGAATCCCTCATTCACAACGCCGCGAACGTAACATCGGGGATTGTAGGAATCACTGTAGAGAACATAGGGCAGCGGGCTGGCCAGCGCTTGCGAATCGCGCACCAATCCCCAGGTACGCAACCCCTTTTTTTGGTAAGGCTCCAGCATCGTCTGCTGGTAGAGCACGCCGAACAGGGAATGCATCACTTCCCCGTCCAAGCCGGACGGAAATGCCGTCGCTGGCGGGAATGACCAGGGCGTGGGAGATTCGGGCTGATAATCGCATTCATCCAGTTTTACTGCTTCGACATTCCGGTCAAACAATGACACGTCGTTCTGCTTGAGAAATATCTTTCGGGCCTGGGGCGCCGCAAAATCCGGCACTAACCCGCCCCAGACCAGGTAATTTCCCGACCACGGTTGAAGCTCATTATAAATTGGCGACGATGGAGCCGTAAATGCGTGTTCCCAGAAATTAAGGCGATAACCCATGTCGCGCATTTTCCGAAGGAAACCATCCGGGTCGGGAAAACGGTTGGTGTCCCAGGCAAACGAGCATGAATAGCTCGCGGATTGCCAACCCGGCTCGACGCCCCATACATCGCACGGGATATGCTCGGCACGGATATGAGCGGCCAGAACGAGCGATTCATCGGCGCCGAATTGTCCATACCCGCGATATTGAACGCCCAACCCCCAGAGGGGTGGCACCACTCCGCCGCCCGAAAAAAGATTATAGCGCTCAACGGCGTCAAGGATCGTAGGTCCGGCAAACACATAGATGTTCAGTCCCGTTGCCGCCGGCACGTCCACGAGCATTGTCTTCATCCTGCGGCCGACCGGCGCGACATCTCCCGTATAGAATGACGCGAACCGGGCCGTATCCACGAAAATTCCGTAGCCTTCGGAAGAGACGTAAAATGGCACCGGAGCATGGGATTCGCCCAGGCCGTTCTCCGGCGAGTCCGTCGGTTTAAGAAATACCCGGCGGCCCATCTGGCCATTGGTTGTTTGCGTCATGTCAAAAAGTTCCGTATGCAGACCCAACCCGTAGATGCTTTCCCCCGGTTTCATTGGTAAAAGCACCGAACATCCGCGGTCTGAAATCCGGCATGAAATTTGGGCGGGATCGAGAGGCATCGGCTGGTCGAAAGGCATTTTTTCAAGGCCCGCGGTGTCCATGGCCGCGGTGCGAAAATGCGTTGGCGTGAACGGTTCGGGGTTGCCGAAATGGATGCGCCAAATTCCGGGAGCCACCGATTCAACGCTGGGAATCGTTGAATCATACTCCGCACCGCGAACATCAAGGGCGAAAGATAAAAACACGAAAGAAAACCATCGGGGCAGGCTCATATTCAAATGTCGGAAACTATTTACGTATATTAGAATGGCGGGAACATCATTAGTCAAGATCGTCGGCGCATTTTATCTCAGAAAAGTGTCCGGAACGATGGAGACGAATTCCACCAGTCATTGTAAAATGAGCTCTGCTGCCGCCATTCGCGCTTGACACGTCTTCATCCCCGGCGCGACAGTTCGTATTGCCACCGACCCATATGTTCAAAATTACCTGCGTCTATTGCGGCCAATCTTTTGAAATGAATCTTTCCCCGGCCGGTCAGCCGGTGAAGTGCCCCCATTGCGGCTCCGATAATTCCGTTGCCGTCAATCGCGCCCGCGCCATGGGTCGGCCGCAAATCCAGCCGGCCGCGGAACGCGAACCCGCTGATTCCGTGGTAGCGCCTGTTGCCAGCCGGATTGTTGACAATATTGAGAAGGTCATCGTGGGCAAGCATGATGAAATCGTTCTGACGGTGATGGCCTATTTTGCCGGCGGCCACGTCCTGTTGGAAGATGTGCCGGGGGTGGCCAAGACGGTATTGGCCCGCGCGTTTGCGCGCACCATCGGAGGCAATTTCAAGAGGATTCAATGCACGCCCGACTTGCTGCCCAATGATATCACCGGCAGCTCGGTCTTTAATCCCAAGACGGCTGATTTTGAGTTCCGCCCCGGGCCGGTTTTTGCCCAGATTGTTTTGGCGGATGAAATCAATCGTGCCACGCCGCGGTCACAAGCGGCGCTGCTGGAAGCCATGGCCGAGCGCGCCGTGACCGTGGACGGCAATCGTTACGTTTTGCCGGCGCCGTTTTTTCTGGTGGCGACGCAAAATCCGGTGGACCACGAAGGGACGTTTCCGTTGCCGGAAGCGCAACTGGACCGTTTTCTCGTGCGGTTGAGCCTGGGGTACCCTGATTTGGAACATGAAGTGGCGATGTTGCAACGATTCGAAACGCAGGACCCGCTGGAGACTTTGGAAACAGCGGTGGCCACTGAAGACGTCATTGCGTGTCAACAAGCGGTCCGGCAGGTGCGGGTGGACGAAAAGGTGTCCCGTTATGTCGTGGAAATCATGCGGGCCACGCGGGAGCATTTCGACATTATGCTGGGTGGAAGTCCGCGGGCGTCCATGGCGTTGTCACGGTGCGCGCAGGCGTTTGCCGCCATCCAGGGTTATGGCTTTGTGCTTCCAGACGACATTAAGCAGGTGCTGCCCTATGTATTGGGGCATCGCGTGATCTTGCGCCCGGAAAGCCGGCTGCGCAAAAAGAACGTGCCCGCGGTATTGGAAGAAATCATGAATTCAGTCGCTGTGCCCACGGTAACGGCTCCAGTCCAATAAACGCCATGAAATGGGGCCTTGGCATCGTCGTCTTGTTGGGGTTGGGGCTGGCATTCCATTTAAATTTGCTGGTCTATGCCATGTATGTGCTGGGCGGGGTCCTCCTGCTGAGCCGTCTGCTGGCATACGCGTGGACGGAAAACCTGGTGGCGCGCCGGATGGAAGTGGACGAGGTGCGTGAAATTGGTGAATCCATTCGGGTGACCGTGGAGGTCGAGAACCGCGGTCCTTTGTCCGTTCCATGGATACTGCTGGAGGATTCAATTCCCGGCGCAGCGCCCTATCCGCGCCGGCGTTTGGAGATGGACGGCGCGCGGGTTGCGCTCACCCGCCTGGCCCCGCGCGAGACAGAAACAGTGTTGGAATATGATGTCAAATTTCTTCAGCGCGGCTATTTTCAATTTGGACCGTTGCTTGTGGAGACGGGCGATGTCTTTGGTTTGCACCGCCGTTACCGGTTGTTGACTGAGCCACAGTTCGTGCTGGTGCTGCCCAAAGTCCTGCCATTGCAGGGTTACAATCTGGCGTCACGCCGGCCCATAGGGGAAATTCGAGTGGCGCACCGGTTGTTTGAAGATCCGACGCGGCTGGCAGGAGTGCGTTTGTTCCAACAAGGCGATCCGCTGAATCGCGTTCATTGGCGGGCGACGGCCCGGACCGGCCAATTGCACAGCCGGGTCTATGAAAATTCACGCGTGGCCGGCGCCACCCTCCTGCTCGATTTTCACGAGAAGAGCTATCGCGGTCCTGCGGGGCCAAACTCATCCGAACTTGCGATTGTGACTGCGGCGGCGCTTGCCAACGCTGTGTCGCTCCAGGGACAGCAAATCGGTTTGGTCACCAATGGCCGTGACGCCGCCGACCGCATTCGCGAAGAAGGCTGGCGGGGAGAATTTCTCAATCGCACGCTGGCCCGGCAACAAGCCGCCACACTTGTCGAAAACACCCGGATGCGGCCGGTGGTGGTGCCGACACGGAAGACTTCCGATAATTTTCTACGCATCCTTCAAACCCTGGCGCGACTGGAGCAGACCGACGGCATGGATTTTTCAAGTCTGGTCAGCGAGGCGTGCGCGCGGATTCCACAGGATACGACTGTGGTGGCGGTGCTCAGCCATGTGACACCCGAAATGGCGCAGTCTCTGGGCGAATTGGTCCGGAGTGGATTTTTAGTCGCGGCCATCGTCGTCATTTCCGGCGGCGACGTGTTGCCGGACTGGGCCAAACCGCCGGAATGGGCCGGGATTTTGCTCGCCCAAAACATCAATTTTCACATGGTCAACTCGGAAGACGCAGTCACGAATCTCTGCGCCCAGGCGATCATCCGATAATCTATGGACACCCGGAAACCAGCCAAGACGCTCGCCGATTATCTGGTCATTGCTGTCAGTCCGGTCTTGATCATTGTGATGGTGCATAGTGTTTGCTTTTTTCTGATCGAGGTCTTTTACCGGGGAGAAGGTGCTGGCGGGGTGCGATGGGTGCTGTTTTGGTTCGTGCTGGCGGTGGTGCTCATTGCGCGAATCGGCATCGAGCAGGGGGATGGACACGCGATGGCTTATGGACTGGCGCTGGCAGCGGCGACCTGGCTCTACCTGGCCAGGGTGCAGACCAATGTGGTGTTCGGCGCGTTTTTACTGGGGGTCGTCTGGTTCACGGCCCACAAGTTAACTTGCAACTGCACCCTGATTGATGAGGAGGCGGACGCTTCCGGACAGGGATTATTACAATCACTCCGACGGGTGCCGCGGTTATTTAGAAGGAGGCCGGCTTCTACCGCGGAAACTGCCGCGCTCCCTCCAACCCCATCGGTCTCAGCTTCATCGCCAAAGCGTGAAAAGCCGGTCAGTTCGCAGATACCGGGCGTCTGGTTGATTTATTTTTCGTTGGCCGCCTTGCCAATTTTTGGGGTGGGCCAGATGCTGCTACCGGCCGGGGATTTCGCGGCGCGACGACGTGGCTTCATATACCTATTCCTGTATCTGGCCGCAGCCCTTGGATTGCTGGTGACCACCAGTTTCCTCAGTCTGCGACGTTATCTGCGGCAGCGTTACCTCGTGATGCCGTCGAATATTGCCTTCGGTTGGGTCCGGTTTGGCGCTGTTGGAGCGGCAATGGTGCTGTGTCTCTCGTTGTTATTGCCCAGGCCTGGAGCGGGCGAGGCTTGGGGAACCTTGCGTTATCACGTGGACTATCAATTACGCCGCGCCAGCGAATATGCGGCGCGGTTCAATCCGCACGGCGCCGGTTCAGGCCGGGCCGGCAGTCAGACGACTGCCAGCGGCCAGCAGGGGAACAACCAGCAACCATCCGGCCAGGCGTCCAATCCAAATCAGAATCAAAACTCCGGCGCAAATGGCCATGGCAATCAACAAACTGGCGGCACTTCCAGCCAAGGCACGCCTGCAGGCCAGACTGGCAATGGCAATCCGCGAAAGCCTTTGCCAACCTTGAATCCGCTGGCAGGCACAATTTATCCATGGTTGAGAATATTGTTTTGGGTGATCGCTACGGCGGGTTCGCTCTGGCTGTTGGTCAGGTATTGGTCTCTCATTAGGATGGCACTACGGAGTGCTTGGAGTGCCATCCTTAATTTTATCGCTGAACTATTTGGATGGCTTCGGCCTGTGGCATTGACTCGGAAGGAGGCGCTAAAGATGCTGGACGCGCAGCCTTTTAAGGCTTTCAAGAATCCGTTTCTCACTGGCGCGGACCGGCTATGGTCACCGGAGAAACTGATCATTTACAGTTACGACGCCTTGCTAAGCTGGTGGATGAGACAGGGAGACAGCCGAGGTTCGCCACAAACTCCGCGTGAATTTTGTCGGCGGGTGAGCGGCGAGATGCCGGAAGCCGCCGATGCGCTGGCGCATCTGGCCTTCCTCTACGGTCACGTGGCGTATGGCGCTTCGGTTCCTGCCAATTACCAGCCGGAGTATTTGCGGCTGGTCTGGGACTTTATGTCAAGTCCGCGAGAGGCCATGCGGGCCGGCGTATGATCCAGCGAAGAACGTTTGTTTGAACTGGCAGCGTTAGAGCATTTCCATCAAAGCTGTAACGCTGAGTTGGGAATCCATGGGACCGCGGTCTTTTTGGCTTTTGGCGGCGTTTCGGCTCAGTTACAGGGTATCGGATCGAACCTGCGCCTTCGCCGAAGCCTTGCCAAAAGCCAAAAATCCTCGCGGCTCAGCGCTACATCTTTTCTGTCAATGCTCTAGCCCTGGCTGCGTTTGCGCGTGAACCAGAAAATCCCGCCGCCGGTTCCCAGGAGCGCCGCGGCTTGCAGGGAGAGCAGAACGATTACGCCTGTTTTATGAGTCGTTGGCCAGAAGACGAGGGCGGCCAAGGTCCAAGGCCGGGGTTTCAGCGGAATTCCTCGCACGACAACTTGGCGTTGCCGCTGTTGCGCGCCCATTTTCACAAGAACATCGGTATCTCCTCCGCGGGCAAACGACATGCCGGAGTTGTTTCGGCCCGAGCCGGATTGCAAAAACGCGTAAACCTGCACCATCCCATCGCAGACTTTGAATTTGAAATGGCCGGAGCCGTCAGCCTGGGTGTTGCCATTCGGCTGGCCTTTGCCATTGATAAATACCATCGCGCCGGGCAACGGTTTTCCGTTCTTGTCCAACACCTGGCCGGCCAGTTGGAGATCGGCGGTTTTCAGTTTGAACGGCCTCAACTGAATGCGGTTGGTCTTGCTTTCGGTCATTCCGATATTTTTCTGATCGGAACCGTGGCCGTCGGCCCTGGCAAAAACCGAATATCGTTCACCCATGGGCAACGCTGGAATCGTGAAAGTTCCATCCGGGTTTATCTTGATTCTCTGATATTCCACCAGGCCGCCCATGTTCCCGGCCATCAGGTTTAAATTGATATTTGCGCGGGTCAATGGCGCGCCTTTAGCGTCCTGCACGGTCCCCGAAATGGAAAGCGCCGGCCCCAACCGCAGGTCCACGCGTGTTTTATCGGTGTTAATGGGTTCAATCGCGGCGAGATTGTGTTCGGAATCGCGCGCGATGGCGAAATACTTCGCCCCGCGCATTCCGGGTTGGGGTTGCCAGGTGACCGTAAATGTGCCGCTGTCATCAGTCTTTGCGACGTCCACTTGCCCCATGCTCGGTGTCACGATAACCCGGACGCCGACGGCAGGATTGCCGTTGGCATCGAAGACGGACCCGGTCACTGTTTGTGGCGCCGCCATCGTATAGGTATTTCGTGAAAATCGAATGACGACATTGGTATCGCCGCCCATGGCTTCGGATTGGCCGTAGGCGCCCTTCGAATTGGCGGTCACTGTGACCGGGCCTTCACAGACCGCGTCAAAGGCGAACCGTCCATCGGCATCGGTAACGGCGTTGCCGTTTGGCTGACCGTCGCCTTGCATAAAGATTTGAACGCCGGCCGCGGGCGCGCCATCCAGTCCAAGCACGCGTCCGGCGAGCTTGAGGTTGGCGAACTTGAGGACCAGCGTGGGAAAATCATAGTGGTTCGCCGTTGGATCTGCGGCCTCCATTTGCTCCTGGGCGCTGCCGAAACCGCGGGCGGAAACATACCATCCGTAACGTTGGCCCGGCGGCAACGCTTCCGCATGGATGCGGCCCTGCTCATCGGAGGGGATGCGTTGGCGGCTGATGCTAAAACTCGAGTCTTCCTGATAACTCATGATATAAGCCATCGCGTTGGTGACCGGCTTTCCGTTGGGATCCTGCACGCGACCGGACAAACTCATCGCCGGTTTTAAAGTTAGATCAAGATTTGACGTGGTTTCATCTATTTCCTGGATGGCCGCCAGTTTTCGCCTGGAATCTCTCGCGAGCAGATAAAAATTTTGATTATTCGCCGCGCCCGCCCACGAAGGTTCCTGCCAAAGCAAATCGTAATGTCCGTTTACGTCGGTTCTTGTGCCCGAATCGCCATTCCCATAATTCGGAAACACGCCAACGTTGGCGCCTGACACGGGCGCGCCGGAGGTGTCGCGCGCAACGCCGCTGATTTTAAACGGTTCGGCCAATTCGACGGTGACCTGGGTTGTTTGTCCGTCCGTTACGGTGGCCTGCTCCTGCGCCTGGGCCCAATCCTGTTTGGTTACAAACACGTTGAACTGGCCCGGCGAAAGTCGAAAGTAAGCCACCCCATTCGTTCCCGTGGTGGCGCCGCGACTGTAACCTTCGCTGTTCATTGAAACTTCAGCACCGGCAAGAAGTCCGTGAGTATTCTTTCCACGAACGGTCACCTCCACAACGCCGCCTTTGTACGCCGGCATCTGCACTCCGGCGGTGGACTGGCCGGCGGCAACGGTGACGGGGACCGGATCTGCGACCCAGTCGGCGAGCGGTTCATTCGTGAACTCCGCCATGACCCGATACGAACCGGCGGGGACATCGGAAATCTGAAATGTGCCATCGGACGCAGACACAGCGGTTTGCGACGGCAAATAACCGACTGTTCCCGGTGCCGAGGGCTGAAGGCTGACGGCCACAGACGCCAGCGGTTGGCCGGTCCCGCGCGCGACGACCGTTCCCGACACGCTTCCGGCCGGGTCGAGGGTGAGGGTAATGTCTTCCTGTCCGGCGTGGAACGGCAGTTCATCAAACGCGAGCGAGTTCGCGGTTTGATGCAGCGCTTCACCGGGCTTCTTCACTGCGAGACTTGCTTGCGCGTCGGCGGGAAAGTTTTCGATGTGGAATTGTCCGTCATCCGAAGTGCGGGTGGAGAACAGTTGGCGGGAGATTTTGCCGAACACGAAGTTCGGCTGGCCATTGTCTGACAGGGTTTTGTTCATTGCAGACGACACCCATACTTCCGCATCGGCAACCGGCCGGCCCGCATCATCCGCCACCACGCCCGCGAGCATGGATGGCGCGCCAAGAGCGATTTTTTGGGGGTCTTGCGGAGCGGCATACCACGTTCGCCAGGCTGGCGGAAGCCCGGGTTCGGTTACCACCACGAAACCCATTCCATTAAACGCGGGGAATGCAAATGCGCCCTGGCTGTCCGTCGTGGTTTGCTGCGTCAATTGCATGTCCGCCGCCCCGAAATTCGGGCGCGTGGGGTATTGATAAAAATCCACCGAAGCATTCGCCACCGGATTGCCCTGGGCGTCCACGACCGTGCCGGAGATATGCGGAACGTCATTGGTTGCGGCGCGCAACGTGAACGCGAACGCCAGCGCCGGCCACAGAAGGAAATTCCGAAATATTTTCATGATTGAAACCTTTTGATGGTTCACCGGGTCAAAATCTGGCAGCCGTACAGTCCGCCGGCGGTCACGCCTGCGTGCGCTTGAAATTCGACCTTCACGTCGGTTTTCCCCCGGGTCTGGCTGACGGGAATTTTATATTCCATGTCCACGTAATGTCCGGGCGCGATGGCGGTCAGGTCCTGCGTCGCAATGATTTGGTTGTCCACCGCGACGTCGAAGACATGGTCCCTCCTTTCGCTGCCCCAATAACGACAGTTCAACGTCATCGGCTGGTCGGGCAGGACTTTCATCGTATAACCGAAATAGCCGCCGCGGGTCGCGCAGTGGTAGGCCTTCCCGTTATTCTCACTGGTATAATCCATCTCGCCATCCACGTCATGATCGTCCTCGTTCTCGCCAATGATTACCTCATCCACCACACGCGGCTGAAGGGCCGCGATGGCCTCCGGCGACTCGCGCAATGTCTTGACGGGCCGGGAAGACGACTGTTCCAAGAGGGCGGTCCCGGCCAGCGCCAACGTCGCAATCAGGACGCAGTAACTGATGAGCAACCCGGCATTGGCCATTTTTTCTCCCTGCAAAAAAATGGTGCGGCGCATGCGCGCCTTGGCCAGGTGTCCGCAAATCAATCCAGGAATGGAACCGAGCGGGACGAATACGGAGCAAAGCAAGGCCGCTGCGGCGAGTTTGGAGAGGCGGTCGGGAGATTGTTTTTGGCTCGCGGCGGCCGGCTGAAATTGCGGGGGCCGCGATGCCGGCTGGGGGATCGCGGCGGGCGGAGGCGGAGCAGCCGCGGCAGGGGAGGGAGCGGCCGGGATGGTTATGGTTTTATGGCACGTGGGACAGGGAACTGGAGTGCCGCTATAAGCGGTGTCGCCCAAAATTTTCTGGCCGCACTCGGGGCAAAGGAATCTAAATTCGCTCATGGAACCTTTCGTCTGGCTTCTCGGGATTTGAGGCATCCTACAAACGGGCGAAGCGGATGCAACAACAATTCGAACGCCTCTGAACGCTCCACAAGTTAGCCCAAGTTCGTCAATGACGAACCTGGGTTAGAGCCAGTTCGAAGTCGGGAAGCGTTTGGAATGCGATGCTTGAGCATCGCTTTGGGATTGGCATTGAATAAAGGAGGGGGCCGGATCAGAGCGTGCAAATGAGACAGCGGCGGTCAATCGCCGCAGTTCAGATTTTCGCGAGTTCGAGAGAGCAGTGGTTACTTTTTGGTCACAGGCGCCTCAGTAACTGAACCGGCTTTCGTCGCGTGGAAGGCGCGTTTTTCGAGCGGATGCTCGTGTTGTTGCCATTCCTCGGTGACATGACCATCCCAGCAGGCCCGATTCAACGGATAGACGTCCGGGTCGAAGATGACGTGATAGAAGTGCCAGACGACGATCGCCAGGCAGGCCAGGATGGCCTCGTAATAATGGATCGTCAGCGCGACGTCCACGGCCCAGCGCGGCAGGAACCGCGTGACGTCCATCTTGAACCAGATCATCAGGCCGGTAACGCCCATGATGATGGTGCCCCAGACGACCGCCCAGTATTCCATCTTCTCGGCGTAGCCAAACCGGCCGATCTTCGGCTTGTCTCCGGCTCAACCCGGTGAGGTAACGCGCGGCGCACCAGGACATCGCGCCAGATCTTTTTTGGCCGGGAACAAATCTCTCACCAGCTTGCCGGCCCTCGCGGCGTGGTCAGCAGATAAATCACATGATACAGCGCCGGCCAGCAGCAGCACCACGCCGGCGATGCGGTGGCTCCAGCGGCGGAACATTTCGTTGGAGCCGAGCACCTTGGCCAGCCAGGAATCCGGAAATTTCAGCGCAAATCCGGTCACCGCCAGCACGATGAAACTCACGGCCAGGATGAAATGCTGCCAGCGCTGCGACGAGGCTCATGCGCAGCACCGGGCGCGCACCGGCGGCGCAGAGCGCGCGGCGATTTTCTTGAGGAACAACAGCCCGTTGTGCGCCAGCATCGCGCCGATCGTGCCGAAAATCAGCACCAGGTAAATCCGCCGCACCCACCAGTTGATCTGCTCGCAATGCCGTCCGCCCGCTTGCGCCGGCCGCGTCCACATGGATTTTGCCCTGGCGAACTTCTCGGTTGGCGCCCGGATGGCATTTGCCGCAGGTCTCGACCAGTTGTTCTGTTGATGGTGGAGGCCGGGTCGGAGGAGGGCAGGATTTTGTGGAAGCCGTGGCAACTGGCGCAATTGGCCGCCAGGGTCGAGCCGTATTGGCGCGGCCAGGCCGTGGTAGCTCTCGAAGAAGGTTTTCACGCGGTCGGCCGGCAGGTTGTACTTGGTGTTCAGCCGCTCGGAGGCGTGGCAGCGGCTGCAAACATCCTGGAAATCTTCAGCGCGGAACTGCCCTTGAGCGCCCGAATCTTGTGCTCGGAATGGCAATCGGTGCAGGTCGGCGCGTCCCGATGGCCGGCCGGCACCGCCTTGCCATGGACGCTTGCTCCCAGTCTGCGCGCCTCCTGTCGTGGCACGCGCCGCAGGTCTCCGCCAGCCGGGAGAAATAAACGGCGAAGCCGGCGACGTGGGCGGCAAGATCTTGTGCGCATCATGGCAGTCCTGGCAGGTGGCGGCAGTCTTCTCGCCGGCCTTGAGCGCCAGGCCGTGGACGCTGGCGCCGTAACTCTCGGATTGCCGCTCGTGGCAGCTCGCGCAATTGACCGGCTGCGACCGGCACGTTGTCGTCGGGATGCTTGGCCGTGATGTCGGCGTGGCAACTGACGCAGGCGTTGGTCTTGTGGACGGAGGCTGCGAGCTTGGCCGCATCCACGAACAGGGAGACGTCCTTGCCGGCGGCGTTGGTCTTGGTGAGCGTCTTGTCGCGTGGCAATCCAGGCAGTCGCTGTTCTTGATCGGAGCGGCGGCCGCCGATGGCCGCCAGCGTGAGAGCCAGGCCCAGCGCGCGCCAAAATTGTCGTTGGGAAGAATCGCGCGATTGGCTGTTGTTCATTTTGCAATGGCATGGTTCATCCGCGTCAATGGGTCAGGCGGGTGATCATGGCGTAGATGATCAGCGCCAGCAGGACCACGCCGAGGCCGAAGAAGAAGTAGCCGAACGAACGGCGATGTTTTTCCAGCGCAGCCATTCGTCGCGCACGCGGATGTTCGTCCAGCCTGCCTTCGGCCACCAGGCGGTCATACCAGCGTTGGCGTTCGTGCAGCATTTCGTTCTTCGAAACGCGGCCCGAGAAGATGACCGTGTCCATCGGGAACTTCTCGATGCGGAAATGCGTGTTGAAGAAGTGGATCGAGAAGATGAAGCCGGCGGCCAGCAGGGCTTCGTCCGAATGGATGATCAACGCGATGTTGATAATCCAGCCGGGCAGGAACCGGGTGAAGAATTCCGGGAACCACATGATCAGGCCGGAGGCGCCGATGATGGCCACGCCCCAGAACACGGCGAAGTAATCGAACTTCTCCCAATAGGTCCAGCGGTCGAACTGCGGGCTTGGGGCCTTTGCCGAAGAACCATTTGTTGTGCGCCACGAAATCGCGCAAATCCTGCAAGGTGGGCATCATGGAGTCGGGGCCGAACAGCGCGTGCCAAAGACGGTTGAATTGGATTTTGCCGTCGGCCGGGTCGCGCAGTGATTTCCGCGCCCGCCAGGCCTTGCCGGCAAGCGGCGCCGAGATGCAGCCCGAAATAGAGGAAGGTAACCATCGCGCCGAGACGATGCAACGTGCGCGCGGTTTCCGGACCGCCGATGACGTGGAAAATCAATTTGGCCCAGCTCGGTGTAATAAAATTTGAGCGGCATGCCGGTGATGACCAGCAGCAGGAAGCTGGTCACCACCAGAAAATGCAGGAAGCGTTCGAATGGCGAAAAGCGGGTGAACCATTCGCCATCCTCTTGCGTTTGAATCTTTGCCTCGCGGAACTGTTTTGAATCATGCAGGTAGAGATAAATGGCGCGCACCAGCCAGCCCAGCGTGTGCAGTCCAAAGAACGTGAACGTACCGATGAGCAGGCCGGTCATGGCCAGGAACACGGCGTGGAAGAGCGGGTAATGCGTTCCGTCCATCGGATTGGCGTGCGGATCATATTGGGTGAAGCCGATGGTGGCGTTCGGATGACATTGCTGGCAGGTGGCCAGGATATTGGTGGCGGACAAATGCGAACGGGGATCGGAGGGCGGCAATATGTCATGGTAGCCGTGGCAGTCATAACAGGCGGCGACTTCCGGGGCGACATTGGGTCTGCCGAGGGCCATCGCCTTGCCGTGATAGGTTTCCCGATAATGCGCGAGGCGGTCGGCGTGGCATTTGCCGCAACGTTCATCGCTGATGGCTTTGAAATTGTTGCCTTCGGGATTGACGATTTCATGAGCGGTATGGCAATCGGTGCAAACGGGTCCGCGGGGGTCGCCCTTGGCCAGCAGCTGGCCATGGATGCTTTGGTCGTAAGTTTCTTCCATGCCGAGGTGGCATTTGCCGCAGGTTTTGGCGACGTTGGCGTGATTGATGGGCGAATCGCGGTCCACGGCGCGTTTGATGTCATGCACCCCGTGGCAATCATCACAGGAAGGGGCGACAATGAGACCCATTTTCAGCAGCGCCTGACCGTGAATGCTTTCCATGTATTGCGCCGCCGCGTTCGGATGGTTAATTTCATACTCCGTGGTCAGGCCGGGGTTGCTATGGCACTTGGCGCAGGTGTAGGGCAGATTAAGCTTGAACACAGGCGACGCGCGGTCTTTGACCGGCAGAATTCCGTGGGAACCATGGCAATCCCAGCATTCCGCCGCGCCAGAGGCGCCGAGCAGATGGCTGACCCCATGAATGCTCGTTGCGTAATCCTGCGCTTCCTTTTCGTGGCAATGCCCGCAATCGGGCGGACCGAGCGGGTCGTGGACAAGGTCTTTAACGCCGGTATGGCAATCCACGCAGTTGAGGTTGGCGTGGACGGAATGCGCAAAGTCATTCGTTGGAAAAACCAGCGATTCAATCTTGCCGTTGACGGTCCGGGTGGTGCTGGGGTCCAGATGGCAACCCAGGCAGTCGCTGTTGGCAAATAGAGGCGCGGCATTGGTGGCGGCTGGCTGCGACCATGCGGCCATCGCCACCAATTGGAAACCTAGGGCCAAAGCCAACGGAGCATTGAAGCAATGAAGCCCCTTTGCGTTCAATGGCGCGGGAAGTTTGCGCTGGAACGCTGGAATGCTGGAATGCGAATTCATAGCTTCATTTTTCATTTCCGCGCGAAACACTGCGGCGGCTGGCAACAAAGAACCAACTACGACGGCGAATTTGGAATTCGTCGCTGGCGCAACGGTATTTTGGGCGCCTTACTTCTTAAGGGTCCGCAGATAAGCGACTACCGCTTTGGCGTCGTCATCCGATAAACTGTCATAGGCCTTCATTACCGTTTTGCCGTCACTCGTTTTGAGGCCTTCTTTGACCGCTTTGATGGCGGCGTCATCCGTCAGCGCGGCCTGGACTTTGGCATCCGAGTAGTCTTTGCAGGCGAGACGTTTGCCGATATTGGTCTGGCCGGCGCCATCGGCGCCGTGGCATTTGGCGCATTGTTGGGTCCAGATGCCCTTGCCGTCGGAGGCGTGGGCGGTCAACCCGGCGGCGAGGCCGAGAACGATTGCGACCACGATTGTCGTTTTCATTGTCATAGCGTTATTTTGTTACGTGCGGAACAACCATTGTGCCGCTATGGATAAAGCTTCGGTGAAGTGGCGGGAGTTCACTACCCCTGTATTGGCCAACGCGTAGCATATTTTGCAGCGGCGATGGGTGGTGGGGAGGGGGTTTTGCTGGAAGATTCGCCTTGAAGGGAGGATGGATGGAACAGCAGCATTTCGTCCGGCAAATGACTAATGATTAAGACCTAATGACCAATTATTTCGTAAACCATAATGACCGGATTTCCAGAGCCTGTGCATTGGTCATTGGAAATTAATCAGTCATTATGGTTTCGTCGTCAGTCGTTCCACTATTTGAATCACGGTTGGCCGGGCAAATAGACCGTGAAGGTGGTGCCCCGTCCGATCTGGGTGTGAACGTGGAGCGCGCCGGCGCCGGCTTTGATAAGCCGTTGGACGATGTTAAGGCCGAGGCCGGTCCCCTGGCGCGGGCCCTTGGTGGTAAAATAGGGTTGAAAGATTTTTGGCAGCAATTCCGGCGGGATCCCCGGGCCGTTGTCCCGCACGGAAAATTTGACGAGCGGCGCGGTATTATTCATGCCTTCGATATTTAATAGCCGGTCATGTTCGCCGTCCTTGAATTTGGTCAGCTCCAGGGGCTGGCGCAAGACCTCGCCGCTGATTTGGACGCTATGAGGCAACGGGGCGCATTGAAAGGCATTGACAGCAAGGTTCAGCAAAATCTGGATCAAATCGGTGCCGTTGATTTTAACCGAGGCGTCTTCGGCCAGTGGCATGATGGCGAATTCATTTTCCAGCAGGCTGGGATGAACGCGCACAAGTTGATCCAAGTCGTGGAGCAACTGGTTCACCTTTACATGGGGAGCGGATTCATCCGATTGCCGCCGGAGGAAGCCGAGGTAACGCCGTGAAATTTCGATGCAATTGCTGACCTGCCGGGCGATGATGCGCAATCTCTCGCGGATGAATTCCAAATCCTCGATCTCCATCCGGGCGTTTCGGTTCAAGCGCTGGTTCAGCACCTGGACGAAGCCGGAAATCACGGTCAGGGGACCGTTAATGTCGTGGATGATGCTGGCGTAAATGTCACCGCGGGTTTTGGCGATTTGTTCCTCAATGCGCTGGTTTTGCAATTCGCCCAAAAGTTCCTGCACCTTTTCGGCGCTGCTGTGGATTTCACTTTCGAGAGTGCGGCGCTGCATCGCCTGGCCAACCGCGGCGCGGATGGTGGCGATGTCAAATGGCTTGTTAATGTAATCGCACGCGCGCAGGCGGAGGGCCTGCCGGATGGTATCGGTTGTCTCAAAGGCCGTCATCATGATGGCCTCCATGTTCGGGTTGACGTACTTGAGCCGTTCCAGTACCTCGATGCCCGACATGCCGGCCATGCGGATGTCCAGCACCGCGACGTCAATGTCGTTCTTTTGGGCCAACTCAATGGCGGTCGTTCCATCTTCCGCCATCAACAAATCGTAATCGTCTTTGAAAATCACCCTGAGTGACTGGCGGGGGCCTTCCTCGTCGTCCACGACCAGCAGGGTGCCGCGGCGGCGCGGGGGGGGCGCCGACTCAAGCA
This sequence comes from uncultured Verrucomicrobiae bacterium, assembly GCA_963755515.1. GTDB lineage: Bacteria > Verrucomicrobiota > Verrucomicrobiia > Limisphaerales > UBA11358 > UBA11358. Next base: position 65,210 of record CAVWKA010000005.1, on the reverse strand, counting down.
TGCCGTCCATGGCGTTGCTCGCGGCGGCCAATGGATCAGAGGTGAGCGACATATTCTGGAATCAAACACCTGATTCTATCGCAACTATTTTTGACCTCAAGCACAAAGCGCATCGCCCCTGATCCTTTGCAAAAGCAGAGACAGTGCCTGTTCCGCCGTCCGTCGCTTGAATTGTTCACGAGAAAACGGGTTGAGCTTGCGGACGATCCCGGTTTGCAACTTTCCGGCCAGCGCAATGAACACCGTTCCCACTGGTTTGCTCTTTGTTCCGCCGGAAGGCCCGGCAATTCCGGTTACGGCAATTGCGAAATCCGCTCCGAATCTCTTTCGAGCGCCCAGCGCCATTTCGCGCGCGACGGCCTGGCTCACGGCGCCGTGGCGCGCCAGCGCGCCAGGACGCACGCCCAGAAATTTTTGCTTGGCGTCATTGCTGTAGGCGACAATGCCGCCGCGAAAGATTTTGGAGGCGCCCGGCACATTGGTAATCCGATGGGCGATGAGGCCGCCGGTGCAGCTTTCGGCCAGCGCCAGGGTCCATTTCTGTTTGGTCATCAGGCGCACGATGACCGATTCAATTTTTTTCGGCGGGCTATTTGTCATCGCCGGTGAACGAGCCAAAGGCGCGGAATTCGTAAAAGCTGGCCCACGAATTCCTGGGAAGTCCGGTCACCACCACGCGCAGGAAGCGGGCGTGGGCGGTGAAGATATCCGAGGTGACCCGGGCGTGGTGACGATTGGCGGATTGGTCTGCAACGACGGCCCAATCGGAATTGTTCGTTGAAGTTTCAATGACATATCTATACGCGGCGTTATGCTCCCAGATGATTTGGGTGTTGGTGATGGTGGCGGTGTTGCCCAAATCCACTGCCCACCATTGAGGGACAGACGCGCTGGAGGCGCACCAGCGGGTGTGGATGTCTCCGTCATTGCCGTTGGCGGCTGGACGTTGGTTCTCTTCAGTGCTGGCAAACGATGTCATGCGCAGGGCGAGGTTGACGCCGCCGGGCGGAGCTGCGAAGTCCGGGTTCTCGCGCGGTTCGACGTTAGTGGCGACCGCAACCGGCGCGGGCGGGGGACGCGGCGGAGCTTTCTTGAAGATGGTTTCAAAATAAATCGCCGCAACGGTCACACCGATAAAGGCCAGAATAATGATGACTGCAATGGCGCCGGGAAAACCCCGGTGGGGAGGGGCCACCGGCGCTGCGTCGGAGAATTTCACGACCGGCCGTTCGCCCACCTTGGTGCCGGTGAGGATGAATTTTTGGTCCTCGGTGGCCGGGGCCTGCGGCACGGTGATTTTTTGAAAGCAAGTTGGGCAGGTCATCACCGCGCCCGCCTGCGAGGAATCGCATTTGATGTGCTGGCCGCAGACCGGGCACGCGTATTTGAACTCGCTCATCTGGCGGAAACATTTCACATTTCATCGCAACCAGCAACGCCGATTTTTCGCATGAAAATGCCTTTGCCTCCGGGAGTCTTTGCGTTAAACATTTGCATCCGCGCCAGCCACGCGGCTCTATGAAAAATAATCCTGCCCCATCACCGGTGTCCCGCAGCCAGCGCTTTGCCTGCGGGCCGGCCGCCGAGGTTGCCCGATTTACTGAATCCGTTTCTTTTGACCGGCGGCTCTGGCGGCATGACCTGCTTGGCTCGATGGCCCACGCCGAAATGCTTCACGCAATCGGGGTGCTGACGAAGAAGGAATTGCGGGACGTCGTCCGCGGTCTGGATGCCATTGGCAGGGAGATAGCCGCCGGCAGATTCAAATGGGACGCCGACCTCGAAGACGTTCACATGAACATCGAGGTGGAATTGACCCGCCGCGTGCCGGCCGGCGCCAAGCTTCACACCGCTCGTTCGCGCAACGACCAGGTGGCGCTCGACATGCGGCTCTGGTTGCGGGATGAAATCGCCGGTCTTCTCGGCGAAGTCATTGAATTGCAATGGGCGCTCGTCTCGCTGGGCGCCCGCAATGCCCACGTGCTCATACCCGGTTATACTCATTTGCAACGGGCGCAACCGGTCTATCTGGCGCATCATTTGCTGGCCTACGTGGAAATGCTCGAGCGCGACTGCGGACGGCTTCGAGATTGCCACTTGCGGGCGAACGTTTGCCCGCTGGGCAGCGGCGCGATTGCGGGGTCCACGCTTCAACTCAAGCGCGAATTGGTGGCCAAACGGCTGGGTTTCCTCGATGCCGCCGGCAAGGCGCGGCTGACCCAAAACTCCATGGATGCGGTAAGCGACCGCGACTTCGCCGTTGAGTTTTGCGCTGCCGCAGCGTTGCTGGCCGTGCATCTCTCGCGGATGGCGGAGGACTTGATTCTTTGGGCCAGCGTGGAATTTAATTTCATCAAGATTGCCGATGCTTATACCACCGGCTCATCGCTCATGCCGCAGAAGAAAAATCCCGATATTGCCGAACTGGCGCGTGGCAAGTCGGCACGGGTGATTGGCAATTTGGTTTCCCTGCTGACGCTGCTCAAGGGCTTGCCAATGACCTACAATCGCGATTTGCAGGAGGACAAGGAACGGCTGTTCGACACTGCCGACACGGTGCGCGCCACCGCGCGGCTGATGGCCGCGATGCTGCGCCACACCACGGTCAACCCGGCGGCCTGTGCGGCGGCAGCGGGCGATCCGGCGCTATTGGCGACCGATCTGGCTGATTATCTGGTGCGGAAAGGGACGCCGTTTCGTCAGGCGCATCAGGTTGTTGGCGCGGTGGTGGCGCTGGCGGAGACGGCCGCGAAGCCGCTGAATCAACTGACGCTGGCCGAATTGCAATCTGTGGACAATGCGTTTGGGCGGGATGCGCTGGCCGTATTCGATTTAAAGGCCGCGATGGCCAAACGCGATCTCATCGGCGCCCCGGGGACCAAGGAAGTGGCCAAACAATTGGCACGATGGCGGAAACTGCTTGATTGAAATGGACAAACAGCCGCGCATTGGAATCGTCGGACTGGGATATGTCGGGCTGCCGCTGGCGCTGCAATTCGCCAAATCGAACTGCCGCGTTTTGGGGTTCGACACTGATAAAAAGAAGATCGGCCAACTCAACCGCGGGCGCAGTTACATTTTCCACATTCCCGCAAAAGAAATAGCCTCGGCGGTCAAGACGGGAAGGTTTTCCGCGACGGCGGATTTTCGCCGCGTTCGCGAGTGTTCCGCCATCATTATCTGCGTGCCGACGCCATTGAAAAAAAATCACGCGCCGGATTTGAGTTATATTTTGGACACCGGCAGGGCCATTGCGCCGCGTCTGGCACGTGGCGCCTTGGTGGTGCTTGAATCCACTACGTATCCCGGCACAACCGACACGGAATTGCGCGAGGTTTTGGAAAAGCATTCCGGTTTGCGCGCCGGAAAGGAATTTCACCTGGCTTTTTCACCCGAACGCGTGGATCCCGGAAATCCCGATAGTAACATTGCTAAAATTCCGAAGGTGGTCGGCGGTCTTACCTCCGGATGTCTGCGGCAGGCAACGAAACTTTACGGCCGGGCAATTGAGAAAATCGTCCCGGTCGCGTCCTGCCGCGTAGCCGAGGCAGTGAAACTCACCGAGAATATTTTCCGGGCGGTCAACATTGCCATGGTCAACGAGTTAAAGGTTGTCTTTGAAGCAATGGGCATTGACGTGTGGGAGGTGATTACGGCCGCGAAAACGAAGCCGTTTGGGTTCATGCCATTTTATCCCGGTCCGGGACTGGGCGGCCACTGCATACCGATTGATCCGTTTTATCTGGCTTGGAAGGCGCGCGAATACAGCCAGGCAACACGGTTCATCGAGCTGGCCGGCAGAGTGAATACGGCGATGCCTCGCTATGTTGTCCGGCGCGTGACCGAAGCGCTGGCGTCGGTGAAGAAACGACCAAAGGCAAGCCGGGTGCTATTGGTGGGTATTGCCTACAAGGCAAATGTGGATGATGACCGGGAAAGCCCGGCTTACGTCATCTGGGATTTGCTTGAAAGGGCCGGGGCGAAGGTAACGTTTCATGACCCGCACATTCGGGTGATTCGCCCATCGCGCGAGCATTGGCAATTTGCGGGCCGCCGCGGCGTGACGTTGACCGCGCGCGCGATTGCGGCCGCCGACGTGGTGGTGATCGTCACGCGGCATGAGGCGGTGAATTACGCGTTGATTGCGAAACATGCGCGGTTGGTGGTGGACTCCCGCAATGCGCTCAGCAAACTGCTAAAAGGGTTGAAAACTTATTTCAAGGCTTGAAAATGCCCGGCAAGACGCGGGAGAGTCTGGAAAGATAGAACGCTTAGGCGCCGATTTGTTTTCCGATGGCGCCGCCGATTTTTTGGGCCCAAATCTTGAGGATCTTTTCGTCGCGTCCTTCAAGGAGGAGACGCGCCTTGGGTTCCGTGCCGGAATAGCGCAGCAAGACGCGGCCGCCCGTGGATTTCAATTCGGCTTCCGCCGCGGAAACCAGTTTCGTGATTCCATTCAGCTTTTCAAACGGAACTTTTTCACGCACCCTGACGTTGGTGACGAGTTGGGGAAAACGCGTCCAGCATTTCGCGAGCCTGGAGAGAGGAACATTTTTTTCACGCATGATGCGAAGGATTTGCAGCGCGGCGATGAGGCCATCGCCGGTGGTGCTGCAATCGCGGAAGATAAGATGGCCGCTCTGTTCGCCGCCGAAGTTCAAGCCGCGCTTCAGCATTTCATCAATCACATTTTTATCGCCGACGGACGTGCGAATGATTTTTCCACCGGCGCTTTTGAGGGCGCTATCCAACCCCGCATTGCTCATGACGGTGGCCACGAGAGTGTTTTCGGCGAGAGCTTTTTGCGCAAGCATGTCCACCGCCGTGATGGCCATGATGTCGTCGCCGTCAATCAACCGTCCGGTTTCATCGCAGAGGAGCACCCGGTCGGCATCGCCATCGTGGGCGATGCCCAAGTGGGCCTTGTGTTCGATGACTTGGCGGCAGAGATGTTCCGGAAACATTGAACCGCAAGCTTGATTGATGTTTGTTCCATCGGGATGATTTCCGTAAACGATGACTTCAGCGCCGAGTTCGCGCAGGACGCAAGGCGTGGATTTGTAGGCCGCGCCATGGGCGCAATCCACCACCACGCGGAATTTTTCGAGCGTGAGATTTTTTGGGAACCCCGCCTTGGCAAATTCGATGTAACGGCCCAGAGCGTCGTCAATGCGGACGGCTTTGCCGACTTCGTCTGCGGCCGGCCGGACTTTTTCAATATCACCGCTGAACACCATCTCTTCAATCTGGAGCTCGATTTGATCGTCCAATTTGTAACCGTCGGCGCGGAAAAATTTGATGCCGTTATCGGCATAAGGATTGTGCGAGGCGGTGATGACGATGCCGGCATCGGCCCGGAGGCTTCGGGTGATGTAAGCGACGCCCGGCGTCGGCAGCGGCCCGATGAACAGAACGTCCACGCCCATGGAGAGGATGCCGGATGAAATGGCGTTTTCGAGCATGTAGCCGGAGAGGCGGGTGTCCTTGCCGAGAACGATTTTATGTTTGCCGCGGCCGCGGGCCTGTTTGTTCAGATTTTTGAAAACGTGCGCGGCGGCGCGCCCGAGTTTCAGCGCGGTTTCGGCAGTAACCGGTTCGACGTTTGCGGTTCCGCGAACGCCATCGGTCCCGAAAATTTTTTTAGGGATGCTCATTTTTGTGCCGGGATTGTCACCTTCACGTACGGAGGATCAACGCCTAATAGTGTCACCCGCGGCGGCACGGCCACTTCCACAGGCTGCGATATTCCATGGGCGGATTGAATCCCGGTCAAGTTGACGAGAACATGAATCCTGTCCGAATCGAACCCGGCCATGACATCGGGAGAGCCGCTGACCGTCACCGTCACAACCTGCGGCTGCATTTGGGCGACATGGACGTCGGCCATTCCGGAAACGGCGGAAACCGGGACATTGGTGTAGGTATTGGCACGGGACAGCAGGCCGGACGCCGGCGGGACAGTACTGAATTGATTGACGGTCAGCCAGATGCCGATCGCCATAAAGATGGAAAAGCCTTTCCAATAAATGTCTTTTGTCAACCAGTCACGCATCAGAAGTATTAAAAATTAAAACTGCCAGGGCGTCGAGCGTGGATATTTTTTGATTCATTTTGCGGGATGCGGCTCATTTTTGGTGATGACCGCGGCTCGCGGTTTGTGGCGTTCGTTCAGTTGATTGCGAATCCACTCGATGCCACTGCGCGATTTTGGCGATTGTACGATGATGGAGGTCAGGAAGGCCCGCAACTCCTCCACGGTGACCCCGCGCACCAGCTGGCCTTTGTAGGCGTGTGAAATCATTCCGGTTTCCTCCGAAACCACCACCACCACGGCATCGGTTTCCTCGGTCAATCCGATCGCAGCGCGATGGCGTGTGCCGAGCGATTTATTAAGGTCCTGCCGTTGGGTTAGCGGGAAGATGCAGGCAGCATAGGCGATGCGGTCGCCCTTGATGATGACGCCGCCGTCGTGGATGGCATTATTGGGGAAGAAGATGGTTTCCAACATTTCAGGCGTGGCCTCGCAGTTCACGGGCACGCCGGATTCGACTGCTTCATGGAGTTGAATGGCTTGTTCGACGGCGATGAGGGCGCCGATTTTCACTTCGGAAAGGCGTTCGCAAGTTTGGATGATAACCTCGATGCTTTCGCGTTGCTCGTGGACAGTGGCAAAAAGGGGCAAATTTCCCAATTCAGCGAGGAGGCGTCGCAGTTCGGGCTGAAAAATAATCAAGACGGCGAATGCAAAGAACGCGGAGCCGTAGCCGAGGAGCGAGCGGAGCACGTTCAAATTCAGCAATTCGGTAAGCAGGGCGAGGGCAAGGAGGAGCACGACGAAGCCGATGACCACCGGCCAACCGCGAGTGCCGCGCAGAAAACGGGAGGTATAATAGATGGCGACCGCGAGGATCAAAATTTCCAGCGCGGGGCGCCAGCCGTTTTCAACATAATGCAAAGCGATGTTGATAAAATTGGTCATTCGGTCATTCTTTTGCGCTTTCGCGCACCGCCTCGGCCATGCGGACGGCTTGGACGGTTTCCGCCACATCATGCGCGCGGATGATGTGCGCGCCTGATACCACCCCTAAAATCGCGCAGGCGAGCGACGCTGGCAAGCGTTCATTCAGCCGGGCGCCAATTATTTTTTCGATGAATGATTTGCGCGAAACTCCCAAAAGCAGCGGGCGTTCGAATTTTAAAAACCGGGGTAGCGCCGCGAGCAATTGCAAATTCTGGCCGGCGGTCTTTCCAAATCCGATGCCTGGATCAAAAACAATCTGTTCGGGCGAAATGCCCGCCGCAAGCATTTTTTTCCAACGGTTCTGAAAGAAATGTTCCACTTTCAGGATGATATTTTTTTGTTGCCGCCTTTGATGCAGTCCTGGCGGCGAGTGCATGCAGATGTAGCCGGCACGGAATTCGGCCGCCACCTTCCACATTTCCGGGCTGCGGCGATTGGCCGCCACGTCGTTGATAATCGCTGCGCCGGCGTTAAGCGCGGCGCGGGCAACGGCCGGCTTGGTGGTGTCAATCGAGAGGGGGAGTTTGAGCCTGCCCGCCAGATGTTCGATGACGGGCAAAACGCGGCGGAGTTCCTTCGTTTCGGAAACCGGCGTGGCGCCTGGACGGGTGGATTCGCCGCCGATGTCCAGAATCTCCGCACCATCCTTGACGAGGGCCAGAGCGTGGGCCACCGCGGCACGAGTCCGCAAATATTTCCCGCCGTCGGAAAAGGAATCGGGGGTGACGTTGACGATGCCCATGACGAGGGCCGGGCGCGGGAAGACGAAATCAAACTGGCGTGCGCGAAACAGCATTGCGCCTACGATTTACGATTTGTCGGCAGTGCGCAAACGTAAATCAGCAAAACATTCAAATTTTCGCGCGAAAATAGGCGATGGTATCGGTCAATCCGGTTGCCAGCGGCACTTTTGGCCCCCATTTCAGAATTCGTTTTGCCTTGGAGATGTCCGGCCTCCGCTGTTTGGGATCATCCTGCGGCAACCGTTTATGCACAATTCTGCTCTTGGAGGCGGTGGCACGGATGATTTCCTGGGCAAATTGGAGCATTGTCAACTCCAAGGGATTTCCCACATTCATCGGCAGATCGTAATCGCTCATCATCAGCCGGTAAATGCCTTCGATCAAATCCGAAACATAGCAAAAACTACGAGTTTGTGAGCCGTCGCCGAAGACCGTTACGGGTTTGTTTTTCAGGGCCTGGCTGATAAAGGCCGGGACGACGCGGCCATCGTTAATGCGCATGCGCGGCCCGTAGGTATTGAAAATCCTCACGATGCGTGTTTCGACCTTGTGTTCGCGGCGATAGGCCATGGTCATTGCCTCGGCGAAGCGCTTGGCTTCGTCGTAACAGCCGCGCGGACCGATGGTGTTGACGTTTCCCCAGTATTCCTCGGTTTGCGGGTGAACCAAGGGGTCGCCGTAAATTTCGGAAGTAGAGGCAATCAGGAAACGTGCGGTCTTATTTTTCGCCAAGCCGAGCGCCTTGTGAGTGCCGAGGGAGCCTACTTTTAATGTTTGAATCGGGAGTTCCAAATAATCAATTGGGCTGGCGGGCGAAGCAAAGTGCCAGACATAATCCACCGGACAATCGAGGAAGATAAACTCCGTGACATCCTGCTGGATGAACTTGAACCGGGGATTGCCGCCGAGATGCGAGATGTTGTCCACGCTGCCGGTGACGAAATTGTCCAGGCCAATGACTTTGTGCCCGCGCGCGAGGAGCAAATCAGTCAGGTGCGAGCCAAGAAATCCGGCGGCGCCGGTCACTACGGAGGTTGGTTGGCTGGTTTTCATCAGGTGTCAAATTGCATGAATCGTGGCGCACAAGGATAATGAAAGGAGCAGACGATTCAACGAATAAGCGGAGCGGCGGACCTCATTTGGCTCCGGTGCCGGTGAGAACCGCTGGAACCGTTTTGAGCAGGATTTTCACATCAAGCCAGAGAGACCAGTTGTCAATGTATTCGAGGTCAAGCCGGACCCATTCCTTGAAATCGCAAATCTGGTTGCGCCCGCTGATTTGCCAAAGGCACGTGAGGCCAGGCTTGACGCTTAAGCGGCGGCGATGGGCAAAGTCGTTAAAGCGCCGGACTTCATCCACTGGCAGCGGGCGGGGGCCGACGAGGCTCATTTCGCCACGGAGGACATTCCAGAGTTGGGGCAATTCATCGAGGCTGTATCGCCGGAGGAATTTTCCGGGACCGGTCACGCGGGGATCGTTGGTGACCTTGAAAACAGGGCCGCGCATTTCGTTCATCGCCTCCAGCTCTTGTTTATATTGTTCGGCATTGGACACCATGGTGCGGAATTTATAGAGTGTGAAGGGCGCGCCATTGAGACCGGAACGTTGTTGTTTGAAGAGGATCGGCCCCGGGGAGGTTAGTTTAATCCAGATCATAATCAGGGGAATGACTGGGATGACGAAAAGCAGGAGCAAAAGAACCAACGCGCCGAAGAAGTCGAGGACTTGTTTAATGATGCTTTGCCAGGAAATTTGCGGTACGGAACTGAAAACCAGAAGGGGACGCCCGAGCAATTCATCGAGGCTGGTGTGCGAAATTTGGGCGGTGAAAAAATCCGCGAGCAGCCACACTTCGACCCCTTCGAGTTCGCAAGCTTTGATGGTATTCTCAACTTCCTCGAAATAGGCGCGCCTAGCGCACAAAATGACGCCGTTAATGGCGTATTCATGGAGCATCTCGATGAGTTCGGACAATGGTTTAGCCAGGTCAAACTGCGCGACTATGGCGATGGTTTCGTCCCGGCCCCCTTCGAGGTCCTTGCACATCTTCTCAATCTCCCTGGTTGATCCCACCAGGGCAAAGCGGCGCTTATATTGTTTCTGAGCGAACTTGCTTTTGAGCGCCATCCGCATCAATTCCTCCTTGGTATAGATCAAGGTGAAACTGATGATGCCAAAGTAAGTGGCGACGCGGCGCGGCAAAATCAAATGGAACGCATAAATTGCGGTGATGAGGCAGATGGTGACAAGGAGACAGCCTTTCAGCAGGGGCCAAACGATGGCGCGGCGGGGCGCGAGCGGAGGGCGGCTGTAAAAATTTTGAGATTCGAGGATGAGCGCGGCAACGGGCATCAAGGGAAGGATCAGCCATTCGGCTTTGTCAAAAACATCCCCCGCAATCTGGTCCAGTCCGAACCATGAGCTGATAGATGGATTGACGCAGCAGACGAAGGCGATATAAAAACTCACCGCCACCAAAACGGCATCTGCCAATTGGTTGATTTGGGCGCGAATTTGACGATCTCGCCGTAACATATTAAGGGCAGTCAGATTACAAAACCGGCAGACAACATGCGATCTTAAAATTTTTTGGACGGCGGCAATTGGAATTCCGGGACGGAAGCCGCGATCAGTTTCTTCATCCGGTCAAAAGCGGAATCTTCCTGTCCCGGGACACACGGGGAAAAATAGCTGATGTAAGCCCAGCGTTGCATGACGCCGGTTGTCAACAAGTGGATTGCCAGTTTTTTCATCATTTCAAAATGGCTCGGCGTTTCATCGCCGTCGGTCACAAACCAAAAGACATAGACGCCGTTGATTTTGACTTTTTCGCCGCCCGGTTGCGGAAAAAGCCCGCTCACCTTCCATTCCGAAACCGGCAAGGAATACGGATCCGGGCCGCCGATGGGGATATTGGCGATGCTTTTTGCGAATGGATCCATTCCCTGACCAGCCAGACAATAGTCCGCGTTATGGATGCTGGTGCGGTCGGTGCCCATCAGCACGATGGTTCCTTCGATGGCAGGTTGGCCATCCGCGGATTTGTAATGCCTCTCGGCGTAGCTCGAATCTTTCGGCAAATAACCCAGGACCACCTGCGGTTCGGGCACATTGGTCGAAATAAAATCAAACACGCCATCTGGCAATTCAATTTTCATTGCAATCGAGCCTGGGATCGGCGTGCCCCTGATTCCAGGTTGGCCGAGCCGGGGATGCCTTTTGATCCCGACCAACAGCACGGCGCTTCCAGCCATCAGAGCCAGTGCCACAAAGAACAATATCCATTTCTGATCTTTCATGCTGGCAATTTTCGTCCTTCACGTTTCTCCAACCAGCGGCCAATCAGCAGAAAGCCGACAATGACCGGCACGTAAGGCACCAAACTGGTGAAAAAGTTCTCATGGACGAAGTTGCCAGCGTCACGGCCCGCGAAGGATGCTGTCAGGATGATCATCAACATCCGAAGTAAGTTGCCCAAAACGGCGAACAGCGGAGCCAGCGCCATTAGCAAGACCCGTTTCCAAGGAGAACGAAAAACCACGAAACCGTAAATTGTTGCCAGCAAAAAAATGGCGACCAGGCTGCGAATGCCACTACAAGCGGCCGCGACTTCGTAGGCATATTTGCCGGATGGATCGAACAATTCGTTGCCGACACGGATCACGTCCACCCCCAGGGCATAGCTGCATTTTTCCGTCAACCAGGAAACCAGTTGTTGCAGAGGAAAGGTGATGATCTGGCCGCGCTGTCCCAGGGGATAAGAAAAAATGAAGAGCCAGAATGGAAAGAGGCTGTGCCGCAGCCAATCGCGGCCCCAGGCAAGGCCCATCAAGCCGAAAATCCCGATAAACAGCGCGCCGATTGAAAGAGTGGGTTGTTGAATCAGAAAACCCAAAATGTGCAACGCGAGCGCTGAGAATAAAATCAAGATTCCCGGCCACCAGGTTTTCAAGGGCAGCGCCAGGAGTTCCTTGCGTTTCCACCAAAAAAGGCCGATCACCAGAAAGGGAATGAGCGTGCCGTGGCTGTCATCCGCAGCCGGATTGTTATAGTCGTTGATCAGAATCGCAAACAATGACGACGTGTGAACATAACCCAAAATGGAATTCCCATAAAACTGGAAGAGCGCCAGCCAGGCGGCGAGCAATCCGAAAAAAAAGGCCTTATTGGGCAGGCGCTGCCAGCAGTCCACCGTGTCTTGCCACCAATCCGGCGACGATTCCTTAATTTGGGTTTCGTTCATTTACGTAAAAATCGCAGTATTGAGATTACCGGATGACCTTTCTTACTCAAACAAAAAGACAATTTCTTTTTCTTATCCCAGTTTTCAATGGCCGATTTACATGTTATTCTAGCTGGCAGAACTGGTTGTTTGTGAACGAAGTCATCCGAAAAAAAATCAGCGCGTTGCCGCACAAACCCGGCATTTATTTGATGCGCGACCGGCTGGGCACGGTCATCTACGTGGGCAAAGCGCGCAATTTGCGCAAGCGTGTCAGCCAATACTTCCAGAAAGGCCGGCGGATGGGCTGGGACTTGAAATTCAATGCCTTGGTCGAGGCGATTTGCGATTTCGATTTTCATCTGGTCCGCAGCGAGGCTGAAGCCCTTTTACTGGAAGGCAAACTCATAAAGGAGTTCAAGCCGCGTTACAACGTCAGTTTTCGCGATGACAAACGGTTTTTAATGTTGAAGGTGAATTTGAACGACCCGATTCCTAATTTTTCATTCGCACGGTTCAGAAAAGACGATGGCGCGCGCTATTTCGGTCCGTTTGTCAACGCCACCGCGGCGCGAAACGTGGTCGTGCTGGCGCGGCGGCAATTCAATCTGCGCGGTTGCCGCGTCTTTACGCCGGGCGAGAATGACTACAAACATTGTCTCTACGCGCATTTGAAATACTGCACAGCGCCGTGCGTGGGGAATGTCACGCGCGAGCAATATCTGGATCAAGTCAAGGCGGCGTGCGATTTTCTGGAGGGCCAATGCCTCGAGATGCAGGAGCACCTAGAGGGGGAGATGAAAAAGGCCGCGGCCGGGCAGGATTTTGAGAAAGCGGCCAGCCTGCGCGATTTGATCCGTGATTTAAAGATGACGACGCGTCCGACGGAGAAATTTGAGCGCATTCCGTATTCATTGCCGGGAAACGTCCAGCCGCAAGGGGATTTGCGGGAATTGGCTGGGGTATTGAATTTGCCCGCGCCGCCGATGCGGATCGAAGCCTTCGACATTTCAAACATCAGCGGCACCTTTGCCGTGGCTTCATTGGTCAGTTTCAAAAACGGACGCCCTGACCGCGCCAATTACCGGCGGTTCAGGATTAAGACGGTGGAAGGGCAGGACGATTTTGCAAGCATGGCGGAGGTGGTGCGGAGGCGTTACAACAGAGTGCTGAATGAATCCAAAATTCGAGCGCCACAGTCCAAAGACGAGGGTGGAGAAGGGGTGCCGGAGGAATTGCAAAGATTGATGAATGAAACGAGCCGGAAAGTGCGGGGGAGCCCCGGGGTTAAAAGCGAGGACGGAGGATGGAGATTGGAAGAGGGAAGACGCGCGCCAAATCCATCACCCCTCGGTCATCGCCCCTCCACTTTGCCTGACTTGATTCTGATTGATGGCGGCAAGGGGCAACTGAACATGGCGGTTGGCGAGCTGAAAAAGCTCGGTTTGGAAAACATTGCGGTCATTGGCCTGGCCAAGGAATTTGAGGAAATTTATGTGCCTGGAAAATCCGAACCATTGCGATTGGGTTTGGAGCATCCCGCGACGAAATTGTTGCAGCGCATACGGGATGAATCGCATCGGGTTGCCAATTCGTACAACGCGCAGTTGCGGCTAAAGCGGATTTCGGAAAGCGTGCTCGACGACTTTCCCGGCATTGGCGAGCGGCGCAAGGCAGGATTGTTGAAGAAATTCGGTTCGGTCCGACGGCTGCAATTGGCGAGCGTCGAGGAGATTGCCGAAGTTCCCGGCTTTGGTGGCAAAGCGGCGGACGAACTGAAACAGTTTTTGGAAGCGCGGGCGATTGGTTCGCCTAATTTGCCGAAATAAGTCGTGCAATCCATGGAATTCGTGGCTTAATTTCGTCATGAATATTCAGGTGGCTGTCCTTTGCGACGCCGCGACTGACGATCACGGCAAACTAAACCTTCTGGGCGCCTTCGACACGATTCTTGCGCCGCAACTGCCAGTCTTGCATCCGCAATGCACCGTGGCCTTGCGCGTGGCCTTCATGTCGGGCGACGAGGGCGAACGGCGGCTGAAATTGAATTTCGTCAACGCGGACGGCAAGAGCATCATGCCCCCGATAGATATTCCGGTGCCCGTCCAATTGCCGGACGATGCGCATTTCGTCACACGCAATTTCATTGTCAACATCCAGGGATTGAAATTTCCCGAATTCGGACTTTATTCGGTGGACGTGCGGTTGGACGACAAATCGCAGGGGAGCATACCGCTGTGGGTCAAGAATCTCGCGCCGCAAGGTTAATGGAATTAATCATCCATTTTGACCTGCTAAACAAGATCCACCGTTGGGGTAAGCAAAGCACAGGCCTGCTTTGGCTTCTTATGGCTGATGGATAAGAAGGGAAATTCTATCCACCGATAAGTGGCCGCGCATAACAAAATTGTTGCGATTGCGGTGATGGTGATGACGATCCAGTAGTCCAGTTGCGGCAAATCGGCCAAGCCGGCGGGCCTTTCCGATTTGATTGTCACCGGCAACGCGTTGCGGCTGTTGCGGTGGCGCGGATGAATCACCGGAAAATGGATCACGGCTGCAGCCGCACCAAATAAAGATGAAATGGCGGAAGGCCCGGCTGGGTTTGGCAATCCGCTGTATCAACCAACGCCGCCTGATACGTGTCCATCCATTGCCCAATCGTTTCCCTGGAGAGATTCAGAATGTTGCTGTCTACCACCACATCACGAATGCCTTGTGCTTTCAATTCTTCAGGCGTGTCTTCCATCGTCAGGCGGTACACACGCCGTTGTCCCAGAGGAAACCAGAGGGCCGGCTCGGCGCTGCCGATGAGCGTCGCATAACCGATTAATTTTTCATCCGGCGGCAAATCTTTTGCGATCCGCTTCCCCTGTTCCATGGCCATGGCGTTCGCCTCGAAGGAAAAATCCAATCGCGCGATTAATTGGGAATTGGGATGACCGGTGCGCAGCCAATGCACCATCGTCTGCGCGGGAAAAAGCGGGCGATTGCGCGATACGACTAAAAGCCCCACGGTGGACAGCATCACCATCAATCCGAACCACTGCCACCAGCGCCGCCGGACCAGAAGCGCATTTCCGGGTTTGGCCAAAAAGAGGGGAAAGAGAAACGCGTAATACGGAGCCAACTGCCGCGCATTTTGATAAGTGCCGACCCTGGCCATAAAGAGCAGCAGGAGCGCCCACGGAGCCATCCGCAACAATCGGCGTGGCAAAACCGTTGCGTCTTCGCGCAGGCGCGCATTTTTTGAAATCCGCCGCGCGGCAAAGATTGAAACCATGGTAAAGAGACAAATTCCCAAACCGATTCCCGCATTGCCTTCGCCGATGCTGTGCGACAGAACACTTAACTGGCCAAAATGTTCGAACGACGCGAAATGATGTCCAAAGGGCGTTGCGACAAACCGGTCCATGAGAGCATTCCATTGATCAGACCACGGGAAAAACGGCGGCATCAAATTCTGGGCCGGGAGGCAAAACGCATTTCCGACGATGCCCCAAAACGGAAAATTTAACTCAAAGCCGCCCTGGCTTGCTTCAAATCCCATCCAGTTTCCGAAATGCCGCAGGTTAAAAATCGTCGTCGGCAGAATGGAGATAAGCGACCCGAAAGCCGCGGCCACCGCCGCGGCTATGGCATGCCTCTTCAATAACGGAAAGGCCGGCCATGCGGCAATGAGCCAAAGCAATACGAGCAGGATGTCGGATTGTTTGGCTCCAGTGATTAACGCGGCGGCCAGCATGGACAGACAAAGATCCGCGGCGGAATTCTTTTCTTTTGCCCGCAGCGCCAGATACCACCGCGGCCAGCGCGTAAATGGCGGCGAAGCTGTCATTGACGATGGATCCGGCCTGCAAAACGAAACACCAGCCGGACGACAAAACCCACATCCACCACCACGCCACCCTGGGGCGCACGCCCAAACGCGTGAAGACGCCATAGACCAAGCCCGGCAACAGAGCATACGATATGAGGTTGATGAGGAATAATGGCCGCTGGTCGCGCGCAAATAAGATCAGCGGCGCCGTCAGCCATTCAAAGCCGCATGCGGAAATATTCATCCGCACGTCCAGCGTGTGGATCCAATGCCATTGCCCGGCGGCGAGCCAGTGCAGGACACGCGGTGTCCGATAGGCGTCAGAATCGCCATTGGTTGGGACATAAAGCGCCCCGGCGAGGAGCGACAGGACCAGCAGGCTCAAAAATAAAAACGCTGGCGGACGTTTGAAGCGTTTTAAAAATTTACGTCCCAATTGCGCCGGGGTTTTTTTCAGATGCCATTTCGTCTTTCTCAGCCGGTAAATTCCCGCCACGGCCGCAAGCGCGAAGACCATTCCGTAACCGATCCGATTTAACTGGTGAAACGCCGATAAGATCCAGCCGGACGCGGCGAGCATCGTGGAAGACAGAATCCAGACTCTGACAGCATTCAGCATTTGGCCAAAAATGAATTGCCACCGTGCCGCGTGTCGAGCAATTTATCCAGTCTTCCGCAGCCGGTGGAACAGTTTGATTTTGAACTACTTCCGATTTTTGTGCAAGAGGGTTCGAATACCGGCGATTGTGCCTCGCGCCATCGGCCGGTAGTGATCCACGAGCAACAAAGGGCCGCGTGATGTGTCATTACCATGAGTGCCGCCATGCCACGCAAACCGTCCAGGGCAAGCTCGCGGTTCCCGCTCTCCACCGCCTGCCGCCGATAAAATTTGCTGTAGCGGGCGATTCCGGCCGATGTAGCAATTACCGCCAGCATCAACGCCTAGCCCGCCTGTCAGGATGGCCAGAGAGTGCATTTGATATTCGAACAGTATCGGGGAAAGCCGGGTTGATATCGAAGCTTTTTGAATGTTGGGGCTTGGAATTTTTAGCCGGCAAAGTTTATAATTTCCCCCATGGCAAATTCAACCAACGACACCGTCCTCGATCTCGAACTGCCCGGCATCAAAAAATTGAAAAGCGGCAAAGTCCGCGAAGTATTCGATCTGGGCGACAGGCTATTGTTTGTGGCGACCGACCGGATTTCGGCGTTTGACGTCATCATGCCCAATGGCATTCCGGGCAAAGGCGGAGTGCTCACGCAAATTTCCTATTTCTGGTTCGGCCAAACTGAATCGTTTCAGCCGAATCATTTGATTTCAAAGGCAGGGGAGCCTCTGCCGAAAAACCTCCAGCCATTTGCGCAGAAGCTGTCACGGCGTTCGATGATCGTGAAAAAATGCCAGCCGCTGGCCATCGAATGCGTCGTTCGCGGGTATCTTGCCGGCAGCGGGTGGAAGGAGTATCAAAAATCACAAACGGTCTGCGGAATCAAATTGCCTCCTGGTTTGAAGGAATCGTCCGAATTGCCCGAACCCATCTTCACGCCCGCGACCAAGGCCGAAACCGGCCATGATGAAAACATTTCTTTCGAGCAGGCGAAGAAAATCGTGGGCAACGACATCGCGGCACAGGCGCGCGCGGCCAGCTTGAAGATTTATAATTTTGCCCGCGGCTACGCCCGGAACCGCGGCATCATCATCGCGGACACGAAATTCGAATTCGGCCTGGACAACGGCAAATTGATTTTGATTGATGAGGTTCTCACCCCCGATTCCTCCCGTTTTTGGCCGGCGGATAAATACGCACCCGGGCGCGGCCAGCCGAGTTTCGACAAGCAGTTTGTCCGCGATTATCTGGAAACGCTGGACTGGAACAAGACGCCGCCCGGTCCGAAATTGCCGGACGATGTCGTTGCCAAAACGACAGCGAAATATCTGGAAGCATACGAAAAATTGACGGGGCGAAAGTTGTAAGAAAGAAAACCGCCCCGCGGTTTCCCGCGAGGCGGTATTGTATTTGCGAAAGTTAATTTACGAGCCGACGCTTGCCAATTCTTCGCCGTTTTCGACGTTCACAATTTTGAACTGTTCGGCGTGCATGCCGGTGTCAGCACGGAATGACAATTTGCCGAAGTAACGCTTCTCCATTTCGATGAGATGCTTTTCGTCTTCGGTGCGGAGCCGGTCCAGCACGGTGGGATGCACCACAATGCGCAGTTGGAAATCCGATTCATCACGGGTGCGCTTTTTGAGGATTTCCTGGAGCTTGCGCTGGATTTCCACGCTCATCGTCAATGCGCTCTTTACCTTGCCGCGACCTTTGCAATACGGGCAATCGTCATAGACCGCCGAGCGCACACTTTCGCTGTGGCGCTGGCGCGTCATTTCCATGAGGCCGAGTTGCGAAATCGGCAGGATATGGGTCTTGGCCTTGTCCCGGCGCAAACCGTCTTTGATCCGCTGATAAACCTGCTGGCGGTCGCGTTGATGCTTCATGTCAATGAAATCCAACACAATCAGCCCGCCCATGTTTCGCAGGCGGAGTTGACGGCTGATTTCGTCGGCGGCTTCAATGTTGACGCGAAGGATGGTGGATTCCTGGTCGCGCGTGCCCTTGTGCCTGCCAGTGTTCACGTCAATGGCCACCAGCGCTTCGGTTTCATCAATGACGATGTAGCCGCCGCTCTTCAGATGCACCTGGCGGGAGAAGGTGTTTTCCAATTGTTTGGAAATATTGAAACGGTCAAAGATCGGCTGGGCTTCGGCGTACAATTTGATTTTGTTGGCCGAACGCTTCGAGATTTTCGAAATCATCTCGCGCATCCGTTCGTAGGCTTTTTGGCTGTCCACGATGATGCGTTCGACATCTTCGGTGAGGAAATCACGAACGGTCCGCTCGATTAGGTCCGGCTCCTGGAAGACGCAGGTGGCCGGCGGCTGTCTTTTGATCTTCTCCGAAACTTCGCGCCACTCTTCAAGCAGCAAGGCGAGGTCGCGGACAAAGTAACGTTTCTGCTGTCCTTCGCCGGCGGTCCGCATGATGACACCCATGCCGTCGGGAATGGACAGTTCGCGAAGGATTTTTTTCAAACGTTTGCGTTCCTCCTGGTTTTCAATCTTGCGCGAAATCCCCGATTGATCGGAATTTGGAAGCAGGACCAAATAGCGTCCCGGGAGCACCAGGTTTGTGGTGATGCGGGGGCCTTTGGTGCTGATGGGACCTTTGGTGACCTGTACAATAATGTCGCTGCCGGGCGGATAGAGACGGGGGATGTCCTTCTGGGTGATTTTGGGCCGGTCTCGACGGCGCCCTTCGCGTTCGACGATTTCCACGCCGCTATCAAATTGGTTGGGCACAATGTCCCAGTAATGCAGAAAGGCATTTTTCTCGAAGCCGATGTCCACGAAGGCGGCCTTGAGGCCATCCTCGAGGTTTCGCACGCGCCCTTTAAAAATGCTGCCCACGAGGCGTTCCTCGGTGGTGCGTTCGATATTGAACTCCTCGAGTTTGCCGTCTTCGGTGACCGCGACGCGTGTTTCGAGCGTCTCAGCGTTGATGATGACCTCCTTGTGGATTTTCTTTTCCGGGCGGATAAGCCGCTGGACTTTTTTTACCAGGGTGGTGGCGACGTTCTTGATGGAATCCAAAATACCCCGGGACTGTTCCTTGATGGCGACAGGCTGGAATTCCTTCTCTTCCTGCACCTGCGGAGGGGTCTCGATATGCGGCTCGCGGAATTCCTTTTTCTCCGGGATAGTTGCCGGTGTTTCCGGCGCGGAGACGTCTTCGGCCGGCAGGCCGGCGGCGAGGTTCTCCGCGCGTTCAATTTCCTGCGTGTGGCGTTTTTCAAAGACACGCTCGTTGCCGCCTTGTTCGCTAACGACTTCGGCGCGGGCCTGGGTTGCCTCGCGGTCCTGCTTTTGCGACAAATGCCCCAGGCCGCCCTTGGGGCGGAAGTGCATTCCGCGCCGCCGCCGCGAGAATTTATTTTCATTCATACTCAGTAACCTTTCCGATGGATGTATACGTTTTGCATCAAACCGAGCGCGATCAGCGAGCAGAGCACCGAGGATCCGCCGTAAGAGAGCAGCGGCAGTGGAATGCCCGTCACCGGGACGATGCGAATGTTCATGCCGATATTGATGAACACGTGGCTGAACAGCAGCGTGACAACGCCCACAGCCATGAGTTTGCCCAGGCGATCGCGCGCCTGGCCGGCGATTCTCAATCCGGTAAAGAGAACCACCGCATACAGCGTCAGCACCCAAAAGCTGCCGACGAATCCTTCCTCCTCGGCAATGACGGAGAAAATGAAATCATTGTGCGCTGCGCCCGCCGGCAGGAAACCCAGCACGGTCTGGCTGCCCTGGCCCCAGCCCTTGCCCAACAACCCGCCCGAACCGACAGCGATGATGGCCTGCGTCACCTGATAAGAGCGCGCAAATTTTAGACGGCGGGCCTCGACCCTTTGCTCGGGCGTCGCGTTGGCATCGGCAAAACTGGCGCCGAAATAAACCAGCAGACGCTCGCGTTGATAATCCTGCATCGGCAATTGCAGGGTGCGCGGCGCGAACAAAATGTCTGCCAGCGCCAGTACGGCGGCAATTCCCACGCCCGCCCCGAGTTTCAGCAAATAGCGTTTGGGCGTGCCCGCGACGAACATCATGACCACGCCGGTGGGCACTAATACGAGGGCCGAGCCTAAATCTGGTTCCTTCAAAATCAGGAAAAAGGGAAGTAGAATCAGCCCGATAGCCTTCCAGAAAACCGCCGGTTGTTTTAGTTCATCCGGTGGGCGACTAAGGAAATTTGCCATGGCGACGATAAACGCCAACTTGGCGAATTCGCTCGGCTGAAACTGGAAAAGTGGCAGATCAATCCACCGACGGGCGCCCCAACCGTTGGTCGAGCCAATTTTCGGAATCAGCACCGCTATGAGACAGAGAATGGTCGCCCAATAAATCACCAGCGACCAGCGGGCCAGCTTGTGATAATCCAAAATACAGAGCACCGCCCCGGCGCCGATCCCCATCACGTACCAGATGACCTGGCGGACCCACATCTCGTCGTACCAGGGCAGCCATGCCGACTGGTTTTTCGTGGCGCTGTAAATGAAAGCGGCGCCAAGAAACATCAGCCCGGCCAGGGCACACAATTGCAGCCGGTCCAGCCGGTTTCCGCGTTCGTTAAGGGATGGATCAACCATTTTTGCTCAATTTTGCCGCCGCGACCATGGACGGCGTGGCCAGGGATCTTTCCTTTTTCAAAATTTCCGCGTAAATGTCATGAGCGATCGGCGCGCAGACCGAGCCGCCGCTGCCACCGCTTTGCGACTGCACCATCACCACGACGGCGTATTTTGGATTTTCATACGGCGCGAACGACGCGAACCAATAATTGTGCCCGACGATTTCGTTGCGCTCGTTTTCCACCTGTGCCGTGCCGGTCTTGCCGCAAACGCGCAAGTTTAAAATGGAATCAGGTTGGTGAAAGGCCGGATAGCCGGAGCCTTGCGGGTCTTCGGTTTCCGACAACATCGCCTCCCGCAAAATGCCCAGGCTGCGCCGGCTTACGCCAATTTCATCGCGGACAACGCCAGAGGGAAAATTCGTCGCAGTTTCGCCGCTTGCCGCGTCTTGCGGCTCTATCCGGTCCACCAGCCGCGGTTGCAGGATTTTACCGCCGTTGGCAATTGCCGAATAAGCCACGGCCATTTGGATGGGCGTCACGGCCATTTGTCCCTGGCCGAAGCAAATATTCGCCGAATCACCATCGCGCCAATCCCGGCCTTCCACCTGCCGCAAGCTTGGGAAGATCCCTCCTGTTTCCTGTTCAGTTGGCAGGCCGGTCTTTTCACCGAAACGGAATTTCTCCGCGAGCTTGACGATATTCGTGATGCCGGTCCGCAAGCCGTTGAAGATGAAATAAGAATTGGATGATTGCTCGATGGCGCGCCGGAAATTATATTCGCCGGGTGGCACCGTATCGCCGATTCTTCGCCGGCCGACATAAATGCAGCCATGCCACGGTTGCAAAGGATCAGGCTGCACTTCGTAGTATTCATTCGGATTCAACCCTTTCTCCAGCGCGGCCAACGCGACAATGGGTTTAAAGATTGAGCCGGGCGCAAAACTTCCGAACGTGGCGCGGTTGATTTGCGGCTGCAGTACCGGATCGGCCAGGTACTCCGGGCTGTTTGCGGAAAAAACCGGATTAATCGGCGGCGACGACACCATGGCCAGGATGTCGCCGGTACGGACGTTCATAACGACAATCGCTGCGCGGGCGTCGGCCCCCTGATGATTGGTTAGCGCCGCCTCCGCCGCCTGCTGGATATCCAGGTCAACGGTCAAAACGACGTTTTCGCCCGGCTCTGCGGGCTCCAACATGTTTACCGATTGGCGATAACCGTAATTATTGACGAGCACCGCCTCGGCGCCGGCGTGACCATGGAGTTCGGCATCAAAGCCGCCTTCAATTCCGACTCGGCCACGATAATCCGGCAGGCGATACGAAAAATAGGCGTCCTCTCCTTCGAGCGAGCTGTCATCTTCAGTCACGTATCCGAGCAAATGTCCGGCGGTATCGCCGTACGGATAAAAACGGCCCGGTTGCACGTCCAGGTTCGCGGCGCCGCCGGAAAAATGCTCCTCGAAGCGGGCAATTTGGGTCTCATTGAGGTCCTGCAATATCGGAAAGGGCACGTAGAGGCGCGTTTCGTAGGCGCGCTGGAATGTTTTGAAGTCGAGGGAAAGCGGTTGCCCCAATTTTTCCGCGATGTCGGCAACGGCGGCATCGGCCACATCATAACGGGCCTGCCACGTGAGCGCATCAACCCGGGCTTGATCCAGCCGCACGTGCTGCATTGCCGTGGATTGGGAGCGGGCCCAGAAATTCCAGGATGACCGTGTGTGAGCGACCCATTTGACGGGACGCAAACGGTCATATTCCTTTTGAAACTGACCGCTTAAATCGCTCAGATAGAGGCTCAAGTTAAAACGCGCCCTGTTTTCGGCCAGCACGCGGCCTTCGCAATCCAGAATCTTCCCGCGCACGGCGGGCACGCGCACGGTGCGGATGGACTGGGTTTCCGAATGCGATTGATATTTGCGGGCGGAAACGACCTGTACCCACCACAAGCCGGCCAGCAAGAGCATCAACCCGACGGCAATCATCGCCGCGACCAGCCGCAACTGCGGGTCGTTCTTTTTCAATTCATCAACAATCAGCATGACTATTTTAATTTTTTATCGCGCAAAATTTCGCGATCGGGGCGAAAACTCATTTCCTTCATCGGCTGGTAGCCGAGTGTGTGATTGCACCAGTCAAAAAGTGAAAAAATAACGGGCGTGGCCAGCGCGCCGCCGGTGGCCATTACCAGCCACTGCCAAAGCGAACCCCACCCAATCAGCGGTTCATAGCCGCCGCTCAATAAAAGCAAGAGGGTGATCCCGGGCGCGACAGCACTGGCGGCGGCGCCCAGGATGACCTGGGCAAACGACAATTCCCGCAGTAGCAGGTCGCGTTTCCACCAGATGGGAAAACCAACCGCATACAGCGGCAGGATGGAAATGCCGAGGGGATTGGCCGAAAGCGAATCGAACCACAGTCCGCCTAGCACTGCCAGGAGCGATACCGTGATGATATCCGCGTTCAGTGCGGCGTATATCATCAGCGCAGGCAGAAGATCAATCTGGGTGCCCAGCAAACGGTGTGGCAACGAAAACGCGGCCTCGCCAAACACCGCGAGGAACGCGGCGGTCAGGATCAAAATGGGATTGAAAAAACTCATGGCAAAAGCACCCAGACTTGGCCGAGCGCGCCGAGGTTGGCGGACAATTTGACGCGCGCCGAGGTATAAAGCCCCAAATCCTCCTCTTGTGAATCCACGACCTGGCCGATGGGAATTCCCGCCGGGAAAACCCCGCCCAACCCGCTGCTGACGACTTGTTCGCCAGATTTCAGGTTGGCGGCGCCGGAAAGATACGTCAGCTCCGCCAACGAATTGTCGAGCGATTCGCTCGCGCTCAAAACACCGATGTCGCGGGCGGGGTCTTCCACGAGCGCCGAAACGCGGCAATCGGGATCTCCAAGCAAAACCACTTGCGAACGAACCAATCCGGCGACCGAAACACGACCCACCAAGCCATCGGAAGTAAGGACGGGACAGTTTTCCTCGACGCCGTCGCGCGTGCCCAGGTCAATTTGAACGGTACGCCACCAATTTGCCGGGTCGCGCAGGACGACATGGGCCAGTTTCAATCTCCACGGCTGTTGCCGCTGCCAGCCAAGCTGTGCCCGCAGTTCGTTATTTTCCGCCAGGACAGAGTCAGCTTGCCGTTGGCGGACGAGTAATTCCTGGTTTTGGCGGCGAAGTTTGTCAATTTCCCGCAGGAGTTCGCTGCGCGGCGTCAGGCGGTCAAGCGTTCTGCCGGGAAGCTGTTGGAGGCCGCTGGCCAGCCCAAAGAGGGGCAGGAAAAGGACGCCCAAGGCGCTTTTTACCCGTAAGGCGTTATGCTCCGGCAGGTTCAAAACCAGCACTGCTGCCAGCATCACCGAGCCGAGCGCGACGTAATGTTTTTTTCTGAACATCCTGCTATGCGGCAATCAGCCGCCCGCAGGCGAACTCCGCGAAGAATCAATACTTGGTCGTGGCCGCGACGCGTTTGAGGAACTCTATTTCCTGCAAAACGCGGCCGGTGCCTTCAGCAACGGCGCTCATGGGATCATCTGCCAGATGGACTGGCAGGCTGGTTTCCTCGGCGACAAGCCGGTCAATGCCGCGCAACAACGAGCCGCCGCCCGCCATCACCAGTCCGCGGTCCACAAGGTCGGCGGCTAGTTCGGGTGGGCAACGTTCAAGAGTCAGGCGGATGGATTCCAAAATGCTCGAGAGCGGTTCTTGCAATGCTTCGCGGATCTCCTCGGAGCGGATGGTCAATGTCTTGGGCAATCCTGTGCTTAAATCGCGGCCTTTGACATCCATCGTTAATTCCTGTTCCAACGGAAAAGCGGAGCCGATGCGTATCTTGATTTCTTCTGCGGTGCGTTCACCTATCATCATGTTGTAGGCCCGTTTCATGT
Organism: uncultured Verrucomicrobiae bacterium; assembly: GCA_963755515.1. Classification (GTDB taxonomy): domain Bacteria; phylum Verrucomicrobiota; class Verrucomicrobiia; order Limisphaerales; family UBA11358; genus UBA11358. The sequence continues at coordinate 40,317 of CAVWKA010000005.1, read as the reverse complement.
GCGCCACGATCGTTTCGTCAAACTCGTCTCCGCCCACCCTCAGGCTGCGGCTAAAGACGATGCCGGCCAGCGAGATGATTGCGATTTCGCAAGTCCCGCCGCCGATGTCCACGATCATGTTGCCCGCCGGTTCATGGACCGGCAGTCCGACGCCAATTGCCGAAGCCATCGGCTGGTCAATGAGAATGACGTCGCGCGCTCCCGCATGCATCGCGGAATCTTTGACCGCCCGTTTCTCCACTTCCGTAATTCCCGAAGGAATGGCCACGACCACGCGCGGCGCAATCAATTTGCGGTGATGAACCTTCTGGATGAAATGCCTCAGCATTGCCTCGGTGATTTCGAAGTCGGCGATGACGCCGTCTTTCATCGGTCGGATCGCCACGATGTTGCCGGGCGTGCGGCCCAGCATCCGTTTGGCTTCTTCGCCGACGGCGAGCACATTGGTCGTGCCCGCCTGGATGGCCACCACAGAAGGTTCGCGCAGAACGATCCCACGGTCTCGCACATAGACGAGGGAATTAGCGGTCCCGAGATCTATGCCGATGTCATTGGAGAACAGGCTTTTTAGTTGCGCAAACATGAATTTGCCTAGTATCGCCCACCATTTAATCCGTTGCCGGCTAAAAGGTCAAGCGGTGAATAACTATTTCGGCGGGGCACGAATCCGGCTAATGACCTTCCCCTCTGCGGATTTATTTTGTTTCCTTCGCTTTACCTTTCCATGCAAATGAGGTATCCATAATGTCATGCAAAATTTTCTCGTGCCCATTGTGGTTGAACAGACCGGACGCGGCGAGCGGACTTGGGACATCTATTCGCGCCTGCTGGTTGACCGCATCATCTTTCTCGGCACGCCGGTGGATGACACGGTTTCCAACATCATCATCGCGCAACTGTTGTTTCTCCAGATGTCCGACTCCAAAAAGGATGTGCATCTGTATATCAATTCCCCGGGCGGCAGCGTCACGGCGGGACTGGCGATTTACGATACCATGCAATATCTCACCTGCGACGTGAACACTTACTGCGTGGGCCAGGCCGCCAGCATGGGCGCGGTCCTGCTGGCGGCGGGCACCAAGGGCAAGCGTTATGCCCTGCCCAATGCGCGCATCATGATCCATCAACCTTGGGGCGGGGTGCAGGGCCAGGCCACCGACATCAGCATTCAGGCCAAGGAAATTCTGCGCCTGAAAGACCGCCTCAATGCCATTCTCGCCAAGCATTCCGGCCGCACCCTCGACGAAATCGAGAAGGACACCGACCGCGACCGTTTCATGTCATCCGACGAAGCCAAAACCTATGGCCTGTTGGACCATGTCGTGCAATCGCGCCGCGAAATCGCCGGCGCGGTGGACAAAACGTCGGTCATTGTTTGATATTTCTTTCCTTGCAAAAAGCCGGAATTTAAAAATTCCGGCTCTTTGTCGCTTTAAAAAAATTTTCAAAAAAAGTCCTTCCCGGAGTGGAAATTTTTTAAATGTGGTGTAAACTCTGTTCGCAACAGGCGATGGACGGTTTTACAGGCCGCCATTTGAAGCTTAATTTTTATTTACATGGCAAGACCGAATAACATCACGATGTGCAGTTTCTGCGGGAAATCCCATGCGGAAGTGCGCAAACTGATCGCCGGCCCCGGCGTCTATATCTGCGACAATTGCATCATTCTTTGCAAAAATGTCCTCGACCGCGAACTGCAACTGCAAAACCAGAAGAGGCAGCCGAAATTTTCCGTGCCCAAACCGACGGAAATCAAACGGCAACTGGACCTGTATTGCGTCGGCCAGGAGCACGCCAAGAAAACGCTCGCCGTCGCCGTCCACAATCATTACAAGCGCATCCAGCCGGAACATCCCGCCGATGCCGACGAAAACTTGTCCGCCCGGAAACATGCCGACGTGGAGATTGAGAAGAGCAATATTCTCATGATTGGCCCCACCGGTTCGGGCAAAACCTTGCTCGCCCGCACACTGGCCAAAATTCTGGATGTTCCCTTTGCCATCGCCGATGCCACGACGTTGACCGAAGCGGGCTATGTGGGCGAAGACGTTGAGAATATCGTCTTGCGCCTGCTGCAAAACGCCGATTTTGACGTCAAACGGGCGCAACGCGGCATTGTGTATATTGACGAAATTGACAAAATTGCGCGCAAGGCCGAGGGGCCGTCCATTACTCGCGACGTCAGCGGGGAAGGCGTACAACAGGCGCTGCTGAAAATCCTCGAAGGCACCGTCTGCAACGTGCCGCCGCAGGGCGGCCGCAAGCATCCGCAACAGGAATACATTCGCGTGGACACGACGAATATTTTATTCATCTGCGGCGGCGCATTTGTGGGACTGGAGCGCGTCATTCAACGCCGGTTGGGCAGGAATGTGATGGGATTTGGCGCGGTTGACGCCTCACAGGAACACGCCCATGCTGGACGGGTGGAAATTCTCCAGCGGGCCGAGCCGGAAGACTTGCTTGACTTCGGCTTCATTCCCGAGTTCATCGGGCGCCTGCCAGTGGTCACGACGCTGGCGGAATTGACTGAAGAGCAATTGATTTCGATTTTGACCGAGCCGAAAAACGCGCTGACCAAGCAATTCGCCAAGCTGATGGCGATGGAAGGGGTGGAACTGGAATTCACACCGGATGCGCTGGGCGAATTGGCGTCGCAGGCGCTGAAAAAAGGCACCGGCGCGCGCGCCTTGCGTGGACTCATTGAACGGCTGATGCTCGACTTGATGTTCGATGTGCCGGAAGTGGCCGACATTGTGCATGTGAAAATCACCGCGGCGGTTGTGCGCGGCGAGAGCAAGCCGATTATCCGCCGCAAGCAGGACGCGGAAGCGGCGTAATCACACCCCGATATCCTCATTCCAAAGTTCCGGCCGGGCTTTGATGAATTCCCGCATTAATTGAATGCACGTTGGGTCTAGCAGCACTTCCACTTTCACGCCTTGTGAGCGCACATACTCTTCCGGTCCCTTGAAGGTCACATTTTCGCCAATGATAATGAGCGGGATTTTGTAGAGCAACGCCGCGCCGCTGCACATCGGGCAGGGCGAAAGAGTCGAATACAAAATGCAGCGTGAATAGGTCTTCGCCGTCTGCCGGCCCGCGTTTTCCAGACAATTCATCTCGGCATGATGAATCACGCTGCCGTGTTGAACGCGCTGGTTGTGGCCGCGCCCGATGATTTTGCCGTCGCAAACCAGTACCGAGCCGATGGGAATTCCGCCCTCGGCCAACCCCAGTTTGGCCTCGTCAATGGCGGCTTGCAGAAACGAATCCACGCCGCCTTTTAATGCTTTCATCCCGCCGAATCCAGATTTTTTCCTTGAACCCTCCAAAAATTACGCGAGTTTAAGGCACCTTGAATATCCCGACGGTATCACTGGCCTCGGCCAACGTCGTGCTGACGGAAAGTCCGTTGCGCGATCTGGAGGCCATTATCCGCTCGCGGACGCCGCTGATTGCGATGGAAAGCAATGAAGAACCGCAAATCGTGGCGATGATCCGCGAAATCGCAAAAAGATTCCAACTCAAGGCTTTTCGATGGACCATCACGGACGGGTTGCAGGCCTTTGACCCGGCCGATCAACCGTCGCAAACGGTCACGAAATCCGATGAGGTTTTGAACTATATAAAAAATTCCTCGTTCAATTGCGTTTTTGTGCTGCTGGACTTTCATCCCTATCTGGAGGACGCGGTCCACGTGCGCTATCTCAAGGACATCGCGCTTTCCTATCAAAAGCATTATTCAACCGTCGCCCTCGTCGGTTTTGCGCTGAAAATTCCCGAAGAACTGGCGTCATTCACCGCCCGCTTTCGCCTGCCGTTGCCGACGCCTGATGAAATCCGCGCGATTGTTTATGACGTGGCCGGCGACTGGGGCGCCAGTCACGGCAAACGCGATGTCCAGACGACCAACAAGGCGCTGGACACGCTTGTGCGCAACCTCGTGGGCCTGACGGCCACTGACGCCCGCCGCCTCGCGCACAAAGCCATCAACGATGACGGCGTCATTTCCGAATCCGAAATGCCTGAAGTGATGCGGGCAAAATACCAGTTGCTCGAACGCGACAGTGTGCTGACCTTCGAATACGAAACGACGAAGTTCAGTGAGATCGGTGGGATGGCGCGGTTGCGGAGTTGGTTGGAAATGCGCAAGGACTTCTTTCTCGACGAACGTGACACGCGATTGGACGCACCGCGCGGCGTGCTCCTCCTTGGCGTCCAGGGGTGCGGCAAAAGCCTTGTCGCCAAGGCGACCGCGGGAATTTTCGACGTGCCGCTTTTGCGGCTCGATTTCGGCGTGCTGTACAACAAATACTACGGCGAAACCGAGCGCAATTTGCGCAAGGCATTTGAAACCGCCGAAATCATGTCGCCCTGTGTTCTGTGGATGGATGAAGTCGAGAAGGGCGTCGCCATACAGGATGACGACGATGGGCTTTCGCGTCGGATGCTGGGGACTTTTCTGACCTGGATGGCCGAGCGGAAAAAACCGGTATTCATCGTCGCCACGGCCAATGACATCATGCGATTGCCGCCGGAACTCGTGCGCAAAGGCCGGTTTGATGAAATTTTTTTTGTGGATTTGCCTTCACCGGCGAATCGCCGCGCGATTTTCCAAATTCATCTGCTGAAACGCTCCTTCGACCCGGCGCATTTTGACCTGGACGCGCTCGTTGAGGCGGCCAAGGGATTTTCCGGCTCGGAAATTGAGCAGGCGATTGTCTCGGCGATGTATTCGGCGCGGGCGCGCCAGCACAATCTCACGCAGATGGATTTGCTGGCGGAAATTCAACAGACGCGCCCGCTCTCGGTGGTGATGGCGGAAAAGGTCCAGGAAACGCGCGATTGGGCCGCCAGTCGGACGGTGCCTTGCGATTAACAAACGGCATTCTATCTCGCAAAAATCTGCCGGATGACGTCCTCAATCGGCACTTCCTGAATATCAATATCGCTCACCGGCAAGTCATCGAGCACGGACTTGCAGACGGAAATGACCCGATCACGTTTGACTTTGAACGTAATGGCGCCGGCCGTTTGCTCATGGATTTCGCCGTAACGGCTCAATTGCCCGGGCGGAAATTGATTCGCGCGCTCGCATTGAATGGTCACCAGCTTGAAATCGGCGAACCGGTCAACGATTTCATTCAATTTGCCGTCGAAGAAAATTTTTCCATGGTCAATGATGATGACGCGCTCGCAGAGCGCCTGAATGTCCGCCATATAATGGCTCGTGAGCAAAATCGTGGTTTTTTGTTCGGCATTATGGCGGCGGATGAATTCACGGACGGTTTTTTGGGAAATCACATCGAGGCCAATGGTCGGTTCATCCAGAAAGAGGACCTTGGGCTGGTGCAGCAGGGAGGCGATGAGTTCCATTTTCATGCGTTCGCCCAGCGAAAGCTCGCGGACGCTGACGTTCAATTTTTCTTTGACGGCGAGCAGCTCCGTCAATTCGGCAACCGTTCGCTCAAACCGGTCTTTGGGGATGCCGTAGATTTTCGCGTTCAGTTCAAGCGATTCGCGCGCGGGAAGGTCCCACCAAAGCTGGTTTTTCTGGCCCAGCACGAGCGCAAACTGGCGGCGATAGCCGTCGTTGCGCTCCCACGGCGTATAGCCGAGAACTTTCGCCGCCCCGCCGGTGGGATAGAGCAGGCCGGCGAGCATTTTCAAAGTGGTCGTTTTCCCCGCGCCGTTCGGACCGAGAAACCCCACCAGTTCACCGGGTTCAATTTTGAAGCTGACTTCGTTGACGGCGATGGTTCTTTCGTATTGCCGATGAAAGAGGCCCCGGACGGCGCCGGAAAATCCGGGCCGCTTTTTGTACGTGCGAAACATTTTCGTCAAATGGGTGACTTCGATGACGGGCATAATCAAAATTGTTCTCTACTGAAGTTTTGAATGGCGGCGCGCCACCAGGGGGCGAGCGTTTCGCCGGCGCGCAGCCACGCCTGCTGGTGAAGCCACACCATCACGCGTTGGTCGGCCAGGACCAGCAGCCGTTCATCCGGGGTCAATTTCTGGGGACCTTCAGCCAGTAATTTTTCGCCGAGCAATTGGACCATTACCGTGCCGACGCCCAGTTGCGCAAATTGTTCAGCGTAGGCCGGGTTCAATTGTTTCTCGCGCAGGAGAGACACGTGAATGGCGTTGACATACGGATCAAGCACCGCTTCCGCAATTCCCGCGTGCGGAAACCCGGGGAAAACGTCGCCGGTCAATTCGTGGATTTTCATTTGCGCGCGAAGGGAGATAAGTTCGGACGGTGGGGCGATTTCTTCAGGCGACAGAAACAAGCCGAGCGCGCGGGCGCGCGCGCCCAGGTGGCGGCGGCTGGTGAAGACACTCAACGGAATGGATAGGGCCATTCCCGCCAGGACAGGGGTGAACCACCAGAACAATTCCGTTTCCAGCCGCCACATGAAAATACCCCAAATCAGGCCAATCATCGTGTGTCCCCAATGCCGTTGAAGGGCGTACCACCAGCTCGTGCCGTCGGCCGCGCGTTTTTGCGCCGACCAGCCGACGCCGCCGCCAAGAAGATTGGTGATGACAAACCGCGTATGCCACAGCATTTGCAGCGGCGCATGCAGCGTGGAAAATACCGTCTCGCCCACAACGCCGGCCGAGGCGCGGGCCAGGCCGCCAAAGGCGCGTCGGCGCGTCGGATTGCGCGCCAAATCAATCAGAGACAGAAATTTGGGCAACATCAGCACGATCATGCAAATGGTGAAGATGAGCAACGCGTGCGCCCGTCCGCTCAGATGAATGACGTGCGCCCGGACCAGCGGCAAATCCGAGAGGCCGGTGTATTTGTGGTACCAACGAATCCAGTCGAACGTCAGCAAAAAGGCGAGCCAGAGCGGGCCAGCCAGATAGCCGAAAATGCCCAGGAGCAAATGCAAACGGCTCACCCCGCGCAGCCCCTTCGCAAAAAGCACCAAGCTGTGCTGGAGATTCCCCTGACACCAGCGACGGTCGCGCTGCGCATTTTCGATTATCGCTTGCGGCGCTTCCTCGTAACTGCCTTCCAGGTCGTAGGCAAACCAGGCTTCCCAGTTTTCACGCACCAGCAGCGCTGCTTCCACAAAATCATGGCTTAAAATCTGGCCGCCGAGCGGGCGGCGTCCCGGCAGCCGCGGCAAATCGCAAAACTGCATGAACGGTTCAGTGCGGATGATTGCATTATGCCCCCAATAATTTCCCACATCGAACGCCCAGTAATTCAGGCCCGCAATGAAAACGGGCGCGTAAAGGCGATTGGCAAATTGCTGCATTCGTCCGAAAAGTGATTCGGCGTTCACGAGCGCCGGAACGGTTTGAATGAGTCCCACGCCGGGATGCGCTTCCATCAATTTCACCAAATCCACGAGCGTCTCTCCCCGCATCACGCTGTCCGCGTCGCAGACCATGAAATAACGGTAGCGGCGGCCCCAAGCATTGAGAAAATCGCGTACGTTGGCGCTCTTGCGCCCTTCATTGTTGAGGCGGCGGCGGTAGTAAATTTTTCCCAGGGCGTCCAACTCGCGGATCAAATCAAACCAACGCCGCTCTTCTTCAATCCATTTGTCCGGATTGGTGGAATCGCTCAGGATAAAAAAATCGAAATATTCGAGCTGCCCGGTTTTTTTCAGCGATTCAAACGTGGCGCGCAGACCGGCGTAGGCGCGGACGACGTCCTCATTGTATATGGGAAAGACAATGGCCGTGCTGGCGGTAATCACCTGGTCGTGATAATCCTTCAACTGGGTCAGCCGCTTCCGCGTGCCGAAGGTCAGGAGCACGAAGCCGAAAAGGCCGTGCATGCAACCCAGGGAAATGAGGAAGAACAAAACGATGAACAGAACCAGAAGCACGGTGCGCGACGCCGACCAGCCGCTGCGCCAAAGCAGATCCGCAAACATCAGCGACACCACGCCCGTGAGCGCCAGAGCAGACGAGTAAAAGACGAACAGCCGCCAGCCGCGTTGGATGCGCGGCGCAGGCGTCACGTGCAGCGGCGATGATGACGTTGCCATCAGACGATGCAACATAAGCAATCATTTTGCCATTTTCGATAGAAATCCAAAGTCGCGTGGCGTCTGCCATCGCCGCTTGCGTCCCGATGAATAAAGGCGCATGATGTGCCATAACGAAAATCGCCATGAGAACAATTCTGTGGATTTTGCCGGCTATTGCGGCCGCCTCGTTATATGCTGCCGGGGCTTCGAGCAATACGAACAGTCCTGGCGCGGAGAAAAGCGTCGAAGTGGCAATGATCCCCGATGCCTCTCACAAGCCGGTTTTCACGACCAATAGCGTCACCATTGACGGTGAGCGAGTGACCTACCAGGCTGAAACTGGCATGTTGCCCATCCTTTCGCCTACCGGCGCGGTCCGCGCCTCGATTTTTTATGTGGCTTACACCCGCCTCGGCGTATCGGACAAGGCGTCCCGGCCGGTGACTTTTTGCTTCAACGGCGGTCCCGGTTCATCCTCCGTTTGGCTGCACATGGGCGCGCTGGGGCCGCGCCGCGTGAAAATGAACGACGACGGAACCTTGCCGCCGCCTCCGTTCAGCCTGGAGGACAATCACTATTCCCTGTTGGACGCGAGCGATTTGGTTTTCATTGACCCGGTGGCCACGGGGTTCAGCCGCGCGGCGAACAATGAAAAGCCCGATCAATTTTTTGGCAATTCATCGGACCTCAATTCCGTTGGAGAATTTATCCGTCTCTGGACCACGCGTCATTCCCGCTGGCTTTCGCCAAAATATCTTTGCGGCGAAAGTTACGGCGTGTTTCGCGCCGCCGGGTTGGCGGCCTATTTGAGCGATCACTATGGCATGTATTTGAACGGGCTGGTTTTAGTCTCGGGTGTCTTGGATTTCTCCACGATTGATGACCGTCCCGGAAACGACGTGCCGTATCCGCTTTATCTGCCGGCTTACACCGCGGCGGCGCATTTCCACAACAAACTGCCGCCGGATTTGCAAAGTAACCTGGACAATGCGCTGGCCGAATCGCGCCAATTTGCCAGGGGCGAATATGTTTCGGCGCTGGAACTGGGTGATGCCCTGCCAGCGGAAGAGAAGGAGAAAATTGTCGCCGAACTGTCGCGGCTTACCGGATTAACACCACAAGTGATTAAGGACAATGATCTGCGGATTGATGAAGGGATTTTCCGAAAGCAGTTGCTGCACGACCAGGGCTTGATTCTCGGCGCTTACGACGCGCGCATCACGGGACGCGACGATGATCCTGCGGCGCCGGCGCCGGACTACGATCCATCTGCCGCGGCCACCGAGGGGCCATTTTCTGCCGCCATCAACAGCTACATTCACGATGAGTTGGGGTTCAAGGACGATTTGCCTTATGAACTGCTCGCTGGCGTTCAGCCGTGGAATTATGGCAATCCCAACGCCTATGCGTATGCGGCGGGTCAGTTGGCCTCGATGATGAACCAAAACCCCTACATGAAAGTTCTCGTCTTGGGCGGTCGGTGCGATTTGGTGTGCCCCATTGACACCGTGCATTACGCGATCAATCACATGCAACTGGCGCCGGAATACCGCACCAACATTACTTACGCGCAATTCGACGCCGGCCACATGATGTATATCAACTTGCCGGACCTCCGGAAGATGCATGATACCATTGAATATTTTCTGAAGCCGTGAGGCTTGCAGCAGGAGACTCAAGCTTCCTCTCGCCCTTCGGGGGAGAGGATTGAGGTGAGGGGGGCAGGCATGGCAAGTAAAGCAGAATGCTCATCGTTGTTGCCTCTCCTGTGACCAAAGATCCACTGCTCCTTTTCCCCAACCGAATGGCGGCAACTTTTCTGAAAATGCTATCGTTCCGGTCCCCTGTTTTCACCTGAAATTGAATTGCGGCATGGTGCCTTTGGTCGTTTTCCCTTCGGGCACGCGGTGGAGCGGAATGTCCGGATTCCATGTTTTCCATTCATCCTTTTCATTTTCGTTTAGTGCAAAAACGGCGCCGTTCGTGGCGGGCGGGCCATAGTCCGGCGGCGTGGCGAACGCAATTCCACCGCTCACCACCGTTTCCGCGGATTCGGCGGAGATTTCAATGCCGCTGAAAAGACCGGCGTGAAAATTGATGCCGCCGGCGTTCCAGAATTCCGAGTTCGTCCGCACCAGAGGGGCGTAGTCCTCGCGAATTCGCACTTCCACCACCACTTCCTGTGCGTCGTCGGAAAGATGAAACCCCATCACTTCGCCGACCTGGATGCCCCGGTAAAAAATCGGCGACTGCGCTTCCAACGAACCCAAATTCCCGGTCAACAGTGTCAGTTGGATGGCCGGGATGGGTGGCAATGGCGGCTGTTCTGCGCCGACAAATGCATTGGTGCGCGGACCATCGCCGGGCTGCACTGTGATGTAGTTGCCCGAGACAATCGTGCGCAATCCGCTAATCGAGCCGAGTTTGACTTCGGGCCGCACAATCCAAAAAACCGAGCCTTGTCGCGCCAGATCGCGTGCGGGAAAATCCAGCTTGGCCCCGACGGCCACCTCTTGTCCATCTTTCATGAGTTTGAGTGATTCGATTTTGCCGACCTGGATACCGCGATACTTGACCATCGAATTCTGCGCTTGCAGCCCGTCGGCGTTTTGAAAATAAATCGTGATCCTCGGACCGCCAAAAACAATATCGTGGAGCACGAAATAGACGCAAACGGCGGCGGCGGCCAACGGAATCATCCATAAGGACCAGGTGAGATAACTCTTTTCAATCTTTGCTTTCGGCAATCCGTGGATTTTTTCACTCATAATGCTTCTTCTCCTCCGGCGAATCCCACAGGAGCCGCGGATCAAAACTGTACGTCGCCAGCAGGGTCAGCACCACAACGGCGGCAAAGGAAAAAACGCCGCGACCGGGATGTACCGTCGCCACTTCGCCCATTTCCACCATCGAGACGCAAATCGCCAGCAGAAAAACCTCCAGCATGTTCCACGGATCAATCCACCGGATGACCCTGAAAATCCACGCCCGGCTCTTTTTCCAGCCCGTCCAGTTCAGGGTAAGGGAGATAAAAATGAGGCCCGCGATTTTTAAGGCCGGCGTAAAAATGCTGGTGCAAAAGACCAGCCCGCTGATGAAATACTGCCCATCCCCCCAGAGCGCTCTGATTCCCTGAAAAATTGTCGTCTGCGTGAATTGTCCCTGATATTCGGCGGTGACGATCGGGTATAAATTTGCCGGAAAATATAGAATCCCCGCAGCCAGCGCCAAAGCCAGTGTCCGTAATCGGCTGTCCACTCGACGGTGAAAAACCTGGAAATTACAACGCGCGCATTTGATGACACAGCCCTTCGGCACCTCACCCACCTCTTGAACCAGACCGCATGTCTGACACGCCACCACCTTGTCCATAGCCTTAACGTCGGCGAAAACGGAAAAAATTCAAGCTTCCGAAATCCATTGCGAAATCTCATGGCCGGCGGCAAACTTGACAACATGAATTTGGATTCTCTCTATTCTGAACTGACTTTGAAAACAAAGGCGAAACTCGTCCTCATCGTTCTTGACGGCCTGGGCGACCTGGCGACCAAACAACAGAATTATCTGACGCCGCTGGAGGCCGCGACCACGCCCAATCTCGACAAGCTGGCGAAAGATTCCGCGCAGGGCCGTATGATCCCCGTCGCGCCAGGGATCACTCCCGGCAGCGGCCCCGGCCATCTCGGATTGTTTGGTTATGACCCGCTCGAATTCCAGGTCGGCCGCGGCGTCATCGAAGCCCTCGGCTTGGGCGTCGAATTGAAACCCGGCGATGTTTGCGCCCGCGCGAATTTTGCCACGCTCAACGAAAATGGCATCGTCACCGATCGCCGCGCCGGAAGGATTGCCACGGAAATTTGTGAGAAACTTTGCGCCAAACTCGCCGCCAAAATTAAAAATATCGGCGACACGGAAATCCTCATCAAGGCCGGCAAAGAGCATCGCTTCGTCATCGTCTTTCGCGGCAACGGACTCGAAGGGCCGCTCACGGACGCCGACCCGAATCGCGAGGGGTTTCCCATTCCGATCGTTCATCCGCGCGACGAAAAAAACGCCGGCCAGAAAAAAATGGCCGCGCTGATCGCGGATTTTTACAAGGCCGCATTGCCGGTTTTGGGCGGCGAAAAACCAGCGAACGGGTTCCTCATGCGCGGCATCGCGCACCAGCCGCACATTCCGCTGTTTGAGGACCGGTATAAATTGAAGCCCGCCTGCCTAGCCGTTTATCCCATGTATAAGGGCCTGGCGCAACTTGCGGGCATGAAAAAAATCGAGGCGCAGACCATCCAGCAGCAATTTGAGTTGTATCTGAATGAATACAACAATTTCGATTTCTTTTTCATCCATTACAAATACACCGACAAGAGCGGGGAGGACGGCGATTTCAACGCCAAGATGAAGGCCATTGAATATTTCGACGCCGCCCTGCCGATTTTTTTGCGAAAAAAGCCGGACGTGCTCGCCATCACCGGCGACCATTCCACGCCCGTCGCGGCCAAAGGCCATTCGTGGCATCCCCAGCCGGTCCTGCTGAATTCGGCGCTCAGCGGTTCGGACAAACTCGAGCGCTTCACCGAAACCGGCGCCAACCTCGGCTCGCTCGGCGTTTTCAAATCCAAATATTTGATCCGCCTCATGCAGGCCAACGCAAGGATGTTCGATAAATTCGGCGCGTAATGAATTTGCCGAACAAACTCACCGTCTCCCGTTTCGCGCTGGCGGCGATGTTCGTCTGGGCCTTGCTGGTGCCGATTCCCTTCGGCAAGACCCTCGCCCTTTTCTTCTTCTGCGCCGCCGGCGTCACCGATTACCTCGACGGCAATATCGCGCGCGGCCGCAGACTCATCACCAATTTCGGCATCTTAATGGACCCGCTCGCTGATAAAATCCTCGTCTGCTCCGCCTTCATCCTCTTTGTCGAAATCACCCATTCGGAACCGAAGCCACCGGTCAAAGTCGCGGCGTGGATGGTCATCGTCGTCGTTGCGCGCGAGCTGGCCATTACCGGGCTGCGCCTGCTGGCAGCGTCAAAAAATCTGGTGCTGGCGGCGGAGAATTTCGGCAAGCACAAAACCATATCGCAAATCGTCACCATCATCGCCTTGCTGGTGGTGAATGCCGGCTCCGAATGGCCGGTCCCTTTGCAGAATTTCTTCCGATCCTGGATGCCGCAGTTTGCCTTTGTCATGCTCTGGGTGACAGTGGCGTTGACGGCAATTTCCGGGGTGCTTTACTTGTGGCGCAACCGCGCGCTGTACATGAGTGATGTGTGACTTGGACTATTTCGGAAGCGGCAGCGTATCGCCAGCGTTGCCGGGTTGGTAAACCGCCGGCGGCAGATTGGGCGCGGAATTATGGCGGTGATAATGGTGGATGACAAAGCCGACGGCGATTATGAATGAGATGATTCCCACCACTGCGCCAACCGTCATCATTGCCTTGGCGTTGACCTTGGAGAGCCAAAACATCACGTAGTCGAGGAACGATTTGGATTCCACGATCAGCGGCGGCGGCTCGCTGAATTTATCCGTGCCCTTCAATTCTCCGTCCAGCGCTGCCATCATTTTGGGCACGTCCAGCTTGAGCATCGTGGAATAATTTTTGACCGAGCCGCGGATGTAAATCGGCGCTGAAAAGGCGTTGAAATTTCCCTCTTCAAGGGCGCGGATATGGTCGGTGCGGATTTTGGTCAAATCGGCGACCTGCTGGATCGTGAGTTTTCTGGCTTCGCGCCCGGCTCTGAGTTGTTCGGCAACCGATGGCATTTCGCCAATTTAGCGGCATTGACGCGATATTGGCAATCTTGGAAAATAATTGAAATTCCTTGAACCTTTTCTCGCCCAGCGCATTCCTCTTCTTGAAAATGCCGGCAATGGCCGAAACCGAACAATTGCCCGTGCAACCAGCCCGCGAGGGAAATCCGGCGGCTTGGGGCGTATTGTTTCGCCGCTACCAGTTGCCGATTTATGTCTATGTCTTTGAACTATTACACGACGAACAGACGAGCCTCGATGTCGTCCAGGAAACTTTCATTGTCGCCGTCCGACACATCGGCGGGCTGCGTGACGATGAAAAATTTGGGAGTTGGCTATTTAGCATTGCCCACCAGAAATGTGTCCAACACTGGCGCAAACCAAAGGAGATTTTGCTCGATGAAGTTCCCGAGGCGCTGGCTGAGCATGAAGCCGGCCCCGATGACTCGCTGGTTCGCCGGGAAGACGAAGCCGAATTTATGAATTTGCTGAATCAATTGCCGCAGCCCCAACGGTCGGTGTTACTGCTGCATTATATCGAAGATTTTTCGCTGGAAGAAATCGCCAGGATTACCGAAACGCCCCCCGGCACCATGAAATCACGACTGCATTACGCCCGGAAGTCGCTGCGCAAATTGTCAAAGGAGAAAAAATGAAAACACCGCGCGAAATTTTATTGGGGCGGCATCAGGCCGCCGCGCCGAAGCTGGATAAGCTCCGCCAGGAAACATTGAACACCGAATTTAACCACGGCAATTCGCGAATCGCTCTTTTGAATTGGCCGGCATTGCTTTGGCGCGAATTAATTTGGCCATGCCGTCGGTTTTGGACAGGCCTGGCAGCCGTGTGGGTTCTAATTGTGGCAGCGAATATATCCATGCGGGACAATTCGCAAACGGTTGTCGCCAAATCTACGTCGCCACAGGAAATAATTATGGCATGGCGGCAGCAGCAGTCGTTGTTGACCGAGCTGATTGGGCCGAACGAAACGCACGTTGTTCTGCCGTCGAGGCGGTTCTCACCCCGCCCGAGCAGCCAGCGGCTATTTGAAACGTTGGCGACCTGATGTGGCGGCGATGAAATCTCCACGCAAGCGAATTGGTGAGTGCGTTCGCATGTCGCTTTGCGTCGTGGAGTGCGGTGGCTGGCGGGGAAGGGGGCTGACACCGCTTTCGACTCGCGGCCTGTTAGCGCGTTTCAATGGCCTCCTCGAAACTTACGGCGCTCTCCCCAAAGCGGTGTCGCGCTCCGCTCGCCGCCGCACTTCAAGACGCTGGCGCGCGTTTCTTAACGGCTGAGACTTTCCAAAATTAATATGAACAAATCATCCGAACATAAAGCGGGTTGGCGCGTTGCGCGGCGGATTTTGATCGGGGTGGCGGTTTTCGCCACGTTAATTGCGATTTTTTACACCGAGGAAGATTGGCGGGGCAAACGCGCCTGGGAAAATTGCAAACGTGAAATCGAAGCGAAAGGCGTGGTGCTGGATTGGGACAAATACATCCCGGCACCCGTGCCGGACGACCAGAATTTTTTCACGGCCAGCACCAATATCTTGTTGAGGTTCAAAAAGGCCCAGACGGATGCCGAATTGGAAATGGCATCCCAATGTTCGTGGCTGCGCCTAACGTATTCATCCAATTCGTTTCCAGTATTTGATTCCGCCAAGGCCGGACCGCTGGTTGTGGCCAATATCACGGTTGAGCCGTCCAGAGTTGCGGCCGCCACCGGAGGCGAAAGTCATTCATTTGTCGTAAGTCTCAATGCCACTGATGTATCCGAACAAGTCCAGGGTTTAATTCGCAAGACCGTTGGCCGGGGCATCTCCGGAGCGGCCGGATTCCAGTTTTCCGAGCTGCAATTGAGCAACCTGGCGCCGGCACAAGTCGTTTTGCAGTCGGACCCCGTGCCTTCCATGACCGAACTCGAAAGCCTCATCCCCGAGAACCTGGTCACAAACATTGGCCATTTGCGGATTGAATCCACCGGCGACAAGAAATCTTTCCAGGTCGTATTGACCGGCGTACAGGTCACGGCAGCGGCGGATTATTTGAAATGGAGCGACCAGTTCGTTCCTGCCTTTGATGAGATTCGGGAGGCATTGAAGCGACCTTATGCTCTCCTGCCTGGCGACTATTCCCAACCGTACCTGATTCCGATTCCCAATTTTATCACGATGCGCAGCGTCGCACAAACCCTTGCGCAGCGGGCGCAATGCGAGTTTCTGCTCGACAAACCGGACCAAGCCCTGCGGGAAATCACCCTCATGCATGACATGTGCCGAATTCTAGAGCGCCCACCCACAGGCAAACCGATCACTTTAGTTGAAGCGATGATCAATGTGGCGATTTCGGGGCTTTATGTTGCCACCGTGGGTGAGGGCATCCGGTTGGACGTCTGGCGGGAGCCGCAACTGTCCGCGCTCCAGAATCAACTCAAGGGAGTAAATTTGTTGCCACAAGTGGCCGCCGCTTTTGACAGCGAATCCGCAGCCTTTTGTTTCACGTTGATCAACTCGCCGCCGTCCGCGCTTGTCGATCAGGAAGCATTTTTGTCGGGCAATTCCCCCAACCTGCTTCAGAAGCTGAAGGACCCGGCGTTTGATTTTCTGACTTTTGCCCCGCGCGGCTGGGTCTATCAAAATGTGGTTGTTCATGCCACACAAATGCAAAAAGGCATTAAATGCTACGACTCTACCAATCAATTGATCATTCCCGAAATCGCCGACGCATGGGCCAAAGAAGGCTCCGCTCTAAGCAAATGGAATCCTTACACTTTTTTTGACGCAACCTATTTGCCGAATGTGAGACGGGCGACCCAACGGCTTGCCTACAACCAGACGCTCGTGAACGAAGCTCAAATCGCTTGCGCGCTTGAACGCTATCACCTCCTCGAAAATGGCGTTTATCCAGCCTCGCTCGACGCTCTGGTGCCGCATTATCTCGAAACGCTTCCGCACGACATCATTGATGGCGGGCCGCTCATTTATCGCCCCACTTCGGATGGAAAATTCCTGCTCTATTCCATCGGCTGGGATGAAAAAGATGACGGCGGGAAAAGCGGCGGAACGGATTTGGCCGCGGGCGATTGGGTTTGGGGAAATTAAAGCATATCTGAAAAATCGTTGCAGCCGGCGTCAGCCGGCTCTGGCTTTTTGCGGGTTGGGAGGATTACAATGAAATTTGAGCCGACTCACGTCGGCTGCTGCGGTCCGGGCAACTTCAGATTGGCTAGGCGCGATTTTAAATTTGCCGCAGGCGGCTCATAATCGTGCCGGGCGCGCTCCAGCGCCGGACGAATGATGACGGCGCGAACGTCAATTTCCTTTTTCCAAAGTTCCTTCCAAAGAATTTGAGTGTTCAAAAACATGTCCCCGCGCGCGGTTTCCTCATCGAATTTGGGGCGATACAGGTCAACGGCCTTTTGCAAGTGCCGGACAAATTCCTCCTCGGTGGGATGCCCAGTGCGGGCGATGACCAGCTTAAACGCCTCCAGGTCCTTTTCTTCGAGACGCTGAAGTTTGCTGACCAGAACGTCCCACGGATGCACAAAGCGGAAAAGATGGCCGTGGCGCTCCACTTCAATCGCGCGATTTTTCCAGTCCATGGTGCTTTTGAACGCGTAAGGGTCGCAGACCTGAATGTAGAAATCGGCATTCTCTTTTGTCCAGCCCTGCGAAGCCACAAAATCGAGCAGAAGATCGTAGGATTCTTCCGATCCGAACAAATCAATGTCTGCACTCAAAAAAGTTTGATCAACGAAAAGCTGGATGGACGCCGAGCCAAAGACAGTAATGTCGAGTTTCGGCCTGGACGGCAGCGAACGGGCAAAATCGTCAAGCCTTTTTCCGGCGGGCGACTGCCACGCGATATGCTTTGCCTGAAAATCCATATAAAGCCTGGTCAATCAAACGCGGCGTGACGCCGGGATCGGCGGCCAACTTGTGTCCCAGGGCCACGTCCCGGGCTGTGAGCCTGCCCGTCTCCTCGCGCAATAAAATCCGCGCCGCAATGCGCGATTTGCGCCAGCAGGTGTCGTAGCGTGGTTCGCCTTTCTTTGGCATAATCAGTTGATACCGCAGCCGCGCCCCGTCGTCAAACCGGTTTTGCGGGCAATGGCATTATTACATCAGGCATCCTTGCCCGCCTTTACCGATGGAGCGAGACTGCGTCGGATCTGACTTAATTCGTCATTATGGTTTAGGAATTAGTCATTTGTCACATGGCGCGAACTCCCACTGAGTTTTCGGTTGGCAATGCGTCCTGACGCCTGAGGAGCCGCCGCTACTCACTCCCCGCTTTCCATGTGGTAATACATGGATTGTATTGCTAGTTTTCCCGGGCCGGTGAACCGGTTCCAGAAAATTTGCGCGTTGCCGCCGAATAACCCCGTCGAAAGTCTCTGGAACATTGTTTCCATCTGCACTGAACGGTCTTTATAGACCCATCCGCCTGGTTCGATGTCAATCGCCTCGCCCGCTCCAAGCGTGATTTCAAAAACATTGCCGAAACCGTGTATCCACAAAATGCCTTCCTGGGAAGGGCAGGAGAAATTATCAATAAAAAACCCGGTGCCGCCGAGCAGCATATTGGCCACGCCGCGCACGCGGGAGAAGGTGTATTCCACCGGGTCGGTCGCCGCCAGCCATTGATGCTCGCGCACGTCCACCGCCATGCCTGGTTTCAGGTGCAGGGCCAGGACGTGTCCGGCGCCGTCGCGGCTGAACGCAATCCGGCCCGGCCCGCTGGCGCCGGTGAGCAGGAACGGCATCCCGGCCAGCATCCGCTTGAGCGCGCCTTTCATCGGGCGCAATCCCACCTGTACCGCCGGGTCCTTCCACAATAGGATATGATGTTCGAAATAGACGCCGACATTGCCCAGCTCGATATGTAACGCCGGAACCAATTCGCCTTCGATGTGGTAGGTGACGCCGCCAAATTTTTCATTCTGCACCGACGTGGATAATAATGTTGGAACAGCCATAGGTTTGATTTGGTTTATTTGGTTTTGATTTGAAATGCGCTGGCATCCGTGATTTTCCGGAGGTCACCGTGATAAAATTTCTCGCGATACTCGTCGGTTTCGAGCAGGTGCTGCGTCAATTCCTTTTTGTCACGTTTGATGATGAATTTGAGCTCGTCCAATTCGTCCGACCAGCGGAACCCGTTGAAAAATTCCGCGCCGGCGAATTGCGTCTTGTAGAGCGCGGTATGCGAATAGCAGGTGCCGAGATAAAGATGTTTCACGCCGCGCCCGGCGAACAGTTCCACCGCGGACGTCATCATGAACATGCCCAGGTTGCGCGCGTAATAATTCAAGTCGTAAAAGGCGTAATAATAAAACGCCAGCGATTTGCCTTCGAGATACAGCGTGGCGGCGCCCGCTTCCTTGCCGGTTTCCGTGTCGGTGAACACCAGAAGGTGGGAGATGATGGGCGCGGCAAACAAGGCGTCGAGCCGTTCGAACGTCATCACGTCCTTGCCGAACTTGATGTCGGCGTAGGTTTTGAAAAACTCGCGGCGTTCGGGCGTGTAATCGAATTTTTCGCGCGGCACAAGCTCAATGCCGATTCCCTTGCCTTTGCGAAGAATGCGGCGGTTCTCCGAAGACGGCTTGAACTTGGGCAGATTCACCCGCACCTGGCGGCAGAGATAAAAGCGGTCCAGATCGCGCGACGACGGCAGAAAACCGGCGTCAAAAATATCCGACGGCGTTTCGCCCGCCTCCGGCACGGCCCAAATCGCATACGGAAATTGGTAATGCTCGTAGTCGGAGTTTTGTTCGGAAAAAAGCAGTTTCATTTGGCGGCAGTTTCAAAATCACGCGCGGTCCGGTTTTCTCCGTTCACCGATTTTCTCCGCAACCGCAACCGCCAGTTGGTCAACACATCGTAGGTCACGGAATTTTTCAGCTTGGCGATGTCGCGCACGGTGATTTCGTCGCTCGCCTTGGCGGCCCATGATGACCGCTTCGTCCCACATCTGCGCCTCGCGGAATGTCCGTGATGTCCACCATCAGCGCGTCCATGGCGATGCCGCCGATCAGCGGCGCGCATTGGCCGTGGATGAGCGCGCCGCCTTCGTTGCGCACGCGCGGAAAACCGTCGCCGTAGCCGATCGGCAGCATGGCGATGCGCCGTGCGCGTTTGCGCCGTGTAACGCATCCCGTAACCGACGACTTCGCCCGGCTTCAATTTTTGGATCGCCGGCGATTTTCGCCTTCACCGACATCACCGGCTCGATGCCCGGAATTCGGCGGCAAACCTGCGACGGAAAAACGCCGTAAATCAAAATGCCCGGGCGCACCATGTCCAGATGCGCGTGCGGCAGATCCAGAAAACCGCCGCTGTTGCAGGTGTGCCGCAGCTTCACGGGAATCTTCCGTTGTTCCAGCGCATCCAATACTTCCTTGAAACGCGCAAATTGGAGGTTGGCGAAGGTCTTGTCCGTTTCATCCGATTGCGCGAAATGCGTCATCACGCCTTCAAGCAACAACGATTTTTCGGCAATAATTTTTTCGACGAGCGGCAACGCCTCGTCCCAGCGCACGCCGTAACGGCTCATGCCGGTATGAATTTTCACATGCACCGGCACGCGCTTGTTGAAATCCGCGGCGATTTTCGCCAGCTTGCGGAAGGTGTTCGGCTCGTTCACACAAACGGTCAGGTCATGCGCCACGCACCATTCGAGTTCGGCCTTCCTGCCGTTCGCCCAGCAACAGCAACGGCGCGGTGATGCCGGCTTCGCGCAGCGCCATCGCCTCTTCCAGCGTGCTCAAGCCGAAGCCCCACGCGCCTTCCTCGAGGGCAATCGCGCGCCACGTCCAGCGCGCCGTGGCCGTAAGCCTCGTCCTTCACCACGGCCATCAGCCGGACGTGTTCCGGCAGGTCGCCGCGGATGAGTTGCAGGTTGCGGCGCAGCCTGCCGAGGTCAATCTCGGTCCACGCCGGCCGCAGCGGAAAATGTTCGGAATTCAAATTCATAAACTGCAATGGTTTTAACCACGAATCACGGATGCACGAAAAATCGACACGTAAAATATGGAAGAATTCCAGCATCTGGAAATCCAAATTCCGCTCCTGGCGGCCACAAGCTTTGGCCGACATCCGTGCGGAAATAACTGCCCACCACGCGGATTTTGCGGATGTTCGCGTAGGCCTTGGCCATCGCCGCATCCAGCGTCGGCGCCAGCGCAATCACGTCGGCAATGCGATGGCCGGTGGAGATCAAATTGCCGTCCGCGCCGCGCGCGACTTCGTTCCACCAGACGTCGCAATCGAATTTGCCGTCCACTTCCAGCGGCAAATGCGGGCCGCGCACCTGCGTGAATGGATAACCGTAACCCGCCAGCGTCAGCGAACAGCCAAAATTCAATTTGTCGCTGAATTGCAGTTTCAATTTTTCATTCCGCGCCGTCCGCAAAATCGCTTCCGACCGGATTTTTCAGCATCCGCAGAATCATCGGGCCGGAGGTGACGCCGATGCGGATGTTGTATTCGATGACGTGCCATTGGCCGCGCGCGCTTTGACGGCGGTGACTTGCAGCGGCCCGTTGAATTTCGACTTCGCGCAGCCACGGCAGCAGCGGATGGATCAATTCGCGCGCCAGGCCGTATTTGTCCTTTTCGTCGCGTTCAACCAGGCCGCCGAGCGGCGCGCCGGCGACGATGCCCTGGTTGCCGTTGAAGGCGTATTTGTATTCCTGGTTCGTGACCAGCGAATAAATCTCGCCGCCGCTGACCAGCGCGATGTGCCCGGCCTCGGCGCGACCGAGATATTCCTGCAAAAAAACGCCCTCGGCATAATTCACCTGCCGCAGCCAGGCGCGCGTGTCGGCCGACGGTCTCGCACAAAATCGTGTGAATCGGGCTGGTCGGCGAGCAGAGCGGATTTTTGATGACGAACGGCTGCGGATGTTTTGGCGAGAATTTTTTCCGCCTCGATGCGGTTTGATGCGACGAATGATTTCGGAAACGGAATTTTGAATTCCGCGCACAACTCGCGCGCAAAATCGCGTTCGCGCTCGATGCGCATGGCCTCGCCGGTCGGCGAAAAAATGCCGACGCCGGATTTCTATCAAATCCTTCGCCCACGGCTGCTGCGCCCAGTCAATGGATTGCGGGATGACGACTTCGATTTTGTTCTCGCAAATCAGCGGCACCGGACTGGGAAACGCGTCGCGGGAAAAAGTTTTGCCGACGAGCGACGGCGGGAAATGGCCGTAATTGCGCGTGAGATAAGTCGAGACCGTCCGCGCCCGCGTCCGCCAGCGCCGCGCCGATGCTGTGGGCAAACGAACCGACGCCGAGAATCATTACTTGGGCGCATTTTTTTGGCTCTTGTGCTTGGCGTGGCATGAAATCAGTGTGTAACTGAAATTAGTTTACAATCCACGAGCCTGTCGCCAGGCGGTTGGTCTCCGAATTGCGGCTGGCGTTCTCTTGCTGTTCCCTCTCCGCTCCCATCCGATGGGAGGGGAGAATATCCCTCGCCCGCGGGAGCGGGAGAGGGTGGCGCGACAGCGCCGGGTGAGGGTCGTCGGGAGATTCCAAATCCATTTGGTCAGGGTGAGGTGAGGGCTTGTTCTGCTGGTTCATTATCGAATAACTTTAATTACACTTAGTGTTTCGCAATTTTTCGCCGCGTCAAGCCCTCCTCGACTTCGTCCGCCGTTTTGTTAGATTATGGCCGTGAGTTTTGTTTCTGAATTCGATTCGTTGCCTGTCCAATCGCTGGTCAAACACTCGCTGGATGCCCGGCCGGAGGATGTCCGCGCCAGCCTGGCCAAATCCAAATTGTCGTTGGAGGACTTCGCGAATCTGATTTCGCCCGCGGCGTCGGAATTTTTGGAACATCTGGGTCGCCGTTCGCGCGCGATGACCCAGCGGCGTTTTGGCAGGGTCATTCGCCTCTTTGCCCCGCTTTACCTTTCCAATGAGTGTATCAATAATTGCTGCTATTGTGGCTTTTCGCGCGACAATCCCATCCTGCGCGTCACCCTCTCGCTGGATGAAATGAAACAGGAGGCGCAGGCGCTGAAGGAACAGGGCTTTCGAAATATTCTGCTCGTCGCCGGCGAACATCCCAAGTTCGTTTCGAACAATTATCTGCGCGATTGCATCGCCGCTTTGCATCCAGATTGGCCGAGCGTGTCGCTCGAAGTCGCGCCAATGGAAACGGAGGAATACCGTCCGCTCGTCGCGGCGGGTGCGGACGGCCTTGTCGTTTATCAGGAGAGTTACGACCGCGAGGTCTATGCGCAAATGCACACAGCCGGCCCCAAGCGGAACTTCGACTGGCGCCTCGAAACCCCCGAGCGCGCCTACGCCGCCGGCTTTCGTCGCCTCGGCATCAGCCCGCTTTACGGTCTGGCCGATTGGCGCCATGAGGCGATTTGCGCCGCCGCCCACGCGGATTATCTGCTACGCAACTGTTGGAAAGCGTCGCTGACTATTTCTACCGTGCGCATCCGGCCCTGCGCCGGGGAGTTCCAGCCGCTGACGCACATTGCTGACCGCGAACTCGCGCAGCTCGTTTGCGCGTTGCGGTTGATGTTCCCGGACGTTGGCATCGTGCTCTCCACGCGCGAGACGCCGAAATTGCGTGACGGATTGATTCAACTTGGCGTGACGCTGATGAGCGCGGGCAGCCATACCGAACCGGGAGGTTACACGGGCGCGGGGAAGGAAAAATTGCATCAAACGGTGCGCGGACGAATCGTGGAACTTGCGTCCGGCGCGAGTGAATGGGCGGCGCCGCGTGGCTCACAAAATGGCGGACATCGGACCAACGCGACAGGACAATTTAACATCGCCGATGAACGTTCTGCCCATGAAGTCGCGGAATTGATTCGCAGACTCGGCTACGAACCGGTCTGGAAGGACTGGGACACGGCGTTGACGGCGTGAACGTCGCGCACAACACCCATTGCAAGGGACGGTGATTTGATGGTAAATTCAAACCGTGATTGATCTCATCGAACAGAAGCGTGCCGCCATTGCGGAAGCCTGCCAGCAGTTCGGCGTGGGCCGGCTGGAGCTTTTTGGCTCGGCGGCGCGCGGCGATTTCAATGCACAAAACTCAGACTTGGATTTCATCGCCAACTTTTTGCCGCCGCTGCATCCCGGCGTGGCCGACCGCTTTTTTGGACTGGCGGAGGCGTTGGAAACAATTTTTGCGCGTCCGGTTGATCTGCTCACAGAATCCATGCTGCGCAATCCGGTTTTGCGCGAAGAAGTGAACCGGGAGCGAATGTCCATCTATGACCACCGACGCCAGGAAATGGCTGCATGACATCCGCATGGCCCGCCGAGGCACTGTGCCGCTTCACGAACGACAAACGGCTCGAGGATTTGAAACGGGACGAACTTCTGCAAGCGGCAATCGAGAGGAAGCTGTCAATTATCGGCGAAGCCTTTGTTCAACTTCGCGCCGAAGACGCGGCGACTGCGGAAAAATTTCCCGCCCTCCGAAAAATTGTTGGCATGAGAAATCGGCTGGTTCATGGTTACGACCAACTCGACCTTGACGTTGTCTGGGACACGGTTGCCAATCATGTTCCCAAGCTGTTGAAAGACGTGGAAGCTCTGTTGAAATAAATCCGGCGTCGCGCGCTGCCGATAATCTTATTTTTCCTCCACCCGCCGGATCCTTGCCCCAAGCTTCCGCAACTTCACATCCATCTTTTCGTAACCGCGGTCCAGATGGTAAATGCGATTCACCTGCGTCTGTCCTTTGGCCGCCAGCCCGGCAATGACCAGCGCCGCGCTGGCGCGTAAATCGCTCGCCATCACGGGTGCGCCGCTTAATGGCCGGCCGCCTTTGACGATGGCGCTCGGGCCTTCAATCTCAATGTCCGCTCCCAGCCGCGCCAACTCGCTCACGTGCATGAAACGCGACTCAAAGATGCGTTCGGTGATGATGCTGATACCCGGCGCCAATGCCAGCAGCGCGCTCATTTGCGCTTGAACGTCCGTCGGGAACCCGGAATACGGCAGGGTCGTCAAGTCCACCGCGCGTAATTTTTTACCGCGCCGTACCACCATATTGTCACCGTCTTGCTGGATGGAGACCCCTGCGTCGCCTAATTTGTCCAAAACCGCGCGCAGATGGCCGGCGCGGCAATTCTTAATCCTCACTTCGCCGTTTGTCGCGGCGGTGGCGATGGCAAATGTCGCCGTTTCAATCCGGTCGGGAATGATTTCATGTTCCGCGCCACGCAATTCTTTCACGCCCGAAATCGTGAGCGTTGGGCTGCCCGCGCCGGAAATCTCCGCTCCCATGGCGTTCAGAAAATTTGCCAGGTCCACGACTTCCGGCTCGCAGGCGGCGCTTTCAATCACGGTCACCCCATCGGCCAGGGTCGCCGCCATCATCACATTAGCGGTCCCCAGGACGGTCGAACCGGCGCGCCCGCCCAGAAACATCGTTGAACCAACCAGCCGCTTTGCCGACGCATCCACATAACCACCGTCAATTTTGATTTTGGCGCCGAGTGCTTCAAATCCCTTCAAGTGCAGATTGATTGGCCGGGCGCCGATCACGCAACCACCGGGGAGCGAAATGCGCGTTTGGCGCAATCGCGCCAGAAGTGGACCGGCCACGCATATCGAGCCGCGCATTTTGCGGACTAGCTCATAGTCCGCGTAACCCCTGATTTTTTTGGCGCGAATGGCCAGCGAGCCGTTTTGAAATCTGGCTTCCGCGCCGAGCGATTTTAAAATTTCCGCCATGAATCGTGTGTCGCTCAAATCCGGCACGCCGCGGATGAGGCAAGGCTCGTCGGTAAGCAGTGTCGCCGCCATGATGGGCAGCGCCGCATTTTTGCTCCCGCTGATCATGACTTCGCCCTGCAGCGGCACGCCGCCTCTGATCAAAAAACTTTCCATGAATTATCTTCGTGCAATTAAAATTCTCGCGCGCTGACTGTAATCCTCCTTCACCGCTTCGACAATCCACTTTTCATTTTCGAAAAGCCGGCGAATGGCTTCGGCTTGCCCGTCTCCGAATTCAAGCATGACTTTGCCTGCTGGCTTGGGGTGTGATTTTGCCTGCGCGGCGAACATCCGATAAAAATCCAGCCCATCCGCCCCGCCATCAAGCGCCGCGCGCGGGTCAAATTCGCGGACCTCGGGTTGGAGCGTTTCGATCTCTGCCGTTGGAATATAAGGCGGATTGCTGATAATCAAATCGAACTGATTTCCGCTGACCGCAGTCAATCCATCGGCTTGCATAAACTCGATCTGCTCAACGACGTTATTTCGCGTCGCGTTTTCCTTGGCCAATGCGAGCGCCTCAGGCGAAATATCTGTTGCCATAATTTTCGCGTTCGGACACTTGGCCGCCAAAGCAATGGCGATGCAGCCAGTCCCAGTTCCAAAATCCAAGGCACGCAAAGCCGCGCCTGGCCCCCCCGTCATCAAGAATTTCCATCCTTCCTCCGCGAGCAATTCCGTTTCCGGCCGCGGCACGAGGGCATGGCAGTTGACGGCGATTTCATATCCGCAGAATAAAGTGGACTCAATAATATGCTGGAGCGGCTCGTGCCGGCTCCGGCGGAGGATGAATTCGCGCAAGGCATCCGTCTCCATCGTCGTGAGTGCGCGCTCAAAATTCAAATAGAGGCTCATGCGCGGCATCTTGAGGAGATGCGCCAGCAGCAATTCGGTCTGCAACCGCGGCGATTCCACGCCGCGTCTGGCGAGAAATTCAGCGCTTTTCTGAATCGCTTCGAGGACCGTCACCGGGGAAACTTAATTTTTAGCCGGGGAATTCAAAAGGTAAAAGACATAAAAAACACTGTTTCTTGCATTGCCATCATGCCCGGCGTATCCTCGTGCGCATGGCAGCGTTGCTTATCACTGGAGGACGCGTGATTGATCCCGCGAACCAAGTTGATTCTTCCGCCGACGTTCTCGTGGTGGACGGAAAAATTTCCGCCGTCGGGAAAGACATTCCGCCGCCGAAGGAGGTCGAAGTCCTGGATGCGGAGGGGAAGATGATTTGTCCCGGCCTGATTGATTTGCACGTCCATTTGCGCGAGCCGGGCCAGACCGCCAAGGAAAATCTCGCTACCGGCACCGCGGCCGCCGCACGAGGCGGATTTACGTCGGTCGTGTGCATGCCCAACACGACGCCCACGATTGACAACGCCGGCACGGTGGCGCTGATTCGCGAACGCGCCGGACGCGAAGGCGTCGTCAACGTTTTTGTCGCCGGCGCCATCACCAAAAATATTGCCGGCGAGGAACTCGCGCCCATTGGCGGGCTGAAGCGTGCCGGCGTCGTGGCGATTACCGACGACGGCCACTGTGTGCAGAACAACGAGTTGATGCGCCGCGCCTGCGAGTATGCCAGGATGTTCGATTTGCCGGTGATGGACCATTGCCAGGACTATTCGCTGGTGACTGACGGCGTGATGCATGAAGGCTATTGGAGCACGGCGCTGGGGTTGCGCGGCTGGCCCGCGGCTGGCGAGGAAATGATCGTCGCGCGGAATATATTGCTGGCTGAATTAACCGGAGCCAAAATCCATTGCCAGCATTTGAGCGCCGCCGGGAGTGTGGCCCTGCTCCGCGAGGCCAAAAAGCGCGGCGTACCGGTTTCCGGCGAAGCCTGCCCGCATCATTTTGTCCTCACCGACGCCGCCGTGGCCGGAAGCGGAAAATTCTGGAATGGAGACGGCAAAATTCTGGCGGATTCCCAGGCGGACGAGCTTCCAGCCTGGCCAAAATACGACACGAATTTCAAGATGAATCCGCCGTTGCGCTCGGCGCACCATCGGGACGCGATTCTGGAGGGAATCGCCGATGGCACGATTGAGATTTTGTGCAGCGATCATGCGCCCCATTGCGATTACGAGAAGGAAGTGGAATTCGATTATGCGCCATTCGGCATCACCGGCCTGGAGACCGAACTGGCCCTGTCGCTGATGCAATTGGTCCACACCAACAAACTTTCCCTCGCGGACTTAATTGCGAAATACACGGTGAATCCCGCTCGACTGCTGAATCTGCCCAAAGGGACGTTGAGCGTGGGCGCGGACGCGGACGTGACAATTCTTGATCCCCAAGCCGAATGGATTTATTGCGCGGAGGAATCCGCCAGTAAATCCCGCAACACCCCGTTCAACGGTTGGAAATTCAAAGGCAAGGCAGTCGTGACCATTGTCGCCGGAAAAAAGGTTTGGAGTGAACAGAACGAATTGGCGGCGGTCTGATTCATAAGGGTTCACCCAAGGTTATAAACTTATGAAAAAAATTATTGTGGCGATGCTGGCCTGCTGCGCGTTCATTCAAATTCGCGCCGCCGACTTGAACTGGCTCACCAGCCTGCCCCAAGGGGAAGCCCAGGCCAAAACCGAAAACAAACTTGTGCTCATGGTTTTCACCGGTTCTGACTGGTGCCCGGCGTGCATTCTATTGAATAAAGAGGTCTTCGATCAGCCGCAATTCGCCGATTACGCGAAGACAAATCTGGTGCTCGTAGAAGTGGATTTTCCCCAGAATAAGCCGCAATCCGATGCACTAAAGACGATGAACGCGGCGCTCGCCAAAAAATACGACGCCGAGGGGTTGTTTCCAACCGTCATTGCCTTGAAACCGGACGGCACAGTGGTTTGGATCCAGGCTGGCTATGCGCCCGGCGGCCCGGCGGCCATGATCGCCCAGTTGGATAAAGCCCGGACCAATTAATCTTGCGAGACCGTTGCACACCCGGCATTGATTCTGCCGCGCAATTTTTTTGCCCCGGCAACGTTTTTCAATTAACCTGCTGAATAATTGATGAACGCCATTCTCGCGCTCGAAGACGGCTCGGTTTTTCGCGGACAAGGTTTTGGCGCGCGCGCCTCCGCCTGCGGCGAGGTCTGCTTTAACACCTCCATGACCGGCTACCAGGAAATCCTCACTGACCCGTCCTACAAGGGCCAGATCATTACGATGACCTACCCGCTGATCGGCAATTATGGCGTGAACAAATGGGACGTGGAATCCTGGCGGCCGCACGCCGCCGGTTTTGTCATTCGCGAATTGTCGCCCGTCGTCAGCAATTGGCGCGCGGAACTTTCCCTCACACAATATCTTGAAAAGAACGGACTTCCCGGAATTCAAGGCATTGACACGCGCGCCTTGACAAAAAAATTGCGCGTCCGTGGCGCGTTGAATGGATTTATTTCCACGGAGGACATTTCCGATGCGGAAGCAGTGCGCCGGGCGAAAGAATTTGTTTTTGTCGGCATTGATTACGTCAGGGAAGTGACGCACAAAAAGGCGTTTTGCTGGGACGAGAACGACGAACAAAGCGGGGCCTTTGATCTGGTGCGGGGGAATGAAACTTTGAACGCACGGACCAATCACAAACCACTGCCGCCGGCGGATATTCCGATTGTGGCTTTTGATTATGGGATGAAATACAACATCTTGCGGCGGCTCAGGCAGCATGGATTTGCCACACAAGTTCTCCCGGCCACGGCTTCGGCGCAGGACGCCCTCAAATGCCGGCCGTCGGGAATTTTTTTGTCCAACGGCCCGGGCGATCCCGCCGCGCTCGATTACATCGTTCGCGAGGTGAAGACCCTTATTGACACCGGAATCCCAATTTTTGGGATTTGCCTTGGGCATCAAATTCTCGGCCAGGCGTTTGGAGGTAAGACCTTCAAGCTGAAGTTTGGCCACCGGGGCGGCAATCAGCCCGTAAAGGATTTGGAATCCGGCCGGGTGGAAATCACCTCCCAAAACCACGGCTTTGCCGTTGACCCCAAAAGCTTGCCCCCGGAAGTTTTGGTGGACCGTCTGAACCTTAACGACCAGACCGTCGAAGGCATGCGCCATAAGCACAAGCCGATTTTTTGCGTGCAATATCATCCGGAGGCGTCGCCCGGACCGCACGATTCGACCCCGCTATTCGCAGGTTTCCGGGCGATGATTGAAAAAAAATAGCCGGTATGGCATGGTTTGCGTTTGACTTGAAACGCCCGGCGCCCATAATCGAGCTAATACTCTATGGCTAAACTTGTCATCGTCAGCCAAAGCATGGCCGGCCGCTCGCATGAGTTGCACGCCGACCGCACGACGATTGGCCGCGTGGAGGACAACACCTTTCAGATCGTTGATCCCTCGGTTTCCAGCCATCACTGCGAAGTTCTGTTGCGCGGCAGCGAGATTTTAATCCGCGATCTCAATTCCACCAACGGCACGTTTATCGGCGACGCCCGCATCAGCGAAAGCCCGTTGAAGCCGGGTCAAACGATGCGTCTGGGGCAGATTGAATTGAAACTGGAAGCGGAAGGCGCCCCGGCCACGCCTTTGGGCGCACCCTCAGGCGGGCCGCCGCCACCCGCTAAAAAACCCGTGGACGCCACCATGATTATGCCGCGCGGGGTCAGCCTCAGCGAATTGGAAAGCAGCGGCCGCACTCCGGGCTTCGACAGCACCAGCACCGTTTTTAAGAAAAAGAAAAAAAAGTCCGCGCTTTATTTTTGGATTGGCGCAGCGGTGGTGGTCGTGGTCATCGCCGTTTTATTGGTCCTGGCGCTTTTCAAAGTCCAGCAATAAAATCGAAACCTGTTGGCTTTCGGATTCTCATCCCTTAGTTTATCGCGATGTTCGAAACGATTAAGTCTGGAATTGCCACGGCCGGCGAAAAACTTTTGCATTTGCGGAGGTTTCTTTGACGTTGAGAAGACCCAAAAGAGCATCGGCGAATTAAACGCGCTGATGGTGGCAGGGAATTTCTGGAACAATCGGGAGAAAGCGCAGGGGGTCATTGACGAAGCCAATTCTCTCCGCGACAAAATCGAGCCGCTGCTCGCCGCCGAAAAGCAATTGGACGATTTCCGGGTGATGCTCGAACTCGGCGAAGCCGAGCCAGAAGCGGCGCAACCCCAAATTCAAGCCGAACTCGACCGCGACATCCAAAAGTTTCTCAAGGACTTGGACTCGTTGGAATTGAAGGTCTTTTTGAGCGGGCCGCATGACCGCAAGAATTGCATCTTGAGCATCAATGCCGGCGCCGGCGGCACGGAGGCGTGCGATTGGGCCAACATGCTGCTGCGCATGTATCAACGCTGGGCCGAATCGCGTGGCTGGAAAACCGAAGTCACCGACGCCCTCCCGGGTGAAGGCGCGGGCATCAAAAGCGCCACCATGCTCATCGAGGGTGAAAATGCCTATGGCTTTTGCAAAGCGGAACGCGGGGTCCATCGCCTCGTGCGGATTTCCCCCTTTGACGCCAACAAACGCCGTCACACCAGTTTCGCCAGCGTGGACACCATCGCCGAACTCGAAGAAAATAATTCGGACATTGTGATCCCACCGAACGAATTTCAAATTGACACGTTTCGTTCCGGCGGCAAGGGCGGGCAAAACGTGAACAAGGTGGAAACCGCGGTGCGCATCACACACCTTCCGACCGGCTTGGTGGTGGCATCGCAGACCCAGCGTTCGCAACATCAAAACCGCGCGACGGCGATGCGGCTCTTACTCTCGCGGATTTTTGCCCAACGCCAGGACGCGCAAAAGGCCGAAATGGAACGTTTCTATGGCGAGAAAGGAAGCGTCTCCTGGGGCAACCAGATTCGCAGCTATGTCTTTCAGCCCTATCGCATGGTGAAGGATTTGCGCACCGGCGTGGAAACCAGCAATGTTCAGGCGGTTATGGACGGTGATTTGGACCCATTTGTGAACGGCTGGCTCCGCGCCGGTTGCCCCGCCAGGCGGATGCAAGGCGTGAAGGATGATGTAGAATAAAGTGAACGTCCTCGACAAGATCGTTGAAGAGAAGAAGCGCGAAGTCGCCGGCTTGCCGGCGCGAACAATCGCTGCCGGCGATTTGCGCGACGCCATGCTCGAGCATGGCGAGCGACGGGATTTTATTTCCGCGCTGAAGAAACCTCCCCATGGCGAGGTTGCGTTGATTGCTGAAGTGAAAAAAGCCTCGCCGTCCGCTGGAATTATTTGCGAGCACTTTGACCCTGTCGAAATCGCGAAAGAATATGAAGCGGCCGGCGCAAGCTGTCTTTCAGTGCTGACCGATGAAAAATTCTTCCAGGGTTCCTTGGATTATCTCCGTCAAATCCGCGCGGCCGTCAAGCTGCCGCTCTTGCGGAAGGATTTCATTATTGATGAGCGGCAAATCCTCGAAGCGATCGAGTGGGGCGCCGACGCGATTTTGCTGATCGTGGCCATCCTGACTGATGAGCAGTTGAAGAAATTCCATTCGCTCGCGGTGGAGGCCGGACTGGCCGCGCTGGTCGAGGTCCATGATGTAGCGGAACTGGAGCGGGCGCTGGAAATTGGGGCGGAGATGATTGGCGTGAACAATCGCGATCTAAAAACATTCAAAGTGGACCTGGCAACGACCGCGCGGCTGGCGGCGAAGGTGAGAGAGAGACGACGGAACGCGGCGAAGACGGCGCTCTTGGTTGCCGAGAGCGGAATCCACACTCGCGCGGATGTTGAAGAATTAAAGCGAAGCGGCGCGAGGGCGATATTGGTTGGCGAGTCATTGCTGCGCGGCGGAAGCATCCGATCAAAAATCCAGGAAATGATTGGCAGGTAAATTTTGAGGCGGGTGAAATTAAAACCCTAAAAGAAGGTGAATATGCTGAAATATGCTAAAAATCCAAGGGTTTTATGGTGTTAACATGCTCTGCCTATGGCACTTACGAATTTTCACAATGCTTTTGATCCCAATGGTATTAAGGAACCTGTTTCGATATAGGAGAAGGAGTAATAATCTCCAGACGCGAATAGGCGCAAAGCGCGATTTTTTAATTACGGATGGACTTCGGCAGGCGGGACGATGACGGTGGGAGTGGACAGGCTCTGAGCGGGATATTTAAAATGAGCGGACTCACGTCCGCTGCTACGATATGGGTGGGATTTCATGGAGTCAGAGCGGACTGGTGTCCGCTGCCACGGGTGATGATAGTTTTGATACGGGCATCGGCGGGATGCGGTTCAATGCGAAATTGCAGGCGACCCAGCCCAAAACCCAAAATCTGCCGCTGCCGAACGGCTATAGCTTTTCTTCAAACGCTCTAACTTTTATTTTCTGCCAATTGTTTGGCCAGGCGAATGGCGGCAATCATTGAGGATGGACTGGCGATTCCTTTGCCGGCGATATCGTAGGCGGTGCCGTGGTCGGGGGACGTGCGGATGAAGGGCAAGCCGAGCGTCCAATTCACGCCGGTATCGAAGGCGACGGCTTTGAGGGGGGCCAGCCCCTGATCGTGATACATGGCGACGACCGCATCGAAATCCCCGCGCAAGGCGTAATGAAAGACGGTGTCGCCGCTCAACGGGCCAGTCACGTCGAAGCCTTTCTTCCGCAAAGCGCGAACGGTTGGGGCGATCCGTTTGATTTCCTCATCTCCAAATTCGCCGCCTTCGCCGGCATGGGGGTTCAGGCCGCAAACGGCGACGCGCGCATGGGGCAACTTCAAATCGCGGCAGGCTTGGGCAGCGAGTTGGACCGCCAGCGAAATTTTTTCGCTGGTGAGTTTTTTGGGAACGGACTTGATGGAAATGTGAATGGTGGCCAGGGCCACGCGCAGCCAGCGGTTTTTTTCATCGTGGCCCAGGAGCATCATGGCGGTGCGTTTGGCGCGCGCCAGGCCGGACAGGAATTCGGTCTGGCCGACAAAATGTTTGTGGCCCGCGCGAACGATGGCCTCTTTGTTTACGGGCGCGGTGACCAAGGCGTCGAGTTCGCCGCCGAGACAACGCCGGGCGCCCTCGCGCAAGAAGGCCATGGCCGCCCTGGCGGCGGACGGCGAGCCGGGTGCGGGAATGGCGGGGAATGGTTCCGGGAGGGGGTCCAGGACAAAAAACCTGCCATTGTCGCGGTAACTGGAAAACTCCCGCAGGGGAAGGTGGCAGGAAAATTTCCGGTTCAGGCGTTCCAGGATTTTTTGGGGTCCGATAAAGAGATATTTGGCGCGGTCCTTTTTGGATTCGGCGGCGACGGCCTTGAGGGCGACTTCGGGGCTGATGCCGGTGATGTCGCCGAGCGAAATGCCAAGCCATCCGGTCACGGGGAGCCGCCTTTTGATTGTCGAATGGCGCTGCTTTTGGACGTGGGAAGGGCGGCATTTAGAATGAGCGGACTCACGTCCGCTGCTACGAGGTATGCGGGAGGCTTCGACCTCCAAATTTGGACGCGCATCGGGGGCGTGAACCTGAGGCATCCTTTCGGGCGGCCCGGGCCGCGTAAAGGCGGAGCTCCAAACGGGAGGGGCATCGGAAGGGGGACAAGGTTTGGAGACATTAGAGACTCCTGATGTCGTCTCCTACGATTCAAACGGTTTTGACGTCCGCTGGTTCGATCCTTGATTCTCAATTTTCCATCATCGCTGCTTTTGGACGTGGGAAGGGCGGCATTTAGAATGAGCGGACTCACGTCCGCTGCTACGAGGTATGCGGGAGGCTTCGACCTCCAAATTTGGACGCGCATCGGGGGCGTGAACCTGAGGCATCCTTTCGGGCGGCCCGGGCCGCGTAAAGGCGGAACTCCAAACGGGAGGGTCATGGGAAGATTTCGATGAAGGTTTTTTTCTTGAGGGAATCAATCCACTGGCGTTCGAGGCGCGCTCTTTCCTGCGCTCCGAGGGTTTTTTCGATGTCGTCGCGGACTTCGTTGAGCGACTTCACATGGGCGGGGCGTTTGTCTTCCACCAGCATAATGTAACAGGAGTCCGACGTGTCAATGACGCCACTCATCTGGCCTGGTCGCAGAGGCAAGGCGGCGTCGGCCAGTTCCGAACGCAGTGTGGAGCGTTCAATCCAGCCCCATTCTCCGGCTTCCTGTTGTTGGGACCCCTGCGAATAGACGGAGGCCATTTGGGCAAAAGTCGCGCCATTTTTGATTTCGGTAATGATTTCGCTGCCGAGGGCGGGAGTATTGGTATCGTCCGGGGAGGATTTTTTCAACACAATCATGCGCAATTTGATTTCATCCTCGACCTTGAAATCGTCGAGGTGGGCATGGTAATAATTTTCCACCTGGAACGGGGAAATAATGACCTCCTGAGCGACATTTTTATCGCGCAAGGCGGCCTCGATATACTGGTCGCGAACATCCTCGCGGAATTGGGCATAGGTTTCATCTTCGGCCTGCAAGGATTTTATCAATGAGACCTGGTCATCTCCAAGCTCGCGGATGCGGTCCTGCACCAGTTCATCCACGACGCTGTCGGGAAGGCGGTAACCTTCGACGTTAAAATCAGTCATGATCAACTCGCGTTCGATGAGCAATTCGAGGCTGTTGGTGAGCACGCTATTGAGGTGGGCGTCGAAGGCAGCGGGATCGTCGGCGTAGGTGCGGTTCAAGGCGTCAATGGCCGGCTTGGCAAAATCCTGCAACTGCTGGCGGGTAATGACGGTATTATTGATGACGGCGACGATGCCGTCCACGATATTGGCCCGTGCGGGCGCGGCGGCGGCGAGGGCCAGGGCCAGGACTAGAATGAAACGCGACAATTTCATCGAACGACGGCGATTTTAGCAGCAAACGAATGGCGGTCAACGGGCAAGTGCTGGAATGCGCAAAAGGGGGCAAAAGAGGAGCGGGACCGGGACGATTTTGAACAATAAAGAAACGAAGCGAACAAAGGGGAAAGAAAAAGGCGAACCGCGAATTGACGCGAAGGAACCGGTCTTCGCTCGGAGCTACGGCCCGGCACGCGCGAATTGGACAAAATATTAACCGCAGATGACGCGGGGTTGATCCTGGGAATTGGAGGGGAGGGGACGAGGCGGGTGGCGATGGACGAGACAGCCAGGCAGCGGATGTGAGTGCGTATTATCTGAATTCGGGGAAAAGTCAGAGCGGACTCACGTCCGCTGCCACGCTGGATAGGACGAAGGCTAAAGGGTCGGGTTTTTTAGCCGCAAAAATGCACAGAACGCACAAAATCATTGAAAACATTGGCGCATTTCAATTGATTCCAATGTCGGCAGGTTGGCAAAATGGCGCCTGGGGATGCGGTGGAAAAGCGCCAGCGGACTGGCGTATCAGTGCAAAACCTCGCGGACATTCCATTCTCGCTTTTAATTCGCCCAAAAGGCACAGAAGAAGAGCGGGGACTGGGACGATTTTGAACAACAAGGGAACGAGGCGAACAAAGGAAAGAGAAAAAGGCGAACCGCGAATTGACGCGAAGGAACCGGTCTTCGCTCAGGAGTTACGGCCCGGCACGCGCGAATTTGACAAAACATTGACCGCAGATTTCGCGGGGTGGTCCTGGGAATTGGAGGGGAGGGGACGAGGCGGGTGGCGATGGTCGAGACAGCCAGGCAGCGGATGTGAGTGCGTATTATCTGAATTCGGGGAAAAGTCAGAGCGGACTCACGTCCGCTGCCACGCTGGAAAGGACGAAGGCTAAAGGGTCGGGGTTTTTTAGCCGCGAGAATGCACAAAAGGCGCAACGCGGCGAAGCCGCAACACGAAAAAGCTTTGACGCGAATTGACGCGAAGGGACGCGAATTTGACAAAACATTAACCACGGATTCGGTGGCCGCAAAAAACACAGAACACACGGAATTTAACCGCAGATAACGCAGATGGGCGCAGATCACGCAAAGCGGGACGGGTTTTTTAGCCGCAAAAATGCGCAAAAAGGGGCAAAAGAGAAGCGGGACCGGGACGATTTTGAACAATAAAGAAACGAAGCGAACAAAGGGGAAAGAAAAAGGCGAACCGCGAATTGACGCGAAGGAACCGGTCTTCGCTCAGAGCTACGGCCCGGCACGCGCGAATTGGACAAAATATTAACCGCAGTTTTCGCGGGGTTGCCCTGGGAATTGGAGGGGAGGGGACGAGGCGGGTGGCGATGGACGAGACAGCCAGGCAGCGGATGTGAGTGCGTATTATCTGAATTCGGGGAAAAGTCAGAGCGGACTCACGTCCGCTGCCACGCCGGAAAGGACGAAGGCTAAAGGGTCGGGTTTTTTAGCCGCGAGAATGCATACAAACGCGATTTTTAATTACGGATGAACTTCAGCAGGCGGGACGATGACGATGGGAGTGGACAGGCTCTGAGCGGGATATTTAGAATGAGCGGACTCACGTCCACTGCTACAATATGGTTGGGTTTTCATGGAGTCAGAGTGGACTGGTGTCCGCTGCCACGGGTGAGGATAATTTTGATATTACGAGAAAGGAAAAATTATGAAAGTTGCAATGATCACCGGTGGGAACCGCGGCGTTGGCAAAAGCGCGGCGCTGAATCTGGCCAAGCTCCTCCAGAGATTTGGGGCGATGCTCGAAAAAGCGGCGGAAGAATGTCACCTCCGTCCCGCCACGCCCTGGCGGTGCTCGCCGCCTATCCCGCTGAAAAGCGGGAACTGGCGCGGAAGGTTTATCACCGCTTCGCTGATGGCGACAGCACGCAGTTTTTCAGCCAGCTTTTCCTCGTGCTGGACCTGTACGCCCATTACGTCGAACGCATCCCCGCCCGGATGATTTCGGCCAATGCTGATTCACTGGCGACGATTGAGGAAATACGCGGCGAAGTCGCGCATATCGCCAAGACGATTGAAACTCGCGGTGTCAACATCACCCATCACGCGGAAATGACCGATGAGCTTTGCCGCACCACCCTGGCCAAATGCAATGAGACGATTGCAGCCATTGAATCAACCGTGAAAAATCTCGGCGCACAGGTGGATACCAAGGCCATCGCACAGGGAGTCAATTCAGCGCTGGAATCCAGCATCAAGGAGGGCGTCATCGCGCCATTCATCAGGCACACGGAAAATTTGGTGGTATATGTCATGCCCGCGCTCAAATCCATTCAGGAATCAGCCGACGCCGCCAAATCCGAATGGACAAAACGGATTTGGAAAACTGCGTGGACAACCAGTTTGTTTTGGAGCATCGGAGCGGCCATCATCATGGCCGGCTTGATCTGTTATGAATTGGCCGCCCGTTACGACCAGAAAATGGCGGCCCAAATCACCGATATGGCGCAGGTGATGAAATTCAATCAGGCGGCATTTCAAAAATTGGCGGTTGCCCAAGTGCCCATCCAAGTGGTGCCGACGCAAAATGACGACTTAGGCGGTCCACCGGGTTTTGTGCTGGTGATTGAAGGGGCTTATGCCGCTGATATGCGCCAGGTCGACGGACAAAACGACGGCTGCATTTTCTTCCGCAGCAGTGTTCCGGAAAAACAAATCCGGCACTTGCAATCGGAAAACGAGAATCAAGCACAAGCGACCAACAACCCGGCAAAATAGTTTGCCGCATCGTTTCGGCGTGCGACACCAAAACGCCGGGCAGAAAAATCTCTCGTCTTCAGGAGCGCAGCCGCGTCAGCCAACCGCGCGCGAATCCGGTTTCCATTGTATGTCGCCGGTCAGCGCGTCAAGGTAAGAATCCCCCTGTCGCCCTTGAATTTCCACCGTTGACCCGCCGGCGCTCCGGGGCTTTTGCGTTTGGGATTTCGCGCCGGAATGACATGCAGCTAAAGGGAATCAATGCCTTCAACGTTTCTCAACGGCCTGCCAGTTTGCGGGCGCGTGCAATAATTTTCTCAGGCTCAACTTCCAATGATTCGAGCGAATTGCGCCATCCCGGGCGCAATCGAAAATGACGATGACGCTTTCATCCGGCCAGTCTGACAGAAAAAACAGCGGGGTTTGCGCAATGATTGCACAAAATGGAAATGACGGCAAAAAGTGCGGATGCCCCCGCCACGACCCACGCGCGTTCCACTGCGGCTTAAAGCGCGTTCGTCGCGGACGGATACGAACGCAATGCTTCCTCAACGCGCATCCCGCTTCGAAATTCATGTGACAAATTGGTGACATTTTAAATCTCTCTGGATTTTAAAATGCCACCGGCACGCAGCGAGCCATCGGATGTGCGCGAAAATCGCAGAAAAAACGTCGTTTTTTACAATCGGAAATATTTTTCCATCCCATTTTCCATCCCAAATTCAACTTGCATTTTTCTGCAAATCAGGTCTTGACATAATCAGTATTAGATGCTAAAGCATATCGCTTCCAAGCAAAGGATCGGTATGAGGCGGGTTTGCAAGGTCAATGTGGCGGGTGTCAAGTGGGGTCAATTCCCTTCTCGGTATTGTTTTACCCCGATAAGTTCAAAAATCCGGCGTCTTCTTCTTATGAAAGCTATTTCCAAATTCCCTGTTTTGATGGCGTTATTATTGGGCATCAATTTGTGCCGGGCGCAGCAGGCCATCACCGGCCAATCCTCCGCTCCCCCGCCCACCGCGTGGTCAGCAACGATTGTAGATGGAAATAGCACGAGTTGGCAACGCACGGTTTATGAGCAAGGACCCAATGGCCAAATCGTTGCCGAAAAACAGCAATATACGCAGATCGAATCTGGTTTGAACCATCTTGTTGGAAATCAATACGTTCCAAGCAGTGAGGATATCAGCATTCTCCCGGACGGCTCGTTCGCCTCGACAAACTGTCAGTTTCAAGTATTTTGGCCGTCCGAAATATATAATGGTGAAATTAAAATGGTGACGCCAGATGGACTGCAACTGGACAGTTCTCCGGTTGGATTACTCCTCGCCGACGCCACTAACTCCGTGTTTATAGCTACTTTAACGAACTCCACGGCAGAATTGATCAGTTCCAACGAGCTGGCTTATCGAAATGCCTTCGAGGGTTTGGACGCGGATCTGCTCTACACGGTTACAAAATCGGGGCTTGAACAATGTGTCATTCTGCGGGAACAGCCGCCGTCGCCAGCCGCCAGCGGTTTGGATCCCGCAACGACGCGATTGCAAATATTGACGGAATTTTTCAACCCACCGCAGCCGGTGGTAACGGCCACGCCATTGCCAAATCAGGGAGGGCTTGCATTGACCGATGAAACCTTGGATTTCGGGGCGGTGAAGATGATGCAAGGACGCGCGTTTTTATTGGGAACAGACGCCCAAGACAGCGGGGTATTTGTAGGAAAAAGCTGGGTACAGATCGCCCGGAGGCAATTTTTAATTGAGCAAATTCCACTAGCGGCGTTGACGGATCAACTAGCAACCTTACCGCAAGGAACCGCAAAGGTCGGGACTTTTCCAAATGTGGCGTTGCGCCGGTTAAAGTTGCCGCCACAACATCTGGCCAAAGCCAGCCCATCGGTTCATTTCCGGCAGGTGCGCTTTAAAACGCTGCCTTCCAAAGGGTTGGTATTGGATTATCAGACAGTGTCAGGCGCCATCACGAATTATGATTTCCAAGGGGACACGACATATTATATCAGCGGCCAGGTTAATCTCTATGGAACCAATACATTTGAAGGGGGCTGTGTTCTTAAGTATGCCACCAATGCCACAGTGTGGCTGCGGCCTTCCAGCAGTATCAATTGGCAGGCTGCGGATTACAGACCAGTGATTTGTACAGCTAAAGATGACAATACTGTAGGACAAACGCTCTCTGGTTCGACTGGAAGCCCGACTGGATATTATGCGAACCCTGCTCTTTATCTTTATGCGCCACTCACCTCTACTATTTCTCATTTTAGGATCGAGTGGGCGGCCGCAGCGATTGTTGATTATAGCACCGGCTTGAACCTTTACGACGGCCAGTT
>CAVWKA010000004.1:0-30333 GCA_963755515.1 uncultured Verrucomicrobiae bacterium | reverse complement strand
CCATCCTCGCGGAGAGGGGCGTCCACAGTTCCGCCCTCGTGCCATTGACAGCCGATTGCACCAGACCAATGGGAATCTGCAGTCGCGACTGGAGTTCACGTCCGAAAAAATAACCCGCAGCAGAGAAGGACTGCGGTGTCCGGCTTGCAGACCTCCCACCTATTGTTTTCAATATTGAAAAGCCGGATTTTCGGCCGGTCAGCCGTGATCACCTCCTGTTTCCAATTGAGGACCCCCATAAACTGAGGCGCCGGCTCAAGCGGCATTTCCATGTTGGACTGACCGGAACAAACCCAGACATCGCCTGCGAGGAGATTGGTCAAGATGATGATGTTCTTTCCCTCGATAGTAATATCCGGCATGTGGCCGGCTTTTTGCACAGGCAGTCTCACAATCCAAGGCTTGTCTTTTCTTGCGCCGACGACATTTCCCACAACCAGTCCTCCAAGTTTGACCACGACTTTCTCGCCGACATCTGCCCAGCCGCTCAGTTTCGCCTGGACATCCCGTTGCAGCACCATATTGCTGCCGAAGACCGGCGCCAGTTGCACCTCCGCATAGGAGATATTTACGCCAGCCTGCCAAAATACTACGAAAACAAGCCCGATCGAAATGTTTTTCAAAAGCATTTATTCCTGTGCACATCCCTTTGGCCAGCCGTGCTGAAGAATCCTCCAATGCACGCCTGGTCTTTATTTCAACGTTCCAAAGATTTGCACTTCGGTGAACTGCATCCGGTATTCATGTGACGAACTTGGGTTAAGTTTGGTGCCGGTGATTCTGACGTAACGGCCTTGCGTTCCCGCTGGCAGGACAAAAGACTGAGGATAGTCCTCCGGGGTTTTCCGGCCGGATCCCAGAGGGAAAGATCCTCCGTGTCCTGCCCGGCGGGCGCTTTTTTGTAGTCATTCAGAGTGGGATCCCAAACATAGTCGGTTTTATAGGCCCGCGGAGAAGTCACCGTGTAGTTGGTGACCTCAAGCGCCTTGGTAAAATTCGTCCCGTCTGCTGATACCGAATATCGAAATCTGCCGGGAAATTGAAACCTACGATGTTACCTTCGATTCGGGGAAACAAATGAACTTGCGATACTTCGGCCATCCCTTGCAGGTCAATCGTCAACCACGGATGGCTGCCGTCGGTCACTATTTCCGAACTCCAGCCGGTATTCTTGTCTCCGTCAACGGCGTTCTGCGGCGGCCAGCCCGGTGTTTCCGGGCCTGACATGGTGACGGGTTTTCCTCTGGACAGTAATCCCGTGCCCACTTCCGAGCTTAATTTAATAACGGTATCGATCGGATCCCAGGCGTCCTGCCAGGGCACATCAATCCGAACGCCTTTGTCATCCTGCACCAAACCGGCATCGCGCCCGCTTCGCAACATCACCGCCTTGGTAAACTTCTTGAAATCTGTCGGCGGCGGCAGCTCAAGCGTGTTCACATAAGCCTGCCTGTTCCACGCATCTGTTCCGGTGGGTGCACGCAAAACATGGATGATATTCGTACTTCCCATCGGCTGAAGTCATGGCGACAATGCCGTAGGGAAGCGTCGCAATCCGGCTTCCTTGCCTGGTAATATATGAATTGCTCGGCCGCGTGTTCCTGATCGCTTCATCAATTGGCCGATGAATTGGCCGAGCATGGCGAAATATTCCCTCACGTTTGGCTCCCAGGTTCCGTCGGTATAAGGATCGCCGCCCAACCGACGCCACCGCCGTCGACATTCGCGCCCGCCTCAAGCACGGTGTATCGCAGCATGGTCTCAGGAGACATCTTGGCGGTTGCGCCGGTGGACCACCAGCTGCCGCCCTGGATGAGGTTCACATTGCTTATAAACGCCGGCCAGCTATCAACATCCTGTGGAGTGGCTGCGGGGATTCCATGGGCTGGATCTGGCGGAATCATTTGATTGAACTGGTTGCACCAGCCGGAGTTGTCCATGCCGGAGACAAACTCCGCTTGCGGTTGTATTTCCATACTGTCGCCTGCAAACGGTTTTTATCCACACGTCCCCAGCCACCATCTACCCAATAGCCAGAAATATCCTTGCCATATTTGGCGCACATTTCGTCGAATACATCGTTAATGAAGTTGTTCCATTTGATATATGTGCCGGGTTTCCATGCCACTCCTTGATTTTCCGGCGAAACATCGGGGATTTCATTCCATCCCAGCTTGTCCTGATCCTCCGTGGTCATGTCCATCCCGTCCGAAGGATGAACATAAAGGAACAGTTTGATTCCCGAGGGCTTGAGCGCTTTGATTAATTCCCCAAGCACATCCCGCTTTGACGCATGTCCCGGCCCACGCCACCTGTTCATGGCCGCCGATGGAAACATCGGATTCATGTTGGCATGCCAAATCGTGAATGAAATGTATTCACAATCTGAAGCCTGTAGATCTTTGACAAATCTGGGGATATCAAATGAATCCGCCACTTCATCAACCGATTTCGGGACGCTTAAATCGGGATTCTTTGTCAGAGCATATGCGGTGCCTCCCCAAGCGTGGTGAACGAATATCCCATATTTCAGGGACTTAAACACAGGATTATCCTCGCTCGCGTAAAGCGACGAGCCCAGTATAACCGCCGCGAGCAAAACGAACATTCTTAGATAAAGTTTCATGATTTTCTGTCTTTCAGATTTAATAATATTGGCGGAATAATTTTATTCAAAGCAATCCGGATTAGAGTAGAACTGCATCGGGTTCTTTTTCACAATCAACCAGTCAGTTTTTCAATTCGTTTTAGATTGTCTTCATTTATTTATGGCCACAATAATTCACAACGGCTGTCTTAACCCTATCGAATTAATTGATAGTTTAATTTTATCCGGTTGATCGAAAGTGGAAAATGGACAAAACCTGTGATTTCTTGTCGTTTTTTCACGGAAGATAAGCTGCCGAATCTCGTGATGCGACGATGAAACCGGCGTCCAGCATCGGGCCAGCTTTCCGTATCTCTGCACCGTGCGCGCCGGGGAGCGCGCAAGGCGAGTCGTAATCTCTGGGTTTTCGACAAGGCGACCGGCCATAAACGCTATTCTAAGATGTTTCGGAATTATTCCCTTCGCATAGATGTTTCTCGAACCTGACGTCGCCGGAAATAGTTTTCAAATCCAAGAGACACTTTTTGGATCTTTGCCGACTGGAATGAATTCAATGATGCATTACCAGTCACTGGCCGTATAGGCGGACTGGAAAAAAGCTTGCGAATCCGTGGAGCAGGCAGAAAATCACGAAAATGGCCCGCGCCGGTCGTGTGCATGAAAATAAAATGGGAAATGTCAAATAACATCGCGTTAGCATGAATCGAGAATTTCCCCAAATATTCCAACCGGTGCTTTTGAATGGTTTGATTTTCTTTAGCTTGGTTGCAGGTGTTCTGGCTTCGCCTGTGCGGGTGGCCTGCGTGGGAGACAGCATTACCTGGGGCTATGGCATTTCCAATCGGGAACACAATTGCTATCCGGCACAGCTTGCCGCCATGCTGGGAACGAATTGGGAGGTGCGTAATTTCGGCGTTAACGCCACTACGCTCCTGCATCAGGGAAACTTGCCTTATGTCAGGCAACCGGCTAATACTGAGGCCCTGGCGTTCAAGCCGGACGTCGTCGTCATTGATTTCGGCGCAAACGACAGCAAGCACCCCGGCGACGGCAGTCTCGATGCCGCCCAGGCGGTCAACAACTGGCGGTATAAAACCAACTTCGTCCATGATTACGAGGAGATGATTGCCGCCTTCCGCCAGGCCAATCCGGCGGCGGAGGTTTTCATCTGTTTACCAACGCCGGATTATCCGGGCCGCTGGGGCATCAATGACAAAACCATCCGTGTCGAAATGATTCCGATGATCCAGGGGGTGGCGAAGGAATCCGATGCCACGGTAATTGACCTTTACACGGCGTTGAGCGGACGAAAGGCATTGTTTCCCGATACGGTGCATCCCAATGCTGCCGGGGCCAGACTGATGGCGATGGCAGTTTGCCGGGTATTAACCGAATACGCCCCGCGTGCCGGTTTGAGGTGAACATGCAAACACCGCAAGCTTTTCTTCCTCGTGCTCTTTGACCGCTGCAATGACGTGTACAGTTTTTGAAGGAAGCCATCGCCGCTAAGGCTGCCCAGTCGTAAACTTGGAAAAACCGGCTTTTGCGTCTTGACGGTTGCACTCCCCGGGGAATACCCAATGTCTACCGCCCATTTTGGTTGTATTTCCATTGGCGGAGGCATAAAAAATGATATTGTTGGTCCAGAGCCGTGCTCCAGGGCGTGAAAGAAGTCCACGATTTGCAGGCTTTGCGTTTGTGCGCCATGATTCAGGCAGGCTCCGTCAGGCCGCTTCCACCAATTCAATCCGCACCGCCTTGCCCAACGCCCGCGCCACGCGCGAGACTGTGGACAGTCTCACGTCTTCCGCATGAT
The DNA here is from genome assembly GCA_963755515.1 of uncultured Verrucomicrobiae bacterium. Classification (GTDB taxonomy): domain Bacteria; phylum Verrucomicrobiota; class Verrucomicrobiia; order Limisphaerales; family UBA11358; genus UBA11358. Next base: position 25,909 of record CAVWKA010000004.1, on the reverse strand, counting down.
TCTCCAGCCGCGAAATTGCCGATTTTTTTGTCTTGGTGATTCGCGCCAGTTTTTCCTGCGTTACGCCCGCTTGTTCGCGCGCTTCGCGCAACATCACGCCAATCTTGAATTCCTCATAGCCCGCGTCGAAATCCCTGGCGAACGCCTTGTCGTTGCGCTTCCGCCGCTCAATGTAATTTTCCACGTCTTTTTTCATTTTTGTTTTCTCCGGCTTAAATGGTCGCGCTTGCGCTGCTCCGCCAGCGCAATTTCACGCTCCGGTGTTTTTTGTGTTTTCTTCGCAAATCCATTGGTCAGGATGATCAATCGTCCTGCATCCCAAAATCCCAGCAACCGAAAGGCGTCGCCGCCAAACTCGGCGCGCACTTCCCATAAATCGTCCGTCCCTTCCAGCTTTTTCAAATACTGCTGCGGCACTCGCGGCAGTTCTTGCACCACCCGCAACACCCACAATACTTTTTGCGCCTGCTTCGCATTCAGCGAATCAAGGAACTCTTCCACCGGACATGCCCCGGCAGCCGTCCGGTAAAATTGCACTTGCAACATTGGAGCAGGTTAACTTAATTGTGAACCCTTGTCAAATCCCATTGCTGGCCGCAAGTCGTGTGCTTGACCACAAAGGTCGTCAATCCAAGACTTCCTTTGCCATAAATTTCCGCGCGCATGAATCGGTCGACACAAATCGACCACGGCAGCCGCGAGCTACCCCCCCCGCCCCCTGCCGCCGACAAGACACCGAGAAAAATTTTGGGGACAATTGTGGACAAAGAAGGTGCGTTTAAGAGCGTTATTTTGCGTGATGCCGTCTCCGCGACGGAAAATTTGAACACGCATTATCGCCTTTATTTATGCGGTGATAATGCACGTTCACGCACGAAAACGAAGTGCATTCGCTTGGCTTCGAATCCCACCCCTTCCGCCATCCTTAACGTGTTCGTTTTCAATAGGATGGCGCAACCAGAGGAGGCAAGTGCCAGTGAAAGTGCCAGTGAATTTATTACCGGTTTACCACCGGTCAACCACGGGTTGAATACTGGTTAACCACTGGAAATGACGGGATTCGCCGCCCGTCTGGTGTAGCTGATACACCAATGGCCGCGTGCGGCCTCATAATCTCGGACCAAAAAAGTCTGAATTATGAAACGCCGTTTCATCCTTTACCGCCGCAAACTGGGCGGGATGTTCTACGTTGAGGACACCGAGACCCGCAAACAGGAAAGCCTGGGCACCAAAGACCGCGCGGAGGCCACGGCCCTGCTCAACGCCCGCAACGAATCCGTCCGGCAACCGCAACTGAACCTCCAGATCGCCAAAGCCTATCTCGCCGGAACCGATTCGGGGGTTTCAAAACGGACCTGGCAGGATGCGTTCAACGCCATTACCGAAAACAAACATGGACCAACCAAGGAGCGCTGGCAGCGCGCCGTTAAACAGAAGGCATTTGACCTGATTCTTCCGCTGATCATCATCGAGACGCAGGCGGAGCAACTGTTCGCCTGCCTCAAGGCAGGCACGGTCAGCACGAATGTTCATCTGCGTGAGTTGCACAACTTCTGCATCTCGATGAACTGGCTGGCCTGGCCGATCATTCCCAAACGGCTTTGGCCCAAAATCGAATACAAGCCCAAACGGGCCATCAGGGCGGACGAACACCAAAGGATCATCGAACGGGAACCGAATCCCGAAAACCGGAGTTTTTATGAACTGTGCTGGCATCTGGGCGGCTCACAAACGGATGTCGCCACCCTGGAGGCGGAAAACATTGATTGGAATGACCGCGTTATTTCCTATGCCCGTCGAAAAACCGGCAGCCGGGCGTTTATTCATTTTGGTCCGGCGGTGGAAACGATCCTCCGTTCGTTGCCGACCCAAGGGTTTCTATTTCCGAGGCTCGCTTTGCTGAAGGAAAAATATCGGGGGCAGGAATTCAGACGCCGCTGCGCCGGTTTGGGGATCACCGGCGTCACTCTGCATTGTTACCGTTATGCCTGGGCGGAGCGGGCAAAAATGTGCGGCTATCCAGAGCGATTCGCGCAGGAGGCGCTGGGCCACAACAGTAAGGCGGTTCATCGCGCCTACGCCCGCAAGGCACAAGTGAAACTGCCGTCGCTGGAGAGTTACGAGCGGCAGGCGGCAGATGGTTGCATCATTCAACTTCCGCAGCTCTCCCCGGAAAAGCATCGCAACGGGCAGAAGATTGGTTGAATGAACTCGCTCCTGTTTCAATTTCACAGGGCCGAAATAAACGGGAAAAAAGCGCTTGACCATGTTCACGATATATGCCATGTTCACGACATCGTGAACATTGCTGTTTCCGTGAACAACCGGGAATTGAAGGGCGCCGCCTTGGAGCGGGCGCTGGCGCAACGGCTGCGTGAACTGCTCGCCGGCGTAGCCTGGCTGAAGGGCTGGGAAGTCGAAATTGACCCGGCGGAATACCGGACGGATTGCGACATCAAAGCCACGCTGCCACTGCCCGATGGCGGCAAGGCGGAGTTGTGGGTGATTTGCAAGTCCAATCCTCGGCCCCATCAAATCGCCTATGACCGAACTCAGGATTTTCCTTCTGCGCAGAACAAACGTCAGAGCCGGGTGTGGGTCTTGGCCGCCCCGTTCATTTCGCCGCGCATGGCGCAATTATGCCAGGAGCTCAAGTGGGGTTGGTTTGATCTGGCGGGCAACTGCCATTTGAGCGTGCCCGATGCCTTTCAATTGGAACGCACGGGACAACCGCCCGTCCATCGGGTTCCAAAGGCCGGTGCCAATTTGAGCACTCCGGAAGCGGCGCGCATTGTCCGCGCACTGCTCGCCACGGAGAATGCGGGACGGAAATGGACGCAGCGGGACTTGCAAGCCTCACGCCCGGCCAAATGTCAGTCTTGGTTTGGTCAATAAAGTGGTGCGCCATCTCCATGACCAGGCATTCATTGAGGAACTGCCGGATGGCGGTTTCAAATTGCGCTCCCCGGTCGAATTGCTGGGCGCGTGGCGCGACGCTTACCGTTTTGACCGTCACCAGCGGCGGAGTTACTTCACGCTGTTGCAAGGCCGGCGTTTGCAGGAAGCGTTGGCCAAGCTCGAATCCATGACGGGCGGACACGCGGCGTATGCGGCGTTCTCGGCGGCGGATTTTCAAGCGCCGCATGTCAGGCAGCCCAAGACCTGGCTTTACGTCGCCTCCGATTGGGAAGACAAGTTTCGTGAGGTGGCCGAAGCCAAATGGGTGGATTCGGGGGATAATCTCGTGGTGCTGATTCCCGAAGATGACGGTGTTTTCTATCTTGGAGACGGCGGCACTGTTGAAGAACGCCGGTTGTCTTGCACCAACCCGGTCCAGACTTACGTGGACTTGTTTCACTGCGGCGGGCGGGGCGAAGAGGCTGCCGAAGCGTTGCTGGAACAAAATCTCAAACGCGCCTGGAAGCAGCGAGGTTTATTGTGAATCCCGAGCCCCGCCAGCGGGACGATTACAGCCCACGCCAGGTCGAAGCCGCCCGCCGCGTTCTGGTTGACCTTGGGCAGGTGCTGGCGGCGTTTGAAGATTGTCTGGTGGTCGTGGGCGGTTGGGTGCCTGATCTCCTGCTGGAACAAGCCGACGAACCGCACATTGGAAGCATTGACGTGGACTTGGCGCTCGATGTGAAGAAACTCGCTGACGGTCGGTATGCTGACCTGCTCAAACTGCTGCTGGCGACCGACCGATACAAGCCCGGCGAAAAACCGTTTCAACTTGTGGTCCAGGTGGACTTAAAGGACGGCGAAAAGCCGGTGGAAGTGGAAGTCGAATTTCTCGCGGCGCGGGAAGTGAAACTGAAAAAGAACCGGCCAAAACTTCTGAAAGGTTTCCGGGTGTTGCAAGCGGACGCGTGCGGCGCGGCATTCCACGCGCCGGTAAGCATGGAAGTTACCGGCAAGACGGTGCGCGGGGCCAGTAACAAGGTGCGCTTGCGCATTGCATCGCTTCCCGATTTTTTGGTGATGAAGGCCCATGCCTTGGCCGGACGGGACAAGCCCAAAGACGCCTACGATCTGTGTTACTGCCTTGAACACTTCCCGGAAGGCATGAAGTCGCTGGCGGCGGTTTGGAAGAGCCGCCGCAAGGATAAGGACGTGGCCAAAGCAATCGAAATCCTGCGGGAAAAATTTGCCAGCGTTGACGCTTTTGGACCGCAACAAGTCGTGGAGTTTCATGGTTCGGTTGACGTGGAGACACAGCGCATGCAAGCGCGCCGCGCGTTTGAACTCATGCAGCAATTTTTGAGTTTCCTTTGATGCCGGACAAATTTCCATTCCGGGAAGCGGCTTTGCGGGCATTGCTTTCCCGCCAGTAAGCGCAAATGGCGTCGCTGGCGCGAGCCAGCCACTTCTCGTCACCACGGAATTGTTCCAGCGTCTCGGTGGCAAAGAATTTGGTGCTATTGCGCGGCGGGTGCCCCAAGGGTTTCAACAACCCCGCAGCAACCAGCAGCGGAATCTCCTCCGGTTTGAAGCCAAGAAACCACGCGGTTTGGGTTGCCGTGAGGCGGGCGGGAACAATTTTCCAGCCGAGGAATTCAGTTTGCTGTGATGTCTCATTCATAGTCGGACGTTGATCAAATTTGATTTCATACAGTGACGACTGCCCGTCGTCCGTGTGCCGGTGAATGGTTTTGAGCCTGCTTGCGGGATTTATTCTCCTCGTTTTCATCGGCAGCCTCGGCTTCAACCTGGCTTGGCGCCTGGTTTTTGGTGAGGTCAAGTTTCTCCTCAATTTCCGACTGGCGCTTTGAAAGCTCATGGTAACGCTGTTCATGCTCGAAGGCTGCGCCGACTTTGCTTTCCAACTCATTCGCCCGTTTTTGCGAATCCTGAATGTCAGACTCCAGCCGCACGGCGCGTTCCTCAAAGCCCTGGACGATGGATTCCAGCGAACGGATGGTGCCAAGCGCGGTATCAGTAACACGCGCGCTGTAACTGTTTTTGCCATGCAGGATCAACTCGACCTCGTTGTTGTAGGTGGCGTGCAGCGACAATTCAAAGCCGGCGAACTTGCCGACACGCTGGTTTATTCCGAAGGCGTTTTTAATCTTCCCCGCCCGCCGCAAGAGCAGTTCACCGGCGACACCGCGATTGTCGAGCACCTGCCCGTCCAGTTCGATGCGGAACTTGTCGCCGGAAGTATCCTGCCGCACGGTCAAGTCTTGCCGCAAATTCGCGAGCCGCTCCGTGTATCGCTGCGCTTCCTCCTGTGAATGGCGCGTGTTGGCGCGAATACGGTATTGTTCCTCGCTATACGCGGAACGAAGACGGGTGAGTTTCATCAACTCGGCGTCCACCTGCGCCTTTTCGATCACCAGCGGATTGCCTGACGCAATGGCTTTGACTTCGGCGTAAGTCAGCGCGGCCGAGTCGAGGTCTTCCACCCGGCGCACGGTCATGTCCCCGCTCATCACCTGGGTAATGAATTTGGCCTTGGTTTCAAGGGTCTGCCACATATAGGCGTCAAAGCTGCCTTCGGTGACGTAGCGATAAATCTGCACGCTGGCATTCCGATTGCCCTGCCGCAAAATGCGTCCTTCGCGCTGCTCCACGTCGGCGGGCCGCCACGGGGCGTCGAGGTGATGCAAGGCAATCAATCGCTCCTGCACGTTGGTGCCCGAACCCATTTTCTGTGTGCTGCCGAAGAGGATGCGCGTTTTGCCCGCCCGCACAGAACGAAACAGGGAGAGTTTTGAAACATCGGAGTCGAAATCTTGAATGAAGCTGATGTCGGCTTGAGGCACGCCGAGCTTCACCAGCTTGTCCGCCATGTCGTCATAAACGGAGAATCCTTTTTCCTTCGGCGTGGACAGGTCGCAGAAAACCAGTTGCGTCAGGCGATCCTCCTTTGTCGCCTCCCAAATGCGGAAAATGTTTTCGACGGCCAGATTGACTTTGCTTTGCGGGTCATCCTGGGCGGACGGAATCATCAGCCGCAAATCGAGCGCCGCCTTGCGGCCCTCGCTGGTGATTTTGAGCATGTTGTCCTCGCTGGGGTCAACGCGCCCCGTCTTCAATTTGTGGGCGCGTTCGACGAGCGACTGAACAAACTTTTTCAATGGTGGCGTCGAGGGTGCGCTGCGGATGGCTGCTTTCTCACCTTCGAGTTTTGGTCGCGGCAGATTGAGCATCTGCGCCGTCTGCACATCGGCCATTTGCCGGAACAATTGCATGAGTTCGGGCACATTGATGAAGCGGGCAAAGCGCGTGTTGAGCCGGTAGCCCGCGCCATCCGGGGCAAGCTCCATCGCCGTCACCGGCTCGCCGAACGTCGCCGCCCAGCCGTCGAAATGATGCAGTTTGTGTTTTTGCAAATCGTCCGGCTGCAAATACCGGTGCATGGTGAACATCTCGGCCATGCTGTTGGCGATGGGTGTGCCGGTGGCAAAGACAACCCCACCACCGCCGTTCATGGACTGAATGTGTCGGACTTTCAAAAACATATCGAAGGCGCGTTCGCTGGCCGTCTGCGGCAGACCGGCGATACGCGTCATTTTCGAGACATAAAACAAATTTTTGAAATAATGCGCCTCGTCCACAAAGAGCCGGTCCACGCCAAGTTCTTCAAAGGTGAGTGTCTTGTCCTTTTTGTGCGCGGCGGCAAGGGCTTCGAGTTTGGCTTCCAACCGTTTCTTGGCCTTTTCAATCTCCTTGATCAAACGCCGGTTGTCCGTGCCGGCGTGCTGGCGTTTCACGTCTTCCAGTTCGTCCAACTGTTCCTTGAAAAAACAGACTTGGGTTTCTTGGGAGAGCGGGATTCGTTCAAAGCCGGAATGGGTCACGATGATGGCGTCCCAATTTCCGGTGGCAATGCGGCTGAAAAGTTTCTTGCGGTTCTGCGCCTCAAAATCCTCCCGGCTGGCAACCAGGATGTTTGCGCCCGGATACAACGTGAGCAATTCGGTCGAGAACTGGCCGAGCATGTGGTTGGGCACGGTGAAAATGGGCTTGCGCGCCAGCCCAAGCCGCTTCAGCTCCATCGCCGAAGCAACCATCGTGTAGGTCTTGCCGGCCCCGACAACATGGCCGAGCAGCGTATTGGGGGTTTGCAGGATGCGCCAGACGCCCGCCTTTTGATGCAATTGCAGTTCGACGGCCGAACTCGCGCCCGGCAGCGTCAGGTGTTCGCCGTTGAACGTGCGAACCCGCGAATGATTGAATGTGTCATTGTAAAGCCGCACCAGCCGTTCGCGGCGTTCGTCATCCGTCCAAATCCATTCCTTGAATTTTTCCTTGATGCGTTCCTGTTTTTCCCGTGCGGCCTCCGTGCCGCTCGGATTGACGACGGGCTTTTTGTCCTTTGTCTCATAAACGGTCGGCGTTTTGAGATTGAGCGCGTCATGAATCAATTCCAGTCCGGTATAACGGCTCGTCCCCCAATCGGTCGTGTTGGCCGTTGATTGTTTGGCTTCCCAATCCGCCGTGATGTGCCACGAGCCAAGCGCGTGAATGTGGCAGACCTGAACGCCCGACGAAACGCCGAGCAATTCGTGGACGAATTTTTCCACGTCCTGCTCCGGCAGCCACGTTGCGCCCAACCGCACGTCAATCTCGGTGGCGGGCAAATCCTGCGGCTGCACGGATTTCAACGCCTCAACGTTCACGCGGAAGCGCGGGTCACCGACACTGGCGGCATCGGCGGCGATGAGTTTCTCGCGGACGTTGCCGGAAAGATACTGGTCCTCGGTTTCCCATTGCTTGGTCTGCGGGTTGAGAAAAATCATTCCCTTCAAGTCGGGCAAGAATTCTTCGACGGACTGGTCGAGCAAACCGGCCATGTGTTCCAAATCCACGCGGCCCTTTTCATTTAACGAAACCAGCAACGCCTCTTTCGCCGTCTCAACGGATTCGATGGGCTGCTTTTGATGGATGGTGCGCTCGCGGAAAATCGAGGCTTTGACCGCGACGTTGGTTTCCTCGTCGTAGTGTTCAAGGGAAAGCAACAGGGGCAAGTCGGGATCGCCGTCAAAGGCGTTCTGGTTGACCCGGGCGTTGATGGGGCCGAACCGGGCGAGAAAACGGTCGTAGGCCAGATTCAATTTCTCCCTGGCTTCGATGACCTGCCCTTCACTGCTGCCGTCGAGCTGGGAGCGCAGACAGACCCGCACCGTGTCGCGCACTTCAATCAACCGCCGGATGCGCGAGCGCGTTTCGACCGGCATGTCCTCCAGCGGACGGAGCGCGTCGTCTTCACGGATGCAAACGCGGCCGTCTTCGTGAACACAGAAACCGTTGGGCTTGACGAAATCGGGTGCCGGAATATTCAGGTCGGAAACTTTTTTGACGGCCTGTTGCTTTTCAGCTTCGTAAATGTTTTGGGGAAGCCGTTCGACGGCTTGCGCCAAGGCTTCGCCCAAATCGCGTCCATCGGATTCCAGCGTCGGCTCGTTGTCCCGATACATCCGGCCTGAGAGCCGCATTTTACCGAGCATCATTTCGGGATGGGCGGCAAAATATTCGTTGAGCGCAAAATTTTCCTTCTGGTCGTTCGTGAAATTCACCGCCGCTTTCCACGCGGGACCGCAGGGTGATTCGCCGTCACGCAATTTGCGGAGCATCACAATATCCGTCGTGACTTCCGTGCCGGCGTTTTTCTTGAAAGCGTCGTTGGGCAACCGGATTGCGCCGAGCAACTCCGTCCGGGCGCCGAGCAACTCCCGCAAACTGGAGTCCAATTTGTCCATCGTGCTGTGGGTGGTGACGAAGATGACGAGGCCGCCCGGCCGCACTTTGTCCAGTGCGGCGGCGAAAAAATAATCGTGGATGGAAAATTTGTATTTGTTCCAGCGCGGGTCATGGACGGTGTAATCGCCGAACGGGACATTGGAAATGGCGAGGTCGAAAGAACCGTCCGCAAGTTTGGATTTCTCGAAGGGCCGCTCGCGAATTTCGGCGTCGGGATACAACGCCCTGGCGATGCGCGCCGTCAGCGGATCAATTTCGACGCCGGTGATGGTCGAGCGGCGGAGCATTTCTTCCGGCATGAGACCGATGAAATGGCCGATGCCGCAGGCCGGTTCAAGAATGCTTCCACTCTTAAAATCGAATCGTTCCGCCGCCTGATACATGGCGCGAATGACCACGGGCGACGTGTAATGCGCGTTGAGGATCGTCTTGCGGGCGTTCTCGTATTCCTCCAAGAAAATTTCACCGCGAAGCGTTTCGCGCTCCCTTGCCCATTCCTGATTGTTGTCGTCGAAAACCTGGGGCATCGCACCCCAACCGACATACTTGACCAGCGTGGCCTTTTCGTCCTGGGTGGCGGGTCGTGCCTCCACTTCCAGTTTGCGAAGCGTCTGGATGGCTTTGACGTTTTGTGAAAACTTTTGCTTCGGGCCGCCCACGCCCAGACGGTCGTCGTCGGTGATGCGATAGCCGTTAAGATTTCTGTGGTCTTGGCGGCCGGCGGCTAGTTCTCTTCCCCTGGCAGCAGAATGTATCTCTCCCGCACCATTTCCCAAGCCTGGTCGTTGGCCTGTTGCGCCGTCTTGCCCTGCTTCATCAATTCCAGGCGCAACGCGGCCATTTCGTCCTTCGTCTTCTCCTGCGCTTCGAGCAACATCTGATGCAGGAGTCCCTTCCTCTCCAGTCCGCGCACCATCTTGGGACGGTGTTCGCGCCAGTGTTTCTCGGCCATCCGGCCGTATTGAGTCAATGTTGTCATCTGTTGGCCTTCGTGCTGTAAAGAGGTCAAGCTGCCGGTCTAAATCTTGGTTGTTGCGTCGGACAGCCATGAAAAGGTGATCGGTTTTGGCGCATTAGGCAAGCAGTGCCTATTTTTGAGAAGAAAGGGGTGGACCGCGTTGCCGCGTAAACTCACGCAGTTCAACCGCATCCATTTTGCCGACGAAATGTCGTTTCTTGGGAAACAAGTCCTGCTCCTTGATGCCAAACACTTCGGCAAAAAATTCAATTTGTTTGCAGGTGGCAACACAGCGCTGTATTTCGATGTTGGCAAGTTTGTCCCGCGTCATATTAATGTCACCGAGCAATTGCAATCGGGTGACGAGATCGCTCTGCGACCAGCCTCGCTGGTTGCGCCACCACGCGATGTTTCGCCCGATAACATTTGCATCGTTGGGCATGGGTTCCTCCAATCGTCATCATGGCCGGCATTTCAACTTCCGGCCCGGGGAACGGGCGGCGACAACTTGAGTCTGGTGGTATTCATGGGGCATTTTGTTTGTGCAGTCGCAACCCTGAGAACGGGCGCGTGCGCGATACAATGAAAGATGCGGTCTGATGAATCGAGTCGTCTCCATACGACAACGACTGCCATTCTAAACGAAACCGGTGTGACGATTTTAAAAGACGAAATTTTTTTTGTGCCGAAAGCGAATTTCGTTTCCAATTTGTAACAGTGATGCAGTTTCCCTTGGAATTCGCGCCCCAAATTGGTATGGTCGCGGTGGTCAACGGAAAGGAACAGGTCAACGGGAAGGAACTTATGCAATATCATCGTTTTGCGTATGCGATGCCGCTGCGCTACGGGGAAGAGCCAAATATCTCGAAAATTCGCGACGGCGCGGCCTTTAGCGAAGTCACCGCGCCGCTGACAAAGCTCGGCTATGAATACGGACACATCATCTTCAATCCGCCGTTTGACCCACGGAAAATCGCGGATTTGGGCAAGGAACACTTTCACTTTATCAAGCCGGACGACTTGATCGTATTGACGACGCGACCCCCACTGGATGATCCACGACACGGCGACAAAAAGCTCGTGCGGCAAAGTGGCACACACCTGGAAAAGCAGATTTTCGAGGAGTGCAGAAAATTCCTGGCGATCTGCGCTCGTTCCCATGTTCAACTTACCAAGACCGTGGGCGCAAATATCAAGCGGGCGGATCTCGTATTTCACCAGCACAAGAGCGCCCGGCTGAAGAATTACAAGGGATTGGATGAATTTCGTTTCAATAATGTTTCCAAGAAATCGGATATTGCCATCGGCTTTTTCCTGCGCACCAAGGCCATCCCTGAATACGGCTGCGGATTGCTGGCCTCGTTCGGCATGGGAGGCCGGGAAACGTTGATTTGGAATCGAATTGTTCGAACCCAGTTCCCCGACTGGGTCAACCGACGGGCGTTTTTCGTGGCAGAAATGAATCTCACGCGGACTCCCACAACTCCCGCAACGCTGGATTTCGTGGACCACGTCAAGGTGAAGATTCTGGTGGAGCATCATATCGAGTAGCCTTTGCCCCGGCCCGGATTCTGTTAAGAATCACGAGCCGGGGTTGCTCGGCCGGACTTCAAGCGGCAACAGCCTCCCCTCTGGCCTGCCGTTGGCCTTGCGAGCGGGACACGACGCGCTGGGTTTGCCGGGCGAGCTGGGTCATGACTTCCTCGCGCTGGTCTTCGGGCACGTTCTTGACCAGTGTTTCGTAAGCCTGTTTGAGTTCGGGACTGGCGCTGATGCGCTTCATGATGCCCTCGCGCATTCGCTGCTGACGGTCAATCTGGCGCACTTCATTCAGGACGACCGTGCGTTCGAGCCGGTCACGGGGCATGGCCTGGACATAGGCCCAATACTTCGGATTTTCCTTGATGTAGGCGTCGATCTTGGCCTCCACCTCCGGATTGACGCGGTAGGTGGTGTTTTCGGTGGGCGCACTTGCGCCGGGAGCGCCATTTGGCGGTGATGTTTTCTTTATGCTCATAATGAGGTTTTCAGTTTTTGTGTTTTTGTTTTGTTGACGGTTCGGGGCGTGCGTTGGGCACACCAGGAAGCCGCGTTGCTGGTCGAAGACGGTGGCGGGCTTACGACAGACCCGGCCATCTTCAGTGTATGCCCAGCAAATTGCTTTCATGGATCCAAAGAATCCGGCGGTTCATTCGTCGGGGCTGAAAGATCCGGCGCCGGTTCCTGCTTTTGGGCGGTTTCCAGCGCGTCGAACCGTTGGTTCATCTCAATGACAGCGGCGCGCAATACCGCCGTTTCCTGCAAGTTGGTTTTGGTCTGCTGCAACGCGGTCTCAAACTGTGCCAGGGCCGCCGACAACACCCGCGCCTGGGCCATGATTTCGGCGGTGGCAATTCTTTGGGAATTCACCTCAGCCAGGATGTTATCATTGACCGGCACGGGCGAAAACGCGGCGTCCTGCGTCGGGGGCGACGCGAGGACAAGACCATCAGCCGAACCGGGATGAAAATTCCAGCGGGTGTTTTCCTCGACGCGATAGACGACATGCTGTTCATGCATCACGAGGTCGTCATCCGGGTCAACGTAACGCCCGATGTGGTAGGCGCGGACGACTTCGGGATACCGGACGGCGGAATCTTCCGTGGTCGTCGCCGGTGGTTGCGGTTGCAACGTGAGCCTGGGTGTGGTGGAACACGCCGTGAGGAATATCAATGGAATGAGATGGAATGGTTTCATCGTTTTGGTGTGGTTGTTGATGGATCGTCCTCTTCTTCAACCAAGCCCACGCCGCCAAACGAGGCATCAGCGCGGTCAATGGTTTGCAGGACGTAGAGGTAAAACTGCGTGCCGGAGGGCACGCGGACATAAAACCCGTTCTTCTGAATCGAATCGTAAATCTGTTGGGCATAGGTTTGCAGGACGGTCTGCGCGCCGGCGAAGGGCGCGTTGTTGAGGGTGGGGCTGTTGATGGGGCCAAAAATTGTCTGTTGCTTTTCCGTCAGCGCACTGGCCGCGCCGGACAAAAACGTGGCGGCAAAGAGTTTGATGTCGGCCAGGTTATCGGATTTGATGATTTCGCCGCGCAGACCGGCGCTGCCGTCGGTAATGCCCCAGCCCGACTGATTGGTGCTGTTGTCGAACTCGCGGTCCAGGACAATGGCATTCAATTGCATCTCCTCGCCGTCCTGCCAGACCAGCGTCCAACTGGTTCCACCGGCAATCCGGTCGCGCTGGCGGTCGGTTTGGGCCATGCCGTGAACTTCCGTCCCTGCGGGAATCACCAGCTTGTCGCCAAAATAAACGTTCTCGGTGACCAGTCCGATGACGGGCGTTTCCAGTGAGGAGGAGTCAACCGTGACCACCGTTTCGCAGGAAATCAACCGGCCAAAGGGCGCGTAGATGGCGCTCAACTTTTTGGGTTGGGGCACGCCCGCCGTGCTGTCGGCAAAGAGACTGATGGGGGCCAATATCTCCGTCTGGCGCGGCGGAACGACCGGCAACGGTCGCGGCGACACATTGGGAAAGGACGGAACTCCTGGCTGTTGTGACGGCGGTGATTCCTCTTGTGACAACGATGATTGATGTTGCGACGGCAGTGATTGCTGTTGTGAGGGCAGTAATTCCTGTTGTGGCAGCATCGTTGGTTGAGCTTTGGGCTGTGGCGGAAGGAATACTTGCAGCGGCCGCAGCACGGTCTGCACGATTTGCGGCGCGCCGATTGTGTTTGTGGAAAGCGGGACAACCGCGACCGCATCCTCGGCGGAGGTATGATGTTTGCGGATAACGCCGAAAATGGTCAATCCTCCTCCGAACAGCGCGGCAAAGACAACCAGCTTGCCGGTTTTGGTTTTGAAAAAATTGAGAAAATCGCGCGGTTTCATGGCTGGCCTTTGGGTGGACGAACAGGATGAATGGTTGGAATGTTGGTCACAGTGATGACGGGCGGCAGCAGCGAGAGCCGCGTCACCAAAACGGTGAACTGGTTTTTTAACGAAAGATTGTTTCGCCCGCCGTCCGGCGTGCCGGTGATGGCAAAATATACAATGCTTTGACCCTTGGGCGGGACCGTGCCGCCGGCGTCGCTGATGGATTGGGGATAAAGCCGGTTGCCCGCGCGAATGGCGAAGCTGTCGGGCTGATAAATCAGCGGCGTGGCAGTCTCATTGGTGATCGCCACGCGAAAGACCAGCGTGTCCTCGGCGTTGAAACGAAACGCTGCTTCGATCTGGATTTGATAATCATTGAAATCACTGACCAGCGGCGTGCCGTCGTAAGTGGTAAAGCCCACGTCGGCGACGCTTTCGGGTTGCTGCACCTTGAGCAAGGGAAAGGCTTTGGCCTTGTCGAGCAACGAGAGCAATTTCAACGGACTGACATCGGGCGCGCGGCCGGCGTCCTCCTCCTCCGGCGTCGGCGGCGTTTCCATGATGAGCGAAAGCACCGGCGGATTGCTCTCGACCAACTCGAAGACATAGGTGCATTCGTTCCAGCGGATGTTGAGGTTGGCGGACGCCTTGGGTGCCAGGGCGCGAACGGAAAGAAACGCCGAGCCTCTGGCGTGGGCCAGTTGAAATTGGCCGGGTGTCTTGCCGTCCGTGGTGAAGCCCGCGCCGTCAATCGCCTCGATGGGTCCGGGGAAACTGATGGTGGTGACACGATTGGTGGCAACGGGAACGGACACAGCCGTCCGGTCATCCAGAAAAACATTCTGAATGGCTGGTGAATCGGCCAGCGCAACGCTGGCGGTTATTAGAAGCAGGCTAACGATTGATTTCATATTTGAAGTCGCCCACGGCGGTGGGGAACCGTCCGTTCAAGGCCATGTTGGGGTTGCGGAGGAGGCGCAACCGGAGCGTGAACGGAAACGCCTCGGTGAACGCACGGTCTTGGAAAATGCCGCTGCGGATGATCTGGCCGGTGACGGCAACCAGCACTTCATTGTCGCGCGTGGCCAGGATGTCAATGCGGCCAATCTCCGCTTTCTGGTGCAACTGTTTGGCGCGAAACTCCACGGCCTCGCTGTTGCGCTCATTCTGCGCCTTCTCAAACGCCTTTTTGAGAAACAACAATTTGAGCAGGTCGGGATTGTCGAAATCTTTGGGATTGCGTTCGAGAAAGGCCATCGTCGCCAGTTCCGCCTGTTGAACGTGCAATTCCTTGGCCTCCGAAAACTGGAGCAGCGGACTCAAATAATAGGTTCCCGCCGGGTCAATGATGACCACGCGCTCGCGCTGCTTGAACTGCGAGATGATGTGGTAACGGTCAATGGCCGAGAGCAACAACAAGGCGACAGTGAAGAAAAACCAGAACCACGGCAATCGGTCGCGCAACACCAGCAACCTTGTGAAATCAAAGCTCTTGCGGGCAGGCATGGTTGCGGCCGTATTGGTTGGCGTCGTTTTCAAATCGGTGGTTTCCATAGGTCAGTAGTAATTGGGTTTGGATTTGGCGATGAGTTCGCGGACGGCCCTGTTGCCGGTGATGTCGTCGCCGGGCCGGCCACGCGCGGAGCGCGGTGGCAAACCGGAACCGGCGATGATGATGGCACCGGCGCTGCCCATGTTGGCGGCGGTGGACATGGTGCTTAACAAGCCTGCGATGCCCGCCGCACCAGCCGTAACGATGGGAATGCCGGTGGTTGAGGCGGTCGCCGCCGCGCCCGCAGTTGTCGCGGCGGTCTGGATCGCGCTGCTGACGCCGCCGGAAAGCAACTGGCTGCCCGCCTGGGCGCCGCTGGTGATGACGTGCTGAATGATGATGGGCGCGGCGACGGTGCTGAAAATAATCCAGAAACCCACGGCGGCGACGCCGATGGTCTTTTGCAGGTCGGGCAGCGTGGAAGTCGGGTCAAGGTATTGAAAACCGGGGTCGGTCATAAAATCGAGGATGCCCTGGGTGACGAGGGCGGCCACAGCCCAACCCAACGGCCACAAAAGAACGCCCACAAGATTCAAGAGATAACGATTCCCGATGTCCTTCAACGCCGGGATCGCCATGAAACCGATGAGCAAAGGCGAGAGCGCGTAACCCAGGTTGATGATGACGGTCTGGAAAATGTAACCCCAGAACATCATCAGGGAGGCCAGTTGGCCGACGAGCCAGAGGATGGCGGAGATGATGGTGTCGGTGGTAAAATTGTGAAGTTGCGACATGACGTTCCACCAGGACGATTGCGTGGACGGGTCGCGTTTGATGACGAGCATTTGATTGAACTGCTGATAGACCTGGGCAGGGTCAACACCCAGGCCGGAGAGAATGGAATTTTGCAGCAAGGTTTGGAGGGTGTTGCCCCAAGAAGGCAGATAGACCAGCAGCGAAGTGAGCAACACCAGCCGGATGAGCAAATTTAGAATGGCTTCGTGCGAGGCATTGTGTTTCACCGTGACGATGACGCCCGCGATGAAAAAGGCGAAGGCCACGCTCAAGAGCAAGGAATTGAGACCGGCGCAGTCGGTGAGAAATGTGGGAAAGATGCTGTTGAACGTGGCCATGATGAGGAACGTTGATGGTTATTGGGTGGTGGTTGGGAAGGTGGTCGGCGCGTCGAGCAACTGGAATTTCGCCGTGTAGTTGCTGACGGCCTCCTCGAACTCGGCGTTCTGCTGTTCGGTCAACGCCTGAACCTGTTTTTGCTGGTCGTTCCGGTTCTGGATGTCCTGCACCAGCGCCGAATCCGCCGCCTGATTCAATTCGTCGTCCGTGCTGGCCAGATCGCCGTTGAGACTGGTGAGCACGGCGTGCAACTTCTGGACCTGGGCATCGGTGGTGGCGTTCTGGAGCTGCTCGGTTGTCTGGGCGATTTGATCCTTGATGGCGGCGCGCCGCTGCGCCGCGTTGTCGGCCACCGCGACATAGTTGCTCGCCGTATTGATGACGGCCGAAAACGGTTCGTATTGGTTGGCGGGCCGCTGAATCGTCTGGCCGCCGGGCGTCTGGAAGCTGGTGCCGACGGTGGCGTAGATGCCGTTGTCGTTGTAGGTCATCGCTGAACTGCCGTTGGCAGTGGCCACGAGGTTTTCGAGGTTCACCTCCGGCTCAAGCTTCTGCAGATCGGAGTCGAGGGCGGACACCATCGGCAGGGCCACTTGGGACGGATTGCCAAACAGGTTTTCGTAGTTCTCGAACTCGTTCAACTGGCTGGTGAGCGTGTCGATCATGGTGACGTATTTGGCGATGCTTTCGGCCTCATCGACAATCTGCTGCGCGTTCATCGTCGGGTCATAGACGACCCACTGCGCACGGGCGGAGAACGCCAGCGGCAGGGCGAGTGCGATTGCTGTGATTAACTTTTTCATGTTTGTTGTCCTTTCTTTGGTTGATTTGTTTTTTTCGTGGCAAATAGCGTTGTTATTCTTCGATGCGCAGATATTCAGTCGTGGGCTGGAAAATCACGCCGTCAATGACCTGTTCGGGCAGATGCACTTCGTAGAGTCGGACCCGGCCATCGTCACCGGCATTGGCCTGTTGCATGGAGACGTAGAGCCAGTATTGTTGCTTTACGGCGTCGCTCCGCCCTTTGTCATAACCGGTCTGGAAGGATTGGTCGTTCAGCTTGCCGTTGGCGTAATGCAACCCTTCCCCCAGCAGGACGCCGCCCGCCGCGCCTCCGGCAATGGCGTAAGGGTTGCCCTTGGAGAGGACGCCGCCCAAGGCTGCGCCGCCCGCTCCCAAGCCAACATCAGTGGCCGTTCGCGTCATGGCGGCGCAGCCCGTGATCAGACAAACGACACAGGCAAGCGGAATGAATTGAAGGAATGATTTTTTCATAAGTGTTTTTGTTTTGGTTTAAGAAGGTTGGTCGGCGTGGGCGATGATGCCCTCGACGATGTTTGCGCTTTTGCGCAGTTCGCGGGCGCGTTTGTCGAAATGCTCGCCGCTGGACGAACTGCAATAGAGCATCTCGCGCGAGGAGACGTTGTGAACCGTGCCGCAAAGGTTGCGGCCGGAATCGGTGTGGAAATAAGTGAACGGCGAATACTTTTGTCCCGATTGATGGTCGGGCAGCGGATAATTCATAATCGCGTGCTTGGTCACCTCCGGCAGGGCGATGTCCTGCGCCATGTCCTCCAAATCAGCGCGGTCGTTCTGGCGCATGATGAAAAACTGGCGTGAATTGCCGAACACGGCGGAGCGGATCCGCGATTGCTTGAATCGCGCATACTGCTGGACAATGGAAATGTTCCAGCAATTGAACTTCCGCAATTGGGCGTAGGATTCCTGGACGATTTCCTGGCCGCCGGGGATGTCGAGGAAACGGGCGACTTCCTCATACACGTTGCGTTTGCGCAAGGCGCGCGGCAGCGTGATGATGTGCTTGCGCGCGTGATTGGTGATGAGGAAGCCGGCCGCCGCCTTCAATTCTTTGGCGGATTCAGGAATATAGCCCAGCTCAAAGTGGGCGATTTTTCCGGTGAGCGACAAATTGCTCGTGCCATCGAACAAACAGCCGTAATTGCCATCCCGACACCAGGGCAGAATCAGTGTGGCGATTTCGATGATTTGCTCGCGCTCGGAACCCACCGGGTCGAGCATCATCAACTCCTGCAACATCCGATGTGTCGGAAATTCGTCCGGCGTGAAGGAGGCAAAGGCGAGGTTGCGGACTTCCCTGCTGGTCTTGGGTTCTTTCAGGAACCGGAGCACCTCGGCCTCGTTGAACGCCGCGAGATACTCATTCGCCTCATTGAGGTGGCTGGCCTTCCAGTCCCGGAAGTCCGCAAAAGTTTCCAATGTGGTCGCGCCCGGCGGCATCCGCTCGACCCGGAATTTTTGCAGCGCCATCGCGTGCCGCGCGATGTCGAGCAACTGGTCGTGCCGTTTCTTCTGCCAATCCTGGAACGCATCCTCATAGAGCAGGTTGAGATATTTGGCAATCTGCGCCTGCCGCAGCATTTGTTTATCTTCCTCCGATGCCGTTCCAATCATTCGCGCAACCAGCGCGGTCGCGGCGGAAAGATGGTCGGGCGTCAGCGGCAGTCCTTTGGTGTCGAGATAATTGATGGTCAAATCGCCGTCGGGATGAATGATGATTGGGCGCGCGCCCTCCTCGACGGTCTGCGTGTAAATGCCGTAGGACAATCCTTCCTCAATGATGACGGTGTAGGCGAAATAGCCTTCGGTCTGCGACAGCAGGTCGCAAACCGTCACGGATTTCCCCGCGCCGCTCATGCCGAGCAACACGGCGTGCTGCGGCGACTGGTTATCCTTTGAGCCGGAGAAGGTTTCCACACCGACCAGGTTGTTTGCCGGGCCGTCGTAGATGGCCTCGGCGGTTTTGAGGTGGCCGGTGAACGTGCTGGTGACCGGCAGCATGTCCGCCAGGTAACGGTGTTCGGAATAAAGCTTGCGATGCTCGTAACGTCCCCAGGTCCAACCCGGCCAGGTCTGGTAGAACAGGTTCTTCGACGTGCTGGGCAGATTGCTCTCGAAATACTGCGCCGAGTTCATCGAATTGATGGCGTTTTTGATGGCGCTGGCTTTGGCGTTGAGGCCATCCTTGGATTTGTCCCAAACCCGGATGACAAAGAGCGCGTTGAAGGGAATGGTCTGCCCTTGCATCAGCGCATGAATCTTCTTCTGCTTCTTTTCCATCACGGTGAGCAGGGAGATTTTCTTTTCACTGGCGTAATCGCCAGCCACGCGGTCGTGTTCCTTCTCCTCCTTGTTGATTTCCTGGGTGATGGGCAGCGGATCAACGTTGACCGTGATGGAGTAGTCCAGCAGCCGCAGGTTGGTGAGACGCTGGATGATGCCCGGATACGTCGAGCGCGGCCAGCGGGTGAGCGCGATGACGGAGTGATAATGGCCGTCCATGTAAAACCCGAAATCGCTCTGGCCGTTGCCTTCCGAGTGCCAGCAATTTTCCTGAATTGAAAGTTCGGGCACAAAATCCCCGGCGGCGTCAAAGTCAAACCGGTCGGCGAGCGACGGATTCAAAAATTGCTTGTAGTGTTTGAAATGGTCGAGGTCGCTCATCGGCAGCACGCGCGTCCCGGCGCTGGCGAAGATTTCCTTCAGCAGATGGTGAACGTGGGTGAACTCGGTTTCCAACTGGTCAAGCAAGGTCAGGTAATACTCACGCAGGGCGGCGTTGCTGGTAAGCATTCGGGGCGTGTTCTCCAACGCGCGTGAAACGTAGAAAATGACCCGCTGCCGGCGCAGCTTGCGTTCGACCATTGCCTGCCAGTAACGCGCGAACCGCTCATTGCGCGAACGCTTCGTCCAGATATTGGCGAACCGCTCCGTTTCCTGCTGATACCGGAGCAGTTCGGCCTTGTAATCGGAATCCGAAAAATACTGGACTTGCAGCCGTTGGCTTTCATGCAGCGAAGCCAGCAACAGACAGAGCTGCTCCTGAAAGTCGTTGAGGTCGGCAATCGGGCTGTTGGTCAGGTCGGGCGCTTCAAAGATGAAACCCTTGGAAACGTATCCGCCGCGCCGCAGATGATTGAACAGGATCAGGTCGCGGACAAAGAAACCGTTGGGTGGACGCTCAAACATAGGTCAGGGGCGTTGGGATTTCACAGTGACACCCGGCGGCGGTTGCCGCCGGAATTCGTCGCACGCCTGTTCGAGGCGGAGCAGGTCGTCCACCAGTTGTTGCACGGTTCGGGCGCGGTCGAGTTCGCTGATGGCGATGCGGGCCTCCTGAACGTGCGCCAAGGCGCGTTCCAGGTGCGCGCGGGCGATGTTGCCGAATCCCTGCACGTCCAGACCGGCGCGCAGACAGGCTTCGGCGGCCTTGAGTTGTCCGAGCAACGCCTGCCGTTTGACTTCCACCATTTTGAGTTCGCCGGAGTTCATGGTTCTGTTTGTTGGGATGGGATCGGCGGTTCCTCGGGTGTATGCTCCGCCAAAACATCGTCATCGTAAGGGAGGACAAGGATTTCCGAGATGCAGGCAACCTCGATGTTTCGCAGTGCCGCCTCCCTTTCCAATGTCCAGACGCGAGTGATGCTGTGTCCGGCGACGTCATCCAACATCAAATCCAAACGCCAGCCCAGGAGCGTCACCTTGGCCGCATGAAAATAGAAGATTAGCTCCTGGGCCGGCTCGACTTTGGGGTCGTGGCAATCGGGATTGGCTTTCAGCACGACATAATTCAGGAGCAACCAGTCAAAGCCCCAGGTCATGCGCTTGCCAACGAACTGGATCATTGCCGGGCAAGGATGAATAATCTTCGCGCAGCCGTTAAACGGCGCCTCCGACGCCAAAGCGAAATTCTGTTCAGGATTCATAGAAGGGATATTTTGGAATCAGGTGTTTGTTTGCTTTCCGGGCCGAACCCGCGTCCCGTCACGAGATACTCGAAACAATCGCGGTCGTAGCCGGGTGGTTTGCCCTGCCGCAGAGTGAAGATGTAGGCAAGGCAAACCGACACCGGCACAAGTGCCGCGACAAACGAGATCAGGAGTGACTCGTGGAGAACAACAAGCAGGAGGAAGAACACGATGATGCCCGCGCCGATACCGCCAATGAGCCACCAAAAAAGATTGCCTTCCAGCCCCCAGGTCCGGCCTTTGGAATCGGACGCGGCGTTGGTATCGGTCAATCGCAATTCGTTTCGAGTGTCCATGTGCGGGTGTCGGTTGGGCGTTAGGTCGTTTTATTGACTAAAGGTGCCGACACCCACGGCGCTGTTGGAATTGAGGCCGAAGATGGTGTAGAAGGCATAGATCACCGCCGGGGCGGCCGCGATGATGGCCCCGCCGAGAATGGACATCTTGCCTTGGTCCACGTCGCCGCGCCGGATGGCGAAGCCGCCGTAGATGACGGAGAAGATGCCCAGGACGAAACCGAACAGCATGATGACGGCCAGGCTGTTGCTGATGCCGGTTTGAAGGTGGTGGAACTGAAGGTTGTGCTTTGGGCCTGGGTGGAGACGGTGTTGAGGGCGAAGATGGCGGCAGCCATCAGCAGCGAGGGGAGTCGCGAGCGGACTTTGGGACCGATGTTTTTGATCAATTTCATAAGCGTTGTGTTTTTGTTTTTCTTTCGTCGTTCAGCGACTTCTTCGCCGAATCACGCGACCACAATCTCACAAGCGCGCGGGTCTGTGGTGTATGACATACACAACATGCAACGAAGTCCGTGCTAGAGATTAGGGATGAACAAAACGACAGACCCGGCCAAGCTCGCCAAGCTCCACGAACTGGATTCACTGTTGCCGCGCGAAATCCGCGGCCAGTCCCACGCCCTGCCGCGAATCATCTCCGCCGTCCGGCGCGGGGAACTCGGCCTGACCAAGCCCGGCCGCCCGCGCGGAAGTTTTCTGCTGCTCGGACCCACGGGCGTTGGAAAAACTGAAACCGTCGTTGTGCTGACGAACCAGATTTTCGGTTCGGGACAATTGTTTCGTTTTGATATGTCCGAATTTCAAAATCAGGAGGCGCTTGGCCTGTTGCTCGGCGCAACGGCTGGGCGAAACCGGCTACCTGGGCGCGGTGCGCGAACGCGCGGCGGAAGGTTCGCTTCTGTTTGACGAAGCGGAGAAGGCCCATCCGCGCGTGCTGGACATCATGCTGCAACTCCTCGACGCCGCGCGGATCACGGTGGCGACGGGCCAGACGCTCGATTTCAGCGGCTTTTATGTCTGGCTCACGTCAAACATCGGTTCCGCCGAATTGATGAGCCTGCAACATTCCAACGAGGCAACGCTCGAACGCCATGTGCTGACGCGGGCGCAGCAATCCCTCCGCCCGGAAATCTTCGCGCGCGTCAACGAAAAGCTGGTGTTCAACCGATTGAGCTACGAACACCAGTTGGAAATTGCGGAGAAATTCCTGTCGCGTGAAATCGAGTTTCTGGCCGCGCGCGGCCACAAGCTGGAATTGGACAAGACGGTGTTGCCATTTCTCGTGCGGAAGGGATTTCATCCGAAGCTCGGCGCGCGGCCCATGCGCGATGCGGTGGAGAAATTGGTGGGCGATGCAGTTAGTGAATGTCTCTTGGCCGCGCGGGAAGCGTGCGGTGTCCTCGCCTTGGACGAGACACGCGACTGCCTCGCCGTCCGCTGAATCAAGCGAGGAAGAGATACAGATAGGCTTCGCCGATGTCCTCGTCCGGCTGAATCGCGCCAAGATTACGTCGTCGCAAATTGCGCAAACCTGGCGAATGGCTTTTCGCTTCGCCGCATTCTTTGGCAGACGCACCAGCAGACAGTCGGCGAACTGGTCAGCGGCTTTGTTCTCGTAAATGTCGGGAACAATCACTTTCGTGGCGCCAGCTTTGTAAAGTGTTTCAACGAACTTCACCGGCGTCTCTTTCGCGTTTGAATCCGTCCAAGTGAACGCGCGGTCGTGTCGCCAGCCTTTTTCGCCAACCATCTCCGCCCCTCGCAACGATTGGGCTTTTCCAGAAGTGACGACACGAAGACGCGATAAATATGCTTACGCTTGGCGAGGGATTCCGTTGGCAGCTTGGCCCGCTCACCCCGAAGCCTCGGAAGCATTTTGTCATTCTTCGCCGCAGCGTGATATGTGCCGGTGCTGACAATTCGACCGTGAACGTAAAAGCGTTCGGAAAGCAATGTCCCGTCCCGCAACCAGATTCGGTTTCGCCCGCAAAATTCGCCGCGCACGGTGGATACTTCCATTTGAAGTTGTCCGTTGTCATGCCACGCGCGTTGGATGCCAGTGCCTCGAAGCATCCGATACTTTCCGAGCAATCGCCCGGTTTCATCCCATTGGCGGCAGACACCGTGGGGCAACCCGTTTTGGTAAGGTTCTTCGGACGCGAGCTGGCCGTTTCTGTGCCAGGTGCGGGCGACGCCGTGCCTTCGACCGTTGCGCAAGGGGATTTCCTCGCGAATCAGCCCGGTTCGATAAAAGTATCTTTGGATAGTGGTTTTCAACACGAACACACTCTTTTTGTCGTCGGACACCCCACTGTCCAGCTTCATTAAGCCCTGATGCCTTGGAAATAGCAAATCAGGTTTTGACTCAAAGCTGGCAAAAGAAGGGGCGCGAACTCAACGCGCCCCCACGAGTGGGACCGCGAAGCCCCAATGAGAGAAGCACACCGAGCCGCGCCCGATGGGGCGCGTGCTTCGGAGGCTCTCTCGTCCGGTGAAAGTTCGCGGTTTTCTCGTGGGACCGAGCCGTTGCGACGCTAAAGTTTTCTTGTTACATCATGCGTTTCTTCAAATCCGTTACCGGAGCATATTATTGGCACGTTTTGCCTTCGGCGGCAACCCAACTTGCGGAAATGCCTTTCTCATCCAATGACGTGACAGATTCCCACGATGAAGAACCTAGCGGCAAGAATCCCGGCGGCGGCGGGCGGGTCAGAGGAGGAACGGAAGCGCGAGCGTCTAAGCGAGCGACCCGTAGAATCCTTGACGCGACCGACGCCGCCTTACAATCGAACAGGTTCTCATCACGCCTGACCCCGAGCCGAATGGCTCGCCAAGCGAATGGCATTTCGGTAAAATTCATTGGGCGCGGAAAATTCCCATGAACAAATCAAACAAGAAGCAAACGGCGGAAAGAGCGATTGGTCATAAAATTGCCGATTACGAGAATGTATTGTCCGGCGTGGTAGAACTGCTGGACGTTGCGCGGCGGGCGTCCGCCCGCGTCGTCAATTCGCTGATGACGGCAACGTATTGGGAAATCGGCAGGCGAATTGTGGAGCACGAGCAAGCCGGTAAAGAACGCGCCGCTTACGGCGCGGAACTTCTCACGCGCCTCTCGGCAGACCTCACGAAACGTTTCGGGCGCGGATTCAGCGTGGACAACCTCGAACGTGCCCGGAAATTTTTCCTCACCTTTGCCTCCGCCAAGAAATCCGCAACGTCGTTGCGGATTTCCGCGTCCAGTGTCCCTGCGCCAATTTCCGCAACGGCGTTGCGGAAATCTCCAAGCGGCGAAGCGGCCGACCAATTGCGCGCGATTGCGGAACGATTTCCCCTGCCGTGGTCGCATTATACGCGGCTGTTGCGGCTGCGGTCGGCTTTTGCCGTTGAGTTTTACCACACGGAAGCGGTGCGCGGAGGCTGGACGGTGAAACAACTGGAGCGGCAAATGAACTCGCAATTCTACGAGCGCATCGCATTATCGCGGAACAAAGCCGGTATGCTCGTCAAAGGGCAACGTCAGTTGCCCGAAGACACAGTGACCGCCGACGATGAAATTCGGAATCCATTCCTTTTGGAATTTCTTGGACTCAAAGATGAATATTCCGAGAGCGATTTGGAAGAGGCGCTCATTTTGCATCTGGAAAAGTTTCTGTTGGAGTTGGGCAACGACTTTACGTTTGTCGGGCGGCAGCGGCGATTGCGGATCGGCCACGAATGGTTTCGCGTGGATTTGCTGCTCTTTCACCGGCGTCTGCGTTGCCTCGTCATCATTGACCTGAAAATCGGCGCGCTCGTTCACAGCGACATCGGGCAGATGAATCTTTATTGCAACTATGCCCGCGCCCATTGGACACACCCGGACGAACACCCGCCTGTGGGGTTGATTCTCTGCACGCAGCAGGACGAGGCGTTGGCGCGTTACGCACTGGACGGGTTGCACAACAAAATGCTCGTCCGTGAATATCTGACGGCGCTTCCGGCTGAATCGGAACTGGCGCGGGAGGTCAATCGCGCTCGTGGTGTTCTCATGCGTCAAGCCGAGTCGCGGCGGATGGCGCGGAAAAGTAAACATCCGGCTTCGGTCTGCGGTCGGCGAGCGGGAAAAGTGGAGCGCAGGCGGAGAGAACGGCAGGAACGCAGCCGGAGCGCAACGCCGCCGCCGAGCCGCAGACGGAAGCCCGCCGCTCCTGCGGCCATCGGAAATGCCGCTCGTGACGAGCGCACGGATTTGAGTAGCGAAACGGGCGAGGTCGGGAGGGGGTGGGGCCGACGTTCAGCCCGTGGAGGTCGGGTAAGAGAGCGGCATTGCTGCCGCTCCCTCCCCTCAGAACCGGACGTGAGACTTTCGCCTCATCCGGCTCAAGCCGTTCTAAAGCTCTGCGTGAGCAGAGCCGGTGTTCACGACGGTCTAATCCCAGCTTCCGCCCGATGAATACCGAATCGTTTGAGAAACGCACGGTCTTCAAAATACCGACGCCAGCGCAAATCGAACGGGTTTGCCGTGCCTTTGATTTGCGGATGTCGTCGGATTTTGGTCGCGGCTGCATGATGCAGCTTCAACCAAACGATTTGGCCGGTCGGGGTTCGGTCGCCGGTGTCCACCGCAAACATCCAGCTTCGCTGGCCAATGGTGTGCCAGTATTTGCGCATCACCCATTGACTCGGCTTCT
>CAVWKA010000003.1:0-105566 GCA_963755515.1 uncultured Verrucomicrobiae bacterium | reverse complement strand
CCGTGGACGCATTACGTCCGATTACTGCGGGTGCGGAATGCGCACGGGCGCGAATTTTACGCGCGGGAGGCGCTGGCGGGCGGCTGGTCGGTGCGGCAGCTTGACCGGCAGATCAACTCGCAGTTTTATGAACGCACGGCATTGTCGAAGGACAAAAAGGCCATGCTGGTGAAAGGTGAAAAGTCCTTGGCGGGAGATGCGGTTACCGCCGACGAAGAAATTCGCAATCCGCTGGTGCTGGAATTTCTCAACCTGAAGGACGAATACTCCGAAAGCGATCTTGAGGAGGCATTGATTCGCCACTTGGAAAACTTCCTGCTGGAACTCGGGAATGAGTTTGCATTTGTCGGCAGACAAAAACGGCTGCGCATCGGCCATGAATGGTTTCGGGTGGATTTGGTGTTCTTCCATCGGCGGTTGCGCTGCTTGGTCATCATTGACTTGAAAATTGCCGAGTTGGCTCACACCGATATTGGACAGATGAATCTTTATTGCAACTTCGCCCGCGAGCGCTGGATGCAGCCCGGCGAGAATCCGCCGGTGGGCTTGATTTTATGCGCGGGCAAAGACGATGCACTGGCCCGCTACGCAATGGAGGGATTGCGCAACAAGATGCTCGTCCGTGAATATCGCACTGCGTTACCGAAGGAATCCGCGCTGGCGGCGGAAGTTGGCCGCACACGGGACTTGTTGGAGCGGAATGCCGAACAGCGCCGGATGGCGGGGGGAAAATAAAAATCAGGCTTCGGTCTGCGGTCGGCGAGCGGGAAGAGTGGAACGAAGGCGGAGAGACGGCGGGAACGGAGCCGGAGCGCAACGCCGCTGCCGAGCTACAGACGGAAGTTATACCGCATCCCTTTTTATGCCGCATGTCAGTGGATCTGCCTTTGAGACATTCCGTTTGAGCGTTTGGGTGCGGCATAAAAATGGGAGGCATTGACGGGTGACGGTCGTCATTCTGGGGTGGATGAATACAAAATCCATCCTATCGGGCGGCTCCTCCGGGCCGCTTTCTCCATACATCAACCATTATCTAACCCAGATCCGAGCAGAGGGGTATGCAGCCCGGTCAATCGACGACTAGGTTTGTGCTCTCAATCTGTTTGGTCGCTGGCTTAAGCGAACCGGTCGTGAGGTGCGGGACTTGACCGAGGCAGTGACCTGCGATTTTTTGCAGCGCGTAATCAAGGGCCGCTATCCGAAAGATGCCGCACCCGCAGCGTTGCGACGGCTCTTGGAAATGCTCCGGCAGATTGGAGCCACGCCCGCAGCTAAAGCAGCACGTCCAAGTCCATCTGAGCGATTGACGTGCGCTTATGAGCGTTTTCTTTTTAAGGAGCGTGCTCTATCGCAAGAGACGGTCACTGGGCATCGGTGCTTCGTCAGGAAGTTCTTGTCTGAGAAGTTTGGTAGTGGTCCACCAAATCTGTCCAAACTGCGTCCGCTCGATGTGACCGCGTTTGTGCAGCGGCACGCGCACCAACACGGTCCAGCACAAGCGAGAAATTTAGTAGGAGCAATGCGGTCATTTTTGCGTTATCTGCATTACAGGGGCTTGGTTCACAGGATCTTTCGCTGGTCGTTCCGAAAGTGGCATGTTGGTCGTTCTCGGTTGGCCCCAAACATCTGGCGCCCGCTCAAGTACGGCAGGTTCCCGGCCTGATTCCATCAACTCTGCTAACAAGGTGTGCAGCCCCAAACGCCGCCAGAGCGAGAGTGCCAAAT
The DNA here is from genome assembly GCA_963755515.1 of uncultured Verrucomicrobiae bacterium. GTDB lineage: Bacteria > Verrucomicrobiota > Verrucomicrobiia > Limisphaerales > UBA11358 > UBA11358. The sequence continues at coordinate 103,841 of CAVWKA010000003.1, read as the reverse complement.
AGATTTGTCCAAAATCGCGCACTCCTTCCACACGCACCCCGCCCACATCCACCTGCGCCCATTGCGGCGATGGTGAAGTTACTGTTCTGCCCAACTCCCCCTGACTTGGAGCTGGCGCACGGCCTTCCAATAAATCCGCCACGTTCTCCCAGCCATGCCGCGAACGGCTTTCCAACCCCGGCTCCTTGCCCAGGGTGGCAACGATCTCCTGCCGCGGCCCGGCGGCCGTGCGAACCGTCCGAACCAGCGTCCAGTAATCATAACACTCGCCGTTGATCGCCCGGCGATGGCGTCGCAAAAACATGCCCAGACTATGACCCAACTCCCCCGACCGCTTCAATAGCCTCTTCTGCACTACACGCCACTTTGCAACTCTTCCCCGTGCCTTTCCCCACAATTGCATACGGTAACGCTCAAAAAATAATCAATTTATCCGCCTAACTGGCGAACTTGGGTTAGGCATGAGAGTCTGGCGAGGGTGTTCCAGATTTGCCACGGCAATGGCAGCCTGGATGTCCATGCCTTTGGCCAAGCCCGCGATGACCGTATTGTCGTATTCAATCTCCGCCGAAGTTCGCTCGCCAATAATTTCGCGTGCCCGCTTAAGAAAGGCATTGGTCGTTTCATTCATACGGCCACAGTGAATCACCGGCAGCCGTCCGTCTCAATCAAAAGCTCACAATGAACGGTTGCGAATGCCAAAGGATACATTCGTAAAAAACGTGTTTTGCTCAAGAATGGGCCAATGGTTTTAGCTTCCTATTCGTCAGCTTAAAGGGGTCGGGTAAGGAAGCGGCATTGCTGCCGCTCCCTCCCCTCAGAACCGGACGTGAAGGTTATCCCTTCATCCGGCTCAAGCCGTTACGAGACTCCGCAAGACGCGGAGCCGGTCAACCTGACTTTGACAACCCAGCTTCTCGACGATGAATGCCAAACTTCTTGAAGAACGCACGGTCTTCAAAGTAGTCGTGCCACTGCGGGTCGAGCGGATTTGCATCCGCCCGGACCTTAACGTAACGCCGGATTTTGGTTTCGGTAGGATAAACCAACCGCGACCAGACGGGTTTCCCCGTTGGCGTCCGTTCGCCCGTGTCCGCCGCAAAGTCCCAGGCGCGTCGTCCGCCAAACCGCCAATATTTGTTGGCGATCCAGCGGCGCGGTTTGCCGGGATGTCTGCGTTTGGCCCATTGCCAGAGGGTTTGCCACAAAGCATTTTCCACTTTCTTGAAGGTCTGCATCGCCACAATGTGGCGATGGTAGTTCACCCAACCACGAATGACCGGGTTGAGTTGAGCGATCAAGTTTGCCTGACTGGCCCCGCGATTCTGACGCACCAGCTTCCGCACCTTTTCCAGAAAAATATGCGTGTTTTTCTGGGAAGGCCGGATAATCAGCTTGCCGTCAAACTTGCGGAGGTTCTGTCCGAGGAAGTCGAACCCTTGCTCGATGTGCGTGATGCAGGTTTTCTCTGGCGAGAGCTGCAAGCCCCGGTCGCGCAGAAACTGCTCGACCAATGGCTTGACTTCATTTTCCAACACGTCCTTGGTCGCGCCGGTGATGATGAAGTCATCCGCATAACGAATGAGGTGTATCTTGGGATTGAAAACTCCTCCCTTAACCCGCTTCACACGGAAGCGTTGTTTCAGGAGCGTTTCCAGTCCGTCCAATGTCAGGTTGGCCAGCGTGGGCGAGATAATCCCGCCCTGTGGCGTGCCTGCCTCGGTGGGAAACAGGGTTCGATTTTCCATGAAGCCCGCCTTGAGCCATTGGCGCAGCACGACCTTGTCAGTGGGAATGTGCTGGAGCATCCATTCGTGATTGATGTTATCAAAAGAACTCACGATATACTTCCCCCCTCCGAGACCTTCCGACACACGTTCGGGTGACCCGTCCTGACCACGCGCTGGCCGGCAAAGTTCTTGAGGTATTCGGTCGGTTAAAGCGCAAGGGAAACCCCCATTTGATTTTGGTTTTGCCCGACGGCACTCGCTCCTACATTCCAGCCGCTTGGACAGATTATGAACCGTCAGTCCCCTCTACGGATACCGGCAACATCTCGTTGGTGGCAGGTCTGGCGGACTTGTGGCGCACCCGGCAGCGGGTGGATGCTTTGTTGCGTCGAATCGGCCTTGCGGCCGGCGACGCAACCTCAACCCAGGAGAACCAACATGCATCAAAATCAAATGGAACTATGGTGTGCGGAACCGCATCTGATTCCGCGCCTTTACTCGCAACTCACCCCCGAACAGCGGACGCGCCTTGCGCTGCATCTGGCGTTTCTCATGCTCAAACGAATTCGTCTTCAGACCACCCCGTCACTTCCCTCAACTCCCGCCAAAACTTATGAGCGATAATCAAAAAATTCAAACCTCTCATCTCCAGCGATGCGCTTATGTCTATGTTCGTCAGTCAACGGCGGCACAAGTGGCCGCCAATCGCGAGTCCACCCAACGCCAATACCGCTTGAGCGAGCGGGCGTTGCAATTGGGCTGGCCGCAGGAACGGGTCAAAATCATTGACGAAGACCAGGCGCACTCCGGTTCGGGCCTGGTCCTGCGCCAGGGCTTTACCTGCCTGACCTCTGAAGTGGCCTTGGGGCGTGCGGGCTTGATCCTTTCATTGGAAGTCTCACGTGTCGCCAGGAACAATGCCGATTGGTACCGGTTGCTGGATTTATGCGGCGTTACCGACACGTTGATCGGTGACGAAGACGGTCTCTATCATCCCGCGTTGTTCAATGACCGGCTTTTGCTGGGACTCAAGGGTACGATGGCCGAGGCCGAACTACATGTGTTGCGCGCCCGACTCAATGGCGGGATTCGCAATAAGGCCGCTCGCGGAGAACTGCGCCGCGGTTTGCCCGTCGGCCTGATTTGGGGCCAGAATGATGGTGAGGTGCTCTTTCATCCCGACCAGGCGGTGAGCGGCGCGCTTGACAGTCTTTTTGAAAAGTTCACCGAGTTGGGATCGGCCCGCCGGGTATGGCTCTGGTTTCGCACTGAAGGTCTGTTGTTTCCACATCAACGCGCCAATGGTCAAATCCAGTGGGTCACCCCAACCTATACCGCAATCCACCATGTGTTGAGTAATCCGGTCTATGCAGGCGCCTATGCTTATGGTAAAACTCGCCAGGAGCGTTACGTGGATGAGAATGGAAAATTGCATAAACGCATCCGCCATCTGCCGCTGGCCCAGTGGCCGGTGTTGATCAAAAATCACCACGAAGGTTTTATTGATTGGACGACTTTTGAAATGAACCAAACTCGTCTGGCTCGTAACATTCGTCCGGGACCGCAACAAGCTGCCGGGGTTGTGCGCGAGGGTTCGGCGCTGCTGCAGGGACTGGCCACCTGTGGCCGCTGTGGTCGCAAGCTGCGCGTTTACTATCAAGGCCGGCATTCCAGTCCCGGATACTATTGCGCCAACAGTCAGCCTTGTGAGGGGCGGGCAGTGTGGTGTATGCGCGTCGGAGCCGTTCGCATTGACCGTGCCGTGGCCGAAACTTTCTTGGCGGCGATAGGTCCGACCGGATTGGAAGCGGCGCTGGAAGCCGAAAAACTCAGCCAGTCCGAACAACAAACCGCGCTCAAACAATGGCGATTGCAAGTCGAGCACGCCCGCTATGAAGCCGAACGGGCGGAACGCCGCTATCGCGAAGTGGAACCTGAGAACCGTTTGGTGGCTCGCACTTTGGAAACCGAATGGGAAAAGCGCCTGAGCGAACTCAAGGTGGCGGAGGCCGACCTGCTGCGCAGGCAACAGGAGAACCGGGTGGAACTGACCGAAAATCAGCGTGAGCAAATTCGCGGCCTGGGAACCGATTTGAAACAGGTCTGGGACGCGCCTACCACCACGGATCGGGATCGCAAGGAACTGCTCCAAAGTTTGCTGGAGGAAGTGAAAATCGAGGTGCTGGCCGAGCACGCCAAAGCGCATCTGGTTTTGCGGTGGAAAACCGGAGCGCATAGCGAACTGGATGTCTTATGGAGAGTCAAACCAGTCCCGCCGATTCGCACGGACGAAGACACGATTGATCTGGTACGACGTCTGGCCATGCACCACCCCGATGCCATTATCGCCGGAGTGCTCAGCAGCCAGGGCCGGAAAACGGCAACCGGTGAACGCTTTACAGCAGACCGGGTGGGCAATCTGCGTCGCCACTGGAAAATCCCGTGTTATGAACCACCGGTAACGCCGCCAGAAGGTGAACTGTTGAGTATTGGAGCGGCGGCCAAGCGGTTGGGACTGGCTGCATCCACACTGCTGCGCTGGCTCAACGATGGTTTTATTGCTGGCGAGCAAGTAACGCCCGGAGCACCCTGGCGCATCCGAATGACCAAGGAACTCCAAGCTCTGGTGGTGGACGACTCGCCCGCTGGCTATGTGACGATGTTTCAGGCCATGCAAATTTTGGGTGTTTCCCGTCAAACCATCGTGCAGCGTGTAAAGCGCGGAGAGCTATCGGCGGTTCATGTCTCGCGCGGACGGCAGAAGGGCTTGCGAATCCACGTTTTAGACAATCAACCGCAGCTTTTTGCAACCTGCCCATGAACAAGGATGTAATATGAAGACTGATCCAAACATCCACGAATGTCGCCTTCCAGCACCCACTCGGCATGGGCGTTACCGCCGCCCCGCAACGCGAGGAAGCAGTGTCCAATGGCATCCGTCGGACAGCGTTCAGGCCGGAAACCGTAGGAGTTTTTGTCCGCCGTGGTTTCCGCGACGGGCAGCAACGCCAGCAGATGCAATGCCTGCATGGCGCGGTCTGTCATCGTCGGAATGCCCAGCGGTCTCAACTTTCCGTTGGCTTTCGGAATGTGGACTCGCCGCAGCGGTTGCGGTTGATAGCCGCGCCGCTTCAACAAGCCCAGTGCTTTGTGTTTCGCCGCCGGAGTGCCCCATATTTTCCCGTCCACTCCCGGCGTGCGTTTGCCTTGATTGTCAGTCACTCGTTTCACGGACAAGGCTTTGCCGGAAAACGAGCAGGTCAGCAGCCGTTGCAAAGCTTTCACTTTGCCCCAACGCTTTTCCTGTGTTGCCTTGACGATACGCGCTTGCAGCCTTCTGACATGTCGTTCACATTGAGTCCAGTCAATCTGTTCCCAAGCGGTGACGTTGCCGGAGGACGCACACGCGGATTGCTCCGGTGCGACGTGAAAGTTGCTCAAGTAATCGTTCGATATGGATAACACCATAAGCCGAACCTGCGGTTCCGTCCGCAGGAGCCTAGCGGCACCGGCACAACTGGCAACGGTTGTGTCGGAAGCTGCCGTGACAACACATCTCCGCCCAACGGGGCGAGGCGACAACCGTGAGGAAGTCGCCGCGACTGCCAGCGTCAAAGGTGGTCGGAGGGTCAGGCTGAAGGCCAAGTCCAACACAAGTAAACTGTCGAAAGCACCGTGAAACGCAACAAGCCAAAAACGCTGACAGGCTTGAGCCAAAAGGCAAAGCAGTCGGTTGCCTCACTTGGAGCTGGGGGCACACGGACATCCAAAACTGCCGGTGAAGAGACAGGGACTAACGTCTTCGTGTTACTTGAGCGGAACACGGTAAACCCGACAACCCGCCTCGTTGAGGCAGGCGTGGCTGCAAAGCGCGCTGATGAGTTGGCGGGCAGAGGATGCTGGAAAAAGCCAAGGCCGTCCCGTAACCGGGCGGATAGAGGTTGCAACATTACCTTGCCGCGCAAGCGGGCTGACTTCCAGCGGGTCGTTCGTGACGAGACAGCAGGCAGAACCTGTGCAGGAGGAAATCGCAAATGAACATGGATTCATCCATGTGTGCATCCTCCGGCAACGCGCCACACTGGGAACAGATGGACTGGCCGCAGTGTGAACGCCACGTCAGCAGGCTGCAAGCACGCATCGTCAAGGCAACACGGGCAGGCCGCTGGGGCAAGGTGAAAGCCTTGCAACGGCTGCTGACCCATTCGTTTTCCGGCAAAGCCTTGGCCGTGAAACGAGTGACGGAAAATCAAGGCAAGAGAACGCCCGGAGTGGATGGAGTCATCTGGAAAACTCCGGGAGCCAGACACAAAGCCATCGGATCGTTACGACGACGCGGGTATCAACCTCAACCGCTGCGCCGCGTTCACATCCCGAAAGCCAACGGCAAGTTGCGTCCACTCGGTATCCCGACGATGAAAGACCGCGCCATGCAAGCCCTGCATTTGCTGGCGTTGGAACCTATCGCCGAGACGCTGGGGGATTCACACTCCTACGGTTTTCGCACGGGACGCAGCACGGCGGACGCGATTGAGCAATGTTTCAGTGTGCTCAGTCGGCAGAACCACGCGACGTGGGTTTTGGAAGGCGACATTCGCGGCTGCTTCGATTATCTCAGCCACGAGTGGATGCTGGATCAGATTCCCACCGACACGGAGGTGCTGCGGAAATGGTTGAAAGCCGGCTACGTCGAGAACCGAACCGTGTTCCCCACCGAGGCAGGCACGCCGCAAGGCGGCATCATCTCGCCAACGCTGGCGAACATGACCCTGGACGGATTGGAGCAACTCCTGAAAGTCGCCTTTCGCAGGCGGCGCGACGGGGCCAGGCAATACCGGCTCAAGGTCAACCTCATTCGTTATGCGGATGACTTCATCATCACCGGCCCGACCAAGGACGTGCTGGAAAATGAAGTCCGACCATTGGTCGAGCAGTTTCTGCGCGACCGTGGTTTGCAGCTCTCGCCAGAGAAAACCTGCATCACGTCTATCGAAGAAGGGTTCGACTTCCTCGGACAAAACCTCCGCAAGTATGACGGCAAGCTGCTCATCAAGCCGTCGAAGAAGAACACGCATGTCTTCTTGGAGAAAGTCCGAACGATCATCCAGCAGAACCGGACGGCGACACAGGAAAGGCTGATTCGTCAACTCAACCCCGTCATCCGGGGCTGGGCGAACTATCACCAATCCATCGTGGCGGCGGACACGTTCAGCAAGGTGGATCATGTGTTATGGCAAAGTCTCTGGCGCTGGGCCAAACGCCGACATCCGCAGAAGCCGAGTCAATGGGTGATGCGCAAATACTGGCACACCATTGGCCAGCGAAGCTGGATGTTTGCGGTGGACACCGGCGACCGAACCCCGACCGGCCAAATCGTTTGGTTGAAGCTGCATCATGCAGCCGCGACCAAAATCCGACGACATCCGCAAATCAAAGGCACGGCAAACCCGTTCGATTTGCGCTGGCGTCGGTATTTTGAAGACCGTGCGTTTCTCAAACGATTCGGTATTCATCGGGCGGAAGCTGGGATTAGACCGTCGTGAACACCGGCTCTGCTCACGCAGAGCTTTAGAACGGCTTGAGCCGGATGAGGCGAAAGTCTCACGTCCGGTTCTGAGGGGAGGGAGCGGCAGCAATGCCGCTCTCTTACCCGACCGTTCATTTGCTGTCTCCTCCTGCGAAGGTTCTGCGAGTTCTCTCGCCACGAACGACCCGCTGGAAGTCTGCCCGTTTGCACGGTGGAGTGATGTCGCAACTCCTGTCCGTTCCATTACAGAACGGCGTTCGCTTTTTCCAGCATCCCATGCCCGCCACTCCGTCAGCGTTCCTTGCGGACGCGCCTGCCTCCACTCGAAGGCGGAATGTCGGGTTTATCATGTTTGATTGCAATGACACGAATGAATTAACCCCTGCTTCACACACCGGCAGTTGTGTCTGTCCGCGTGCTCCCTGCGTCCGCAGGAGCAACCAACTGCGCGCCTTTTGGCCAGAGCCTGTCAGCGTTTTTGGCTCTTTGAGTATGACGATGCCCACAGCAGTTCACTTGTGTTGGGTGTTTCATCCAGCCTGTCCTTCCGACCGCATTAACGCTCGCAGTCGCAGAAACCACCTTGCGGCAGTTTCCTCATCCTTACTATGGAAGCATGTTGTCCCGGCAGCTTCTGACCCGACCGTTGCCAGTCGCGCCAGTGCCAGTAGGCTACTGCGAACGGAATCGCAGGTTCGACTTACGAATTTTATTTCATATAGAACAATCATTGTAACCACTTCATTTCACACGGACGCTTTACTCCTTGTGAAACAAGGGACTTGACGTAACACGGTTTGGAACACCGTTTCCACAGGATTCTCCAAAGCATGTTCCAATGAATGACCAAGCATTTGGCGCGTGAAGAACTTTTAAAAATCATGAAAATTACATGGCAAATGTATGAAAAAGTTTTGGCAAACAAATGACAAAACCGTGGCAAAAGTCTGGCAAGAAAAATCACCTAACGGCGTTAGGGGTAAGGCGTGCCCGTTTAAAATATGCTGCATACATGCATGACCATCTCCTCTGGTGATTCGCAGTTGCCTGTATCGGCTCATGGTTGTTTACACAATGGCTGCCTGCTTTCAAGCAAATGGCACAGGCAGTTTATCGGGTAAAAATTGACGATGACTTTGGGGATTTGCAATAGGACACCAACCCCTTGTGCGGTGCGTAAAAAATCCCGAAAGCAAGGTGTTCCACAAATCGAAACGGTCATCGCTCATCGGCTGTTCGCCCGGTTTAACATCGGAAGAAAAGGCGGCTTTTAGTATGGCGACGCGGGCTGCGTCGGGCGGGCTTGCGGCTGGTTTTAACGTGCCGGGTGCAGGCGGACGGTCTTTGGCCGAGTCAGGTTGCGGTTTGCGCTCTACGGGCCGCGCGGCCCAAGCGATTGCCTGCTAAAAGAAACGAGGCAGGCAATCGCTGTTCCTGCCGTTAGTCTGTTTTGCGAAACAGACGTGGTTTGTGTCTGTTCCGCCCGCCGTTATCAGAACGTCACTTTCAATGCCTCACGCTGACTATGCTCGTCGCGCAAATGGCCGTAGGTCTTCATGCACAATGCTCCGCCATCCTGATGTCCAAGCCAGCGTGAGACTGTGGGAATATCCACGCCAGCCTCAATGCACCGCGTTGCGAACAGATGCCGCAAATCATGGTGCGTAATACGTTTCACACCGGCGAGTTTGGCCGCGCGGTCTATGGACTTCTGACACTCGAAAACGCGCATCAAGGTTTTGTCAGATGCCTCATTACGGCGCTCCGTCCTCATTTTTTCCAGAAGCTGGCGCAAGCTGCTGTTAAGCGGAACCCAACGGTCTTTACCGTTCTTCGTAATTGTAAAACGAACATGCAGCAGTCCCTTCTCAAAATCCACGTCGTTCCAAAGAACGTGCCGGGCCTCGTCTATCCGCAGGCCGGAAAACGCGAGGAACCGGAACAGGTTCGCGCAGTCTTTTGCCTGACCTGCCCCTGATGTTTCAATGTGCCCGGCCATTTCCTGAAATTGCGCCTGCGAGGGTAAATGCAATTCTTTGGGCTTTACCGCCCGGCGGTCCACGAATTTGGCCGGATTGTCCACCCGGTAGCCATGTTCAACAGCGATGTCAAAAATACGCCGCACAACGCCTAGCGCCCCGTTAAAGCGCGTTGGACTGTATTCCTTGCCATGTAGTGCCGCCCAGGTGTTGCAATCGTTCTGGCTGATTTTGGCGATGTCTGTTGAATACAATTCAGGCCAGGTCTTTTCAAGGGCCGTCAGCACTTCCTCTTTGTAAAGTTTCGTGCGTGGCTTGTTGTTGTGGTCATTTTCAATTTCTTTTTTCAATATTCCGATGATGACTTCGCCCTTGACTGATTCGCCTTTATTGATGGCCAGCCGCCGGTGATCCTGAAGGAAATCGGAAAGCTTGATTTTGGCAACGGTTAAGACGTGGGTTTCCAGCGAGCGGCGAATTAACTTGCCATTGACTCGAACGCGGCCAAAATATGTGCCGCTGGGTTTGTAGCGAAGCAGGTTCGGGTATGGGGTTTTGGCCCAAATCGTATCTGCCTTGCTCTCCGTTTGTAAGCGGGATGCGGTTTTCATAGCAGAAAAAACATACCATATACAAATTGAGTATGCAAACGCTGAAAACCTAGTGGAAATAACAGCGATAATCGCCTTTATTTTCAATAGATTTAGCCAGCTTAGCTCAGTGGTAGAGCAACGGTTTTGTAAACCGTCGGTCGTCGGTTCAATCCCGACTCGTGGCTCCACTTCAGAATTCGTTTGTATTCAAGCGAGGGAGGTTTGGGAATTGCCATGTGCGATCGGCTGACGGAAAGCGGCTGCCACGTTAAACGAGTCAACAAACGCTCACCGGCTGTCATGGTCGAACAGGAACTGTTTGAACTTCGTAGGAGACGAGGTAACGAGGCTCTGACTCATTGCCTTCTAATTGTCCAAACACAAGCATTCCAATTTGGCGGTCGCGACACACGCGTGCCGTACCCGTTGTATGGACCAGCCGTCAGGGTTTGGTGCTGGTGTATTGACATGGAAACTCACGACAGAGCGGGCTGCTTTGGGTTTACTTTCAAATGGCTCATTACGTTAAGAACAGTGCCGTTCGGATCAGCGACGCAGAAACGGCGCACGCCCCAAGGCTCATCGGTCAATGGATAAACGATTTTAAGTCCTTGCTCGATAACCCGTTTATGAATCTCGTCAACATTTTCGACTTCGATTGTCAGGTGCGCGTATGGGTGGTACTCCCCTCGCCGTCTCGTAAGAGGCTGATTAGTGCCGTAGGATTGCTTGGGGACACCAAGGTCACGATAAAACCCATGTCCATTCCCACCTTAAAGCCCAATAAATCAACATAAAAAACCCGGCTCTCGTCGAGCAACTTGCATTTAATATTTGGCACAACTCGTCTGATGCTCATCGGCAATATTCTCCAGTAAATACTGGCGCGCGAAAGTCAAAAATTGAAAACCGGCTTTGGAAAAAAATCAGATCAAAAGAAAAAAACTTGCGGAATCCGCCGACGGTTATAAATTGAATTTCCTTGGGGCGGGCGGCCAGCAGGCAACGATGTTCAGATCCAAGCTGCGTCAGAAACGTTGGTTTAAACTTAACAGGCTTGACCTGCCTGGCTGATTGAATCAAGCATTATGACTCGTCTCTTCTTTCCGAGGAACGCGGCTGTCACTGCCTTGGCGGCGGTTTTCATGGCCATTTCACCGTGGACGCGCGCGATAACGATTTTATCGGGGCCTTCCTTTACCCCTGCCGCCAACGCCCCGCTGGCGGGAGTTCTGCAACTCACCACCGACGTGGATTCAAGAATCAGCGTCCTGGTCAGCGACGGAACCAGCCTCTGGGAAAAGGATTTTTACGACTATGGCACGACGCATTCGGAGATATTGCTCGGCTTTATATCCGGCCAGACGAACTTGATCCAAGTCACTGTCTATGACAAGGATCGAAATGCGGCGACGGCGCCGGGGTTGTTGACGTTTGTCAGCCCGCCCCTGCCGGCGAAGTTTCCCACCTACACCGTCTTGACCAACAAACCGGATGAAATGGAACCCGGATATATGTTGATGGTCATTGATCACGCTTATGTCATCACCAACAACTACATCGCCATCCTAAACAATTTCGGCAATGTGGCCTGGTATAGTCCGGTCCCGACAAATTTCTCCGAGTATGCGGATGTGCGGCAGCTTGCCAACGGCGATCTGTTCCTCCAACTGGACCCGCCCGCAAATAAATTCATCGAGGTGAACATGCTCGGGGAAACCGTCACCAACTGGATTCCGCCGACGAACTATCCGGTCAATCTTCATGAGGGCCTGGTCACCAGCCATGGCACCATCCTGTACCTGAGCGATGCCAGCGAAACGGTGTCCAACTTCCCAACCAGTGATACCAATCCGGACCCTTTGTTGGAAAAGACCAATGTTGACGACAATCCGGTGGTCGAAATTTCATATACGAACGCGGCCCTCCTCAACGCCTGGTCGCCGCTGTACATTTTGGACCCGACGCGGGTCACCTATCTGACCTACGGAGAGTTTTCCGGCTCGGCTGACGGGGTGGACAATGAGCACGCCAACGCGCTGATTGACGACACCAACGATGATTCCATCATTGTTTCCTTCCGCGACCAAAATGCGATCATCAAATTTGCCCGGTCCACGGGGAAGCTTAAATGGATTTTGGGGCCGCATGAACTTTGGGGCACGAACTGGCAGCAATATCTGCTGACGCCGGTGAGCACGCCGTTCGACTGGAACTACGGCCAGCACGCGCCGTATCTCACGCCCCAGGGAACCTTGCTGGTCTTTAACGACGACATCTACCAAGCCAGTCCCTTCGACCCTCCGGTGGCGGATGAAAGCAATTACAGCTTTGCCGTGGAATACAGCATCAATGAAACCAACATGACGGTCTCCGAGGTCTGGAATTCCGCCTGGCAAACCAATCAGGACCGGCTCTTCGCGCCAATTGTGGGAAGGGTGCAATGGCTTCCGCAGACCCGAAACGTCTTCGTCACCTACGGTTATGTCAATTACGTGAACGGCGTTCATCCCGACCCTTACGCCCAAAATGCAACCATGGTTCGCCTCATCGAATACACCCACGACCCGATCCCGCAGGTCGTATTTGATGTCTCATTCTTTGATTATGGCGATACCACCCCTTCTTATCTCGGATACACCTGCTATCGGGCCTACCAGATTCCCGATCTCTATTCGCATCCCGCCGAACCGGTCACCGATCTCACGATCAGCGAAGAAAATCAAATACCCGTTCTGGAATTTTCCGCGGACCCGACGTTAAACTATGTTGTCGAGACTTCAACGGACCTGACGAACTGGACGACCGTTGGGACGCCGCTTCAGGAAGGGGACACCGGCGATTATGATTTTGTGGATCTGGAAGCCGGCCAATTCACGGCGCGCTTTTATCGCGTCGTTACGCAATAAAAAAGTTGAGAGACCCGGACACCCGAAAGGTTGGACACCAAACGGCTTACGGACTCGTTCACCTGCCAAATTGCGCTGCGGCGTCCGTCTGGGCGGTCGCGACGCACACGTGCCGGGTCCGCTGTGTGGACAACGCATCAAAGTTGAGGGGTTGAAACCGTGTGAAAATTGGTGTCCTAACTGTTTCGAGAAATTTTCAGCCGAATAGCCGGCTTCATCGCTCCGTTGTCGCCCATGTTGACGCTGATGGTGCTCGCGGTCACAACTTGACAGCCTGCAAAAGACGGTCGCCCAACTCACCGCCAAATCTGCCGGCAACTTTGCCCTGAACTCCCAACCACAGTAGAGGAAATGAAAAGGCGATCCATTGGTCAAATCGGGGTTGATTGGGCCGGTGCGGTTGACGAGCACCGTATGCATTGGAATCAGTGAGTGATTAACCTACCGATAAGAAACTGTCAGGCAGCTAAAAGCAATATGGCCTTTTTCATAAATAAAAATGAAGTACGCCGGATGACAACTAATATCCCACGACCCGAAAATATTCCTGGGAGGAGTTGGCGATGGAATTTGTAAACGCGGCAGCCGTCCGCGTGGCAACAAAATTGGTTTGAGTGATCCAGATGCCCGACGCCAGGTTGGTCGTGCTCTCGAGCATATAGTTCCGGCCAGCCACCAGGCTGCCCATGTTTACAACAAAACTGTTCGGCGTCGGCAATGTCACATTCAAGACCGCCGGCGCCGCCGGGGCGATGTTCGGCGTCCCGAAGATGGCGATTTGCGCGTAGCCGCAATAGCCGTTCTCCGAGGCCGGGGTAAGAAAGTTAAACTTCACGGCGGCCACATTGCCGGCCAGCGCGCCGCTCGCGGGCGTGAGCGTCACCCGCGTGGCCGATTGCGCACTAGCGGGGTCCGAAGGGAGATAACTCACACTGCACAACTGGCTAAACGCCGTTGAATTGGTCACGGTTGAATAATATACCGTATAAGCCTGCTGATCCCTGCCATTGTCCTTCCACCCTCCGTAAACGGTGATGTTCGTCAGATTATAACCATTCGTTGGACCGGTGAGTGTATAGACAATGTTGCTCCCGGCGCTAGTCCCGTCCGGACCGCTCCCATTGCCGCAAGTCACGTAATTCGTGCTGGTGGTGGGGTCGTAAGTTCCCTGTATTTCGTAAAGTGCCAGGCTGTTGCTTTCTGTCAAGGAGTTAACGCTCCGCCCCGGAACCTCCTCGCTGAAATTGCCCAAAGCGGTGCCGGGGGATTGCCCGGCAATCAGGCTGTTGTTCGTCGTGACAGTCCAGGTGGGCGTAAACGTGCCGCTGCCAGTGCCCGTTTGGGCGGCAGGGGAAATGATCACGTTGTTTACCGGGGCCGGCACGCTGCTGACCGTTAGCGAACTTGGGGTGCTTACAGCCATGCCAAAGGCATTGGACGCCTGAAGCTGGTAGGAAGCCGTATTGGTCAATTGCAGGTTGGAGAGCGTCAACGTCGTATTCGTCGCTCCGGGAATGTTGTTCGTTACTCCGCCGCTGATCTTTTGCCATTGGTAGGTCATGGGTATGGTTGCCGTAAACACCGCCGTGAACGATTCCTGGCTGCCCACCACATCCGCCGCCGTTGCAGGCAACGTGTTCGTAGCCACCGTTGGGTTTTCTGGCGGCAGGCCGGGAGTGAACCTCACGCTGTCAATAAAGACGGTATTGTCACCGCCGGCCAAATCCGTGCCGACAAAAGCCAAAGTTTCGTTGGTCGCCGTCGCGGTGAAGGCAGCGGCGTAATTCTGATAACTCGTTGCGCCTGTCCCCGGATTGTAACTCCCAATCACCGTGCCATCAATCGTGACGTTCCATGACTCTCCACCAAGACTCACGACTCCGTTGTCGGGTCGCTCCGCAGCGGAGAAAAAAACGACGTAATGTGTCCCGGGTGTAAAACCAGAAATGGCCTGCGAAATGGTCCCATATTCCTGGACAAAAGCCGCTTGAACGCCTTCGGGCGCATTGGGATTTGAAAAGGCACTGCCGTTGGCCGCGATGCCGGAGCCGTTGGGGCTGGCGCCGCTGAAACTCCAGGCCGCCCCGGAGGGGTTGTATTGATGGTTGCCAGCGCCAATACTGGGCGTCTCAAAGCCGCAGTCATCGTTCAGCGGATCACAGGAGTTGAGAATCCAGTCCGCGTATTGGCTCATTTCAGGAGGGCCGGCAGGAGGGGTGCATTGCCCGCAGCTGGGCCAGAGCCATCCGCCACCGCAGCCCTCCTTGCTCCATGCCAACATATTGGTTAGAAAGTCGGTGTCCCGTTCATAGTCCCAATAACCCGGTATGATCCGCGACACCGGAACTCCCAGGTATCCCGCCCAGGTTGCCGGATCATTACCGGCTCCGCCTGAGTAGCATTGAAGATATACACGGTCGCAAATGCTGCTGCCTAACCCGGACTGGACCGCCTGCCAGTAACCCGCATCGGTATAGGGACAGAGGGTCAAATGCAAACCCACATCCGCGCACATTTGGCCAAAGCTGATCGCAGAACCTGAGTCATAGGTGACTTCGTCATCGCTGTCAATGGCATTGATTCCAAGCGCATTCTTCAATGCGCTCAAGTTCTGGTAAAGAACGGTTCCGGAATTGACGCCGTTGGCGGCAATGAGATTTTTGATATTGGTCCAGCTTGTGTCGCCCGCTCCGCCGAGGCACATTTCAATTCGATTGATGCCCGATGGCGCGGCTTCACATTGGCTCAGAAGCGACCCCCAGTTGGAAGGACCGGTATAGGACCCGCCGCTGCATATTGTCTGGCCATCATAACTAAAGTCTCCATTCGATGCGATGCTCATGTTGAACAGAATCATTGTTGTCATCCCCGACGCCCTGAAGGCATTGATCTGCGAAGTCGTCAAACCGCTGGCATCCGTGGCTGAACCCATGTTGTTGCCTTGGTCGCCATTGCAGAAAATACCCGCCGTGACCGCGGCCGACACTCGTTGCGGGCCGGTTGCCATTTGCAGCAGGACAAGCAGGATGCCCGCCGGCAATAATTGTTTTCGCGACATAATCATGATTATCACTAATATCCGACGACACGGTAGAATTCCTGGCCGGAGTTTGCGATGGAATTGGTAACGGCGGCAACCGTCTGCGTGGCGACAAAATTGGTTTCGGTGATCCAGTCGCCCGAGGCCAGATTCGTGGTGCTCTGGAGCATATAGTTACGGCCAACCACCAGGCTGCCAATGTTCATTATCAAACTGCCCGGCGTCAACAATGCCGCGATCAAGACTGCCGGCACGGCCGGCGAGATGCTGGCCGTTCCAAATATGGCAACTTGCGCATAGCCTTCATAGCCATTTGGCTGCGCTGTACTCCCGCCCGGGGTCGTAAAGTCGAACATTACGTCGGCCACGTTGGTCGCCAGAACACCCGTCGAAGATGTAATCGCGACCCGTGAAGCGTCTGCTACATTTGCAACGGAAACAGATGGAATATAACTGACGCCCGTAAGGTTGATGAAGGTCGCTGGATTCAACACGGTTGAATAATATATTGTATAAGCCTGCTGATCCCGGCCATTGTCCTTCCACCCGCCATAAACTGTGATGTTCGTAAGATTATAACCGTTCGTTGAACCGGTGAGCGCATAGGTCACGAAAGAACCCGCCCCATCCTCATAGCCGCAAGTCACATAATTTCCGCTCGTTGTTAACGGGTCTCCGTTGGTATTGATCGTGAGGCTGCCGCCGCTGGTGAGAGAGTTGACCTCCCGGGGGGTGCCATAGGGTTCCAGGTCAAAATTACCCGCCGAATTGCTGGGAGCCCGGCCGAGAATCAGGTCGCCGTTTGTCACGACCGTCCATGTCGGAGTAAAAGGGTAAATTTCAGTGGCAGCGGCGGCCTGGTTGGTCTCGGTGAGGATGATATTGCTTGTCCCGATGGACGGCGGGACAATCTGAAAAGGCGAGGACCACAGATAGCTTCCGGAACCGACATTGTAGATGGCGTAATTGTTCGAAGCGCCGACATAGGTGACGCCGGGCGAACTGGACGCAAGCACTCCGCTTTCGGTGATGGCACTGGCATTTGTAGTGGGCACATAAACTTGCGCTGTGGTATTGGGTGGAATCGTTACACTGAGCGTAAGCATATTATTGGTCAACTGCCACGCCGAGGCGATGGGACCCTGAATGGAATCGTAGGAGCCTTCCGCCCAGGTCAAACCGCCGCCGATTTGCGGGCTGATCAGAATCTTCGCGAAACCAGGCTGTAGTTGGTCAATGCCAAGAATGTCCCGGTAGAACCATTCCACACAGGTTCCAAAATTCGCGTGATTCAAAGATTCTGAAGGATAATCACCGGTATTAATGGTCCCATCAGCATTAAGAAGGTTCCAGTTCTCCAACATGGTGGTGGCACCAAGACTAATCCAGTAACCCCACGATGGATAATCGGTTTTCTCCAGCATTTGATAGGCAAGATCACTGCGACCGATGCTGGTCAAGGCGGGCAGCAGCAGATGCGTGGTCACCATCCCTGTGGAAGGATGCCCGTTTTGAGCATTGACCGCCGCCGCGAATTTGTTCGCTGCCAAGGCGCTTTGAGCCGGAGTAAGGAGATTGAAAGCCAGCGCCAGCACATAACAGCCTTCCGAACCCGATCCCACCGTGCCGTCGCCGGCGACAAAATTGGCCTGGAAAGCGGAACAGATGTTCGTAAAGAGCTGGTTATAGGCCGCCGCGTCCGATGTTTTGCCCAAGGCCTGCGCCATCTGGGACATCATGTAGGCGCACCGGCCGTAAAACGCCGTCGAGATCAACTGCAGGGGCGTCGAACCATCCACCGCCAGCCAGTCGCCATAAGTGCCGCTCGGACCAATAAAATTGCTCGAATGGGCGGCGTAATAATCCATGTGCGCCACCATGTTTGTGTAGAAACATTGAGCCAGCCGGATGTCGCCATAGGTGCGATAAACCCAATATGGCACAAAGACCACGGCATCCTGCCAGCCGGAACTGAATTGCGAATCACCCGCGCCAGTCACAATGACAGGCGCCAGTTGCGCGCAATCCGAAATTGTCACCCGGGCTTTGCTATCCGCAATGTCCTGCTCCCATTTGCTGAAAAAACTTTCCGCCTGAAAGGCGAACATGCCAGAGCGCATGATTTCAAGCCCATCGCACCAGCCGTCGCGTTCATCACGTTGCGGACAGTCGGTGGGAACATCAAAATAATTGTCGCGCATCGTCCAAAGCATGTTCGAGTTGATCTGATTAAGCAGGGGATTGGAGCATTGGAAGGAGCCGACTTCGGACAACTTCGAACCGACCACCACAGCCGTGAATGTGTCAATGGTCGGCGCCTGCGCCAGGCCCTGCACCTCCAGGTATTGAAAGCCATGATAAGTGAAGGCCGGTTCCCATGTCTCCACTCCGCCGCCCTTGCAAATGTAAGTGTCCGTCGCCAGAGCCGAGAGCAGGTTACCCCGAAAGACTGTTCCGTCAGGGTTCAGCCATTCGCCGAAGCGCATGACAATCTTGCTTCCTGGCGGCTGGTTGCTGATGGTCAGACGTGCCCAGCCGGCAATGTTCTGGCCAAAATTCACCACATAAAGACCGGGCTGTGGTTGAGTAATGCTGACTGGAACCAAGGTTTGGTTTGCCTGCACCGACTCCTCGGGATACGCCTGAATCACGGGCGAGTGCTCCGCCCCGGTCGTCACGCCGGTCCAGGAGGCACTGCTGAATCCGGGGCTGTCCCAGCCCGTTTGTTCGAGCCGGGCGTCGTAGGTTTCACCATCGAATCGGTCATCTTCAAGGATCGGGCCAAAACCCCCCGTCCAAGAGCCGTCACTGACGATTACCTGATTGGTTCCGCTGGGGTAAAACAGATGAAGCTCCGCGAGCAGCCGCAGTTGCGTGCCGTAATTGTTCTGAAGGACTCCGGCTGATGATCGAATACTTCCACGATACCAGCCGTCTCCGAGAATCGCTCCCAAAGTGTTGGATCCTTGTTGAAGCAGCGATGTCACATCGTAGGCCCGATAATAAAGGCGCAGGTTGTAATCAGTCCAGCCCGGAACCCAGTAATCGTCGCCGACCTTCGCGCCATTCAAGTGCGGCTCCACGAGGCCCTGGCCGGTGACATACAGGATCGCCCGCGACGGCAGTTGCGACAAATTAAAATCCTTCCGCACCATGGTCGCCGCGTAATAGGTCTTTGTGCCAAGAAAATTACCCCATGGACTCATGCCATAGGCTCCCATCACGAGCGCATTGGACCAACCCGAGGGAACGAAATTGGTCTGGTTCCAGTTGCTGAGAAGTTGATTGGTTGTGATCCAAGTGCCATCCGTTTGAAAACTGCTGGTCTGGCCGTTGTTGAATTTGAGATCAAACGAGCCAATCAGTCCGGCCGCGTTCGGGCTGGTTCCTGTATTTGTTGCCGCAACCGCCAGCACGTTCGTGCCGGCAACCAACAAGCTGGAAATGTCGGTTTGATAGATCTGGCTCCAATTCGTGCCGCTCAAGGCGGCTTGTCCGTTGACATACAAAGTGAATGAATTGTCCGCCGTCATGGTTGCAATGGCATTGGTGACGCTGGTACCCGCTGACACGGTGAAGGTTTTGCGAAACCAGCGGGTCGCCACGGGTGCGCTGACCGCCGGATTGCCCTCGGGATACCAAATCCAATTTGCCTGGGTGAAAGTTGTGCCGTTGGAATTGTAAACCGGCGCGTCATCCCGGCCAATCCATTGGGCAGTCCAATTCGTCTGGTTCAGCAAGCCCATCGTCCATTCGGCCGTGGCGCTCCAGGCCGATACATTGTTATTGTTGTCCCACGCCCGCACCTGCCAGTAACATTGCTCGTCGCTCGTCAACGGTTGACCCGCGTACACCATGTCCACAGTTTGACTGCTCACCACTTTCCCGCTGTCCCACAAATTCGCCGTCCCCTCCGACGATCCGACCTGAATTTCGTAGGCGGTCTGCGCTTCTCCCCGATAAGCCGTCCCTTGACCGGTGCTTTGCAATTGCCAGGAAAGCGTGGGGTTCACATCACCGATGCCCAATGGATTCACGCGATGCGAGCACTGCAAATCAACGACCGACAGCTCGCTCTGCGCCAAAGCGCCTGCGCCTCCAAACAAAAGGAACAGCACAATGATCGCGCCTGTCTTTCCCGGAACATTTCCCGCAATATTCATAGAAATTGATCGCCGAACGGCATGTAATATGTGAATCATTGAACTAGCACCCGATAATACATTTGAGCGCTGGTTGGATTGATTGTCAGCGGTGAGTTTGCGCCGAAATTGGTAACCCACTGGCTGGCAACATTGGTGGTTTCCAGCAGGACGCCCTGTGGCCAAGTGAGTTGTAGCTTATCGCCGGCAACAGGTTCAACGGCCAGATTGACGATGGGTGTCCCAAAGACCTGAAGTTCGCGGACTACCGTGCCGCCGGCGCCATCCTGAACGCCGCCGGGATTCGAGAACAAGAACTGGACGCCGGTCACGCCGCTGGCAATGGGACCCCCTGAAACGCTTGTCAACGTTTCCAGGATGGCGTTATTGCCATCGTTGAGAGTGTCGGTGTTCGTCGTGTTCATGAACGCTCCGCAGGGGGTGAAGGGGCCGCCGTTCACCGAGAACAGGAGTTGAAAGTTCTGGTTGGCCAGGTCGGAGTCCGTCCAGCCGGTAATGGCCTGGATGCTGTTGACATTATAGCCACTGGCGATGTTGGTGTTCAGATTGAATGTGATCGTGACGGGCAGATTGCCGCCCTCGGAGTCATCGTTGCCGTAATAGGCCATGTTGGCTGGGCCAGCCGCGCTGCCGTCATTGAGACCGCCGGTAAGAAAACCTCCCAGAGCGCGAGGGTCATGGCTTACGGACACGCTGCTCAACGAGCTTTGCCCAGACTGGATAAGATTGACCGCAATATCTCCGTCGAAGGCGCTGGAATTGGTGGCATACTGAGTATTCTGGAGGATCGCGGGCGCGACGAGCCGATCAAAAAATGGCAGCGCGTCCTGGTAAATAATTTGATGACCCAGGGCGATCGGATGTGTGCCATCAGCCGTTGGATAAGTGATCGGGCCCAGGTCCACGAGAAAAGCATTGGTATCCTGCGTGGAATTGGTATAACTGTTAAAGGCTTGGATGATTTGAGATTCTGCAGCGCCGGAAACCGGAACCATGACGATAATTTTGGTGGCGGGATTGACCCGGCTGCGCAGTTTGACGAGGGCATTGGTGACATCCGCCAGGGCCGGCGCGCCATTTTCACCAAGATTAATCAGCACGACATTGGGTATGGGATCCAGATGACCGTTGGTTAAGCGGCTGATGGTCGAAGTCTTCCGGTCAATCAGCGTAGCGAGTGGCGGCAGAGTAGCCACGCCGCCCCAGTCGTAGCCGCCGTACGCGAGACGCGTTTCCTGATAACCATAGTGCCTGGCCAGCAGATAGCCGTAACTGGCGCGAGCGTCATCCGCCGCGGCCCAACCGTCATTCGGGGGGCGCCCTTGCCCGGCGGCATACAAAGCCGCATCGCCGGCCATGATCGAATCGCCGATGTTCAGCCAGAACTTGCCCGGTTGGGCCACCGCCGCCGTTGAAGCGTTTGAATCAACGAGAAACCCGGTGATCTGGACCGAGTTGGTCGGCACGTTGCCAATATAACGATCCTCAAACGGCGACATGCCTTCGATGTAAAAATCAATCACCGGGTTGGTGACTCCTGAAGCCAGCATTATGGCAGAATCCGTCGCCGCCAGTTGGTGGTTTTCAAAGGGTCCGCCGTTGACCGACCAGGCGATGATGGGATAATCCGACGCGACGACTCCTGCCAGTTGGCTGTTGTTCACCTTTAACGCGACCTGCTGGGTGCCATTGAATCCCACCATAAAGGAAGCTCCTTCCACCGTCGAACTGATGGAATTCGTCTCGCATACCCAGTCGTTGAGTGTCAGCCCGCTCAATAAGTTGGTGTCTGTGACGGAAATTAAAAAAGGCGGAAGCGGCGTCACGTTCAAGTTTGTATAAAATGTTCCAAAAACCTGGAGTTCGTAAATCACCGTGCCCCCCTCGGACCCTCCGCCCGCTTGGCTGATGCCAACGTTGGGGTTCTCAGGGTCGCTGCCGGGACTGTTCGTGTCGGGATTCATGAAGATGAACTGGACGCCGGTCACATTCGTGGCGATGGTTCCCGAGCCGGCGATCAGAGTTGTCAGGTAGGAACCTTGCGCACTGCTTCCGGTTCCGTGGGGAGTATTGTTTGTAAAAGTGCCATAATTCGTAAAAGCGCCGCCATTCACCGAAAGCAAAAGCTGAAAACACTGCTCGCCGAGGTTGTGATCCGTCCAGCCGCTGATGACCTGAATGTTGGTAATACTGTAGCCGGCGGAAAGGTTGAAGGTTATTGTAGCGGGCAAGCCGCCGCCGGTCACCGCGTAATAAGCCATGTTGGCAGTGCCGGCCGCGCTGCCGTCGTTGAGACCCGACGCGGAAAAGAGCGTGACGGGGGACGCCGTCACATTGCTCAACGAACTCTGGCCATTTTGAATAAGGTTTACCGTGATACTTCCGTCATAGGCGCTGGAGGAACTGCCGGTGCTCTGATAGTTTGCGGTGATCTGCGCCCGGGAGGTCAAGGCAAAGCCGGCCAGCAGGCAGACGGCCAGAAGAACAGATGATTTGGTTTGGTTGTTTTTCAATTTGTCGTTAATAGTTGCTGTTGGATATGGCTGCCTGGCCATTGGCCGCCAATGCTGCCATTTGGAGAAAGACTCTGCTGGCGGCGATGGCAACGACAAATTTGAACTGCCTCATGAATGAAAATGCGGTTCGGTGTTCGGGCAAGATATTATCGAGGGTTCGGACGGTTCTTACCATGGGCCATATCCCCCATTGGCGGGCACAAAGTAATCCTCATTCGGGTTCCCCTTGCATCCCAGGCCTATGGCTCCGCTTTGCGTGATTGGATCTGTAAACCTGTTGTTCCAGGTAAATTTCAGCCAGGAAACGCTCCCATCCTCATAAAGAAAATTGCCGCCCACTGGAACTCCGAACATATTACGATGGACCCCGTCCGGAACCGATTTCCCGTTAACAATAGCCGCCCACGATGCACTGGTGGTGTAATTACATTCCAAGCGATCCATCATGATAGGCGCCAAATGCCATTTTGTGCCCATCGTTACACGATTGGTCATCCAGCCACTCACAGGACCAGCGTAACCAACAAACTCCCCGCCCGCGTCAGCCGGATCCCGTCCGGGCAGATAATTATAACCGATGAGGTTCTGATAGGCGGGGTCTCCTGCAACCGCCCGATGATACAAATCGGTTGGGCAATACAGCACGGTATTCAACGCCACGCCACTCGACCCGGTCACATTAATAATATTTTTATATAAATATGGCGTGTAAAACCAGGTATTAAAGCTCAATGGCATCCAGGCAAAATCCTTGGCCCCGGCGGCGTTTGGATTTGCAGCGGTAAGGTCCGGGAAATGATTATTATTGTCTCCGGCATACATGTACACGGCAGGGCCCCATTGCCTGAGATTGCTGGCGCATTGCGCCTTGTATGCGCTTTGTTTGGCCGCATTCAATGCGGGAAGCAGCAACGCCGCCAGGATGGCAATTATGGCAATTACCACTAACAGTTCGATCAGGGTGAATGCCTGGCTTTCCCGATGGCCCCTGCCAAAATTCTTCTCATTCAATCTGCAAATCTTCATTTAAACATAACCGCTTCAGGACTCTTGTCAGATCAGACTCCCAAGGACCGTATGCCGGGGCGTCTGGCGTCCGTTGCTGTAAATCCAATCTCATGGCAACTCCAGTCTGAAAAATCTCCCCGGATTGTTCGGGCTGATCGGAATGGAATTCGAAAAGCCGCCCGATCCATTCAGCGTGCCGGTGGTATTTGTCGTCCAGATGACCGGTGGCGACAAATTGGTCGCGGTCAGCAAAGTGTAACTGCTGTTTGGCGTGCCATTCATGCCCGTTAGGATTAGGTTGCCGGCGGAGACCCTGGGTGTGCTCAACACCGGGGGAATCACAACCACCGACGGCACGTTCGTGCCTTGCAACACGATTTCGGTGTAAGACGAATAACCGTAATCCAAGGTTCCCTGGGGCGTGAAGTCGAAATGGACGGCGGCAACATTCGTGGCGAGCACCGTCTGGCCAACCGGGGGCGCAATGATCACGCGGGTGGCCCACGGTGTTCCGGTGTTGAAGCTCGGGTTGTAAAATACACTGGTCAACGGCAGGAACGTCGTTGGCGCCGCCGCGGTGGAATAGGAGAGGTTATAGAATTGCCCGACCCGGCCAAAATCGGGCCAACCGGTGTAAACAACAATGTTGGTCAAAGTCCAACTGCCGTTGGTGGGGGTGTAGGTAACGAAAGTGCCGCCGCCTTGGCCGGCGCCACCGCACGACGCCCCTTCGCCAATCGCCGTTCCAATAACGCCATCCGTCAACGCGGGCAAGCCGCCATTACTGTTGCCACCCTCGCCATCCGCTGTAAAGCTGTCGCCGGCGTTGGTGTCATAACTGCTTGGCAATTGCCCGGCAATCAGGTTGGGGGATGCCACCACCCAGTCGGGGGTGGCATTGGTCTCATAGGTCGCCATCTCAACCGGTCCGGACGGAGCCGTGGCCGAGGCAAAGCCTGAAACAGTTATTTGTGCGTAGCCTTGATAGCCATTCTCCCCGGGCGGACTGGTGAAGTTAAACATCACCGCCCCCACGTTCGTGGCGAGCGATCCCGTTGCGGGAACCAGCGTTGCTCGCGTCCCGGACAGCCAGCCGCTGGGATCTGCGGGAAGATAATTCACGACCGCCAGTCGAACGAAATTTGCCGGGTTCGCCGCCGTCGCATAATAGACGGTATAAGCCTGCTGATCCCGGCCCGCATCCGCCCAGCCGCCATAAACTGTGATATTGGTCAGATTATATCCATTGACAGAATTGGTGAGGAGGTAGGTCACATTCGCCCCCGCATTGCCATCGTCGTTGCCGGCGGTCACATAGTTCGGGCTGCACGTGGTTGGGCTTCCAACCAGTTGAATCTCAAGACTGCCGCCCTCGGTCAGCGTGTCAACGTTCCGGTCACCGGCCTGGTTTTCCAAATCGAAATCTCCAGCGGAACTGCCCGGGGTTTCGTTGTAAATCAGATCGTTGGCAGTGTCTATAGTCCACGTGGGAGTAAAGCTCGTGCCACTCTCGGTCTGGGCGGCTATCTCAGTGATCACGTTCGTTACCGCCGCCGGTATCGGATTGACCGTGAGCGCGCAGGCGCCGCTGAATGCGGGCACCCCGTTGTTCAATGCCTCAAGGCTGTAACCAGGGTTGGTGGCAGTATCTGTAACCTGCAGATTGTTCAACGTCAGCGTCGCGCTGGTGGCGCCGGGAATGTTCGTTCCGTTTTTCAGCCATTGATAGCTCATTGCGCCGCTAAATTGGGGCGAAAAGCTGATCTGATCCCCAACGACGGTGACAGCGGTGGCCGGCGCGATGTCCTGCGTCAATTCCGGAGCAGCCGACGTCGAGGGTTGGCCCTGCACAATAATCTCGGAATAACCTGAATACCCGTTCTCCGGGCCGGGACTCACTTGAAAAATGAACTCAATCGCGGCCACGCCCTGAACCAACCCGTTTGTCGTCGCTGCGGAAAGCGTCGTGCGGGTGGCCACCTGATCGCCGGCTGGAACTCCCGGCGGGAGGTAATCCACTGACGTCAGATAGTTAAAGTTGTTCGGAGCCGCGGGGGTGGAGTACCAAACCTGATATTTTTGCTCGTCCTGAGAGTTGTCGCCCCATCCGCCATAGACAACGATGTTGGTAATGTCGTAGCCGTACGCCGCTGACGGCAAGGTGTACGTCACCGACTGGCCGGCGTTGGCATTCGCCGCGCCGCACGACACCTCGGTGGCGCTGCCAGAGTCATAGCTGAAATAGCCGATCGCGCCGTCAGTGAGCACAGAGGGATCACCATTGCAACCGGCCAGCCCGAAATTGCCGTTTCCGGTGGCATTGGGAAACGATTCATAGATCAAGTCGTTGTTGATGTCCGGGGTCCAAGTGGAATAAAAGTTTGTGCTTTCGTTTTCCGGGCTGATGGAACCAACACCCCATTGGTCGGCAAAGCTTGTGATCATACCGCCTTCCGCCGCCGGCGCGTTGCTCACCAGGAGCTGGGCCGGCGAGCTATACGTAACCAGCCCGCTGTTGGTCGCATTTACCGCTTCCAGCGAATAATAAGCGGAATTGGTCACTTGCAAATTGGTAATCGTGAGTGTGGTTGTGTTGGCCCCGGAAACGTTGGCTCCCGCAACGTTGTTCGTCACCCCGCCGCTGATAACCACCCATTGCAGGTTGGCCGGCGGAGAATTGCTATAATCCGCCGTGAAGCTGATCCCATCCCCAACGACCGTCTCAGCATGGCTCGGCAACGTGTCCTGCGTCAGGATGGGCGAAGGGGGGTAATTAGTCGAACCCAACGCCAGAATATCAATGTTGGCGATGCCGCTCTCATTATAATCACCACTGCCATCCGCGCATAAAAAGCCTGTCGTATCGCCCGAGGCGAGAGGGGTTGTCAGTTGAAAGGAGATAACCAGACCCAAGCCAGTCTCGGCGGGGCTTTGAGCCGGGTCACTGTTATTGTAGAGCTGGACATACGTTGTCCCATCGAACGGAGAGCCGGTTCCGTCCGCGTTACCACTTAAAATCACCGTCCAGCCATCGCTCGTCACGTACCCGGGGGCATCCTGCGTGCTCTCGTTACTAGCTTCACTATTCCCGTTGAATACCTGCATGCCACCATTGCCTCGAACCAAAAAACCAAACTGACCGGCGCGGTTCGGGGCGGGTGTTCCCGTTCCGATGGAGAAACACGTCCAGTCTGTGGCGTTTTGCTTGTTAAAGACACCTTGGTAAATGTTGAAGCTGATGCTCAGGGCGCCTCCATTGACCACCTTGTCGTTGAAAGCAAGATCGTTGTAAACCCATCCGCCATTATACAATAAAAGGTAATCACTGTTGGCGGCTCCGCCTGGTTGGCCAACATCCGTTCCAGTGTTGCCCGTCTGGTCCTGACCGCTTTGTGTATATGCCGATGGAGCCCATGCGCCAGTCTGGCGGGCTGCAAGCTGATTATTCGCGTCACCACCGCTGGCGACCGTGAAATTATCCGTGAGAATAGTGATTTGTGCGCTCACTGTTGGAGCAACTGCCAGCACCGAGGTTGCAATAATTACACTCAGGATTGTTTTCTTCATAAATTCACATTTTGTTTGCGCTAATGTATGCAGTGGCCATTATTTCAAAATACGGTAAAAATACCCGAACGCCAATCACGCAAACACGGGATGTTAAAACCCGCGTTCGCGGGGATTGTCATCGTTAATAAGGCTTTAAAATTCATCGGAAATCCAATCGGGCCTTTCGTAATCCATTGTATATTAGGATGTTGAGAGAACGTTGGTGAAAGGAAACTGCGGAGAACACCAAGCTTCGGGCATCCTACAATGAGATCTGTTCCATTTCTCGCCGAAAGGATGAGTTTTGTCACCCATCCCGCGTTTGCGTGATATACATTCAGGCTTTGATTTTGTAAAGTTCCTGCGAATCACGGCGCCAATCAAAATATGAAAAAAACATTCCTCATTGCGACCATCGCAACGTCGGTGCTGGCGGTTGCTCAAACAGTCAGCGCGCAAACAACCATTCTGACGGATAACTTCACGGTTACCCCTGCGGGTGCTGGTTCTGGAGGTGCTATAAATAATCAGCTTTCAACCCGCCAGACTGGCACGGCGGCTCCTTCGACGTACTCCTACAATAGTTCTGGCCAGGACCAGGTGGGAAACAATACGTATGTTGGCCAACCTGGCGGACAATCCGCCACCGGCAACTTGTCGGCCGACGACAACACCGATTTCCTTATGCTGTATAATAATGGATGGGTTCTCAACAATCTCGCTTTAAACGACACAGTGGATGGCGGAATGGCCTTGAGTATCAGCTTCAACCTTTACCAGGGTACTTTTAACGGCCAAGGCGGCACAGACTGGACGTCATTCAGTGTCGGCACGGCCGCTGCCCCGAACGATTCCGGTCAGTTTGGTTTTTTGGTTCAAGGTAATGGTGGCATCCAAATATTCAACGGTGGCGCTAAGATTAGCACTTTGGCCCAAGATACCGCCGGTTATGCCATCAGCGATGGTTGGACGGTAACTTTGAGTGGCAATGCGGCGGGAACCACCTCTCCGTTCGACGGCACAACGTATGTCCTGCTCTACAATAATGCTGACCCTGCCAACGGCGAGGACACCGGCCTGGGCTTGGTTGACTCGTTCGAACTGACAACTGCTCTCACGGCAGGCGATGAGGCGGGCTTTTTGACCGTCGATGGCAGTGGTGATTTTAATGAGGCCGGCATTGCCAACCTTGACATCGCTGCGGTTCCGGAACCCTCGGCCCCCGTGCTGGCGGCCGCGGGACTTGGCTTGTTGGCGCTCATCCGTCGCTTCCGTCGCGCGTAAGAAAAGATTACGGCCTTACTTTGGGTTGGTCATCACTCCGGTCCACAGTGGACCGGGAGTTTTTTTTCGACGAACGAACCGAATCGCCCGAATTTCTGCAAATCAATGAAAACGTCATCGAGACTTGTAGTGGCGGCTGTTTTTGCCTTCGCTGTTATTTCATCCGGGGAAGCACAGAATGCGCGGCAGCGGCAATTGATTGACACCGGCTGGCGGTTCGAATTGGGCGATCCCGCGGACATATTGACCAATTCGGCCGAAACCAACGTGGCTTACTACCCCGAAATTTCCTACCTGCCGAAATTAGAGGCAGACGAGGTCAGCGGAACCGATTCGGAAACCTATATGGAAACCCTGCGGGTGGATCCGGTTGCCACACACATGGGCGAGAATGTTTCCTTCGTGCAAACCAACTTCGATGACAGTTCGTGGCAACTGCTCAACCTGCCGCACGACTGGGTGGTGGCGCTGCCGTTCGATTCCTCGGCTGATGCGGGGCACGGTTACAAGGCCGGAATCAGCGGGGTGACCAGCTCAAACACCATCGCATGGTATCGCCGCGCGTTCACACTGCCGGCCAGTGACGCCGGCCAGACGTTGTCGCTGGAGTTCGACGGTGTCTATCGCAACTGTCTGGTCTGGCTCAACGGTCATATTTTGGGTCGCAATGTCAGCGGTTACAGCAGCTTTTATTTCGACATCAGCCAATACGCGAATCCCGGCGGGACGAACGTGCTGGTCGTTCGCGTGGATGCCAGCCGGTTCGAAGGCTGGTTTTACGAAGGCGCGGGCATCTATCGCCACGTCTGGCTCGTAACAACCTCGCCTCTCCACGTCGCACACTGGGGAACATTTGTCACCAGCGCAGTCACTGGTTCGAACGCGACAGTCACCGTGCAAACACAAATAAACAACGACAACACCAATTTCCCGGCAACCTGTGGCTTGATCTCTACGATTCTGGCTCCCAACGGCAATGCGGTTTCAACAACGACGACGAACAGCCTTGTCATCGCGGCGGGCACGAACCTCGTCGTAACGCAAACGCTCCAGGTGACCAACGCCCAACTCTGGTCGCTGCAATCGCCAAACCTTTATCAACTCGTTTCCACGGTCACGCAAGCGGGCACGACCAACGACATCTATCAAACTCCATTCGGGATCCGGACGATCCAATTCGACCCGAACCTGGGACTGTTTCTCAACGGCCGGAGCGTAAAAATTCAGGGCGCGTGTAATCACCAGGACCACGCCGGCGTGGGCACCGCGTTGCCGGATCGCCTCCAGTATTACCGTATTGAGCGGCTGAAGGAAATGGGCTGCAACGTTTACCGCACGGCGCACGGGCCGCCCACGCCGGAATTGCTCGATGCTTGCGACCAGTTGGGCATGTTGGTGCTGGATGAGAACCGGAGAATCGGCGCCAACGCGGAACCGTTGAGTGAACTGCAAAGACTGATTCTCCGCGATCGCAATCATCCGTGCGTTTTCTGCTGGTCATTGGCCAATGAAGAACCTCTCGAAACCGACAACACCACTGGCGCTCCCATCATGCAGGTGATGGTGAATCTGGTTCACCAGTTGGACCCGTCCCGCAAATGCACGGCGGCGATGGATCAATGGTCGAGCGGCGCGGCGGACGGATTTTCCACAGTGCTTGATGTTCAGGGTTTCAATTACTTGAACCACGGCGGCGAGGATAGTTTCCACAGCAGCAATCCAACGATGCCCTGTTTCGGCACCGAGGAAGCCAGCACGATTTTCACGCGCGGGATTTATGCCAATTCTTCGACGTATGTTTCCGCTTACGATGTCAACCTTGCAGGCAGCTATTGTTCCACAGCCGAGGCTTGGTGGCAGTATTACACAGCGCGGCCCTGGGATGGCGGTGCCTGCGACTGGACCGGTTTCGATTATCGCGGCGAACCGACGCCGTTCGGATGGCCCAATATCAGTTCCGAATTTGGCGCCATGGACACCTGCGGTTTCCCGAAGGACGTCTATTACTATTACCAGGCCAACTGGACGGGAAAAACCGTGTTGCACATTTTCCCACACTGGAATTGGGCCGGGGAGCAAGGCCAGACGATCAATGTCTGGTGCTTCAGCGATTGCGACGCGGTGGAATTGTTCGCTAACGGCGTGAGCCAGGGCGCGCAACAGGTCAACGTCATGAACCACGAGCAATGGAACGTGCCCTATGCGCCCGGCGCCTTGGAGGCGGTTGGCTACCGAAACGGGCGGCCGGTGATTACCAACACGATCGCCACCACGGGTGTGCCTGCCGGTATTTCGCTTCAACCCGATCGCCGCGCGATTCTGGCCGATGGCATGGATGTGTCCGTGGTGAGCGTGGCGGTGGTGGATGCGCAAGGCAACGTTGTGCCCACTGCGACCAACAGCGTCAGCTTCACGATCACCGGCGGCAACATTATTGGCGTGGGCAACGGCGATCCGGCATGCCACCAGGCGGACAAGCCCGCCACCCCCGCCTCCGCCGTCCGTTCCGTTTTCAACGGCTTGGCCCAAGTCCTCGTTCAATCCACCAATGAGGCCGGAACCATCACCTTGACCGCCAGCGCAAGTGGTTTGGATTCGACCAATGTCGCCATTACCGCGGCACTAAGCCTGCCGCCGCCGCCGGCGCCGGTTGATTTGCTGGCGGCGGCCGGCAACGGCCGGATTTGGTTGAACTGGGACAATGTGCCCGGAGCAATCAGTTACAATGTCAACCGCTCAACGACTAGTGGCGGACCTTATACGACGGTGGCTCAAGACAACTCGGACAGCTTTTTTACGGACACAGAAGTGACCAATGGCGTCACGTATTACTACGTGGTTTCGGCCATGAACACGAACGGCGCGGGCGCTGATTCCATCGAGGTGAGCGCCACTCCGCTCCCACTGCCCGCGCCGACCACCCCGACCGGTCTGACGGCCGCTCCTTTTAGCAGCACCGCCATCAGCCTGGCTTGGAGCGCCAGTCCCGCGGCCACGGCCTATTACGTGAAGCGCTCCACCACCAATGGCGGACCTTACGCGGTTGTTGGCTTGGCAACCAACACCACTTTTGTTGACACAGGTTTGACAAACACATTGACTTATTACTATGTCGTGTCCGCGACCAACAGCGCTGGTGTCAGCGCCGATTCCGCCCAGGCCGGCGCGAAGCCCGAAGGCCAAGCTACCATGCCGGATATTGGGGCCGGCGCCCCGACGCCTGGCGAGTATGACATCTTCCAGTTGCTGAATACGGATCAAAATAATGACTATCTCAATTACTACACCGACAACGGCGCGAATCATAACGAATGGTGCGGACAAACTTTTGCCACGGGGACGAACGCCACCGGCTATGTGCTGAACACCGTGGCATGGAAGAGCGCGGGCAACGGAAGCGACTTTGGCAACGTCCAGCTTTATGACTTGTATATCTACTCCTTGTCCGACAACGGAAACACGGCCACCCTGACGGCCAGCTACCAAGCCAGCGCCGGCGGCAACCAAGGAGACTGGTTCCAATGGCAGGGCCTGAATGTGCCGCTGGCGCCCAATGGCCAGTATGCCTGCGCTTTTGGTCTGGCCACCGGCATTGGGGGTGATTATGAGGAGATCGCCGACCAAAGTGGCAGCCCCTTCGACGGCAGCCAACTCTCCTTCCAGATATGCCAGATTCCAGCGCAAGGTGGCGCTGTCACTTATGGCCAGGCCCGCACTTCAAGCGCCACCTTTGATCTGGGCTTGAGCCTTCCACAGGTGTCTTACGCCATCTTGCCGACCTATTCCCCCAATGTAACCCCCATCTACGCCGGCACAACAGTCACGCTGTCCGAGGCGCCCGTGGGCCCGGGGCCCTTTAATTATCAATGGCTCACAGACGGCGGCAGCGGGAACACCCCCACCAATATTGCCGGTGCCACCGGCAGCACTTTCATCGTGAATACCGCCTCCTTTGCGCCGGGCAATTATAACTATGCGGTAATCGTCAACAATGACTCGGGCAGTTCCATCAGCGCGGTATTGACGTTGACAATCATCGCGGCCAGCGCGCCCCAACTGGCGACCGACATTGCGCCCGCGCCTGTCAATTTTGGTTACGTTGGACAAACCGAGACGTATTCGGCCTCATTTATTGGCACGCTGCCGATCAGCTACCAATGGATGGTAAATACGGGCAGCGGTCCCGTGCCAATTTCCGCTGCCAGCAACCCCAGCGCCCTCAGCAACACTTTGGTTTTGGCCAATCTCCAGTTGACCAACGCGGGGACCTACAGCGTTGTGGCCAACAACTCGGTGGGCGGCCCGGTTTCCAGTTCCCCTTCCACGCTGACAGTGCTGGCCGACCAGGCCCCGCCCGGCCCGGGCACCTACGGCGCCCTGATCTTGTCATACGATCCGGTGGCCTTTTGGCCGTTGAACGAAACCAATAACCCCGCCAGCGGCCGTGTGCCCGCCTATGATGCCAGTGGGAATGATGTGTTTGGTCTCTATGGCTCGAGTTGCTGGAACGGGTTCAATGGCGTCCAGGGCCCTCAACCGCCGGTCAATGCCGGATTTCCGGCCAATAACACGGCCTTGGAAACTTTTGCCAACGCCGCCACCAACTGCTTTGTGGCG
This sequence comes from uncultured Verrucomicrobiae bacterium, assembly GCA_963755515.1. GTDB lineage: Bacteria > Verrucomicrobiota > Verrucomicrobiia > Limisphaerales > UBA11358 > UBA11358. The sequence continues at coordinate 70,926 of CAVWKA010000003.1, read as the reverse complement.
GCCTCGGTTGGAGGCCTGCAGGCCAGCGGTCTGACCTATGCAATGTGGATCAACCCCGGCGGGCCGGTGCAGAATTGGGCGGGTTTGCTGATGGACCGGGGCGACATCAGTCAGGGAGGTGAGGGCTTTGGTTTCGGCGGAAATGTCAACGGCAGCGGCATGAGCGAATTGGGTTATACTTGGAACCAAAATTCAACGTGGAGCTTCAACAGCGGGTTGTACCCGCCGGCCAACCAATGGTCCCTTGTGGCGTTGGTCATTCAACCGACCGCGGCGACGATTTACCTGATCAGCACCAACGGCGTCCAGACGGCGGTCAATTCCATCGCCCATGATTCCGAGCCGATTGGGGTGGCTTGGCGGATTGGCGACGACGAGGCCGGCGACACCGGCGGCGGCGTTGGTGCCAGGACCTTCCCCGGAAAAATCGCGGATGCGTGCGTTTTTCTATCCGCGCTTTCGAGCAATCAGGTGGCGGCCATTTATAATGCGAGTGTTAAGCCCCCACCCATCACCTTGTCCGTCAGCCCGCTTGTCAACGGCAATGTGACCCTGACTTGGTCGCAAGGCACACTCCTGGAAGCAACCAACTTGGCCGGCCCGTGGTCGGCCATAACGGGCGCTGCGTCGCCTCTCACATTCAAACCGACAAATCCCGCGGCGTTTTTCCAGGTCCAATCGAATTAAGAATTGGCGCGGCCCCCAGGGCGTTTCTTAACCCTGCGCGAGATACGCCGAATCGCCCGCGATCTACCGTTATCCATACTTGTAAGATCGCCTTCGGCTTGATACATTAGCGTGGCCTGCATATCCAATGAAAGCCTGCGTCAAATCTCTTTTGTTGGTATTTCCGCTTTTGATTTGCTTCCAAGGCGCGGCCCAATCTTTGTCTTCGTCCGACGACTATGTGGCGCAGGCGTGGGACACGGATTCAGGTTTGCCCCAAAGCACGGTGATCAGCATTGTGCAAACGCCGGACGGTTATCTCTGGGCCGGAACATTGCTCGGCGGATTGGCGCGGTTTGACGGCTCGAGCTTCGCCAACTTTCATCCCGGCAATACGCCCGAACTCAAATCAATGGAGATTCACAAGCTGTTGGTGGACGCCGGCGGGACGTTATGGATCGGAGGCGTTGACGGCAGTTTGAGCTCCTATCGAGACGGAAAATTTCACTTTGAGTTTGAGAACGGGCAGATTCCGGCAAGTCGGGTGGATAGCATCGTGTCGTGGCAGAGCAACCAGGTTGTCCTCTCGTCCCTCGGCCTGTGGTTGTTTCGCGGCACGAATGTCAATGGCACAAACAGTTGGGCGACATTTGAGACACCGGCCGGTTTTTTGGGGCCTCCCTGTGAAGATCGTGCGGGGACCATTTGGTATCGAACATCGGACGGACATCTGGCACAGATTCAAGGTGAGAAAGTCGTCAGGATGGACAATCCGCCGGGACTGACGAATCAGCAGGTCAACGTATTATTCAAAGATGACACCGACCGAATCTGGGTGGGAACAGACAAGGCAATCGCCGTCTGGGATGGAAATACGTTCGTCAACATGACTCCCACCAATGGTGAGCCGGAACTGGCCGTTCGGGATGTGGCCGTCTGCCACGACGGAACTTTTTGGGTGCGCACCGATGACAAATTAAGAAGATGCGCCAACCGACGATGGCTGACGGAAGCGGAGGGGTGGGACGGCAAGTTTCAGCCGTCCACCCGTCCCCTGGCGATCTACGGTGACACCCAAGGCGGTGTCTGGGTGATAGAATATGGCGACGGCCTTTGGCATGTTGACCGTGGTGGCCATGTTTCACGGGTTGGCATTCAACAAGGTTTGCCGAACACTCTTTTTGAGTGTTGGTGCGAAGATAGCGAGGGGAACTTTTGGGTCGGATTGACCGACGGCGGGCTGGCCTGCGTTCGTCCGCGTATTTTTCACACCGTCTGGCCGCCGGAAGATGTGCAGACCCGATCGGTCCGTTCGGTTTGCGAGGATGCTCAAGGCGCCATGTGGTTCGGCTCGGCACGACAGGAAGTCGTGCGCTGGCAAGATGGCCGCTTCACCACCTTCACGCCTCCAGCGCAACCATCGGCGGGTTTTGAGGCCACGGTGCTGCCCGCGGGGTCGAACCAAATGTGGGTCGGCACGGCGTGTAATGGCTTGTGGCTCCTGGACAACGGTGTGTTCAGCCGGCCATTCGCCTCGACTGACATCGGCACCGTGGTTCGCTGCCTGTATCTTGATCACACGGGCGCACTGTGGATTGGCAACGAATTCGGCCTCTATCGCTGGCAGAAGGGTGTGCTCAAAACATTTACGCAGACCGATGGTTTCTCGCCGGCGTATGTTTTATCCATCGCCGAGGATTCGGCTGGCGATATGTGGTTCGGAACCGCCGCCGGAGAATTGCGCCGATACCATGCGGGAAAATTTGAATCGTACCGTCCCTCGGATTTGTCCCCCAATTTGGTGAGTGAGACGAACCAGGATCAGACGACCCCTTCCTATTCCGGCACGCTTTTCGGCCGCGAACGTTTTTGGGCGTTGCACTTTGACACCGACGGTGTCCTTTGGATTGGTTCACTCGGCGGGGGTCTTTTGCGATTCGAAGACGGCCACTTCACGCGTTACACAACCCAGAATGGCCTGCCCAATGAGGATGTCAGCCAGATTTTGGAGGACGATCGTGGCGAGCTTTGGCTGGGCACCCGGGCCGGCATTGCGCGCGTGGCCAAAAGCGACTTGAATAACTTTGCAACTGATTCTAACAGTCCCATCAATTTCATCACTTATGGAAAATACGACGGGCTGCCAAGTCTGGAATGTTCCGGCAACATTCAACCGGCCTGTTGGAAGAGCCGGGACGGCCGTTTGTGGTTCTCCACAATCAAAGGTCCGGTCTGGGTCAACCCACTGGCACTGCATTTTAATCCACGCCCGCCCCCGGTGCAGTTGGAGGAAGTCTTGGTTGATGGGAAACGGATGACCGATGACCCCGTTTCGCCCACGCAACCCGGCGCGCGCGTGCCCGATCGAATGCGCATTGCCGCGGGCGGCCACTATTTCGAATTTAAATTCGCGGCAATGAGCTTTACTTCCCCGGACAAGGTGAGATTTAGATGGCGGCTAATTGGTTTGGAACCCAATTGGGTGGACGGTGGCACCCATCACACGGCAAGTTATAGCTTCCTTCCGCCAGGCAACTACCAGTTTGAAGTGCAGGCTTGCAACAACGATGGTGTCTGGAACGACGCTGGAGCCACCACCCGGCTCATCGTGTTGCCATATTTCTGGCAGACCTGGTGGTTTGAGATCGCCACCGGCTTGTTTTTGACCGCGGTCCTGCTCGCGATTTATTCCTTTCGAATTGCCCGCTTCAGGACGCTTGAAAAACTACGCCTTCGCATCGCGCGCGATTTGCACGACGAAGTCGGGGCCAATCTGGGCAGCATTTCGCTGCTTTCTCAAATCATGGAGCAAACGCCCTCCCGCTCGGACGCCACCCAGGTACGAAACCTCGCAACCCAAACAATTGACACTCTCCGCGACATCGTCTGGCTCATTGACCCAACGCATGACCGGCTAAGCGACCTGGTCGCCCGCCTGCACGGAACGGCTCGCGTGATGCTTCCGGCGCTGGAGGTCAAATTTGACCAGGTTGGGGATTTCGATTCCACAAGCTTGCCCCTCGCGTTCCGTCGCAACGTTCCGCCGCTCTTCAAGGAAACACTCCACAATCTGCTCACGCATTCCCATGCCACGAGTGTCGGAATCTCGGTGCGCCGCAATGACGGCGCATTTCAATTTTGCGTGCATGATAACGGCGTGGGTTTCGATCGGGATCAGAAATACGCCGGCAACGGGTTAAAAAACATGAAGCGGCGCGCGGCCGAAATTGGCGGGCAGATTACGATTGAAAGCCGGCCCGGTTTCGGCACGGCAGTGACGCTGGTCGCACCCATCACGCGAACGCGGGACTGGTGCTATTTGAAGAAACTGCTACGTTCAGGGTAGCTCAATTATCCTTGTGAACAGATGGAAAGCGTTACGAAAACAGGCAAAGCAACCGGCGCAAGTTTTAATTTCCGGCCGGCCGTCAGCGTCTGGTTGGTGGAGGACAACCACACGTTCCGTGCAACTGTGGCCAGGGTGCTGAACGGCATAGACGGCATTGAATGTTCACGGCATTTTGCCAACGCCGAAGACGCTTTGGATGCTCTGCGCGGCGGCGGGGTGCCGGATGTCGTGCTGCTGGACGTGGAACTGCCCGGCCAAAATGGGATCGAGGCGGTGCAAAAAATTAAATCCGTTTCGCCTTCCACGCGCATTGTCATGCTGACCGTGTTTGACGATCACGAAAAGATTTTCAAGGCCATTTGTGCCGGCGCCTCCGGGTACCTGCTCAAGACGTCGCCCGTGGACCATATTGTTGAATCCATCCACGAGGCGCTGGCGGGCGGCGCGCCCATGGCGCCGCGCGTGGCCAGTTCCGTGTTGGAAATGTTTTCCAAAATGGCCCGGCCCAAACAAGAACAAGACTACGGACTCACCTCTCGCGAACGGAAAATTCTGGAGTTGATGACCCGGGGACTGATTAAAAAGGAAATTGCAGACAATTTGTCCCTGAGTTATCACACGGTGGATACCCACCTCCGCAACATTTACACCAAGTTGCACGTTCACAATCGTACGGGCGCGGTCGCCAAAGCGCTCACCGAACGCCTCCTTTGAACTCAAACGTGGAGCTTCTGCAATGGCGCCGCTTTCCGACCGCGGTGTGACCATTTGGGTAATGACTTTTAAACGAACGATGGCGGCCGTTTTGAACTGGAACACACCGCGCCTGTCTCAACTGTGACCAACAATACAAAATCCGTCACCGAAAGCCGCAAGCACGCGGCCTAAAAAATGAATCGCCGAAAGTTCATCCGCAACACTTCATTCATCGCTTCCGCGTTGACCGTGACGCCTTCGTTTAGCTGGGCCGCCGGGGGCGTCGTGGTTCCAAAGAATAGAAGAGCCATTGACCGTCATGCGCTGGTGATCCGGCACAATATTGATTGGCCCAGCCTCGACGGCCAGATTCCCCTGGGTAATGGCAATTTCGCCTTCAACGCGGACGGCACCGGCTTGGAAACCATCGGCGGCAACACCATGTCCCATTGGTGTTGGCATAGCTTCCCGCTTCCGCCAGGCGTGACCGACTTTGAAAACATCAAGACGGCGTGCGCGGCATTTTGGCCGGCTTTTTGGACAAGTGGCGGGGCAATGGATCTATCGGGAAGCAGCGATCCGCGCTGGATGGAATTGGAACGCCGGATTGTGCTTTCCCAATACGAGCTTGCAGTGCAATCCGCCGGTGACAATCCGCCCGCCGAATGCGGTCTGACTGGAACCGATCCCTGGGATGCCAAGTGGCACTTCGAAATGATCTGGTGGCATTTGGCCCACTATGCCCTGTGGGGTCGTTGGCCCTTGGCGGAAAAGGCGCTGACCATTTACCAACGCATCAGCCCCGTCGCGCGCGCGATCGCCAAAAATTTTGATTATCAAGGCCTGATGTGGCCCAAGTCAACCGGGCCAAACGGATATAACGACGGCTGGCCACCCGAGATGGCGCTGCTCTGGAGAGAGCCTCACCCGATTTTTTTCGCCGAGCTGGACCACCGGCTGCATCCCACAGACGCTACTCTCGACAAATGGAGGGACGTTGTTTTCGGCACCGCTGATTTCATGGCCGATTACCCCACGTGGGATGAGGTCACCGGGCATTACGACCTTTATCCCGTCTGGCCCGCCTACGAAGGCGATAACCGCACCCTTCGGCGCAACACGATATTTGAACTTGGCTACTGGCGCGTTGCGCTCCAGTGGACTCAACACCGGCGGTTCCTGTCCTTATTTGCCCGGCAACGGTGGTCTGCTTTATGCCGTGGCAATGATGGCGGCGGGATGGGATGGCGCGCCCGTCGGCAAACCCGCCCCCGGCTTTCCCGATGACGGCGCCTGGGTGGTCAAATGGGAAGGTTTGACAAAGGCTCCATGAATTGGAGCGTTTCCATGCCGGGCGCAATCTTTTAGCATCTGATTGAATGAGTTCCTTGATGGATATAAATGTGATGATTATTCGGCGAATAAAGCGAAGGTATGGTTAAGAAATTGACGGTTTGGTGGCTCATGGTGAGTATGGTTGCGGCAAAAGTCGCTGCTGCCGTCACTGTGGGCGATCTGCATTGCGAGTCCCGTCGCAATCCCCTGGGCATTGACGAACCCCAGCCGGAGTTGAGCTGGATTATCGAATCGGATCGCCGGAATGAAACCCAGGCCGCTTACGAGGTCATGGTTGCCTCCTCGGCAGAGCTGCTGGCGAATGGCAAGGGCGACTTGTGGGACAGCGGCAAAGTATTATCCGATAAATCAACGCAAGTGGAGTACGCCGGACAATCCCTGCCGTCTCGAACACAATGTTATTGGAAAGTGCGTATTTGGGATGGCTTTGGAAAGCCCTCCAATTGGAGCCAGCCGGCTTCATGGTCCATGGGCCTGCTCAAGCCGGGAGATTGGTCCGCGCAGTGGATTAGTGATCCCCTCCTTGCCGACCCGGCCAATCGTCCCATGACGCCGATCCATTGTTACCGCAGCGAACTTGCGTCCCGGCCCGATGCCGTCAAATGGATCGTCCTGGATATCGGCAGCGTTAAACAAATGGATGCCATTGACATAATCCCCGCTCGTCCCCCGGGCCAAAATAAAGATTTCCGCACCGCGATGTTCCCTGTCCGTTTCAAGGTCGAGACCGCCGTGAACCCGAATTTCAGCGATGCCCAATCCGTGGTGGATGAAACCGCATCCGATTTTCCGAATCCGCGCGATAATTCCTGCCGGTTTCAATTCAATACGGTTGCGGCGCGATACGTTCGTCTCACCGTCACTCGCCTTTCCTGCTGGGATGGCCGGGACTATGCCGTGGCTTTGGGGGGCCTGGCCGTCTTTGACGGGACCCAATCCATTGCCATCGGAGCAGGCGTGCAATGCTCGGATTCCGTTGAATCGAATGGCTGGTCCAAACGTTTCTTGGTGGACGGCAAGGCGGACGTGATGCTGGCCGGCGACTCGCCGGCCATTGCCGCGGGCATGGAAGGCGTCCCGGCGAAGTCTGAAGTATCAAGAGTGCCAATGATGCGCCGGGAGTTCAACCTTTCCGGCAAAATTCGCCGGGCTTCGCTCTATGTCGCCGCGCGCGGCTTCTATGAGGTGCGAATCAACGGAAAACGGGTCGGCGACCAACTGCTCGCTCCGGGCTTCACCGATTATGATGTGCGTATTCAATACCAAACCTACGATGTCACCAAACTTCTCCGTCGCGGCACAAACGCCATCGGCGCCCTGCTCGGTTATGGGTGGTATGCCGGTCACATGAACTTGTTTGATAACCGTTGCATTTACGGCTACTTCCCTCAATTCATCGCTCAACTTGATGTTGAACTGTTGGACGGCAAGCACTTAACCATTGGCACCGATGGTCAATGGCGCAGCACTTTGGATGGGCCTGTTCGCTGGTCTGATTTACTGGATGGCGAAGGTTATGACTGCCGCCGGGAAATGTCCGGCTGGGATCAACCAGGATTCGACGATCACGCCTGGCGGCCTGTTTGGACCCAACCGCGCGACAATACGGCCCTGGTGTGGCAGCGCAGCCAGCCCGTGCGGGAGATTGGCGACCTGCAACCCGTGGCTGTCAAAGAAATTAGACCCGGCGTTTTTGTGTTTGATTTCGGGCAGGAAATATCCGGCTGGTGCCGGTTAAAAGCGGATGGTCCGGCCGGCACGCACTTGCGTCTGCGTCACGCGGAGGAAGTTTTACCGAATGGCGAAATTGATGTAAAAAACCTTTGGGGCACACCGCAAGAGGAAGACTATATTCTGGATGGGCACGGGCCGCGCGTCCTGGAACCCCACTTCACCTACCACGGCTTCCGTTATGTGGAGTTATCGGGATTCCCCGGCGAACTAAAACCCGACACCTTGGTGGCCGTCAACCTGCGCACCGATACGCCGATTGCCGGTCATTTCGAATGTTCAAACGAGTTATACAATCGGATCCAAAAGGCGGCGGTCTGGACCCAGGCCAACCTGCTATTTGACGTGCCCGCTGGTTGCGCTGCGCGTGCTGAACGTCTGGCCTGGACAGGCGATATCCGGCCTTGTGTGCAATCTTTGTTGTTTAATTTCGATGCTGCGGCATTCCTGGAAAAGTACGCTCAGGACTTGCGGGACGACCAGCTGGCTGATGGTCGCTTCACCGACATTTGTCCGCAGGCACACCTGCGCGGAACCACGAACTGCGTGGGTTCGCCGGGATGGGCAGATGCGGGTGTCTCCCTGCCGTGGCAAACCTATGTGAATACCGGCGACCGGCGTTTGCTGGCCCGGCAGTTTGAGGCGGCGCGCCGTTGGGTGGATTTCATTCACGCCAGTAATCCGGATTTGCTGTGGCAAAACAATCGCGGCATGGACTGGGGCGACTGGATGAGCGCCGGAACTCCGACTCCCAAGGAAATTGGCGCGACAGCATTCTTTGCCCACTCAGCCGACTTGGTATCGCGCATGGCGCAAGTGCTGGGAGACGACGCCGACGCGGAACGCTATCGCTCTTTGTTTCAAGGCATTCGGCAAGCGTTTGTCAATGCCTACCTCAGCCCGGCTGGAATTGTCCGGGAACAAAAACCGGCCTCGCGAGATGTTACGGACATTGTCCGCGCCCTGGTAAAAAATGAGAGACTCGACTTCGAGGTTAAAAATAATGTTTTTGACGACGACCCGGCGCCTCGGCAGGAAAAGAGACTTTGGCTTTCCTATGACATCGGGAAGAAAGGCTATAAACAATCGTTCCCGGAAGATGGGTTGGTTCATCTTGCCGGCGACAGCGAGAACTCTTTAATAATCACGTCCGCCACGTATGGACCTGACCACACGGAGTCGGAGGACACACAGGGCAGCTATGCCCTCGCGCTGCAATTCGATTTACTTGACGAACCGTTGCGTTCTGAGGCCGTGAACCGTCTGGTTCACCTGGTGGCCGCGAATCAGTATCACCCCACGACCGGATTTTGGAGCAGCATTGACTTGTTGTTGGCCCTGTCCGCCTTCGGCCACAATGACGCGGCCGCGCTCATGATGGACCAGCGCGGGATGCCTTCATGGGGTTATATGGCCGACACCAGCACTACCTTGTGGGAGGCCTTTGACGCCAACACACGAAATCTATCCTTGGACCACTGGACCCATAGCGCCGCGAGCGAATGGCTTTGGCGAAATGTCGCCGGGCTGAACCCGGACGAGCAGCATCCGGGTTACCAATCATTTACAATTCGCCCGCGTCCAACAAGGGAAGTATCGTGGTGCAACGCCAGCTATGATTCTCCGCGCGGCAGGATTGTCATCAATTGGAAATGCCACGACGGGAAATTTGAACTGGATGCGACCGTTCCCGCAAACACCACGGCGACCGTGTTTATTCCGGCGTCCGGTCCCGATGTGGTGACTGAATCCGGCCAGCCGGCGGCAGCGTCGGAGGGAGTCACCCTGGTTCGTGTTGTTCCCGGAGCAGTCGTTTGCCAGGTTGGTTCCGGTAATTACAGATTCGCCTCGGAAACCGGGGCCGACCCGCCATAATCGCCTCTATTCAATGGTTACAAATAACAGACTCCATTAAAATGAATGCAATTCGATTTCAAATGAAACCGCTACAACCTGTATTTCTGCTCCCGATTTTCTTGATTATGTTGGTTCTCATTCCGACCGATGAAAGTTCCGGCCAAACAACCGATTCTATTGCCCGCGTCAGTTGCCTGCGCTGCGAATATCTCGTCAATCCATTGGGCATTGATGCCGTTAATCCGCGTTTGAGCTGGATTATCAATTCCGGGCGGCGAGGCGAGCAACAATCCGCGTACCAAATCATGGTCGCTTCCTCTCCCGAATCCCTGGAGGCGGACAAAGCCGATTTGTGGGACACCGGCGAAGTCCGCTCCAATGACACTAGTCAAATCGTTTACCAAGGCCTGCCGCTGGCCTCACGCGAGGACTGCTACTGGAAAGTGCGGATCTGGGATCAGGACGGTCGCAGTGCCTGGAGTCCGGCGGCCCACTGGGAGATGGGCTTGCTTGAGCCGGGGGATTGGACGGCTGAATGGATCAGCGCGGGCGCGCCCGAGCTTGATCCCGCGTCCCGTTTAATCATTCGTCGAGCAACCTATGAGGCCAGTGATGGCACCAATGCCACCGACGTGACGGCTGCCGTGGTCCGCAACGTGGTCACCAATACTCTTTCAATCATCGTTAATAACAAGACTCTTGGAGGGGATCCGGCTCCCAACCACCATAAAAAATTGCGACTGGACTACGAATGGAACGGTCAGGCGCGCACCTTGGAAATTGGCGAGGATCAGCCGGTGGTAATTCCCCCCGACGCAGCCGTTCTGCCTTACCTCCGGAAGAGTTTTGGTTTGGACAGCCCCGTGCGGCGGGCTGTTCTCTATGTAACCGCTTTGGGCCTTTATCAGATTGACATTAACGGCCGCCGTGTGGGAGACCATGTGCTCGCGCCCGATTGGACTGATTACCACAAACGGGTGCGTTATCAGGCTTATGATGTTACCGGCCTGCTTCAAGAAGGTGATAACGCGATGGCGGCGATTCTGGCAAATGGCTGGTATAGCGGCCATATTGGCAATGGCGGATTCCAGTTATATGGAAAAGCGCCCGCCTTGCTGGCCCAACTCGAAGTGACCTGCGCGGACGGCGCCACCAGGCGAATCGTGACCGACTCGTCGTGGAAATCGCACCCCAGCCCGATTCTATCTTCCGATATCATGATGGGAGAAGATTACGACGCGCGCAAGGAGATCAAAGGCTGGGATGAGCCGGGTCTGGAGGACCGTCAATGGGCGCCGGTGACGCTGCGCAATGAGCCTTCCATTCTCATCCAATCGCAAGTCATGCAACCAGTCGAAGAACTTCTGGAATTAAAACCACGGCGGGAGACCGAGCCACAGCCGGGCCATTGGACTTATGATCTGGGACAAAACATGGTGGGCGTTGTCCGGCTGAAAGTTTCGGCGCCTGCCGGAACCGAGATTACCCTGCGCCATGGCGAAATGCTCAAGGCTGACGGCATCGTCTATACCAACAATCTTCGCGGGGCGCCATCAATAGATCGTTATATCTGCAAAGGAACCGGCACAGAAGTCTGGCAGCCGCGCTTCACCTACCACGGGTTCCGCTACGTTGAAGTCACGGGTCTGGCGACAGATCCCGGGACCAATGCCGTCACAGGCATTGTCATCGGTACGGCGACTCCGTCGGTCGGCCACTTCGCGTGTTCAGATCCGCTCCTCAACCAGCTCGAGTCGAACATCCAATGGAGTCAACGGGGCAACTATCTCAGCGTCCCCACAGATTGTCCCCAGCGCGATGAGCGGATGGGCTGGATGGGTGATGCTGAGGTCTTCATCAAAACCGCCACGTACAATGCCGATGTAGCTGCATTTTTTACCAAATGGCTGATGGATGTCGAGGACGGGCGGTCCTCGGAAGGCGCCTTTAGCGACGTAAGTCCAAACGACGCCCCGGGCCGCCCTGGCGCCCCGGGTTGGGGCGATGCCGGCGTAATCTGTCCCTGGACAATCTATCAGGTTTACGGCGACAAAAGGATTCTTGAAGAGCATCTGCCGTCCATGATCCAATGGGTGGAATATCTGCGCCGGCACAGCGACGGTTTGATTCGTGACCGGGATAGAGGCAGCGATTATGGCGACTGGCTTTCCGTCAATGCCAATACACCCAAGGATTTGATCGGAACCGCCTACTTCGCCTATTCCACCCATCTCGTGGCCGAGTCTTGCGCGGCTCTGGGCCGTTCTCACGACGCCGCCAAATACCAAAAATTGTTTAAGAAAATCAAAGCCGCTTTCATTAAAAAGTACGTCGCGCGCGACGGCCATGTCGAAGGAGACACTCAAACCGCTTATCTCCTGGCGCTTAACTTTGACCTGCTGCCTAACCGCCTTCGTGCCAAAGCCGCGGAACATCTTGAAGACAACATTAAAAAAAGAGACTGGCATCTTTCCACAGGATTTTTGGGCGTCGGTTATTTGCTGCCGACATTGGCCCAGATGGGCAAGGCCGACGCCGCCTATCGTTTGTTATTGCAGGACACCTATCCCTCCTGGCTGTTTCCAGTGGAACATGGGGCCACGACCATTTGGGAACGATGGAATGGGTGGACCCCGGACAAAGGCTTTCAGGATCCCCAGATGAACTCTTTCAACCATTATGCGCTGGGATCCTGCGGCGAATTTCTTATGGCCGATATTGGAGGCATCCGACCCGCCAGCCCGGGCTGCAAAACTATTTTAATTGACCCGGTTATTGGCCCGGGCCTCAGTTGGGCCAAGGCCAGCTACGATTCCATCCACGGTTTGATTTCGACTGATTGGAAAATAGATGGCAACCGGTTCACGCTCGAAGTGACCATCCCCGCCAATACCAGGGCGACCGTCTGCATCCCGGCAACGTATGTTGCCAACGTCACTGAAAGCGGAACGCCGGTGAAGAAAGCAGAAGGCGTAAAGTTCATTAAACAAAGAAGGGATATAATCTATTTGAATGTCGGATCGGGAACCTATAAATTTGTCGCGGAAAAGCCAGCTCCTCGCCACGGCCGGTTTTGAGCAGATTACTAAAAAGCCCTTCGCGCCAATTCGTGTCAAAGATTCCCCTTTTTCCCCCGCCGTCTGCTTTCTACTTTTCCTCCCCTCCCTGTTCGGCTACGCTCATCCCCGGTGAGCACTTCAACCCAAACTGCTCCGTCTAATCCGCCTTCAACTCCCGGCGCTGCCCAACCGCCGACCGTCTTTGCCACCACCCGCTGGTCGGTCGTCCTGGCGGCGGGACACGGCGATACCACCCACGCCGGCGCGGCGCTGGAAAAACTTTGCCGCACTTATTGGTTTCCGCTCTACGCCTACGTGCGCCGCCGCGGTCATTCGCCCGCGGACGCCCAGGACCTGACCCAGGAATTTTTCGCGCGCCTGCTTGAACGCAACTGGATCGGACGTGCCGACCAGCAAAGGGGACGGTTTCGTTCCTTTCTCTTGTCGCTTATGAACCATTTTCTCGCCGATGAATGGGATAAGGCACATGCGCAAAAACGGGGGGGCGGCCTGGTGCCCGTGCCGTTGCAATTGGACACGGCGGAGACTCGTTACGGTCATGAACCGTCAGACAATGTCACTCCGGAGCAGATTTACGAACGGCGTTGGGCTTTGACCTTGCTCGATAAGGTCCTGCACAGGCTGCGCGCGGAATACGACCAGGAAGGTCGGGAGGCTTTTTTCGCCGCCTTGCACCCCTGCCTTGTGGGCGAGGGCGACGACCAACCCTACGCCAACCTGGCAGTCAAACTCGGTGTGACTGAGGGCGCAGTCAAGACCGCCGTGTATCGCTTGCGCCAGCGTTATCGCCAGTTGCTGCGCGACGAAATTGCCCAGACTGTGGCCGAACCGGACGAGGTGGACGAAGAACTGCGCCACTTGGTGTCCGTGCTGTCGGGATGATTTGTGTGATTTAACGATTTTTTGTGTGACTCTTGGCTGCCGTTTCCGAAGTAATTAGTAGAAAGACAAATATTATGGAAACGATTAAAATCTGCCCAAATTGCCGGAAAGCGCTGCCGCTGGATGTGCCGATGGGGCTTTGCCCGGAGTGCCTCCTCAGGGCTGGCCTTCCAAATCAAACCGAAGCCCAATTGGTTGCTCATTTCCAAAACTCCCGCCACTGGGCCTCAATTCGATCAATTGCGCTTTGGGCGGGGCGTATGGCGTTATGTGCCTTGCGGGACATTTTGAACGCCATTTCCTCGACTCAGTAAATCCATTGCCGCATAACTTTTCCCCACCGTCGTCCCAATGACGATTCCAATGATGGCTCCCGCCGCGGAATCCGAGAACCAATGGATGGTCATGGAAACGCCGATGCCGATATAGCAGGCATAGAGAATGGCCGCGATACGCAGCCACTTCTTTTCCGGAAAGAGGATAAAAACCGTAACCGCCATTGCAACGGCAGTGGTCGCATGGGATGAAGGCCATCCCCAAAAAATGCCGCCACGCATAAAACCGAACCGGAAAACATGGCTCATATCCAACGCCGTGCCACGCGGAGGATGGGGACGTCCGGTAATGGTTTTATAGGCGGATGAAACGGCCAGGCCCAGAAGCGCAGCCTGGCCGATGGCCCATCCTGTGCGTTTCGCGGTGGCGCTTCTGAAAATGCCGCCAATCAGTAAGAGCAGGAGCGGCAGTGTCATGGGCAAAAGTTGGCCGATGATGACGGCGGGAAACATCCATGACCGAAGCTCACGACTTCGCGTGGAGTGAAAATAGAACCAATCGAATCCCGAAGTGACGAGAATCCATGTGAGAATAATTGCCGCAAAGTGCCAAAAAATCTTCCGGCCCCTGAAGCATCCGATGATGTTCCATGGCAGGGTCAATAAGAACTCTTTCATCGGAGCGCGGATTGGCACAAATTAAACTTCCTGGAATTACGGGTGATTCTAATAAATTAGTTCCCTCTTTCAAAGACCAATGAAAAGCCGCCCCCACCCTGGGACCAGGCGCCTGCGAGTTTGCCGTCTCCCGGTGTCCCATTATACCCCCAACCCTGCCATTTCCACTCCATTTGCAGGTCCGGCGGCGAGTATTCAAATTCCGAGGTGGGCACAGGTGCTTCCTGTCCGAATTGATCCAGATTTGCCACCAGAGATGTTCCAGCGCAGCCCGGGCTTTGGTGGTGTCCGCGCCGGTCGCGGTCAGCACGACCGACCAATGAGTCGTCACAAATGCCGGCGCGCCCATGGCCGCGCCATCGCCAGGACGATGGCTTTCGTTCGACGCCATTATCCTGACTTTAGAAAAATCCCGGCAAAGGTTACAGAAAATTTACTCAGGCAGATGGTTAAGTGATGACAAAAGCTACGACGACCAAATTTGAAAGCTGGCAGCAACAATGCGAACGACAGGCTGAAAAGAAGAGCCGTTCGAGGTTCATGAGGTTTTTGCCTTTCTATTGCAGTGGACAACTCGGGAGATTGCTTCTTCAAGCCGGGAAATTTCAATGGGTTTGACCAAGTGCCCGCTAAATCCCGCTTCATGGCATTTGCGCAGGTCTTCCTCCATTCCGTAACCGCTCAAGGCAATGCCGGGCACGGAATAATTTTGGCGAATTTGTCTCATCAAATCATAACCCGTGGCGTCAGGAAGACCGAGATCGCTCATCACCAAATCAAATGACTCGGCGGCGGCCAGTTTAAGCCCGGCGCCCACATCGAACGCAATCTTCACAACATACCCGCGCCGCCCCAGGATGTTGCTCAACGATTGGGCGGTGTCGGGATGGTCTTCCACCAGCAGGATCCTTAGGGGACGGTCAGTGCTCGCAATTGGAACGACGGTATCCGAAACCTTGTTTGCATCCGAAAGGCCCGTTTCGGCCATCTCTGGCTCCCCGGATGTTTTGAAGGGAAGTGTCAGGGTGAAGGTGCTGCCATGGCCAACCCCTTCGCTCGCGGCCGTGAGCGAGCCGTTGTGGCGTTCGGCAATGGCTTTGCTGATGGCCAGACCCAAACCGAGTCCGCCGAATTGCCGCGTGATGCTGCGGTCGGCCTGCTCAAACGCATCAAAGATGCGTCCAAGCTGCTCCGGTTTAATGCCGGGGCCGGTGTCTTGGACTTCAATGGTCAGATATTCGGAATCGCCACCCTGTTCGATGCGGGTCCGAATCGTAATCGTGCCTCCCGGTGGTGTGAATTTGATGGCGTTCTTCAACAAATTCCAAAGGATTTGGGTGATGCGCGCGCCATCCACCAGAATGGTCTTTTGAAAATATTGAATATCACGGACGAGGGACAGTTTCTTGTGATTCAGATCGTCCAGACACGTTTCTATCGCATCCGCTATCAACCGCCCGACCGGCGCCGGAGCGAGTTGCAATTCCAATTTGCCGTGCGTGACACGGGTTAAATCGAGCAGGTCATCAATCAGCCGCGCTTCCAGCTCGATGTTCTTGCGAATGGTTTCAAAGTTCAAACGCACTTCTTCGGGCAGCGCATAATCCTCCGCGGCTTCGCTGGCGATTAACAGGGCGGGGTTCAATGGTGTGCGCAATTCGTGCGAAAGCGCGGCCAAAAAATCATCCTTGGCGCGCGAGGCGGCCTGCGCTTTATCGTGGGCGCGCTTCAATTCCTCCACCGAATCACGCGCTTCATACTGCCGCTGCCGGGTGCGCAAGGCCACTTCCACGGTGCTGATAAGCGTGGCCGGACGGAACGGCCGTTCCAGCACCGTGACATTGCCGCCCGGACCAAAAATGGCAAGGCGGCGCAGTTCTGTCTGGCTCACTTCGCCGCCGCTGGTAATGAGAATAATGGGAATGTCCGACCAGGCAGGCTGCGCGGCAAGATGTTGGACCAACGTGAGGATGGATCTTTCGAGCAACGCTTCTTCCGCCAGAATAATCGCCCCGCATCCCCGGCGGAATTCGTCGCAAAGCCCCGACACGCTGGAGCACACTTGCGGAGGCACATTGTTTTTTGCCAAAAATTCAGCGGTAAGCCGCGCGTCGTTTCCCGTCGGCGCAAAAATCAAAACACGGCGTTCAAGCATCGACACTTTCTCTGTCGGCCATGTTTCAGCTTCCGCCCGGGCCAATTCCGTGTTACTCGTCACCTTTTTTGTCTTCCACAAATGAAGGTACGCCAGTCAACACTCCTTGTAAATTGATCAATGGCTGGCCTATCTCAATCCCATTTTTGCCGATTTTCATTTCGCGGATGGTGCGTTCGTGATTTCCGCTCCTTTTTTTGATGACAGATAACGCCTGTTTTACCGCGCCGCGTTCTTCAAAATAGCGAAAGATCACCACCGTATCGGCCAGATACGTAAGGTCCACGGTGGACCGCATATTTCCCACCAACCCCTGCTGCGCCAGCACCATGACGGTGACAATGCCCTGCTGGTTGAGGAACGAGAGCAACTCATGCAGTTGCAGGTTTAAATACTTTTCCGCCGGGCATTGCATTGAGATAGCCATTGATGCTGTCAATGATGACCATGCGGACGTTGTCCCGTGATACAGCCGATTGAATTTGGTGCGCCAGCTCACCGGGGGAAATTTCCGCGGGATCAATCTTTTGCGCTTCGATCAGCCCGCTTTTGATATGCGGCTCGATTTCCATTCCTAATTGCGTCGCGCGGTTCACCAGCGTCCCCACCGTTTCATCGAAGATAAAAAGCAGCACTTTTTCATGACGCTTCGCCGCCACGAGCGCGAACAGAATGGCAATGGTGGATTTCCCGGTGCCCGGCGGCCCCATCAGCATGTTGCTTGTGCCACGATCCAATCCGCCGCCCAGCAACGCATCCAATTCCCCGATTTCACTGGAAAAACTTTCCCGCTGGAAGTTGAAATGATGTTCCGCCGCCACCAGCCGCGGAAAAATCACCAGCCCGCCTTTCTCGATGACGAAATCATGGTTGCCTTCGCGGAATCTTACACCGCGAATCTTTTGGACCTGCAGATGCCGGCGCGCAATGCCGTATTCCGGCGACGACCGTTGCAGGCTCAATACGCCGTGGGCAATGCTCTCAATTTGCAAATCTTCCGCGCCCGACGTGAGGTCGTCCAGCAGGAGGACCGTGCATTTGCGCCCTGAAAAAAATTGTTTCAACTGCAAAATCTGGCGGCGATAACGCAACGGGGTTTCCGCCAGCATGCGCATTTCCGAAAGCGAATCAAATACCACGCGCGCCGGCTTCACCCGCTCCACTTCATCCAGCAATGCCTTTGTCGTCCGATTTAACTCCACTTCCGAGGGATGAAAAAATGTGCTTTCCGTTTCACCTTTGAGTTTTTCTTCCACGGCTGACAACTCAAACAAATGAATTTTTCCCAAATCCCATCCATGCGAATCGGCCACCATTGCCAGCTCTTCCTTGGTTTCCGAGAGGGTGATATAAAGGCCGCCCTCGCCCAGGCGCGCGCCTTCCAACAAAAATTGCAGCGCCAGCGTGGTTTTGCCCACGCCGGGATCTCCCTTTATAAGGTAAACGCGATTACGGGGCAGGCCACCACCAAGAATGTCGTCCAACCCCTTCATCCCCATTGTGCATCGCGACTTTTCTCCATTGGATTTGTCACTCATAACCAGAGTTGCACATTATAATCGAATTTTAATGACAAGTAAAATGACTATTTATCCGCAGGTCAAAAAGACTGTCAATTCGGGGCAGTGATGGCGACGGGAACCAGAATTAGAAAAGATTTAGGCCGGAGCCGCCGTTTAAGGAGGCCGATAAGTTCCCGCAAAGAATTGGACGGCTGTCCAATGAACATCGCGATTTCTTCCGGCTCAAAAGCCTTCGAGGAAGTAAAGCTCGAACGCTTCGCGTTTGGGCTTTGGCCATACGACAATTCTGATTTTACATGGGTGTCCAATCCCTGCTCGCGGCTCAATTTTTTGACTTACTGTCCCGCCAGCAAGCGGCACACATGTCCCAGCAAGGCGGTATTGGCAACGGGCAGAGGCTTGGCCATCGCCGTGGACAGTTCCGCTTGGATCTTTTCGAAGCGCGGTTGGTCACCGGCGGACCGGGCCGCATAGCCCCACCAGACGAGATGTTCCACGTCGTTCTCCGTCGCTGCCCTTGCCGGAATCGTCGCCGCATCTTCAGCAATCAACCGTTGGTAAAGATTTCGATTGCGGCTTGAATCCTGCCCCAGGCCCACGGCCATCAAATCGGCCATCAAGCCGGGATACCAGGTATTTTGGGCCGCGAATCGCGCGCCATTCGATTGAATTCCAACTAAATAGGCGGCCTGCCCGGTGTCCCAAAGGTTGGTGGCGATGGACGCCTCCATGCGGCTCGCCATTTGGCCCCACGCGGCCGCGTCGGCGGGATGACCGGTCACGGCCGCCATCCGCGCCGCCGCGCGCAGTCCTCGCATCGCCTCAATGTTGTCCATGGATATGCAATCGGCCAACCCGGCTTTGCCAGGGTCAGACCATTGGCTTGCAGAGTTAGCCGGATGGCGGCGATGGCGCGAGACGCCCTGGCATAGCGGGCGCAGGCCCAGACTTTGTCCTGGTGTTCAATGGCATCCAGCAGTTCCAAGGCCGTGGCAGCGTAGGAATCTGTCGAATCGAAATCGCCCGTGGACCGCCACGCTGCCGGGGTACCCGTGTAATCGAAGACGGTTCCGTTCGGGTTCATGCGCGCGGCGTACCAATCGAACCAATGTTCCGCCGCGGACAGGTAGCGACGATTGCCGGTTTCCTGCGAGGCCTTCACCAAACCGATGGCGGCAAGGTTGGCAAAATAAGGACTGACGTTATTGGTTGTTTGAATGGCACCCATTACAATGGCGCCGTCGGACGTTTGGCGCCGCAAAATCTCATCCGCGCAGCGGGTGACGGGGACAGTGAACGGACCGGCGGCGACAGAAAGGACGGAGAAGAAGAGCAGCGCAAGAATGCGGAAAGGGGAAACCGCTGATGACGCAGATGGGCGCAGATCACGCATAGCCGGACGGGTTTTTTAGCCGCGAAAGAACACAGCCAGCAGAGCCGAAACCAAAGGAAACAAAATGACGTTTTGCAGTTGCACAAGAAATCCTCGCGAAGTTACGTGACTTGGACGTATTGCAGTACAGAGAATGCAAAGAAGAGTTACACGGGGGGAAACAAAGGCCGGGCCGGTGCAATTTTTCCGCGGTGTCATTCATTTGCGGGGGATTATTATTTTCATGAGTAAACATGAGTAAACGTGGGTAATATAAGGGGAAACGACAGTAAATTCGACAGTAAATTTTACGCGAATTGGCGCGAACTGACGCGAATTTGAATGGGGAAAGCTCATTCTCACGCAAAGGCCACAAAGGCCGCAAAGAAAAAGGCTGAAGGCTTCCGCCGTCGCCGCTGAGGCTATGGCTGACAGGGAAGGCTAAAACTTTACAAAAGGAAACGAAGACCGGATTTAACCACAGGAACATTGATTGACGGAGATTTGAACCGCGAATTGACGCGAATTGACGCGAATTTGACGGCGGCAAGGACCGGGACAGACGGTGTCTCTTTTTAAAAAACAATTCCATTTCAAAGCCCCTTATGTATTTCGGCTGCGGTTGTATTGTTGCATATAAAAAATTGGTTGGATTGGGCCGGATTCGGTTTGACTGGGTTTGACTGGGTTTGCCCCGGATTCAGCAGGAGGGGTTTCCGCTGGCGGCTTTGGCGGCCGTGCGCAACGCACCGTAGCGGGCGGCTCCGGCTTTTGCCGACAGCTCGTCGCGCGCGGCCATCAGGTATTGCGGCGCAAGCCAGGCCGCGACGGCGTCGGTCACGGGGCGTCCTGCCGCCTGTCTCAATTCCCGGGCCTCGGCCACTATTTTCAACAGCAGCGATTTGGTTTCGGCAAGATTGGAATTTTTCATTTAAATTTTCCGCGAAGGTGGCGACTGCAAATTTCGCATGAGGCGATTTAAGCACAGAAGCTGGAACACGTCATGTTGCCCAGGAACGTGATTTTTGGAGGGGAAAATCAGGATTAACCGCTGATAACGCAGATGAACGCAGATGGTAAAGAAAAAAGCTTTCACGCGAATGAACGCGAAGGGACGCGAATTTGAATGGGGAAAAGCACCTTCTCACGCAAGGGTCGCGAAGGCCGCAAAGAAAAAGGCTGAAGGCTAAAAACTTTTACAAAAAAGGAAACAAAGAAAACAAAGAAAACGAAGACCGGAATTAACCACGGATGGCCCAGGCCGATGTCGATAAACTCATGGCTCTGGCCGCCTGAAAATCTTTGCTCAAAATGTGCCAGCTTTTGTCATTGTGGTACGGATTTTTACGGCATCAGAACAATGCGATAAAATCGCTGCGAGTTGCTGATCGAATCTACTTCAAAAATCGTCGAATTGGTCGCGGTGATGGCGCCACCCAAATTATTCCAGTCAGATTGGGTCAAATTTGTCTCGCATTGCACTTGGTACATCTGCCCCGGCATAGCATTCCAACCGAAAATAATTGTATTGCCCGCTTCCGTAGTCGTTTGAATGGTTGGCAAAACGCTGACGGCGAGATTAGTCACAATCGTCATATTATCCATCACAAATTGCGTTCCATTACCAGCGTAGCCCGAATGGTGTGTGCCGCCGGAAGAAGTAAAATCAACTTCATTCACGCCAAGATAGTCGAAATTGATAAATGTTGGCCCGGTTGCGCTCAACGTGTAACTATTGGAATAAGTCTCCGTTGAAGCGGTATAACCCAGTACTTGCACTTGTAAACTGTCGTTCCATGCGGCGGTGAGGTAAGCTGAAAGCAGGTCGAACGGCACGGCGCTGCTGATGCTGGCGAAATTCGTGCCGCCGTGATACGCGACGTTGTTTGAGGATATGACGCCTGCCGCGTAGCCGCTATTGGTCTCCAACACTCCGTTGATAATGGAAAAATTACTCCAAGTTAATCCGCTGTATGAGTTCGGGACTGACCCATCAAAAGAGCCATCGCCAGTTGGATTAGGCGTGGGCAAATTGTCGAAGGTTATTGTGAACGGCGGCGCGGGGACATAAACCGTTAGAACCGCAACGGAACTCGTGACGCTTCCGAGAGCATTAGCCGCCTCCACATAGTAATTCCCAATGTCACTGGTTTGGATATTCGAGATAGTCAAGCTGGAAGTATTCACCGTTTCGAGGACGTGCGCGCTGGCAATCTGAGTTCTTCCGTCGTTCGCGAGGGGCGTTACGTCATGATACCATTGGAGTGTCAACGGAGATTCGCCAGTGGCGGTTAGGTTAAAGCTGACGCTGCCGCCGAGAGAAACGCTTTGACCCTGCGGGGCTGTGGTAACGGCCGGCGGCATGGACTTGTAAGGTTCGGAGATAAGGGCGGTTATCAGATTGCTCCCATTGGGCGTGCCCCAACCCGTGCAAAGATCATAACCAGTCGTCGCAAAAAAGTTTGTCGGAGAAGTGCTGTTCGTGTTGTTGCCCGTCGTGATGTCGTGAAAACATTCCGTGTAGTTTGTCCCGTTGCCAATGGCATAAATGACCGGGTTGGCAAATCCGACTGGCGGCACGCCAACGCTTGCCGCCTTCTGATTCACCAGTGCCATGAAGCCCGCCCACAATGGCGCAGCGCAACTGGTGCCACTCGTTACGCGCTCTTGATTAGTGCCGTATGTGACCCAAATGTTGTAAGCAACTGCAGCAACATCTGGAAAATTACGCATGGTCGCCGAACCTCCGTTAGCACTCATGTCGGTATTGGTCTGCCACCACGGAATGGAAAAGTTGGAGCTAATTCCGCCGCCGCTTCCCACATAACCAGCCCCATTTTCAGACCATCCTGGGGGACTATAGCCAACATTCCAAACAGTTTCAGAAGTATACGAAGTTCCCAGACCTTGCATTGACAATTCTGTTCCTCCGACGCTTGTAACCCAAGGACTATCCGTGGGCCAGTGAATTGGGCTAGTCCAAGCATCGCCGTCTCCAGATGGCTTAAAAAACGACTGACCTTGTGCAGCCATTTGTTGAAGTATTTGATCACCAGTTGAATTGCTCGGTTCATCAAAGGTCCAAGAATCGCTGAATTGTTTGATTTGGTTACTGGCAGCCATCGCGTTGAGAATGTCGTTCAGTTTATCACCTTCAAACACAACGACGGCAGACAGATGAGGTGCCATCGAAATCGCCATTTCGATGTCCAATTCTGATTCAGTGACGTTGTCGTCGGGAGAGGGAATTCCACTTGCACCATCCAACAGGACATTCTGCAAAGTGACGTTCGTCAACCCTGCGGTCTGCTCGTAAGCTTCGATGTCTTCCGGGTAATATCCATTAGTAATATCCACAAGCCCGACAATTTGGCCCGACCCGTCAAGCGTTACGCCGGGAACATAGGCATTTCTGAAATCGTTGCCCATGTAATAACCGTTTGTTGCAGAACCAATGTCTGGAATTCCACTTTCCGCAGATGGCTCTAAATGCACCATTGAATGTGGCAGTGTATAGTTGTCCAGTCCACTAATGTCCAATATCGGCAGTCCTGCGTCCACAGAAGGTTCAACGTCCGGCGCAAAAAAAATGCGCTCTTCTATGGGGTGTTGATAAAGGCGCAAGTTGACATGAAAGGCTTTTTCAATGTCTGAAACTTTGCCCGACACATCCAGCACGACGCGGTTGCAGTATGTGCCGGTTATTGTGAGTCCATTTGTGTTGGCAAAAGCGATGACCGATTGGTAATCCTCCTCTGTCGGTCCAAATCTCTCCGTGAATTGCTGTGGCGTGAGATAATGATGATAGTTCGGGCTGGTCGGATCATATAATTGTTCAAGCAAATCGGTGAGCGATTCTTTGTTCCGCAAAGGCAAGCCAATCGCTAAACGCAGGCGATTGGTGGCTGGCAGGCGACCAATCGGTTGCAGATGCAACCGCGCGATTGCTGCCGGTACTTGACCGCGTAGTATTTGACTCCCAGCCGCAGACGATGATGACCCAAAAGCGCACACTCCTGCCGCAAAGGCAAAGATGAACATTTTCAGTTTCATGGATTACGGGGCGTTATTTTCCCAACAATGGGGTTTTAGCCACGTGGCCGGAGCATATCAAGCCTCTTTTTGGCGAAATGTGGGTGCGAGGTCAGCCCTGAGCGACGAGAGCGGCGTTGGGTTTGGTTTCATGCCCACGACCGGGGTGGGCTTTATTCGTGATTTTCTTCCTGCTCCACAGGGTTACAAGTCATTTTTTCAACCTTTTTTCCAATCCCCTGGTTTTTCTCAGCCGTTTCTAATTGCTGTCCCGCGCCAATTTGAATTTCGACCAGCAAGAGGAACGGCTGATTTTTTGCTTAACCCGATTATACCCGTTTTAGCTGTTTTGGTGTCCGTTTTATCAGCCAGTTTTCATGTCAATACACCAACACCAAGACAGCCGCGTTCTTCGCCGAATTCACCACGTCCTCAAACTTCTCATCCGCCGTGTTCGGCGCTTTGAGCTTGGCGTCCACGGCCGGAACCGATTCCAGGAAACTCAAAGGCAGACTGCTCTTATCAAAAGCGATTCAACCGGATTCGATTCACGGCCAACTCTGGAAGATGCCGCGCCGACGGCCGATTTTCTTGAGCAGATAACTTGCCAAAGGCGGCCTTATTGCGGCGGGGCGGCGTATTCGGGTTGCGGATTTGAAGGGCGGACCGAGATAAACGAGGTCCACGGATTCATCCTTGAGGTGACGCTTGAACATTTGGGGATCGCCCTCAGATTGAAAGCGGTGTCACAGCCACCGCACTTCAAGACGACAAGCGACTGCGTGGAGACCGCCGGAAATTCGGGCCAGCTTTTGGACTGCGCCGGCCCTCTGGCGCTTTGGAGGGGACGTATTCCGGAAGGGAACAACGAGTGATTTCCAGAAGCCCTGTTTGCCTGCGAACGCAAAGTGAAGAATGAAGAAAAGAAGGCAACAGGTTATGAACAGGAGGAAGGCTGAAACGAAAAAGAGAAACACGGGACAGGAATGTCCCGCGAACCCGCAGACAGGAATGTCCGCGCTACCCTCAAATAAAAGGCTGAAGGCTAAAAAAGGGGGCTGCTGCGCGGGACGGGGGAAAAACAGAAAGAAGAAAGCAGAAATTTTTAACACCAATGGAACGAAGAAACAAAGGGGCCGCGTGAACGCGGAACTACAAACCTCATGGTCTCACGCAATGGACGCGAAGAAACAAAAGGGGCCGCGTGAACGCGGAACTACAGACCTCACGGTCTCATGCAATGGACGCGAAGAAACAAAGGGGCCGCGTGAACGCGGAACTACAAACCTCATGGTCTCATGCAATGGACACGAAGAAACAAAGGGGCCGCGTGAACGCGGAACTACAAACCTCATGGTCTCATGCAACGGACGCGAAGAAACAAAGGGACCGCGTGAACGCGGAACTACAAACCTTATGGGAGCGGGGATTCATTTCAATGAAGCGCTTTCAGTTCAGCGGCCCGGCTTGAATTGTGTAACTGACCGCGTCAAAATGGTCCGTGTCCTTCACCGTCAAGAGTCCGTTGGAATAGGACCAGCCGGACGGCGACCGGGCCAAATCATCGGGACCCATTCGGGACAATGTCTTCGCCGCCCCGTTGGCCGACTGCTCCGTCACCGTGCCGGGTTCACGGTCCATCCATGTTTCGAGAATCAGGTCGCGCCGGGCGGGACGGTAAGGACCTTTCGGCGCGGAAATCCCGACGGTGAGCGATTGCGCATCGCGGCTTTGAAGGAAGACGCGTTTCATGAAATCGCCATTGCGATAGGCCATGCTTTCACCGTCATCTTCGTACAGGAACGATTCGGATTTTGCGGCGGGCGCAATCAAGACACGCAAAGGGTTGCCGGGCATTTCACCCGTGTTTTGCACCACGGGCTGGCGGAAAATAAAGCCGCCGCCGCGCACGAAGATGGGGATGGAATCAATCGTGACCGGGAGGGCGATTGTTGAATTGCCGGAATAGCGCCGGCCAGTCCAATAATCGAACCATACGCCGGGTGGAAGATAGACAGAGCGTTGTTCCACCCCTTCCCATAGCACCGGCGCCACCAGCAAGTCGGAGCCGAACAAAAATTCATCATCAATCTTGGCCGTGAGTTCGTCACCGGGATAATCCAGGAACAACGGACGCAACGCCGGCACGCCGGTTTGGCTGGCCTGTTGCATTGCGTTGTAGATGTAAGGCAGGAGTTCGTAGCGTAATTCGATGGCGCGTTTGTTGATGGCCGCGTAGCGCCAGCCGAACGACCACGGCTCCTTGTCCGGGTTCTCAATGGAGGTGTGCATGCGCATGAAGGGATTGAAAACGGCGGCTTGCAGCCAGCGCGTGCAAAGTTCAGCCGAGGGCATGCGGGCGAATCCGCCGATGTCACTGCCGACAAACGGAAACCCGGAAATTCCCAGGCCGAGCAGCATGGATACGGATTGGCGGAGCGATGACCAATCCGCGGTGGCATCGCCGGTCCAAACCGCGGCATAACGCTGGCCCCCGGCGAAACTGGAACGCGTGAGCACAAATGCTCGTTTATCCGGCTGCAACCGGCTCAAGCCCTCAAACGTGGAACGGCTCATGAGCTGGCCGTAGGTA
The DNA here is from genome assembly GCA_963755515.1 of uncultured Verrucomicrobiae bacterium. Lineage (GTDB taxonomy): Bacteria > Verrucomicrobiota > Verrucomicrobiia > Limisphaerales > UBA11358 > UBA11358. Next base: position 44,681 of record CAVWKA010000003.1, on the reverse strand, counting down.
TTGTGCATTTCGAGGCTGGAGGCCGGCTGGCCTTCATTGTCGAAAACCACGTCCGCAGGCATCGTCCCGTTCGGCATGTCGAACACAGACGGCTCGTCCATATCATTCCAAATGCCGGCGACGCCGACGTCGAGCAGGCTCTTGTAAAGATTACCCCACCATTCGCGCGTGGACGGCGAACTGAAATCCGGGAAGACGCTCAGCGGATGTTCGCCGGCCTGCGATGGCCAGACGGGGCCTTCATAAACGCTCCCGTCGGGATTTTTGACGAAATGATTGCCGGCAATTCCGGAATCATACGGCGCATAACCTTTCAACGCGGGCGGATGGCCATCCAGGATGGTGACGAGGTGAAATCCCTGCGCGCTCAAATCCGAAATCATTTTCTTTGGATTTGGAAACCGGTCGGGGTCCCAAGTGAAGGGCATGTAATCCTTCATGTAGTGGATATCGAGCCACAGGCCGTCGGCGGGCACTTGCTTTTCGCGAAAGGTGTCGGCCAGCAACCGGACGCGGGATTCCGGATAATAACTCCAGCGGCACTGCTGATAACCGAGCGACCACAACGGCGGCAAGGGCATCCGTCCCGTCAGCGCGGTGTAACGCTCAATCACCTGCTTCGGGTCCGGCCCGTTGATGAAGTAATAATCGAGGTCGCCGCCATCGGCGCCGAACGTGAGCAAATCCGGCTCTTCGCGGCCAACATCAAAAAAACTTCGCCAAGTGCTGTCCAGAAAAATTCCGTGGGCCTGTCCCTGGCGCATCACCATGAAGAACGGAACGTCCACATAAAGCGGGTCGGTGCTCGAATCATAGGCCGGGGTGTCCGAATTCCACATCACATAGTTGTAGCCGCCAAGTTGCCAGCCGCGTTTGTCGAGCCGACCGGTCTTCTCCCCAAACCCATAAACATGTTCGTCATCACGGAGTTTTTTGGCGACGCGAAATTCCGTCCCGGCCATTGAAATGCCACGGGCCGGATCATCGGCATCCAAAATTTCACCGGCGGTATTCGCGAATGAAATCCGCAAGGGCGAATATTGCACCATGACTTTGAGCGACGCGGTGGCGAGCGTGGCGGAATCCGAGCCGATGCTGGCTTTGACCGTCGGAGCGCCCAAATCGTAGTTGACGACGGCGTACGAGTGGTCGCGGCCAAACGCGGGTTGGGTGGTGAACCGGAGGCGGATCACATCGTCGGACAACGGCGTGATGGCGAGGGTGCCTTGCGCGCCATGGAACAAGAGCGTTTTGCCGTCCCAGGCTGGCGCGGGCATTGCGCCGAGGGTAAACCAACCAGTATTGCTCATAACGGGCGCAGAAAATAGGGACGGGGCGGCCAAGGTCAAGCAGCCAAAAAACAGGACGATGAACCATTGAATTTTCATGTCTGATTTTTCTTTCCGACGGCTCATTGCAAGATGGACGGCTGGATGTTCCAGCCGGTCAATCCCACTTCCGGTTTCTCCGTAGTGGCCCCGGACTCGATGTGGAACTTGCGCGTTTCACCTGGCAACAGCGAGAAATAATTGTCGCCGTAATACACCGGCAGGATGTATTGGCCGGTCCGGACGGAACGCAAGGCCAGCGTCACTTCCACCGCCGGCGTGTTCCCGGCATTGGTGACCTGGCCATCAACGACCCATCCCTTCGCCGAGCGCCGCGCGCGCATCTCTCCCTGGAGGGGAGTCTGCGGAAGGGAGTTCAATTCCCGCAACTGTGATTCCTCGCGGGCGTGCCAATAAAAGTTCTGCGAAAGCAATTTGCCAGCGCTGTCCCGCAATTCCAATTTGACAAAGTGCGCGCCCGTCGCCGGCCAATCCAGCGTGAACGCATGGGTGCAGGCGTCCGCCCCGGCGTCCACACTTTCTTTGCGGCTTTGTTCGGGTTGGCCGGACAGGCTATAGATGGTTGCCGTTGCCGTGGCGTGGTCTATCGCTTCGGCGCCGTGGTTGATGATGTCCACTTTGCACTCCGGCACGCTCATTTGGATATGGATCGGCTCGGCGCCTTTCATGGCGCCGAAGAGGCAGGCGTCCGGAGCGTAATCCCAGGAATAAAAATTCCAAAGGAGATCGGGCCACGACGGCTGGCTCATCCAAATCACCACGCCGCTGCAATCATTCCACATGCGGCTGTTGAACCCTTCGTAGATGGCGCGAATGGTTTCGTAGTTCAACATCTGGGCTTTCCGGCAGAGGTCATCAAGGTTTTGCGGCGCGCCATAACGGGCGGCCATGCGGCTAAAGGTGGAGCTTTTGCTGCCCGCGCCCTCCGAGTGCAAATCGTGATAGGCGTACACGTCATTGTAAGGCCACAAATCGGCCGTGGGAATGAACGTGCGCATCGTTTCCGCCGAGGGAATCGAGCTGGCGCCGATTTCGGTGCTGAAGCCCTGGTTCAGATTGTGGAAATACTGGTCCAGCGGCAAATTCGACCATGGCCCGCTGTTCCGCATATTGATCAGGCGCGAATTGGGCTGAAAATAGCGGGTGCCATCCAGTTCGTAAATAAGCTGGTTCAAGCGTTCATGCAATGGTTCGGGGCAGACCCCTTCGTTGCCCGAGCACCAAAGGGCGATGCTGGGATGATTGCGGTCACGCATGAGAACATCCGCGGCATTGCTCGCGAAGAGATTGAAATCCACCGGGGCGTAATCGAAGGCCTCCGTGTTGCGCCAGAAATCGTTCCAGACCAGGATGCCGTATTCGTCGCACAAATCATACAGGGCGTCCGAGGTGCTTTGGCCGGCCCAGTTGAGAATCATGTTCATGTGCGCGTCGCGGGTCATGCGGATGTAAGGTTCGAGGCGCTCGCGTGAAACACGTTTCATGGCGTCGTCCATGCCCCAGTCCCCGCCCAGGCATTCGATCTTTTGGCCGTTCACCTTGATAACGAGATACGGTCCCATGTTGGTGTCATCCACCACCCGGAGCGCGGGAGAATTTTCCGCGCCGGGCCACAGGCCGACGGTGGTTTCCTGCTGTTGCCCCCACCAGAACGGCTTGTCCGAAGGCTTGCCGCCCGCGGCGATGACGGCGGCGTCGCGTTTGGCTTTGTTTTCCAGGCCCCAAACCATCGTGTCGCGGCGGTTATCAATGATTTTTTCATTGTCACCAAGCGCCAATGACGGCGTGAACTCGACACGCTCATGCGTGCCGTCCGGTTTCTTTACCTCAAATTCATAGCTCAACTCGCGAATGCCGAAATGCGTCGCCGCGTGGTCGGACTCCTGATTGTCCTCGGTAACGAAGCTCAACTGCAAATGATAAAGATTGGGTTTGCCATAGCCGTTCGGCCACCACAAGCGCGGATGCTGGACGGTGAGTTGCGGAAACTCTTGCGGCGCGAAGCTGACGGTTTTGGTTTCGCGGGGTTGCAAGGTCACCGGTTGCTCGAAGGAAACGCCTTCAAACGAGCCGCGCAAGGTCCCCTGCTGGACCGCGTCGGAGGCGTTTTGCAGTTCGGCGTTGACCGTGACATCCGCGCGCGAGGTGTCGGGCAACGGCAACAGCGTGATGACCTGCGGATCACCGAGAATCACCGGGCCGGTCGCGCGCAAAATCACATCCTGCCAGATGCCGGTGTCCCGGTCGCGAATCGCGGGAATCCAGTCCCATCCTTCCGTGCATTCAAACGATGGACCGTCGAGACACATCTTGCCGCCGTTATCGCCGGGACCGTATTTGACGGACTGCTCGCTGGGAATGCCAGGGTCGGGCGGCGGCGCGACCATCACCGCAATCACGTTTTCATCACCCGGCCTGGCCAGCTTCGTCACATCAAACTTGCCGCGGATGAACGCGCCGGTGATATGGCCCAGGTATTGGCCGTTAAACCAGACTTCGGCGTAGTAATTGATGCCGTTGAATTGGAGGGTGAGTTCGCGGCCGGAGAATTTTTTCGGCACCACGAATTCCGTGCGGTACCAGTAGTCCTGTTTATTCAGGCTTTCGGGGATCAAAAGATTGTTCAAACCATAGTACGGGTCGGGATAGATTCCCTCATTGACCAGCGTCGTCAGCACCGTGCCGGGCACCGTGGCGTCATACCAATCGCGCGTGTCCACGCCGGGTTCGGAGAGCGTGGCGCCGCCGGGGTTCTTGAGCGCCGGCGCTTCGGCCATTTCCCAGCCCGCGTTGAAAACAAGTTCGTTGCCGCGTAACGCCGGTTGACCGGGGTTCGCCAGTTTCGGTTTGCGCGCGGCGGTGTTCACCAAGGGCGCGCGAGAAACTGGATAGGTATTCAGCGGCTGGACGTTTGTTCCAGTGGCCCCGGCATGTTCCAACGGATGCAGCACCGGCTGCGGCCGAAATTCGCCGGGCACTTCCGCCGAAACAAGGCAGGCGGCGGCAAGGGCGCCGGCATAAACACATGCGAATTTTAGTTTAGTCATCGTCATCTTTCTGTGAGTGCCCAAACACAAACGCGGCGTGAATGGGCGCGGGCATCGGCAGGCTCGGGCCGCGGACCGAGTGCCAGATTATTTGGTTGAGTTGCTGTTCATCGGTGGCGTCTTCCTTGCTGAAATCCATTTTGTCCGAAGCGGCGCTTCCCCAGGACGCGGCGGTGTTGCGTTCGTGCAAATCCACCTGGGGCGGCACGAGGTCATACGGCCGCAAATCCGGCGCGGCTTGAAAGGCGTTGAACATCGGCGTGGCGGCCGCGTCGAACTGCGACATCGGCTGAAGGCCGAGAATCAATTCCATGGTGCGCAACATGCTGCTCGTGGAGTACATTGTGGAATCCACAACGCCGCGGCGGGTGTAGGGACTGACGATGTATGCCGGGCTGCGATGCGCATCCACGTGGTCCGGCCCGTCTTGCGCATCGTCTTCGAGAATAAAGATCGCGGTTTGCGGCCAGAACTTCGAGTGGCTCACGGCAGCGACCAACATTCCGACTCCCTGGTCGTTATCGGCGACGAGAGCCGTTGGAGTCAACGCGCCATTCACCGTCCCGGAGGTGTGGTCGTTGGGCAAGCGCACGATTTGGAGCCGCGGCATTTCGCCTTGGGCCTCGTATTGTTTCAAATCGTAAATGAACCGTTCGGCCCGTTTCACATCGGGGTAGCCAGTATCGAAACCGCGGTAGGCGGGGTCGAAATGGCCTTGAAGGGCGGCGACGCGCGTGTAACCCGGGTCGGCCGGGGTTTTGCCGTTCTGAACAAATTCACCGTAACTCCGATAACTGAGGCCGGCTTCGCGCGCCCGGTCCCAGATATAGCCGTTGGCCGGAAAGGCAACCGGGAACCCGCCTTCAGCCGGATAGGGATACTTTCCCATTTGGTTGTGGCCGTAGCTCATGCGCCAGTTTTTTTCCACAAAGTCGGAGGCGTAAGCGCCCATGGACCATTCATGCCCGTCGGCGCTGACTTCCGCGTCCACGTAAAAATTATCGAGCAACACAAAGTCCCGGGCGATTTTGTGTTCATTAGGAGTGACGTTTTGAGGGAAGAGGCAGATGTCCGGGTCGCCGTTGCCCTCCTTCATATCGCCGAGGACCTGGTCGTAGGTGCGATTTTCCTTGATGATATAGATGCAATACTTAATCGGGCTTGGCAGACCGGGGCGCGCGGGAACCGGGTTATCCGGCGAAGGGGTAACGGGCGCGACGCTGTGCTGGGGCGTGCAGAGGTAGGCTTGCGCCGTCCAAGCGGCAAGTTGTCGGGCAAATTTTTTTCCTTTCGGCAAATCAATGATGCTCAAGGCGCCGTGAAACATTCCGGCGATGTATTGGCTTCCCCGGTAATGCGGTTTGCCGGGTTCGGGGCCGTTCGGGTCCGGGAGGGGAACCAAGCCCTTTCCATTCGCCACCAGAAGCTCTCTGCCGTTTGGCGTCACGCGGACGGACGTTGGATACCAGCCGACGGGAATGAAACCGAGAGCGCGGCTTTTGCCAACGACACTGACATCAAACACCGCGACATTGTTGTTGCAAGCATTGGCGACGAAGAGCTTGGTTCCGTCGGGCGATAGCGCGAGGCTGTTCGGAGTGGAGCCAGGCAGGGCATCCGGACTCAGAGCGGCGTTCAGCGTTTCGACGGTCTTGCCGGTGGAAGTGTCGAGCACGGTGACGGTGTTCAGGTTTGCGTTGGCCACGAACAGGTAGCGCGCGGACTTTGTCAGCAACATTTCATTGGGGTGCTCGCCGGTTGGCCAGCGGGCCACAATTTGGCGCGAGGGCAAATCCACGACCGCCACGCAGGACCGCGCCCAAAGGCTCACGTACAGGCGATGGTGCTGTTCGTCCAGGACACAAGCGTAGGGGAACGGCGCATCCGGTTTGGTGGGGTCCTGCGCAACTTCAGCCCGTTTCCGGACAGCGGCCAGATAAGGATCCACGTGACCGCGATTTTTAAAAACGGGCGCGGCGATGGCGGCGTCCGCCGTGAAAAAAATTTCGGCCGGGTTTGCGGGCGCGGACAGATTGACTTCCGACACGGTCTGCCCCCAGACATTTGCGACAAATAACTCCCGTTCGTCCTTTGAAATTGCGAGGCCACACGGGATGCCGCGCTCGCTCACGTCGCGCAAACGGATATCCGGCTCGGGAACCAATTGCCCGTGCCGGAAATCGAAGAGATGTATCACTTCGTCGCCGCCGCCGCTGCAATAGAGATGGCGGCCATCGGCTGAAAATTGCAGCCCATAGAATGATTCATGTAATGGCGCGCGCGAAACCACTTTTCCCGTCTTCAGATCCACGACAAGGATTTCATGTTTGCCGTAACCGGAATGCAAGACGGCAGCGAAACGGCCGCCCGGATGAACGGCAATATTGACCGGAAAATCACCCAATTCGACCTGGCGCCCGGCGGGCCGCAGGGACCACTGGTTCGGCAGCAGGACCGAACCGTCGGCCTTGGGACCGGGCAGTTCAAGCGTCGCGGGCGGAGCCGCCGCGGTGGCGCCGGCAATCAGGGCGGCAAAGAACAGGGATGGCAGGATGACTTTCATTTTAAGGTTATGTGGAGCGATTATTAGTTGATGACTCGGCGCCGCGCCGCGACATCGTTGCCGCGAGTTTCTGTTGCGGACCAACCAGCCGCGCCGTCCCCGCCGTTGCGTTGGATTCATCCGGAATTCGAACCGTGATGGAACCGCTGGCGGGGATATTCACCCGAACGAGGATGGCCGTACGCGTATTTTTGACGCAATTGTATTCGGCCAAAACCGTTCCATTTTCGACAGTTGGGTAGGTCCCTCTGTTCAGGACAAACCGCACGCGGCCGTCGTAAAAATTCTCCGGCAAATCATTGGTGATGGTGACGGAATCGTTTGTGATATTCATGGTGTCCGGGCAATCGGCGCGGACTTTTTTAGTCACGCCATTGGCGGTGAACAGCCCCCAGACATCCTTATGCTCATCGCGCGGCGCACCCGTTTGGTCACAGGACCAGCCATCGGCGGTGCGGCGAAAATTAAAGAATCCCGCCGTGCCGTAAACGAAGGCCGCCCGTTCTTCATAGATGTAATAAGGCGATGTCTGGAGGGTTTTCGTCACGTGCCCGTGGCCAATCAGCATCAAATCACATTGGTCCGGCGTAAACGGATGATTTCCATCCGGCGCGCCGCCCCATTTCGCGTAATAATGCTGGCCAATGAGACGAAACGTTATGCCCGGATCGTTCAGGGCGGCCGCGTAATCCCGCGCGGCCCATTCCCGGAGCGCGGCATCGCTCCAATCGTGCATGAGCACGTAAAAATCACCCATGCGGAAGGACCAGTCGCGCTGGCCGAATTCCTGTTCGTATAGACGGACCGAGATTGGATGCCAGTCAATCGTCGAGCCGGTCAGCAATTTTCCCGGCGGTGTGACGTCGTGATTGCCCGGTGTCTCCACATAGGCAACGCGGTATCCTTTATGGCAATCCTTGTACATCTCGCTCAAGCGAAGTTCGAGATTGGTGGTTTCCTGGAATGAAAAGATCTTTTTGCCGTGCGGCACAAAACCCCAGTTCGCCCAATTGTTCCAGCCGTCCAGCGCGCCGTTGAAATCAATCTGGTCCCCCGTAATCACCACAAAGCGCGGGTTGATGAGATTTACCGGCCCCTGCATCCACTTCATTTCCTCCCACGTCCCCACCATGTGATAATACTGCCCGGATGGATCCGTATGATATTGATTCACGATCTGCTCGTCGGTGATGTGCAGGATATAAAAGTCCGTGGCGAAATTTTCGATGACGCTCACCGCCTGCGGTTGCACGCTGGCGCCCTCGTCGCAGGCCACGGTCAAAGTGAAAAGTTCGGGCGAGGCGTTGGCCGGTACGCTGATCTTGACCTGCCAGCCCGGTTCAGTTCCGTTGTTGATTTTTGAGTAGGTCGCCGACACGATTTTACAGGGCCAGCTTTTTAAATCATTGGCAATGGTGGCGCTCCAATCGCCTGCGCCGGGCGACGCCTTGACTTCCGCCGTGAACTGCCGGTCCGCCGCGCTGTCCAGCGCCACGATGGCGGGCGTGGCCAGACGCGGACGCCACAAGGCGCTGTCATCTTCCCGCGGAGCCGCCGTGAAAACACGCGAGCCTCCGGCCAGCGCCAGCAAAACCGCGATTAAACAATAAGGAAACCATCGCCAAACCCTTGGACTCGAAGACGCGCGCGGTGGCCTCATTGCGATTCGAGGCGATAATATCGGGAGCTGCTGTTGTCCGTCGGCAGCGTCACCTGCCATTGATTGCTGACGAGCGTCGGCTGGCTGTTGGCGGGCGTCCAGGCGACGGGCGGTGTCAGGTTGGTTGCCGTGTAAAGGGAAAAACCGACGCCGCTGCCCGGCCAGTTGAAAGTCATGGCATTGCCGCCGCCCATGCCAATGGCCAGCACCGGCGATTGTTGCGTCGCCGCGGCGTAATTTTCGAAATCGGAGTTGGAGACGACCGTCTCCCAGCTTGCCCAAACCCAATTTGAATCTTCAATGCCCGACTGGATGCGCGCCTCCTCCATCGTGCCGGTAAAATAGTCATAATTGTTGGTGAAGCGGCCGAAATTCAAATCGGAGGTGTTGGCGAAGTCAGATACCACTGGATCGCCACTGACAATCGGCACAGACGCGCCATCCACATAGAGGGACAGGGCGCTATCCGCGCGATTAATCGCCGCGGAAATCAAATGCCATTGGCCGAAGCTCACGGCCCCGGCCGCGGTGGATAATTCCGAGCCATTGACACCATCGCCGGTGTCCAATAAAAGGGCGCCATTGGTCGTGTTGTAAGAATTAACAAACAGGGCAAAACCGGGCGAACCATAGCCGCCCTGTTGATTGGCCCATACGACCTGAATGTTGCTGTTCGCGGGCGAGACGTTCACCCACGCCGACAGGGTGAAGGCGTTGCCCAGCGTGTTGACGCTCCCGGCATTCAAATAATCCGAGGACCCGTTAAAGGCTTGACCGTAACCGACAATTCCGGTGGTGCGTACCGGGGCGACGCCGGACAGCGCCGGCCATTGGAGCGCGCTATCAGCATACGGAAACCCGGTCTCTCTCAAGTGCCAAACCAAATCGAAACCCGGCCAGGCCGCGCCGTTGGTCGTGTAATCCGGAGGGTTGGTCGCCGCCGGGTTGCCCCAATAGGCCCAGACAAAATCGTTCGTGGGGGAGAGTGACGGCACGTTGACCCAAACGCTGGAAACGCCGTTGGTGTTCCACTCATCAATCTCATACGGAATCGGCAACAATCCGCTCGAGTCGGTGAAACGCAAATCGCCGCCGGAGGGCGATGCAAATTGCCGGTAGGAAAAGCCGGGCAGATTGGCGCTCAATTCCACCAGCATCGGAAAATCCGTCAGGGTCTCGTTGCGGTTGTATCCCGAAAAAAAAATCTTCATCTTCGAACCGTAGCCCGAAGGGGCGATCGTCGTCGTGCTGAATTGCGATGATGCCGGCGCCCATGCATTGGTCGTGGAGTTGGCGGCATAGAAGCGATAGAAATAATTGGTGCCGCCCACGAGGTTGTTGAGCGTGACAGAGAAGGTGTGGGGATTGAAATTGGTGTTCATGCCCACATAACGTCCAGCCTGCCAATTGCCGACCGTTGTCCCGCCGTCCTGCAATCCATAATAGACCCAAACTCCTGCTTCACTTTCACCGTAAATCCCCTGGGTAAGCGTCCCCGAAAGGGTGGCAACGGTATTGGTGACGAGGACGGCGCCGGCGTTCGCCACCGTGAGGGCCACCGGCGCGGACAACGGTTGGTTCAACAACGGCGACATCAGCGACGTGAACTCCGTGTCGGTAGGCAGCCGCCCGTCCGTCTCCCTGAATTGCGCAACCGCCAGCCGGGCATCGTTGTAAAAATAATTGTGGAGATACCATGCCGGTGCTTCCTGGTCCAAATAGTTGATCAGGCAATAGTTGGTGCCCCCGCCGGGATTATAGTTGCTATACATTTCCCAGTAGAGAATAAACGGAAGGCACTGGCCGTTGTAATTCCAGCCCAACAACCGCTGAATATAGGACCGGATCAGCGGCTCCTGCGCGGCGGTGGATTCCGTACCCCAACCATATTCGCCGATCCACATGCGCTCGCCCGGTACCACCGACGCCTTGTTGGTCGGCAGCATGGATTGCATATAATTCAGGGTGTTGTAGAGGGCCGACGCGCTTAGATTCTGCGAGTCATAGGAGGAGTAGGACAAATAATCCAGGTTGGTAACATAGGGAACAACGCAATTGATGACACGCTCGTTATTGTTGGTGCCATTTTTCATGGCATCCTGGACTCGATTGCACTCCGCATAGTTATATACATAGACATTGGTATATACGGTGGCCGCTTTGGCGTCGTCCACGGCCTTCTGGCGGTTGTTGAGCCAGCCAATCATCCCCTGAATCGTAATGGCCGGGGGATTCGTTGACCAGCCATCCACGTCGAGATAGCCGTCGCCTTCCCAATGCCCGAGATAAAACGTTTTTCCGGAATTGTTGTAGTTGGTGAGAAGGTATTTGGTCAGAGCATACATTTCCTGGTAGTCCGCGGCGCCCTTCGTCGCATTGTAGCCGTTGGCCCACCAACTGTCCGAATTTGCAAACGGATATTCCCACATGATAAAATGCCGGAAGGGCATGTCGAGGACCTGATGATAGCTCGGCTCATCGCGCGCGAGCGTCAACAAATTCGTGATATTGGAAGTGAGCGTGACCCCGCTTTGGTAGGAAGTGTCCGTGCCCATGTAAAGTTTGATGGTGTCGCTGCCCATATTGGTGATGGCCTGGGCGGTTTCAACCAGCAGGGTGTTGGTGGTAAATTGATACGTGCCCGCAAACGTCTCCGTGCCGATGCGGAGATTGTAACTGTCCACCTGCGAGTCGTCCAGATTGGCGGCGCTTGAAATGGAAATCGCCGCCCACAAGATGAGCGCCATTCCGGCAATGGTCTTTAATTGGCCAGACCTGAATCGGCGCAAAGCCATCATGAAATAATAACGTCCGTCAGATTTTTGCAACATCAGCGTCCTTTGCCCTCGGAAATACGATTGGTTTTCAACTAATAAGGAAGCCCTTCGCCATCGGAAAACGTCGAGGTGTGTTTGGCCATCCAAAGAATGTCCGGGTCGCCCAATTCAAAGATGCCGGTTTTGATCAAAGTGCTGTAATTGGGAGCTTCGATATTTCCGGGTTCAAGCCATTTATGAATCTCCGAATGGCCATCCGCAAAAGAGAAGCCGCAGGAATTCCCATGGGCCTTTCCCGGCATGTCAACCCATTCCGTAGCCTTGGCCGTTGCAGGCATTTTGACGGCAAAGGAGCCGTCGTTGATGCTGTCCACGTCTTCATCCAGAAATACCCACATGTCTGACGGGTCGGGAACTGTCATTTCATTTTCTTTGAGATAAACCTTATAGGCCGTCACCGGCAACCAACTGTTCTGGATGGATATTGCATCCGGCCCAAGGGCCGCGTTCATCGAATAAGTGCGCACCCGGGGAAGGCCCTTCAAACCATATTGGCAGCTCATGTCCGCCGGACACTTATAGACGGCCGGGTCCCTCAGGTAGATGGCTAACATGCAATACTGGGGACTAATCAGGAATTGAATGTTTGTGTCCGCGGGATTGCCGCTGTAATCCAGCCACCCGGTCACCCAGCTTGGAGTCGTATCACTGGCGCTTTGGCCGGCATGATTGATGACCAAATTGCCGTTATTGTCCCCGGCATACATGATCCAGGCCGTCGCCAGTTGTTTGGTATTGCTCATGCACTGAATTGACTGTGCCCGGCGTTTCGCCGCTGCCAGCGCCGGCAACAACATCGCCGCCAGAATCGCGATGATGGAGATCACCACCAGCAACTCGATTAACGTGAACCCTGAATATGCAGCCTTTCCGTTCCCGCCATTCCGGGCGTGACGGACATTCTCTTCAATTCTTCTGATTTTGCTTTTCATTCTATCTTTGACCGGTGGAACGTTAATTTCGCCGGATTTTTTATTTTTTATTTTATTGAACCCGGACACGGTAAAATTGTTCGGCTCCGGATGGCGGATTCGTGTAAAACATAGTCGCGCCGGTCAGATCACTATACGGGCCGCCCGGTTGGCTGGCAGATTGCAAGGTTCCCAGCGGCCAGGCCAGGATGACGCTGTTGCCGGAATACCGGATGCCGAGGGTGACGTTCGTTGAGCCGAACGCAAAGGGGGAAAAAGCACTCTGGCTGCAACCATTGCCGGCGGCCACGGCGTAGTAATAAATCGCGCCCGTTGCCCGATTCGTATCCGTATAAGCCGTAGTCTCGAGGCCGGTGGCGATGGGAGTATAAGCCGTGGACTTGGTGGCTCGCAAAACAGTGTAAGTGGCGGCGCCCGGAACGGGATTCCAAATGAGGATGGCTTGCGCGCCACTAATGGTTACTGTCAAACCCGTTGGCACAGCCGGCGGCAGACAGGCTGTGGCGCTGGCGACGGTTGAAGCCGGGCTTTCTCCGCCAATTCCGACGCTGGAAACCGCATAATCGCAGGTCGTGCCGGCAACCACGTTGCTGTCCATGTAATCTGGTAAAACCGTGTTGGCAATGTTCGTGAATGCGCCGTTGCCGGAGGTGGAACGATAAACATTGTAAGCCGCGGCCCCCGGCGTGGCTTGCCACGTCAGCGCAATCGGCTGTCCCCCGGCGGCGGCCAGGCCAACCGGCGGCAGAGGCGCCACCGGCGCCGCATTTGAAACGATGACCATCGGTCCGGCCCAGTCAGCGTGGTCATCGGTGGTTCCGTCATCGGCGTCGTTCACGCCAAGCGTCAACCGGTTCACGCCGGTAACGTCCACGTTGATGGTCTGGTGCGGCGCGCCGCCCTTCATAACGCCACTGTCATAAATCTTGAGGCCATCGGCGAATACCTGAAACACCACGGAACCACTGCTGCCCACCTCGTCGTCCACCCCGATGTCCGCCTGGAAACGCGCGGCCATTCCGCCGAGGCAATATTCCAGACCGGAATAGGAGTTGACGCCTATGCCGTTTGTGTAGGTGACGCCATTAAGCGTGATGGCATTTCCGCCGATGCTTTTGTTGGCGGTAATCGTTCCCGAACCGGTATAGGCATAAGCCGGCTGGAGTTCTGTCAGATAGTTGGTGCCCGGGATGGGAAACACCGGGGCCGTACCGACAACCTTCAGCATTACGGCTCCGTCCCCAGGCACGTTGGTGGTGAAACTATTCGTGAATGTCCCCAAATCCGCGTGCGCCCACAAGTCTCGCACCGTCGCCGGCCCGGCTTGCAATCCAAGGTTGGTCCAATTTACGCTGATACTGGTTGCGCTGCTGGTCAGATTGAACAAGGCGACTGCTTTGGTGTTGAAATTGGTTCCCAGGGGTTTGCACCAAACCTGCCTTAAAGAAGAACCGGCCACCTGAATCCCCTGCTCGCCCACCGGGTCCTGGTCCACCGCGATGACTTCCGAATTGGTTAATATGGCAAGTGTTTGCGCGGACATCGTGGTCAGATCGTTTCCGGCAATCAATGGCGCGCCGACGATGCACCAAAGGCTGAACTCTGATTGATCCTGCGTGGCCGTCATCCCGCCATTGCCAACTTCCAGCATGTCCGGGTCATTCCACCGTTCCGGGCCGGCCACAAATGCCATTGGGCTGTCCGCCCCCAGATTGGCGACAAAACTGGAAAACGTGTCCTGAATGTCAGAGGTCGTCCGCCATAAATTGCCGTCATCCGGCATCCAGGAAGCATACGACCAGTCACAAAGGCTGAAGACGATTGGCCGTCCGGTTTGGCCCAAAGCGGCCGCCATTTTGGCGTCATCGGCGTTTGTGCTGTCGCCGGGAGGCAGATTGCAGTTGTCGTATTTCAAATAGTCCACGCCCCACAAGGCGAAAGTCAGCGCGTCCACGTATTCGTAGCCGTAGCTGCCTGGTTTGCCCTGGCAGGTAACAGTTCCGTGGTCTGAATAAATGCCGAGCTTGAGACCTTTGGAATGGACATAATCGGCAAGCGCCTTGATGCCGTGAGGGAATTTGGCAGGGTCCGCCACAAGGACACCATTGGCGTCACGGTTGGTCTGCCAACAGTCGTCAATGTTGATAAAGCTATAACCCGCAGCCTCCATGCCGTTGGTACACATGGCATCCGCCTCGCTCTCGATGATATTTTCATCAATGTTGCAGGCGAAATGGTTGTAACTGTTCCAGCCCATCGGCGGAGTCAGGGCCAGCCCATTCGTCAAACCCCGGGCGCTGCGGAGTGAAATGAACATCACGATCACCGATGCGACCATGACCGGCCGACATTGGGTGCTCATTTTAAGATTGCTGGCGTTATTTTGCATTTTTGCCTGGTTGGCGGGGACGCTGCGTCGCATCCCCGCCAACACTGTGATCACGATGTTTACTGGACCTGGACGCGATAGAATTGTTGTTGCGTCCCGGACACCGCATTGGTGTAAGGCGACGTCGCGTCAGGCACGTTGTTATAAGGGCCGGTTACCTGCGTGGCCGATTGCAAGGTGCCCTGCGGCCAGGCCAGGATGACCCGGTTGCCTGACCGCTGAATGGTCAATGTAACGGCCGAGGAACCCACGGCCGAATAGGTTTCAAACAACGAGTTTTGAGCCACCGTCATGTAGCTCGCCCATGTCCAGTTTGCGTCATCCACTCCCGAATGGATGCGCGCTTCATCAATGAGGCCATCCATATCGTAGGGGCCGCCGATGAAGCGGCCGAGGTTCATGTCATTGTTGGTCGGGAAGTCATTAACGGTAGCGCCGGACCCTTGGAGCGTTCCGTCCACATACAATTCAGTGGTGCCTTGAGTGCCGCTAGCAGTCCGATTTACCGCAGCCGTCACCAAATGCCACTGGCCAGCCGTGACGAGGCCAGTCCCCGTCTGCGGTTGTTGACCGACGGTGCCGTCACCCGTCCCCAAAAGGAGCGCACCGTCTGCGGTTTCGTATTCGTTTACAAACAGCGCTATCTCGTCGGAATCGTAACCGCCGACGCCGTTGACCCAAACCCCCTGGATATTGGATGGCTCGGAGGTAGAGATATTCACCCAAGCGGACAAGGTGAAGGTGTTGCCCAGATTCACCGAACCGGCGTCAATATAAGGGCCGGTGCCGTCGAACGACGCAGCCTGTCCCACGATGCCTGGAGCCTGGAAGGCGCGACGCCGTTCGTTGACGGATAATTGAGCGTGCTGTCAAAATAAGGGAACGCGCTCTGTTCCAAATGATACACCACGAGATAAGGAGGCAGTGACTGGAAGGCCGGCGGCACCCAGACTGCTCCGTTGGTCGTGTAAGCGGGCGGAGTCGTGTCGGCCGGATTGCCCCAGTAGGCCCAGATGAAATTGTTGGTCTGGGACAAGGCCGGAACCTGCACCCAAACCGGCGTAGTCCCGCTCGGGTTCCATTCATCAATTTCGTATGGAATCTCGTTCGATCCGGTGGCGTCCGTAAAGCGGAGGTCGGCGCCGGTGGGCGAGGCGAACTGCGAATAGGAGAATCCCGACAGGTTGGTCGGACCCAGATTCACCAGGGCGGGGAAATCCTGCAGTGTCTCAGTGCGATCATAACCGCTGAAAGTAATCTTGAGCCTCGACCCGAAGGACAGCGGATTCAGCGACGGCTGGACAACCCCGATCACCGTGCCGGTGCTGCTGTCGGTGGGCACGCCCGCGCTGTCATCGTTGGTAACCGCGCAGTAATAAGTATTGGTGCCTTGAAGGACCGCAAACGTATAGGATGAGGCTGTTGCGCTGGCAATGGCCCCTCCGTCACGATACCATTGGTAGGCCAGCCCAGCCCCGCTGCCGCCCACGTGGATTGAGTAGGTCTCCATGGTGCCGGCGTATGCCGTCAGGTTCGTCGGCGACAAATCCACCGAAATGACCGGCGGCCCGGAGCCAACCGAGAGATAAAAGTTGGTGCTGGCCGAACCATAGGTGTTGCCCACCGTCGCCGTGTAATTCCCGGCCTGGGTTGTCTGCAGGTTGGAAAGATCCAGGTTGGAAGTGGTGGCGCCTGAAATCAGATTGTTGTTGTTGTCATACCACTGATAAGTGAACGGAGTGGTGCCCGTCGCCCCCACCGTGACGGTCGCACCTCCGCCTTGATTTGCCGCAATTTGGTCCCCCGGCTGCAATTGCGTGATGGTTGGCGCGATGCCCGAGGCGTAAAAGTGGTTGGCCACCTGTGCCGCGGTCAGCGGGTAATCATAGAGTGAAACGTCGTCCACGGCGCCATAAAACTGCGCGTCGTAGTTCGTCCCGTGATTGTTCGCCGACTGGCGGGCGCCGATGCTTAACGGCGATGTCGCGCCCAACAAGCCGCTTTTGGCCGTGATCGTTCCTGTCCCAACCAGCTTTCCGTCCATATACAGAGAAAGGGTGCCGCCCGCCTCGTCGCAGACGCCCACCACGTGATGCCACAATCCGTCGTCCGCCGGCGCATAGCTGCTGCTCGCCGAACTGAAAGTCCCGGCTGCATTGCGGACCCCGAACCGGAGGTCACCCGCGGTGCCCGCGCCGGTGTCCAGGACGAACTGCTCGCCGCCGTTGCCGTAACCCAGAGCGACGATGGCGTCACCGATACTGCTATAGAGGTATTCGGTGAACCAGGCTTCAACCGAAAATTCGGCGTTGCTGCCGGCGGGCGCGCCAAAATTGACATAGGAGGGAACATCCCCGGCGTAGTCGTTCGGCGGAAAATCACCAAACTCAGCCGCTGTCTCCGATGGGTCGCTCTTGACACTGGCTTCCGAGTTGTAGCCCGGCACGCCCAGCGTGACGTTGGTGTAAGTCGCATTGTTGCCTCCGACGTAATCGTATGCGGTCGTGCCGCTGGATTCATCCAGACGGTAATAGTCCATCGGGCCATCGGCGAGAACCTGCTGCGGATACGGCGCCGTCGGATCTGAAAGCACCGTGAGCGAAATCGAAGAAATTGGCGTCTGGCCGAGAGTATTGGTCACCGTGCAGCCGTAAGTACCGCTGGTTTGGACGTTGGCAACGGCATAGGTTGAATTGGTCGCGCCGGCAATGGGGTCGCTGTTCAGAGTCCACTGATAGGACAACGGTTGCGCGCCGCCAGCCTCCACATTCAAAACCGGACTCGCTCCCGCGAAGACCTCAATTTGCGTGCTGGATTGTTCGTTGATGACCGGCGGACCGTAAAGCACCAGATTGACGACGGCACTCGTCACCGAACCGGCGGCATCCCTGGCCACAAGGTAATAGCTGCCTGCGTCACCTAAAACTGCCGGAGTGAAACTGAGTATCCATACTGGTCTGCCCCGAAACAGGCCCCACCCCGTTTTGGTACCATTGGAAGGTCGGCGCACTGCCCCGAACCCCGGCAGCGATCGTTATATTTACCCCGGCATTGTTGGTTTGCGAAACCGGTTGCATCCAGATATACGGCGGCACTCCGGCTGCGTTAAACAGCGATTGAATTTGCGACGCCGACAGCGCGTTGGTCCAAAAGGCCACCTGGGCGACCTGTCCATCGAAGGTTCGGACCGTGTTGGCCGAACCAAAGCTGGCATAGGTATATTCACTGTCACCACCGATGAGAAGGTCATTGGTGTTGCCTGCAATCTTAATGCCCGTGGGCGAGTTATTGCTCTGGGCCAGCGCGCCGTCCAGGTACATATACTCGTTGGTTCCATCGGACACGCCGGCCTCCATGTGCCAGTTGCCGTCGTTAAAAGCGAAACCATTGGTCGCGACGGAGGCTGCGGTGGTAAATTGCAGTTCGGGGCCGGGTCCGGGATTAAAATGATTTTCACCCGCCACCTGTCCCAACGACATGCGATACGACGAATCTCCGTGGCCCAACATTTCCTGGAACCGACCCGGGGAATCAGCCGGACCGGACTGGAACCAAGTCACGACGGTCAGCGGTGAAGTGTTGGTGGGGTTCAAGCTGGCCGGCAGATTGCCGCCGCCCACATCCACGCCGCCGAGCCAACCGTTGAATGCCACGGCTTTGCTGTTTGCGCCAAAGCCGGCGTAAGAAGGGCCGGCCACACCCGGCGTCGTGCCAGGCTGATAAACACCCTCCCCGGCCGCGCCCGCGCTGCCATAGTTATTGGCCACAGGAAAACTGCCGCTCGGATAGCCGGCATTCGTCTGCACCTGCGGATCGTTCAAACGGTAATAAAGGATCGGGTCGTCCGCCAGCACCGCATTGGTATAACTGGGAAAAGTGCTGTTGGTGACGTAGGCGGCCTGGTAATGGTTGTCAATGCTGGTCTGCGAGAGGACGTTGGTATAAATCGCGACGTCGTCAATGGTTCCCTGGAAGCCCACGCCATAGCTTGCCGTCACATCGCTGCCGCCGGGCAATCATCAGCGGAGTCGTTGGATCCAGCACATACTTTTGGCCGATGGCGTTGGCCGGACTGGTCTTCGATGCGCATTGGACGCCGTTGGTCCAGATGGTTTCCGTCGAGCCGTCGAACGTTGCCACGACATGGACCCATTCACCGGTTTTAAAACCCGTGTATGTATTATATTTGGAAGTGTCCAGTTCGCTGTTCTTGTTGCCAACGGCGTTGGTGGACTGCGTCAGCAAAAAGATATAATCCTGATATTGCCCCAATTCGACGCCGGCCCATCCAGAGCCGAGGCCGCCGTAATAGGGATTGTTGGTGTTTGGTCCGCCAATATTCAGGTTCACCGAACCGCCCTGGCTGACGATATCGCGCAGGGCGCTGTTGGTTGCCCCAATTTTGACCCAGGCCTCGATGGAGAACGGGGGATTGAGGGCGATGCTTGAATTGGCGACGCCGTTGGTGTTGCGCGGAACGATGAGGTATTGTCCCGGCGCGCCCTGGCACAACATGCCCATGCTGCCATCATTGGTATAAGTCACCGCCGGCGCCTGGACGATGTTGTTGGTGAGGTACCAGGTGGTTCCCGATGGCTGATACCACGCGCCGTAATAGGCGTTGCCCGGCCGCGCCCAAGCTCCCGAGGTTTTGGGCCACGAGGTCTATCGGTTGCGGCGGCGCAGTCGTTTCGTTCAACGGCCAGTATCCCACCGGATTTAAACTTATCACGGCGTTGGAATACGTTTGGGCGTTTGCAATAATTGCCGCGCCAAAGATTAAAGAGGCGACAGCAGTCAGCAGGACGGATTTTTTCATAATGATGCGGGTCAGGTTGGTATGGGGTATGGGTATTATGGGGATGAACAGTTCGAAACAAAATCAGCGGATCGCTTTACAGGCCCTAGGGACCAGCGGAAACCAGTCCGCCGCGCGAGACAAAAATGCTCTTTGCATGAATGACAATTGCTTTACTTTCAATCATTCTCGCACAGAACATTGAACGCCGATAATCCCCCTTTAAGGGTAAAAGAGCGTGACGATTGGGAAACGAACCGGAAACACATCCCCCTTTCGGGGGATGTTTTCACTTGTTAAGGTATTTTACCACCGCTTCCGTCCGCGACGTGACGTGCAATTTTTCGTAGATATTCTTCAAGTGAGAGCGCACCGTTTCAAAACCAATGGCGAGGGCGTCGGCAATTTCCTTGTACCGGTAACCCTTGGCCAGCAAAATCAAAATTTCCTCCTCTCGTTTCGAGAGATAGGTCTGTGTCGGAATCTCCGTCCGCAGCTTTTGAAAATATTCGACGACCGTCCGCGCGATTTTGCCGGACATCGGCGAAGCCCCGCTATGGACCTCCTCGATGGCCTTCAGCAATTCCGCCGGCGAGGTGCGCTTGACGAGATAACCGCTCGCGCCCGCGACCAGTGATTGGAAAATCTTTTCGTCGTCTTCATACATCGTAAACATCAAAATTTGCGTTTTCGGCAATTGCGCTTTCACCCGGCGCACACATTCAATGCCCGACATGCCGGGAAGGTTGATGTCCATCAAAACGACGTCCGGCTTTTTTTGAACCACCCCCGCCAACGCATCCTCACCGCTGGAATACGCGCCGACGCAGCGCGTGTTCCCGCCGCCATTCAATAATACCGCCAGGCTTTCCCGGACTTGCCGGTTGTCTTCCACGATGGACACTGTGATTGGCATAAATCCCGAATCAGATTGACGGGAATTCACCAGTGGCTCCGCAAATGCCGCTCGCATGCAATCTCCTCCATTTCCACTCACAATTTATAACCATAAACCGGAAATTACAAATATTTTAGCGGCACCCGGATGCAAATTCGGGTTCCATTTCCCGGACGGCTGAAAAACTCGAGGCTGCCCCCGATTTCTTTGATGCGTTCACCCATGTTTTTCAATCCGTTGCGCCCGTCCCCCGCGGCCTCCGCTGCAAATCCAATTCCGTTGTCCTCAATCTCAATTTCAAGCCATTGGCTCTCCTGCCCGCTGGAAGCCGCCGGATTATTTTGGCCCGGAATTTTTGAGCCCCCCGTCAACTTGATTCCCAGCCGCGCCTCAGACGCCTTCGAATGTTTGGCGACGTTATTGAGCGCCTCTTTGACGGTCAGAAATAGATTGTGCCGGCACTCCGCCGAGAGCGGATAGGCTGGAAGTCCCGGAGGAATATCGAGCCGGAGCGGACCGGCGTCGCATCAAAAAATCCCTCGGCATACGCCGCCATGTAAAGGCCGAGCTTGTTCAGCAGGTCGTTCCGCGGATTCACCATCCAGACAATTTCATCGAGCGTTTGCGCCAACTCTCGCGCCGTGTCGCAAATCCTTTGAACGTGAACCTTCGCGTCGGCGTTTTGGACGGCGTCGCGCCGGGCGAATTCGCCGAGCAATCCAATTTGCGTCAAACCGGCGCCAGTTGGTCGTGCATGTCCCTCGCAATCCGCCCGCGCTCCCTTTCAATCGCGTGTTGCTGTTCCAGCAGGGTGAACTTCCGCTGCATCTTCCTTCGCGTCGCGTAAAAAGCCCCGCCGCAGACGCCGACGAATGCCAGGAAAATCCCAAACGTGTGAAACCATACCGTTTGCCAGTAATGCGGCAACAAGAGGATGGCCATCCCGGCGCCCGCCTCGTTCCAGACACCGTCGCGATTGCACGCCGTCACTTGAAACCGGTAACTCCCGGGCAATAGATTGTTGTAATACGCCACCCGTTGCTCCCCGGCGTCCACCCACCCCGGGTCCACCCCTTCCAACCGGTATTTAAATCGCTCTTTTTCCGGATCCGAGAACCCGAGGGCCGAATACTCGAATCTCAGTTCGCCATGTCCCGCCGCAATGCGCAACGCCTCATCCCGGCGCAACAAGACCGAGACTGGCCCGGCCAATTCCAGACGGCCGCTGGCGATGACTTTTTGGTCCGCCGCCACCGTCTCAATGAAGACCGATGGCGGTTCGTCGTCGGTTCCCACCGTCTTTGTATCCACCGTCACCATTCCTTTGCTGGTGGCGAAGTAAAGCCGGCCGTCCTGCGATTTCCAGGCCGAAGGCTGGCCGCGGCTGTTGCATTGAATGCTCTCCATGCCGTCATTCTTGCCATAAACCAGACTCGGAATCATCTCGAGTTTTCCAAGGTCGAAGGCATCCAAATCACTCTTGCGGACCCGGAAAATCCCGCGGGAACAACTCATCCACAGCCAGCCTTGATCTTCCACAATTCCTGAAATCTCATCGCTGAACATTCCTTGTTTCGTGGTGTAAGCCGTGAACCGCCCGTCTCGGTAACGGTTCAGGCCGCCGCCGGTGGTGCCAATCCAAAGCGTGTTTTCCTCCCCCAAATACAGGGTGGTGAGCGAGTTGTCGGAAAGACCGTCTGCGGTGGTGAAGGTGGTCAGTTGTCCCTTCTGCCAGCAAACCAGGCCATTTTGTGTGGCGAACCATAACCCGCCTGATTTGTCCTCGCAAATGTCCCGGACACTGTCATTGGCCAGCGCCGCCGTCACGGCGTTTGTCATGATTTTTCCATTTTGCATGCAATTCACCCCGCGGTCGCTGCCAATCCAAAGGGCCCCTCCGGCCCCTTCATGGAGCACCCGCAAGCCCGAATCCGCCAGGCCGTCCCGCCACGTGTAGCGCGTGATGCGCCCGTCCTTCAGCCGCATCAGGCCACCGTCAAAATCCGCGCCGGCCCATAGGCTGCCATCCCGTCCCTCGCACAGCGAAAGTATCAGGTCCTGCGACAGGCCGTTCGTCACCGCCGAAGTGTAAGCCGTGATCTTTTCCCCTTGTAATTCATCCAAACCGCCCCCCCACGTGCCAATCCATATATTGTCACGGTCGTCCTGCAAAACGGACATCACGTTGTTGTGCGTCAATCCTTGTTGCTTGGTATAGGTGAAAAATTTCTCGGCGGTCAGGCACGCCAGACCCTCCTTGGATCCCCACCCACAAATTGCCGTCGCGGTCCACAAAAAGCGCGTTGACCTTGTCGAACGGCTCGCCGTCATTGTCGGGTTGATTGTAAAACCAGCCGTCACGAAAACGATTCAATCCGCTGTAGGTGCCCACCCAAAGATTCCCATCGCCGTCGTCGCATATCGCGCTCACAAAAGTGTCCGACAACCCGTAGTGCGTGTTGTACGCGTAAAACGATTTTCCCCAATACCAGTTATACCAAAGCAAACCGTCGTTTGAGCCAACCCAGATCCGGCCCCCATGGTCCTGGCTGATCACCCGCACCGAATCGTTCGGCAGGCCGTTCGGCATCACAAATGCGTCCATCGCTCCGTCCCCCCGAAGACGGTTCAAGCCTTTCTCGGTCGCAATCCATAAATTCCCGTCACGATCTTCGTAAATGGACCTCACCGCATCCGACAGCAAACCGTCATGCGTGGTGTACATCCGAATGGTCCCATGATCCATCCGGCTCATTCCGTGGTTGGTCCCTATCCACAAACTTCCGTCGCGGCTTTCATAAATGACCTCGATTTCATCCCCGGCCAGTCCATTCGTCATCGTAAACTGCGAAAAAATTCCGTCCTTCAAGCGGATGAGACCGCCCCCATCGGTGCCAATCCACAAGCCGCCATCGCTGCCGGCGCACAGCGCCGTAATGACCGAGTTTTTCAGCGCCGCCGTGTTTTGGGCGTTGTAGTTGACGAATTTACTGCCGTCGAACCTCGCCAACCCTCCCCGCGTTCCCACCCACAGGAATCCATCGGTTGTCTGGGCGATCGCCGAAACCAGATTGTCCGGCAATCCTTCGTCAACCTGCCAGACGCGGCAGGCATAATCGAAAACCGGCTCGCCCAGACGCGACCAATCCAGCCAGTCACTCGACGAACTGATTTGGCGGCGATGATATATAATACCATAATCCGCCGGATCCGTGACGAACACTTCCAGGTCGCCGTCTTCATTTTCCCCGACGGCGGGAGTCGAACCGGATTTTTCGCCCGTGTCCGCCCAATCCGACCATTTGTCCTCGCCACTGACAAACAACTCCCAGCGATGCCGCAGCATGGAATTGACGGCATCCACCCCGAATACTTCCATTCGTCCGTCGCCGCATTGGCCCACCGCCAATCCGAACGTCATCTCGCCGCCAAAATCCTCCCATGCCGTCCATCCGGTGCTGGTGCCGGGACCAGTCTGGCAAATCCGTGTCACGGAGTTGTTCGTGCGGTTGATGGCAAAAATCTCCATGCGGCCAACGGCGTTCAACCCCGCGGCAAACCCGGGAAGTATGTCCCCGCCGAGATCAGCCCACGCAGACCAACCGTTCGTCGTGTCGGCGCGAAGTTGCCAGCAGTGAACCAGCGAATTGCCTCCAAGGGCAATCCCGAAAACCTCCAATCGTCCGTCTTTATTTTTTTTTGACACCAGTCCTGGCTGAAGCGCCCCGCCCAAGTCCGCCCATGCTGACCAACCGCCTTGGCCGGTAACCTGCCAAAGGTGCCTCGCTTCATGTGACTCCGCATCCACGGCAAATACTTCAACCCGTCCATCCGCATTTTCCTCCGCCGCAACCGGTGACTCCAGTGCCCCCCCCAAATTCGTCCATGCCGACCAATCCAAATGACTCGTTGTCAACTGCCGAATCGCCTCGAGCGTCCCGTTGGTTCGGTCCACGCCAAATACCTCCATTTCCCCATTCGTGGAATGGACGATGGCGATCCCCGGCAGAAGGGAACCGCCCAACCCGGACCACGCCGACCATGCCCCATCGGATGCTTTTCGCCAGCGATGCCAAAGCTGTCCGGCATCGTCCAATTTGAACACCTCCAGATGGCCGTTGGAGTCCTTGCCCACGACAGGGCTTGCCCCCCCGGCATCATCCCCCGCGTGAACGGTGCGCGCCGCCAGCAGACACAGAATCAAAACCGCCAGCGTTACCCTGAATCCTGGAAAGGACCAACGATCTCGGTTCAAACGGCGGCTCATCTTTCGCTAGGGTATCCAATGACTTACAATTGCCAAGAAGACAATCTGGCGCAGGCCTCCGCGGTGATTTCAACAAAATCTTTTCAGCGTTTCAACTTCTCGAGCCGATTCCGCCCGATCAAATCTAAAAATATTCATCGTTCTTCGAGATTACCGGGATTCCCCGATTTGCATATCCTTTTCGGTTTGTTTAAAGTTCCAGGCCATGACCGAGGCATCCGCAACACCAGCGACCGCCCCAAGCCAAACCGGCACGGATGATTTTTCCGACCGTCAACACCGTCTCGCCCCGCCCAAAACTCTCTCCGGCCGCTTCGGCCTCTGGTTGCAGGACAAAGTCGAGGGTTTCATCGCCCGCGTCTCCATCAACGGCGATCCGCGGATTTACGACGTTAAGACCTTTCCCTGGGCCGCCGAGGTCGAGGCCGAATGGACCAAAATCCGCGCCGAATTGGATCGCGTGATGAAATTTCGCGACCAGATGCCAAGCTTCCAGGACATCCTCAAGGAGGTTGAGACCATCCAAACCGACAACGACTGGAAAACTTTTTTCCTCGCCGGCATCGGCATGGATTGCTCCGATAATGCCCGGCGCTGCCCCGAAACCATGCGGTTGCTCGCGAAAATTCCCGGCGTCAAGACGGCGTTCTTCTCAATTCTCTCGCCGCATAAACATATCCCCGCCCATCGCGGCGCTTACAACGGCGTGTTGCGATTTCACCTCGGCCTCCTCGTCCCCGAACCGCGCGAGAACGTCCGCATCCGCATCGGCAACAATTTCCGCAACTGGTCGGAAGGCAAGTCCCTCATCTTCGACGACACCTTCAATCACGAAGTCTGGAACGACACCGACGGTTACCGCGTCGTGCTCTTCGTGGACTTCACCCGTCCGCTCCGGCAGCCCTGGCATTGGCTCAACGAACGCTTCTTGAACATCGGCGCGTTCGCCCCGTTTTTGCGCGAGGCCGGCAGAAAACAGGCCGCCTGGCAGAAAAAATTTTATCAAAAAAATTGAAAACAGCTTCAGCCGTTCCCGCTGGCCCGGCTTGGCCCTCGTAACCGTCGTCTTTGCCCTCGCCGCCGCCCTCACCTGGCGCAAATGGCCCGACCTCATTGTTGACTTTGGCGCCCAACTTTACATGCCCTGGCGGATTTCCGCGGGCGCGGTTTTGTATCGCGATTTGTTTTACATCGGCGGCGGCCCCTTCTCCCAATATTTCAACGCCCTGCTGTTTAAAATCTTTGGCCCGTCGTTCCTCACCCTCGTCGCCGCCAATTTGATTTTTGTCGCCGCCAGCCTGCTCTTGATTTATCGCCGTTTTCTTGACGTAACCAACGCGCTCACCGCCACCACCATTTGCCTGGGAATTGTCCTGGTCTTCGCATTCAACGAATTCACGATTACCGGTAATTATAATTATATCACGCCCTATGCCCACGAAGCCTTGCATGGCCTGTTGCTCTCCATCCTCGCCATCGCCTTGCTGTCGGATTGGGTGACAAAAATGCGCCTGCGGTTCGCCGTCGCCGCCGGCTTCTGCGCCGGATTGGTCTTCTTGACCAAACCGGACATTTTTTTCGCGCTCGCGGTTTGTGCCGTGGCGGGATTTGTCCTCGTCGCCATCACCAGGAATGCCCCGGACGCCGCCACATCCGGCGCATCATCCGGTCTTTCCCCGCAACCCTCATCCGGTCCCGCGGCGCGGCGGCAATTCTCGTTTGTGGCAAAATCCCTGGCGGTGTTCATCACCGCCGCCTTCCTGCCGGCGCTGTTTTTCTTTTTGTTCTTTCTCCGCCTCGAAAATTGGCGCGAAAGTTTTCGCTCGGTGATTTTCGGCTGGCTCCCGTTGTTTCAACCGGGCGTCCTCAAAAATCCATTTTACCAGTGGTGCCTGGGACTCGATCAACCGGGCCTTCGCCTGGAACAAATCGCCATTCAATCCGTCGCCGTCTTTTTAATAGTCGCTGTTTACGCCATTGCCTTGAAGCGGGTGGTAAATCTGAAATCGGAGCGGATCCAGTCGCCGTTCATCGTCTATCTGTTGCTGATTTCTCCGCTCGTGCTCGGCGCCGCCTCATTCGACTGGCGTTCCTGCGGCGCCGCGCTTCCCTTCTTGAGCCTCGCCGCCTGCGTCTTCATTTCCCGCAACTATAAAAAATTGTCCGCGCGCCAAAAGCCGGTCTTCCCGCTCTTGTGGAGCGTCTTCGGCCTCGTCATGCTGTCCAAAATGGGATTGTTCCCTCGCATCTGGCATTACGGCTTCGTCCTCGGCATGCCCGCATTTGTCGGCGCAATTTATCTGCTGCTTTGGCTCCTGCCAGCCTTGTTCGAGGAAAAATTCGCCGTTCCACGCCGTTATTTCTGCGCCACCATCTGTATCCCGTTGTTGATTGGCTTTGGAAGCCTTTTCTACCAGTCCCAGTTGGTCTATGCGGATAAAAATTTGCCGGTTGGACAGGGCGCGGACCGCATTTTCACCTTCGGTCCACCATCACAAACCGGCGTGGATATTTCCCGTGCCATTGATTGGACTCAAAATAATATTCCAACCAACGCCACCATCGCCGTCCTGCCGGAAGGTGTCATGCTCAATTTCCTGACCCGCCGCGTCAATCCCACGCCCTGCCTTTCCTGGGAGCCGGTCATCATGGATGCGCTGGGCCCCCAAAAGATGACCGCCGCGTTCGAGCAACACCCCCCCGACTACATTTTCCTGGTCGAGCGCGATACTTCCGAATTTGGCGTCGTTTATTTTGGCTCCCCCGGCTTTGGCGCCGACGTCATGCAATGGATCCGCCAAAACTATCAACCCCTCCGGCTTTTCGGCGATGAACCGCTCAAAAATGGAAATTTTGGCGTCGAAATCCTCAAACGCCGCGCCGACCCCGCGCAAAACAAAATTGCTGGCCCACTTTCATCCGATTAAGCTGCTCTGATTAAATGGAAACCGCCGGGCCAATTCCGACCGTTGAAATCCGCGCCATCCTTTCGCCATGGCGATTGTTCTGGCTGCGGCTCAGACGCCGAAAAATCGCCATGACCGGCGGCGTCATTCTGATTTTTCTCTACTCGGTCGCGCTCTTTGCCGGGTTCATTTCGCCTAGCCGATACGATCGGATTGATACCAATAATTCATTCCATCCGCCGAATTGGCCGCACCTCCGCAGCTTTCACCTGGTCGTCGCGCGGTACCAATCGAGCGGCGACGATTTCAACTATCACGAAATCCCGGGCGACACCCGTCCGTTGCATTTTTTCGTTCGCGGGGGCCAATACAAATTGTTCGGCTTCATTCCCGCCTCCATCCATCTCTTCGGCACCGGCAACGATCAATACCCCGTTTATCTTTTCGGCGCGGACCAATTCGGGCGCGACATCTTTTCGCGCCTGATCTACGGCTCGCAAATCTCCCTCTCCATTGGCCTGGTGGGCATCCTCCTCTCATTCACCTTCGGTATGATGATCGGCGGCATCTCCGGTTATTTCAGCGGCGCCACGGACACGGTCATTATGCGGCTTTGCGAATTAATCATGTCCATTCCCGCCCTCTATTTGATCATTTCCCTTCGCAACGCCTTTCCTCCCGGCATGAGTTCCGCGCAGGTTTATGCCATGATCATTATTATCCTCAGTTTCATCGGCTGGGCCAGCATGGCCCGCGTAATTCGCGGAATGACCCTTTCCTTGCGCGAACAGCAATTTGTCCTCGCGGCGCGCGCCATCGGCCAGTCGCATCTCATGGTCATCGTCCGCCATATCCTCCCCAACACCTTTTCTTACGTCATCGTGGCGGCTACGTTGAGCGTGCCCTATTACATCCTTGGTGAAGTGGTCTTGAGCTTTCTCGGCGTCGGCATCCAGGAGCCGAATGCCAGTTGGGGCAACATGCTCACCGCCGCCCAAAACACCGAATACCTGCAAAGCTACCCCTGGCTGCTCGCCCCCGGCGCCGCCATCTTTGTCACCGTTCTGGCTTTCAACTTCCTCGGCGATGGCTTAAGAGACGCCGCCGACACCAAATCATTATGAAGCGCGTTTTTGCCTTATTGACGTAGCGTTGCCTCGCGCTTAATTTTCTCCCATGAGTAAAATCGTTTTCCAGGTTGAGCCTTGTAGTGAAACCGGTGGTTATGTCGCGCGCTGGGATGCGCCGCGCGGCGGCGGTATCACCACACAAGGTGATTCGTTCGCGGAGTTGGATGCGATGATTACCGACGCGGTGGATGGTTACTTCGAATCAGGCACACGACCCAAACGCGTGCGCCTTGATTTTTCGTAAAAACGCGCGCACGGTTGTTGTTCCACAGCGCAAACCGCTCAAGCCCGGCACGCTGAAAGGCGTTGTCGAACAGGCGGGTTTAACTCTGGAAGAATTTGTGGAAGAACTTTAACCTGTCGCCGTGGCGTTGCTCGAAATTAAAAATTTAAAAATGGACTTCGGCCAAAACTCCGGGGCCTTGCGGGCGATTGACGACGTGTCCTTCAGCATCCGCGCGGGCGAAACCGTCTGCCTCGTCGGCGAAAGCGGTTGTGGCAAAACCGTCACCGCGCTTTCGATTGCAAGCCTCGTCCCCTCGCCGCCCGCCCATTATGTCGGCGGAGAAATCCTCCTGAACGGACGCGATGTTTTGAAAATGTCACCGCGCGAGTTGCGTGAAATCCGGGGCGGCGTCGTCGGTTACGTTTTTCAGGAGCCGGGCGCGGCCCTCAATCCGGTCTTCCGCGTCGGCAACCAGATCAAGGAATCGCTCAAACTGCATCGGCCCGATAAAGCCACTAATGAGGAAGTCATCCGCCTCCTCAAACTCGTCGGCATCCCCGCGCCCGAATCGCGCATCCGCAATTATCCCTTCGAGATGTCCGGCGGCATGCAGCAGCGGGTGATGATCGCCATGGCCCTGGCCAGCGAACCCAATCTCCTCGTGGCCGACGAACCGACCACCGCCCTCGACGTCACCATTCAAGCGCAGATTTTGGATCTGCTCCGTGACCTCAAACAACGCCTCGGCATGGCCATCCTCCTCATCACGCACAACCTCGGAATTGTCGGAGACATGGCCGACCGCGTGGCGGTGATGTATGCCGGTCAAATCGCCGAATTGGCCCCCGCTAACGAATTACTGCGCCGCCCGTTCCACCCCTACACCCGCGCGCTGATGGCAAGCGTTCCCAAATTACTCGGCCATTCCGACCGCCTATCGGCCATCCCCGGCAATGTGCCCCGCATCGGCAATTTCCCGCCGGGTTGCCGCTTCGCCCCGCGCTGCCCGATCGCCAGGCCCGAATGCTCCCAAAAAATCCCGGACCTGATTGAAGTCCAGCCGGGACGTTTCGTCCGGTGTCCGTTTTGGAAAAACGAACGAAATTCCATGACGGCAACGCCAAATCCAGCCTGACTACCTACCGGCGCCTCTCGTCCCCGCCATGACTTTTTCTCCCGGGTCGTCGCAATGACGATTTGACTATTCAGTCAATAATGATATTCTCTCTGAACGCGCGGTTGAATCAATCGCGCAATTTTAACCAACAACACAATCCTCATGGGAAGACCGAGTGATGCCAGAGAGAAGCTGCTGCAGGTGGCTTTCGACCTTATTTGGAACCAGAGTTACGGTTCGGTGAGCGTGGACCACATCTGCGAGCGCGCTCACGTCAACAAGGGCAGCTTTTACCATTTTTTTCCGTCAAAATCCGACTTGGCGGTCGCAGCCTACGAAGAGCATTGGCGCGAAAAACAACCGGAATTGGATCGGATTTTTTCCCCGCAAATTCCGCCGCTGGAGCGGATCGAGCTATGGTGCAAACACCTGCGAGAGCGCCAGAAACAAAAGACGGAGAAATACGGCCACGTCTGCGGCTGCCCTTATGCCAGCCTCGGAACCGAAGTCGCCACCCAAGACGAAAAGATTCGCGCCAAATCCGAGGAACTGATGGACCGCAACCTCCGGTATCTGGAAAGCGCCTTGCGCGACGCCCAACGCGAAGGGTTGATTTCCATTGATCCCCAGGCGGGCGCCAGACGCATTTATTCAACCGCCATGGGATTGCTCCTTTACGCCAAAGTTCACAATAACCTCCAAATTCTCGAAGAATTGCAGCCGGCGGTGGTGGACATGATCGGTGCCAGGCAATTAGCCGCATGAAAAACCGGAGATGATCGAACGCCTTACGGCCCATTGTTGACTAAACAGTTATTTACCGATCAAGCCAGAACGTTGAGTCGAGGATGAATGTCGCCGGCCTTCCGGCGTTTAAACGCAAAACGATATGTGGATTGTCCTTTTAGCTCTGCGCCGGCCCTACACGTTCGTGGTGGCCGCGTTGCTGCTCTTGATCCTCACGCCGTTCATTCTGCTCCGGATGCCGACGGACATTTTCCCGGCCATCAACATCCCCGTCGTCAGCATCATCTGGCAATATACCGGACTTAATCCCAAGGAAATGGAGCAGCGCATCGTCTATGTCAACGAGCGCGCGTTGACCGTCACCGTCAACAACATCGAACATATCGAGTCCACTTCCTACAACGGCATCGGCGTCATCAAGGTCTTCCTCCAACCCCATGCCTCCGTGGATTCCGCCGTGGCGCAAATTACCGCAGTCGGGCAAACGGTCTTGAAACAAATGCCGCCGGGCATCACCCCGCCCCTCATCATTCAATACAACGCCTCCACCGTCCCGGTCCTCCAATACAGCTTCAGCAGCGCAAAAATGTCCGAACAGCAATTGTTCGACGCCGCCGCCAACCAGGTCCGCGTCGGCCTCGCCACCGTCCCCGGCGCCATGATCCCCTGGCCCTACGGCGGAAAAAACCGCGTCGTCGCCGTTGATCTCAACCTCGCCGCCCTCAAGGCTAAAAATGTCCAGGCTCAGGACGTCATCGCCGCCGTCAACGCCCAAAACCTCGTCCTCCCCAGCGGCACCGCCAAGATCGGCCCGACGGAATATTCGGTGGCCGTGGACACCAACGCGAAACTGATTGACGATTTGAATCATCTCCCCATCAAGGTGGTCAACGGCGCGACAATCTATCTGAGCGACGTCGCGGAGGTGCATGACGGATATACGCCGCAACAAAACGCGGTCCGCCAGGACGGCGTCCGCGGCGCGTTGCTCACCATTATGAAGGCGGGAAATGCCTCCACGCTGGACGTCGTGAAAGGCGTCAAAGCCGCCCTGCCCCGCGTCATGGCCGCCGTGCATGTCAATGCCCCGGACTTGCAGGTCCATGAGTTTGCCGACCAATCCCTTTTCGTGCGCGCGGCCATCAGCGGCGTCGTGAAGGAAGGCGTCATCGCCGCCTGCCTCACCGCGACGATGATTTTGCTGTTCCTTGGCTCCTGGCGCAGCACCTTCATCATCGCCCTGTCCATTCCGCTCGCCGTCCTTTGTTCCATCGCCGCTTTGAGTTCCCTCGGCGAAACCATCAATTTGATGACCCTCGGCGGCCTTGCCCTGGCGGTCGGCATCCTGGTGGATGACGCGACCGTCACCATCGAAAACATCCATCGCCACATGGCCGCGGGCCAGGCACTGAATGACTCCATCATCAAGGGTTCCCAGGAAATCGTCCTGCCGGCGTTCGTCTCCTCGTTGTGCATTTCCATCGTCTTCGTGCCGATGTTTTTTCTCACCGGCGTCGCCCGCTATTTGTTCGTGCCCCTGGCCGAAGCCGTCGTGTTCGCCATCCTGGCCAGTTATCTCATTTCCCGCACGCTCGTCCCCACGCTGGTCATGTGGCTTTATCGTAACGTTCATTTGCACGGCGAACACATTGATGAATCCAATGTGCCGGCGGCCGTCTTGCCGTTCGTCCGGTTCCAACGCGCCTTTGAGCGCGCCTTCGACCGCTTCCGCAACGGCTATCGCGCCTTGCTCTCCAGTTGTTTCGAGCATCGAAAAACCTTCGCGCCCCTGTTTTTGGCGTTCTGCGTTCTGTCCTGGCTCCTCGTTGCCGTCCTCGGACGGAATTTCTTCCCCATCGTTGATACCGGCCAGTTCTTGCTCCACTTCCGCGCCCCGACAGGAACACGGATCGAGGAAACCGAACGGCTGGCCGGCGAAATCAATGGCGTCATCCGCCAGGCCGTTCGCCCAAGTGACCTCCATGGCATCCTCGACAATATCGGCATTCCGAATTCGTCCATCAATCTAAGCTACAATACCAGCGGCGTGATTGGAGCCAATGACGCGGATGTTCTGGTCTCGCTCAATCGCGGCCACGCCCCAACGGAAATTTATGTGCGCAAATTGCGCCAGGAGTTGGGCCGCGCTTTTCCCGGCGTCATGTTTTACTTTCTGCCCGGCGGACATCGTCAGCCAGACGTTGAACTTCAGCCTTCCCGCGCCATACGACGTCCAGATTGTCGGCAACAACCAGGTCCAAAACCGCCAGGTTGCCGTGCGGCTGGCCGATGAAATCCAACAAATCCCCGGCGCGGTGGACGTGCGGGTGCAGCAACCAAACAACCTGCCCCAATTCCAGATCACCGTTGACCGCGATAAGGCCGCCGAGTTCGGTCTCACGGATGAAAGCGTTGCCAATGCCGTCTTGCTGGGCTTGAGCGGCAGCAGCCAGGTGCAGCCCGCCTATTGGCTCGATCCCCGCGTCGGCGTGCAATACCTGATCAACGTCATGACTCCCCAATACGCCATTGATTCGGTTCAACAACTCAACGCCTTGCCGGTCAGCGCCGGCCCCTCCGGCGACCAACTCCTCGCCAATGTCGCCAGCCTCAAACGCATCGAAATCTCGCCCGTCGTTTCCCATTACAACGTGATGCCCGTCATTGACGTTTACGGCGGCGTGGATGGGCGGGACCTGGGCGGTGTCTTGAGCGATATTCGACCGCTCATCGCGAAGATCAGGAAGGACCTGCCGCAGGGCAGCACCATCATCCTGCGCGGACAGGCCCAGACCATGATCTCCAGTTACATCGGTCTTGGCCTCGGTCTGGTCATGGCCATTATCCTGATTTACTTCCTCCTCGTCGTGAATTTTCAAAGCTGGCTCGACCCGTTCATTATCATCACCGCCCTGCCGGGCGCCCTGGCCGGTGTCGTCTGGGGATTGTTTTTGACACAAACCACCTTGAGCGTGCCCGCCCTCATGGGCGCCATCATGAGCATGGGCGTCGCCACCGCCAACTCCGTCCTCGTCGTTTCCTTCGCCCGCCAAAACCTTCACCTCGGATCAAATTCCGTCACCGCCGCCCTCGAAGCCGGCACAAGCCGTATCCGCCCGGTCTTGATGACCGCCCTCGCCATGATTATCGGCATGGCCCCCATGAGCCTCGGCATCGGCGAGGGCGGCGAGCAAAATGCCCCACTCGGCCGCGCCGTCATCGGCGGACTGGTCTTTGCCACCATTGCCACCCTGTTTTTTGTCCCGGTGGTCTTCAGCTTCATGCACCGCCGCTACCAACCGCAGCCGAACAACCCAACGTTAACGCCATGAACCCAACCCCCTCTTCATCGCCATCCGGTCCCCCGCCCATCCGTTTGCGGCGCGTCGGCGAAATCGTCGTCGGCCTCATCGTCATCGGCCTCATCATCGGCTTCGTGCCTCGCTGGCTTGCCCACCGCAAGCTCCTGGCCGACACGCGCGAAGATTCCGTCCGCACCGTCACCGTCATTTCGCCGGACCCCGCCGCGCCGGATTTAGGCACGCCCTTGCCGGCCGATGTTCAGGCGTTCATTGAAGCCTCCATCCATGCCCGCGCCAGCGGCTATCTGAAAAACTGGTTCGTGGACATCGGCAACCAGGTCACCAATGGCCAGGTGCTTGCCCAAATTGAAACACCTGAATTGGACGAACAACTCGCGCAAGCCAAAGCGCAATTGGACCAGGCCAATGCCGCCCTGAACCTGGCAAAAATTACCGCCGATCGCTGGACGGAACTCCTCAAATCCGCCAGCGTCAGCGAACAGGACGCCCAGGAAAAACAGTCCGATTACGTCTTGCAACAGGCCAACGTCGAGGCCGCCCGCGCCAATCTCCAGCGCCTCCAGGACCTGAAAGGTTTTGATAACGTCACCGCGCCATTTAACGGCGTCATCACCGCCCGCAACACCGACATCGGCCAGCTCATCGCCGCCGGCAGCGGCCCGGAACTTTTTGGCATGGCCCAAACCGACCCGCTGCGCGTTTATGTCCAGGTCCCGCAACAATACGCCTATGGGATTGCCCCCGGCCAAAAGGCTGAATTGACTTTTCAGGAACTGCCCGGACGCACTTTTACAGCCACCGTCACCCAGATCGCGGGCGCGGTGGACCCCGCCTCCCGCACCCTGCAGGTCGAATTGCAGGTGCCAAACCCCCGCCACGAACTCTTCGCCGGCAGCTACGCCCAGGTCCGCTTCAACGAAAGCGCCGCCCCCAAAACGCTGACGATTTCCGACAACGCCATCATCTTTCGCGCCCAGGGTACCCAGGTCGCCGTCCTTGACAGCAATGACCGCGTGCATTTGCTTTCGGTAAAGCTCGGACGTGATTTTGGCAGCGACATCGAAGTGCTGGATGGCTTGACGATAAACGACCGCGTCATTGACAATCCGCCTGACTCCATCGCCGATGGCATGACCGTGCAGGTCGTCTCAACGAATTCACCAAACGAATGAAGAATGTGGATTGCGGAAGGAAGAATGGAAAAAGATGGCCGGTTCGCGATTGCGGATTGGCGACCGTTCTTGTTGCGTTTGCGCTCGCCACCCTTGCGGCAGGCTGCGCCGTCGGCCCCGATTATCAACGTCCCGCGGCGTTGCCAACCCAGCCCTTGCCAAAATCATTCACCACCGTGACCGCCGGGACCAATGGAGTGATTTGGTTGGTGGCCGAGCCGTCCGCGAATGCGCCGCGCGGCAACTGGTGGGAATTGTTCGGCAATCCCGAATTGGACAACCTGGAGCAGCTTGCCCTCACCAATAACCAGAATCTCGCGGCCCTCGCCGCCCAGTTTGAGCAGGCCCGCCAACTCGCCATCGAAGCGCGTTCGGAATTCTATCCGCAATTGACCGCTGGCGGCACCCCGGGCGGCGATATCAACCGCCAGCGCACCAGTATCAACGAACCTCAAAACGGCGTCGCCGCCGGCGCCACGGAAACCTATGACACCTTCACCGCCCCGGTTTATCTTGGATGGGAACTTGATTTGTGGGGACGCGTGCGCCGGCTCTCCCAGGCGGCCGGGGCGCGCTTTGTCGCCAGTGCCGACGATTTGGCGTCCGCCAAACTCGATGTCGCCGCTGAGGTGGCCGACGATTTCTTTGCCCTGCGGACTATGGACCGCCAATATAATCTGGTCGCCGGCACCATTGAGGCCTACCGCCGCTCGCTGGAACTCACGGAAAATCTCCGGCACGGCGGAGCGGTTTCTGATTTGGACGTCGCCCAGGCCGCAACGCTGTTGCACGCGGCCGAGGCCGAGTTGCCCGATATCCAATTGCGCCGCGCTCAAACACTCCACGCCCTGGCCATTATTTGCGGCCAGTCGCCCGTTGATTTTTTTATCACCACTAACGCGACCGAAATCGCGTCGGTCCCGGAAATCCCCCCCGGCGTGCCCAGCCAATTGCTGGAATATCGCCCGGACGTCGCCGCCGCGGAACGCCGCATGGCCGCAGCCAACGCGGACATTGGCGTGGCCAAGGCGGCCTTCTTCCCCGCCGTCACCCTCAATGGCCTCGCGGGTTTTCAATCCATTAGCGCCAGTTCATGGTTTGACGGGTCCAGCCGCCTTTGGTCCGTCGGACCGGACCTGACGTTGCCCCTGTTCACCGGCGGCTACAACCGCGCAAATCTCGCCGCCGCGCGCGCCGCTTACCTCCAGCAAATCGCTGATTATCGCGATACGGTTTTGACCGCGTTCGGGGAAGTGGAAGATGAATTGGCCGCGCAACAACTGCTCGCCAATGAATGGAACGCGGAAAACGAAGCCGTCGTCGCCGCGCAAGCGCGCTTTGGAGGTTGCCAACAACCAATACAAAGACGGCCTTGTCACCTACTTGAATGTGGCCACCGCCCAAACCACCGCCCTGCAACAGCAAGACGACGCCGTCCAACTGGAAGGCGCGCGCTTGACCGCTTCCGTCAACCTCATCAAGGCCCTGGGTTGTGGTTGGAAATAATCCTCCCCCGACCGAACTCATTTACCTTCAATCGCCGCCAGCGCAATTTCCAGCGACTCGATCCGAATCGGTTTGGTCAGATGCTCGGCAAATCCCGCCGACCGGCTTTTCTCGATGTCCTCGTCCATGCCGTATCCCGTCAACGCAATGCCCTTCCCATGGAATTTATTCTGAAACTCCGCCATCAAATCGTTCCCGTTGCCGTCAGGCAGCCCGATGTCCGAGATCAGCAAATTAAACGAATGTTTCTCCATTTGTGACCGCGCCTCCGCCAGCGACCCCGCCTCCGCCACCTGGAATCGGCGCCGCAGCAATAACTTCGTCAACGTCATGCGCGTCGCCTCGTGGTCCTCCACCAGTAAAACATGAACGCGGCGGCCATGCGCATTTCCCGGCCCCGCCGCGCGCTCCCCGGCCGTCCGGCTTTGTTGTCGCGCTTTGGTTCCCCCTCCCGGCACCGGTATCAGCGGCAGCTTCACTACAAAGGTCGCCCCTTTGCCCCTGCCCTGGCTCTCAGCGCTGATCGAGCCGGCATGACGTTCCACCAACGCCCGCAATATCGCCAGCCCAAGCCCCAGCCCACCGAAATGTTCCGTGCTTTGCGAAAAGGCCGAAAAAGCGCGCGCCCGTTCGTCCTCGCTCATCCCAATGCCCGTGTCCGATACGCTCACCGCAATTTGACCCCCGCCGGACCGCGTCCCTATCGTGATCCGCCCGCCTTCGTGGCTGAATTTCACCGCGTTCTTCAGAATGTTCCAGAAAATTTGCTGGATCCGGACCGCGTCGCCAAAAATTTTGTGGTGTTTCGCCGTCAAATTCAGCTTGAGTGCCAGCCGCTTCTCTTCAATCTCGTTCAGCACCGTCGAAATCGCATCGTTCAGGACACCATGAACGTCCAGTTCGCTCTGGTTGAGCGCAATTTTGCCCATGGGTGATCCGCGTGAGATCCAGCAAATCATCAATCAGCCGCGCTTCCAGTTCGATGTTCTTCCGGATCGTATCGAAGTCCGTCCGGATTCCCGGCGGAAGGTCCGTGTTCCGCGCCGCTTCGCTCGCCAGCAGCAGAACCGGATTCAGCGGCGTGCGAAGTTCGTGCGAAAGCGCCGCCAGAAAATCGTCCTTCGCGCGGTTCGCCGCCTCGGCCGCTTCACGCGCCGCCTTTTCCCGCGCCAAAATGTCTCCCAACTGTTTCTCCCCCCGCTTCCGTCCGGTGATGTCCCGCGCAATCTTGGACGCGCCGATGATTTCGCCGTTGGCATCCTTGATCGGGGAGATGGTCAGCGACACGTCAATGCGCCGGCCGTCCTTGTGCCGCCGCACCGTCTCGAAATGCATCACGATTTCGTCGCGCCGAATGTGCTCAAAAATCTTCTGCAACTCATCCCGGATGTCCGCCGGCATCAACATTCGCACCGAGCGCCCGATCATTTCCTCCGGTTTATAGCCGTAGAGCCGGAACGCCCCCTGGTTGCTGCTGATGATTTTGCCCTCCGAATCCAGCCCAATAATCGCGTCGTCGGACGATTCCACAATCGCCGCCAGCCACCGCTGGGCCTCCGGCATCATCATCGCGTAACCCTCCCGGCTGAAATTCACTTCGTGCCGCGTCGGCGCGGGCGTTCGCCTCTGCCGTTTCAGTTCTCGCCCGGTTCGTCCCGGCGCGCGAGCGCCTTCCCGGTTCTTGCTGGAAATTCTTTGGACAATCCCTTTGCCGCCACCCTTCCGCCTTCCTGTCAGTTTCATTGCCGCCATGTCCTTGGTTTTGAAAAATCCGAACGAAGCAGGAAACCCATTTTCCTCTGCGTCTGTTCTCCGGTGTATAGTAACGCAAAGATAAAAAGATGCGAATTTTTTCTCGCACCCGTTTCACAACCGGCTCGGACCCTCAGCAAGCCCCGTTTAGGAGCAATATCTTTGTAGAAAAACGCCAGGAATACGCAAAATCCCCGTCAGGGGCGGCATCATCTGACTGATCATTCTCGATACCGCGTTCAAGATTATTCACAACCGGACCGGGATTGTTCGAAAGCGTTTGTTGCCAGACTTAATTCTTTCTTTGCGGCCTTTGCGAGCTTTGCGTGAAGGCAATTCTTAAACTGAATCGTTCCCAGCTTTCACAACCCCATTTTGTGGGCACTGCGTCTATAATCTGGACATATCAATGCAAAAACCTTGCAAAATGATCTGTAACCACGGAGCCGCGAAGCGATTTGTAAGCGGCGACCGACGAAGACCTTGCGCGAGAAGCCCCTGATCCAATGGCATCGTTTCGGTTGGGCGAATACAATAATTTGAATTTGGCACCCAGTATGCTAATTTCAGGTTGGCCGCAGTCGCGACAGGCAATCCGTGAACGAAATCTGTAATGATAATAACCCGCCTGTTGCATCGTTCACGCTGCGGATAACGGAGTAAAAAAATAATGAAGAAAACCAAACAAGGGCGGAAGGCGGGTTTTACGTTGGTGGAAATCATGATTGTCGTAGCCATTATCGGGCTATTGGCAGCCATTGCGATCCCCAACTTTATCCGCGCTCGCTCTAAATCG
This sequence comes from uncultured Verrucomicrobiae bacterium, assembly GCA_963755515.1. Classification (GTDB taxonomy): domain Bacteria; phylum Verrucomicrobiota; class Verrucomicrobiia; order Limisphaerales; family UBA11358; genus UBA11358. The sequence continues at coordinate 5,266 of CAVWKA010000003.1, read as the reverse complement.
CAACAGAACGCCTGCATCAATAACCTTCGTCAGATTGATGCTGCCATTAATGAATGGGCGTTGGAAAACGGCCAGACCACCGGGGCAGCCGTCCCGACCGTGGCCACCGTTTCAGCTTACATCAAGCTGAACTCCAACAGCAGCGTCCCAGGTTGCCCGGCCGGTGGAACCTATAACACCACCAGCGTCGGCGCGTTCCCGCAAGTCAGTTGCTCGTTGAGCACCCTGACTGACTTCCCGCACGCGTTGCCGTAATAATCTGGTTCCGCGCATAAGGCTCGAGGCCTCCTGGCCCCGGGCCTTTTTTATTTCCTTCCCCCGCTCATTTCTCATCCCCCCGCCCGTTCAAACTTCCTCGCCCCCTCGGGGGAGAGGATTGAGGTGAGGGGGCATGCACGGAAATAAACCAGAATGCTCATAGTTGTTGCCTCACCAGATTGCGCGTTCGTTCAAACTTCCTCTCCCCCTCGGGGGAGAGGATTGAGGTGAGGGGGCACGCACGGAAATAACCCAGAATGCTCATAGTTGTTGCCTCTCCGAATCGCGCATCCGCCCAAACTTCCTCTCCCCCTCGGGGGAGAGGATTGAGGTGAGGGGGCACGCACGGAAATAGACCAGAATGCTAATCGTTGTTGCCTCACCAGATTGCGCGTCCGGCCAAACTTCCTCCCCCCCTCGGGGGAGAGGATTGAGGTGAGGGGGCACGCACGGAAATAACCCAGAATGCTCATCGTCGTTGCCTCTCCGGATTGCGCGTTCGTTCAAACTTCCTCTCCCCCTCGGGGGAGAGGATTGAGGTGAGGGGGCGCGCACGGAAGTAAACCAGAATGCTCTTGGTTCATTGCCTCACCAGATTGCGCGTCCGCCCAAACTTCCTCTCCCCCTCGGGGGAGAGGATTGAGGTGAGGGGGCGCGCATGGTCAAGTAAACCAGAATGCTCATAGTCGTTGCCTCACCAGATTGCGCGTTCGTTCAAACTTCCTCGCCCCCTCGGGGGAGAGGATTGAGGTGAGGGGGCGCGCATGAAAGTAAACCAGAATGCTCATAGTCGTTGCCTCACCAGATTGCGCGTCCGTCCAAACTTCCTCTCCCCATCGGGGGAGAGGATTGAGGTGAGGGGGCGCGCACGGAAATAGACCAGAATGCTAATCGTTGTTGCCTCACCAGATTGCGCGTCCTCAATCCTCATTCCTCAATCCTCATTCCTCAATCCTCATTCTTCATTTTTAATTCATCCTTCATCCTTCATCCTTTAGCCTTCTGCCTTTTACATCCGTGCCATCCGTGGTTAAAATGTTTTTTGTTTCGTGTTGCGGCTACGTCGCGTTGTGCTCTTTGCGGTTAAATCCGGTCTCCGTTTTCTTTGTTTCTTTGTTGTTCAAAATCCTCCCGCCCCCGCTTTTCTTTTGAGCCTTTTGTGCATTTTTGCGGCTGAAAATTTGGGCCTGTGCATTTTTGCGGCCACTGAATCCGTGCCCAATCCGTGGTTAATGTTTTGTCAAATTCGCGTCATCTGCGGTTAAAACTGAATCGTTCCAGCTAAAAACACGCCTTCACCACCCCGCCATCCACGCGCAATGCCGCCCCGTTCGTCGCGGAAGACAGCGGACTGCACACATAAACCACCAGGTTCGCCACCTCCTCCGTCGTCGCAAACCGTTTGATCAATGAACTCGGACGCACGCTGGCGAAGAACTCCTTCTCAAATTCGCCAAACGGTCTGCCCCCGCTCAATTGTTTCACAAACTCATCCACCCCGTCGGAGCGTGTCGGCCCCGGCAGCACCGCGTTCACCGTCACCCCCGTCCCGGCGCACGTCTCCGCCATCCCGCGCGACACTGCCAGTTGCGCCGTCTTCGTCATCCCGTAATGCACCATCTCGGCGGGAATCTGGATCCCGCTCTCGCTGCTGATGAAGATCACCCGCCCCCAATTCTTCCGCTTCATTCCCGGCAGATAAATCCGGCCCAGCCGCGCCCCGCTTAAAACATTCACCTCAAAAAAACGCCGCCAGTCATCATCGGAAATCTGCTCGAACGGTTTTGGCTCAAAAATACCGAGATTGTTTACCAAAATGTCAACCGCCGGAAACTTTTTGGCCAGCGTTTCCACCGTGGCCGCGTCGGACAAATCACCGGCAAAAACCTCCAGCGACGCCGCGGGAACCTTCAGGCGAATCTTGGCCAGCGCCTCGGCCACGGACTTTTCCAAGCGCCCGTTGACGATGACCCTGGCCCCTTCACGCGCCAGACCCGTGGCGATGGCCAGGCCGATGCCTTTGGTGGAACCTGAAACAAGAGCGAGTTTGCCGGTCAGTTGTAAATCCATGATGCTAAAACTCGCATCCCCGCCGCCGATGTCAATCGCCCAAACTTCCTCGCCCGTGTCGCGTGGAAGCGAAGCGAAGACGGACCATCGGGGGAGAGGATTGAGGTGAGGGGGCGCGCACAGAAATAAACCAGATTGCTCATCGTTGTTGCCTCACCAGATTGCGCGTCCGCCTGAACTTCCTCTCCCCCTCGGGGGAGAGGATTGAGGTGAGGGGGCGCGCACGGAAGTAAACCAGAATGCTCATAGTCATTGCCTCTCCGGATTGCGCGTTCGGCCAAACTTCCTCTCCCCCTTGGGGGAGAGGATTGAGGTGAGGGGGCACGCACAGAAATAAACCAGATTGCTAATCGTTGTTGCCTCTCCGGATTGCGCGTCCGCCTGAACTTCCTCTCCCCCACGGGGAGAGGATTGAGGTGAGGGGGCACGCACAGAAATAAACCAGATTGCTAATCGTCGTTGCCTCTCCGGATTGCGCGTCCGCCTGAACTTCCTCTCCCCCTCGGGGGAGAGGATTGAGGTGAGGGGGCACGCACGGAAGTACACCAGAATGCTCATCGTTGTTGCCTCACCAGATTGCGCATCCGCCCAAACTTCCTCTCCCCCTCGGGGGAGAGGATTGAGGTGAGGGGGCACGCACGGAAATAAACCAGATTGCTAATCGTTGTTGCCTCTCCGGATTGCGCGTTCGTTCAAACTTCCTCTCCCCCTCGGGGGAGAGGATTGAGGTGAGGGGGCGCGCACGGAAATAACCCAGATTGCTCATAGTCGTTGCCTCTCCGGATTGCGCGTTCGGCCAAACTTCCTCTCCCCCTTGGGGGAGAGGATTGAGGTGAGGGGGCACGCACAGAAATAAACCAGATTGCTAATCGTTGTTGCCTCTCCGGATTGCGCGTCCGCCTGAACTTCCTCTCCCCCTCGGGGGAGAGGATCGAGGTGAGGGGGCGCGCACGGGTAAGTAAAGCAGAATGCTCATGGTCATTGCCTCTCCGAATCGCGCGTCCGTTCAAGCTTCCTCTCCCCCTTGGGGGAGAGGATTGAGGTGAGGGGGCACGCACAGAAATAAACCAGATTGCTAATCGTCGTTGCCTCCCCGAATTGCGCGTTCGTTCAAACTTCCTCTCCCCCTCGGGGGAGAGGATTGAGGTGAGGGGGCGCGCACGGGTAAGTAAAGCAGAATGCTCATGGTCATTGCCTCTCCGAATCGCGCATCCGCCCAAACTTCCTCTCCCCCTCGGGGGAGAGGATTGAGGTGAGGGGGCGCGCACGGGTAAGTAAAGCAGAATGCTCATGGTCATTGCCTCTCCGAATCGCGCATCCGCCCAAACTTCCTCTCCCCCTTGGGGGAGAGGATTGAGGTGAGGGGGCGCGCACGGAAATAAACCAGATTGCTAATCGTTGTTGCCTCTCCGGATTGCGCGTTCGTTCAAACTTCCTCTCCCCCTCGGGGGAGAGGATCGAGGTGAGGGGGCGCGCACGGGTAAGTAAAGCAGAATGCTCATGGTCATTGCCTCTCCGAATCGCGCATCCGCCCAAACTTCCTCTCCCCCTCGGGGGAGAGGATTGAGGTGAGGGGGCGCGCACGGAAGTAAACCAGATTGCTAATCGTTGTTGCCTCTCCGGATTGCGCGTTCGCATTCGTTGAGTCAGACGGATACAATGTAACGCCATGGCTGCTTCGTCGAATCCATCAGATCAACCGCCTTCCGGCGATGTGCGGGCGGAAAGCGAACTTGCCGCCGGTGCCGGACGCAGAACACGCGTCCGCTTCATCGTCTTCTTCATGACGTTTACCGCCGTGGCGATCAATTATATGGACCGGGCGAACTTCAACGTCTCCGCCCCGCTGATCGAGAAGCATTTTGGCTTCAATATCGCGCAGATCGGCCGCATCTCGTTCATCTGGGGGCTTGCCTACGCGCTGTGCAATTTTCCAGGAGGATGGTTCGCTGACAAGCTGGGGATTCGCAAAGCGGCTTCGTTCGCGCTGGGGTGGTGGTCGCTTTTCACGATTCTCAGCGCGCTGGCCTTCAGCATGTTCTCGTGGTGCCTCATTCGCGGTCTGATGGGGGCGGGAGAGGCGCCGATCTGGCCGATTAACGCCAAAACGACGAGCACCTGGTCCGCGCCTTCAGAGCGCGCGCGGGCCTACACCATGGCCGGCTCGGGACAGTTCGTCGGCTCGATCGTCGGGGTCTTTGTTTCCGGTTGGATCGCCCACTGGTTGGGATGGCAGTGGACGTTCATCATCTTCGGCGCACTGGGAACGATCTGGGTTCCGATCTGGTGGGCCTTGATTCGCGACACTCCGCAATCTCACCCGTGGGTCAACGATCGCGAGTTGCGTTTCATCCAAAGCGTGGCCGGTGCGGTGCCTCGTCACCAGAAGGAAGAGCCCCTGGGCCGCGAGGAGATGAAGAAGGCATTGAAAGTGATGCTGACGCGAAACGGTATCGGGGTCTTTCTCACCTTCCTGACCTTCGGCTACATTCTGTTCACCTTTCTCAATTGGCTCCCGCTTTACATGCATGACACCTTCCACCTCTCGATCGTCAAGAGCGCATCAGCAGCCAGCCATGTTTTTTTTTTTTTTTTTTTTTTTTTTTTTTTTTTTTTTTTTTTTTTTTTTTTTTTTTTTTTTTTTTTTTTTTTTTTTTTTTTTTTTTTTTTTTTTTTTTTTTGTGTGTGTGTGTGTGTGTGTGTGTGTGTGTGTGTGTGTGTGTGTGTGTGTGTGTGTGTGTGTGTGTGTGTGTGTGTGTGTGTGTGTGTGTGTGTGTGTGTGTGTGTGTGTGTGTGTGTGTGTGTGTGTGTGTGTGTGTGTGTGTGTGTGTGTGTGTGTGTGTGTGTGTGTGTGTGTGTGTGTGTGTGTGTGTGTGTGTGTGTGTGTGTGTGTGTGTGTGTGTGTGTGTGTGTGTGTGTGTGTGTGTGTGTGTGTGTG
>CAVWKA010000002.1:0-346085 GCA_963755515.1 uncultured Verrucomicrobiae bacterium | reverse complement strand
AAAAGCCAGGAAACCGCTTTCGGCCATAACATCGAAGTTTATTGCGATCGCTTCAACGCCTTCGGCTGGCGCGTGGAAACAATTGACGGCCATGACATCGAGGAAATCATCGAAGTCTTGAGCGGCATCGGCCTCGATGACAAGCCGCTGGCGATTGTCGCCAAAACCTACAAGGGCGCCGGCGTTTCCTTTTTGCAGGACAAGGACGGCTGGCACGGCAAACCGCTCAACAAGGAGGAAGCCGCCAAGGCCGTCTCCGAATTGCAACCCAGCAGCAAATCCGGCATCGGCGTCGAAATCCCCAAGCCAAACCCACTGCCCGCGCCGGACAATTCCGCGCCGCCGGGTTATCCGCCTCTCGCTTACAAAGTCGGCGACAGTGTCGCCACCCGCGAAGCCTACGGCAATGCCCTGCTCCGGATTGGCGAGGCCGACAAGCGCGTGATCGCCATTGACGGCGACACCAAAAACTCGACCTATGCGGACAAATTCTTCAAAAAATTTCCCAACCGCTCCGTCGAGGGATACATCGCCGAGCAGAACATGATCGGCGTGGCCACCGGTTTTGGCGCGCGTGGCAAGGTCCCCTTTGCCTCCACCTTCGCCTGCTTCCTCTCGCGCGGTTTCGATCAGGTGCGCGTCGCGGGAATTTCACAGGCCAATTTGAAACTGGCCGGCTCCCACGTCGGGGTGAGCATCGGCGAGGATGGCCCCTCCCAAATGGCGCTCGAGGATCTCGCGTCGTTTCGCGCCATCGCCGGCAGCATCGTCCTCTATCCGGCCGACGCCGTCGCCACCGAAAAACTGGTTGAGCAGGCCGCGCTTGGCAAGGGCATCTACTTCCTCCGCACGTCGCGTCCCAAAACTCCCGTCATCTACAACAACGACGAAACCTTCCCCGTCGGCGGCGCAAAAGTTTTGCGCCTCGGCGACAAGGTCACCGTCGTCGCGGCCGGCGTCACGTTATTTGAAGCGCTGAAAGCCGCCGATACTTTGAAAAATGAAGGAATTGGCATCACGGTGATTGACGCCTACAGCATCAAGCCTCTCGGCAAAAAGGAAATTCTCGAGGCGGCGCGCAAAACCAACAACACCGTCATCACCGTCGAGGACCATTATCCCGAAGGTGGATTGGGCGACGCCGTGGCTGGCGAATTGAGTGTGGAAGGCGTCAAGGTGCATAAGCTGGCGGTTAACGGCCTGCCGCGTTCCGGCAAGGCGGCCGAATTGCTGGCCCATTTCGAAATTGACGCCGCCGCGATCGTCAAAAAGGTCAAGTCGCTTTAAGAGCGTGTCTGAGAAATGTAGGAGACGACGTAAGGAGACTCATTCTTTTTATTAAAACGTCCGTTCTCCGCTGACATTTGAGCCTCGTGACCTTGGCTCCTGCGTAAAAAAATGAATTTTCACACACGCTCTAACAGGAGCGCGTTTTTGGGGGGATTCTTTGTCCGGTCATCGCTTTATGGCGTTTGAAGAAAAACTGTAGCCGTTCGGCACTTCCTCTCCCCCTCGGGGGAGAGGATTGAGGTGAGGGGGCACGCACGGAAGTACACCAGAATGTTCATCGTTGTTGCCTCACCAGATTGCGCGTCCGTCCAAACTTCCTCTCCCCATCGGGGGAGAGGATTGAGGTGAGGGGGCACGCACCGGTAAGCCAAGCCGAATGCTCCTCGTTGTTGCCTCTCCGAATCGCGCGTCCGTCCAAACTTCCTCTCCCCCTCGGGGGAGAGGATTGAGGTGAGGGGGCGCGCACGGAAATAACCCAGAATGCTCATCGTTGTTGCCTCACCAGATTGCGCGTCCGTCCAAACTTCCTCTCCCCCTCGGGGGAGAGGATTGAGGTGAGGGGGCACGCACCGGTAAGCCAAGCCGAATGCTCCTCGTTGTTGCCTCTCCGAATCGCGCGTCCGTCCAAACTTCCTCTCCCCATCGGGGGAGAGGATTGAGGTGAGGGGGCAGGCTTGGATACGTAAAGCACCTTGCTCTCCGTTGTTTCCTCCCCGGATGACCGGGCGAAAACGAAGCCAAAACCCAAAAGCGCTGCTCCTTTTCCCCAACCGAATGGCTGCAGCTTTTCTGAAAATGCTCTAAAAAACCATCATCTACGTAAGCACCTTATGTATAGCATCTTAGTAGCACAAAACCTATGCATTTTACCTTATTTCAGCTATTTTATCTTCTTTTCTGGTTTTCATTTTCACCGCCACAAAATTTTTTATTTTGTTACTTTTTCGCCCATTCGAGTCCACCGTGAAAAATCCCTGGCCGTGAGTGCGTCGTCCACTCGCGCTTTTTCCTTTCTCCCTTCAGAATTTTTGCAATAGTCGGGCCATGCAAGTCGCCGGGCAGACTTTTTTTCATCGCCCTGATGGCGGTGAGCCTCGCGGTTTCGTCTCTGGCCCAGGACATTTGCGCCATCTGCGGCAAGCCAATTAACGGCACCATTTACCTGATGACCGATGAGGTCACCGGCGAACAGAAAATGGTCTGCTCGAACTGCGTCCTCTTGCCCCGCTGCTTTATTTGCGGCCTCCCGGTCAAGGACGGCGGCGAGCAATTGCCTGATGGACGCTGGCTATGCGCGCGCGACTCGCAAACCGCCGTCTTGGACACCGACACCGCCCGGCAGGTGGCCGACGAAGTCCATGATGATTTGGACAGGTTGTTTTCCCGCGATACGTCGTTCCCAACCAACGTGGTGGTCAACATCATTGATCGCGTGGATGTGGACTCGATGTTTCAAATCGTCGGGAATGACTTTGAAAGCCCCAACCTGCTTGGCTGCATTCGCCCCGTGACGGACGGCGGCAACAAACATTATGAAATGAGCCTGCTCACTGGTCTGCCGCTCGTCGAATTGAAGGCAACCGCCGCGCATGAATTTTCGCACGCCTGGGTGGGCGAGAACGTGTCGCCCGAGCGCCACGCCCGGATTGCGCGCGACGCCGAGGAGGGTTTTTGCGAATTGGTGGCGTATTTGCTCATGGATTCGGAGGGCGCGGAGGCGCAGAAGCAATTTATTTTGCGCAATCACTATACCCGCGGGCAGGTGCAGTGTTTCATCGCCGCCGAACAACGCTACGGCTTCGACGAAGTCCTTGATTGGATGAAATACGGCAACGGCTCCCGATTGGATGACGGCCAGCCGGAGGAAATTCGAGATGTGACGATGCCGGCGGGCGTCGTGGCCGCATCGCCGTCGCTTTACGCCAGTCCCCTCGCCGCGCCCATCAAGCCCGCTTCGTCCCTCGAGCTTCAAGGAATTTTATGGGGAAACCCGCCTGTCGCCATCATCAATAACCATTCCGTTTTCCCCAATGACCAGTTCCAGGTGGACGTCGCCGGAAAGGAAATCTCTGTCCGCTGCCTGGAAATCCAGACCAATTTCGTTCGTGTCCAAAATCTGGATTCCGGCCAGGAACAGGAATTGCGCCTCTGGAACAATTGAGGACCGCCTGGGAGTTGCGAACGATGACAATTTGAGCAACATTAACACCAATGGCAGCGTCCACTCCGCCAAAATACTTGAAAGGCCAATTGCTGCTCGATAGCGGCCAATTGAGCGGCTCGTTTTTTCAGCGCACGGTCTTGCTGATTTGCGAGCACAATGCGGACGGCGCCTTTGGCCTGGTACTCAATCGCTCCGCCGGCAACAAGGTGGGCGAAGTCATCGTGGCCGACCTTCCCGACGCCCTCAAGGAAGCGCCACTCTTTCTGGGCGGACCCGTGCAGCCGACCGCGCTGAGTTTCCTGCACTCGGACAATTTTATTCCCGACGCGAATGTTTTTCCCAACTTGAACCTGGGCCATTCCCTCGATGATTTGGTTGAAATCGGCGAATCCTTTTCGCCGGTGAAAAAGGTGAAGATGTTTGCCGGTTACGCCGGATGGGAGCCCGGCCAGTTGGAAAACGAAATGAAGCGCAAATCCTGGTTGACCTTTCCTGCGTCCCTCGAATTGGTTTTTGACACGCAGGCGGACCAGCTTTGGCAAAGAATTCTGAAGAGCAAAGGAGGCTGGCGAAACAAACTGCTCTCCCAAGCCCCCGAAAACCTGTCCTGGAACTAGCGGCCATCCCGGAAATCCACCATCTATCTTCCATCTTCGTTTTCCACCTTACGGTGCCGCCTGTGGTACCCCATTGGATTCCAAGTCCACGTTCTCAGTGAAGTGCCCGTACGACCGGAATTTTTCATATCGGCGCTTTAACCGCTCGGGAACGGGCAGCGCAAGAATCTCCCGCAGGTGCTTGACCAGGTGCGATTTCAGGCTTTCGGCGCTCGCCGCCACGTCCGTATGCGCCCCGCCCAGCGGTTCGGGGATGATTTCTTCTATAATCTTGAATTCCAGCAAATCTTTCGCGGTAATTTTCAAGGCTGCGGCGGCTTTGGCAGCAGCGGCCCGGTCCCTCCACAAGATCGCCGCGCAACCTTCCGGCGGAATCACCGAATAATAGGCGTTTTCCAACATCAGCACCCGGTCGGCAACGCCAATCCCCAGTGCGCCCCCGGAACCCCCTTCACCGATCACGATGGCAATGATGGGAACTTCGAGCACAGCCATTTCCCGGAGATTGACCGCGATGGCCTCGGCCACGTGGCGCTCTTCCGAACCTATGCCCGGATATGCGCCGGAAATATCAATCATCGTGACGACCGGCAGTCCGAATTTGTTTGCCATCCGCATCAGGCGCAATGCCTTGCGATAGCCTTCCGGATGCGCCGAGCCGAAATTGCGCAAAATGTTCTCCTTGGTGTCACGGCCTTTTTGCGTGCCAATGACCATGACGCGATATTCGTCCAATTTTGCAAACCCTCCCACGATGGCGCGGTCTTCGGCAAACAGCCGGTCGCCGTGCAGTTCGTTGAAATCACTGAAAGCGGTTTTGAGGTAATCCAGCGTGTAGGGACGCTTCGGGTGCCGGGCCAATTGGACCCTCTGCCAGGGGGTCAAATTCGAAAAAATGTTGCGGCGCGTCTCCGTCAGCTTTTTTTCTATCATCCTGATTTCTTCTTCAAAACTGACCCCGAGCGAATGTTGCTCGGGATGCAGACGCAACTCGTCCAGTTTGTTTTGCAGTTCGATGATCGGTTTTTCGAAATCGAGCTGATGTTTCATGCGTTTGAAAGGGTAACAATTTTCGAGCCTTTGACAATGCCAAATCCCACGCCGTTAGAGAATCGTCACCGACAAACGAAAGGCCGGACTTTCGTCCGGCCTCTCACGGTGATGAGGTTTATACGCCTTCACCAAAGGCGCTCAGAAGGGCGACGCGACCAACTTGGGGGTCGCTGTTCGAGCCGCGCCGCGAGCAAAACCTCTCTGCCAACCCTAAACGAACAGCGAAATCATCGCTTTCTGTAAATTCAGACCCCCCACCAACCTTTTCGTTCAAAAATCATAACGGCATTTTATCGATGGCTAAATGGGGCCTTTACCCCATTCCCTCCGTTGGCCATTATTTACCCGACAACTCCCTGGATGTCACTGAAAATTTTTGTCGCCGCCCGCGCTTCTATCACCCGCGCTAACGGCGTTCGCCCTTTCCCCAACGACTCTTTTAAAGCAGCTTCTTTGCCGCTGCCCGATACAAGGACCCAGACCGATTTTGCCCCGACAATTGCGTTGAAACTCAACGAGATGCGGCGCGGCGGCGGCTTGGGCGAATCCTCAACAAAAATGAACGAACCGTTGCTTTTCGCATCGTTTGACAGAGTTGACATTGCATTTTGAAAGAGCGACGCGACGTGGCCGTCTTCACCCATCCCCAAAAATATCAAATCGAGGAAAGGCCGGCCGCTTTTATCCGTTGAGGCAAAATGGCTTAATTCTTCCTCGGCAGCTTTCAACGCGGTTTGAGGAGATTTTTCTCCAAGGATGCGGTGAACGTGATTTTTCGAAATTCTCAACGGCTCAAATAAAAGGTCGTTCGCCAACTTGAAATTGCTCTCCGGATCGGTGGGGGGAACGCAGCGCTCATCCGCCCAGAAAAAATGAACCCCATGGAATGAGACCGCTTGCTCCCTGGCCTTTTCAACCGTTCGCTCGAAGAATTTGTGCGTAATTCGTCCGCCCGAAAGCGCCACGCACAGACCTTTGCCGCTGCGATTGGCCATTTCAATTTCATGAAGCCACGCCTCCGCCGCCACGCGGGCCAGTTCATCCGCATCAACCAGGGTCACTAATTCAATATTTTTCATTCAACAGCGCCGTCAATCTCCTTCCTTTTTATGCGAATACAAAAAAAAGTCTATCAGACCTTTGTATGACCAGCCGATGACGTCGGCCGTCCACCTGGGTCTGTATCTCGTCCTTTATGGTTTGATGATCTGCGGTTCGTGCCAGACATGGCCCAGTTGCGCCAACAGATCGTCGGCGGCAATCGGCCCCCACGTGCCGGCGGCATAAAATTCGCGGTTCGTCAACGGCTTGTCCTTCCACCCGTCACGGACGGAATCCACGATTTGCCAGGCGGTTTCAACTTCGTCGCGGCGGATAAAGAGGGTGGCGTCGCCGGCGATGGCTTCCAGCAACAGGCGTTCGTAGGCTTCCGGCGTATAGGCGCCAAATTCGGAGTCATAACTGAAATTCATGCGGACCGGGCGCACGCCCAGGCTCATGCCGGGGACCTTGCCGTTAAACCTCAGATAAATCCCCTCATTTGGCTGCAGGCGGAGCGCGATGGCGTTGGGGTCCAAATGCTGGCCGCATTGAGCGGCGAACAAAACATTCGGCGTCGGGCGGAATTGAATGCGCACTTCGCTCGCGCTCATCGGAAGGTTCTTCCCGGTACGCAAATAAAACGGAATCCCGCTCCAGCGCCAATTGTCTATGAATAATTTCAAGGCCACGTAGGTCTCCACGTTGGAATCCGTTTTCACCTTGGTTTCCTGCCGGTAGCCCGGGCGCAACTGGCCATTGACGATGCCGGCAAAATACTGCCCGCGTACGATTTGTTTGGCCACGTCGCCCGGCGACAAGGGACGGATGGATTTCAGCAACTTTACCTTTTCATCGCGCACGGCCTCCGCTTCCAATGATACCGGCGGCTCCATCGCGCAGAGAGCCAGCACCTGCAGCATGTGGTTTTGCACCATGTCCCGAAGCGCGCCCGCTTCCTCGTAATAGCCGCCGCGGTCGCCCACGCCGATTTTTTCGCTCACGGTGATTTGCACGTGGTCCACGGATTCCCGGTTCCATAGCCGCTCGAAAATGGAGTTGGAGAAACGGAACATCAAAATATTCTGCACCGTTTCCTTGCCGAGATAATGGTCAATGCGGCAGACCTGCTGCTCGTGCGCATAGCGGGTCAATTCGGCATTGAGGGCGCGCGCCGAGGCGAGGTCATGGCCGAAGGGCTTCTCGACGACCAGCCGCTGCCAGGCCGTGCCATTCTTGTTCAACAATCCGGCGCGGTGGACCTGCTCGATGACCTCCCCGAACTGGCTCGGTTGCGTGGCGAGATAAAACAACAAGTTCTCCCGCAACGGACCGCTGCCAAAAGAGGTCAACATCCCTTCCAGCTTTTTATAGGCCGCATCGTCGGTAAGGTCGCCCTTGCAGTACAAAATATTTCTCGAAAAATCCCCCCACACCTTCTCGTCCACGGGTTGCGTGCGGGAGAATTGATCGAGGGCCGCCCGCAATTCGTTTCGCCAGGATTCATCGGTCTTTTCCCGCCGGGCAAAGCCGACGACGCGGAAATCGCGGGGCATCTGATGTTCCTTGCACAAATGGTAGAGCGCGGGAATCAATTTGCGCGCCGTCAAATCACCGCTCGCGCCAAAAATGATGATGGAGCACGGCTCCATCAATTTGTTTCGCTCGCCACTGATGTTATGTTGGTCCGATGCTTCTCCTGTCATCCGGTTACAATGCCGCAATTCGCATGGAATTTCAATGCCGCAAAAAGCCTAGCAGGAATTAGCGGACGCCGTTCGGCGGCGGCTCGTTAAGGACCGCCCAAAATATCCCGAGTTGGCGGATGGCATCGGTGAACTGTTCGAATCCAACGGGCTTCACCACATACGCGTTGACGCCGAGCTTGTAACTTCTTACGAGGTCCGCTTCCTCCCGCGACGAAGTCAGCATGACCACGGGAATTACCCTTAATCCCTCATCACTTTTCATCTGGCGGAGAACTTCCAGGCCGTCCACTTTGGGCATCTTCAGGTCCAGAAAGACGACGACCGGGTTGCCCGGACCGCGCTTCTCGAAATTGCCCCGGTGATAGAGATAGTCGAGCGCTTCACCGCCGTGGCGTGTGACAATGACTTCGTTGGCGACATTGTTTTGTTTTAACGCACTGAGCGTGAGTTCGACGTCGTTGAGATTGTCTTCGACCAGCAGAATGGGGCGTAGTTGATTCATGATGTTTGATTTGGTTTCGGTAACGTGAAATAAAATGTGGCGCCTTCATTGATTTTTCCTTCGGCCCCTATTTTGCCGCCGTGGCGCAAGATGATCCGGCGGACGTTGGCGAGGCCGATCCCGGTGCCCTCGAATTCTTCGTTCAAGTGCAGGCGCTGGAACACGCCGAACAGTTTCCCGGCGTACTTCATGTCGAATCCGGCCCCGTTGTCCTGCACCGAGAATTCCAGTTCACGCGCATTAAGTTCCCGGCTGCGGACGGCGATCTTCGCCAGCGAACGGTCACGGCTGTATTTGACCGCGTTGGAGATTAGATTCACCCAAACTTGTTTGAGCATCGCGCGGTCGCCGTTCACTTCCGGCAGCGGGGCGATGTCCCATTCAATCGCGCGGCCGTGCAGGTCCTGTGCCATCTCGGAGATGCACTCGGCGACCAGTCCATCCATGTTCACATTCGTGCGGCGCATTTCGGCGCGGCCCATGCGGGAGAAGACGAGCAAGTCATCAATTAACGCCCCCATGCGTTTCGCTGACTCCGAGATGACATCCAGGTAACGCCGCCCCGTCGCGCTAAGGGTCTCCTGCGCGCTCTTTCGGAGCATATCCACAAACCCGTCAATGTGCCGCAGCGGCGCGCGCAAATCATGCGAGACAGAATAGGAAAATGCCTCCAACTCCCTGTTGGCAGCTTCCAGTTGTGCCGTTCGTTCCTGCACACGCTGTTCGAGCGTGCCCCTCAATTTGCTGATTTCAGCGAGCATTTCATTGAAGGCATCAGTCAACGCGCCGACTTCATCATTGCTGAATTTTGTGGCGCGGACGGAAAAGTCATGGTCGCGGGTGATGGCTTTGGCCGTTTCCGCCAGGACCAGGATCGGCTGCGAAATCTGCTTTTGCAACCCGCGCGACATCAGGTAAGCCAGAAAGACCGCGCAGGCTACGATAACCAGCGCCAGGAGAGTGTACGCATGATACCGCCGGGTAAGCGGGGAAAGATTGGACTCGATAAAAACAATGCCGAGGGCACGACCGCCCTGGATGACGGGACAGTACACCACCAACGACGACGGTTTGAATTGGAATCCGGTTCTTCGAGGCGCAGCCGGATATGCACCCGCACGGGCATTGGCTGGAAATTTGGCAAAAACGCGCCCGGTGACATCGTAAACGCAGGCCCCGACCACTTCCGGATCGGTTCTGAGGGCCGACAGCACGCCCGTGGCGTCAGTGACGTCTTGAAATGCCAGCGATGCCGTGCAATTGGCCGCGATCATTTCGGCGCGTGTGGTAAGCCCTTCCACCATGCTTTTGCGAAGCATGACGATTTCGTAAGTTGCGAAGGACAAACAGGTGAGCAATAACACGGCTCCACTGATTATCAGATTGACGATGACCAGCTTCCGGCGAATGGGTATATTTCTAAGCATGGCTATCTGTTTTTAGGCGTGACAATTTCCGCCAGCCGCAACAGTTTCGAGCTAAAGGTCAAATCGGCGTCTCTCGCCGCGTCCGTATTTATCCGGAAACGAATTTTGTCACGAATCGTCGCAAACCCGATAATCCCGCCGTCTTCTGGAAAGTCGCCGATATCGCTGACAGTCAGGATCGCCCTTCCCTTCAACGCGGCGAGAACATGCTCCAACTGGCTTTCTTCGGAACCGCTAATATATAACATCTGGCAGTCCTTGATGTCCCTCTCGTGGCGATAGCGCTCGACGACCAGCGGATGTCCATCGATATTTTCGCCCCGGACCGTTTCATCCAAAAAATCGCCAAAAGGGTTGTTGCCGAGGATGCCGATGACGAAGGGAGCTTTCGGACTGAAAAACGCATTGGAAGGCCAGTCAACAAACTGCGCAAAATGAAACAAAAAAACCGCCTTTAATTTGTACTCCGTGGAGATGTCGTCCTGTGCGTCGGTCATTTGCCTTCCGGCAAACAGCATCGCGACGGCCATTGCCATTTGCAAAAAGCGATTCCGATTCCAAGATGTGTTTCAAAACCGGCATGTCAGCTCTCCATAACCACTGCGCACGATTTGTTCCCCGGACGGCGCTTCGGGATGTTGCGCATGCAAAAGATTTTGGCCCACCGCCGAAACATCAATGTTTCTGGTCATATGCCACGTCGCCCGGACATCCAGCTCGAAATAATCCGGTATCCACGCCGGGGTGCCGCCGTTGTTGTAGCGGACCGTGTCAATCCAGCGTCCATTCGCGTCCAATTCGGCGTGTCCGGGCAGATCCATTGACGAGCGTAAAAACACCTGGTTTTCCGGATCGGCCGTCTCCGCCAGGGCATTATTGACATCGGTTTGACCGGGTTTCACATGGATCGTTTCCATCAGCAAATCGTAACCCGCATTCAGACGCCACCATGGCATTGCCTGATAATCCGCGCTCAATTCAAATCCATAAGTGTCGCCTTCCAAATTATTTTGAAAATATATCTCTTCAAGCGTCGTGGCGCTCGGGGCAACAACCGCCGTTTCGCTTCGTAAATTGTCGTAGTCATTGTAGAATGCTGACACAGAACCGGAAAGATCAGGGAGGACCTGCGCTCAATATCCCAATTCATAGGCGATGACCGTTTCTGAATGAAAACTCGAGTTCCCGACCAAATGATACAGGTACACATCGTTTGGGCTTGGCTCATATAAATCCCGGTCGTATTGCGACGGCATCCGCACAGAACGGGAAACGGCGCCCCAGATCATTTGTTTTTCCGTGAGGTTCCACTGAAGCCGCGCACTCGGCTCATATTCAAATCCGGTGTAATCATTATGTTCCAGTTTGCTGCCAATCGTCAGATACACTTTATCGAGCAGTTTGATCTGGTCCTGGAGAAATCCACTGAACAAATTCCGGTCCAGGATTTCCGGAAGAAATGAAACGAGCGGTTCGTTTTGAACATCATCATGGGTAAATTGGTAGCCCAATCCCCAAACAACGTGATTGCGTTGGCCGAGCGTGAAACGATCTTGAAAATCCAAATCTGCCGTATCCAAATCGTCCTTTAATGTGCCGGGAGCGATCGCCGGCGATGCGGGAAAATACGGAGGGTACGCCGGAATTGCGGGTGCGCCTTGAAAGGGCGCGGCCAGATGAGTTCGATCATAATATAATTGCAACTGCATGCTTGAATCCTCCGCAAACGTGTGCGTCCAGCGTCCTAGAATATTTTCGCCGCTGGAGGTGCCTTCCGCCCGGGCATTTCCCTCGCCCCCGGGTTGCGTGTCAGTGTCTCCGCCAAAAGCATCGCCTTGTAAAGTGAATGCGTTGTCGGCCGAACTGTCAGTGTCTATCCGAAATCCGCCTTGTCCCCGGTTCCACGAATCGTGCGCGCTGGTCCCATCCGCATACACTTCCGGCCCGTACTGAAAATATTTTCCATACAAGCGGTAATAGACATTTGAGGCCAAAACGCCGCCGTAACGGGCATCCGTAAAGCCCTGCAACCAACTTCCACCGCCGCCATCCACATAAAGCCCTTGCGTGTCCTCCGCGCTTTTGGTCGTAATGCTGATGACGCCGTTGACGGCATTCGCGCCCCAAAGCGTTCCGCCCGGCCCGCTGATGACTTCAATCCGGTCAACGTCTTCCAGCAGATAATCCTGCATGTTCCAGATCACCCCGGCCAAGAGCGGCGTATAGATGCTTCTGCCATCCAATAAAACCAATAGTTTATCACTGAAACCGGAGGGATTGAATCCGCGCGCGCTGATGTCCCAACTGGATGAGCCGGCTTGCGCCACGTCCAGATTATCCGCCAACTGCAACGCTTCAGGAATCGTCCTGGCGCCGGATTGTTCAATCTCATCGCCGGTGACCACTTGCAGTGCCGCCGGCGCTTCCTTGTAAGGCTCCGGTTCCCGGGCCACCGACGTCACGTCCATGTCCATCAGTTGCTCCAGGCTCAATTGCTTCAGCGCCGCCGGCGAATTGGTGTCAACGCTGCTCAGGGAATTGGTCGCTGTTTGGGCGAGAGACAGGCCGCTGGAAATAATGAGGGTGAATGTTGTGACGAGAAGTCCGGCGTATCGTGTCCCGGCCCATGCGGCCGCAATCGCTTTTATGCCGTTATTCATAGGTTCCTTGCAACTCCTGCCCCCCAATATTTTGCGTTCCTACGACTGAGAACCGGCAATGACCCCGATAGAAGACAACATAAATTGCGGTTGGTCAAACAAATTTTGTGTAAGACCCTGGAAATCAATGCAAACCACCGATTAATCCAGCCATTATAACGGCTCATGTTTTGATCTTTAGCGCAAAAAGTCGCTTCTTACTTTGGGATTTTCATCGGTCACGGCGGAATTTAAAAATCTCTATTAGTTGAATCAATCAAACAGTCGCGCCCATCCATGTTTAAACTCTTCGTTTCCCATATTTCGTAGTTATGATTTTGTGTGTCTCTCTCTCGCTAATTTGCGCCAATTGCGGCTTCCCGTCCGCGCCATTCCCTGGCGCGTGGTTAATTTCTTTCTTCGCTTCCAGCAAAATTTTTCCCATCATGTCGTCGCGCGAAATGAAAGCAAAAATCATCGTCACACCGAAAAAAGCCGTCGTGGATCCCCAGGGCAAAACCGTCCAGAGCGCGCTCGAACAAATGGGCTACCGCGGCATCAAAACCGTCCACGTCGGCAAATACCTCGAGATTGAACTGGAGGGCGACCGGGAAACGGCGCGACGGCAATTGGACGAGGCGGCGCATAAATTTTTGAGCAATCCCGTCATTGAAGATTACCGCCTCGAAATTGAGTAAAACCCATGACTGACGATTGGCAAAATCCCGCCCCTTCGTAAATCACAAATCATCAATCGTAAATCATAAATGAAGTTTGCCGTTCTCCAGTTCCCCGCCAGCAATTGCGACCAGGACTGCGTTCATGCCGTTCGAGTACTCGGCCATTCGGCCGACTTTCTCTGGCACAAGGAAACCTCCCTCGGAAACGCAGACGCCGTCATCATCCCCGGCGGGTTCAGTTACGGCGATTATTTGCGAACCGGCGCGATTGCCCGCTTCAGTCCCATCATGCAGGCCGTCCAGAAGTTTGCCGAAATTGGCGGGCTGGTCCTGGGAGTTTGCAACGGGTTCCAGATTTTGTGCGAAGCGGGGATGCTGCCCGGCGCGCTCGTCCGCAACCGCGACCTGCAATTTCATTGCGAACAGGTTTTTTTGAAGACGGCCAATTTTGACACGCCCTTCACCAACAAAATCCCGCGCGAGAAAATTTTGAAAATTCCCATCGCCCACGGCGAAGGTTGCTATTTTGCCGATGCCTCCACGCTGGAAAAATTGAAGGCCAACAACCAGATTCTCTGGCAATACTGCGACGCCAACGGGAACCTCACCGACACGGCGAACCCGAACGGCTCGGCATTGAACATCGCCGGTATCTGCAACGAGCGCGGCAACGTGGCCGGGCTGATGCCGCATCCCGACCGCGCCAGCGAGGAAATTTTGGGCAGCGCGGACGGGCGGTTGATATTTGAGAGCGTGATTGCGGCGCTGGAAGGCAAGGCCGCGGCGCGGGCGGCGTGATGCCATGCGTTACGCAATCATTATTGAGCACGGGCCGGAAAATTTCAGCGCTTATGCGCCAGATTTTCCGGGTTGTGTCGCGGCGGCGAATACCGAAGTCGAAACGCTTGCTCTGATGAAAGAAGCGTTGGAAATGCATATTGAAGATATGCGCGAACGCGGAGAACTGATCCCGCAGCCGAGCGCGGTCCGCGAAGTAGAAGTGGCGGCGTGCAACTTAAAAATGAAAAATGCCAACATTTTCGCGGACGTTGATTTGACCCTGATTGACGCAAACAGGAATTTGTTGGCAGGCGCAACTGAAGCACTGACAAAATTGAAAGATAGAGGGTGCCATCTTTTTCTGTGGTCAACGAATGGAGCGGATTATGCGCAAAAGGTTGCGCGGGTGTATGGGTTGATTGGCTTATTTGAAGGTTTTTCAGCCAAGCCAGACATCATCATTGATGATATGCCGTCCACTGTATTAAGCCCGTTTGTCTTTGACGTGAACACCGAGTTATTTTGGCCTTTGCTCGCCGACAAGATTATTCGCAAACATATTGATTGAAATTCTGAAATGACCGAACCCGCCATTACCCCGGAACTCGTCGCCAAGCACAATCTCACGCCGGACGAGTATCAGAAAATCCTCGCCCTTCTTGGCCGCACACCCAGCTACACCGAGTTGGGAATTTTTTCCGTCATGTGGAGCGAGCATTGCAGCTACAAAAACACCCGGCCCTTGCTCAAAACGTTTCCAACCAAATCGCCAAGGATTCTCGTGGGCGCCGGTGAGGAAAACGCCGGCATCGTTGACATTGGCGATGGCCTCGCCATCGCGTTCAAGATCGAATCGCATAATCATCCCAGCGCCGTCGAGCCGTTCCAGGGCGCCGCCACAGGCGTGGGCGGCATTGTGCGGGACATTTTCACGATGGGCGCGCGCCCCGTATGCGCCATCAATTCGCTGCGATTTGGCCCGATCACCGACGGAAATGCGGAGGGCGGGACGCGGAGCGGGGAAGCCTCTGGACAAAGTTCGGGCGCCAGTTTGAGGGAAACCAGTTTGCCAGGCGCGGGAAACGCAAATTTAACGCGGGCAAATTCCGAAATCGCCAATCATCAATCCGCAATCGGCAATAACAAGCGCCTGTTTGCCGGGGTGGTCAGCGGCATCGCCCATTACGGTAATTGCTTCGGCATTCCCACCATCGCGGGCGAGGTTTATTTCGATAAATCGTACGAAGGCAATCCGCTCGTGAACGCCTTTTGCCTCGGCGTATTGCGCCACAAGCAGATCGCCCGCGGCGCGGCCAGGGGAATCGGCAACCCGGTTTTCTATGTCGGCCCCGCGACGGGACGCGACGGCCTGGCCGGCGCGGCCTTCGCCTCGCAGGACTTGACGGAGGAATCCGCCGAGCAACAGCGGGGCGCGGTGCAGGTGGGCGATCCGTTCATGGAAAAACTCGTCTGCGAAGCCTGCCTCGAATTGCTGGCGACCGGCGCGGTGGCCGGCATCCAGGACATGGGCGCCGCCGGCCTGACCTGTTCCACCTGCGAGACCGCCGCGCGCGCCGGAACCGGAATCGAGATTGAACTGGATAAAGTCCCGCAACGCGCTCCGAACATGAGCAGTTACGAAATCATGTTGAGCGAATCGCAGGAACGGATGCTCATCATCGTCCACCGGGGCCGCGAGGAGGAGGTGAAGCGAATTTTTGACAAGTGGGACCTGCCGTGGGCCGAAATCGGTTTTGTCACGGACACCGGGCACATGGTCGTCAAGCACCACGGCAAAGTCGTGGCCGACATACCGGCAAAAAAAATCGCCGATGAATCACCGGTGTATGAGCGGGAAGCGCGTGAACCGGAATACTTGAAAGAAGTCCGCGCGTTTCGGCTGGATGGCATTGCGGACACCAAAAATGCCGCGGATGATTTGAAGAAATTGCTGGCGTGGCCGAGCATTGCGTCCAAGAACTGGGTTTATCGGCAATACGACCACATGGTGCGAGACGGTTCGGTGGTTTGCCCGGGCAGCGACGCCGCGGTGCTTCGAATAAAGGCCGACTCATTGCCGGACGCCCCCAAGGATAATCTCACTGAAAAGTTCATTGCCCTGACAGTGGATGGCAACGGCGCTTACGTCTATCTGGACCCGTATGAAGGCGGAAAGATTGTCGTGACGGAGGCCTGCCGCAACCTGGCATGCAGCGGAGCCGTTCCGCTGGGAGTGACGGACAATTTGAATTTCGGCAGTCCGATGAAGCCGGAGTTGTTCTGGCAATTGAAGGAATCCGTTCGCGGCCTGGCTGAAGCCTGCCGGGCCTTCAACGCGCCCGTGACCGGCGGCAATTGTTCCCTTTACAATCAAAGCCCCGCCGGCCCGATTGACCCAACGCCGACGGTGGCCGTGGTCGGCCTGATTGAAAAGCCGGAGCATGTCACCACGCAATGGTTCGAGGACGAAGGCGACGCGATTATTCTCCTGGGCGCCATCGCGGACACTGGCGATCCGCTTCTCGGCCTCGGCGGTTCGGCCTGGTTGCAAGTGGTTCATGGCCAAAAAACCGGCCTTCCCCCGCGCTGCGATTTGGAAATCGCCCGGACGCTGCACACGACGTTGCTCGGCCTGATTCATTCCGGCGATGTCAAGAGCGCACACGATTGCAGCGAAGGCGGGCTGGCCGTTTGCCTGGCGGAGAGCTGCATCTCACAACTGCTTGGCCGCGAAACCCCGCGCTTAATTGGCGCCCGGATTGACTTGTCGCCTTTCAAAGACATCCGCGACGACGTTCTTTTGTTCGGTGAAACACAGTCCCGCACCGTGATCACTTGCGCGCCGTTGGACGCCACGAAAGTGGTCGAGCGTGCCAAACTACTCGGCGTTCCCGCGGTCCAAATCGGAAAAGTCGGCGGCGACCATCTGGCCATCAAAACTCCCATTGCCGAATTTTCCGCGCCGCTAACCGACCTCCACGATCTCTGGTGGAATTCCATCGCCCGCGCCATGGAATAAAGCATTTACCTGCGGAGTACCGAAAGATAATCGCCCACGGTGAAACAGTGATGCCATGACAAGTTGAAGCGGTTCGGACAAGGATCTCGGAGCGCGGTTCACAAAGAGCGGCCTGCCGCCCGATTTTCTTCCAGTCAAAGATTTTGAACAAATCCTGCCATTTTCGCTCCAATTTCCAACGCGACACGATTTAACCGTTTGATTTCCGCCGCGGAAATAACGTATTCTTCGGATTCAGACTCATGCGACAGTTTATTACCATCGCAGGCAATGCCTTCATGGAACTAGTCCGGCAGCCGATTTTTCTGCTGCTGATGACTGGATCCGTGATGTTCGAGATTTTCCTGGCGGTGCCGTATTACTTCGCGTTTGGCGATGAGCCCAAGCTCGTCGCCAATTCCACGCTGGCGGTGATGCTGCTGGCCGGGCTGTTCGGGGCGGTGGTCAGCGCCTCATCGTCGCTGGCGCGGGAAATTCGTAGCGGGACGGCGCTGGCGGTTTTGTCCAAGCCGGTGGGCCGCGCGCAATTCCTTCTCGCAAAGTTCGCGGGCCTGGCGGCGGCGCTGACAATTTTAACCTATATCAATATGATTGGCGTGCTTCTCGCCAGCAGAATGGCTTTCGACGCCTATGGCAAAACGGACATTCCGGCGATTGAAATTTTTGGAGCGGGCGTCGTGCTGGCTTATGCCCTGGGCGGCCTCAGCAACTTCTTCCTCCGTCGGCCCTTTGTGAGCGATACGGTTTTCGCGATGGTGGTCTTTTGCACCGTGGCGGCCTTCATCGTTTTTCAATACACCAAACAAATGGAGAGCCTTGGGACCCCCGCGAAGGTGAATTGGGACCTGTTGCCGGCCGGAATCCTGATTTTGTTTGCGCTCTGGATCCTCGCGGCCCTGGCGCTCGCCTGTTCCACGCGATTGGATACAATAGCAACGCTGGCGATTTGCTCGGCGTTGTTTTTGATTGGTTTGATGTCGGACTATTTTTTTGGCCAACGGGCGGCGCACGGCGAACTTTGGGCATCAACGCTTTACAGTGTCATTCCAAACTGGCAGCTTTTCTGGCTTGCCGATGCCATTGAGACGGGCCGGAACACATTTCAATGGGCTTACGTGGGCAAGGCGCTGGCCTACGCGGTGTGCTACGCCGGCGCGGCGCTGGCTGTCGGAACCGCGCTGTTTGAAGAAAGAGAATTGAGTTAACGAAGATAACAGGCACAGCCGGACGGCTGTCGCTCGCAGTTGATTAAAAAATAAAACATGGATCGCAATGTCCAAAAGAATGCGGTGGTGAATCTGCTCGCCGCGCTGGTCGTCTTCATCGCGGCGTTCGCCGTGACTGCTTATGCCGGCTCGCTCGCGGGTGAAACGGCGGTGGTTTTCCTGGGCTTGGCGGTGCTCATCGCCTTTGCGTGCTGGTTCCAGATGCGGCTCGAGGAAAATGAACAGTTGGAAAAGCTCGAAGTCGAGGAAATGGCCCGCGCCAAAGGCGAAGCGGCCATGTTCGAATCCAAGGAATCGGAATTGTTCCCCGCGCGGCGTTCACGCGAGCAGTTCGAACGATTTTTTATTCCGGGTTTTGCCGTCCTGCTGTTCCTCGCCGAAGCCGCCGCCGGGTATTTTCTCTGGCGCTGGACCGGCACCACGACCACCGCCGTTTCACCCGACCGCGCCATGCCGGCGCTCTCGTTGTTCGCGATTGTGGCCCTGTTGCTGTTTTTGCTCGGGCGTTTTTCGGCGACGATTGCGCGGCTGGAAAACCATCGCCTGCTCCGGCCCAGCGCCAGCTTTTTGCTGGCCGGCGCTTACCTTTGCGCCTTCACCGCGCTGGCGATCGCCGGCACCCGCACGGGTTTTCCCCGGGCGGATTTCTGGCTGGCGCGCGCGTCGTGCATCTTGTTCGGATTGATGGCCGCGGAGATGTTGGTGACGTTGCTCCTGGAAATTTACCGTCCCCGAGTAAAAGGGAAAATTTCCCGTCCGCTGTATGACAGCCGGCTGATCGGGTTGCTCGGCCAACCGGAAAGTTTGTTCACCACCGCGGCGCAGGCGTTGGATTATCAATTCGGTTTCAAGGTTTCCGAAACCTGGTTTTTCCAACTGCTCGAAAAAAATCTCGCGCTCTTCGTCCTGGCACAATTGGCAGTCTTGTTTTTGTCAACCTCCTTCGTTTTTGTTGACGCTGGCGAGCAAGTGGTGCTTGAGCATTTCGGAAACCCCGTCGCCGTTCTCACCCCGGGTGGACATCTGAAATTGCCGTGGCCGATTGATAGCACCTATCGCTATCGGACCGACCAGATCCAATCGCTTTACGTCGGATTCACGCCCGAAACCACGAATGAACAAAACGTGCTGCTCTGGACGGTGGCGCACAACCAGGAACAAAACTTTCTCGTCGCCAACCGCAACACGGAAACAGCGCAAGACGAAAATGGAAATGCCGATACGAATGGGACCGCCAAAACGCCGCCGGTGAGCTTGATTACGGTCAGCATTCCGGTGCAATTTCAAATCACAAATGTCCTGGAATGGGCCTATACCAACAGCACTCCGACAAACCTGCTGGATGACCTGGCCACCCGGGCGGTGGTGCGCTACCTGGCGGGTGAGGATTTGGACGCCGTGATGGGCAAGGACCGGCTGGAAGCGGCGGGCGAATTGCGGGACGCCATCCAGGCCGCGGCCGACCAGCGGAAACTTGGGGCGAAGATTGTCTTTGTCGGATTGCAGGACATTCATCCGCCGACGCCGGTGGCCGCTTCGTATGAGCAAGTGGACAGCGCCGGGCAGGAGCGGGTGGCCACCAACTATTATGCCACCGCCTATGCCATCACCAACAAGATTTTGACCGACGCGGAGGCCTATGCGACCAACCAGACGGCGCTGGCCACGCGGTTGCAATTGGAAACCCTTGCCTTGGCGCGCGCGGCTCTCTTCACCAATCAAATCCCCGAGTTTAAAGCCGCGCCCTCCGTCTATGAAGAGCGTGTGTATTTCCAGACGTTTGCGGACGCCACAAAGAACGCTCGCAAATACATCCTCATGGAGACCAACATGCAGGACATTTATTACCTGGATTTGGAGCAAAAAATCCGGACAGATTTGGAAAATATTCCCGTGAATGAATGATTATATGAAACGAAACGTAACCACCATCATCATCGGCGCGGCACTCGTCGTGATTTTTGTGCTGCTGCTCTTCACTTTTCAAGTGCGCCAGACCGAAATTGCGGTCGTCACCACCTTCGGCAAGCCGGTGCGCAATATTGACGAGCCGGGCCTTTATTTGAAATGGCCCTGGCCCATTCAGCATGTTTATAAATTTGACAAGCGCATCCAGAACCTTGAAGACAAGTTCAGCGAAAGCCTCACGGCGGACAGCAACCCGCTGATTGTGACCGTTTATGTGGGCTGGCGAATTTCAGACGCGGCGGCGTTTTACCCGAAATTCCCCGGCGGCGGTGTGGCCAACGCCGAGTTGATGCTCGAAGAGATGGTGCGCAATGCCAAACTCGCCGTCGTTGCCAGTAATACGCTCTCAGATTTTGTCAATGCCGATCCCGCCCAACTGAAATTTGATGATATTGAACATGAAATGTTTCACCTGGTTCAATCGGATTTGGATGCGAACAACTACGGGATGAAACTGGAATTCCTGGGTTTGAAAAAAATTGAATTGCCCCAAAGTGTCACGCAGGCGGTCTTTGACCGGATGAAAGCCAATCGGCAGGAGATCATCAGCCATCTAGAATCCCAGGGATCCGCCGAGGCGATGACGATCCGTTCCACCGCCGACGCCGCCGCTGCCAAAACGATTGCGGATGCGACCTCCCAGGCGATTCGTATCCGCGCCGAGGGCGAGGCGGAAGCAGCCAAGACGCTGCCGACGTTTGAGCAGGACCCCGCGCTGGCGAACTTTTTGTTTAGGATTGACGCCATCACAAAATCGTTGAACCAAAAATCCACGCTGATCTTTGATGAGCGCACCCCGCCGTTCGATTTGTTCCAGAATTTGCCGACGAATTCGGTGCCCAATCCATGAGCGATCACGAACATCACCCACACGACCCCGAACACGGACACGGGCACGGAACTGCCATTCCG
Organism: uncultured Verrucomicrobiae bacterium; assembly: GCA_963755515.1. Lineage (GTDB taxonomy): Bacteria > Verrucomicrobiota > Verrucomicrobiia > Limisphaerales > UBA11358 > UBA11358. Next base: position 325,061 of record CAVWKA010000002.1, on the reverse strand, counting down.
GAGGGCCAGGATGCCGGCACGCAGGCCCTGGCCGAGGCGCTGCGGAGCAGTTTTCTGATTGTCAAAATTGTGATGGTGCTGATGATTGTTGCCTTTATCTGCTCGGGGTTCTTCACAGTAGGCGCGTCGGAAAAGGCCGTCATTCTGCGTTTTGGCAAACCCGTCGGCGAAGGCCAAAAGGCGTTGCTCGGCCCCGGGTGGCATTGGTCGTTTCCTTATCCGATTGATGAGATCGTAAAAATCCCTATTTCGGCGCAGCAAAGCGTCCAAACGACCGTGGGTTGGTATTACACGACGCCGGGGGAGGACCTGAACGATTTGACCGGCGAAAACTTGCCGGTTACCCAGGAACTCAATCCGGCCGTGGACGGCTACGTCATCACCGCCGATCACGATATCGTTCATTCGCGCGCGACGCTGTATTATCATGTGCTTGATCCCCTCGCCTATACGTTTAATTTTTCAAATGCCCAATTGATTGTGCAGAACGCCCTGAACAATTCCCTGCTCTACGCCGCGGCGAACTTCAAGGCGGATGACATTCTACTGGATCGCGTGACCGCATTCACGGAAGCCGTCCAAAGACGGGTGACGGATTTGACCGACCAGGAGCATCTGGGGATTGTCGTGGATCAATGCACGGTGCAAAGCATTCCACCGCGGCAATTAGCAGGTGTTTTTGCGGCGGTGACGGACGCGCGGGAGACCAGCGCCAAGGCAATTTACCAGGCAAATAGTGAGGCGACCACCACCCAGCTCAATGCCGGCGCGGAGGCCTCGGCGAAAACGAACCAGGCCATGGTGGCCAGCACAACTTATGTCAGCTTGGTCCAGGCGGATGCCAAGCGATTCAACGAATTGCTGCCGCAATATCGCACCAACGCGTCGTTGTTTGAACAGCAATGGATCAACGTGATGATGGCGCAAGTGTTGACGAATGTCGGCGACAAATGGTTTATCCCGGAAAGCGCCAATGGCAAAACCAGCCAACTTAGGCTACAATTAAATCCCGAACCGCCGGCGCCGTTGACGGAAGGGGAAAATCAATAGATAAAATCGAATTTTATGCAGGTGAAATCATTTTTAAGCCACGAGCACGAGCACGACCCCAATTGCGGCTGCGGCCACGACCACGAGCATTCCTCGGTGCATTTGTGGCAGGCGGTTCTCGGCGTGGTTTTCGTCCTCAACGGCTTCATCGTGGATTGGTTGTTTGAAGGCGGTTCCACCCTGGCCAGCGCCAGCGCGATGATTGGCTCAATTATTTTGATTTATCCCATCGTTATCACCGCCATCAAGGATTTACGCGTGGGACGTCTCGAGCATCAACGAATTGGTCGCCATCGCCGTGCTCGCGGCCTTTGCCTCCGGCAATTACAAGACAGCCGGGATCGTCGCCTTTTTTATGCTCACGGGCGAATTGATCGAGACGCGGACCGCCGAGGGCGCGCGGGCTTCCATCGAATCGCTCATCAAACTCACGCCGACCAGGGCGCGGCGAATTTTGAAGGACGGCAACGAAGAGGAAGTGCCCGCCAGCCAGTTGAATGTTGGCGACGTCATTCGCATCCGGCCTGGCGACAATGTCGCCGCCGACGGTGTCATCGTCAGCGGCCAGGGATCGTTCAATGAGGCGACGATTACCGGTGAATCGCTGCCGGCGGACAAAAAGACTGGAGAAGATGTCTTCGCCGGCACGCAAAATCTCACCGGCGTATTGGAAATCAAAGTCACCCGCGCGGGTGAGGACACGACGATTGGCCGGGTGCGCGAACTGATTTTGGCGGCGGAAAAAACCAAGCTGCCCATCATGAAAATCGTTGACCAATACATGGGCTTTTACACGCCGCTCGTGTTGGTCATCGGCGCCCTGGTCTGGACCTTCACGCATGATTTGAATCGAGTCATCGCCGTGTTCGTCGTTTCCTGTCCCTGCGCGTTTATTTTGGCGACGCCCACCGCGATGGTCGCTGCGCTCTCGGCCGCCGCGCGTCTGGGAATTCTGATCAAGAACGTGGCGGACATCGAACTGGCCGCCAAAATCAACGCCTTCATCTTTGACAAGACCGGGACCCTGACGACCGGCCAGCTTGCCGTCAGCCGCCTCGCGCCGCTGGGCGAGGTGAAACCGGCGGAACTGCTTTTGCTCGCCGCCTCCGCTGAGAAATACAGCAATCATCCCACGGCCAAGGCCCTCGCCACTCTGGCGGGCGAAGCCGGCGTTCCCTTGACCGAACCGAAGGACTTTACCGAAACCGCCGGACGCGGCGTGAAAGCGGAAATCGGCGGCGCGACAATCCTGGTGGGCCGCGCGCAATGGCTCAAGGACAACGGCGTTGACTCTCATTTTGAAAAATCAGTGGATCTCAATGAAGCCGAAGGCTGGAGCTTGATTTTCGTCGCGCGCAATGGCCATTGCGTCGGCTGGGTCGGTTTGCAGGACAAAACGCGCGCCGGAGCGAAGGAATCGCTCGCCGAATTGAAACTCAACGGCGTCCGCCGCATCGCGATGATTTCCGGCGACCGGCAGGTGGTGGCGTCACGCGTCGCGGCGGAAATTGGCTGTGAGGAAGCCAAAGGCGAATGTTTGCCGCAAAACAAGGTCCAATTTGTCCGCACGGTGAAGGACAAGGGCTATTGCGTGGCGGTCGTGGGTGACGGCGTGAACGATGCTCCGGCGCTGGCCGCCGGCGACCTCGGCATTGCCATGGGCGCCGCGGGCAGCGAAGTGGCCATCCACACCGCGACGATCGCGCTGATGAACAACGATCTTCGCCGGTTGCCGTTCCTGGTGAAGCTTTCGCGCAGCACCCGCGCGGTCATCAACCAGAATTTTGCCTTTGGCGTGCTGTTCATCCTCTCCGGGTGGACGGTGACTTCGATGGGTTATCTTGGCCCGATTCCGGCGGCGATTTTGCACAACGTCGGCTCGCTCATCGTGATTTTCAACAGCGCGCGCCTGGTCCGCAAGGGCGAGGAATTGGAGCATTTCCAGGATGAAATGGAGACGCCACGGCCCGCTTCCGGCCAATTGACGCCGAAGATGGCGTAGGCGGGCTTTTGGTGTGCGCACCGGCGAATCATTAGCAGCTTCCGCGTGAAGAGAAGCGGAAAGTGGCCGCCTATATTCTTGAATCGGGATTTGGCGAAATCAGCGAAGGATTCAAACGCATCGCCGGGAAAGTGAGTCCGGACGCCGGAATCATTGGCCAATTTCGGCGGCCCGGTTTATTGTATTCGCCGAAAAAGATTGGACAAAACCGACCCGGCCGCTGTCTTAGAAGAACTGACACATAAACGAAATTTAAAGAAATGCCCGTTGCCGAATTAAATCCGCCATCTGCCGTCCGCACTGCGCCCGCCGGCGCCGATATCGTGTCTGTCCGCGGCCTGACCAAGGTCTTTAAGGATTTTTGGAACCGTCCCAAGGCGCGCGCGGTGGACAACGTGGACTTCGAGGTCCGGCGCGGCGAAGTCTTCGGCTTGCTCGGCCCCAACGGTTCGGGCAAATCCACCACCGTTAAATTGCTGCTCGGCTTGTTGAACCCCACCAAGGGGCATATCGAGGTCTTTGGCCATTCGCCCCGCCATGTCCAGACCAAGGCCCGCATCGGTTATTTGCCGGAGGAATCGTATTTATACCGCTATCTCAACTCCCGCGAAACGCTCGATTTTTTTGGCAACCTGTTTCAATTGAGCAAGGGCGAACGCGAAAATCGCGGCGCGCAACTGCTGGAAATGGTCGGCCTGGGCAAGACCCAAACCCGCGCGGTTGGCGAATTTTCAAAAGGCATGCAACGGCGCATTGGACTGGCCCAGGCGCTCATCAACGACCCCGACCTGGTGATTTTGGACGAGCCTACGTCCGGCCTGGACCCGATTGGTTGCCGCGAGGTGAAAGACTTGATTCTCGCTCTGGCCCGCCGCGGCAAGACGGTGATCCTCAGCAGCCATTTGCTCTCCGATGTCGAAGATGTGTGCGACCGGGTGGTGATTTTGTTTGGCGGAAAAATCCAGGCCTCCGGCACACTGAAGGAATTGCTCGCCAAGCCCGATGCCTTGCGCATCACCACGCCGGTCCTGTCGCGGCCGGCCCTGGAAAAGGTTTTGGAGATCATCCGCCAGGACGTTTCCATCGGCGACGTGCGCGTGGACAACCCCACCCAGAACCTGGAAAGCTATTTTCTCGAAGTCGTGGCCAGGGCGCGCGAGGCGGCACACGAGACGAGCGGCGCGCAATCCGGGGCGCGCGTGGCCGCTTACCTGCGGGCGGGCGGAGAAGAACGCCCTGCGGCGGACAAGATTTTAGAACGCCTCGCCTTGCCGCAGACCCATCCCAAAGCTGAACCAAAAGGTTCCGCGCCTCCGACCGAAGCCAAATTGGACGAGAAAAAATTGCAGGCGCTCTCCCAGCCGGCTCCGGACCCGTCGCCGACCAAACCGGTCTCCGCCCCCGAAGTGAAACCGGAGGACCTTTCCAAAGCAGATGAAAAGCTGTCGTCACTCCTTGGCGGCGGAAAATAATCGCGGTCTTCATGCAACAAATTTTCGCCATTGCCGGATTGACGTGGAGGGCCGCGTTGCGGTTCAAGCTTTTCCTGGTGATCGCCACGTTGCTGATTCTCGCCGTGGTCGGTTTGCCCCTGATCATCAAAGACGATGGCACTGCGAGCGGGTTCACCCAAATTATTATGACTTACACGCTGACGGTCACGGCGGGTTTGTTGGGATTGTCCACGCTGTGGCTGTCCTGCGGCACACTGGCCCGGGACATCGAGGAATGTCAGATTCAAGTGGTGGCCACCAAGCCGGTGGCGCGCTGGCAGATCTGGATTGGCAAATGGCTCGGCATTGTTTCGCTGAACGCGGCGCTCTTGGCGCTCGCCGGCGCCTGCATCTACGGCATGCTCCTGTGGCGTGCGACGAAATTGTCGCCGGCAGAGCAAATCGCCTTGCACCAACAGGTGCTGGTGGCGCGCGGCTCCGCCACGGAGCCAAGTCATGAGGCCGAAATCAACGCCGATACCGAACGCATTTATCAGGCGCGATTGCAGCAAAACCCCGAAATGGCCAACTTGTCCAATGCGGACAAGGAGGAAGTCCGCTCGAACATTTTTGAGCAGGTCGTTGCCGGTTTTGAGCTGGTCCCGCCCGGCTACCCGCGCGCATGGCAGATTGACCTAAGCCGTGAAAAAAATTACCTGCGCGATAAGCCGATGCAGTTGCGCATCAAATTCAATTCGGCCGATCACAGCCCCGTTGGCACCTTTGTCGCCGTCTGGCAGGTGGGCGACCCGAATGGAACCAATATCTGGCAAAGCGTGCCGATGAGTCTGGCCCCGGACACGTCTCACGAAATTGACATTCCGCCCGGCCTGCTTGATACCAATGGCGTCCTGACGGTTGCCTTCCTCAATCTAAACAACACCGCGCTGCTGTTTCCGCTCGATGACGGCATGGAGGTTCTTTATCCCGTCGGCGGATTCGCGCCAAACTTTGCGCGGGGACTGGCGGTCATTCTGTGTTGGCTCGCATTGCTCGCAGCGGTGGGATTGGCGGCGGCAAGTTTCCTGTCCTTTCCCGTTGCGGCATTCCTCTCCATGGCCATGCTTCTGGTGGTGTTCTCCTCCGGCACCTTGGCCGAAGCGGTCGTCGCCGGCTCAATTACGTCCGGCAACGGAGAAACCGGCGTCTCCGGCCATTCGCCGCTGGACATGTTATTGATTCCATTGTTCAAGGCGATTCTCTTCCTCGTGGGGCTGACCAAGGATGTTTCGCCCATTGATTTGTTGAGCACGGGCCGCGCCATCACCTGGGGCGACCTCGGCCTCGCCTTCGCGCATATCGTCTTGATCCTGGGCGGCGTTTTCATTATTGCGGGAATCATTTTGTTCAACTGCCGCGAACTGGCGACGGCGCAAGGGAACCAATGAACGCCCGGCTTAAAAAAATCCTCTTCCTGCTCCTGGCCGCCGCCATGCTTTTTGCCTCGAGCCGGATTCAAAATTCCCTCAATCACGACCGGGACACCCTTGGTTTGACGGTGGCCCCGCCGCTGCAGAACGCCCCGCCGCTGCTGGCATTCACCACGGTGGCCCTCGGCGGGTTTCGCGGTCTGATTTCCAATTATCTCTGGATTCGTGCCAATGATTTGCAGTTGGACGACAAATATTTCGAGGCGGCGCAGCTTGCCAATTGGATTACCGACCTGGAACCGCGCTTTACTGAAGTCTGGATTTTCCAGGCCTGGAACATGGCCTTCAACATTTCCGTCAAGTTCAAGGATTTCCGGGACCGCTGGCATTGGGTGGAAAACGGCATCTCACTGTTGCGCGATCATGCGCTGGTTTACAACCCCAACAACATCCTGATTCACCGGGAACTGGCCTGGTTTTACCAGATGAAAATGGGCGATTATCTGGACGACGCGAATAATTATTACAAACAACAGTGGGCCGAGGAAATGACCCCCTTTTTCGGCCCGGAAGGGACCAATTTCGCCGCCCTGCTGCAGCCGGATAACACCAACGCCATTGTGCTCCGGGAGAAGTACAAAATAGACCCGGCTTTTGCCGAAAAAGTGAACGAGGACTGGGGCCCGCTCGATTGGCGGCTGCCCGAAGCGCACGCCATTTATTGGGCCGCGCAAGGCCTGGCCGACGCCAAAAAGCGTCCTGACCAAGTCAAGGCGTCCGACTTGATAACCTTGCGCAGGGTCATTTATCAATCGTTGCTGCAAGCGTTTCGGCACGGGCGGATCATTTCCAATCCGTTCGACCAGGGCGTCGAACTGGCGCCGAATCTGGATCTGGTGGACCGGGCCAACGACGCCTACCTGGAAATGTATGCCGAGGAACCGGACCCCGCCCAAAAAAGCGGCATTTACACTGCGCAGCGGAATTTTCTGCGGGACGCCATCAAATATCTCTATGTGGACAGCCGTACGGCCGAGGCGGCAAAATGGTACCAATATCTCTGTGTGCATTTTCCCGACAAAATGATTATAGATGGGGACCCGAATTCCCTGCCGAAAACGATGACGGTGGATCAATACGTCGTCCGCAGCGTCACGCAGGACGTCTCCGAAACTTCGCGTGACGATATCACCACGGTCATCGAAGGCCTGCTATTGCACGTCGTATTCAAGTCTCGCGATCGGCCGCGACGATCACGCCGCCGGTTTCCAATTGCTCGCGAAAAAGTCTATGACCATTATCAAGAAAAATGGGCAACGGCCAGCCGCGCGTGGCGCTGCCGCCGATGAAGCGTCTCAAGCGCATCGTGCTGAACCAGTTTCTCGACCCGCAAAACGGACTGCCCTTAGCCGCGCGCGCCGTGATTCGCACCCAACTTGGAATGCCGGCGGAAACCAACTCGGCCGCGCCCGTCAGATTTCGACCAACGACATGTGCCGCGGTTTTGCCCGGCCACCAACTCGCCCGTAACCAATTCCGCCGCGCAAATAATTTTCGACCCTCCCGCTCGCGTCGACGAACCAGAATATTCCAGTGACCGCCCGCCGGTGACGAACGCCCGGCGAACGGCCCGTTGCGCGTCGGCCTGATTTCGCTCGGCTGCGCCAAAAATCTCGTGGACGCCGAAATCATGCTCGGCTCGCTCCTCAAGAGCGGCATCGAAATCACCAACGATCGCCGCCGCAGGCCGACGCCGTCATCGTCAACACCTGCTCCTTCATTGACTCCGCGCAGGAGGAAAGCGTGGACGCCATTCTGGAATCCGCCGAGTTCCGCGAGGCGGAAAACCGCGGCCAAGGTTTGATCGTTTCCGGCTGTCTGCCGCAGCGGTTTCGCGACGAACTGCCCAAGCTGCTGCCGGAAGTGGACGCCTTCATGGGCATTGACCAGGTGGCCCAGGTCGCCGGAAATCGTCAAGCAGGCCCTGGCCCGTCGCGCGGAAAAAATCCAGTCGCGGGCATGCTCCCCAAAAAAGACCGCTTCCAAAGTCGTTTCGCGTTTGAACGAGTTGGAAAACCAAACCGTCAACGGCCGACCAACCATTCAATCCCCCAAGCCTCGATCCTCGCCGCTGCTGGACGTCCATTCCGCGCCCGACCTTCATCCCGGATTTCGAGACGCCGCGTTTTCGGCTGACGCCGAGACATTTCGCCTATCTGAAAATTGCCGAAGGCTGCAATCATCCGTGCAGCTTTTGCATCATTCCCCGGATGCGCGGCTCGCACCGCAGCCGCGTCCAGACGCGACATCGTCGCCGAGGCGAAGGGGCTCATCGCCGACGGCGTGAAGGAAATCAATCTGATTTCGCAGGACTCAACTTACTACGGACTCGATTTGCGCCCCAACCATAGCCGCGCCATTTCTTCGCCGGAAAAATTTTCGCGCCGCCGCCAAAATCGCCTCGACGGCCGGATGCCACGACCATTTGCACGCTGCTGCGCGAATTGGATTCGCTTGCACGGCGATTTTTGGATCCGCCTGCTCTACACCCATCCCGGCGCATTGGACGGACGAATTGATCGAAACCATCGCCGCCTGCAAAAAAGTCGCGCGCTATGTGGACATGCCGCTCCAGCACATCCACGAAAACATGCTCGAACGGATGCGCCGCGAAACCTCGCGGCAATATATCGTGGATTTGATCAGGAAAATCCGCGCCGGCGTTCCCGGCATCGCGCTTGCGGACGACCTTCATCGTCGGCTTTCCCGGCGAAACGGAGAAATGTTTCGACACGCTGCTGGATTTCATCCGCGAAACCCATTTCGAGCGGCTGGGCGTCTTTGCCTACTCGAAGGAAGACGGCACCCGCGCCGGCGCGATGAGCGGACAGATTCCCGACCGTGTGAAACGCTAGCGCCGCGAACCGCGCCATGGCCGCGCAGCATAAAATCGCGCGGGAAATTTCCGCTTCGTATGTTGGCCGCGAAATCAAAGTCCTCGTGGAAGGCAAAGCGGACGTGAAACAACTGCAGGCCGCCAAGGTCAGTTCCTGGGAACATGGCTTGGTGCGGGAAACTGGACACCCAACCCTCAACGGTCAAACCTCGAAACTTTCTGGTTGCCCGCGGCGAAGCCGACGCGCCGGACATTGATGGCCGCGTCTTTGTTCACGGTCAACTGCCAATTGGCCGGTTCGCCAACGTAAAAACCGTCGGCCATACCGATTACGATTTGATCGCGGAAGCGATTTGATCACTTCACAAACGGCAACTCCACAATTTCCACGGCGCTTTCTTCCGGTCCCGATTGCAGATTCAATTTGGCCCCGATTCGATTCGCTTCCCGCCGGACATACCCGAGCGCGACATGGCCGTTCAGCGCGGGCGATCTAATCGCGCTCGTGACATAACCGGCTTCCCTGCCATTATGAAATAATTTATCGCCGCGCGAGGGCAGGCTCTTCAAATCATCTCCCAGCCGCAAACCGCGCAGTTCCTTGTTCACATGGCCGATGCTGTGAATCCGGTTGATGACTTCCTGCCCGATGTAACAGCCCTTGTCATAACTCACGGCGCGGCCTTCGATGCCGCATTCGAGTGGCAGGTTCGTGTCGTCCATATCCACGCCAAATCGCGGAATTCCCATTTCGATGCGCACCGTCTCAAACGCCGCCCAACCGGCGGCGCGCCCGCCAGATTGTTTCGTCGCGGCAATCAATTGGTCCGTGCCGGCTGCCAGAGATTGGTTGGGTATTAATAAATCAAAACCGATCGAACCGCACCGGGGATTATTCGCCAGATAAATCTCCCCAAGGGCTGCATGCGAAATTCTCACGGAGGCATACCGCTTGTTGGGAATCTCCGAAAATAAACCCAGGCGGCGAATGACCTCCCCGGATTTCGGCCCCTGCACACTCACCAAACCGTAGTGCGGCGCGGCATCCACAATCTGAACGTCATCGGCGACAATGAATTTTTCCAGGCGCCCGGAAATCTTTTCGGTCAGCCCCGGCTCAAAATCCAGAAGCAACTCGTCCGGCAAATTGAAGACGTTCACGTCGGTTTCCATCCGGCCCTTGGCGGTGACGATGGCCGCGTAACAGCCTTCGCCGACGCGCAGCTTCTTCACGTCATTCGTGATTTGCCCGTGCAGAAAGCGGGCGCGATCATTGCCAATGACGCAAATCCGCGAACGAAGACTAAAATCAAGGACGCCCGTGCTTTCGCGCACGGCTTTATATTCCGCCAGGGTATCGCCGTAATCACTTTGCATGGATTACACTCCATTCAATGCGTCAATCAATTGCCTTAGCCGCCCATAGTCGCGCCGGTTGAAATTGAACGCAATCCGCCCCAGGTCCAAATTGTCGTTGTCCTCCTCCTCTTCGGGCGTGGGCTTGATGGCCTGGATTCTCCCCCGGCGATGATGTCGGAAAAATCCTCGTTCATCGCTGCCAGCGCCGACTCGCCGGGCGCATTCTTCAGCCGGATGACCAGCAACTCCTTGACAAAACGCGTCGAATGGAAATTCCGGTAAAAGCGCGTGATGATTTTTACCGCCTCATCCGCGCTGTCAGTGATTTGGTAAAGACTCAAGTCGTCGGGCGAAATCAGTTTGTCGCGCAGCAAATGGCCCCGGATATTGATGTCCCAGGTCTTCCAAAAAATGCCGCCGGGTTTGTCCACGAGCACCAAGGGCATCGGCTGGCTCTTCCCCGTCTGCATCAACGTCAATGCCTCAAACCCTTCATCGAAGGTCCCAAATCCGCCCGGGAAAAGTGCGATGGCGTCCGAATGGCGGATGAAAATCAATTTGCGCGTGAAAAAGTATTTGAAGGTGACCAACTTTTTGTCCTCGGCAATGACCGGATTGGCCGCCTGCTCCCACGGCAATCGAATGTTCACCCCGAAACTTTTCTCCGGCCCGGCCCCTTCATGCCCGGCTTGCATGATGCCGCTGCCCGCTCCGGTGATGACCATGAAACCCGCTTCGGTGATTTTTCGCGCGAATTCCACCGCTTGTTTGTATTCCGGCGCGTCCGCCAGCGTCCGCGCCGAGCCGAATATCGTCACCTTCCGTTTGCCGAGATAGGGCGCAAACAGCCGAAACGCATAGCGCAATTCGCGCAGCGCCGTCTTGATGATGCGAACGTCGCCGGTGTCGCTCACGTCGGTGAGCAGCCGCAGGGCATTTTCGATGATGTCGGCCACTTCCTCCTCGTTGTGGCCGCCGCCCTTGAATTGAATCAGTTCCCGGATGCGCCTTTGCAATTCGGCATCCGCCGCGCTCCGCGTCCGTTTTCCATCCCGTGGTTTCATCGGAACAAGAATAAGTTGCGCCCGCCCAAATGCAATCGCGCGATTTTAGACATTGACAATCACCTTTAAAAATATAGTCTGCCCGTTCGTTTATCGCATTCTGCGGGAGTGGCCCGCATGGAAAGGAAGTGAGTTGCGTTGACAGAAATTAAATTAAAAAAAGGCGAACCAGTGGATCGTGCGTTGCGGCGGCTGAAGAAAAAAGTCGACCGCGAGGGCACGCTTAAGACCGTGCGCAATCACCGGCATTTCGAAAAGCCGAGTGAAAAACGCCGGCGCAAACAAAAAGTCGCGCGCTTTTCCGCCATGCTTTCCGCACGTTACGCGGACATGTAACTTATTATTGCGTCCCAGTCGGATCGTTAAATCGTAGGACTGTCCGCGGTTTAACGATTCATCGTTTAAACCCCTGTAAATAGCAGGAAACGACGTCAGAAATCTCTGACTAACATTTGAAAATACCGTCCGGCGATCCGATGTATTCCCTTTCAACCTGCTGGAATTCCCATCGCCATACCGATGGCCGGGAAATGCTGCGCGAAATCCGCGAACTCGGCTTCGCCTACGCCGAGTTGAGCCACGGCGTCCGCATCAGCCTCGTCCCCGGCATCCTCGATGCCGTGGACGCCGGCGAAATCAAGATCTCCAGCCTGCACAATTTTTGTCCCCTTCCCCTGGGGGTCAACCATGCCGCGCCGAATCTTTATGAATTTTCCGACGAACGCCCCCGCCAACGCGAGTTGGCCATCAAGCACACTCTGAAAACCTTTGAATTTGCCGAACGCGTCAAGGCACCGCTCGTCGTCCTCCATCTTGGCAGCATTGAAATGAAGGATTACACCGGCAAACTCTGCGATATGCTCGAACGCGGCGAAAAAGGTTCCCCTAAATACGAAAAGCTGTGCGCCGAAGTGTCAAAAGCGCGCGAAGTCAAAAAGGAAAAGTTCCTTGGCTGGACCAGGGAAACGCTGCAAAAAATCCTTCCCGAGGCCGAAAAGCGCGGCCTCAAACTCGGCTGCGAAAACCGCCAGGCCCTCGAAGAAATTCCAGTCGAAAGCGATTTCCAGTTTCTTTTTCGTGAAATCCCCAGCCCGAATTTGTGTTACTGGCATGACTGTGGCCATGCCCAAATCAAGGAAAACCTCGGCTTCATCCATCACGCGAACCATTTGGAATCGCTGCGGGACCGCCTCGCCGGGTTCCATATTCATGACGTGCAATTTCCCGCGCGCGACCACGCCGCGCCCGGCACAGGCACGATTGATTACGCCGCGCTCAAGCCGTTCGTCAAGCCAGAGCACATCAAAGTGTTCGAATTAAGTCCCGCCCTCCCGCTGGAAGCCGTCAAATCCGGCATCGCGCATGTAAAAGCCATTTGGGGCACGGAATGAGCCATTGAGCCATTTATGATCGGCGATTCTTGATTTATGATTTGATTGAAAAATCGGCGACGAATGGCCGATTATGAATGGTAAATCAAAATCATCCATGACAACTCCTGCGCCACGCGAAATCGCAGAACAAATTGTCCGGCGCCTCCAGGCGGCGGGCTTTTCCGCCTTTTGGGTCGGCGGTTGTGTGCGCGACTTCCTAATCGGGCGCGAACCGCAGGACTTTGACATCGCCACCGAGGCGCGCCCGGAACAGATCGAGAGATTTTTCCCAAAAACCATCGCTGTGGGACGCAAATTCGGCGTCATCGTCGTCGTCGAAAGCAATCAACTCTTCCAGGTGGCCACCTATCGCTCCGAGGCCGATTACCAGGATGGCCGCCGTCCGGAAAAGGTGGTCTTCGCCAATGCCGAAGCTGACGCTTTGCGCCGCGATTTCACCATTAACGGCCTCTTTTACGACCCCATCTCCAATAAAATCCATGACTGGGTTGGCGGCGAGAAGGATTTGCGCGCCGGGATCATTCGCACGATTGGCGAACCGGCGGAACGGTTTGCCGAAGATCACTTGCGATTGTTGCGCGCCGTCCGTTTTGCCGCGCAATTAAATTTCGAAATCGAGCCGAAAACGTTCACTGCCGTCAAATCTCTCGCGTCGAAGATTAAAATCATCAGCGCGGAGCGGGTCCGCGAAGAACTTTTGAAGTTATTCCGGCCACCGCACGCCGCGCGCGGACTCGTCCTGTTGCGCGACAGCGGATTACTCGATCACATCCTGCCGGAACTGGCCGCCACGATTGCCTGCGACCAATCGCCGGACTATCATCCCGAAGGCAGCGTTTTTGAGCACATCAAATTGATGCTTGAGAAAATGCCGCCGGATGCCGGCGAACTGTTGCCGTGGACTGTTTTGTTGCACGACATCGCCAAGCCGGTAACCGCGGAGAAAGACGCGCAAAGCGGGGCCATTCATTTCTACGGCCACGAAAAAGTCGGCGCGACCATGGCCGAGGAAGTTTTGGGGCGATTGCGGTTTCCCCGGAAACAAATCGAGGAAATCGCCGCCTGTGTGCGCCAGCACATGCAGTTCAAGGACGTGCGGCAGATGCGCAAGGCCACCCTGCGCCGGTTATTGCTGCGCGAAACCTTTCCGCTCGAGTTGGAATTGCACAAGCTCGATTGCCTAGGATCGCACGGCTCGCTGGAGCATTATGATTTTCTCCTGGAGCAAACGGACGAACTGAGAAAAATGCCGACGATCCGTCCGCCCTTATTGACCGGAAAGGATTTAATCGCGCTGGGCATGAAACCCGGCCCGGCAATGGGAACATTGCTTGCCGAAATCCGCGAAAAACAATTAGCCGAGGAATTGAAAACGCCGCGGCAGGCCAAAATCTGGGCAAAAAAACAAATCAATAAAAAATAGGATTTCAAATGTCCCGCGAAACCGCCCAAGCCAAAATCGCCCGCGTCAAAAAAATCATTGCCGGCCTGGAAAAGGCCTATCCGGCCGCCCATTGTGAACTGGTTCACGCCAACCCGCTCGAGCTTCTGGTCGCCACAATTCTTTCGGCGCAATGCACTGATAAACGCGTCAACATCGTCACCGGACAATTATTCAAAAAATATCGTTCCGGCTCGGATTTCGCCGGCGCGCAAATTTCGGAGCTGGAAAATGACATTCGCACCACCGGTTTCTATAAGAACAAGGCGCGCAATATCAAATCCGCCTGCCGCGATATTGTGGACAAGCACGGCGGCGACGTTCCGCGGACGATGGAGGAATTGATCCAACTTGGCGGCGTCGGGCGCAAAACGGCCAATGTCGTTCTCGGTAATGCCTTCGGCATCAATGTCGGCGTGGTCGTGGATACACACGTCGCGCGATTGTCCATTCGATTCGGCCTTACCAGGCATTCCTCCCCGGAAAAAATCGAGCAGGACCTTATGTCGTTGCTGCCGCGGGTAAAATGGGCCTTATTCAGCCATTTGCTCATCTGGCACGGACGTCGCCGTTGTTCCGCGCGCAAACCGGACTGCGGCAGGTGCGAGGTGCTGAAATTTTGTCCGCGGATTGGGGTTGGGAAACCTTTCCATGAACCGTCGGACCCACAGCCGGGAATGACGAATGACTAAACCATAATGACGAAGAAGTTCCGAAGTTCTAATGAGAGACGGCCAGTTGGGTTTGAAATAGAGGGTACTTTTAAAACCGCCTCCTCTCCCCGGCCCTCTCCTCCAATCGGATTGGAGGAGAGGGAGACAAAGCGGACGCATTCGCAGGTTTATGGGGCACAAGGCGCGGGCGAGGGGAGATTCTCCACTCCCATCAGCATGGGAGCGGGGCGGGAACAGCAAGCGCATGCCGACAGTCGCTCGAAAGCCGGGCGAAATGAAGGAGGTTCAGGGATTCAATGCACAAACCTTTTTACTTTGAAAAAATCTCGTTTGAAATGAAATGGCTGATCGTCAATTCCGGCCACGGAGATTCGGCATTCAATATGGCGCTCGATGAAGCGTTGTTGGAAAGCGCCTCGCGGCTGGGAGCGCCCATACTGCGGTTTTATGGCTGGACCGAACCGGCGGCGACGTTCGGTTATTTCCAGAAATTTTCCGAAGTCGAACGCGCCACGCGTTTGCGTCCGCTCATTCGCCGACCGACCGGCGGTGGCATCGTGCCACACGATACCGACTGGACTTACAGTTTCACCGCGCCGCCGGCCCATGAGTGGTTTGAACTGAAAGCGGAGCAAAGCTACCGCCGCATCCACGAATGGATTCGCGCCGCGTTCGCCCATTTTGAAATCGAAACCGAACTGGCTTCATCCTCCAAAACAACGATGCCGGGCCAATGTTTCGCCGGCTTCGAGAAATACGACCTGCTTTGGCACGGGAAAAAAATCGCCGGTGCGGCGCAGCGGCGAAACAAATTCGGCCTGCTGATTCAAGGCTCCGTTCAGCCGCCTCTCGTTTCCGTTGCCCGAGCGGAGTGGGAAGAGGCGATGCGCGCCGCCGCGAAAGAGCAATTTGCAGTCCCGTGGCAAAATTTCCTGCCGGACGCGAAAATTTTGGCGCGCGCGGACGAATTGGCTCGACAAAAATATTCGCAGAATATACACAATCAGCGGCGATAGGAAGACGCCTGATTGACTTGTGAATAGAGAACTGTTTTCTGGTTGGTTGCAAAAAGGGGGTTTTGCGGGACTGGTCTTGACGTTGGCTGCGGCGCAATTTGCGGGCGCTCAAACGCGCACCTTGCGCATTGTCACTTACAACATTGAGGCGGACGTAACTCTCACCAATAAACAGGCGACCTTTACCAATATCGTGCAAACGCCGGGACAGCCGCTGCCGGGTCTGGTTGCTCCGGCAAACAATTCCACTGATGTCCAAGCCGGAGGCGTATTAGAAGGTATCGGCGAGGAAAACGTGGGCAATGACCCGGCCCAACCACTCGACATCCTGGCACTGGAGGAAACCACAGGTAATTTCACTACCATCGTCCCTATTGGCAATGCTTTGAACACATTTTATAACTCGCCGGGCATGTACACCAACAGCACTTACCAGGCGACGGAAAGCGACGGCGACCCTGGCGACGGAAATGGCCCGAATGCCCTTGTTTACAATACCAAAACCGTTCAATTGCTTGCCTCTTCGCCGGTGGACCCGCCCGGTGGGACCGGAAATCTCGGTTCAAAATCAGGCGAATATCGCGAAGTGGTATGCTACGAGTTTGCGCCCGCGGGTGTCGCGCCCACGTCGTCGAATGAATTTTATATTTACGTCAGCCATTACAAAGCCGATAGCGAGCTGGTTGATGAAACCGACCGTTGGCACGAGGCAGAGATTATCCGCAACAATGAATCCACCAACCTGCCTGCCACGGCCCGCGTGCTTTATGTCGGCGATTACAACCCGGATGACAACGGCAGCGAGATTGGATACCAGACGATATTGTCCAACACCGCTCCGGACGGCATCCGGCAGGGTCAGGGCATTGATCCTTTGAATGTAACCGGCAGTACGACCATCAACTGGAGCAGCAGCACTGCCAATACCAATATTCTTTTCATGCTGACCGAAGAGGCCTATGACCTTCGATATCGCGATGATTTGCAGGTGATGACGACCAATGTTTATTATGGCGCGCCCGGTGGATTGCGATATGTCCCTGGCACGTATCATGCCTTCGCCAATGACGCGTCGATGGCTTACGGGCAAAGCGTTAGCGCCGGTTCCGATACGGCCTTAGACAGCGATTTGGCGACCAACGGGCCGGTTTTTATCACGGCCTCGCAGCTTTATATTGATCTGACCGGCGCCAGCGATCACCTGCCTGTCGTGGCTGATTACACCATCCCTGTGCCGCCGCCGGACGTCAGCAGCTTGAGCCTCGAAGGCACGAACCTCCTCTTCAATGTCGCCAACAGCATCACCGGCGGAGCCTTCACCGTCTGGATGAGCACGAACCTCTTGCTGCCCCTCACAAATTGGAGGGCCATCGCTACGAATATCGTCGGTAACACTGGAAACGTTGCCATCACCGCGACCAACGCCGTCAATCCATCCGTGCCAGGGCAATATTATCTGCTCCAAGAACGATAATTTCGCGCCGTCCCGGGGTGCATCCTCGCCGCGAGTGATTCGTTCGGCCCGCTTTACGGGCGGGATCCCGCAATGCGGGACAGCGCGGTGTCCCTGCCATTTTAATGCCACCGCAAAAATCTCGCCGGACTCCATTTTTGTGATATTGTCTTTGCCAAATGGCGCGGCTGATTTTATTCGATATTGACGGCACACTCGTTCACACGGGCGGGGCCGGCAAACAGGCGTTTGCGCACACGTTGGCGGCGGCTTTTTGGGTGCATGACGGCGTCGGAAGGGTCAGCTTTGCCGGACGCACGGACGTCAGCCTGGTTCGGGAATTGTTCGGCATTTACGGCATCCCGGCCACGCCGGAAAATTTCGGGAAATTTTTCGACCATTACGTTTATTGCCTCGACCATCTCATGCGGCGCGCGGATGGCGATGCCTGCCGCGGCGTGCGGCATTTCCTCCGCGATTTGGTGACGCTGCCCGATCCGCCGATGCTCGGGTTGCTTACCGGCAACATCCGCCTTGGGGCGGAAATCAAATTGCGCCGCTATGGACTTTGGGAAACATTCGAGACCGGCGGCTTTGCCGACGATCATGAAGAACGGAACCAAATCGCCGCCGCCGCCTTCGCGCGCGGATGCCGTGTCCTAGGCAGGCATTTGCGGCCAAAGGACATTGTCGTGGTGGGCGACACCCCATTCGACATCCGTTGCGGGCAATTTATCGGCGCCAAAATCCTGGCCGTGGCGACCGGCGGCGCAAGCCATGACGAACTTAAGCGCCATTCGCCGGACTGGTTGGTGGAGGATTTGACGCAAATCAGCGTCAGGGAAGTCTGTCCGCGGTAGCAACTGTCAGTGGCAACAACACCCGCCGCCGCAGGAATGGCCGCCGTTTCCAGCGCTGTGGGCTGGGGAACCGCCGCCGGAGGCGCCCGACGCGAACGTGGAAAATTTCTTGGACAATTTTTTCGCCCCGCAATGCGGGCATTCGGAATTCTTCCAGTCAGTCGAACGCACCAGCAATTCACTGTCACGCCCGCACTTTTCGCAGTGAAATTCATAGATCGGCATGACGGCAAAGTATTCCGATGCGGGAAAATTTCAAGCAATTTGGCGGCATTCTCCCTTCGCTGACCTTGCCGCACCTCGTCCGCGGGGGCGGCAGAGGGTTTCCCGTTCGGGGTTCCGCATTCGGGCCGCCGCGTGAACGCGGAACTCCAAACGTCAGGTTCAGGCAAGGGACCTGGCGCCTTTTGCCTTTTCTTTCAACCGCCACCAATTAAGCTGCCCCTCATGACGCGTTTGCAACAGGCGATTGATGATGCCGTGGCGACCCTTCGCGGATTGGCTGATCTGGAGGAGCCTTTCGCGCGCGCGGTGGAAATGGTTTCGAATTGTCTCCTTTCCGGCAAAAAATTGCTGATCTGCGGCAACGGCGGCAGCGCCTCGGATGCCACCCATCTGGCCACGGAATTCCTTTGCCGCTTCCAGAACGATCGCCGCTCTTATCCGGCCATTTCCCTCACCAACAACGGTGAATTGATCACCGCCATCGGCAACGATTATTCATTCGAGGAGGTGTTTGTGCGGCAGGTCCAGGGCCTCGCCGGGAAAGGCGACGTGCTCATCGCCTTCACCACCAGCGGCAAATCCAAAAATGTTTCGCTCGCGCTCGAAGAAGCGCGGCGCATGGGCGTTCAAAGTATTTGTTTCCTCGGGCGCGACGGTGGATTCACCAAGGGAATTGCGACAGTTGATTTGCTGGTCAAAGGCGGCAACACCGCGCGAATTCAGGAAGGGCAAAAACTACTCTACCACGTCCTCTGCGAAATGGTGGATGAGAAGCTGCCGCGAGGGAAATGAAGAAAAAGATTCTTCATTCTTCGTATGCCTTTAAAAATAGTCCGGTTCCTGTCCCGTCTTCCACTTGATATTGCAGCCAATGCTCGGCTTTTGATTTTGCGGGACTTCCTTGCCGGTCAACACGGCGTCCAGCGCGCCGCGCAAGTCCTTTCCCGACACCGGCAGCGCGTTGCCCGGACGGCTGTCGTCAAATTGGCCTCGATAAACCAGGCGGTGCTCCGTGTCGAACAGGTAAAAATCCGGCGTGCAGGCGGCGCGATAGGCTTTGGCCACGGATTGCGATTCGTCGTAGAGATACGGAAAAACGTAGCCCGCCGCCCGCGCTTCCTCCTTCATTCTTTCCGGGCTGTCATCGGGGTAATTCGCGACATCATTCGAGCAGATGGCCACCATTCCCACGCCGCGGGATTGGTAATCACGCCCCAATTTGGCGAGTCCCGAGCGAATGTGCTTCACGAACGGACAATGATTGCAGATGAACATCACCAGCACGGGCTTGCCGCGAAAGTCCGAAAGTGAAACCATTTTCCCGCCGGTGTCCGGCAATTTGAAGTCCGGCGCCGGGGTCCCGAGCGCCAACATGGTGGAGGGTGTCATCGCCATGGGTGAAAATGTAGCACAGCCGCCGCGCGGCACAATTTTTTTGAATGGAGCCAATCCGTGTCCGCTGCTACAAATAAGGTGTCATGGCCAAACAGATCGTTTATTTTGACTTGGAAACCTGCAAATCCGCCGATGAAGTGGGTGGATGGAACCACATTTCAAAGATGGGCATGAGCATCGGCGTCACCTTCAGCACCGCCAGCGGCGAATACAAAATCTATCACGAAAAAACGGTGAATGATCTCATCCGTGACCTCCAACGCGCCGACCTCGTGGTTGGCTTCAACAATTTGCGGTTCGACTACGAAGTGTTGCACGGCTACACCTCGTTCGACCTCACCCAATTGCCCACGCTCGACCTGATGGTGGACCTGCAAAACCGGTTGAGTCACCGGCTCTCGCTCGATTCCATCGCCACCGCAACCTTCGGTGTGGAAAAAACAGCGGAAGGATTGCAGGCCATCCGCTGGTTCAAGGACGGAAGATTTCTCGAGATTGCCGAGTATTGCTGTTACGACGTGAAATTGACGAAACTGGTCCACGAGCACGGCTGCCGTCACCGCCAAATCCATTACGCCAACCGCTTCGGCAAAAAAATGACCGTCGCAGTGGATTGGTGAACTAGCGCCGCTTCGGGCCGGTTCCAACTCAGGCACGCGGCACCGGTGACATCGGCCTCTGCAACCAGCCCATTTCCCGGCATCCAATTTGCGCCACCGTTGGTGGAATAATAGACGAAGCCCCCATTTTAAATCAAGGATGGACAACGACAACAGGTGGTGGGACGAGGGGCGCAACGACTGTCCCGTGGTGCCGGGTTTGGGCGACAACGCATCCACTTGTCGAGAGCAGGATGATAACGCAGGCATATAAAAGAATTATTTTCATATCTGCTTTCAGCTTTAGGAATGCCATGCGACTACCGCGGTTTTCAATGATTCATGCGGCTATTGGTCTCTGGGTTCGCATTTTAAACGCGTAAATTGCATGAATTCCGCCGCGGCTACTGCATATCGCATTAAACAACAATCGGCATCCACGTTTTCAGCAATAATTTGTATCGCCCGCATTCGGGCACCAGTGCCGGAAGGCTCAAGCCGGGAATGAGCAACGAGAGATACACTGCTAACGATTGGGCGGCATGGTCATCATTGCACCCGCCCTCGATGTGGCTTGTGATCTCGATTCCAACGACTCAAAGCTTCGTCGCTGGTGTCTGCAAATAGGGACTTCAATGTCGGCGATTCGACGTGGCCGTCACAAAAAGCCGCATTCTCGCGGCTTGGATGGCGGGCGCAGGCACGCTGGGTGCTTTCGGAATAGTCAAACCCAGGAAACCCAAACGACAAAACTGCGCTACCGCTGGAACGGCCAATGAACTGACCATCTACAATAACGCTCGGACTTCCGTAGAAGGCGTCTCGGACGGCAAACATCTCGGCGTGCCTCTGATTTCCAAACGCGCCTCTAATACCTTTAGGAGTTCCTCGTTTTCAAAGGGTAGGGCCACAGCCTTAATGTTTAGCGTTAGACGCGCTTGTTGAAGCAGGTCGCGAAATGTAACCGATATGGCTTCGTTGCCGGTCTCGTCGTAGTGCTTCGCGGCATATTCACCGTAACCGGAAGCTACGATAATAGGATATTTGACTCTTTTTTCGACAAGAAGCGGAATCATCGCCCAACCGTCCATTGGGTCATTTTCGCGTCCCAAATCCGTAATAAGCAGGTCGGGGTCTTCTCGCTCTAACTCCTGCCGTGCTTCCTCACCACTCTGAAATGTCAATATGGTGGCTCCATCGAACCAATTAAGAATAAGTAACTCCATCAATTGCAGCGCGTTAGAATCATCGTTCACCAAAATGATTCTGGGCTTTGACCGCCGCTGTTTTTTCGCCAGCGCAAGCGCGTCTGAACTGGGATTTCCCATTTGGTTTCTGGCCCACGACCCGCGTGAGCCGTTTTCGTGATTCTCTTGGTGTTCCACCGGTTTGCAAGAACTTTTTTCCAGTCCGTTCCGGTTATTCTCTGGCACAGGGCTGAGTCAATGCATTTTTTGGCCCAATCTGCCGACGCGGAGCGCATCGTGGCGCGGTCGCGCCGTCGCCGCGTCACCGACAATTGGGCGTTTCGACCCGTCGCTGGTCACCTGGATCGGAAGGCTCAAGCCAGTGATACGTGCCCTAGAATGGGAGATAGGCGACCAGTGACGAGCCACAAGCGAAAAGTGACGGGGCATCGGCAGATAGCGATGCAGTTTCGGTCATAGGCGAACCGTTCGCGCAGGGGGCTTCAGGACACAACAGCAAGGCCGTTCATCGCGCTTATGCGAAACGGGCTTTGATGAAAATCCCATCTCTGGAAGATTACGAGGAACGCGCCGCCCAGAGGCCCGTATTCGGGTTATGTCGCTGCCAACTCGACGCGGGCCAGGGCAGCTTCAAAGGCGCGGAGCCGTTTTTCCTTCTGCCGGACGACGGCGTCCGCCGGCGCCAGTTTCTTTTCCAGAGCCAGACCGGATTGCGGCTCGGTCAAGCGCAGGAGGCGCCCGCCATCGGCGAGCTTGACGAGGTCGAACTGAATTTTATTGCGGTCAACCATAAATTCATTTTCCCTCAAATCCGTTGAATTGCAATCACCATGGGATTCAACCGCCCATTGCCCCAATCGTCCATCCCAAAACGAATACCGGAAAAGAGTTCCCGTCCATCCGTTGCCAACCGCGCCATTCAATCCAATTCTTCACCCGACGCAACTTGTCCCGCCTGCAAAAAGGGTTTTGATGAGTTCGCCTTCGCCGCAAACGGTCATGCCGGAAAATTTCCTGAACTATTTGCCTTCCGGCACTTCGGGGTCGGTGCGCAGCCAGTCGGCGACGAGTCCGAGATGGGCGGCGGAAATGTTTCGGTCGCTGACGCGGTCAAGCAAATGATCAAGGAGGCGGGGCGGCAGATTCTGTCGGCGAACCCGCGGCATGTTATTGGCCGTAAAAGCCGCGATGGATTTCTTCCCGTAATTTTTTCACTTCGGCGGGATCATTGGAATCCGCCATTCGCTGGGCGAGTCCGGCCAGTTCTTTGCCGGACAGTTGGCGTTCGCGCGCCAGTTCAAAGGCAAATTCGAGCACGCGCGATTGTTCCGCGCGCGGCAGATGTTTGATTTCTTCAATGACGGCTGTTGCTGTCATAACACAATTATCGCCGGAGGATGGGATTCAAGCAAGGGGCAAATCCACGCATGTCGTCCATCCCAAAATGCTGGCCAGCACACAGCTCTGAAGCTGGTTCAAGAACCAAAAATTCGCGGGATCCCCTGGCAACGAATGACGACACAATCCATTGCTGCACCCACAGTTAGAGTTGGTGCCAGAGGAGGGAATTGAACCCCCGACCAAAGGCTTATGAGTCCTCTGCTCTACCGCTGAGCTACTCTGGCAAACCCGCCATCCGGCGCATGATGGCCTCCGCCGACTGGTCAGGTTCCATTGTAGCCGATGCTTTGGCCGCCGGGCAAGTTTTGAAATCGCAGGTTCATGGCGCTGATAGCCTCACGCAAGGGGCGCGAAGGACGCAACGGATTTTGTGAGGAGGGGACGGCGTTCCAGTGTCACCCTGACAAGATGCAGCCAAACACGGGAGTATGAATGGAGAGAGATGCGCAAGGGTTGAGCGTGGCGTACGGCAAGGCAAGCGAGAAACCGTTAAAAACGGTTCTCGTTTTTCGAGGCACTTTACACTCCGTTGAAACTGGGTGTTAATGAGATGGCCCACCCATTTTATTTTTTGGGCGCCGACTGGGATAAAAGGCCGGGCCTGCCATAACGGATTGAAGCGCCGGAGGTTTGGGAAATCACAGAGTTTGGAAAACGCGGACCATGCCCCAAAGGGCAGTTGTCAGATTTGCCGCATGCCAACGAAGTTGACATCGAACCATGAGCATCGCCAGTCAAAACGCTCAGCAAAAGTTTCCATTTCCGTACGATGATGTATTTGACGGCGTGGTGGCGACGATTCCAGACAGTGGATTCCGGCTGAAGTCGCAAGACCGACTGATTGGCCGTGTCACCGCAAGCACGGGCACGTCATTTTTTTCGCGGGGAGAAAATGTCACGATTATCGTCGAGAAGATTGACAAAGGGAGCACCGTGGTTGGCATCGAGTCCGCATTGAAGGTTGGCATGAATGTGGCGGGTGCCAAGAATTTTGACAGGTTGATTGAGTCACTGAGTTCGTATTTGTGGGCGAAGACGCAGATACCCAGCACCTGCGGAAGGGGTTCCAAAGCCAGTGCCACGGCCACAGGCACACGCACGGAAAGAGGCTGCGGCCGAGTTGAGAATCCCATGTCCGCTGTGCGGGCAGCAGCTCAAAGTTTCGGCGTTGAAGCAAGGTGAGAATTGGTGTCCACATTGTTTTGAAAAGTTTATAGCAGAATGACCGGGTGGCCCACCGCGCCCGTCGCCCGTGGCCTGCGAGTGCCAGACTAAGTGGTCTGAGGAACGAGAATTGGCCTGGCCGCCTGCCCGGACTGGGACACCGGCCAAGTGCCTGTCCTGACAGGGTCACCCGCTTTCGCGGTTGAGATCGCGCTGCGATGCCACAGCCCGCGCAGAGCGGGCGGAAGGCACGTTTAACCCGGATCTTGCATTCGATATTGGTTCGCATTTAGACATTTGCAAACGCCTTAATCCCAACGACCAACGAATCCAATTGCGTTGCATTAGGATTACACAAAACTGTCCTTCACGCTTGATTTGATCCCTCCTCATAAATACGCAGGACCCTCACCTCACCCTGACCCTCTCCCCTCCCATCAGAATGGGAGCGGAGAGGGAACCGCAAGCGGGCATCACTGTTCGTTCGGACGCCAGGGGGAGTTCTAATGCGAAATCCGGGTTTAATGGTCATGCGAGGAAGTTGGGCCGCTGGACGCGGCGCGGACGGCGCATCCGCCTTCGTTGAAACTTCGGCGCGAGAGGGCGCGCTGTCCCTACGAGGGTTGGACTCGATTTCTCAGTTGTATAAACTCCATGAATTCAAAATTAGGCCGGCAAATACGTGTCAAACAGGCTCCGGACCTGGAGTTCATTGACCAGTTCTTCCTTGCTCATCGGCGTTTTGGGCTGGACCAAAATCTTCTGCGGTTCGTGCGGCATCAGATGCACGAAATTGTCGCTGTATCCGGCATCGGCATTTTTCAACCCGAGCCAGACCCATAGCGCGGGATTCCGAGCGGTGACCGTGACGAGAAAACCCTTCGAGGTCTCAGCGACGCGCGCAGCCAGGCCCGGATCGGCCAGCTTGTATTCTTTCGGCAACCCGAACAAAACCAGGTTTTCCGAAACGGTTTTGCCGCCGGCTTCCAATTTCAACCAGGTCAGAAAGCCGTTGGCGCCCAATTTATTGATCTGGTCCTGAAGGTTCAACGTCTTGACCTTTTCACTTTTGCGGGACGGAATCTCCAGATGAAGAGAATCGTGCGCCAATTCGGTGCCGGTCAGGTCCGTCAGCTTCCACGAAAGTTTTCCGTGATGCGGCTCCAGGAGATCGCTGGTCACAAAGAGGTCAATGGTTCCATTCTTTGTGTTTTCCAATCCCGAAACCAGGATTGGCGAATAAAATTTCCGGGCGAGATAATGCAAGGCTTTCCAGCGGCCGAAATAGTCCACGGACGACCAGCTCATGCCGGGCCAGATGTCGTTGTATTGCCAGTAAACGCAGCCCATGGATCGGGGCATGGTTTGGCGCCAGTATTCCGCGCCGATTTTAATGCCGTAGCCCTGCAAAATCTGGCTCAACCACAGGGTTGTTTCGAAATCCTTTGGCGGATTAAAATAATGATGCATCATGTCCAGCATCACCTGGTTCCCTTCAACATCACCCAGGCCGGAACGCTGATGCCATATCATTACCGGTGTCAGGACCGAAGCGCGGTCTTCCTCATTGGCAAAGGCGAGGACGGTTTTCAATTCAGGAAAGGATTGCCAACCGAATTCGCTCATGAAGCCGGTCAGCGTGCGATAGGCGTCGAACGTTTTGGGGCCATGCCATACCTCCCAATAGTGAGTATCGCCGCAATCGGGGCTGCCCGAAACATAATTGGCCTGGGGCGCAAAGGCCGCCACTTGTTGGGCAATCAAGTCTTTGAACAGCTTGTCATAATCCGCCCGGCCCATGCTTTTGGGCGACCATTGGTCCTGGGTCATTAAGCTGATTTCGTTGTTGCCGCACCAGACGGCGATGCAGGGATGATGGCGCAGGCGCTCGACATTATCGCGGGCTTCGAGCCGGACATTGTCCATGAATTGATCGTCAAATGCCGGATAAGTCGAGCAGGCAAATTTGAAATCAAGCCAGATGCAAATGCCCAATTCGTCGCAGGCGTCAAACAACGCATCGTCTTCGTAATAACCGCCGCCCCAAAAACGCAACGTGTTCATGTTAACGGCCGCCGCGTCGGCAACGTATCGGCGCAAAATTTCCGGCGTCACGCGACTGGTGAACGAATCGCACGGAATCCAGTTGCCGCCCTTGCTGAAGTAGGGAAGTCCGTTGGCCACAAAATGCAGGGGGCTGTCGCCCTGCGGCAAAACCATCTTAAGTTCACGCAGACCGATGCGTTTGCTGACGCCATCAATCGGCAGGCCGTCCGGGTCGAGCAGATCCACATGCACGGTGTAAAGAGGCTGTTCGCCCATGCCCGCCGGCCACCACAATTTGGGATGGTCAATCTGCATCTTGCCACGACCCTGGCCTCCTGAAAGATCAAACGCAACGCTGGCTACCGTTTTGCCGGGATTGGAACCATTGAAAACGGACGCGACAGCCCGGCAGGGCCGCGCGTTATCACCGATAATTTCGGCGTTTACCCGGACATCCAACGCAACTTTATCATCCGAATGATTTTGCAGGATGAGCACGTCCGAGATGCGTCCCTGGTTGAACGTCTCCAGGCTGATATTTCTCCAGATGCCGGCGCTGGGCAAAACCGGGCCCCAATCCCATCCGAAACTGCACGGCTCCTTGCGGACCCAGGCGCGGCCTTTGGGTTCATGCGAGCCAATCCATTCATACATCGGCCGCCGGCTGTTCTTCTCGTCCATGACCGGGAAGGGCGAGCGGAACAGGATTTCGATTTCGTTGTCACCGGCTTGCACCAGCGGCTTGACGTCAAATTCCCAGGTCCGAAACATATTGTCCGCGTCTCCCACTGGTTGTCCGTTGATCTTGATTGTCGCCAGCGTATCCAGCCCTTCGCACCGCAACAAGACGCGGTCATTTTTCAAGACATCGTCGGGCACGTTAAAATTGCGCTTATAAGTCCAGTTGCCATGACCGACCCATTGCACGGCGTTTTCATTGTCCCGATAGAACGGATCGGGAATTTTTCCGGCGGCAAGCAAATCCGTATGGACGCAGCCCGGAACGGTTGCGGGGATCCAATCGTCCTTTCCGGCCTCGGAAACCTGCCAGGCGCCGTTCAAGCCGAGGCGGCGCGGCGTGGAAGGCGCGGCGGCCCGACAGATGGAGACCAACGGTTGCCAGGCGCAAAGCGCGCCGGTGGCCATCGTCGTACGTACGAGAAATTGACGTTTAGTCATTTTATTTATCATAGTTGTGAATTGTAAAATTTCGACAGGGGCGAATTCTGCGCCAGCCAATCATTGCGCTCCCACCCAATCGAACTCAAACAGCACGAGGCATTTACGCTTGGTTTCTTTGCGTTGAAAAGCGGTTTAATTGACCCAATATGCAGGCCCCGTTGTTGGCGGTCAAGACGCGCATTGAGGAAAAATTGCCCGCTAGGAAATTCTCCGGCAATCGGGTCCGGCAAGCAATCCTCTATAAAATCCCCGGACTCTTACCTCCCCGAACCGTTTCTGAAACTTTGCGGCTTGGTGTCTTTGCGTTGAGGGGCTAAATTGGTCCCATGTCGCACGCGGACTTTGTTCATCTTCATTTGCACACCGAGTACTCCCTGCTCGATGGCGCCTGCCGGTTGGACCGCCTGATGGACAAGGCGCACGAATTGAAATTTCCCGCCCTGGCCGTCACGGACCACGGCGTGCTTTACGGCGCGATTGATTTTTACAAGGCCGCGCGTGACAAAGGCATCAAGCCCATCATCGGCTGCGAGGTTTATGTGGCCCCCGGCTCCCGCCTCGAGAAAAAAACCACCAGCGGCGGGCGCGACGTCTATCATCATCTCGGTTTGCTGGCGAAGGATGACACCGGCTACAAAAATCTCATCAAACTCGTCACCGATGCCCACCTGAAGGGTTACTATTACAAGCCGCGCATTGACAAAGAAACGCTCGCCGCGCACAAGGAGGGCCTCATCGCCTTGTCGGGCTGCCTGGCCAGCGAAATTCCCGATCTCATCCTCAAAGACCAAATTGACAAGGCGCGGGACACCGTGGATTGGTTCAAGCAAACTCTCGGTCCGGACAATTTTTTCCTGGAACTGCAGAACCACGGCATCGCCGAACAGGCAAAAGTGAACCGGCATCTGCTGAAGTGGGCAAAGGATTTTGGCCTGCAACTCGTGGCCACCAACGACGTTCATTACATCAACAAAAGCGATTCGCACGCGCACGATTGTCTGATCTGCATTGGCACGCAAACGCAATTGGCCGAAACCAAGCGGATGCGCTACGAGCCGGAGCAGTTCTATCTGCGCTCGGCTGAGGAGATGAAAGCGCGTTTCGCCGAAACGCCCGAGGCCGTCAAAAACACGGTGGCCGTCGCGGAACGATGCAATCTGGAAATCGAGTTCGGCAAACTCCATTTCCCGGTCTTCAGCCCGCCGGAACATTTCACCCGCGAAGGTTATCTGCGCCAGTGGATTGTCGAAGGACTGGAGAAACGCTATGGCCTCCGCGCCCGCGCGGAAGGCGAAAAATTTATCGTCGAAAAAATCGAGGACCCTCGTCGGCTTCCGACTTTTGCCGGGGGGGGAAATCCGGACGCGGCGGTCAAGGACATTCTCGACCGGCTTGAGCTGGAACTCAAGGTCATTGAGAAGACCGGCTTCCTGAGCTACTTCCTGATTGTCGGTGATTTTGTCCGTTACGGACGCGCCCACGGGATTTCCTGCGTGGCGCGCGGCAGCGCCGCCGGCTCGCTGGTCACGTATCTGCTGGAAATCGCCAACGTGGACCCGATTCGATACGGGCTGCTGTTCGAACGGTTTTTGAATCCCGAACGCGTCAATCCGCCGGACATTGACATTGACTTCGCGGACGACCGCCGCGCCGATGTCATTGAATATGTCCGCGAAAAATACGGGCGCGACGCCGTGGCGCAAATTGTGACCTTCGGCACCATGGGCGCCAAATCGGTGGTGCGGGACGTGGCGCGGGTGATGGGACTGAGCTACGGCGACGGCGACCGGCTGGCGAAAATGATTCCGTTCGATTTGAAAATGACGCTCGACAAGGCGCTCAAGCAATCGCCGGAACTCAAGGAGGCCTACGGAAGCGAAGACGTCACGCGCGAATTGATTGACGCCGCGCTGATTCTGGAGGACCTCACGCGCAACGCGAGCGTTCATGCTGCAGGCGTGGTGATCGGGGACCAGCCGCTGGTGAACCTGCTGCCGCTCAAGCAGGACGACAACGGCACGCTGGTGACGCAATACTCCATGAATCCCGTCGGTGACCTCGGCCTTTTGAAAATGGATTTCCTCGGGCTGAAGACGCTCACCGTCATCCGCAACGCCTGCGACATGGTCCGGCGCACGAAGGGAATCCAGATTGACATTGACCATTTGCCGCTCGACGACCGGAAGACCTACGACCTGCTCAATCGCGCCGAAACGCTCGGGGTGTTCCAATTGGAATCCGGCGGCATGCGCGATTTGTGCCGCAAATTTCAAATCAGTTCCGTCGAACATATCACGGCGCTCGTCGCGTTGTACCGGCCCGGTCCGATGGATTTGATTCCGGATTACATCAAACGGCGCCACGGCGAGGTGAAAATCGAATACGAACATCCGCTGCTCGAACCGGTCGCCCGGGAGACCTACGGCATTTTGATTTATCAGGAGCAGGTGATGCAGGCGGCGCAAATTCTTGCCGGTTATACCCTCGGCGGCGCGGACCTGCTGCGCCGCGCCATGGGCAAGAAGAAAATCGAGGAAATGCAGAAGCAGCGCGAGAAGTTCGTCAAGGGCTGCGCCGAGAAAAACAAAATCCCGGCCGCCAAGGCCAACCAGATTTTCGATTTGCTGGAGAAGTTCGCCGGCTATGGCTTCAACAAATCGCACGCCGCAGCCTACGCCATCGTCGCTTACCAGACCGCCTACTTGAAGGCGAACCATCCCGTCGAATTTTTCTGCGCCATGATGACCAACGACATGGCGGACACGGAAAAGCTGAGCACGTACATTGACGAAGCGCGCGAGTTTGGCATCGAAGTGCTGCAACCGGATGTGAACGAGAGCGGCGTTCATTTTGAGCCGGCCAGAGACGGCAAGGCGATCCGTTTCGGCCTCGCTGCCGTCAAAAACGTCGGCGAAGTCGCCGTGCAAAGCATCTTGGGCGCGCGCGATGAGGGCGGCAGATTCAAATCGCTTTCCGATTTATGCGAGCGCGTGGAAACGCGCGCGGTGAACCGCCGGGTCCTCGAAGCGCTCATCAAATGCGGGGCCTGCGACAGCGTGGGCCAAACGCGCGCGGCGATGTTTTCGCAGATTGACCGGGCGCTCGCGCGCGCGGCGGGCATTCAATCCGACAAACAAAAGGGCCAGAGTTCGCTGTTCGGCGCATTGGAGGAAAAATCAGCGCCCAAGGCAAACGATGGAAATGACCTTCCCGAATGGCCGCAGCATGAATTGCTCGCCTATGAAAAGGAACTCTTGGGATTTTATGTCACCGGCCATCCGTTGACGCCGTTTGCGCCGATCCTGAAAAAGTACGCCCTGGCTACCACGTCGCAACTGGCGGAACTGCCGAACCGCAGCCTGACCCGCGTCGGCGGTTTGGTCGCCGCCGTCCAAAACGGTGTTTCCAAAAAATCGGGCAAGCCCTACATGATGGTCACCCTGGAGGACCTGGAAGGTTCGGTGCAAATCCTGTGCATGAACGAAAATTACGAAAAATATCGCGCTCTCATGGAGCCGAACAAGGCCATCCTCGTCATCGGTGAAGTGAACAACGGCGACGAGCGGCCGAAAATTTTTCCGCAGGAAATCATACCGTTGGAGGACGCGCCAAAAAAATTCACCCGGCAGGTGCATTTGCGATTGCAGGCGGCGCATCTGCAGCCGGAGCAACTCAATTCAGTCCGTGAAATGGTCGCGGCGCATCCAGGAAAATGCCCGTTGTTTCTCTGCTTCAGCCAGGCCGCCGGTGAACATGTCTTTATCGAAGCCAATGAACGCTTTGCCGTGACCCCGTCACTGAGGCTCCAACATGAAGCCGATGCCCGATTTGGCGAAGGAACTTATTATGCCAAGGTGGACACAAGCCTGCCCGAAAAACAACGCCGCTGGGAACGAAAAAGCGCCAACGGTGACAGCAACGAAGAATGAAAAGCGTTGCGAAGGTGTGATTGTTTAATGTTCTAGCGAACGTTCTTCTTGAAAAGCAGCAGCAGCCGTTTGCATTTGGGGAGGTCCGCCGCCAGCAAGTCGCCATTCAACGGGGTGTTCAAAAACTCGCTGTAACCCGGCAGATTATTAAACTCGGCCGTGCCCAGGTCGCGAAAGGCCATCGCCGAATTGGGAAAATATCGCTGATCAATGGTTTCATGGAGCAGGGGAATGACATGGTGATGGCGCGGGTCACGGCTGATTTTTGAGAAGAGTGAAATCACCGCCGGCTCCTCGCCTTCCAAGGCCTGCATGAAACATCCGTCTTTGTACAGCAACAAACCGGTGACGTTGGCGCGCGTATTGCGTCCAACGCTCTCGTTAAGCAGCTTTAACAAGTCTGCGCGCCTAAAATCTTCTGAAGCCGTGCTTACGTAAACTATTTGGAATAAGGCCATAACAACTGCCTTTATGAAATTTAATAAGCCCATTCGCCGGTAAAGTCAACAAATTCCATGGAGAAGGCTTCGCGGCTGCTGTGGCATTCACTTTTACGTTTTGGCGGCGAAGACCCTGCCGGAATTTCAACTTTGGCCGGGGTTTGGGAATGACTCTTTTGTCCGAAGGGGCGCAAAATGGCCTGCGGACCCCGCCCCAATCCCGACCGCCCTCCCCGACGCAGGCCCCCTGTCCAGCAGCGGACGAATTTTCTCTTCGATGATTTTTTCGCACCGCGCCATTTCCTCCCGCCGTTGTTTCAAATAGCCGTCGGCGATGGCCTGCAAATCGTCAATATTGTAGAGATAAACGTTCTCCAGGAAATTCGCCTCGGGCGCCACGTCCCGCGGCACGGCAATGTCAATCAGCAGCAGCGGACGATGCCGCCGCAGTTTCATCAGCGTCTCCAATCGTGGGAGGTCCAAAATGTGTTGCGGCGCGGAAGTGCTGCTGATGGCGATGTCAATCTTCTTCAACTCCTCCGACCACGTGTCGAATGGCGCGGCGCGACCGCCGAATTCGCGGGCCAGAATTTCCGCGCGCTCCAGAGAGCGTCCGGCGATGACGATGTTCCCGGCCCCGCGCGTGAGTAACGCGCGCGCGACTTTCTCGCTTGTATCACCCGCGCCAATCACCAGGACGTCGCGCCCGGCCAGCGAACTGAAAATCTTTTCCGCCAACTCGACGGCGACCGACGCCACGGAGACGCTGCCGCGCTGGATGTTGGTATGGGTGCGGACATGCTTGGCCGCGTGAAAGGCGCGTTGAAACGCCTTGTTCAATTTCGCGCCGGTAAGCCTGTGGGCGCGCGCCAATTCATAGGCGTCCTTGATTTGACCGAGAATTTCCGTCTCGCCCGGTACCATCGAATCCATGCCCGCCGCGACTTTGAACAGGTGCCGGAGGCTGTGCGGTTCGGCCAGCGCGTAAATCTGGCCGTCCGAAAAATCGAGCGCCAGCTTTGTTTCCGTTGGATTCAGACCCGGCGAAGCTTCGGCGGATTGCCTGAGAAACTTTTTTAATTCAGCGAATGCCGCAGCCGGCGATTGCGACGTGGCGGCGTAAATCTCCACGCGATTGCACGTGGAAAGGATGACCGCCTCGTCGGCGACGCCCGTCGCCCGCAGTTTTTCCAGCGCGCCGGGAATGTTCGCTTCGGCAAAAGCGAACCGCTCGCGCAATTCGACGGGCGAGGTGTGGTGGCTGAGACCGATGACGATGACGTTCATGGATGATGCGCGGGTGAGAGCAACATGAATCCCCAAAATGTAAGCAGAATGAATGCGAAACTGCCGACGGCGCCCCAGGCCAGGCGCCGTCCGCCCGGCCCGAATTTCCAGCGGACGAACAGCAGCAACAGGTAAAAGAGCCAGATAACGATGGAATAAGCGAGCAGCGGATCATATTTAAAATACACGCCGTATTTTTGCTTGAGCAGCCAGGGGCTGATGGCGAGTCCCGCGGTGAGGAGGACAAAACCGCAAACCAGCAGGCCGTTCATGACGCGTTCCAGCCGTTGAATCGGCGGCAGCAACGAGAAAATCGCCCGCAGTTTGTGGAACTTCAAATCATGTTCCTGAGTCAAAAACATTGTCGCCGCCACGGCGCTGAAGCCGAAGGAGCCGATGGCCAGAAGCACCAGGGCCGCGTGCAGGCTGGCCAAGCCATTCGAGAAGTCCGGCTTGGGACCGCGCTCGTCCAGAGACGGCATCAGCGCGAAGATTCCCACAGCCAGAAGCATGGGCGCCGCATACGCGCCCAGAAAACGCAGGCGGTGGAAAATTCCCAACACCAGGTACGCCGCGGCAATCGTCCAGGCGATGAAAAGGGTGGCTTCGTATAGATTGTTGACCGGGCAGGCGGCGATGGAGAATCCGCGCTTGACCATGGCGGTGGTGTGCAGGGCAAATGCAGCCAGAAGAAGAAAATAATTCACGTGATCGTCGGTGCGAAATTCCTTTCGCCAGAGGAAAACGGAATAAGCCGAACTCAAACCGTACAAAATCACGGCGAGCAGAAAAAAATGACGGTCGGTAAACCAGGACATGATTAATGGATTTCGAGGCGCTCCAGCGTGGTGACGAGCAGCGAGACATCGCCGCCGCCGCCCGCCGTTTGCCAGTCATAAAATTGCCTTTGCGTCACAATCTGATTTTACGGGCGCCAAACGTCCCGGCAATCGAAAACCGCCGCCTACGCTTTGTCTTCCCCGCGCCGGGCGCGGGTCAGGGAGAGCCGCGACCTTCAGAATGGACGCGCATCGGGGGCATGAACCTGGCGCATCTTTCAGTCGGCCCGGGCCCGCGTAAACGCGGAACTCCAAACGGAAGGGTCAGGAAGAAAGGCGCAGGCACGTCGTCCAGAGCAGCTCGAAGCGCCAGCCCTTTAAAAAACCACTTGCCGGCAATTCAGAGCGGGAGTATTCCGATGGCAGTTCCGTCTAATTCAAACACGCAGCCATCTCAATGCTATTTTATGAAAGTCGTTAAAAAAAATTTAATGATTTCTGTTTGCGGCCTGTTCGTTTTGACGGTCGCGGCGCAGGAGATAAAGCCGCTTTTCGCAGATGACCCCAAGGGACTCAAGCTTCCACCGGCTCTGCCGAGGATGGTGGATACCAATGGAAATGTGGTGTGGATAGATGAACGTTACACCACCACGGCCTATTATGACCAGGCTTCCCAATACATCCTGCGGGAGATGAACGACGCTGCCAACGAACTGCAGTTGCCTGATGAAGCACTGCCCCTTTCAGCAACCAACGCCAACTACGGGGCCGCCGGGTATGGCCGCAATCTGAAGTTTGGCTTTCTTGGCAGCGGGTTGACCAAAAACTACACTTATCATTTTGACCGCGCGAAATTCAGCGGGGTGGACTTCTTGAACACGGAGCAATTTGGCTTCGCCGTCCGCAATTCACCTTTGCCGATAAAGCAACTGGACACGGCTGCGCCCTATCAACTCGCGACCCAATGGCTGGCGGCGGCATCCATGGATGTGGCCGGATTGAACCGGGATTGCAAAGCCCAGGTCGCGCTTGATCCCTGGGTAAACGGCCTTGCCAGGCTGGGCGACAAGCCGGGCAAAAACTTCGTGCCGGTTTATTGCATTTGGTGGACGCCGCGCGACCATCATGAAGTGGAAGCCGCTCATGTGGAACTTTATCTTCCCACCAAAAAGCTGCTTCAATTTGAAGTGGACGACCCAAAATACAATCTGCGGCAACCGCTGGTGATTACGAATATGGCCGCGGTATTTCCGGGAAAAGGAGACATAACAACCTTACCGCCGCCCAAAATCATAAATGGCGAATCCCCATATTAAACCGCAGCCTATGAAGGGAATATCCGTTCTATTCCTGGCCGCTGTCTTGATGGCGCCGCTGACTACGAAAGCGGATGGAGGCTTCGTCACCGTCAAATTTGTTTGGGACAAATATAAAGACATCAATGAGCCGGCACAAAAGGCCATTATCGTTTACGACGCCGGCCACGAGGATTTAATTTTGCAGGTCAAATATGAAGGCCCCGTGGATCAATTTGGGTGGCTCATTCCAGTTCCAAACCTGCCCACGGTTACGCGTGGCTCGATGAAATGTTTTTATGAACTGAGCCAATATACCCAACAGCACTTTGGCGGCGGCGGGTATCCAATACCGGCCTCACTGGGAATGGACCATTCGGCGGCCCAAGCCGAACCGCCGGTCAAAGCGGTTGAAATCAAAACCGTCGGGGCATACGAAATCGCCGTCCTTTCGGCGCAGCATTCCGACGCGTTGAGAAATTGGCTGCGTGATAATGACTTTTATCTTCCTCCAGATAAATACGACGTTGTTGATTCTTACATCAAACGGAATTGGTATTTCGTCGCCGTCAAAATCAATCCTGGCGGATGGTTTCCGAGCTTCCGGTCCATTTCAGGCAAACTGGCCTCCGGCGAATTGAACCCGCTGCAAATCAGTTTTGCGAGCGACCGTTGCCTCTTTCCGCTGAAAATCTCGTCCATCAACGGCAAGCCCTCGGAAGTGCAGGTCTATGTTCTTTCGGCGGAACCGTTGCTGGAAATGAAAATGCTCCAAAAAAATCTGCCGCTGATTTACAGCAACGACATGGAGCGGGCGGAAAACGGTGTGCGATGGCGGGAATCAATGATGGACAGGGCGCGTTCAATTGAAAGGCAACGTTTCGGCGGCGTTCCACCAGATGCGGACGCAAGCGATGCAATGCAGGAGTGGAACGCTAGGCCGTTTCCATTGCAGGAGGAATTGCTGCCGTACGCCCACGTGACAAGGAAGGATTTGCCCGAATGCCGCCGGCTCATTCCTGAGCTGGGCGGCAAATCCTGGTGGCTGGCGAAACATACTTGGACGTTCCAGCCCGAAGAAATGCGCGATCTCACGTTTGAACCGGCCCTGCCCGTCTTCAGGGAGATGCTCGGCTCCCAGTACGGCTATTTTGCTGCCAGCGGCCTTTGCTCTTTGGGGTCGGACGGCCTTGCCTCGTTGCTTCAAGCCATGCAGGACCCAAATGCCACTGTGCGCACCAATGCCGCCAGTGTGTTTAATAACATGAATAACTGGGGGAACATCTACGCAATTGCGAACGATCCGCGAATAACGAACGCCGCATTGACATGGATAAAAGATTCCGAACCGGCCGTCAGGATGGCCGGGCTTTATATGTTGAACCAGCCGGGCCGGCCCCATACGAGGTTTGCCGGCCCTCTGCTCGCCCTGTTGCGAGATCCGGATACCCCTGGTTCGCCATTCCGCCGTATTTGGCGCTGGAATGGAGGAAAATGACCCACTGTCGCAAGAGGTCATCACGATTTTGCTCCAAAATTCCGATCCGATGGCGCGGATGGACGGCGTCACGATTCTTTATAGAAATGCGAACAAACAATCCGTTGAATTGGCCCTTTCACTTCTGAACGACCCGAACCCATTTGTAAAGGAATTGGCCGGGAGCACCTTGCGCGCGCTCACCGGCCAGGATTTTACGGATGACCAAAGCGGCGAATGGGAAAAATGGTGGAACGAAAACAAAACCAACTTCGTCGTGCAACTTCGACGGCAAAAATTTGGCCTTCATCCAATCGACAGGTAAAAAAATCATCTCTTGCAATTTCAGCCGGGCAATCCTACCGTGGCGATACAATCTGGGCCATGAGTTATACCGCGCAATATCTTCAGTCGGAAAGCGCCGCGCAGGGGCTGGAAGTCATCGTATTAGTCAACTGCATGGTAACGGACGCCATCCGCCTTGGCGCCAGCGACCTGCATATCGAGCCGTGGGAAGGGGCTATCGCCGTCCGCGCGCGCGTCAACGGCGTGCTGGTGGAGGTGGCCCACGTGCCGCTGGAATTGCTCGATAAAATCTCGGCCCGCTTCAAGGTGATGGCCAACCTGGTCACCTATCAGGCCGGCATGCCCCAGGACGGCACGGCATCGTGGGCGGGCCGGAACTGGAAAACGTGCAATTGCGCGTTTCGATTTTCCCGACGACCCGCGGCGAGAAGATTGTAGTCGCGATTGTTTGATCCACGCGACCGGCGGTTCGATTTGAACACGCTCGGCTTTGAGAATGATTCGCTCGAGGGACTCAAGCGCCTGCTCAAGCACACCAGCGGCCTGCTGCTCTTCACCGGACCCACCGGCTCGGGAAAAACCAGCACCATGTATTCGTCGCTCTGCTACATCATCCAGCGGGATGGTTCGGCAGTGGCATCAGCACCGTCGAGGACCCGGTCGAGTTCAACCTGCCGATGGTCAGCCAGACCCAAATCAACCCCGCGCAGGAATTCACTTATGCCGTGGCGCTCGCAGCATCATGCGCCAGGACCCGGAGGTTGTCATGGTCGGCGAAATCCGCGACCCCGAAACCGCCGCGATCGCGGTGCAAGCGGGTCTGACGGGGCATCTGGTCATCAGCACCATTCATTCGGGAGTCTCGGCGGGGGCATTCACGCGGATGATCAACATGGAAATCGAGCCGTTCATGCTCGCCTCTTCGCATTCTAGGCGTTATGGGCCTGCGCCTGGTGCGACAGGATCTGCCCGCAGTTGCGCCCAGTCGCACCAACCCGAGCCAAGCCAGTTGAAAGTGGTGCCCGAAGCGCTGCTTGCCGAAGGCGATTTTCCGCCGGGGCGCCGGTTGCGAGCAATGCGCCGGACCGGCTTTTCCGGCCGCTTGCCCGTGAGCGAGTTGCTGGCGGTGAGCGAACCGTTTCGCGAGGCGGTTTTGAAAAAAATGCCGACGCGCGCGCTTGAGGAAATTGCCATCCAGAACGGCATGAGAACTCTCTGGCAAAATGGATTGTATCGCGCGATCTCCGGCCAAACGACCCTGGACGAAACAATCCGGGTTTTGGCTGCGGACATGATATAGCAGGATTTATGATTTAGGATTGCCGAATGGGGATTGGAAAACGTGGAGAGCGGAATCCATTGGCACTTTTCAAGAGGCGTGTCTCGGAAATGGACGACCCGAGTTTTCAAGGTCCCTTCCATTGGCGAACGCAAAGCGGCAGGGGGCTGCCGCAGTCCAAAACCTCGCGGAATTTCGTTCAGCGCTTTCAATTCGCGGCCACCGTTTTTATTGAAACGCTCCAAACTCCAAATCAGGGAATTAAGTTGCCCTGAACTCAACCTGCGGTTTCAATTCGGGCACACGATGAATCTTGAGAACCCATCCCCGGTTCCCTGTGGTTGGAAAAAATCCTTCCTGTTTCTGGCGCTGGCCGTCGCGTGCTTTCAAGGGGCATACGCATCAATCAATTTTCCGGCGGCCGGCTTCCTGATCATCGGCTACGCGTATGGTCTTGTCCGCCTGACGGACCAGCCCAGCGTTCGCCGCGCATTCTATTTCGGTTTGACAACGGGATTTCTCTGCGCCGCTCCGCAATTATTTTTCTTTTGGGCCATTTTCGGGCCGGCGGCAATCGTCCTGTGGATTGTGTTTGCGTTCTGGATCGGCCTGTTTGCGGCCATCGTTTGCGGAGCCGTTCGCCGCTGGGGAAGAGCAAACGCAATGTGGCTGATTCCCTTCATCTGGACCGGCCTCGAATACTTCCGAAGTGAATTGTATTACCTGAAATTTTCGTGGTTGAACATCGGGTATGCGTTGCCGCCGGGATTTCAAAGGGGCGGAATGTATGGCGTCGGGTTCCTCATCTTCGCGGTCCTTACAGCGTGGTTATGTCGCAATCGTAAATCGCTCTTTGTCCTGTTTGGGATCGCGGTTCTTTTCGCAATGTGGACGCTGTTCCCAAAAGCCGCATTGCAGCACGCACCGCTTTCAATTGCCGGCATCGAAATGGAATTCCCGCCGGCAAAAATTTTGCCGGATGCGCTCTCCGCAACACTGCGGAAAAACCCCAACGCGGAAATTTTTGTCTTGAGCGAAAACACGCTGGATGGCGCGCCGCCCGATTCGTTGAAAGATTGGTGCCAAAAAAATTCACGTTATCTCGTCGTTGGCGGAAAAGACGTCGTGACCAACCAGGTTTATTACAATACCGCGTATGTGATCGGCACAAACGGTAACGTCGTTTTCAAGCAGGCCAAGAGCGTCCCGCTCCAGTTTTTTGACGATGGACTGCCCGCGCCGGGGCAGGATGTTTGGGACTCGCCCTGGGGAAAAGTCGGCCTCTGCATTTGCTATGATTTGAGCTACACCCGGGTTACGGATGAACTGGTACGTCAAGGCGCGCAATTGCTTATCGTGCCGACGATGGACGTTGCCGAATGGGGCAGACCTGAGCATGAACTTCATGCTCGCGTCGCGCCGGTGCGGGCGGCGGAATATGGCATCCCTATTTTCCGTCTTGCCAGCTCCGGCATTTCGCAAGCCGTTGATGGGTCGGGAAGGGTCATCGCCCATGGTTATTTCGACCGTATCGAGGGGATTTTGTCAGCAAAACTTCAAATGCCCGCGCGGGGGTCGCTTCCGTTGGACCGGTTCCTTGCGCCGCTTTGTACGGGGGTTACTGCCGTTGTGTTGGCGGCCCTTTTATGGCTGGCCTGGAAGGATCACCGGGCAATCCATCCGCCGCCCACGACCAAATCGTCCTGATAAAACACCGCCGCCTGGCCCGGCGTGATGGCGCGTTGCGCCGAATGCAATTTCACCTTTACCGATCCGTTGCCCGTCGGCGTCACGGTGGCTGGCGTGCCCGGATGGTTATACCGGATTTTCGCCGTCACTTCGATTGGCCCCGTCAACGCGTCGAAGGGATGCCAATTGCAATTCGTGGCCGTGAATTCATCGCGCTCGAGCGCAGAATCATCGCCCACAACGACGCGATTGTTCTCCGGGTCCAATTCGACCACATAAACCGGCCGGGGCGTCGTGATTCCCAACCCTTTGCGCTGGCCGATGGTGTAAAATTCGATGCCGTCGTGATGACCAAGGATGCGCCCTTGCATATCCACGATCTCGCCGCGATGCTTCCGCGCGAGGTTCGCCAACTGGAGGAAGCCGCCGTAGTTGTTGTCCGGCACGAAACAGATTTCCATGCTTTCCTCCTTGTCGGCGGTCTTGAGCTGGCAATGACGCGCCACTTCGCGCGTATCGCTCTTGGTTTTTTCGCCGAGCGGAAACAGCGCGCGCGCGAGCTGGTCCTGGCGCAGGGAGAAAAGAAAATAGCTCTGGTCCTTGCGCAAATCGCGTCCGCGTTTGAGCAGGTAACGCCCTTCCGTTTTCTGCGCAGACATTCCTGCCTGCGGGTCCCGGCGACTTTCCACCCGCCAGTTTCCAGGTCCGGGTTGGGATTCCCCTGAAGAATTCGCGCCTTGAACCCCTGAATCGTGGCAGCCGGCGTGAGTCGGCTCTGATTTCCATGGATTTTCAGATGGAGCGGACTCACGTCCGCTGCTACGAGGTTCATGGTGAGGTGAATGGGAAAACGGGGAAAATTCAATCCTCGCAAAATGCCCGGTGGCCACAAAGTCCGCCCCGAGCTGGCGGGCGCGATCAATCAACCGTCCGAACTTCAAGTTTTGGTTGCACATCACGCATGGATTGGGCGTGCGCCCGGCCTTGTATTCATCCGCAAAGTATTGGATGACGTGTTTCTGGAACTCCCCCGCCTCGTCAATCAGATAGTAAGGGATGTCGAGCTTATCGCAGACGGCGCGGGCGTCGGTCACGGCCTGGGGGCCGCAGCACTTGTCCTCGGCGCGGTTCACGCAATCCTGCGGCCAGAGTTTGAGCGTAATGCCGATGACCTCGTAGCCTTGTTCGAGCAAAAGCGCCGCCGTGGCGGAGGAATCAACTCCTCCGCTCATGCCGCAGACCACGCGTTGTCGCTTTGGCGAATTCACCAGGGGACATTATACGATTTATAACAGGTCTGTAAAATGCGTTGTTGTGTGGGCACTTGATTTATCGTTTTGGTCCGGGCATTTTCCCATTATGCAATATCCAGTGATGATGATCGAATCCGAAGAAGGATTTGCTGTTTCGTGTCCTGCCCTGCCCGGCTGTCATAGCCAGGAAGCAACACGGGAGGAAGCGTTGGCGAACATCCGCGACGCGATCCAACTCTGGCTCGAAGTGGCCGAAGAAGACGCCCAGCGGGAGGCCGAAAGCGAAGGCGCGCGTTTCACCCGTGAACTGGTCACCGTTTGATTGTGCCTAAAATCCCGGACAACCGGCCCGAAAGAGTTAAAATAATCTGTCAGTCCAATCTTCTTAAATGCCCTGTCCACCCTCGCGGGTCACTCCGGGCGCGGAATAGGAACGCGCCATTTGTAAGACCATTGATAGCTCCAAAGTTCTTCCAGCGGCGATTTCTCAACGTGACCGTCGTAGCATACGAGGTTGACGCCGCCCGGCAGTGGTTGGCTGGTGTTAACGCTTCTGGGTGCGCTGGAGGCGGGGCCGGCCACCGTGGCGGGCGATGGTCACGCGCATCATCATCAGGTTCAGCTCATCGCCAGAAGCAGTCTGCCCCAAGTATAAATTGCTCGATGGGGGATCGTTCGGCAATGGGAATGTCTCCGGCCACATCCCGTCGGCAAAGACGGGCGTCTGGGAAGGAAAACGCACAGCGTTTTCGTCGGCGAAATTGTTGGTTGTGCCGGGGTCGGTGGCTATAACGGGAATGGCTCCGCCGGGTTGCAGACTGCCCGTATATAACCAGCCATTAAACGCATAACTACACTGAAAATAAAAAGCTTTCTGCGGCCGTTCGATGCTGAAGTTGTTATAATAGATGGAAGCCGCCTGATCAGCGGCGCCGGGCGTGTCCCCGTCCGAGACTGCGGATGGGTTTCGCGGCGCGGATGGGCAGAACTGTACGCTGGTCGCGTTGGTTGCATCCGGACTGAGGTACGGAATCAGGGCTTCAGCCCAGCCGGAATAGTACAGGGCATTGAACTGATACGGAATGTCCCTGCCGAACTGCGTTGTATAAACGGCGTTGGCAAGCCCCATTTGCTTGAGGTTGCTCAGGCATTGCGTCCGCTGGGCCTGCAACCTGGCGGCGGCGAGCGCCGGCAACAGCAGGGCCGCAAGAATCGCGATGACCGCCATAACAACCAACAGTTCGATCAGCGTGAACGCCTCCCGCCGGCAAATCAAGACGACCGATCCCGATTGCGCAAACGTTGTTTTCATAACGTCTTCTTCTGCTTCGGTATCCTCCATTATACTTTCCCTATCGTCAAGTGGCAGCCAACGGTTGTTTTTACCTTTGCGCCATTTTAACCGGGTCCCTAACTTGACCTGTTCCCGGAAACGCGCCCCTTCACCATCTGAAAAACTTGATCTCCCTCTCAAAACTCTTC
Source organism: uncultured Verrucomicrobiae bacterium (assembly GCA_963755515.1). Classification (GTDB taxonomy): domain Bacteria; phylum Verrucomicrobiota; class Verrucomicrobiia; order Limisphaerales; family UBA11358; genus UBA11358. Next base: position 282,553 of record CAVWKA010000002.1, on the reverse strand, counting down.
TCCGAATCCGACGCGTGAATCAGGTTGAACACAAATTGATCATCACCCGGTTGCTGAAATTTCAAGCGGTACGATGCGTTGGCTTCCGTGGCGCCCGGCCAGAAATCGCCGCGAATCGTCCCCGGCGCCGCCTGCCACGGTCTCGTTGCGCCCACCGCCTGCCGCACCCTCCGTATCGCGTCAGCGCCGCGCAAATGGATGACTTGGACCGGACCGTAGGCCATGTATTTCGAGGTGCCCTCCAGGCACGGCGGATGGCCGCCAATGGCTGGAAAATAAAACTCCCGCCATTTTGCTTCCGAAAGATTTTCATTACCGGCCAGAACGTGCTCGGCGATTACTTCCAATCCCAGAGCCTGGATGCGGCCCGCGATTCGGGTGTTCAGGGCGCGCCAGAATGAATCCGGCTTGAGGATGACCAGAGTGTCTTCTTCTTTGACATTCGCCATGCGCGCGAATGATGAACTGCGCAACGCGCAACTCAATCGAAATATTTTTCGCTCGCATTTTGGCGCGAAGGGGCTAATTTGACGGCATGATTGCTGCCGCAACCCCGGCGTCAACAGGTAACGGCCTATTGTTTGACTGGTTTGATTTGGCCTTTTTGGCCATTCTGGCCTGGGGCCTCTTTCGCGGTCGCCACAACGGCATGTCCAAGGAACTGATCCCCCTCCTCCAATGGCTGGCCACACTCCTGGTTTGCGGATTGTTCGACCCTATCGTCGGCCCGTTCTTTGTCGTCCAGCTTAAGGTCAGCAAGTTGACGGGGTACGTCCTTGCGTACGTGGCCATGATGGTGGTGATTATGATTGCGTTTTCGATGTTGAAACATCGCACCGGCAAAACCCTAGCCACCAGCAATTTCTTCAAAGGCAGCGAGTATTACCTGGGAATGATTGCCGGGGCGGTGAAATGCGTGTGCGTGGTGCTCGTGGTCATGGCGCTGCTCAACGCCCCCGTCTATACCCAGGGCGATATCGCCGCGCACCAGGCCTATATGCACCAGGTCTATGGCGGCGGCTATGGTGATTTCAGCGGCGATTATTTCCCGACGTTGCAAAACGTCCAGGCCGAAGTCCTGCAGAATTCCGCCACGGGCTCCTGGGTGAAAAGTCAAAAATATCTCGCCCGCCTCTTGATCACCGCGGAAATGCCGCCGCCGGCCCAGCCCCCCAAGCCCAAGCCCATCATCCAAATCGGCAACCAGACCTTCTAGACGGCGTGCTCCGCCTCTTCCCGCGATGGCTGGAATTTCCCCCGCAACTCTCGAACGCATCCGGGCTGCCAGCGATATCGTGGACGTCATCGGCTCGTATCTGCCCCTGAAAAAGGCGGGCGCCAATTTCACGGCGCTGTGCCCGTTTCACAAGGAGAAAACGCCGAGTTTCAACGTCAATCCCCATAAGCAGATTTTTCACTGCTTCGGATGCCACAAAGGCGGCGACGTTTTCACCTTCGTGAAGGAATACGAGAACATCGGGTTCGTGGACGCGGTGCGGCGCCTTGCCGAACGGGCCAAAATTCCGCTCGAATTTGACGCCACGCCCGCCGGCCGCGAATCGCGGCATCTCAAGGACCAACTCCTGGAGATGCACGGGAAAATCGCGCAACGCTGGCAGAATTGTCTGTTGAACGAAAGCGCCGGGCAACTGGCGCGCGAGTATTTGAACCAGCGGGGCGTCAGCGCCGGGGCTGTAAAATTGTTTTGCCTGGGCGCCGCGCCGGAAGAATGGGACGACACTGTGAATTGGGCCAAAAGCCATAATTATGATCTGGCAACCGTTGAAAAGGCGGGACTGATTTTGCGCAAGGAAGACACCGGGCATTTTTACGACCGCTTCCGCGGACGCCTGATGTTTCCAATATGCGATGAGCAGGGCAGGGTGGTCGGCTTCAGCGGTCGGGTATTATCTGGCGACGATAAAGCGGCGAAATATGTCAATTCACCCGAGACTCCGATCTTCACCAAAAGCAAAATCTTCTTCGGCCTGGACAAATCCAAACGCGCGGTTTTGGACTCGGCCTGCGCCATCGTTTGCGAAGGCCAGCTGGATTTGATTGCCTGCTTCATGGCCGGTGTGCAGAACGTCGTCGCACCGCAGGGGACGGCGTTCACCGACCAGCACGCGCGCATTCTCAAACGTTACGCGGATGAAGTGGTGTTGTGCTTCGATTCGGATGAGGCCGGGCAGAACGCCGCCGTGCGCTCGCTGGACCATTTGCTGGCGTCGGGGCTGGCGGTGCGGGTGGCCGTGGTCCCCGCGCCGCATGATCCGGATAGTTTCATCAAAAACTTCGGAGGCGAAAAATTCCGGGAGTTGATCCAACGGGCGGACGGGTTTTTTGACTGGTATTTGAACCGGCTATGCCAACAGCATGACGCCGGCAGCGACAAGGGCCGCGCGGCCATTTTGCGGGCCATGGCGGAAGCCGTCCATAAAACCGGCAGCGCCGTTTTGATTGACACCCACGCGCAGAAAACCGCGCTGCGGCTGGGTGTCTCCACGGAAGCGGTCCGCACCGAGTTCAAGAAATTTTCCTCCGCCAAAGGTCCAACGGCGGAGGGCGAACCATCGGAACCGCCGATGGAGGCGGAAGCGCCGCGCCCTTCCTCATTGGAACTTCATTTGCTCAAATTGATCCTGCTCCACGACGAATTGGCGGCATGGACGGCATTGCATCTGGATCCGACCTGGATGACGCATCCCCTGGCGCGGCAAATTGTCGAACGCCGTCTCGCGGCGCAACAGAATGAAACCTGGAAGAACCCCGCCGCTTTTTTGGACGAATGCGATTCGGCGGCGATGCGGAATCTGGTGACCGAGGCGGCCGCCGAAGGCCGCAATATTCCCAATCCGGAAACACAAGTGGCCGACGTGATTTTGAAGCTGCGCAATCAATATCTGGACCGCCGCATTGCCGCGCTCACGCAAAAAGCCGCGGCGGCTGATGTTTCAGATGCGCAACGGGTCGAATGGCTGCGCGAACAGCAGAAATTGAGGGAACAGAAGCGTGCCGGCATTGGCAACTAATGAACGTTTACGGCCTGCTATCCATGGACTACTGACTTATTCCCGGCGAATTCCGGATGACCAGCCCGCTCACATCTTCAAACTGCGCCGGCGTCACCCCGCTCGCCACCTGCGGTTTGAAATTGTCGATCTCCAGCCCGCTCACATTCGTGCAAATCATCGCCGAACGCAGATCGTTCGTTTCAAAACTCGTCGTGATGTTCGCCAATTCCAAATCCTTGGCGTCACGCACATACACGCCGTAGGCGGGCAAAACGCCCATCCTGGCAGGTTCAGGATAGCCGGCCGCCAATTCCTTGGGCACCCGCGCCGCATCGGCCGCCGTGCCGCCCCCGTCGCAAATCAGCCGGATATTATCCAGACGAATCCCTTCGACCGGCAGCTCTGGCAGGCCAAAAATTTGAATGCCGCTTCTTGAGCTGACGCCCTCGGCGATGACATTGGAGATGAGGATGTTCCGTCCGCGGCTGGTGGTGGTCAAATTCGGCGTGCGGTCGCGCTTGCCGGTGGTGATGTAAATCGCGTAATCAAGCGGGTTGATCATCGTGATGTTGTTGATGGAGATGTCGTCCATGATGCCGCCGTCCACTTCTTCCAGCGCCAGGCCGTGACAGTCGCGGAACGTGCAGTTGGCCACCGTGCAATTCCGATAACCGCCGCTGGATTCGGTCCCGAATTTAATCCGTCCGGTGCCGCGCCCCGTCGCAACCATCGTCCCGTCAATCAGCGTCCCTTCCTTGAATCCCGAAACCTGGCAATTCACAATCGTTAGATTTTCCGTCAGCGCCAAGCGGCCCAGCGCATACGTGCTCTTAAGGCAAATCCCGTCGTCATGCGGCGAATTGACCCGGCAATTCGAAATCATCGTGTTGCGGCAACAATCAATGTCCATCCCGTCGCGGTCGGTGTCCAGGGTCACATTATCCACCGTCAGGTTGTCGCAGCCCGTCGCCAAAATGCAAAAATGGCCGCCGTGATAGATCGTGATGTCGCGGATTAAGACGTTCCGGCAAAGCTTCAATGCAATGGACTTGTTACCCAGATGTTGGGGCCAATTCGTCGAGCCGGTGAAGGTCAAATCCGCTCTCTCGTTATCCACCGAATGGTCAATGAAATTTTCAATCCCGTCGTTCGCCACCAGTCCGCCCCCGTTGATCATCCCGTTTCCCGTGATAAAAACGTTGGTCAGATTCTCCCCCCAAATAAGGCTGTTATGAAAATACGAATGGCCCCCGTCCTGGTACGCCGGGCCGGCAAAATACTCCTCCGCGTCATACGCCTTCATTTTTTGCGGCGCGCCCAGAATCGTGGCGCCGGCGTCAATTTGCAGGTGGATGTTGCTCCGGAGATGAATCGAGCCGCATAAATAAGTGCCGGCGGGTAACAGCACCGTGCCGCCGCCCGCCGCCGCCGCTTTGGCAATGGCCTTGTTGATGGCCGGACTGTCCAGATGTTTCCCATCGCCGCGCGCGCCAAACTTGCGCGCGTCGTAAATGTTCCCGAAAGGCCGCGCGTCAAGAGTGAAAGCGGACACGACGCAGAGAAGGAAAAACCAACACAACTTTTTATTCATAAACAATTTGCCCCGTTCGCCGTTTCAAAGGATTCTCAAATACTTTTCGTGACGGTGTCACAAGGCATTTTGACTATCAAACAATTTTGACGGGAAAATGGCAAGCACGATGTGTCCCATTCCACCCGTGATCTTGATGTCTGAATGAATGTTGCGGCAATTTTGAAATGTCGGGCGAAATTGAATGAGCGTTGGCTGTTTAACCATCAAGGAACATCGTATGAGCCGCCAACCCATTGTTACGCGCCCGTTCCAGACACTCCGCTACAAAGGGCAGCCCGCTGTCTCGTGGAAGCAACCAGGCATTTTGGCCAAGCGTTATTATGCCCTCGGTCGTTTCTGCCCGCTTTGCAAGGATCGCTACGAGGGTCACCCAACAGGCCCGCTTTTCCCGCGCATTGAAACCCGGGTCGTCAATCCAAATTAAAATGTAATGTTTCCTCATAGTTCGTCGCCTTGTTTAACATGAAATCACCAGGTCACCAAAGCGAAAAGCACGTCAATACCGTCGAACGGGCTTGATCCGGCCGCATCGTGACAAACAAACTATAATGTCTTCTCACCCAACAACAAGGCGCGGTAATGTCACGCGGGAAGGTGAACTTGCCAATGCGCGACGTATGGGCCACAATGGAATTTACAAATTCTTCAAACGAGTGACAGCCTCGGCAAAGGAAAAGGAATGAGGGGGAAATCGGGAAAGCGGAAACGAAGATGAAGGAGGGTTGAGATTTGTCCCAGGTGTGGATGGACTCGGCCCATGTGAAGGTTCCGTGGGATGCCGGCTTCAAGACGATGGCGGATTCGACGGCGGCGGCGCGGGGCTGAAATGAGCGGTGTCTTTCTCTCGTTTCTTTTCCGTCTTTTGCTTTTCCGGAAGGTCCGTATGCGCCCAGGAAATGATGAAGATATTGCGATAATAATTATAGGCTTTGCCGACCATCGGACCACTGGAATAATAATGTCGCCGCGTCTTGTAGTCATAGGCCAGCAGGGCGATTTTCGCGATGGAATCCTGCTTTTCAGAGCCGTAGAAGGCCACTTGCGGAATATTCAACGTTCCGGATAGAGGGACCGGCAGGCCCATGTTCGGAATGCCGAATAGCGAAGTGGAATAATCAATGGAAAGCGCCCCGGCACGGGCTTCCACTACGATGTCGCAATTCGTAATCTTGTCCACCAACAGCGCGCCTGCCGAACTGAGTGCGTCGCGAATATCTCCAAAGGCGTACTTCTCGTCGTAACTGTCAAAGTAGCTCGCGTCCAGAAAAACTTTTTTGTTGGCAAAGACGGACAGGTCGGCGTTGGTCAACGCACGGTCGGCAGCCGTGCTGATCAGCAATTGTTCGGTGGCCGAACGCGGCGGGTTGGTAATGACATTCGAGGCGCAGCCGCCACCCAGGAACGCCAGAATGAAAAATGCAATGGCAAATGCAAATTGCGATAAAACCTTAAGGCCTTTTTGGCTAACCTCCATATTGCGGAAATCCTTCGCAAAATCTGTGCCATCGTCAAGACGCTTCATCACTATTGGCGATAGACAAAAATGAATCGTGAACTAGTTTAATGTAACATCTTTAATGCAAATCTCTTTCGTTGGATTTCTGACGGGCAGGGTAAAGTCAGCGCTCACTGCCGCCCTTACCCTGACCGCCCTCTCCTCCGCACTCGCAGGCAACGGCGTTGACACGTGGACCGGCAATGCCGGCGACAACAACTGGGCCACCGCCGGAAATTGGACCGGCGTCAATGCCCCGCCCATTGCCGGGGACACCCCGTCCTTTGGGGCGCAAGGCGCCGGAAGTTTGACGCTCAACAACAACATCGCCGCCGGCACTTCATTTTTGGGGCTGGACTTTATCCCCGGCTCGCCCTCGTTCATCCTCAACGGCAATTCCATCGCCTCCACCGGCGGCTTTTTCGATAATTCGATGAACTCGCAAACGGTCAACCTCGCCATCATTCTCAACGGCACGCATTCGGTCAATGCCACCAACGGCGGTGTGATGACTCTGGGCGGAGTGATTTCCGGAGCGTCCGACGGCATCACCAAGACCGGCGGCGGAACAGTGGTGCTGGACGGCGCGGCGGCAAACACCTACACGGGCACGACCACCGTCAACAGCGGCGCGTTACAGGAAAATTTTGCGAACATCGGCGCGACCGCGAATCTCATCAGCAGCAGTTCGCCTCTCGCGTTGGGCGGGGGCGCGCTCCAGATCGAAGGCAATGCGGCTTCCGCCAGCAGCCAGACGTTTGCATCAACGGCGTTAAGCGACGGCGCCTCCGCCATTTCCGCCGCGCCTTCTTCCGGCGCTGCCAATCCATCCGTCGCGCTGGGCGCCTTTTCCATATCCGCTGGCGGCACGGTGGTAATCAACGGGCCGGCAACGAGCATTGGCGCCACCACTTCGACAGGCCAAACCGGCTCGGCCGGCAACGCCAGCACAGCCGGTTTTCAGGCCGCCACCGCCACCATCACCACCACCAGTGGAACAGCCAATCTGGCATTCGAGAGCACCACCAGCGGCAATGCGGATTATTATTGTTATGGGACGGTGGGGTTGTACGACTTTGCCGCCGTGACCGGGAACAGCCCCTACACGATTACCGGCCTTTCGCAAATCAGTTCGAGCACCAGCGGATTGGGCACGGCTGGCGATGGCAGTTATTACCTGGACACCTCGGCGTTCGACGGCAATGACAGCGTCTTTACAACTCATTTCGATGACATCGCGGCCAGTTTCACCCCGTCGGGCAATACCACCAGTTTAGGCGGCCTTCGCTTCAACTTCGATGGTGCTTTGACCCTCTCGTTGCCCGGCGGAAGCACCTATTCATTTGGCGCCATCCTGGTGACGCCGAACGTCGGGGCCAACAATGACACCATCACAGGCGGCGCCTTCGTTGAGCCGGGTTTGCGCAGCAGCAACAACTCGGGAGAACTCGCCATTTATCAAAATAATTTGAACGGCTTTCTGATTTTGAGCGCGATTCTGGCCGATGGCAAGACGGCTGGCGGCAGTTGGGGGCAATCCGGACTGGGCACGGTGGTCTATTCCGGAGTCAATACCTTCTCAGGCACGCTTTACCTTAATGGCGGCGTATCAGAAATCAGCGCCGATTCGGGTCTGGGAGCACCGGGAACGGGCGCGACCGTCGTCATGAACGGAGGCGCGATTTTGGGCAATGGCAATTTCACGCTGGATAACTCGGGTTCGAATAAGCGCGGCATTTCCCTTGGCAACAATGGCGGCGCCCTGGCGGCGATTAGCGGCGATACGATGACGGTGGATGGCGTCATCAGCGGCTCGACGCCGCTGACCATCGGATTTCCGGCATCGAATGCGAATGGCGATGTAGCCGGACAGGTCCCCGGCACGGGACCCGGCACAGCGAACGCCTCAATGGAAGCGACCGGCACCGTGGCGTTGACCGGGAGCAATACCTACACCGGCGGCACGATGCTCGATGGCGGTATTCTAAGCATTGCCTCCGGGGGTCTGGGAACGGGCGGGGTGAACTTCAACGGCGGCACGCTCCAATGGGCCCCGGGTGTCAGCAACGACATTTCATCCCAAACCACCACGATCAATTCCGCCGGCGGCACGCTCGATATCAACGGCAACGCGGTGACGCTCGCAAATCCCATCGGCAATGGTGGCCCCGGGGTTTTGACGGTGAAGAGCGCCACGGCGGGAGGAGCGCTGAATCTGAAGGCGGCCAACACTTACACGGGCGGCACGGTGGTGAGCAGCGGCACATTGAACGCGGACAACACCAGCGGTTCGGCCACCGGCACGAATGCCGTAACCATCCAGTCCGGCGCCATCCTGGGGGGCGCCGGTTTCATCACCGGAAACGTCACCTGGCAACCGGGCGCGCTGGCTTCGTTTGTCATCGGTTCGCAACTGACGGTCGGCACCGTGACTTTGAACAATAACCTCATCATGGTGAATGTTCCCGGAAGCACGCCGCTACCGCCCGGCGCCTACACGTTGATGAACTATGCCGCGGCGGGCAGCAGCGGCTCGTTTGACACGGGCGCGCCGACCTATACCGGCGCGGGCGTCGCTCCCGGAACGTCCTCGACCGTTTCCACCAGCGACGGCGTGGTGACCCTCACGGTTACAGCCATCAGCGGCATCGCGCGCACCTGGGTGGGCGACGGCACCATCAATGCCTGGGATTACACGAGCACCAATTGGCTGAATGGCTCAACGCCCGCCGTCTATGGCGACGGCGACCTCGTGACCTTCAACGACACCGGCTCGGACAATCCGCCGGTTGATTTGACAACGACGCTCCAGCCCGCGTCGGTATGGGTGGACGCCGTCGAGAATTACACCTTCAGCGGCCCCGGGCAAATATCCGGCACGACGTCGCTGGTGAAGACCAATAACGGCACCTTGACGTTGTTGACCGCCAATACCTATTCCGGAGACACAACCATTGGCCAGGGCACATTGCAATTGGGCAACGGTACCGTCGCCGGCTCAGTCGGTACCAACGTCGTCCAGGACTCCGGCTCGCTGGTTTTCGATTTGCCCGGCAACAACAGCTTCGCCAACGCCGTGAGCGGCCCCGGAAGTCTCACGCAGGCCGGAGCCGGAATGCTCACCTTGACCGCGAGCAATTCCTACAGCGGCGGCACCACCATCAGCGCCGGAACGTTGCAACTGAATACGGGCGCATGGTTCGGCAGCGGCACGGTCACCGACAACGGCATGTTGGTTTTCAACAGCGCCGCAAACTTGACCGTCAGCTCCGCCATCACCGGAAGCGGCAAGCTGGCTCTGACGGGCGGCGGCGCCGTGACGTTGACCGCCAATAATCTTTACAGCGGCGGCACCACCGTCAGCAACGGCAGGTTGCTGGTCAACAATTCCGCCGGCAGCGGCGTTGGAAGCGGGCCGGTGACCGTCAGTAACGGCGGCGGCCTGGGTGGCAGCGGCGCAATCGCGGGCGCGGTCGTCATTAACAGCGGCGGCAGTTTCTCGCCCGGCAATCCGGCAGGCACGCTCACCATCAATGACAATTTCACGGCCAACAGCGGCGCAATTATGAATTTTACTCTCGGCACGAACGGCGACGAAGCCGTCGTGAACGGCAATCTCAATTTGAGCGGCACTTTGAACATCACCGGCGGCGGCGGTTTTACCACGACCACCTATACCCTGTTCACCTACGGCGGCACGCTCACCCTGGGCAGCATGACTCTTAATCTGCCCGCGTACACCCTGGCATCCATCAACACCAATACTCCCGGACATGTGAACCTGACCGTGCAAACCCTGGGCGCGGACATTCCCGCCTTTCCCGGCGCGCTGGGTTTTGGCGCATACGCCACGGGCGCGCGCTTCGGCGGCAGCGTTTATTTCGTTACCAATACCAACGACAGCGGCTCGGGTTCCTTCCGCGATGCCGTCAGCGAACCGGATCGCTTTGTCGTCTTTGACGTGGGCGGCACCATCAGCCTGGCCAGCCCCGTGTCCTGCGCGAGTAGCTTGTACATTGCCGGCCAGACTGCCCCAGGCGGCATCGCCATCATCGGTCATGAAGTCTCCTTCAGCGTCGAAAGCAATGACATCGTCCGCTTCCTGCGCATCCGTCCGGGGAGCATCGCCAACACCACCGAGGACGGCATCAACATGGGCGACGCCACCAATATGATTTTTGATCATATCTCCATCGAGTTCGCGCCTTACAACAATATAGATGCCACCGGCAATTACACCGGCGGCAACAAAATCACGATGCAGAATTCCATCCTGGCCGACCCGATTTACCAGCAATTCAACGCCCACACCGAAGCCTTGAACAACACGTTCTCGTGGTTCTACAACATTCTTTCCAGTGGGCACGACCGAAACCCGCTCGCCAAGATCAACACCGTTTTCATCAACAACATCGTCAATAATTTTCAAGCCGGCTACACTGTGGCCGATACCAGCGGCCACTTTTCCCATGACATCGTCAATAATTATTTCATCGTCGGGCCTGCCACCACTTCCGCCGGCGACGACTTCTTCCAGATTGACGCCAACCAGTCCATGTATTGCTCGGGCAATTTGGAGAACACCGCCCTCAACGGCACCTTGACCGGCTCGGCAACCGCGCCGAGCGGCGAGATCGTCCTGAATTCGCCGTGGTCGCCCGTCACCACCAATACCCCCACCTATTCAACCTTCGCGGCCTATCGTTGCGACGTTTCAATGTCCGGCGCCTTGCCATCGGATCAGGTTGACCAATTGGTCCTTAACGACGTGACTTCCCTGGGCGCCAACGGCGCGGGTCCCGGGTTGTGGACGTCGCAGACCGCCACCGGTTTGGGTAACGATGGCTACGGCATCATCACTCCGGGCGTCGCGCCCGTTGATTCGGACGGCGACGGAATGCCGGATTATTGGAAGATGGCGTTGGGGCTGAATTTGACCAACGGGGCCGACGCCCTGACGCCCGGCGTCGGCGGCTACACGCACCTTGAAAATTACCTGAACTGGCTCGCCGATCCCAATGCCGTCACCACCACCAGCACGCCGGCCAACGTGGATTTGTCGCAATACGCCCGCGGCTTCACCAACGCCAGTCCCGTTTATTCGGTGAGTGACGCCGGCAACGGAACGGTCACGATCAACGGCCGCGTGGCGGACTTCACGCCCGATTTGAATTTCACCGGGTTGGGCAGCTTTCAGTTTGTGGTCAAAGCCATTGACGGCACGGCCCTGACCAATACCGTGACCGTGTGCGTTACGCCCTATGGGGCGGCGACCAACACCCTCACGCCGCCGGTCATCAGCTCGATTTCATTGATTGCCGGCAACGCCCTCGTTTTTACCGGCGCCGGCGGCGTCACCAACGCCAACTTCGTCCTGCTTGGCTCGACCAACGCTGCCGCGCCGTTGGCTGACTGGATTCCGCTGGCCACGAACATCTTTGACGCGAACGGCAATTTCAATTTCACGAATTCCCTCCCCGCCGCCGCCCCGCAAAATTTCTATATGTTGGAAATGCCGTAAGGGGAAGTTAGCGACTCATTATTGGAGCCGCATAAACAAGGGCTTTCCTCCATGTTCAAGCGAGAAAAAACTGCGAATTTGCCGGGTGCGGGCAAAAAAGAGGGTCTGCGGGTGACTATTGATCGTCGCGTGAAGCTGGAGTTTCACGGTTCCAAGGTCACGCTCCTTTCGCCAGAGAAAACCGGGGACGGATTGGAAAAAGGACTGAAACAAAGACTTGAAAACCTGCGGAGCAGGAAGAAAATCACGAAAAAGGCCCACGCCGGTCGTGGGAATAAAATTATATGGGAAATGTCCGAGGAAAATTCTCAAGACCAGGCTTGACACGGTGCCCCCAATTTGCATGATTAAAGATACAGGAGATGCGAATGCACATACTTTCTCGCAACCGGGCAACCGGGCAACCGGGCAACCGGGCAACCGGGCAACCGGGCAACCGGGCAACCGGGCAACCGGGCAACCGGGCAATAGTGCAATTGTCATTGGAGGATGATGAAACCGGCAAAGAACATTCTCGCCATTTGGTTTTTGGCCGTGGCTGTATTGCTCGTGGCCAGCATGGGTTTTAACTACGGCGTCGGCCTGCTCCGCATCCGGGCGGAACAGGAAATGACCGCGCGGCTTTCCCGGCTCAATCAGTTGGCGGACTATTTGTCCATACTCAACGACACCGAAACCGGCCAGCGCGGATTTCTGCTCACGGGCGAAGCGTCCTATTTGCAGCCGTATCGGGATGGTTTGGCGCGCCTGCAGCCGGCGGAGGCAAATTTACGTCAAGCCGCCGCAATCGGTGATTTGCCGCGCGAGAACGTTGAGCGGACGCTGTCGTTGACTCAACAAAAACTCGCGGAGTTGGGACAAACGATTCAATTGCGCCAATCCGGCGGTTTGAACGCGGCGCTGGCCGTCGTGCGCCAAAATGCGGGCGAGCAAACCATGGACGCCCTGCGCGCTGAAATCGGCCAAATGCAGACGCGGGAACAAACGGAATTTCTCGGCGCTGTCCAACGCGCCCATCGCATGGAGGAACTGCGCACGGAAACGTTTCTGGGCGTGGCGCTGGTGAATTTGGTTTTTCTGGGCTGGGTTGCCCGAAAATTGTTTCGCGCCATGCATCAACGCGAGATGGCCGTTCTCGAAATCTCGCGGCAAAAGGAATTGCTGGCCACCACGCTGGCCAGCATCGGCGACGGCGTAATTGTCACCGACGCGGATGGGCGGGTTACGTTTCTCAATGGCGAAGCGGAGCGGTTGACCGGCTGGAAAAGCGCCGGGGCAAACGGGCATCCGCTGCCGGAAATTTTCCGCATTATCAACGAACAAACGCGCCAGACGGTGGAGAATCCCGTGGAGAAAGTTTTACGCCACGGAACGGTCGTCGGGCTGGCCAATCACACTTTGTTGGTTCGGCGCGATGGCACGGATATTCCGATTGACGACAGCGCCGCTCCGATTCGCCAGCCGGACGGCCCATTGTTCGGCGTGGTGCTGGTGTTCCGCGATGTGACGGAGCAACGAAAAGCGCAACAGGCCAGCGCGCGGCTCGCCGCCATCGTCGAGCATTCGGGCGACGCGATTTTCACGAAGAGTCTGGAGGGCGTTATTCAAACGTGGAATGCCAGCGCCGAAAGGCTCTTTGGCTATCGCGCAGATGAAATTATCGGAAAATCAATTGCGATTTTGTTTCCACCGGACCGCTTGAGCGAAGAAGAGTCCATCTTCAACCGCCTGCGCCAGGGTCACCCCATTGAGCGATTGGAAACGATTCGGCTGGCCAAGGACGGGCGACACATTCCCGTCGCGGTGAGCGTCTCGCCACTCAAGGACGCGGACGGCGAAATCATTGGCGCGTCAAAAATTATTCAGGACATCACCGAACTGGTCACGGCGCGTGAATCTCTCATCCGCGAAAAAGAATTACTGGCCACGACGCTGGCGAGCATCGGCGACGCCGTGATTGTGACCGACGCGGACGGGCGCGTGACGTTTCTCAATCACGAGGCGGAGCAACTGACTGGCTGGAAGAGCGCCGAGGCGCGCGAGCGGGCGCTGCCTGAAGTGTTTAAGATCATTAATGAAGACAGCCGCCAAACCGTGGAAAATCCGGTGGAAAAAGTATTGCGGTTGGGCATGGTGGTTGGTTTGGCCAATCATACGCTGCTGGTGGCCAGGGACGGACGGGAAATTCCGATTGACGACAGCGCGGCGCCCATTCGCCACCCCGGCGGACCGATTTTTGGCGTGGTGCTGGTCTTCCGCAATTTCACCGAACAGCGCGAGGCGCAGCGGGTGCTTCAACGCAGCAAGGCGGAATTGGAAGGTCTGGTTGCCGAGCGAACCGCCAGGCTCCAGGAAATGATTGGCGAGTTACAGCATATTTCTTACGCAATGGTGCATGACATGCGCGCGCCGTTGCGGGCGATGAACGCGTTTGTGGAATTGATGGACGATTCGCAAGTAACGCCGGAGCAAAGGCACGATTACAGCCGGCGCATCCGGCTGGCGGCCAACCGGCTGGACATCCTCATCCAGCACGCGTTGCGCTACACGAAATTCGCGCATCAGGACATCACGCTGGAGCCGGTGAATTTGTCCACGCTCATTCGCGGCATCATTGAAACCTATCCCAATTTGCAGGCTGAACAAGCTGATGTTCGCGTCGAAGGCGAACTGCCGGTGGTCATTGGCAGCGAGGCGCTGTTGACGCACTGCTTTGGCAATTTGCTGGGCAATGCGGTGAAATTCGTCGCGCCCGGCGTCCGTCCGCAGGTGTGCGTGCAAACCGAAAGGCAAGACGGCGTGGTGAAAATTTGGGTTCGCGACAACGGAATCGGAATCTCGCAGCACGCGCATCGGCGGCTATTCAAAATGTTTCAACGGCTCAACGACGATTATGAAGGCACGGGCATCGGACTGGCCATCGTGCGCAAGGTGGTCGAACGCATGAACGGCAATGTCGGTGTGGAGTCGGATGCGGGACGCGGAAGCAATTTTTGGGTCGAACTGCCGCTGGCGCTTCCGGCGACACGAGAGGAAGTTCAACCATGAACCCGACTGTGCCGCCGATCCTCATCGCCGACGACGAAGCAACTGACCGGATGATTTGGGAACTGGCACTGGAACGAGCGGCGCTGCCGAATCCGGCCATCATCGTGCGCGACGGGCAGGAAGCTGTGGATTATCTTGCCGGTCATGCGCTTCCGTGGATGTTGCTGCTCGATTTGAAAATGCCGCGAATGGACGGCTTCGATGTTTTGGTCTGGCTGGCGGCGCGAAAGGACTTTCGTAAATTGCCAGTGTTCGTTTTCTCATCATCGTCAGACGACAATGACATTGAAATGGCGCGACAACTCGGCGCCTGGGAATATTTCGTCAAGCCGCATCAGTTGTCGGACCTCGTGCAAATCATCAAGGGGCTGCCGGGGCGATGCGGGATAAGTTCGTCAACAAATCCCACGCTGACTGTTACGGCCTCGCGCCCGAAGAGATCGTCGGAACGTATGGGTTAAACATTGTCGGCCAGGCCAGATTAATGGCAATAATTGTAATTTCTGCTAAGTTAAAGTTGGGTTGAATGAATTCCACGCATGAAAATTTCCCGGAGGCGAATCCATCCGCCGCCGACGGGAGCACTGGCGAGCCAATGGTTGCGCGAAGTCCATTTCCCGTCGTCGGAATTGGAGCCTCGGCAGGCGGTTTGGAGGCGTTCACTCAGTTGCTGAGTCATTTGCCGGAGAACACCGGCATGGCGTTTGTCCTCGTGCAGCATCTCGATCCCGACCATCCCAGCCAGCTCACCCATTTGCTTTCGCGGGCGACGACCATGCCCGTTTGCGAGGTGAAAGACGGAATGGCAATTGAACCGGGCCGCGTTTATGTCATTCCGCCCAATTCGAACATGAATTTGTCGCAGGGGAAACTCAAACTCACGCCGCGCGACAGTTCCCGCGTGCCGCATCCGGTGGATTATTTTTTCTGCTCGCTCGCCAAAGAACAGCAAAGCGGCGCCATTGGCGTGGTGTTGAGCGGCACCGGCTCGGATGGAACGCTGGGATTAAAGGAGATCAAAGGAGCGGGCGGAATTGCTTTTGCGCAGGATGAAAAGTCCGCAAAATTTCCGGGAATGCCGTTGCAGGCGGCCAACGATTCGGTGGATTTTGTTTTGCCGCCCGAAAAAATTGCGTTTGAACTGGCGCGAATCGGGCACGATCCGAACCTCGCGTTGGGGCCAAAGACGGAAAGCGAAGCGGCGGAAGCGGCTGCCGTGAAAGATTTCCAGCGGGTGCTGGCCCTGTTGCGTTTGCACACCGGCGTGGATTTAACCCAGTATCGCGACACGACGCTCAAGCGGCGCATTCAACGGCGGATGGTGGTGCGCACCTGCCACGCGCTCGCGGATTACATCAAACTTCTGGAAAAGGACGGCGCTGAAGTCAGCGCGCTTTTCGACGACGTGCTGATCAATGTGACCGGCTTTTTTCGCGACCCGGAAGTGTTTGAGACGCTCAAGGGGGGCATTTTTCCCGAAATCCTGAAAACCGGGCCGCAAATGATCCGCGTTTGGATTCCGGCGTGTTCGACGGGGCAGGAAGCCTATTCGCTCGCCATCGCGTTGTTGGAATTTCTGGAGCAAAAACCGAATGCGCCGGGCATCCAGATTTTCGCCACGGACATCGGCGAGTCCATATCCATCGAGAAGGGACGGCGCGGTTTGTATCCCGAAAGCGTCGAGTCCGAAGTTTCGCCCGAACGACTGCGCCGGTTTTTTACGAAGGAAGACGGCGGCTATCGCATCAGCAAAACCATTCGTGACCTGTGCGTTTTTGCCAAACAAAACGTCACCTGCGATCCGCCTTTCTCGCGCATGGACTTGGTCAGTTGCCGCAACCTGCTGATTTATCTCACGCCCGCGCTGCAACGGCAGGTCGTTTCCACCTTTCATTACGCGCTCAATCCCAGCGGTTATCTGTTGCTGGGCAATTCGGAAACCGTCGGCGCGAACTCCGACCTTTTCGAGTT
Organism: uncultured Verrucomicrobiae bacterium; assembly: GCA_963755515.1. Taxonomy (GTDB): domain Bacteria; phylum Verrucomicrobiota; class Verrucomicrobiia; order Limisphaerales; family UBA11358; genus UBA11358. The sequence continues at coordinate 265,910 of CAVWKA010000002.1, read as the reverse complement.
GCTGGACCGAAAGCATAAAATTTACTCCAAGAAAGCCGCGGCCATCCGGCCATTCCAGCATTTCGCGGCGCTGGATTTGAAATCCAGAACTGCCGGGACCGGGACCATCGCCCCCCTCCGTCCTTCGACGCCCGCGGATTTTCAAAAAGAAGCCGACCGCATTTTGCTTGGGCGTTTCGCTCCGGCGGGCGTGCTGGTGAACAACAATCTGGAAGTGTTGCATTTTCACGGGCGGACCAGCTCGTATTTGGAGCCGCCGCCCGGCGAAGCCAGTTTCAATTTGCTGAAGATGGCGCGTGAAAATTTATCGCTCGAATTGGGCGCGGCTATACGCGAGGCGAAAAAGAAAAGCACCCCCGTCCGGCGCAACGTCCGCTTGCGCGAGCACGACGCCGTTCGCAAAATCATCCTGGAAATCCTGCCCGTAAAATTGTCCGGTTCAGCCGAGAATTGCTTCTTGGTGTTGTTTGAAGACGCGGACAAGGAACTCGCCGTCGAGGCGCCGCGTCCGGCAAAAAAGCAAATCGCGACCGAAAAAGACGTGGAGTTGGAACAACTGCGAGGGGAATTGGCCGCGGCGCGTGAATATCTTCAAACCATCACCGAGCAGCAGGACGCAGCCAATGAGGAGCTCAAGTGCGCCAACGAAGAAGTGCTATCCAGCAACGAAGAATTGCAGAGCACCAACGAACAATTGGGCACGGCCAAGGAAGAACTTCAATCCACCAATGAAGAACTGCAGACGCTGAACGAGGAATTGCAGACGCGCAACATCGAATTGAACCAGCTCAACAACGATTTGACCAACCTGCTGGCCAGCGTGAAGGTCCCGATTTTGATGCTCGGCAACGACCTGCGCGTCCGGCGTTTCAATGCCGCCGCCGCCGACCTTTTGCAGTTGAAGTCCCTGGTGGTGGGGCGGCCAATCCTGTCAATTGATTCCACTCTCATTCTTCGAGACCTCGAATCGCTGCTTTTGGAAGTCATTGACAAAGTGGCCCAAAAAGAAATGGAAGTCCGCGACCGCGACGGCCACTGGTTTTCGCTGCGCCTGCATCCGTATCGAACGGCGGACAACCGGATTGAAGGCGTGATTCTGGCGATGGTGGACATAGACGACCTCAAGCGCGCGCAGGAAATACTTTTGGATTACGTCGCCGCGATGGTGGACACGGTGCGCGCGCCGCTGGTGGTTTTGCATGGCGATTTGCGGGTCAAAACCGCCAATGATGCGTTTTGCCATACGTTTCACGCGTCCAAAGCCGAAACTGAAAACCATTTGATTTATGATCTGGGCGATGGCCAGTGGAACATTCCCGAACTGCGCCAGTTGCTCTCGGAAATTTTATCCGGCAAATCCATATTGAAGGATTTTGAAGTCGCGAAGAGTTTTCCGGCGATTGGGCGCCGCCTGATGCTGCTCAACGCGCGGCGGCTGGAACCAAAAACCGGCGCCCCCATGATTTTGCTTTCCATCGAGGATATTACGGAATGGAAACAAATCGAGGAGGTCAACCGTTGGCTCGCGGCCATCGTGGAATCTTCCGACGACGCGATTATCGGCAAGGACCTGGACGGCATCATCATCAGCAGCAACCAGGGCGCGTCGCGGCTTTTTGGTTACCCGGCGGAAGAATTGATCGGCAAACCGGTCACGCTGCTGATTCCAGAGGAACGCCGGCACGAAGAAGTGGAAATTCTGGGGCACATCCGCCAGGGCGAGCGCCTCGAAAATTATGAAACGGTCCGGCGGCGAAAGGATGGAAGCCTGGTGGACGTTTCACTGACCATTTCACCGGTCAAGGACATCCACGGGAAAATCATCGGCGCCTCGAAAATCGCCCGCGATATTACGGCGCGCAAACAGGTGGAAAAAAGGCTGGCGGAAAGCTTGGAACGCGAAAAAGCCATGCGGCAGACGGCGGAAACCGCCAATCACGCGAAAGATGATTTCCTGGCCGCGCTCTCACATGAATTGCGCACACCTTTGAATCCCGTGCTTTTGATCGCCAGCGACGCGGCGGAAGACCCCGAAGTGCCGCCGAGAATCCGTGAAGATTTTGGTGTCGTCCTCAAGAACATTGAATTCGAAGCACGGCTGATTGACGATTTGCTCGACCTGACCCGCGTTTCTTCCGGCAAGATGTCCCTCCAAATGCGCGATGTGGACCCAGAAACAATCTTGCAGGATTCCATTGCCGGCGTTCGGACTGAATTGGAGGAGAAGCAGATTCACTTGGATCTCAAGTTCAATGCCAAACGCCATGATGTGCGTGGCGACTCCGTTCGCCTCCAGCAGGTTTTTTGGAATGTGTTGAAAAACGCCGTAAAGTTCACGCCGCTTGGCGGAAAAATCACCGTTGAAACCTCCACGCCTGAAGCGGGCGGGCGTTGGGTCGTAAAAATAACCGACACTGGTATCGGCATGGCGCCAGAGGAACTGACGCGGATTTTCAAAGCGTTTTCGCAAGGGGACCACGCGGTAACCGGGTTCCATCGCTTTGGCGGTTTGGGGCTGGGTTTGGCCATATCGCGAAAAATCGTGACGATCCATTCCGGCGAAATTCGCGCCGAGAGCGCCGGCCGCGCTCAAGGCTCTACTTTCACGATTCAATTGCCGTTGGCGGAAAAGGAAAATCCTCCGCCTGCTGCTTGAGCGGACGGCGGATTTGCCCGCCCGCGCTTGAACAAGGCGCAACTCCCATGGCATATCATCTTATTTGCAAAGCTGTCTGTGTCCGGGCCAGCGGCGGTTCCAATGCCGTGGCATCCCATCCGCCGCCAAGAGCCTTGATGAGTTGGACCGAAGCGATTAGTTGCTGGCCTGCGAGTTGTGCGTTGGCGCGCTCCGCAGACAAGGCATCACGATTGGCGTCCACCACTTCGATGTAACTGACAATGCCTGAACGGTAACGGTCCAACGCCAAATCCGCCGCATGTTGTGCATTTTCCACGGCACGTTCCTGGGCGCTGGCCTGATCCGCCAGATGACGGATGTCGGAAAGACTGTCCTCCACATCGCCAAACGCCACCAGCACTTGCTGACGATAAACGGCAGTCGCTTCGTCAAACGCCGCCTGCGCCCGGTGATAATTTGCCCGGTTGCGCCCGCCGGCAAAGATCGGCAATGAAAGACTCGGACCGATGGACCATGTCCGGCTGTCCCAGTTGAATAAGGAGTCCACGTCACCGCTCAAATAACCTCCCGAACCCGTCAAGGTCAGCACGGGGAAGAACGCGGCCTTGGCGACGCCGATCCTGGCGTTGGCGGAGGCGAGTTGACGTTCGGCGGCGGCGACATCGGGCCGTCGTTCCAACAAATCCGACGGCAGTCCGGCGGGAATCTGCGGCGGCGGCGGGTTCCAATTGGGCGTGGTGAACGCCGCCAGCTTGAACGTCGTCGGATTTTCGCCCACCAAAATGGCAATGGCATTTTCCAGTTCATCCCGGCGTTGAGCGAGCGCGGCCAACTCGGCTTCGGTCGTGGCCAGTTCGGTCTGGGCCTGCGCCACTTCAAGTTCACTGCCGATCCCTCCGTCGTAGCGGGTTTGTGTCAGCTTTACCTGTTCCTTCCGCAAATCCACCGTGCCGGCGACGGTGGCGATTTCCGCGTCGAGCGACCGCAGTGCGAAATAATTTTGCGCGACGTCGGATTGCAATGTCAGCAGGACATTGTAATACGTGGCCAGCGAAGCCTGGGCATCGGCGCGCGCGCTTTCAAAGCTGCGCCGCACGCGGCCCCACAAATCCACTTCATAACTCAAATCGAGCGGCGTGCTGAATGTGTTCGCGGTTACATTGCCGAAACTTGGCACCTCGTTTGGCGAATAGCGTTGCCGCGCGTAACTTGGATCGAAATTCAGGCTGGGCAACAATTCACCGCGCGACACGCGCGCCGTATCGCGTGCCTGCTCCACACGCGCAACGGCCGCCTTGAGTTCCTGGTTCGCCGACAACGCCCGCGTCTCCAGTGAATCCAGATTGGTGTCGTCGAAAACTTCCCACCAACTTCCTTTCGGAACGTCGTCAAGCGGCCGGCCGGCTTTCCAGTTGCCGAATTCCGCCGATTTGTAATTCGCAGGGATGGAATTGGTCGGCGCGGTGTAATCAGGTCCAACCGTGAACAAACTCGCGTTGGCGGAAGCAACGCCAGCCAGTAACGCAAGGGCAATTCCAGCGACCGCCCCGGCCGGGCCAAATGACGAACCTCGCGTTTCGACGCCCGGCGCGGGTTTTTTCTTCCGTCCAAGTTTCATCAACGTGACGTAAAAGACGGGCGTCAGAAACAGGCCGAACAAGGTGACGCCAATCATTCCGGAGAAGACGGCAATGCCCATCGCCTGGCGCATTTCCGAGCCGGCGCCTTTGGAAACCACGAGCGGGAAGACCCCGGCAATGAACGCTATGGAGGTCATTAAAATCGGGCGCAGGCGAAGACGGCAGGCTTCAATCGCGGCTTCCACCGGCGACTGGCCGTCGTCTTGTTTTATCTTCGCAAACTCAACGATGAGAATTGCGTTCTTGCACGCGAGGCCGACGAGCACAATCAATCCGATTTGCGTGAAGATGTTGTTGTCGCTGCCCTTGAGCCAGACGCCGGTGATGGCAAATAACAGGCACATCGGCACAATCAGGATGATGGCCAGCGGCAGCCGGAAACTTTCATACAACGCGGCGAGCACCAGAAATACCAGCAACAGACAAAGCGGGCCGACATAGACGGTCGTGTTTCCGGCGAGAATGCGCTGGTAGGTCAGGTCCGTCCATTCGTAATCCATGCCCCGCGGCAGGTTTTGGCTCACGAGATTCGCCATCGCCGCCTCGGCCTGGCCGGAACTGAAGCCGGGCGCGGGACCGCCGTTGATTTCGGCCGCTGGATAACCATTGTAACGCATCACGCGCGCCGGGCCGTGCGTCTCCGTCACCTTGACCAGGGCGCCCAGCGGCACCATTTCGCCCTTGTCATTGCGGGTTTTCAGACCGGGTGATGTCCTCCGGATCTTCCCGGAAACGCGAATCGGCCTGGGCAATGACTTCATAAGTGCGGCCAAACTGGTTGAAGTCATTCACATACAGCGAGCCGAGATAAATTTGCAGCGTATCAAACAGAGTTTGCAGCGGCACGCCCTCGGTCTTTGCCTTTACGCGATCCACGTCCGCATCCAATTGCGGCACGTTGACATTGAAGGTCGAGAACACGCCGGCCAGGCCGAGGCCGGGGTCCTGATAGCTTTTGCCGATGATATTCTGGACGTTCTGATAAAGCGCGTCGTAGCCAAGACCGGCGCGGTCCTCGACATAAAGTTTGAAACCGCCAATCGTGCCAAGCCCCATGACCGCGGGCGGCATCACGGTCAGCACATACGCATCCTGGATCGCGGAAAATTTTTGGTTCAGCGCGGCGGCAATCGCCGGACCGCTTAAGTTCTTCGCGGTGCGTTCTTCAAATGGTTTCAAGGTGAAGAAAACAATGCCCGCGTCGGACGCCACGCTGAAACCGCTGATGCTCAATCCGGGAAAAGCCACCGCGTCTTCCACGCCCGGTTGTTTCAACCCGATGTCCGACATGCGGCGGATGACGGCCTCGGTGCGATCGAGCGAAGCGCCTTCGGGCAGTTGCGCAAACGCGACAAGATATTGTTTGTCCTGGGTCGGCACGAACCCGGTGGGAACCTTGTCGAAGCTCCATCCGGTCAGCAGCACCAGCCCGCCGTAAAGGACCAGCGCGATGGCACTTTTGCGAAGCAAACCGGTGACGCCGGCGGAGTATTTGGCTCCCGCCCAGGCAAAGGCGCGATTGAATGGATGGAAAAACCAGCCGAGCGATCTTTCCATCGCCCGCCACAGCCAGTCCTTGGGCGCGTGATGATCCTTCAACAAAACCGCGCACAACGCCGGCGAAAGGGTCAGCGAATTGAAGGCGGAAATGACCGTTGAAATCGCGATGGTGATTGCGAACTGTTTGTAAAACTGGCCGGTAAGCCCGCTGATGAAGGCGGTGGGAATGAACACCGCGCACAACACCAGCGCGGTGGCCACAATCGGACCGGTGACTTCCCTCATGGCGCGACGGGCCGCCTCGACGGAGGACAAGCCGAGCGCGATGTTTCGTTCCACGTTTTCCACCACCACAATGGCATCGTCCACGACGATGCCGATGGCCAGCACCAGTCCAAAGAGCGACAGCGCATTGATGCTAAAGCCGACCGCCAGCATCATCGTGAAGCGTGCCGATGAGCGACACCGGCACGGCGGCCAGCGGAATGATGGCCGCGCGCCAGGTTTGCAGGAAAATGATGACCACAATGACGACCAGCAGAATGGCTTCGCACAGCGTATGCACCACCGCTTCAATGGAGTGGCGGACGAAAACCGTCGGATCATATACCACCGAATAATCCAGGCCTTCGGGGAAATTTTTCTTCAATTGCTCCATCGTGCTGCGGACATTTTTGGAAAGTTCCAGCGCGTTGGCGCCGGGTGATTGGAAAATGGGGATCGCCACGGCCGTCTTGTTGTTCAGCAACGAGCGCAGCGAGTAACTGCCCGCGCCCAGTTCAATCCGGGCGACGTCCTTGAGCAAAACGTCTTTCGCCGTTCGTGCCGACCTTGACGACGATGTTTCCGAATTCCTCCGTTGAAATGAGGCGGCCTTTGACATTTACCTGCATCTCGTAGTTCACCGGCCTGTCCACCGGCGGCGCGCCGATGATGCCGCCCGCCACCTGCACATTTTGTTCCCGGATGGCGTCGACCACGTCGCTCGCGGTCAAATTTCGGGCGGCCAGTTTGTCCGGGTTGAGCCAAATCGCGCATGGCGTAATCACCGGAACCAAAGATTTCCACGTCACCCGCGCCCGGAATGCGCGCCAGCGCATCCTTCACCTGCAACGTTGCGTAGTTGCGGATGTAAATTTCGTTGTAACGGTTATCAGGCGAAAACAGGTGGACAACCATCGTCAAGTCAGGCGATTGTTTGGTCGTGGTGACGCCGAGGTCGCGCACCTCCTCCGGCAGCTTGGGCAATGCCTGCGAAACCCGGTTCTGCACTTGCTCCTGCGCCGTGTCAATGTCGGTGCCGAGCTTGAATGTCACGGTTACGGTCAGCACCCCGTCGGCCGTTGCCTGTGAAAACATATAGAGCGAACCTTCAACACCGTTGATGGCTTGTTCCAAAGGCGATGCGACGGTCTCCGCAATGGTTTCGGGCGTCGCCCCCGGATACGTGGCGCGCACCACGATTGTCGGGGGCACGACTTCGGGATATTCGCTGATCGGCAGCTTGAACATCGCCAAAAGACCCATCACAAAAATCGCGATGGACAACACGCCGGCAAAAATCGGCCGTCTGATGAAAAAATCGGAAAAGTTCATGGTCCTTCCTCTTGTGTTTCTTGCGGACAATTACCGCATCGCGGTTTTCAATTCCGATGGCCGGGCGGCGGTCGCTTCCTCCGGCGTCACCAGCATTCCGGTCCGAACGCGTTGCAGGCCGTTGACGACGATTTCCTCGCCCGGCTGCAGGCCGGACTCGATGACGCGCTCGCCGTCAATGGCAGGCCCAAGGTCAACCGTTTGATAAGCGACGGTGTTGGAGGACGTCAGCGTGAACACATATTTCTGCGATTGGTCGGTGCCGATGGCTTGTTCATCCACCAACAACGCCGGATGCTGGTCGCTCATCGGAATGCGAATTCGCGCAAACAATCCCGGCACGATTTGACCATCGGTATTGGGAAAAACCGCGCGCAAAAGGATGCTGCCGGTGTCGGGATTCAACTGATTGTCCAACGATTCGATGTAGCCCTCATGCGGGAAATCCGTCTCGTCGGCGAGTTGCAATTGCACCGGGATCTTTCCCTCCGCGTTGGTTTCCATTTTGTTGACGGCGACGAGCGCGTTGAATTTGAGGAGCGAATTTTCGTCCATGTCCGCATACACGTAGATCGGGCCAACAGAAACAATGGTCGTGAGCAGGGACGCCGAGCCGGCAACTCCGCTGACATAATTGCCTTCGGTTAACAGCGCGCGGCTGACCCGCCCATCAATTGGCGCCCGGACTTGGGTGTAATCCAAATCGAGCCGCGCCGAATCCAGAGCGGCCTTGGCTTCCTCGTAACGCGCCTTGCGCCCGTCGGCTTCCTCTTTTGAAATGGCGTGATTTTCCAGCAACAAATCTATGCGCTCCGCTTCGCTTCTGGCCTGGTCATATTCGGCCTGTCGCTGGTCAAACACCGCTTGGTTCCAGCGCGGATCAATCACAAACAGCACGTCGCCCTTTTTCACCAGTTGCCCCGATTGAAACTCGACTTTCTGAATGTAACCGGAAACGCGCGGGCGAATGTCCACCGAATCAACCGGCTCCGTGTGGCCGGTGAATTCGCTCCACTCGACGATTTGCTTTTGCTCGACCGGCTCAATCGTCACGGTCGGCGGCGGAGTCAGTGATTGCGCTGATCCACGATCGCAGCCGGTGACAAAACTCGCCGCCGCGGCCAATCCAAATCCTAAAACCGTTAACCGAATCAATGCGATCTTCATAATTCCCTCCTTGTTCTGGAACGAATGGCCGTGACTCAAATGGACATTGAGTAGGCAGAATTTTTTTGTTTTATGATTTCTTGCCGCGCACTCCATCTGGCAACGGCCTGCACTTTTTCCATTGCAAGTGTCGGAAACACCAATTGCGGAAATGCTGTTTGCCACGCCAGCGCCTCGGCTTCATCAACGGCGCGAATTAGCAATTGCTCATGGGATTTTAACGCCTCGTGGAAGTCGGCCACGATGTTGTTTTTCACCCGCTCAATCTCTGCGACGAGTTTTTGGCCCCAGGCCAGGCACGCGTTTGCAAATGTTTGATCTGCTCCGGAACTTTCTTTGTTTGTCGTTATTTGGTTCATAATTTTTGTTCTTTTAATAGTTATCTATTTAGTAAAGTATAATGGCAAAAAAACTTTATGCTGCAACAAGGCCTTCTTCCTTCACGCCAAGAATGGCAAAAATCCCGCGCTCTGTGTCTCGCAACAATTCAAGGTTATTTTGAATCCGCGCCTGGGTCAGCAACCCTTCGTAATATGCGATAATCATTCTCGCCTTGGCCGCCGGATCCGGCGCCGCAACAAGCCCCGCGACATGCGCGTCCCGGATGGCAGATTCGAGATACTTTTGCTTTAGCACCATGATTTTTTGAATTGTTTTCCCCAACTTGTCCTCTTGCGTGCATACTTCCGAGCCAAGACTGGCGTGCGGACAACCCAATACCCGGCCATATTTAGCCTTGATGTCGCTCTGAAATTTAAAGGAAAACTCGGCGTATTTTCGCAACCGGTCCAGGGGAGGGGCTGTGGGAGAAAATATCGTGTCCAGTTCAAGCTGTTTTTCCTTCCAGCTTTCCTCAAATGCCTCCGCCGCCAACTCCGCCTTGGAATCAAAAAAATAGTAAAAACTGCCCTTCTTGACACCAGCCTTCTCGCAAATGTGATCAATGGTCGTGGTGCCATACGAACCTGACCAAATCAAGTCCACCACGGCATCCATCAATCTTTGTTTTGCATCACTAACACGACCCATAATCTTGTTTCTTTCTTCGTTTGTCTTACCCGGATCGCCGGGTCACACCGCAAAATTAGCATAGTGAACTAAATAGTCAACTATTATTTTCAACTTTTTTCTGTTTTAGATTCAGGGGTGGAAAAAGGGGCGCAATTTTGCATTTCGGCGCGCACCGATGATGGCGCGCTTGGCACTATCAATTGGGATGTCCGCTCTGCCGGTCCGGGAGCAGCGTCGCCACCGAGGCATTCGAGCAGGTCACGCATAACGGGAAATAATGGCACCACGCGCACATCCAGGTTCTTCGTGCCGCGTTTGCCACCCGTGACGGTGAATGTGTTGCGGTCCCAATCAATGTCGCCCCAAGTGAGATTGACTGCTTCGCCTGGGCGCATGCCTGAATGGCCGGGAAGTTCCACGAGGTCACCGGATGGTCTGGCGCGAACGGCGGGCGCGCCTTTGCGTGAGGCAATTTTTCAATTGAATCGTTGGCTTGGATCGGCGGGCGGGCGCTGAATCGGTGGTCTTGGCGGGCGGCGGATTTGCTTGCCCGCGCTTGTACGGCGTAATATGTTCCTGAGAATTCGAGCCGGTATAAAGTATGCGCGCGTAGCTCAATTGGATAGAGCGTCGGCCTCCGAAGCCGAAGGTTGTGGGTTCGACCCCCGCCGCGCGCACCAGTCTTCGCTCGGAGCGTCAGCGGAATACGAGGATTGAAGGTAGCCCGCTACCATTGATTTTAATGTCTTGACGAGCCGCATGGTTTCGATAGACAATGTTCTATCAAGCCGTGAAAACAAACATCCTGCATGGAATACGTGCGCATTTCGGCAGGAAATCTGCTCTCTGAAAGCGAACTTTTGAACTCCTTATTTAGCCAAATCGTTTTCCCCGCAATTTTCCTTATTGTGGCGACTCTGAATCCTAGGGACATCATTATCAAAAGCGTTTGTATTATACTGGCCTATTTGTCGGTGATATTTCTGAACGGGGGAATGTACGCTTCCCATGTGGCCAACGACGGAATCACAGAAAACACTTCTCCCTTTGGTCTCCTTGTACTCGGCATCTCCTTGTGGGGTTTCCTCCTCGTCGGCTCCGGCGCTGGTGACGCCGGAAAAAAAGACAATTCACAGTGACTGTTTTTCGACGCGGCGCCAATTTTATCATTGCTGGCTGCGGAGGTGGAAATCACCGAGCGTCGCAAAAAGGCCAAGGAAAACACGGAATCATTTGTGCGGGATATAACAACGTTTGCTTTATTGGCCACGGATGAACGAGCGCGAATCGAATCGCGTACACTGCTCGATGCAGTGAATTATCCAACAGCATCCTCCATCCTTCATGGGTTTCACAGTGACCCTTACCCGATCGCCCGGCTTTGGCCGAATTGAAAGTGTCAAACGGCGCGGTTTGTCACCGGGTGAGCCAAATTACAATGAGAGTGATATCTCTTTTTCAACTGATAAACGGTCCAACGGTCCTGGATAAATCCTGTGTCCGGGGTTACATGTTGCGAAGTGAAGCGAAAATTTTTTAAATAATGAATATATCTTGTCATTCAGAATATTGTCCGCAAATTAATAGACTCAATTATGAAGAAAATCTTCATCGGTACTGACAGCGGCGCGACCACCACCAAGTTTTCCGCCGTATGGGAAAACGGCGAAGCCATCAGCACTAAACTGTTTCAACGCCCAACCAGTTCGGAAAAGGGACGCGACGCCGTTGTCAGCGGCTGGATTGCGGGCGTTGGCGAATTTCTCGCGCAGAACGATTTGCAATGGTCGCAGGCGCAAGGTGTGGGCCTGGCGATTCCCGGGCCGTATGAACGCTACGGCGTTTTCGGGAAGACGCCGAATTTGCCCGACAGCTTTTCCGGTTGGGATGTCTATTCCGATTATACCGCCGCGCTGGCGAAAGAGGCCGGACGTCCGTTGCCGCTTGTGGTGGGCAACGACGGCAACTACGGTGGCGTGGCCGAGGCGCGGCTTGCACGGGGTGATCAGAAGGTTTCCGTGATGATGCTCATGCCCGGCTCCGGGCTCGGCTGCGCGTTCATCGGCCAGGATGGTCTTTCGCTCGACGGCGACACCCTGGCCGGCATGGAAACCGGCCATGCCGCCGCGCCATTGCAGTTGCTCGGCCTGACCGGCAAACCGTTCCCGTGCGGCTGTGGTCGCGACTGGGGTTGTTACGAGGCTTACACCACCATCTCCGGCCTGCCGCTCTTGCTGGCGGAAAAACTTTTGAAATATCCCGGCCACGAACTCGCCAAATCCACCTCGTCGCCCAGGGAAAAAGCCCTGTCGTTGCGCGGCCGCGCCCAAAAAGGCGATCCGCTGGCCGTGGAGATATTTGACTTTCAAGCGCGCGTCATGGGCTTGATGGTTGCCGACCTGAGCATGACGCTGGATGCGCGCATCGTCGTCATTGGCGGCGGGTTGATGGACCATGAATCAACCACGCCCGAATTCCGCGAGCGCTACCTGCGGATCATTCGCGAAACGGCGCGCCCCTATCTTTGGCCGCAACAGCGCGACACCATCAGAATTGTGCCGGCCGTTTTGGGCGATTTGTCGCAAGCCATCGGAGCGGCACTCGTGGCGCTTTATCAAAGTCGGAAATAGCGCTTCAATTCTTTCATTACCATTATTACGCGGGCCTTTATCAATTCGTCCGGACGAAGGGCGCCAACCTGTTGGTGATGGGCAATCCCGGCACCACGACGCAGGAACCGTACCTTGCCACTGTGGATGCGTTGCTGACGTTTGAAAATTTTGCCGGTTATTCCAATTACGCCGCCGACGCGTGGGCGACGAATTATCCGGCGCGGCGATTTTGCCATGTGATTTATGGCATCACGAACGCGACGACGATGACCGATGACGATTCACACGCGGCCTCACCATGCCGAACCGTTGATTGACCGGTTGAAGAAATAAAAAATCAGCGCGAAAAATGCCACAGACACCAGGACGAACATAATTGTGAAGAAGCGCATTTGCTTCTGATGAACTGACGGTCTGCGTTTGATTTTGTGCCTGCGGTGACCCAAGCCCCGGTGCCCTGTGTATTGAAATAAAATGCTTCCATTAGCAGCGGGCGGTTGGACCCTGCTTATTCTCTCCTGAATATCATGCTTTTCCAGCACCTGAATACCCTCTCAAATACAAGCCAAAATCGCTACACCAATTTTGTCCAACTTTCAACATTCGTGAGCGGTGAATAAAACTTTGACGACGGAGCGTGCTGCTTTTCCTGGATTGGGCGTGGAACAGCGCAATACCCTCTGTGTCAGAACCGAACGGCCAGAATGCAAACCTTCTGGACAATCAGGAAAGATGACGATATGCTCCCATTTGTGAAAAAATCGCACCGCACTGTGCGGTCGAATTATAAGGTCAAGCAGCATCGAACATCACACACAAACAAACAAATAAACCCGAAAACAAATTATGCAACCTGTAATCATGCCGGCACTTGGAGGATTATTTGTCCTCGTCTATCTCGCTTGCGTCATAGCTCTCATCATTTACGTCTTGAGGCTTTTGGGGCGGTTCGTCAGTGCCCATGAGCGGATGGCTGGCTCACTCGATACTATCGCCCGCAAGATGCGAGATGATGCCAAGCCATGAGAGAAACGAAAGATACGATCAAGAAAGCGGCAGGAAAGTTCAAGGTCTTATTTGTTGCCGGGTTTGGTCCCATTGTCCAGGACATCCCAAAATCTCACAAGTTCTATGTGGAGGCTCTCGGTTTATCCTTCCAGAAGGAGGGAGATTATCTGCACACGGGGAAATTGGAAGGTGTCAAGCATCTTGCCCTGTGGCCGCTTTCCCAGGCGGCACAATCTTGTTTCGGGTCGGACAGGTGGCCGTCTGAGCTTCCTGTTCCCCAAGCCTGGTTGGAATTCGACGTTGATGACATCAAGCAAGCCAGCGCAGAACTAACAAGGAGAGGATACGCATTGCTGACGAAAGAGAAAAAGGAACCGTGGGGGCAGATCGTTACTCGTCTCCTCAGTCCTGAGGGCATATTGGTCGCGGTCACTGTTACGCCGGGCATGCGCAATTAACACCGCTCCGTCGCCGACCGCTCCGCACTGCATGAAAGAGAAATTCATATTATTTGAAGGTTAATCCCCAAGGATGAAAGCTACGCATTCGGAAGATTTAGAATTCCTCAAAAGCATTCGTGGCTGTTTTGGCTCACGTCGAATGTGGTCAGTCGAATATGAATTTACAGGCAGAGAAATAATTGAAAGGCGTGGAGGACGTATAAAGAACCAAATCAGTATTTCAGATATTATTGAAACCGAAGTCCCCTTTGGGAAAAAGCTGATGATTCTCAAAACCAATAACTCAAAATTAAAAATTCAGATTATTCCGTCCTTGAACGAAGCTATACAAAAAGAAGCAGCAAGAGAATTGGCAACAAAAAGCGAAGGTGATCGACAGCGTTTTGAAGAAGTTAATAATCGAATTATGACACGGCGTAAATGGGCGGCGCTTATTGGTGCGATAGCTTCGATTTTAGCGACGATTGCCGGTTCACTTTTATTACGGTGGTTTCATCAAAAGCATTAAGGATTATACATCCACCGCATGGACTTTCGGCCAAACACCGCTTCGTCGCTCCACGCGGGGTTTTTCGTGCGAATTTGGCATCGTATCTCGTGCTGTTTATTCTGGCCTGCGATGGGCTGGCGTTGAGTTTTACATACATAGACCCTGACGGATGCGCCTAAAACCGCCGGAGCCTTGTTTTTCACGTCATCCTATTTGACAAAACGCCTTAGGTGACAGACTGTTACGGCAAGCATTACAGGATATGCTAAGGATTTTACACATTGAGGATTGTCTGGAAGACGCTTTTTTGATTGAACAAGCGGCCGCTGACCAGGGCATCATTGCGAATTTTACCGTCGTCCGCAGCGAGTCGGAGTTCCTTTCCGCTTTGGAAACGAACCAATACGATGTGGTTTTGTCTGATAGTGGTGTGCCGGGATTTAATCTTTTCAAGGCGATGAGAGCCGTTCGGGAGAAATTCCCCGGCGTCAGTTATATCTGCCTGTCGGGATTGGATGACCCGCGGCATGTCGAGAAAAGCCTTGCTGCCGGCGCGACCGATTATATTTCCAAAAATGACCTTTTCCGCCTTTTTGTCATTCTGCGCCAGGAGCAGGAAAAGCTGAAGTCTCACCGACGAAATGAGAATAGCGGCAAGTAATGTTCCGTGGTTAAACGCCCTGATGGCTGCCCCCTTTATTGGCGCCGGTTGGAACGTTGCGCGATGACAATTACAAAAAATGGTGTAAAATGTTCCTGTGGTTGAGGGGCATGAGATCACCATTTGTCAGGCGGTCACCAAAACGCGGTCCGATGCATGGGTTTCTCCTGCATCTGGCGATCCTTTCCCTCGTGGTCATTTGCCGGCCGGCGGCGGCGGGTAATTTTTTTGCCGGCACGTCTCCCGCCAACCTCCCCTGGCCCGGCGGCATCGTGCCCTATGAATTTACCAACTCCCTCACCGCCGCCGAGACCAATACCTATCTGAACGGCCTGCGCGAGTGGGAACTCGCCGCCAACGTCCAATTCGTCCCGCATACCACGCAGACCACCTGGATTGTCTTTGGCTATGACACCAACGGTTTTGACGATTATTCCGGCGGACACAGCCCGCAGTTTGTCTCCGTGGCCAGCTTCAGCCGCGCGCAGGTCTGCCACGAGATGGGACATTCGTTTGGTTTTGCGCATGAAAACATCCGGCCGGATGCCACGAATTATATCCATGTCCTGACGAACAACATCGCCGGTGAATCCACGAATATTACCTGGTTCATTATTGACCCAACCACGGTTACCAATGGCCCGTATGATTATGAATCGGTGATGCATTTGGGCTGGGATTTCAAATCGCTTGAACCCGGCGTGCTCGCCACGCAGCAGCCCCTGCCGCCTTATTTCCCGCGTTATCAATTCCGCATGGGCAATTATTGTCTCAGCCCCGGCGACCGCGCCGCGCTGGCGTATCTTTACGGCCCGCCCGCCGTGCCGCTCACCAACGTCGTCACCACCACCGCCGATTATGGTCCCGGCAGCCTGCGCGCCGCCATTTATTATGCGACCGATCACCCCGGCACCACGATTCGCTTCGATATTCCGACGGGCGATGCCGGTTACAGCAACGGGGTGTTCTATATCCATCTTACCGGCATGTTGCCGCCGCTGGTGACCGACGGCACGGTGATTGACGGCTCGACGCAACCGGGTTTCACGGGCAATCCGCTGATTTTCGTGGATGCCTCGCAAATTCTTCCGGAAACGTTCACCTCGGATACCTTCCTGATTTACTCGGCGGATAACCAAATCAAAAACATCGCCTTCTCCGGGTTCGATTGGAACGGCATGACGCTGATTTACCCGGACGCGACCAACAACACCATCTCCGGTTGTTGGTTTGGTCTCGACGCCACCGGCACGAACGCCGCGCCGAACGCTTTTCAGGGAATTTTGATCACCGATGGCGCGAGCCGAAATGTCATCGGCGGCACGAATGCGTTGGAACGGAATGTCATTTCCGGCAACACCCAATACGGCATTTTCATCACCGGTTCAAACACGACGGGCAACGTCATCATCGGCAATTACATCGGCACCGATGCGGGTGGCTCAATCTCAGTCCCCAACGGGGTTGCCGGCATCGGCATTGTTACCAACGGAAGCGGCCAGATCATCGGCGGCGCCAATGACGCCGACCGCAATGTCGTCTCCGGCAACGGCGGCCCGGGCATCCTCCTTACCGGGCCGGGCGTCAGCAACAATCTCGTGGAGGGAAATTATGTTGGACTCAATGCCTCCGGCACGACCGGCGTGCCCAACGTTGTGGCCGCCACCGGTGTCCAGGTCACCGCCGGCGCCAGCAGCAATGCCATTCTTAACAATGTCATTTCCAGCAATAACATCGGGCTGTTTATCAGCGATCCCGGGACTTGCGACAATATCGTTCAAGGCAATCTCATCGGCACCGACCACACTGGCGCCACGCCCATCGGGAACGGATACGAAGGTGTTGCGGTGCAGGAAGGCGCGACCTCCAACCTCATCGGCGCGACAATCGCCGGCGACGGCAATGTCATTTCCGCGAATTATTACGGTCTTGTGCTTTATGGCCCGGCCAGCGGCAATGTCATCCAGGGCAATTTCATCGGCACGGATGTCAGCGGCGAAACGGCGCTGCCGGGCGTTTATGAAGGGCTGGTACTCGAGAATGGCGCCGCCTCAAATCTCGTCGGCGGCACGGTCGCCGGCGCGGGCAATGTCATTTCGGGAAACTACTACGGTCTGGTCATCCGCGACACCGGAACCAGCGGCAACGTCATCCAGGGGAATCGCATTGGCACGGACAGTTCTGGCAAGGTCGAAGTGCCGGGGGTCTATGAAGGACTTGCGCTTGGCGGGGGCGCTACCGGCAATACGATCGGCGGCGCAATTCCCGGAGCGCGCAATGTCATCGCCGGCAATTTTGATAACGTCATCGTTTTGGACCCCGGCACCAGCAACAATGTCTTTCAGGGCAACTTCATCGGCACGGACCTCACCGGAGAAACCACGCTCACCAACCAAAACGAAGGGTTCGCCCTGGGCAATGGCGCGGCCTCCAATCTCATTGGCGGCTCGGTCGCCGGCGCGGGCAACGTCATCTCCGGCAATTGGGTCGGCGTCTATATCGGCGACACCAATACCAGCGCCAATCTGTTTGAAGGCAACTTTATTGGAACCGACATCAACGGCACCAACGCACTCGGCAATGGGTATATCAATGTGGAGTTGGCCGGGGGCGCGACCGGGAATTTCATCGGCGACATCACCCCGGGCGCGGGCAATACCATTGCTTTCGCCGACTACGGTGTTTCCGTCGGCGCGACCCAATCTGACGCCGGCACGACCAACAATGCCATCCGTGGAAACATGATTTTCAGCAACGCGTGGCTGGGCATTAATCTGAACGGATTCTCCGGCAATCACACCGGCTTTCTTGCCGGGCCGAATGATTGGCAAAATTATCCCGTCATTACCAATGCCTTTGGCTTCGCCAACACCACGGTCATTGCCGGCGCCCTCAACAGTTTGCCGTCGCAATCCTATGACGTTGATTTCTATCGCAATCCCGGCAACGATGACGAAGGACGGTTCTATCTCGGGGCAACCGGCGTGACGACCGATGGCTCCGGCAACTCCCCGTTTGTTTACACCAACACCGTCGGGAACTACGCCGGACAATACCTCACCGCCACCGCGACTTCCGCGGGGGGCGACACCAGTGAATTCAGCCCCGACGTGCTGGCCAGCAACTTGACCGTCGCGTCAGCGGTGTTTACCGGGAAATATTTATTGAATGCCGGTGGATTCAATTTTTCTGTCATGTTGCAAACCAATTTCAGTTATACCATTCAGAGCGCCACGAATCTGGCGGCGCCCATCGCCTGGACCGACCTGACCAATTTTACCGCCACCAATTCTTTGTTTAATTTCACCGACCGCTCGGCGACAAATTCCCGGCCGCATTTCTACCGCGTGGTTTCACCCTGAACACGAAAAATCTTTGACGCGAATTGACGCGAACGGGACGCTGGTAATCGCAGATGGGATTCAAAGACCGAAAATCATAACCGCACGGAACGGCGCCCCCGTTTAGAAATGTTCCCGGTTTACTAATTTCGGTTTCAAACGATGTGTTTGATGGACAGATTGCCCCATCGTTTTTGAAGGTAATCCGCGACTAAGCGGCGGTGACAATGGTGCGGCCTGTCCTCGCTGCATAGCAGGCAACCGCCAGCCAGAAGTGACTGGTCAATTTTATCTTCAATGCGTCGCTCAGCCATCAGGCGAAGAAAATCATGTTCGTAGGCGTCCCAACTGCCCTTGCTCTTTTTGTAAGCGTCGAGCATCGACTGGGTGGGCGCGAGCAACGGAGCATCAACATATTCCACGTCTAGGATCTCCTTCAAAAAATATTTCAGGTCGTCCCGCTTGCTGAAACCGGCAAGCTGCGAAACTTTGTTAAGCCGAACATCCACAACGCGCTTGATGCCGGCGGCGCGCAGTTTCTCAAAAAATTCACCGGCGGTTTTCTTGGTGAAGCCGATGGTAAAAACATTGATGGGTTCGGATGACATAGAATCAAGTCTGCGCGACCGGTTCGCCGCACTCGTGGTAGGCGATCTTTCCGCCGCGTCGGTCGTAGGCTTTCGCAATCAATTCCTCGCGCGGCGTGAACAAATCATCGCCGGGGACCTTTTCCTCGGCCAGAAGGCGAGTTTCGGCGTCGGCGTGAGATTCGAGGCTGCCGTCGCTTAAAATGTGCTGGATGTCAAGGTCGTTGCGAAACTGGCGGCAAACCAAGATGGTGCGGTGGCATTCCAGCGGGTCCTTCTCCGCGCACATCAACGCCAGACGAAAGCGGCCGACACCAATTTGCACCCGCCCCAAACCGGCGCGAAATGCGGCCGTCCGCGCAATGCGGTCGTAACGGGCGACACCGTCAACGTAGCATTCGCGCTCGGCACGTCGCGCGCCGAGTTCATCGCCGAGAAACACATAACGGACATTCACTCTTGCCAGCGATTTTTCCAAAACTTCGCGATTGTATTGGAGGAATCGGGCGCTATAAGGACTGCTCCGCACGTCGCCGATGGCGCTGATGCGATGCCGCGCCAGCAGTTCCAGGAATTGCTCCAACGTCTGCGTTGAGTGGCCGATGGTAAAAAGTTCGCTCATTACGACTCAAAGAGTGTCGCACAAATTTTATAGTGTCTGCCATTTAATTCCGGCGTCAGGCTAAGGCAGACGTAGCAGCCGCCTGGATTTGGCACGACGACGGCCTGCGGCGCATCCGGCCAATTTGAAACTGCCACTGGAAGTTTGAAACGCCGATCAAATTCCGGGTCTGTAACGGAATACTCGTGGAATTTGCCATCAAGTTTGAATTCAAGTTTGCGGACTTTTTTGTCGTAGCGTTTAAAGGAGTTGTATTCTTTATGGTATGTGAGATTAAATTTTTCCGGGGCTTTTACGAGGTAAAGGCTGGCCGCTGCTTGTCCCATTTTTTGAATGTAGCCTGCGGGGACAGCATCGCATTCTGAATGCCAAAGTGCTGGCGGTTGGTCTGTAAGGCGAGGCAAATCTGCAACGGTTAAAGTATTCACATACTCCCAAGGCTGGTTTGGTTCCAGCCACCAATCTTCGGGATGATCTTGATTATTACAGTTTGATTCGAGAACCACCCTCACAACATTCAGCGTCTTGACCCAGCCATGATCTGGACAGTAAGCAATTTGGTTGGGGACCGCGCCCTCTTTGGTGCTGTGGTCGGCCAATCGAATCCAGCGCCCAATTTCATAGGTCTGATCCTCTTTTTGTATCAGTTCCTTGCCCGCAATACACCTGTCACCACCCCGGATTGAATTAGCGAGCACAACAATTTCCTTTGTCACAGCCATATTGAGTTTTTCCTATTAATTGTATGGTTTTTCTGGGTTCAATTGATTCTCTTGCTTAGCCTCGGGAATCTTTTTCACCGTCACGTCGCCGGGCAGAGCAACTTGAATGGTCGCATTTCTGGGCGAATTTTATAGCATTTTCAAAAATACTGTAATTCCCCGCTGCCGCGTGGCTTTAATATTTCTTCAAACGCCTTAATCGCGGCTGCCGCAATAGGCTTCAATCGGCTCGGCGCCGGGGGTGCCGGAGAGTTTCTCCAGGCCGGCGGGGGATTCGACTTCGGCAAAGACTTTCCTGGCCCGATCCAGCCGGGAGACGATGTCCAGCCGGTCGGCCACGTCCTCGTGGCTGGGCTTGCGCAAAAACTGGTTCAGATATTCCACGTGCCGTTTCCACAAAGCCCGGTCAATTTTCTGCTTGGCCGCCAGGCGCGCCGCATACCAGTCGCTCGCCAGCAGATTTTCGCGCGTGAACAATTTCGCGGAATCCGGGATGGTCCAGCCCTTTGCCCTCCCATTCGTCGTTGAGCATGATGTGCAGCAACGCCTGCAGCGGCGGACAGGCCTGCGCGATGCTGCCGTCGTCAAAATACATTTTGGCGACGCGCTTTTGCGTGGCGACGATGTTGTCCATGCCGTCCGCAAAAATGTCCAGGTCCTGCAATTCGGGCTTGAGCATTTCCTCGGTGAAGACGGCGTGCGGATGATTGAACACGCGGCCGAAGAAAGCGTGGACGAAACGCGCGTTGATGCGCCAGCCCAGGCGGCTGGCCAGGACTTTTTTTCCGCCGTGCTCGAAGTCCTCGCACTTTTCCAGAAAGTGGTTCGCGATCAGGAATTGCGGATCGCGTTCCTCCGGCGTCATGCGGCACCAAACTTCCGGCACGAGCAGGCTGACGTCGTGGTCCACGCGCACTTTCGGGCCGACGTAGCCGGCGGCGGTGACAAACGCGTGGTGGCCGGTGAGGATGAACGACACCAGCGCGTTGTTCAGGTCAATGATCGGCGGCAGCGCATTGAACGGGCCTTTGGTCAGCGCGCCTTCCGAGCCGGCGCCGGTGGTGGAGGGCGATTTGCCGGTCATGCTGCAAATGAATTCCATGAACAATTCCGGCAGTTCGAAGTAATGGATCGGATTGTAACACGCCAGCGAGCGGATGCCGTGCTTCGGGCGGATTGTTGCGGCGGCCCGGCAGCACGGCGGCGACGGGAGTGTGCACGCGGCTTGCCCGAGCGGCACGCGGCGGCGCAGGCGCGCGGCCATTTCCGCCAGATAACTTTCGCGCGGATTGACCAGGTCGGGCCGCTTTTGCAGATAACGCGGATTTTTGGTCGGCTTGCCGTCCACCAGGCGCGGATGCGCCGAGCAGACAAAATAACTCCGGCCGGCCGGTCTTCGGCGACTTCGCGAATCAACTCCTGCATCGGCTCGGTGAATTGGTAAAAGCCGATGGCGTCCTCGACCAGTTCGCGCGCGGCCTTCGGCGTGAGCGGCTCGTAATTGGAGAAGAAATTGTCCGGCTGGGCGAAATCGGCTTCGGTCTGCTTGTCGTAGCCGCGATGAATGGCGTCGTCCGGGCGCTGGAACAATCGCTGTTCGCAGTTTCTGCACGAATTTGACGCGACAGATTTGCGTCCGCGCCTTCCGGCAGATCTTCCAGCATGCCCGGCGGCACGACCACCGAGGCGGTGATGTCGTCCTCCATCTGGATTTTCACGCGCCGGATGAAAATCCTTGCGCAGGCCGAACGTGCGCCAGGCGCCGTCGGTCATCGAAGCCGACGCGCAGATAGGTGGTGACGAGCTTGCGGTTGTCGCATTTCAATTCGTTGCCGGGCGTGCCGTTGATGATGTCCACGCTGAAATGGTCGCGCCAGTGGCCGCCCCATTCGGGCTTGTAATAGCGTTTCACGACGAACACGAGTTCCTTGAGGTATTGCGGCACGGTTTCCAGCCAGGCGTTGTATTCGGGCGTGTAATCGCGTTCGTCGGGCGTGAGCAATTTGATGACCGAGCCGAGCGAACGTTCCGGGGCCAGCACGGCGCGCTTGTCGGATGCGCGCTGGGTCGATGAAACCGGTCCGCAGTAATCGCGGTCAATCAATTCGGCCACGCGGTCGAAATCCTTTTTGAAATCCGCCACGAACACCGGGCCGGTCAGAATGGCGTCGGTGATGGGTTTGGAAATTTCCGATTTGCCGCCGCCGGAAACGGTGCAGGGCTTGTGGCAGAGCGTGCCTTCGGCGACCGTGCCCACCAGCCGCCAGGCGCGGTTCGCGCCCGGCGGTTTTTCCATGCGGACCTTGTAGCCGGACGGGCGGACGTAGGTTTTGCCCGGCAGCAACTTGATGCGCTGTTCGCTGCCTGCCGTCCGGCCCAGGAAATCCGTCTGTTTGTGCAGATCAAAGCCGCGCGTCTCCGGCACGTAAATGATGTCCGGAAATTTTTTGTCCACGGCGTAACCTTCCGGCTTCACCTCCATCGACGTCGCCGATAGAGCGAAACTGACTTCGGCAAAGGAATGGCCCATGCGCTTGACGTGGACGTCGCCGCTGAATTCCTCGCCCAGATCGTAGCTGGGAAAAACCAGCGCGCCGCCGGCGTGTTCCTCCTCGGCACAGGCCGAAGAGATTGGCGGCGTAGCTGATCTGCGTCTTCACCTCTTTCTTGCAATAGCCGTAATAATTGTCGGCGATGAGTGGTGACGATGACGCCGGTTTCGATCGCGGCAGGTGAGCTTGAAGGCGCCGCCGTTGTTGTAGAGTTCGCCCTCGTCCTTCCAGCACATGCCGTCGCGGCGCTGGCGTTCGGTGGCCTGGTCCCAGTGGCGGCAGGCCGACGGATTTTTTGGTGACCTTGACCAGGTGCGGCGCGAGGATGACGCAGCCGGTGTGGCCGGTCCAATGTTCGGTGTCGAGGCGCGGCGTCGTTTTCCGGCAGAATCGGGTCGCCGCCGTTGCCGAAGATGCTTTCGACGAAATCCAGGTTGCTCACGAGATTGCCCGGCGACGAAGAAGCGGATTTCCATCGTTTTTCCGGAGTGAACCCGGGCACCTCCGGGCAGACGATCGGGCGGAGCAGCAGCGAGACGAAACATTCGGCCGGCTGCGGCTGCGTGGCGGTGAACGGCAGGCGCATAATTTCGCGCGGCGGATTGAGGGCGAGCGCGAGCATTTTGGCGAAGGTGATTTTCGGCACGGCCAGTTTGTCGTCGGGAATCGGCAAGCCGCCCTCGGCGACGTGAAAGATTCCCTGCGGTGGTGCGGCGGTCGCTTTTGGGATTGTGCAACACGCCCTGTTGGCGACGCGGTAGGAATTGATGATTTCGGAAGCAAACTCGTCGCGGTCCACCGGCAGCGAGAGCACGCGGGCCAGTGCCGGCGCGATCCAGGGTGAACGTGCGCGTGGGCAGTTTCGTCACGGGCACGTCCTGCGAGGTAATCGTAGAGAAAAGTCTGGATGCGCTGGTCGGCTGGGTTCAAATAATTGCCCAGCAGGCGGTCTTTCTCGCGGGACTGTTCGGCCATGGCCGAGACGATCTGTGAAAATTCGGCGTTGCCCTCGACGGCCACCGGGGGGCAGCCGATCAGCGCGAGCTTGACGTTGATGTGCGCAATAAGGTGCGACGACAATTTGTCGCGGTTTTCCGATGGAACCTGTATTGGAATACTCATTTCAAAATTTTGCGCGGTAGCTTCCCGAATCCACTGGCGGTTTGCAACTCTGATGCCATGAATGGAGCGAAGTTGTTTGCGGAATGGATTCCGGGACAAATCCGGCAAGGAGAATGCTTAAAGCGTGAGTGACAATTGAAAAAATCAGGCGCTTTGGCGCTATTCAACGTGAAAACTCTTTGGAAATTTCGCGGAAGCTGCGCTAAAGGTAGGTGTGTATTCGGGGATTGAGGTGTTCCAAAACGCCCAGCGCGTTCAAAAAACAACTGGCTATGTTGAAAAATTATAGGACCAACGGCGGGTATGACGAAATGCTCGACGCCAAAACCGGCGTGCGGACGCATTACCGCAAATTTAACAAATTGTTTAGCTCCATCAAGCCGTCGGATTTCAAGGCGAAACGGCAGGCGGTGGACAAGGCGTTCCTGCGCCAGGGCATAACGTTCAATGTCTATGGCGACGCCGCCGGCGCGGAGAAAATTTTCCCATTCGACCTGTTGCCGCGCATCATTCCGGCCAACGAATGGGAGCACTTGGAACGCGGGCTGACCCAGCGCATCACCGCCCTGAACCATTTCCTGCACGACATTTATCATGAACAAAAGATCCTGAAGGACCGGGTCATCCCGGAATTTTACGTGCTATCGGGGCGGCATTTCCGGCGTGAGTTCGTCAATTTCAATGTGCCGAGGGGCATCTACATTCACGTCTGCGGCACGGACCTGATTCGCGACAAGGACGGCAACTATCTGGTGCTGGAAGACAACGGCCGGTGTCCGTCCGGCGTGAGCTATGTTCTGGAAAATCGCCGCGTGATGAAGCGGGCTTTTCCCAAAATGTTCGAAGGGATCGGCGTTCGGCCGGTTGAAAATTATCCGCAGGAACTTTTGAAATGCCTGAAATATCTGGCGCCAGCCGGTGTGGCCGATCCGACGGTGGTGCTGCTGACTCCGGGCGCCCACAACAGCGCCTATTTCGAACATACTTATCTGGCGCGGCAAATGGGCATCGAAATCGTGGAGGGGCGGGACTTGTTCGTGCGGGACCAGCGAGTCTTCATGCGCACGACCAAGGGGCTTCAGCCGGTGCATGTCATCTATCGCCGGATTGACGATGATTTCATTGACCCGAGGGTTTTCCGCAAGGATTCAATGCTGGGCGTCCCGGGTCTGGTCCATTCGTATCGGGCCGGCCACGTCTCGCTGGCCAATTCCGTCGGCACCGGCATTGCCGACGACAAGGTAATGTATTATTTCGTGCCCCGGATGATTAAATACTATCTGGACCAGGAGCCGATTCTGCCGAATGTGCCCACCTACCTGGCGAGCGAGGAAGCCGACCGAAAATACATTTTGGAGCATCTTCCGCGATTGGTGGTGAAGGCGGCGAATGAATCCGGCGGTTATGGGATGTTGATGGGACCGAAAGCGGGGAAGGAGGAGATCGAAAAATTTCGCCAAAAGATCATCGCCGAGCCGCGCAACTATATAGCGCAGCCGATGATTTACCTGTCGCAGCATCCGACGTATTGCGACGGCAAGTTCGAAGGGCGGCACGTGGATTTGCGGCCGTACATTTTGTCGGGAGAAAAAATTTGCATCATTCCCGGCGGGCTGACGCGGGTGGCCTTGCGAAAAGGTTCGCTCGTGGTCAATTCATCGCAAGGCGGAGGCAGCAAGGATACGTGGGTGTTGTATTAATTTATGATTTACGATCGTCGCGCTCCCCGATTTATGACCCATCGTGAGGCCTGAATGCTTTCGCGCGTTGCCAATTCGCTTTTCTGGATGGCGCGGTATATCGAACGCGCCGAAAACATCGCGCGCCTGGTGGATGTGAACCTGCAATTGCTGCTGGACATCCGCAACGTTGATGAGAAGCGGCTCATTGAATACTGGCATCCGATTGTGCAGGCGACCGGCGACGAGGAGGAATTTTTCAAATTGCATCCGCACGCGACCGGCAAGGCGGTCACGGAATTTCTGGTGTTCCAAGCCGAAAATCCGAATTCAATCGTTCAGACGATTTGCCAGGCGCGGGAAAACGCGCGCATGGTGCGTGACCAGCTCACCTTGGAATTGTGGGAGGAATTAAACCGGCTCTATCTGTTCGTGCGCTCGCCGGAGGCGCGGCAAATATGGCAGCGCAGTCCCAGCGAATTTTTCCAGGAAATCAAGGCGAGCTCTCTTTATCTCAACGGGATCATCGCCGCCACCCTCGTCCACGACGAGGGTTGGCGGTTTGTCCAGGCGGGCAAGTTTTTGGAGCGGGCCGACAAGACGACGCGGATTCTGGACGTGCGCTACGAGACGCTTCCCGAGCGGGGGGCGCCGGCCGCCATCACTCCCGACCAGGCCCTCGAATGGTCGGCGGTGCTTCGCTCCTGCAGCGCGTGGGACGCTTACAAAACGATTTACGGCGCCGACGTGCATCCGCGGCTCATCGCGGAGTTTTTACTGTTGAGTGACAATTTTCCGCGTTCGGCGCGCTTTTGTGTGACGGAGTTGAACCAGGCCATCCGCAGTATTTCCGGGGTGGCGGACGGCCATTTTTGCAATGACGCGGAAAAGTTGACGGGACGGTTGGTCGCGGAATTGCAATTCAGCAGTGTGGATGAAATTTTCGACATCGGCCTGCACCAGTATCTGGACGACGTCCAGGTGAAGCTGAACAACATTGGGGAGGCGCTCTTCCGGGCGTATATTTTCCAGCAATTTGAGAATCCCGATCAGGTCCACCTGGTGCAACAGGAGGAGCAACAACAGCAGTGGCAGACGGCCCAATCAACATGAAACGCATTGGCATCCTTACCGCCGGGGGCGATACGCCCGCATTGAACGCGACGATTCACGGCGCGGTGACGCGCGCTAATGTGTTGCGGATTGAAATCTTCGGCCTCATCAAGGGCTTCAACGCTTTGTTCAACCCGCGCGCCCCCCACGTGCATTTGAATCCGCTCTTTCAGGAAATCCCGGAATTGGACCCGACGAAGGGAGGCACGCTGATCGGCTCCTCGCGCGATTTTGTTGACCCGGAGAAAAAGGACGAGCTGGATTTGATTGTTTCGCGTTTGAATAAATTGGGCATTGAAGGGCTGATTTGCATCGGCGGCGACGGCACGCTGAACGGGCTTCAGCCGATTGCCGAGCGCCTGCCAACTGTATTGGCGCCCAAGACGATTGACAACGATCTGGGCCTCAATTATGCCGCCGAGCCTGACGAATGGGTGCGCGTCAACGACGCGGCGGCCAAACACGGCTTTCGCTACAAACGCGCCGAGTCCCATGCCGTTTTTGATTTGAACCAAATTGTCAATTACGCCACCCCAGGCTATGCCACCGCCGTTTTTGTCTCCGCCCAGGGCATCGAACGCATCCGCACCACCGCGGAAAGCCACCGGCGCATCGCCATCATCGAAGTGATGGGCCGCCATTCGGGGTACATCGCTTTGGGAACGGCTTACGGCAGGCCCGACATCATCCTCATTCCCGAGCATCCTCTCGACCTGGAACATCTGGCGGAACGGGTGAAACAAACCTACGATTTGCAAAAAAACGTGGTCATCGTTTGCGGCGAAGGCATCGTGGATGAACAAGGCCGCGAGCTGGGCGCGGAAACCAAGTCCACTGATCCGTCCGGGAACATCGTCTTGAGCGGCGCGGCGGAGGCCTTGCGGTCGAAACTGATTCAGATGATTGGCGACCGGTATTTTCAATTGTATCGCCGTGGTGAATCGGCGAAGGAGGCGATCTTTACCCGCAAAGTCGGTCATACCCAGCGCGGCGGGCGCCCGATTCTCTTCGATCGTTTTTACGCGGCGGCGCTTGGGTCGAAGGCCGTTGACCTGCTGGCGGAAGGCCGCAACAATGCCGTTTCGATTTTGCAATACAACTCCACCAAGGGGTTTTATGTGGAAGGTTACGATGCCAATCGTTTCCGTGATCGCTGGGGACTCATTCACGCGCGATCCATGCACGCCGAGCTTTACGACGCCAAACTGATGAAGCCGTCGAGAATGGGGATTGATTATCTGCTGCCGATTTTCACCGATGCCATCGGCCATGATGACGCGGAATACATGCGCCAGACGCTTTTTGACCCCGGAAATCTGATGCAACCGTATCACTCGATCAACACCGACGTGCATAAACGCATCCGCTATCTCGAAACCGCAGCGTGATGCCAAATCATCAATCGCCAATCATCAATCGCCAATCATCAATCGCCAATCATCAATCGCCAATCATCAATCGCCAATCATCAATCGCCATATCATCAATCGCCAATCATCAATCGCCAATCATAAATCCCTGTGTCCATCCACGTTGCGCTTCATCACAAAACCCGTTACCGATATGACCGGCTGGTCAGCCTGGGGCCGCAGGTCGTGAGATTGCGGCCCGCGCCGCATTCACGCACGCGGATTTTGAGCTACTCGCTCCGCATTGCGCCGGAGAAGCATTTCATCAACTGGATGCAGGACCCGCAGTCGAACTATCTGGCGCGGCTGGTTTTTCCGGAGCCAACGCGGGAATTCTGCGTGGAAGTGGATTTGGTTGCGGAAATGGCGGTGCTGAATCCGTTTGATTTCTTCCTGGAACCGTCGGCGGAAAAATTTCCATTTGAATATGACGCGGCGCTGGACCACGAACTGGAACCGTTTCAGCGCAAGTGCTGGTTGACGCCCCGGTTCATGAAATGTCTCAAGGCGATCCGCGCAAGCTTTCCGGCGGAGAAAAAACCGGCGAGCGGCGGAAGGAAAAAGACGGGGGTGACAGAAATACCCGAAATTCCAAAGCCGCGCACGCAAGACTTTCTCGTGGCGGTCAACCGAAAGCTGTGGAAGGAGATCAAATATACGATTCGGCTGGAGCCGGGAGTGCAAAGTCCGGAGGAGACGCTGGAAAAAGCGAGCGGCTCCTGCCGTGACTCGGCCTGGCTCCTCTGCCTGTTGCTCCGGCACTGCGGACTGGCCTCGCGTTTCGTCAGCGGCTACCTGATACAACTCAAACCCGACGTCAAAGCGCTCGACGGTCCCAGTGGCGCGGAGAAGGATTTCACCGATTTGCATGCCTGGACCGAAGTGTTTCTGCCGGGGGCGGGCTGGATCGGATTGGACCCCACGTCGGGCCTGCTTGCCGGCGAAGGGCATATTCCGCTGGCCTGCACGCCGGACCCGACCAGCGCCGCGCCGATTTCCGGGGCGGTGGATGAATGCAAATGTGATTTCAACTTCGAGATGAGTGTCACGCGCATCCACGAATCGCCCCGCGTGACCCTCCCATACACCGACGAGCAATGGAGCCGGATTGAATCGCTGGGCCATGACATTGATGCCGATCTCAAAAAGGGCGATGTGCGCCTGACCATGGGTGGCGAGCCGACCTTTGTATCCGTTGACGACCCGGATGGCGTTGAATGGAATTTCACGGCGGTGTCGGAAAAGAAGCGCATTCTTTCCGGCGAACTCATCAAACGGCTGCGCCGCAAATTTGCGCCCGGCTCCCTCTTGCATTACGGCCAGGGCAAGTGGTATCCGGGCGAGCCGTTGCCCCGTTGGGCGCTCGCCTGTTACTGGCGCAAGGACGGCGTTCCAATCTGGAAAGATGACGCGCTCATCGCCGACGAATCAAAGGACTACGGGCACGGCGCCAGGGACGCGAAGGCCTTGCTCGCTCGGATTTCGCGTGTGATTGGGGCCGATCCCAAATACGTGCTTCCCGCCTACGAGGACGCTTTTTATTACATCTGGAAGGAACGCCGGTTGCCCGCGAATGTCACGCCGGAAAAATCGAATTTCAAGGACAAGCTGGAGCGCGACCGGATTGCCCGCCTTTTTCAAAAAGGGCTGGGCGAGGCGGCCGGCTACGCGCTGCCCATCAAGCGCGCGGGGTACGGCAATCAAGCCGGGTGGATGTCGGGCGCGTGGTTTTTGCGCGACGACGACACTCTCTGGCTGATTCCCGGCGATTCGCCGATGGGCCTGCGCCTGCCGCTGGACTCCATCCCGTGGGTTTCCGAAAAAGAATTTCCATGGGCGTGGCAACAGGACCCGTCCCAGCCGAAATTGCCGGATTTGCCGACGGAATTCCCTTATCGGTCCCGCAAGCCCGACACGAGCGGGCAGCGGTTTTTGCGCGGGGGCGGGGCGCCGGTGCCGGCCGGCCTTGGTCCAGGCCAGCGCGCCCAGCGCCTCGGCAGATTGGAGGAGGAACGGGTGGAATTGCCGCCGCTGCCCCCGGAATTCGATCCGAGCCGGCGCCCAGTGCAAGGGCAAAGCGCGCCCTGGATCATCCGCACCGCCCTTTGCGTGGAACCGCGGAACGGGCGATTGCACGTCTTCCTGCCGCCGGTCGCCACCACGGAGGATTATTTGGACCTGGTGGCCGGAATTGAAACTGCCGTTACTGAAATGGGAACGCCGGTGATTATTGAAGGTGAGACGCCCCCACGCGACCCGCGCCTGAACAAACTGGCCGTGACGCCCGACCCCGGCGTCATCGAAGTGAATTTGCATCCGAGCAAATCATGGGATGAACTCGTCCAACGCACGACGGAGCTTTACGAGGAAGCGCGCCAGGCGCGGCTGGGCACGGAAAAATTCTTGCTCGATGGCCGCCACGCCGGCACCGGCGGCGGCAATCACATCATCATCGGCGGCGAATCGCCGCAGGATTCGCCGGTGCTGCGGCGTCCGGACTTGCTGCGCTCGCTGCTGGCTTATTGGCAGAACCATCCGTCGTTAAGCTGGCTGTTCAGCAGCCTGTTCATTGGCCCCACCAGCCAGGCGCCGCGGATTGACGAGGCGCGAAATGACTCGCTCTACGAATTGGAAATCGCCTTCAAGGAATTGGACCGCCAAATCAACACGTTTGGCTACACGCCGCCGTGGTTGTGCGACCGCCTCTTCCGCAACCTGCTGATTGACTCGAGCGGCAACACCCATCGCGCCGAATTTTCCATTGATAAATTATATGCGCCGGAAGGCGGCGGCGGCCGGCTGGGACTGGTCGAAATGCGCGCGTTCGAAATGCCGCCGCATGCCCGGATGAGTCTCGCCCAACATCTGCTGTTGCGCGGCCTCATTGCCAAGTTCTGGAATGCGCCCTACCGAAACGGTCTGGTCCGCTGGGGCGCCGACATTCACGACCGCTGGATGCTGCCGCATTTTTGCGAAACTGATTTTCGGGACGTGATTGGCGATTTGCGGACGGCGGGTTATCCGTTCGAATTCGAGTGGTTCGCGCCGCATTTTGAATTTCGCTTTCCGTTCATCGGCGACCTGCAGCAGCGGGACATCGAGATGGAATTGCGGACGGCGCTGGAGCCGTGGCATGTGCTGGGCGAGGAACCGGGCGGCGGCGGCACGGTGCGTTACGTGGACAGCTCCGTCGAACGCCTGCAGGTGAAGGCGCGCGGGCTGGTCGGCGATCGCTTTGCCGTCACCGTCAACGGCTCGCGGCTGCCGTTGCATCCCACCGGCACGAACGGCGAGGGCGTCGCGGGCGTGCGCTACCGCGCCTGGCAGCCGCCGGAATGCCTGCAACCGACCATCGGCGTCCATGCCCCGTTGCGTTTCGACCTTTATGATACCTGGAACAAACGGTCCCTGGGTGGCTGCACGTATCACGTCGCGCACCCGGGCGGACTAAGCCATGACACATTTCCGGTCAACAGTTACGAAGCCGAATCGCGCCGTCTGGCGCGGTTTTTCCGTCATGGTCATACGGTTGGAACCATTGAACTGATGCCGGCCATGAAAAATTCTGAATTTCCTTTTACGCTGGATTTGCGCAAAGTTTGACCTTGAAAATTTTTGAAATGAAATACGAAATTGTTCATCGCACCTGCTACACCTATCTGTCCCCGGCGCGGGAAAGTTTCAACGACGTCCGCGTCGAGCCGCCTTCCATCCCCGAGCAGACCGTCGAATTCTTTTCGCTGCGGGTCGAGCCGGAAGTGCGTGTGGACCGTTACACCGATTTTTATTCAAACCTGGTGCATCATTTTGAAATTCCGGCGGTCCATGATTCACTGCTGATCGAGAGCAAGGTCAGGGTGGAAACGCACCGGCCGGAGCCGCTTCCGGAAGACGCGCCCTTGTGCCCGATGGCAAATCTCGCCGCCGCGGTGGATGCGGAGCGTTGTTTTGATTTTCTGCAAAGCAGCCGGTATGTCGAACTGGATGTGGACGTGTGGAGGCTGGCGATTGACGCGATGGGCGAAAGGCAGGACGCCTGGCAGGCGGCGCTGGCGCTGATGCGTTTTACGAATGAATATCTCAAATATCTTCCGAACTCGACGCATGTTCACACTCTGGTGCGCGATGTGATTGCCAAACGGAGCGGCGTTTGCCAGGACTTCGCCCATTTTTTGATCGCCCTCTGCCGCAGCGTAAAAATTCCCGCGCGATACGTCAGCGGTTACCTGGCCACTGAAACCGCCAGCGCGACCCATGCCTGGACGGAGATTTACATCCCTAAAACCGGCTGGTGGGCCCTCGACCCCACCCACAACCGGCAGGTCGGTGAAACCTATGTGAAAATCGGACACGGGCGCGATTATGCCGATGTGCCGCCCGTCAGGGGCAGTTATCACGGGACCTTGGAGCGGACAATGAGTGTGGAAGTCAAAGTCACCGAAGTTCGCGGGCAAAGCCAGGAGCAATTTTCAAATGCGGGCCGCCAAAGCCAGGAACAATCATCCAAACCGGCCGCGTTGGACAAAAAGGAAGCCGACGAGACCGCTGCTTAAATCAATTCCCGCACGTCCACCGCTTCCATCCCGGCGGCGCGGATGGCTTGCAGGCCGAGGTCGGTGTCTTCATAGGCGCGGCAAAATTCCGGTTGGACACCGATGCGCCGCGCCGCTTCCAGGAAAATGTCCGGGGCCGGCTTTTGGTTCACCACCATTTCATTGGTGACGATGGCCTCGAACAACTGGCGGATCTTCAGGTGGTCCAGCACCATGCAAATGATCTCCTGCGAACCGCCCGAGGCCACCGCCATCGGAATTTTTCCATGATTTTCCGTCGCAATTTTCACGACGGCTTCCACCGGTTTCACCTGTGAGAGCGTTTGGAGATACGTCGTCTCTTTTTCATGCGCCACGGCGATGTGGTCAATCGAGCGGTGTTGCTCCCGCGCCAGCGCCTTCAAAATATCGCGCGACGGCATGCCGCCGGAGGCGTAAAAACGGTCGATCGGAAAATGAAGCCCGTGTTTCTGCGTGACGATTTGCCACGCGCGCCAGTGCAATGGCATGGTATCGGCCAATGTGCCGTCACAATCGAAAATCAGTCCTTTAATTTCTTTCATTTTAAGTGGTTGCAAAAAACCCGAAGTTTTACGAAGCAATTCGACGATCATTCCGTCGTGACGGCGATCCGGCCATATTTTTTCACCATTGCCTGGCGATAATAATCCTTGTGCCGCTCGGCGATGTCGGATGCCCCGCCTTTGATGCATCCGCACATGTCCTTCATCACGTCAAACATGGTCGGCCCATTCGCTTCCTCCGCCAGGTCTTTTTCAATCGCATCGCGGAAAATTTTCGATTGCGAAACCCCCAGGCGCCTCGCTTTGGCAATCGCTTTTTTATAAATCGGCTCCGGCAACCGCAACGTCGTCTTCATAAAATCAGGCTCATAAGTTTGTGGTGGAAATCAACTATATCTTCAGCCCCGCTAGTTTCTGCTCCAAGTCGTTCACCATCAGCGGTTCGATGAGCGGATCAATGTCCCCTTCGATGACGTTCGCCAGGTTGTAGAGCGTCAGCTCGATGCGATGGTCCGTCACCCGGTTCTGCGGAAAATTGTAAGTGCGAATCTTCTCATTGCGTTCGCCGGTGCCCACCTGCTGCTTGCGGTGCGCGGCGTATTTGGCGTTTTCCTCGGCGGTTTTAGCTTCCAGCAGGCGCGAGCGCAGAACCTTCATCGCTTTCACCCTGTTCTTTTGCTGGGAGCGCTCGTCGGCGCAACGCACGATCAATCCGCTGGCCTTGTGCTGAATTTGCACGGCGGAATCGGTGGTATTGACCCCTTGGCCTCCCTTTCCAGACGCCCGGCAAACATTGATCTCCACATCCTCCGGCTTGATTTCAATATCCACCTCCTCCGCCTCGGGTAATACCGCCACCGTGGCGGTGCTCGTGTGGATGCGCCCCTGCGCCTCGGTGGCCGGCACGCGCTGCACGCGATGAACCCCGCTCTCGTATTTCAACCGCTTGAAAACATCCGTGCCCGTCACGCTGAAGACGATCTCCTTGAAACCGCCCAGGTCGGATGGATTGGAATCCATCGTCTCAATTTTCCAGCCGCGCGCCTCCGCGTAACGCGAATACATCCGGTATAAGTCGGCCGCAAACAGCGCCGATTCCGAACCACCCGCCCCCGCGCGGATTTCAATAATCGTGTTGCGCGAATCCGTGGGGTTCGGCGGCACCAGTCCGAACTGGATTCGTTGCGATAAGTTTTTCTCTTGCGCTTCCAGCCGGACGATTTCGTCCTTCGCCATTTGGCCCATCTCCGAATCCGGCAATTCGCTTTTCAGCAGCGCGCGGTTTTCATCGAGGTCCGCCAGCGTTTTTTGGTAGCGGTCGCCGGCCGCGATCAATTCCTTAAGCTGCGAATACTCGCGCGACAATTCCTGCGCCCGCTGCGGATTATCGAAAACTTTGGAATCGCTTAACGCCGTTTCAAGTTCGGCGTAGCGTTGGCGGAATTTTTCGATATGAGGCAGTAAGTTCATTGAGGATTCACGATTGGCGATTGAAGATTTTGGCGCGGACGCTGCAAGCAGTGGTCGAACGCAAATCGTGAATCATAAATTGTGCCTGGATGCAAAAAGAAACCGCCCGCAATTCCAAAGTTGGAGCGGCGGGCGGTGTCGGTTGAAAAGCTAGGCCTTTTTCTTCTTCTTGGTCGCGTGCGCGGCTTGGGCGGCTTGCGTCTTGGCCAGGCGTTGCTGGAACTTGTCCACGCGCCCGGCGGTGTCCACGAATTTTTGCTGTCCGGTGTAAAACGGATGGCAGACGTTGCAAATGCCGACGATAATCGTCGGCCGGGTGGAACGTGTCTTGATCACGTTGCCGCAGGCGCAACGGATTTCCGCGTCCATGTATTTCGGATGAATGTCCGTCTTCATAAAAATGGCCGGTCAAAATAGCAGGAAATCGCCGGATGACAAGGGCGAATTTTGAAGTATAAATCCGTCGGGTGTGAGACAAAATTCTTCAAATTGGAAAATACGCTTGTTTTTTTGGGCTATGTGACTATAATACTAGTCACATTATGAATTCCACTGACAAAACACGCATTCTTCAACAGATCTCAGCCATTGACGCCATGGAACGGGGAAAACTCTCGACCTATAGTTTCAAAGAACGTCCCGGTGTTTCGGGCCCCTACCACAAACTCCAGTATTGGCGCGATGGCAAAAATCACACCCGATATGTTTCGGAGGCCGAACTGCCGGCCCTGGAGGAAGCGCTGGCCGGTCACGCCCGGTATCGGCAACTGACCGAAGAATATGCCGATTTGATCATTGAGGAGACCCGCCAAAACATTGCCGGCTCAAAAAAAAGAATGCCCGCCGGAGATCCGCCTGGCGCAGGAAGAAGAAATCCAGCGGCTGATGGCCTCGTTTCAAGCGCAGGATATAGGGGGCAACGCCGTCGCCGAACTGGAGGTCTTGGTGCGCACGGCGGTGTTCAAATCCGCCACTGCACTGGTTGGTTGGTTGCTCCAGCAAGCCGTTGACCGTGTGGATGGGGCGTACCAGCCCAAGCCCGGACAGGTGCGCAAGGGCCGGGAAACCCTCGAAGTACAAGGCATCTTTGGCCACTTCCAGTTGCGGCGGGATTACTATTACCATGCGGGCAAGCAGGCAGGCCATTATCCGGCGGATGCCGCGCTAGGATTGCAGGGGAGCTACACGCCCGCCTTGGCCAAGCTCATTTGCCTGGAGGGTGCCGATGAGCCGACCTACCTGAAAGCCGAGCGGCATTTGGAGCAGACCGGGGGTATTTCCGTTTCGGCGCGGCAGATTCAACGAGTAGTCCAGCGTGTGGGCGGCGGTGCCCAAACCTGGCAGGAGCGGGAGGCCCAGCCCGGGGCCTGCGACGCCCCCGTCCTGTACGTGAGCGCCGACGGCACGGGCGTGCCGATGGTGCCCAAAGAACTGAAGGGGCGGCGCGGCAAGCAGACCGACGGCACGGCCAAGACCCGCCAAGTTTACCTGGGTTGCGTGTTCACCCAGCACCGCACCGATGACCAAGGCCATCCGGTGCGGGACTATGAATCCACGACTTATGTTTCCAGTTTCCAGTCCATTGACGCGTTCGGTCCGCTGTTGCGCCAGGAGGCGCTTCGCCGCGGCTTGGGCAGCGCGGGCAAGGTCGTGGTACTGATCGACGGGGCGGCCGGCTTGGAAAACATGGGCCGGCTCTGCTTCAAGGACTGCCTGCAAATCGTGGACTTCTTTCACGCCCTGGAGCACGCCGCTCTGGTGCTGGAGGCCTTGATTGGCAAAAACCATCCGGATTACAAAAAACAACTGCGGCGATGGGCCAAACGGCTGCTCAAAGACAAGGTTCAGGCATTAATCCAAGAGACGCGCCTACAATGCGCCGGTCAGCCCTCGGCAGCGGCTGTGGAGCAAGCTTTGGGCTACTTTGTGCGCAACGTGAGCCGGATGCAGTATGGCACCTTCCGGGCAGCAGGCTACTTCATCGGTTCAGGCGTCGTCGAAGCTGGCTGCAAAACCGTCATTGGCGGTCGCTGCAAACAATCGGGCATGTTCTGGTCGGAGTCAGGAGCCCAAAACATCCTCGCCCTGCGCTGCATTCATAGCAGCCGCCGCTTGGAGGACTTTTGGAAATCCAGGCTCAATGAACAGGCTGCTCGCAACGATGCTCTGTCATTGACAGCATGAAAGAAGAATTTTGTCTCACACCCAAATCCGTCATTGCGATTGAAGGATATAAAATTGCTGTCCGGCGCCGGTGTTGACCGCGTTGGTGAGCGTCGCAGAGAAAAGATTGTTGGCGCGGTTGTTGATGACGTTGGTGGCAGCAGCCGTCCACTGGCTAAAAGTTTGGGTGAGATTGGTGCCCGCCAACAAATAAAAGGTCCCGCCAAACCCGCAGGCGGCATTGAACTGCAGGTTCGTTTTAAATAAGAGCGTCTGCCCCAATGCCGGCTGTGGCCTGGGCACAACTTGCTCCGGCGTAGGTGTTCCAAAAGGAGAAGTATTATCTATAAAACCATCGCCAAGCTGGCCGTAAGTATTGTCGCCCATAACCCAAAGCCTGCCATCGGATTTGAGAAACAGACTGCAAAAGGCTCCCGCCGCAACGGCTGTGACGCCGCTCGCGACGATTTGTTCCGGCGTATTGGTGTTGTTGAAGGAGCCATCGCCAAGCTGGCCATAGGTATTGTCGCCCATAACCCAAAGGCTGCCGTCGGATTTGAGAAACAGACTGTGATGGTCTCCACCAGCGATTGCCACCACTCCATTGGAAACGACTTGCTCCGGCATGTTGGTATTATTAAAAGTTCCATCTCCAAGCTCGCCATAGGCATTGTCGCCCGTGACCCAAAGGCTGCCGTCGGATTTTAGAAACAGGCTGTGCTCGTCTCCACAGGCTATTGCCAGGACGTTATTGCCGATAATTTTCTCCGGCCTGTTTGTTTCGTTGAAGGTGCCGTCGCCAAGTTGGCCAAAATTGTTCCAACCCATCGCCCACAGGCTGCCATCAGATTTGAGAAACAGACTATGATAGAATCCACAAGCAATGGCAACAACACCGTTCGAAACAATTTGCTGCGGTGTGTTGGTATTATTAAAACTGCCATCTCCAAGCTCGCCATAAGCATTGAAGCCCATCGCCCAAAGGCTGCCGTCGGACTTCAGAAACAAACTGTGAACGCCTCCCGCAGCAATAGCCGCGACGCCTCCCGTTACAATTTGCTCCGGTCTGTTGGTATTATTGAACGTACCATCACCCAGTTGACCCTGGGTGTTGTTACCCATCGCCCACAGGCTGCCATCAGATTTGAGGAATAAGCTATGCGCGAGTCCCCCTGCAACCGCGACTATGCCATTCGAGACGATTTGTTCCGGCCTGTTCGTCGCACCTGACAGTCCATCGCCCAGTTGACCGGAGGTGTCTTGCCCCATTGCCCACAGGCTGCCATCGGATTTAAGAAACAAGCAGTGATCCCATCCACCAGCGATGTTTGTCACAGTCGTCGCCGCTGGGACAGAAAGGCTTTGCCATAGCAACAGGGCGATGCCGGCCTTAAGAAAAGATTTCATGCAGGGAGACAATTAAATCTTTTTCCTTTTTTTTCAACGAATTTCCGGCCGTTATTCCCAGCCTGTTTTCGCGCAGGGACAAAAGGGGCGGAAACGGCAAATAAGACCGGTAGGACGAACAGGCAGAAATAATCGGCAGTGAATAGCCAATAGCCAAAGCGCCACACACCGCAACCACGATGTTTTCGATCACAGGATCTCCCCATCAAATTTCGAGATATACTGGGAGGCGGAACGGGCCTTTGCCCGTGCCGCCTCCCACCTCACGCCGCCACCAGCTCGCGGGTGTTTTTGAAGATGCGCGCCTGCCGCTCGGCGTGCCGGGCGGCTGCGGCGGTCTTTTCCTCGAATAACACCGGGAAGACCAGGAGGGGTACCGCCGTTGCCCAGGCCAGCGCGGCCGCTTCGTTGGCGGCGCGCCGCAACGGAGCGTTCAGCTCCGGCGTGGCCCGGGCCAATTCCCCGGCGAGCAGCCTGGTTTTGAGCCGCTCGAATTCGTTCTCCTGCAGCGCGCGAAACGGCGCGGTCGGATGCGGCTGCAGTTCGAACCGCGTCTCCGCGGCGAATGCCGCATGCAAATTGATTCTGTTTGTGTTCATGTTTTTCCTTTCGTTTGGGTAAAAAAGCGAAAACCCGCGATTGTCTTGGCAATCGCGGGTCTTTGAAAATTCGTTAAATCAGGAATTCATCCCCACGACGCCAAAAAGACGGGAGTCGCGCTGGCAAATGGCCTTCCAGCCATTCATCGGCGCGTGCTGCATCAGTTTGACAAACGTGGCGTTCATTTCTGTTAACCGCGCACAAGAAACACCATTTAATCGCCTTTGTCAAATTTTTTTAAACATCAAAAATTATTGTCGGATTTGCATGTGATGCTAGATTGAATTAAAAGATGAGCGATAAACCCTTGCGAATGGTCACTTGCGGCTGGTGTGAAACGAAAGTCTTCATCCCCGGCGATTTAGCGCCCCTGGCCACCGTACCCTGCACCAAATGCGGCAGCCCCATCATGATGCCGATGATGCTGCGGCAGTTTGAGTTGCGCAGCATTATCGCTTCCGGCGGCATGGGCACCGTCTATCGCGCCTGGGACACCACCCTCGAGCGCATGGTGGCCGTCAAATTGATGAAGAAGGAACTGCTCGAAGACCAGCGGGCGCTGGAAAGTTTTTATCGCGAAGCCCGCGCCTGCGCCCGCCTCAATCACACCAATATCGTCCACATTTACACCTTCGACGAATGGGAGGGACAGCAATACCTCGTCATGGAACTGGCCGACCGCGGCAGCCTCGATGCGCGCATTGATAAATTGCACGCGTTGCCGGAACTCGATGTCCTGGACATCGGCATCAAAATCGCCTCCGCCCTCGACATGGCGCTCAAATATGATTTGCTCCATCGCGACATCAAGCCTGGAAATATTTTGTTCAATGCCGACCATGAACCCAAACTCGTTGACTTCGGCCTCGCGCGAAAAGCGGACATCGAACATGTGCCGGAGGACGTGATTTGGGGAACGCCATATTACGTCGCGCCGGAAAAAATCAAACGCGAGCCGGAGACCTTTTTGTCGGACATGTACAGTCTCGGCGCCACGTTATATCACGCGATGACCGGCCAGGTTCCGTTTGATGCCCCAACGCCCGAGGAAGTCATCATGGCCCAGGTGCAAACGCCGCTGACCCCGCCCAACCTGGTTGAAGGCGCCCAGATTACCCAGCCGACCAGCGACGCGTTGGTGAGCGCGCTGGCAAAAAACCCCGCCGACCGCTTTTTGAGCTATGACGAATTTATCATGGCGTTGGAAGCCGCGCGCAGCCTGCTGTTGCGGCAACAGTTGCAATCGCCACATGCCCCACCCAAGCCCAAGGGCATGACCAGTTGGTGGAAGCGCGGATAAGCAAAAAAGGGCGGGCGCTCGCCTGCCCCGGTGCGCAAAATTTCAACGACTGACAAATCAATTGCCCGAACTATCGCTCGTTTGCTTCTTCTTCTTGGCCGCCGAAATGCAATGGACACGGCATTGGTTCCGCTCCGTTCTTTCCTGAACGACCCGCGCACCGGCTCGCCCACCATTCCGTCCGCCAACACCGCCGGTTGTCCGTCCTTGGTGATTTTCGTCTTCGGACGTGACTTGAAGGTCAATTGCCCGCGGACACCGTCAGGACAGTCATAGCGTTGGTGTCCAGCGCGGCCAAGTGCCGTGATACGGCGCGTGGAGTGTTTTTTCGGCGCCGGCGCGGTTTACGCCGGCGAGGCGCATTGGTGCGTGTCCTGCGCGCGCGTCCAACCCGGCACGACAAGTATGGCGGCGGCGCACAAGGCGATGAGGGATGTTTTTGCGATCTGTTTTTTCATTTTGGTGAGGTTGGTTCTGACTTTGGTTAAAGTCTGCAAGCCGGCAAAGCAATTCACGCTCTTTTACCACGCGCCTTCCGTCAGCAATTCCGTGATGTTGCGCGCCAAATCCTCCGCCAGCACCGGCATTGCCTGCCGTTCGGCATCCGCCAAATCCGTTCCCGTCTGCACCAGCGTTTAGCCGCTCACGTTTTTGTCAAGCAGCACCTTGCCCGTCGCGCGCTCGCGCGCGATGACGTGCGCCGTGATCTCGACGTCGGTAATTTGACACCGTGGTCACGTCCGTCCGCAGCAAGCTCACGCCGGCTCGCTGGTAAGTCGTGATGACGCCGGTCACCACCACGTCGCCGGGCGAGCCGGTGGCGAGGCGATAGGTGCCGTCGGTCTGGACATCTTCGCGCAAGGCTTGGGTCACCGCGTCCCCCAGACGCGGCTGCAGCGTTTGGTTGTTGAAGGGAACGATTTCCATGGATTTTTCGCCCCGGCCACCACGTCGGGCTTGACCGGGCCGAGATGATAACCGGCACAACCGGCGGAAAACAGCGCCAGCATGCCAACCGCAAAAAAATTTCTGGCCGGACATTTCAACTCGCGGCCGTTTGCAGGCGCGGCTTGAGCTCTTCGATGCGCTGCCGCGCCGGCGCGGCGAAGGGCGAATTGGGATCCAGTTGCAGCACCTGGTTGTAATACACCACGCGCGCCCGCCCATTCCTTCGACCGTTTTCGTAAAATTGCGCGATTTTGAAATTGCCTTCCACTTGTTGCGCCTTGAGTTTGGTGATGGCCGTTCGCGCGGCCGCCACCCGCTTGTCATCGGGGAAAAGCGTGATGAAATCGGTGTAAGCGGCGATGGCCTGCCCGGCGGTGCCCTGGTCGTATTCCGCGGCGGCCGCCTGTTTTTGTATAGCATAACCTTCGCGATAAAGCGCGTCGGCGGCGATCTGCGGCTGGTCATGGTAACGGTCGGCGGCGGTGGCGTAGGCCTTCACCGCGTCGTCGTAATCTTTCTGTTTCTCGCGCGCCGCGCCGATCGCATTTGCGCGTGGGGCGCCACATCGCTGTACGGGCCGTTCGTTACGATCTCCGAGAACAAGTCCGCCGTCTGGTCCATCGAGGGATAAAGCGGGATGATGCCCCACAGCCGGAACCATTCACCCGCCAGAAAACGGTTGGCGATCTCATATTGCCGCCACTCACTTCGTCGTAACTGCTGCTGTGCGGATATTTATTAACGATCGCTTCGTAGGCATTGAAGGCGGCCTCATCCCGGTGCTTCACCTCGAAACAGCGTCCGACGAGATATTCCGCGCGCGGCGCGTAATCGGACAGCGGCCAGACCCGCACCACGCGGTGCGCCGCATGGAGGGCGACATTGTATTCCCCGTTGGTGAAGGATTGTTCCGCCACGTCCAATTGCTCTTTGGCGCGAGGGCGCTGCCAGTTGGCCTTTTCGCCGTAAGGCTCATAATACCAGCCTTCGCCCGGCGAGTAATACAATGGCGCAGGCGAGCGAAACGGCAACAGCATCGCCACCGCGACGAGCAACCACACGAAAATCAACCGGCGATTCATTGGGGCAAAAGTAACGGGCGGGAATTCGCAAGTCAAGAAACGGCCAAATCATCCACGGAAAATAATCACCAATCCGTAGTCGTTCATCACCTTTTGAGTTTGCACGTCAAAATGCTCAAAATTGATGACGTGAACGCCAATTAAGTTGGGCTCGCCAATCTCCTGCAGAAACTTTCGTCACCATTTCGTCAAACTTGTCATGGCCGGCTTCGACGCATTTGTCATGCCGCATGGTGCGCACGCGAATTTGCTTGTCCAATCCCTTGGCCACGGCTTCGAGCGGAACGGACGCCTTTTTGATCAGACTTTCAGCCGGCGTGCTGTGCATCGGCACCTTGAGATGCAATTGAACCTTGGCCGCAGCCGAGGAAGCGATGGCGCTGGGCGCCAGTTGCGCCACGACCTCTTCCACGGGCCCGGCCGACGGCGCGGATTTGGTTGATCCTTCTGGAATGGTGATGGTCTCGTTGCACGTGGGGCATTGGATTTCCGCGCCCGCGCCCGTGCTATCCACCGACAATTCCTGGCCGCAATGGGGACAATCGAAAATGATTTCCATAAGCGCTAGAATTGATTGTTGCTAGAGTTGTTAGTGTAAGCGGATTACACCAGAATTGCGCTCCCATGGCAAACCAAATCGCCATTTATTCCCATTCAATCGTTCCCGGCGGCTTGCTGGTAATGTCAAACACGCAACGGTTGACGCC
The DNA here is from genome assembly GCA_963755515.1 of uncultured Verrucomicrobiae bacterium. Lineage (GTDB taxonomy): Bacteria > Verrucomicrobiota > Verrucomicrobiia > Limisphaerales > UBA11358 > UBA11358. The sequence continues at coordinate 223,225 of CAVWKA010000002.1, read as the reverse complement.
TTTGACTTCATTGATGATTCGTCCGGCCAGCTTCTCCAGCAAGTCGTATGGCAATTTCACCCAGTCGGCCGTCATGCCGTCCTGCGATTCCACGGCCCGGATCGCAATCGTGTAATCATAGGTCCGCTCGTCCCCCATCACCCCAACGCTGCGCACCGGCAGCAGCACCGCGAAACTCTGCCAGATTTTGTAATACCACCCGCTGTTCCGCATCTCCTCAACCACGATCGCGTCCGCATTTCGCAAAATCTCGCAACGCGCCGCGGTGACTTCGCCGAGAATCCGCACCGCCAATCCCGGACCGGGAAATGGTTGCCGCCAGACGATTTCCCGCGGCAATCCCAACTCCAGCCCCAGTTCCCGCACTTCGTCCTTGAACAAACATTTCAATGGCTCCGTGAGCGCAAACTTCATCTTCTTCGGCAACCCCCCGACGTTGTGATGGCTTTTGATCAGCGCCGCCGGGTTTCCCGCGATCGGCACCGATTCAATCACATCCGGATACAAGGTTCCCTGCGCGAGAAATTTTGCCTTGCCCGCCCGCCGGGTCGCCGTCTGAAATACTTCGATGAAGGTCCGCCCGATGATTTTCCGCTTCCGCTCCGGCTCAGTCACTCCCTTCAGCCGCTTCAAAAACATTCTCGAGGCGTCTTCGTACTGCAGTTTGATGTGAAAATGCCGTCCGAAAACCTCCCGGACCGTTTCCGCCTCGCGCGCGCGCAGCAAACCATTGTTGACGAAAATACAAGTGAGTTGGTCTCCAATCGCCTTGTGCAGCAACGCCGCGGCTACGCTCGAATCCACCCCCCCGCTCAATCCCAGAATCACTCGCTCCGCCCCCACTTGCGCCCGGATTCCCTCCACCGCCTGTCCGATATAACCGCGCATCGTCCAGCTCTTTCCGCATCCGCATATTTTCTGGACGAAATTGGCGATGATTTCCCGGCCCCGCGGAGTATGGGCCACTTCCGGATGGAATTGCAGGCCGAAAAATTTGCGCTCCCGGTTCTCAATCGCCGCGTATTCGGAATTCTCCGTGATGGCCACGCTCCTGAAATCGCGCGGCAATTTCGTGAGCTTGTCCCCGTGGGAATTCCACACCTGCAGCGTCTCCGGCAAATTCGCGAACAGCGGACAATAACTGTCCGTTACCCGCAGCGTCCCCTTGCCGTATTCGCGTTTCAATCCCTTTTCGACCCGACCGCCCAGAAACTGCGCCAGCAATTGCACGCCGTAGCAAATCCCCAATATGGGAACGCCGAGTGAAAATATCGCCTTGTCCGGCAACGGCGCTTTGGAGTCATAAACGCTCGACGGCCCGCCCGACAGGATGATTCCACTCGGCTTCAACCGCGCGATTTCCCGCGCCGGCAGGTCATAACGCAGGATTTGCGAATAAACGTTGCACTCGCGCACGCGCCGCGCGATGACCTGGGTGTATTGCGAACCGAAATCCAGAATGACGATTTGTTCGAGCATTGCCGCAAGTTTCGACGCAGGAAAAATTTTTGCCAGCGAAAAATGTTTCCGCCCGCGCCGGATTCCGCTAAAAAATCCGAAATGGAAAAACTCCGGAGCTGGTGCTCGCGGCATCCGTATTGGACGCTCGCGTTCGTCACGGTGGCCTTCCTGCTGCCGTTTTGCGCCAAGCCGTTCAACATGGACGATCCGCTCTTCTTCTGGGTGGCCCGGCATATCCAGGCCCATCCAGCCGATCCATTCGGCTTTACCGTCAACTGGGGTCTGACCGCCATTCCCATGTGGAAAGCCACCGACAATCCACCGTTGGCCTGCTATTACATTGCCCTCACCGGCAGCCTCCTAGGCTGGAGCGAATTTGCCTTGCACGCCGCCTTCCTCCTTCCGGCCGTCGCCGTCGTCCTGGGCTCGCACCGCCTCGCCCGGCATTTTTGCCAAACGCCCATGCTCGCCGCCATCGCCACCCTGTTGATGCCCGTCTTTATGGTGTCCAGCCTCACCATCATGTGCGACGTGTTGATGCTGGCGTTTTGGGTCTGGGCCGTCGTCTTTTGGATCGAAGGTTTGCCGCAGGACAGTTTCTGGAAGTTATGCGGCGCGGGCTTTTTGATCTCGCTGGCGGCGGTGACGAAGTATTTCGGATTCAGCCTGGTCCCCTTGTTGGCGGTCCATGGCGTCATGGTAAAACGGCGCGGCCAAGGGGGTGTTTGGCCGGCGTTCCTCCTGATACCGCTGGCCACCTTCGCGGCCTATCAATGGGCGTCGGCGATATTCTATGGCGCCCCGCTCTGGCAGGCAGCCAGTTATTCGCTGGCGTTCAAGGCCCAAACGCGCTCCGCTTCTTTTTTGCCCGGCTTCGCCTTCACCGGCGGCTGTATGGCGGTCGCCTTGTTCCTGGCGCCGTTATTGTGGCGTTGCAAAACCCTCGCCGGCTTTGCGGCCACCGCCATCGTCTTTGTTCCCCTCGCGCTTTTGGAAAAAAGTTTGTGGCAGTGGATCGAAGGCACCCCGCTCTGGGCCGCTCAATTGCAAATCGTCTTTTGGGCAATTTGCGGCGTGTCCGTCCTGGCCCTCGCCTTTGCGGACGTTTTTCAGCGCCGCGATGCCGCGGCCTGGTTGTTGACCCTGTGGGTGTTCGGCACGTTTTTCTTCGCCGCATTTGTAAATTGGACCATCAACGGCCGCTCTCTTTTGCCCATCGCCCCCGCCGCCGGAATTTTAATCGCCCGGCGGCTCGAGGTGAACATTGCCGCCGGCCGGAAAATTTCCCGATGGATTCCCGCGGGCCTGGCCGCCTCGGCCGTCTTTGCCTTGCTGATCACCCGCGCTGATTTCCTTTATGCCCTCGCCGTCCGGCAGACCGCGCAGAACGTCCTCGCGCAGTTCGGCAACCAAAAGGACAATCTCCTCTTCCAGGGCCATTGGGGCTTTCAGTTTTACATGAAGGCCGCCGGCATGAAGGAATTTGACGTGATTCATACACCCCTCAAACCGGGAAGCATCCTCGTCAACGCTGATTACAATACCCTGGTGCTGCCGCCGGAAACCAATGCCGTCGCCCGCTCCGAATTCATCTACGCCGACAGCCCCCGTTTTCTTGCGACGATGAATCCGCCGTCCGGCGCGGGGTTTTATTCATCCCATTATGGGCCGCTTCCGTTCGCCTTTGGAGACATCGCGCCGGACCGGGTCATCGTTTATTTTCTCAAGACGAACTTCCCGGCAGGGAATTAGAGCGTTTGAAAAAAACTGTAGCCGTTCGGCAGCGAGAGATTTTGGGGAATTTTAAAAGTTCTCTCCGAAAAAAATTTGATATTTGAACTGAAATGACGTTTATTGGTCGTGCTGCCTGATTGCAAGGGGGAAGGCAAAAGTTGCATCTATCATCGCCATTTTGTGAACGAACAATTCGAACAAATAAGAGAGCAAATCCACGAAATCCGCAATTTTATATCGCCATTGGATTTGAAGCTGGAGGCCCTCGGCCATCAAATTGAAAAGAGCAGAATCTTGTTTGAATCGAAGGTGATCCAAATTGAATCCAAAATTGCGGAATATTCTTCTGTGATCGCACTCCACTCTGAACAAATCCGGCAAATCCTGACGTTCCTGAAAATGCCTGATACCATCGAAAGCAAGCCGCCGGCGCCCGTTCACGAGGACAAGCAAGACCCCGCTGAGATCCCGCCTTTGTCTCCCCCAAAATAACGCGCGGCGGCGCGGCGCTTTGACGATTCCATTTGCTCCAGACTCGGTGTTGGTTTACAAAACAACCATGCCGGTCTTTCATCGCCCCACGCCGCACGGCTTCTCGCTCGTGGAATTGCTGGTGGTCCTCGCCATCATGCTCATCCTGGCCGTGATGCTCGACAGTTTCGGGTCCGCCCGCCATCAGCGGACCCAAATGGAGCTTTGCTCGGATAATTTGCAGAAAATTTACCTGGCGATGCAGATTTACGCCAACGACTTCGGGTACTATCCCCTCACGACCAACGCGCACACCTCCGAGGACCCGCTGAATCTGCTCGTGCCGCGTTATTCCGCCGACACCTCCATTTTTATCTGCCCCGGCGGACGCGATTCCCAAATTCCCTCCGGCGCATCGCTCCGCGAATACAAAATCAGCTACGCCTACTACATGGGCCGCGGCACCAACACGGCGCCGGTGGCTTTGGCTTCCGACCGCCAATTCAATACGCAGCCGAAAGCCGCCGGCGACCAGGTCTTCTCCCTCGATGGCAAACCGCCCGGCAATAATCACTCCAAATATGGCGGCAATGTCCTGTTCACGGACGGCAGCGTCCAAAATACTCCGCCGCTGGCGGCGTTTTCGCTGTTGTTTTCCAATGGCATTGTGTTATTGAATCCCAAACCTTAGGGCGATGAAGATTCAATGTCCATGTGGCGCAAAATACGTTATTGACGTGACGCCGGGAATGCAGGCCGTGCAATTTGTCTGTCCGAATTGCGGCGGCGATTATTCGCAATTCGTCAATCAATTGATTCAACGCGAACTCGCCGAAAATTTTCCCTCCGCGTCGCCGCCGGTGCCACCCGCAGCCCCGGCAGCGCCCCCATCGCCGGGATTGAGAATTTCCCGTCCCCAAGGGACAGAAGCACCGCCGGCTGAGGCGCCGGCCGAGGCGGAATTTTGCGCCAAGCATCGTGAGCCGGCCACGGAACATTGCGCCGTCTGCCACAAACCCATCTGCCCAAAATGCATGGAGGTTTTCGGCTTCTTCTGTTCGCCGTTCTGCAAAGGTAAGGCCGAGGCGCAAAAGATGAACATACCGCCCTATGCCGGAGGATTGTTCGCGGGCGAAGCGCGGTTCTGGCGCAAAATGGGCCTGATTTCCAGCATCGTTGGCGTCCTGGCCGCCGTCGGATTGGGTTTTTGGGTGTGGTATGCGTGGATTGGGTCGGTCCCAAGGACTTATTTTTCCGTCAGCTTTGACCAGATTTCCCATTCCGGCAGTTCTTACGTGGACGGCGACCAGATTGTTTTTTTGCACGGCGGCACGCTGGCGCGCTATGACATGAAGACCGGACAGAAAATCTGGTCGCAGGAACTGGTGTCGCAGCAACAAATTGATGGTTTGGTGAATCAAGAGAACGCCGAAGAAGCCGCGGCGCGCGATCGAAGCGGCAGGGAAGAGATCAGGGCCACTCCATCTGTTTCCGAGAAATACGCGCGCATCGGCCTGGAAACCGCACTGTCACTCCACTGCCTCGGCCAGAACATCTGGGTCGCTGACGGCGGCGCAGGCCAGTTGACGCACTACGACTGGAATTCGGGAAATGTGCTGCAACAAATCGCCGTGCCTGATGCGGGCGACTGGGTGGCGCGCGACAATGAGTTGCTGGCATTTGAACGCGAAAACGGCCAGTCGGCAATTGTGCAGGTTGATTTGGCCAGCGGCCAGTTGAGCACCAACCAATTTCAGGACCAGTCCGTGGCGGCGCTTGCCCAAAATTCGCCGACGCCCCCCGGTGGCGCGCCGGCCCAGGCAGCCGGCGGCGGCCTTCCGCTTTCGCCCTATGCCTCGTCGCAACCGATGAACCCCCAGCGCGTCGCCCGCCAGGCGCAAGACCTGTCCTTGCAAGGCCAAATTGCCTTGCCGGCCATCGTCGCCAACAATTCGTACGAGCAAAGAATCGAAGGAGCCATGAATGACGGAGAACGCAGACAGCGGCCTGCGCCACAGACTTATAATTATTATAATAATGCCCGACCCGCCGCCGCCGCGCGCCCGGCCGGGAAAAGCCGGCCGGAAACCTTCACTCTCATCCCGGACAACGGCGGTTACGAGGAATTTTCGTCGCAATTGGTCCAGGCCAATTTCGTGCAACGGGAAGCTATGAAAGCGCCCACGGGCAAATCCGCCCTCGACAATGTCGGCGCCTTCAATGAAACGGCCGCGGTCAACGAACAGTTGAATGAAATGCAACGCAATAACGGAAACGACAAGGTCACTGAGGACGATAGCACCTACGGCGTCACCGTTCGCCAGGCCGGTTCACCCGACAATCAATGGACAGGCCAAGTCATCGGCCCGCCGGAATTGTTTCCGTTGAAAACGGTGAATGTTCTCGCCGCCGGAAAAACCGTCATCGTCCTGGACAAGACCAACAAGAAACTCTGGCAAACTGAATTGACCTATGCCATTTCCGGCGATCAACAATCGCCGCTCGCTCAATCGCCCTACGGCGAAGGCCCCTGCGTCGAGCACGACGGAGTCTCTATGTTTTTGATCAGGCCGTTTTGAGCGCCTTCGACTTGGCGAGCGGCAACGCCCGTTGGCGCATCCCCACCGTCGGCGTCGTGGGCCTGTTTTTCGACGACAAGGGAATGTTGTATGTCAACACCACCACCGGCAATCCCGATGACATCAAATATGCGCGCCAGATTGACGTGAGTAAGTCCACCGAGGCCGTCGTTTTGAAAATTGATCCCGGCACCGGTAAAATTTTATGGCGCGCCACGCCCGGCGGTTACATTTCCTATTTGTCCGGCCCATTCATGTATGCCATTCAGGTCCATGACCCCGGTGACGAGGAAGACCAATTGACCGATGCTACGGCCGGGCTGGAAAAACCGGCCCTCACGCGCATTATTCGCATCAGCCCCTCGGACGGCCGCGTTCTCTGGCAGGAGGACCAACCCCGGGCAGCCATGAATGTCCAGTTCGATGGCAGCTTCATCCGGATCATCTTCAAAAAAGAGGTCCAGGTATTGCACTACCTGGCGCTGTAATCGGTCTCAATTATTGCTTCACCACCGTCACCGTGCCGGTGGCGGGATCGTAATTCAATTTATAGCCGGCCGGCGCTTCAGGAATTTTCGCGAGATAAGTCGGGACCAACTCCTGCAAGTCTTTCGGATAACGCCCTTCTCCGGCGTTGAATTGTTGAATCGCCTGGGTGAGCGAGGCGATATCCGCCTTTTGTATTGAGTATTGCTGCGCCTGGCCCAATACACCGGGCGCCGAATTGCCCGCCGCGGTGATGGCCGGCGCCGAATTCGTGGATCGCGTGCTCGAACTTGAATTGTTCCCGCACCCGGTCAAAAAAATCACGGCGGCAATTGCGGACAAAAATAATCTTATCATGCCCTCAATGTAATCGTTTCGACGAAATTTCCAACGTCAAGTTTGGCCGCGGCGCGGCGTTTCTCCTGCCGCCCGGACCAGTTGCCGCGCCTGCCGGATTAAATCCATATCGTTCACCAGGTCCCCAAAGCGGAACTTTGGCAGGCCGCTCTGCTCGCGTCCCAGCAATTCGCCCGGCCCGCGCATCTTCAAATCCGCCTCGGCAATTTTGAATCCGTCCGTCGTCTCCTCCAGGATTCTCAGCCGCTCGCGGGCCTCGGGATTCTTGGCGTCGGATATCAAAATGCAATGGCTCTCATGCGCGCCGCGGCCAATCCGCCCGCGCAATTGATGCAGTTGCGCCAGCCCGAATTGCTCCGCGTTCTCAATCAGCATCACCGTTGCGTTGGGGACATCCACGCCGACCTCCACCAGCGACGTGGAGAGCAGCACCTGCACTTGATTCGCGCGAAAATCCGCCATCACCTCCTCCTTTTCACCGCTTTTGACCCGGCCGTGCAACAGCCCCACCCGAAAAGGCGCGAAGATTTTTCGCAGGTTTTCAAATTCCGCCTTCACCGCCTTCACTTCCCTCGAATCTTCCAGCCGCGGATAAACAACATAGGCCTGCCGCCCCATCGAAATTTTTTCGCGGATGAACTCGAAGACCTTGGGCAATTTGTCCGTCAGGCGGACAAAGGTTTTGATTTTGCCGCGGCCAACGGGCATTTCATCAATCACCGACACATCCAAATCGCCGTAGAGGGTCAGCCCCAGCGTGCGCGGAATCGGCGTCGCCGTCATGACCAGCAGGTGCGGGTAATGGCCCTTGCGCACAAGCTGCTCGCGCTGCGCCACGCCAAATTTGTGCTGCTCATCAATGATGACCAACCCAAGATTCGGCAATTGAAAACCTTCCGTGAACAACGCGTGCGTGCCAATGAAAAGAGTGGGCGGCGGGTTGCTGACGGCCTGGTTTCCCGGGGACGTCTTTGTGCTTCCCGTTTGAAGTTCGAGGGTCAGGCCCAACGGCTCAAACCATTTTTTGAAGTTTCGAAAATGTTGTTCGGCCAGAATTTCCGTCGGCGCCATCAGCGCCACGCTAAAGCCGCTTTCAATCGCCATCAAGGCGGCGCAGCCTGCCACCACGGTTTTGCCCGAGCCAACATCGCCCTGTAACAATCGCCGCATCGGATGCGCCCCTCCCAGGTCCGCCCGGATTTCCCGAAGGACACCGGACTGTGATGCCGTCAACTTGAAGCCCAGCTCCGACAGAAACGGTTTCATCAACCGATTGTTCCCGCCGCATGGCAACGCCCGCGCGCTGGCCTCGAATTTCTTGCGGCGCGACTGGATTTGCAATTGCAGCTCCACATATTCGTCCAACGCCAGCCGCCGCCGCGCTATGGCTGTGTCAGCCAGGGCTTCGGGAAAATGTATCGTCCGGACGGCATTGGCCCGTGTCGGTAATTCCCCCGGCTCCGGCGTCGGTTTCGGCTCCGCGATTTGCGCCCCGAATTTTTCCAGCGTCCGCCAGATAAGCCCCCGCAGCCATCGCTGCGGCAGGCCCTCCGTCAGCGGATAAACGGGCGCAATCCGGTTGATGTGAATGAAACCTTCCTCTCCGCTTTCAATCACTTCGCTTTCCGGATGGTCCATCGTGCGCGGTTTGGTTTCGGTCAGCCTGCCGAAGACGAAGACTTCGTCTCCCCGCGAAAAATAATTCTGCATGAACGGCAGGTTCCACCACCGGCAATGCAACCGGGCCGTGCCGTCGTCCAGGACAATTTCAAAAACGGATTTGCTGCCGCCGCGGAAACGGTTCAACCCTAGTGCCACTATGGTTCCACGCGCGGTCCCCGGCTCCGTCCGGGTCAGTTCGGAAATTTTTTTGAAATGGCGCCGGTCTTCATAACGCCGCGGCCGGTGCAACAGCAGGTCTTCCACGGTCGTGATTTCCAGCCGGGCCAACTGCCCCGCGCGTTCCGCCCCAACACCCCAAAGCGACGTAACGGGATTTTTCAGCGGAGAAATTCGATTTTCCGGCGGCGACATCGTCCGCACGATACAAACCGCGCCCCGCCGCTTCAACGCGAAACCGATTTCTCCTGGCTCCTCGACGTTTTTAGTGGGTAAAACATCCAAAGCGCATTTGGACTGTCGCTCCGCGACAATTTCCCGGTTTACCCATTACAAGGAAGCTCTCTGATCGCCTTATTGCCGAAGAAATTTTTCCAATGCGTCAAACAAAAGCGGCGGGTTCGCGAGGTGCGTCACCACCCCGGTTTTGCCGACCAAACCAAAGCCCTCGCCGTAAGCCGGGCCGTTGACAACGCATAAATCCGTCGAGTACCCGGCAATTTGTTTCTGCGCCGCGGCGATCGCGTCTGCCCGCCTGCCGTCTGCCTCGTATTTCCAACCGGTGATTTTTGATCTGGGAAACAGGCCGCGCAGTTCGGAAATGATTTTCGGCGTCGGCAGCAACTCCGCCAGCAATTTCCCCTGCCGCGATGAAATCTTTTTTGCGCCGCCGATTGTGGAGAGTTTTCCGGCTTCATTTGGCTCAAAAATCCGGCCGATGGTGAAGTCGCACACCGCGGCGGCGTGGAAAATCGCGTCCGCCTTTTTGGCCGCCAGCACTTTGAACTTGTTCCGCAAATCCGCGGTGGTTGAAAATTGTTCAACCCGTTGAGCCTTGCGTTCGCCCGGATACGTTGCCACCTCGCCGATGAGCAGGATGACCTTGTGCCCGCGCGCCGCAAGAAAATTGGCAAGCTCGGCGCCCAGCCGGCCGGTGGAGAAGTTCGTCAACCGCCGGACATCATCCAACGGCTCAAACGTCGGTCCGGCCGTGACGATGCAGTTCATGCGCCAAGCATAGTTGAGGACCCAGCCGCCTTAAAGCGACAAAAACGACAAAAACCTTCGCTTCTTTGTTTCCTTCGTGTACAAAGTCTTGCCTCAAGGGACATGAGCAAGATTGTCGGCATAGATTTGGGCACCACGAATTCACTCGTCGCCACCGTGGATTCGGGCATTCCACTCGTCATCGCCGACAGCGGCGGGCTGCGCCTCACCCCATCGGTCGTCCATTTCCCGTCGGCGGACGGCACGGCCATCGTCGGCCATGACGCCAATCGGCTGCGCATTTTGAAACCGGCGGAAACGGTTTTTTCCGTCAAACGCTTCATCGGCCGCCGCGCCGTCGGAAATTGCGGACGATGAAAAATCCGTCGCCTATCCGTTGGCCGCCGCCGCGAATGGCGCGGTGGCCATTCCCATTCACGGCGAAGCATATTCTGCCGGAGGAAGTTTCCGCCGAAGTTTTGAAAAAATTGAAACGCGACGCGGAAATTTATTTTGGCGGGCCTGTCTCACGCGCGGTCATCACGGTGCCGGCGTATTTTAATGACGCCCAACGCGCCGCCACCAAGCGGGCCGGTGAATTGGCCGGCTTCACCGTCGAGCGCATCGTCAACGAGCCGACCGCCGCCGCTCTCGCCTATGGCCTCGACAAGCTGAAGGAAAAATCAAAGATCGCCGTTTATGATTTGGGCGGCGGCACCTTTGACCTCTCCATCCTGGAATTGAATGAAGGCGTTTTCCAGGTCCTGGCCACCAATGGCAACACCCTGCTCGGAGGCGATGATTTGGACCGGCGGGTCGCCGATTTCCTGGTCGAAAAAATCAAGGCCGCCGCCAATCTTGACTTTACCCCTTCAATCCTTTCACGAATCCGCGAAGCCGCGGAAGCCGCCAAAATAAAACTGTCCACGGAAACTGGAGTTGGAAATTACGCTGCCGTTTTTACGCCGGATTTTTCGTTCAACTGCCGATTCTCGCGCCAGGAACTCGAGAACCTCACCCGCGACCTCATCGCGCCGCACGCGGCCGCATTGCCTCCGCGCGCTGGCGGACGCGAAAATTGCCGCCAAGGATTTGGACCAAGTCATTTTGGTTGGCGGACAAACGCGCATGCCGCTCGTCCGCAAATTTGTTGCCGGCCTTTTCGGCTGCGCGGAATTTGAAGAGACCCGCGGCGACCTGCGGCTTGGAAAGGATTTTCACCGGGCCGGCGGCCCGCATTTGAACACCTCCCAGAATCCCGACGAAGTGGTCGCGCTGGGCGCGGCGATTCAGGCGGAAATTCTGTCCGGCGGCTTCAAAAACGTCCTGTTGCTGGATGTGACGCCGCTCTCGCTGGGCATTGAGACTTTCGGCGGATTGATGAACGTGCTCATTCCGCGCAACTCCACCATTCCCATCAAGGCCGGTGAGATGTTCACCACGGCCGTGGACAACCAGCGTTCGATGCTGATTCATGTGTTGCAGGGCGAACGCGAGCGCGCAAGGGACAATTGGAGCTTGGGAAAATTCACGCTGGAATTCGACCCCGCGCCGCGCGGCATGCCGCGCGTGGGGGTGCAGTTTGAAATTGACGCCAATGGCATTCTGCACGTGCTCGCGCGTGACACGCGGACCGGCCGGGAAAAAATCGTGGAAATGAAATCCGCGGTGGATGTCGAGGACGCAGCGGTTCAAAAGATGGTCGAGGAATCCGTTGAATATGCCTTCGATGATTTGGCGGCGCGGCAATGGATTGAGGCGATGTTAAAAGCGAACGAAACGCTGGCGGCCACCCAAAAAGCCATTGCCGAAAACGCCAATGAAATCGAAGGCGATTACCGTGAGAAAATTGAACAGGCGGCGCGCGAAGTGGAACGGATTCTGTCGGCGGAAACCCCCGAACCCGGCGCGGCGGATTTGAAAAAATTGCAGGCGGCCGTCGCCGCGTTGGATGAAATTACCAAACCGCTGGCGGATTTCCTGATGGACAAGGCAATGGAAGCGATGCTGAAAAAACGCGGACTCATCCAATGATTGGCTGTGGAACACCTATGCGCCGACGTTGCAGATGCGCGACGTTGCAAAAGCGCGGCCTCAAAATTCATTTTGAGGCTTGATTCTTACCAAAGTAAGGCTAGTCTTACCACATGATTGCAAAAGTTTCAGTCAAGGGCCAAACCGTCATTCCGGAAGCCATCCGCGAACAGGCGCGGATTAAAACCGGCGATGAATTGGACGTCGGCTATTCCGGCGGCCTAATTGTCATGCGCAAGCGCCAGCCGCTCACGCCTTCGCGGGTGCGCTCGCTGCTGTTGGGCGGTCGCAACCTCCCGGAAATGACGCCGAAAGATGAAGCCGCGGTCGCGGCGGCTGTACAGCAGGTGCGCCGTCGCGTCAAAGGATGAAGGTTGTTTTCGACACCAACGTCGTCGTCAGCGCCAGCTTTTGGCGGGGAATACCGTTTGATTGTTTGGCGGCCTGGGCGCAAGGCCAATGCGTGGCCGTCGTCAGTGCCAGCCTCATTGCCGAGTATCATGATACTTTTGAAGAATTGCGGCTGGATTATCCTGGAATCAAACCGGTCGAGTGGGTGGCGGCGCTGACTGAATCCGCTGAATTGGTTTTCCCGGCCGAGCGCGCTTCGGGCGCAACGCCTGATCCCGGCGATGAAATGATTTTGGAATGTGCGCTGGCGGGTGAAGTGGATTTCATCGTGAGCGGCGATAAAAAACATTTGCTGCCGTTGCGGGAATTTCAAGGCATCCGGATTGTCGGTCCGGCCGATTTTCTGCGCCGGCTGAAATGAAAATCTTCGTTGTCTTCGTTCCCTTCTGTTAAAGTTTCAGCAGTCAGCCTTCCGCATCTCCGTTCACTGCGTTCATCAGCGGTATCTGCCTATCTGCATTTGCGGTAAAACATGAGTTTTTTATCCGTGCCCATCCGTGGTTACATTCCCGATGATAGCGTAATCGGATCCGGGGCCGAAGGTGCTTGAAGTGCCCCAGGCTCCGGATTAGGATCAAAAATCATGAAAGCCCTTGCCATCAATGGAAGCCCGCGCAAAGGCGGGAACACCGAAATCCTTCTGAAGAAAGTTCTGGCACCCCTGTCCGCCGCCGGCTGGGAAACTGAAGTCGTCCAACTCGGCGGGGCCAATATCCACGGATGCCGCGCCTGTTACCAGTGCCGTAAAAGGAAGAATGGCCGATGCGCCCACAACGATGACTTTTTCAACCCCTGCTTCGAGAAAATGGTCGCGGCAGACGCGATCATCCTGGGTTCGCCCACCTACTTCACCGACGTGAGCGCCGAAATGAAGGCACTATTGGATCGTTCCGGTTTGGTGGCGCTGGCCAACGGCGGACTGTTCCGCGGCAAAATTGGAGCGTCGGTGGTCGCCGTCCGGCGCGGGGGCGGCATCCATGCGTTTGACACCATGAATCACATGTTTCTCATGTCCGGCGCCATTGTGCCCGGTTCCACGTATTGGAACCTGGGATACGGCTTGGAAAAAGGCGACGTGGCCATGGACGACGAGGCCGCGCGCAACATGGATGATCTCGGCCAGACCATCGCCTGGCTGGGTGACGCGATTCATAATCATGCCGAAAAATGCCCGGCCGTTTCTGTTCGCGAATAATTTCGTTTACAGTGTAGGCCTGTTTTTTCTCCAGCGTTTTCCGTTAACTTAATTTGCCTTCCAACTGTTCCAACGCATTCCGCCGGAATTCCAAATCTGGCACCGGATTTTGCCGGCGTTCGGGAAATTCGTTGTAGGTGCCGCCATCCAATTCCCGTCCGGCCTGTGCCTTGCGGACACCGCCCCATTGTTTGAAAAAGAAAGCGACTTTGGCGCGCTGGCATTGCGCGCGGATGTCCCGGACCCATTCGGCAGCCATTGGCCGCGCGCCCGGCCCGCTCTCGCCGCCCACAATCACCCAATTGATGCCCTTCAAGTTGATCGGACCGAGATGTTCCAGCAGCGGTTCGATGGAAAGGAAACGCACTGGCGCAGGCGAGTCGCGCAACAAATCAATGCGCGGCAAACCGTGCTTGCGGTTTTCCACGCTCACGCCCCACCAGATATGCGGTTGCCCGGCGGCGAACCGCAGTTTGCCTTTCAATAATTTCTGCATTCGCCCGGCGCGCTTGGTCAGAATCTGGTAGGTGTGCCAGTTGGCGGCCTTCATCACACGCGCCACTTTGACGATGTATTCGTCCGGCACATTTTCGTGGAACAAGTCGCTCATTGAATTCACGAAAATTTTCCGGGGTGTTGGCCACCGCAGCGGGTCGCCCAGTTTCTCCGGCACCAGCCGCAAATCGAAGCCGAATTCAAACGGATGGCCGGGCACGCCGCGAAAGCGTTCGGCAAACGTCTCGGCGTAGCAATGCAGGCAGCCAGGACTGACTTTGGAGCAGCCGCGCACCGGATTCCACGTCGCGTCCGTCCATTCGATTTTGGATTTGTCACTCATTCAATGTCCTGCAGGGCTACGACACTTTTAAAAAATATGTTCCGCATCGCTCGCAGACCTGCAATACCGCGAGGAAACAGCCTGCGGACGACCACAACCGGTTAAATCATTTTGACCAACCACGTCAACAACGGCGCCACCGCCAAGGCGGGAAGATAATTCGCCAGCTCGACTTTTCGGATTTCAAATATCACCAGCGCCACCGCACAGGCGACGAAGCCCGAGACCATGCCAACCGAATCGCCTAATCCGGCGGAAGCCAGAGGCCCCGCCGCATAAATCCGGCACGTGAGCGTGATCAGGCCGAAAAAGAAAAAAACCGGAATGGCGGACAGCGCCGCCGGCCAGCGGAACATCTTCACGAAACTGGCCGTCGCCAGCCCGTCCATCACCGCTTTGACGGCGAGCAGCCAAAAATAACCCGACAGGCCGTCATTGATTGCGCCGATGATTCCCAATGGCGCGACACAATACAATATGGCGCAGGCATTGAAACCGGCGGACGGATTGCGGCCATCTTTGCGCCTCGGCGATGAACCCGGCGGCGTGATGTCCCAGCCGATTGGAAATCTTTTGCAGACCCAGGACTTTTCCCAATAGATTGCCAAGCGCCAACGCCAGCGCCGCGAGGAGAATCTCTTCCGCGCGCGCAACGAACGTGCCGTTGAGGTTCAGCCAGACGAGGCGAAAACCAAAAAAAATCGTCAAGGCCCCCAGCGCGTTCCTGAAAAACACCTGGGCGCGCGCGGAAATCGTCTCGCGCCGCAGGAGTCCCCAAATCGCGCCCAGCAAAATTCCGGCGGCGTTCAGAGTGGCGCCAATCGCGATGGTCACACGCCGATTTTGTCGCCCCCCGCGCCCAAAGGAAACCAAGAAAAGTTTTTCTTTTGCGCCGTTTGCCGCCAACATCTCGAAAATGGCCGGCGCAAAAAATGACCGCACCCCGTGGCTCTGGATTCCCACGGTTTATTTCATGGAAGGAATGCCCAACGCGCTCGTGGCGACGGTGTCCGTGTTGTTCTTCTATGACCTCGGAGTATCGAACCGGGAAACCGCATTTTTCACCAGCCTGTTGTATCTGCCCTGGGTCGTCAAACCTCTCTGGAGCCCTGCGGTGGACATTCTCAACACCCGGCGGCAATGGATTTGGGCCATGCAATTGCTTTTGGGGATCATCCTCGCCGGCCTGGCTTTGATGATTCCCGCGCCACACTTCGTCCAGTGGACGGTCGTGTTCTTCGGTTTGCTGGCATTCAGCTCGGCGACGCATGACATTGCCGCGGACGGTTTTTACATCCTGGCAACCACCGAACATCAACAGTCCTTTTTCATCGGCTGGCGGAACATTTTTTTCAATGTGGGAAAAATCGCGGCGCAAGGCGGCCTGGTATTCACGGTGGGCAAACTCGCCGAACGCTCGCGCAACCCGGCCCTGGCCTGGTCCATTGCCTTCCTCATTGGCGCGGGAATCTTTGTGTGTCTTGCCGTTTATCACCATTTCATCTTGCCGCAGCCGGCCGCCGATGCGCCAAAACGGATGGCGGTGTCGGGAAGTTTTCTGGGCGATTTTTTCGACACCTTCGCCGCATTTTTTCAAAAACCAAAAATTGTTCTGCCGCTGCTCTTCCTTTTGTCCTACCGGCTCGGTGAGGCGCAAATGCTCAGGATTGTTCCGATCTTCTTCCGCGCCCCGCTCAGTCAGGGCGGCCTGGCGCTGAACGATGGGCAGGTCTCCGAAATTTATGGCACGGCCGGCGCCATCGCTTTCATGTGCGGAGCCTTGGTGGGAGGTTTCCTGGTGGCGCGGAGCGGGTTGAAATTCTGGCTCTGGCCGATGCTGCTGGCGATCCATCTGCCGGACGCGGTCTTTATCTGGCTGGCCTATGCCCAGCCGCCAAACCTTTTTGCGATTGGCGCCGGCGTGGCGGTTGAACAATTCGGTTATGGCTTTGGCTTTACCGCCTTCATGCTCTACATGATTTACCTCGCGCGCGGCGAACACGCCACGGCGCATTACGCCATTTGCACCGGCTTCATGGCGGCGGGGCTGATGCTGCCGGGCATGTGGAGCGGCTGGCTGCAGGTCCTCCTCGGCTATAAACATTTCTTCCTCTGGGTGATTCTCGCCACCATCCCCAGCTTTCTCATCGCCCTGAAAATCCCCCTCGATTCGGAGTATGGAAAAAGAAATGCCCGAATTGAATTGCGTTGAACGCATTCTTTTTTTCAGAATCAAAGGTTCAATGAAATCATCCCGATTCCGCCGCCTTGGACGCGCCCTGATCGCGGTGGTGGCTTTGCTCGAATTTTCCGCCGTCGCGCAGCCGCTCATCGTCACCAATTCCATCCCCCGCGCCATTCCACGGCGCGCCAGCATCATTTTCATCCAGTGCGATGGCCTCGGTTACGGCGATCTCAGTTGCTACGGCCAGACGAATTATCAGACGCCCAATTTGGACCGGCTCGCCGCTGAAGGCATTCGTTTCACCAACTATTCCGCCGCGCCTTCCGCTCCCGTCACCCAGGCCGCCTTCCTCCTTGGAAAAAATTACTTCCTGGCGGCCGCCGATGTTCCGCTGCCGCCCGAAGCCGTCACGGTGGCGCAACTTTTGAAATCCGCCGGCTATCATACCGGCATGGTCGGCGATTGGGATTTGAGTGGGCCGAATTCGCCGGCGGTCCCGTGGAGAAAAGGGTTCGATCAATTCGCCGGTTACCTGGACGAACCGGATGCGGCCAATTTTTTCGCCAATCATATCTGGAGCCTGCCGCCACATTATTCCTTTGACGCGAAGCTCAACAAGTTTGTCCGATGGAATCCGTCTCAAGGCCAGCCCTCCGCGGGCTGGGAAATGCTCTACCAGAATACGCGCGGCCGGAATGAATATATTCCGGATTTGTTCACCAAGGCCGCGATCAATTTCATCCAATATAGCCAGCCGGACCCGTTCAATCATTGGCGGCCTTTCTTCCTGTTCCTGAATTATAAAATCCCCGATGGCAATATCGAGGTCCCCACCGATGCGCCGTTCTCCGAGGAACCCTGGCCGCAGCAGGAAAAGAATCGCGCCGCGCTGATCTTGCGGATTGACGATTCCATCGGCCAATTGCGGCAGCAACTGGATAAAAGCCACATGACCAACAACGTCTTGATCTTTTTCGCGGGGGGAAGCATTCCGAAAAAAACCGCGGAGGCGGACCCGGATTTCTTCCACAGCAACATCGCCACGAACTATTTCCGCGTGCCAATGATCGCCCACTGGCCCGAGCACATTGCCGCGGGTCAGGTGAGCGGCCTTGACTGGTCGGCGGACGACTTTTTGCCCACGGCGGTCGAGATCGGCTATGCGCCCACGCCGACCGGTGTTGATGGAACTTCCGTCCTGGCCGCGCTCGGCGGCAGGCGCCAGTGAATTACTTCGCGGCCGGCACCGGAGCGTTGAACCGCTCGCTTTTTTCCTTTTGAACGGCGACCAGCATCCAGACGACGGCCAGGACAGTGCCGAGCAACACCGCCGCCAGCACAAACCACGGCCATTTGTAACTCGGCTTGGGCTGTTCTTCATCCGGCTCGTTGTTCATGGATCGCGCCTGTAATCTTAATCGGTCCCGGGCGGCCTGGCGATAATTTTGCCCGCGAAGGCTCGACCGCGCTAAAATTTCCGCTAATTTTTCGGCGTGCATGACCAGGAGTCACCCGAAAATTTGCCGGACGAGCCTGCGGCAAAATCCCCGGATGAAAGCGCCTATGTTGTGTTGCGGAACGCGGATTTCGTCCGTTACCTCGTCGGCCGCTTCGCGGCCTCCCTCGGCCAGCAAATGCTGGTCGTCGCCATTGACTGGGAACTTTATAAGCGCACAAATTCCGCGCTGGCGCTGGCGTTCGTGGGCTTGTCCACGATGGTTCCCATGGTCCTTTGCACGATTCCGGCGGGACATTTTGCCGATACCTTCAACCGAAAAAATATCATCCTGGCCGCCACCCTGGTATTGGCCGCCGCCAGCCTGGCCCTCGCGCTGCTGTCATATTTCACCGCGCCGGTCTATTGGATTTACATCTGTCTGGTGGTGCTTGGCGCCGCCCGGACGTTTCTCTGGCCGGCCAGCGCCGCCTTCGTCACGAGCCTGGTGCCGCGCGAACAGTTCGCCAGGGCCGTCACCTTCAATAGCGGCGCCTTTCAATTATCGTCCGTGCTCGGTCCCGTCGCCTTCGGCGCGGTCATCGCGCTCACGCCCGACGCGGAAAAGATGGGCACTGCCTGGTCGGTTTATGCGGTGAATGTGCTCGCCTCGGTTGTTTGCTTTGCCCTCGTCGTCCCCATCAAACATCTCCACAAAGCCCGGCCCGCAGAGCCTGTTTCCGCAAGAAGTCTCGTCGAGGGCTTTCGCTTCGTCTATCAAAGCAAAATCATCCTCGGCATCATCACTCTTGATTTGTTCGCCGTGCTCCTCGGCGGCACGGTCGCTATTTTGCCGATTTACGCGCAAAATGTCTTCCACGTCAACGCTGTCGGCCTCGGCTGGCTTCGCAATTCCATGTCCATCGGCGCCGTCATTTGCGCCCTCATCATCGCCCACCGCCCTCCGCTGCAAAAAGCTGGCCGCGCCATGCTCCTGTCAGTCGCCATTTTTGGTGCCGCTACCATCCTCTTTGGCGTGGCCAACCCAAATTGCTTTGCCCAATGGATCACCTTGCCGAATCTCGCCTGGTTTTGGTTCTCCTTTGCCATGCTCGCTCTGGCTGGCGCGGTGGATAATGTGAGCGTTGTCGTCCGCCAGACTCTCGTTCAAATCCTGACGCCCGACGAAAAGCGCGGCCGGGTTTCCGCCGTCAACAGCCTCTTCATCGGCACGTCCAACGAATTGGGCGGATTCCGCTCCGGCCTGGTGGCCTACCTCTTTACGCGGCCGTCCTTCCTCGGCAATGCCGCCGCCACCGGCGCGATTGTCTCCACCGTGACCGGCGGCCTGGGCACCATTCTGGTCGTTATCGCCGTCGCCTGGATTTGGCCCGAGATTCGCAAATTCGGAAAACTCGCTTGAGGCAAATTAGTGTTGCGGTTCAACTTGACGCCCCGCCGTGGAGGCTTATTTTCGGCGCATGAGAATGAAGTCATCCTGGTTTCTTGTTTTCGCCCTCGCCACTGCCGTCCCCGCGGCGCGCGCGCAGGACTCCGCCACCCAGGCGCAATTGGATCAATTGTCCGGCCAAATCCAGAACATCTCCGCCGCCCTCAATGTCCAAACCAAAAGCATCGAAGACCTGCAAAAGCAGGTCAACGACTTGCAGGACAAAATCAACCAGCCCGGCGCAAACAACTTCGCCAGCACCGATGACTTGAAAAAGCTCGCCGACCAGGTGCAGCAAATTGACCAAAAGCGCCAGTCTGATAACGAGGAAATTTTGAAGGAATTGGAAAAATTGGAAAAGGCGTTGAATGTGGCCTCGTCGCATCACGCCGCGGAACCAAGCCCCGCCGATTCAACGGCCGCGCCCGTCCCCGCCCCCGGCGTGCCCCAGAGCGGGTATAATTACGAAATCAAGGCCGGCGACACCATCGCAGCCGTCGCCAAAGCCTACCGCCTGCAGGGAATTAAAGTATCTACGGACGAAATATTGAAGGCCAACCCCGGCTTGAACCCGAATGCTTTGAAAGTGGGCCAGAAAATTTTTATTCCCCAGCCCCAGTGACCGGAGCGGAGTCGGGAGGATTTCGAGTCGCGGGTTGAGAGAAATTTCCCCGACCCTGCCTTCGGGTCCGCCTCACCTCGGAAATTTGAAATGGATGACCAGGACGCCGGCCGCTGCGGCCAGGCAATAGTAACCAAACCATGACCAGCGCCCGCCTTCCAGCCAGCGGGACAGCCATTTGAGCGCGAGCAGCCCCGCGACAAAGCTGAAAACCATCCCAACGATTGACGGCGCGAACATTTGGGAGATCGTTCCGTGAAGCGCCGCTTTGTCCTTGAGCACCCGCCAGACCTCCCGCGCAATCGCCAGCGGCGTTAACACCACCGCCAGCGCAAAACTGAATTCCTCCAGCTTTTGCTTGGGCAACCCCAGCAGCAATCCGGTCGAAATCGTCGCGCCGGAACGGGAGAAACCGCGGAACGGCACGCAAATTCCCTGCACCAGGCCCACCCAAACCGAATCCATCGGCTGAATTTCCGTTGCACGCCCTGCTTTCCCCTCGCGCCAGCCGGCCCAAATAATCAAAATCCCGACAACAGCCAGCGCGCCGGCAATCAGCGGCAAATTGTTGAACAAATCCTCGATTGCCGCATGAGGCACGCCGCGCATGAAAACTTTTTCAATCACTTCTTTCAGGACAAACCCCACGGCCAGCGTGCAAACGGTGGCGACGATAATCTGAATCACAAACCATTGAATCTGGCCGGTGGATTGAAAATAATCCCGCCGCCATCCGTTCCAAAAATAAACGATGACCGCGAACATCGTCCCGGTGTGGAGCATCACCAGCAGCATGGCCATTTCCGGGCTGCCCGTATTTTGAATGCCCATGATCTTTTCCGCGGCGATGACGTGGGCGGAACTGGAAACCGGCAGCAATTCGCACGCGCCTTGAATGACCGCCAAAATCAGGATTTGAAAATAATTCAGCATGAGCGGCGTAGTGTCCACGAAGCGGCTCAAAATGGCAATTTGAACTTGCCGGCTGTTCCTCGATGACTTTTAAAGCCGTTCTCCCCGCTAGCCGATTGATCGCGCCATTTCCGCGTAAAAACGCCGGCCGGGTGCGAGCACAATGGCAGTCAGCCGCAAACGGCGTTTCACTGCCGCCGGAAAAGGGAGGTCGAGTCGTCGTTGCGCAGCTTGATCTTGAGCTGGCCCAGGATGGAATGCCAGGCAATATAAATTTTGTGCCAGGTGTTCTCGATCCCCCGCAAATCGCCTTCGCCCATCTCGCTCAAATAACGGAGCGACGGCGCAAAACCCATCAGCGCGATGATTTCCTCCTTGGTGGGGGACTGCACCTCGATCGCCGAAAAAATCCCCTCCAGGTCCTGCGCGATGATGCTTTTGAGTTCAAGAAAATTGTTCTCATCCTCCGGCGTGAACTTTTTGGAGCGCGCCACGTTGATGAAATGGTTGAATTGCTTCCAGCATTCGATGTGCGTTTCGGTTTGCTGAACCAGTTGTTCGAGGCGTTTCGCGTTCATGGATGTTTTTCGGGCGGCAGGGTGGTCTCAAAAAAGTTTCGCGGCGAGAGAAAAATGATGGCGCCCCCGTGCATCTCCCGCGCGGTCACCCGGAGGCCCGTAAAATAAAAATTCAAGCCCGCCAGCGGCATCTGCGACGCCCGCGCTGCCTGAAACAGCGACAACACCTCCCTGGCCACTTCCCCCAGGAGCCGCGGCGAAAATTCCGAGCCAACCGTCCCGGACATCACGTTGCCATGGCGGTCAACCGTATAGCTGCCCTCCGGCAACCGTGGGATTGCCGTTTCGCGTTTTGAAAACCAGTTCAAGAGTCCCATGTTTCAATCAGTTTTTTGCTGCGTTCAACCATCCGCCCCGGCTCTGCTTCCGGCGGCCAGCCGACCACGAATGTTTTGCCATTATTTGGCAATAGGAGCAATTGATGTTCCAGATTGCTCCCCGCCGCCTGAATCAACGGCCCGGCGCTGAATTTTTCCCCGATTCGTTGCGCCGCCCTCTGCGCATACCGCGCCCACGCTGCAATGCGCTCCACATCGCGCGTGCCCCATCCTTTGGCGTTGTCCTCTTTTTTGGCAGGAACCGTCACCACAAATTCCGCCCCTTCATACGAGAGCGCCGTCAACCGCCGGATCAATTGCGCCTCCGCCGCCTCTTCCGCCGGCGTCGGATTCGCCGAGCGTTCCACTGCCTGTGCTTCCTCCAGCAGCATCGCCTCCAGCGATTTGGTGATGGTCTGGACGTGGTTGGTCTCCGCAGGCAACGTCTCAAACGTGCCGGATTTCCATTTCAAAATCTTCCGGAACGCCGCTTCGCCATCCGCCCCGTCCGCCCGCGCGTCAATCACCTGTCCGTCGTTGATCCAAACTTGCGCAGTGTGCGGACCGGCGTTGATGCGCAGAATGCTGGAATTACGCAACACGCATTCCATCTGAATCACATCCAGCAGATTTTTATTCTGCAAATCGCGGAAACCCTCGTCCTCTCCGCCCAGCAGCGATTCAATGCAATCCAGGAACATCTGCGGATTTCGCTCCATGTCCGGCTTGAGCCAGAACAATTCCACTCCCAATGCGTACGCGTGCGACCGAAGTCCGGGGTCGGTCAGCGCCGTCACGATTACCGTGCGCAGACGCGGAAACCGCCGCCGCACGATGCTGATGACTTGAAATCCGTCCATCCGCGGCATTTTCAAATCACAGAGTAAAATCCGGAACGGCTGCGTATCCATCAACGCGAGGGCGCGGGTGCCGGACGCTGCGGTGCGAATTTCAGGTTTGCTGGCAAGTTGCCCGAGAAAGTCGCGGCACAGGTCCAGCCAATCCGCATCGTCGTCCACAACCAGAATCTGGTGGTGCGTGTCCATTCCGATGCCACACGCCTATAGCCAAAGACGTCAAAAGACAAGACAAAAATGCGCGCGGAAAAATTCTTTTCCATTGCCCAGCCGCCTGGGGAATCACTGGTTCCGAAATCCTGATGGCTCGGTCCTTACCACTTCTTCCCCTGTCCGGCCTTCTGGTCTTTTTCCTGCGGCGCCCGGTTCGTCTGCGCGCTTCGCGGCGAGAGAAAAATCACCGCGCCGCCCTGGATTTGCCGGGCGGTGACGCGCAGGCTGCCGAAATGCAGGCTCAATTCCTCCAGCGACAACTGCGCCTGGCGCGCCTCGTAAAATTGCCGGAGCACCTCGCGCGCAATCTCCCGTAGCAGCGCCCGGGGATAGGTGGATGAAACCGTGGTGGTGAGAACGTCGCCGTTGCGGCTCACCGTGATGCTGCCCGACGGCAATTGCTGGATCACCGGCCGCGAGCCGAAAAGTTTGCTCAGGAATCCCATGATGCGACTAGTTTTTTTGTTCGTTCGAGCAGTTGGCTGTCGGCGGCATCCGCCGGCCAACCCACCAATATGGATTTGTCTTCGCGGGGCAGCACCAGCAGGCGCAACTGCAACCCCCCGCCCGCCACGTGCGAAAGCGGCCCGGCGCCCAGACGCTCGCCCAACCGCCGGGAATATTCTATCGCCCGCCTCGCCCACGCCGCCATCGGCTCGGCCGACGATGTGCCGATGGTCTCGATTTTTCCGTTGGCTTCCGCCGGAGCGGTCACCACAAATTCCGCGCCTTCCGCGGCTATCAATGAAAGCCGCCACACCGTTTTCTGGTGCTCGCCGCGCTCGATGAATTCAGTTTGTGGATTATTGCTTTCATCGAGCGCCTGCGCCGATTCCAGTAACAGCGCGTTGACGGATTTGAAAATAGTCCGCTCGCGCTCCGTCTCCGCCGGCCGGGTTTCAAATGAGCCGGATTTCCAGTGCAGGATCCGGTGAAAGGCTGCCTCGCCCCGCGCGTTGGCCACCTCCGCGTCAATCAATTCGCCGTCCCGAATCCATATCTTCCCCACCAACGGTCCCCGCATGATTTGCAACAAAGTCGAATTCCGCGACATGCATTCCAATTGAATGATGTCCATCAAGCTCTTGCTTTGGATGCCGCGGAAGCCGCCGGCGCCATCGTCTCCGAGCAACGACTCGACGCAGTCCAAAAACATTTTGGTGTTCTGCTGCATCTCCGTCTTCAGCCAGAACATGTCCACACCCAGCGAGTAGGCCCGCGAGCGATATTCCTCTCCTTCCAGCCCCGTCAACACCACCGTCCGCAAATCCGGAAACCGACGACGGACAATCGCCAGCACCTGCAGCCCGTCCACTTTGGGCATCTTCAAATCGCAGATCAAGAGCCGGCTCGGCTGAGCATCCAGTTGCGCGATCGCGCGCGAGCCGGTTCCCGCGGTCCGAATCTCCGCCTTGCTGGGAAGTTGCGCGAGAACATCGCGGCATATCTCCAGCCAGTCGGCATCGTCGTCCACGATCAATATTGAGGCGATCTTTCCCATTTCTTCCAAATTTGCACCAGGACTAATGCAGCCGCCAGCCGAAAACAAGCGGAAAGCGCATCCGGCGGCGTTCCTTTCTGGTAGCAGGCGCCGTTCCATCAATTGGCGGGATTAGGGATCATGAGCCAGCGCGGCTTTCTCGAGGCAGCCGGCGTTCCATGAACTGACACCCGCTGCTGCCTCCGGTTTTCAAGCGCGAATTGGACAATCCCGTCCAGTAGTGGGACAGGCCGGACGATCCGGCAAACCCCGAAGCCGCCTGTTGCAATTCCTTCCAGCGCATCCGGAAATGGCCAACGTGAAAAATTAACAAACATCGGCGCGGTTCCTGCTAAGTTAAATAATGACATTTACAGAATTGACCCGTTGGACAAAATGAGTTTGATTTCGATAAACGTGAAAACGAGGTTCATTCGGTTCCTGCAAAAGCTGCTGCTACGCCTGGAGCCAGGCACAACTGAGCCGCAGCCTTCGCAGCCTCGCGTCCAGACTTCCCACGCGCCAGTCGCGCGTCCCAAGCCGGCCCCGTCGCCGTTTCCAAAGCCTTCTCCGACCCCGATTCAAAGAGCGGCCCCGCCGGCCCCTCCCGCCCCTCCCGCAATTGACGGTGAGGTCGAATTGCCCTTGGCGCCAATCCTCGAAAAATTACCGGCGGATTTGCGCGCGCGGATCACCATGCCTCTCGCCGAACTTGGCGAGGCCAGCATCTCCATTTCGGCGGGTCAAATCCTGCCCCAATTGGCAGGCGGCGCCGTCCGCATCGCCTTCGGCCAATTGCGCGCCGCCGCCCCAACCTTGTTCAACGTCGGCGAGGACTACGATTCCCTCGCGGTTTCCCTGCCATTGGATCTGGTGCTGGCGCGATTGAATCGTCGCTGGTTGTCCCGTAGCGGCGTGCAAAAGAAGATCGAAACGCCGCAGGAACTCGAAAACGTCTTCGTTCGGCGTTCCGCTGAAGTGGCGCCGGCGGCCGCGCCTTCAAAGCAACGCGTCGTGGCAGCGACGCCCCGCCAGGAGGTTGCCGCTAAAGTCGCGCCGGCAACTCCGCCAATAACGCCGCCGGTGGCCGCGCCCGCGCGGCAAATAGCCACCTCCGAAGCGCAGATCAAACTCCGCATGGTTCCTGCAACGCCTGAGGCCGATCCGCTGGAAGTTCGCCCTTCCGCGCCTGCGCCTGCGCCCGCAACCCCGACTATTTCCTCAACGCCAATCCGTCCCGCTGCACCCGCCGCGCCCCAAGCGTCAGTTCGTTCTGCTGCGTCCCTACCGCCGCAGGCCCCAGTCGTCCGGGCCGTTTCCCCGACGCCAATTCGTCCCGTCGCGCCCCCCGTGTCCACCGCGCCGATTCATTCGCCTTCACCCGCCACGCTTGCGGCCCCCTCTCGTTCCGCTGCGCCCGGTACACCCTCGCGAGAGTCGTTGTTGGTGCCGCTGTCCCCACTAACTGAAAAATGGCCCGAGGCGCTTCGGCATGAGTTGGCGCAGCACGATCTGGCCGCCGCCACGGTCGCCTTGCCGCTGGATGCCGTGGAAGCGGGACTGAAACGCGGAATCGTGGTTCTCTTCTGGCGTGAATTGCGAATTCGCATTCACCCGATGCCGTTGACGGCGGTCTCCGTCCACGACGGCGCGGCATTGGAACTGCCGTTAAAGGTAATCGCTCCGCTCTTTATCGCGCAAAAGAGGCCGACAGCACGGTCGCGGGCGGCTGGCGAACTTGACCAGTCTATTCCGGATTTGTTTGTTTCCACGGCGCCAAAGGCGGCAGCACCGGGGCCTGAACCGGCCTCAAAGCCCCCTGGCCCAAAAAAAGGCGACACCAATTATTACGTCTGGGATGATAAGAAGGAACGCCCGGCTGCCCAACCTGCTGAAGCCAAACGCGCCGAAACACGCCTGGAAATACCGGCGACGGAACCCGCCCGCGGCCGCGGTTCGCCCCCGCGGGAAATCATCCGTCAGGCCATGAGCCTCAGCGGCGTGGCCGGCGCCATGGTGGTGCTGCACGACGGCTTGATGGTCGCCTGCGAGCTGCCGCCGTATCTGAATGCCGACGCCGCGGGGGCATTTTTGCCGCAGATTTTTGACCGCCTCTCGCAATGCACCGGCGAACTGCGGATGGGCGCGCTCACACATTTGCGGTTCAACCTGGGCAATGTTTCCTGGCAGGTCTTTCGCCTGAACTCCGTCTTTTTTGCCGTGTTCGGCCGCGACGGTGAAACGCCGCCCGAGGCGCAATTGGCGTCGCTCGCCGCTGAATTGGACCGAAACCGTCAATAGAAAATTATGGCTATCATCAATCAGGCCGCCAAAGAACTGCAGGTCAAAATCGTTTATTATGGTCCCGCCCTGGGCGGCAAGACCACCAACCTAGTCCAGGTGCATCAGCACGTGCAGGTTGCCGCCGAGAGCAAAGGCAAGCTCGTTTCGCTGGCAACTAACTCCGACCGCACCCTCTTCTTTGACTTCCTCCCGATCGAGGCGATGACCATTCGCGGCTTTCGCACGAAATTCCAGCTCTACACCGTGCCCGGCCAGGTCATTTACAACACCACCCGCCAGCTCGTCCTCCGCGGCGTGGACGGCATTGTCTTTGTCGCCGATTCCCAATACGAAAAAATGCCTGAGAACGTCGAAAGTTTTCAGAACATGGTTGACAATTTAAGTACGCTGAAGCTGAATCTGGCGGAGATTCCGTACGTGTTGCAATACAATAAACGCGATTTGCCGAACGTGGCTCCAGTGGATTACATGGAGTACCTGTTGAACAACCGGGAGGTGCAGGTCCCGTCCTTTAGCGCCACCGCCCACAAATGCGAAGGGGTCTTCGAAACCCTAAATACGATTACGCGCCTGCTCCTGCACAAATTCGTGAACCAAACCCAAGCCGCGCCGCAACCCGCATGAGAAATGACCGGAGGCATGCAATCAGAGACCGGAAGCTGCCGCGTTTCCGCGTTCCATTTTTTTCGCCATCTGCCGCCGGCCTGTCCTCTCTCTTGAACCATGGCCACGCTGCCCCAACTCATTGAAGAGGACATTCAAAATCTGAATGACATCCTCCGCGATTTCATCGCCAAGGCCGATGCCATCGCGGCGCTCATCACTGACAAGGGCGGCTTTCTCATCACCTATCAGGGCGAGACGGCGGATTTGGATTTGACCACCATCGGGGCGCTGTCTTCCGGCGCCTTTTTGGCGAACCAGACCATCGCCGGCCTCGTTCACGAAACGAATTTCAACAGCATTTACCAGCAAGGCGAAAACTCCAGCCTTCTCGTCGTCAACGTGGATGAGCATTGCCTGCTCGTCATCCTTTTCAGCTCGGCCGTGGGCGCGGTCAAGTACTTCGCCGCCGGCGCGGTGCCGAAAATTGCCCGCCAGCTTAAGGCCGCGCAAGAGCGCGCCCCCGGCCAGGGCCTTGACCTTTCGCTGTTGAACGTTGCCAACACCGAGGACGTCTTCCGCAAGAAAAAACCCGCGGGAAAAAGACCGCGCGCAGATAAGTAGTGATGACGTGGGGAGCCAGTCTTACTGCCGCTGATACGTCCCCATTAATTTGCCTTCCGCCAGCACGTGTTCCCTCACCGCCTTGAGCAATTCTTTTTTGCTCGCGCCAGGTTCCAGGTCCAGCATCGTGTCGAGCGCGAAGATTTTGAAATAATATCGGTGCGGATTCTGGCCGGGCGGCATCGGCCCGCCGTAACCGGTCCGGCCAAAATCGTTCTCCCCCTGCCGCGCGCCGCCCGCCAGGGTTTCTGACGTTGGCATATTCTCCTGCAAGGCCGTCTTGTCCGGCGGCAAATTGAAAATGACCCAATGGGTAAACGTCCCCATCGGTGCGTCCGGGTCCTCGACAATCAGCGCAAAACTTTTCACTCCCGCCGGCGCGCCGCTCCAATTTAACGGCGGGGAAATGTTCTCGCCCTGCCCGGAATACTTTTTCGGAATCGCCTGGCCTTCCGCGAAGGCCGGACTGGTCAATGTCATGCTCATCGTCGTCTCCTTGGCCCATGCCGGTCCGCCCCCGCCGGCAACGAGCCAGCCGGCGAATCCTGCCGCCGCGAAAAGATTCATTCGCGCGTTCATCGTCTCAATTTGTTCATCTTCCCTCCAAATGCAACTGGAATCTCTCATGGATCCTTTGCCCCCGCCACCCTCACCCGCTTCACTAATCTCTCCCGCTCCCGCGGGCGGCCGGCCCTTTCAAGCTCGCGGATGAAATTTCCTGTGAATTTCCCGCAGCCGGCTTCCCGCCACATGCGTGTAAATCTCGGTCGTGCTGATGTTGGCATGCCCGAGCAATTCCTGGATCACCCGCAAATCCGCGCCATGCTCGAGCAAATGCGTCGCAAAACTGTGCCGCAGCATGTGCGGCGTGATGTTCCGCGCAATCCCCGTGCGCCGCACCCGGTTTTTTATCCGCAGCCAGAGCGTCACCGCGGCGAACGCCGTCCCGCGCTTCGTCAAAAAAACATTGGCGGGCGATTTTGCCGTCACGAAGTCCGGACGCGCATCTTCAATGTACCGCTTCAACGCCGCCACCGCCTTTCGCCCCACCGGCACCACCCGCTCCTTGTTCCCTTTGCCAATGACCGTCATGAACCCGGCATCCAGGTGCAATTGCTCCAGCCTCAGATTTTTCAATTCGCTCAGCCGCAGGCCCGAGGCGTAGGCCAATTCCAATATCGCCTGGTCCCGCAGCGTCTCCTTGCTCTCCGGCGATTCCGCCGCCAGCAGCTTCTCGATTTCCGGATTCGTCAACGCCTTGGGCAGCCGTTTCCAGCGCCGGGGCAGCGACAGGTTTTCCGCCACATTGCGCGGCAGCATTTTTTCGTTCTCGGCGAATTTGTAAAACGCCCGCAAGGCGGCGATTTCGAGGTAAAGGCTTTCGCTGCTCAACCGCCGCTGGGAATTTTCGGGGGCGTTTTCCAATTGCCGTTCGCGCTCAAATTGCAGGAACGCCATCAAATGCCGCAGTTCAATCTGTTTCCATTCGGTGAGCGGTTGCCGGGCGGCCCATTCGGTGAACTTTCGCAGCAATCCAGCGTAGGTCTTCGCCGTGTTGTCCGCTTGCCCGCGCTCGTGCCGCAGGTATTGCAAAAAATCTTCAACCAGGTTTTGCACTCGATTGGCGCAAAATTAGCCGAAAGCCACGCCCACCGCCAAATTGTTTTCTTCCGCGTCGCCACGCAACGGTTACACCGCCTCCTGTCCGCCACCGTCAGCGCCAGTGCCATCCAGGTCAATCAGAATGTCCCGCGGCTCGGCGCCCTTGCTGGGACCGACCAGACCGCGGTTTTCCAACTCATCCATGATCCGCGCCGCCCGCGTGTACCCCAGGCGCAACCGGCGTTGCAGCAACGACACGCTCGCCTTTTGCTCGCTGCGGATCACCTCGATGCATTGCTGGATGATTTCCTCGTCCTCGTCAATGCCGCTGGGTACGTCCGACGCCGTGGGCTTGGAAAGTTGCTGGTGAATTTCCATGTCGTAATTCGGTTTGCCCTGCCGGGCAATGAACTCGACGATGCTGTTGATTTCCTGGTCGGTGATGAGCGCCCCCTGCGCCCGGATCAATTTCGCCGAGCCGGGCGGCAGATACAGCATGTCGCCTTTGCCAAGCAATTTGTCCGCCCCCATCCCGTCCAGGATCGTCCGCGAATCCACCTTGGCCGCCACCTGAAACGCAATGCGCGCCGGAATGTTCGCCTTGATCACACCGGTGATGACGTCCACGCTCGGACGCTGCGTGGCCACGATGCAATGAATGCCCGCCGCCCGCGCCATTTGCGTGATGCGCGCAATCGCCATCTCCACGTCCGCGGGCGCCACCAACATCAGGTCCGCCAACTCGTCTATGATCACGACGATATACGACAGCTTTTCGGGTATCACGATTTCTTCCTCGCGCGGCACCACGATTTCCTCGTCCACTTCCACGGCAAACCCTTCCGCGCCCGGCTCCACTTTTTCCTTCTTCGAGGTCAGCGGCAGCTCCGGCTCCTGCGGCACCAGCGTCTTGTTCGGACGCGAATTGAACGTGCCGATGTTGCGGACGCCGACGCGGGCAAAAATCTGGTAGCGCTTCTCCATTTCGTTGACGACCCAGCGGAGCGCCAGAATGACTTTCTTGGGGTCCGTCACCACCGGCACAACCAGGTGCGGCAATGTATTGTAATGCTGAAGCTCCACCACCTTGGGATCAATCATCACAAACCGCAGTTGGTCCGGTGAATAACGATACAGCAGTGAGGCGATGATGGCGTTGATGCAAACCGATTTGCCCGAGCCTGTGCTGCCGGCGATCAGGAGATGCGGCATTTCCGCCAGATCGGCGACGATGGGATGCCCATAGACGTCCTTGCCCAGCGCCAGCGGAATTTTCGCCTTGGTCGTCCGCCACTCCTCGGATTCCAGCAGGTCGCGCATGATCACCTTCGTCTTGACCAAATTTGGAACTTCCACACCAACAGAGCTTTTT
The DNA here is from genome assembly GCA_963755515.1 of uncultured Verrucomicrobiae bacterium. Classification (GTDB taxonomy): domain Bacteria; phylum Verrucomicrobiota; class Verrucomicrobiia; order Limisphaerales; family UBA11358; genus UBA11358. Next base: position 192,279 of record CAVWKA010000002.1, on the reverse strand, counting down.
CCAGGCACCGGCGCCAGGATGTGGATGCGCTCGGCTTTCAATGCCGCGGCGATGTTGTTTGATAGCGCGCTGATTTTTTCCAGCTTCACCCCAGGCGCTGGATGCAATTCGTAGCGCGTAATCGTCGGTCCCTTGGTGATGTCGCCTAATGAAACCTCGATGTCGAACTGCGCCAGCGTCTGCTGCATCAGCCGCGCGTTGGCCATCAGTTCCTCCTTTGATTCGGTTGGCTTGATCGTCATGTCCGGCTGCTGCAAAAAATCCACCGTCGGCAATTGATAATTTCCGATCAGCGGCGTCTGGGCCACAGTGATGGGTTTGGGCTTCTTCGCCCGGGGTTTGCGTTGAGGAAGGCCGGTGATTTTGACTTCCGGCTCTGCCTTTGGCTCATCCTTTCCCTCAGCTTCCCCTTTTTCGCCTTCTCTCTTTTCAAGGGCGGCGCCCGCCGGCCCCTCGACCGCTTTGGGTTCCTCGGATCTTTCCTCCGGCTTTTTCCCCAGAACCTCTTCCGTGGTTGCGGCGGGGACTGCCTTTGCAGCGGCACTCTCCGCGCCATCGCCGGCGGGCGCCGGCGCCGCCTCGCGATTGCCCGGCAACGTCGTCTTGCGCACGCGTGGACCGGCAAATTTCGCCTGCGGCACCGACAAATCGCGCACCGTCGGCTCCGGCACTGGCTGCATATCCGCCCCCAGTCCCGAACGCGCCACTTCTTCCTGCAACTTTTTGGCGCGCTCATCCAGCTCGCGCCGGCGCTGTTCCAGCGCTTTTTCCTCCTCGGTCTTTCCCAATGCCTCGTGGCCTTCTTCCCGCTTCACCACGGCGCGAATCCAATCGCCCAGCCGAAAATTCGTCAGGAACAGCAGGCTGATTAATACCAGCGTCGCATAGACGATCGTCGCCCCAATCGGTCCCAGCAGGGAAAAACCAAAATTGTAATTGGCCGTCTGTCCGTAGCTCGCGTATCCCAGCCAGCCGCCCGCGCTTTGCGAGCCGATGCTCTCCCGCACCCTCCCCATCCAGTGCCCTTCGTCCAATATATGACAGCAACCCGTCAGCGAAATCACCAGCACCACCGCCCCAATCAACGACCATGCCAGCCGCTCGCGCAGATAACTGAAAAAATTCAGAAAATAGGCGATGCCGAACAGCGCCAGCAAGACCGGCAGAAGATAGGCCACAACGCCAAAGGCCAGAAACGAAAACCACGCCAGATACGCGCCAATGAGGCCGATCCAGTTGTGGATGATCGTCTTGGCCTCGGCCGATTTGTAAAGAAACGAGATGTCGTGGCGGTCAAAAGTCCACTGCGAAACCAGCAAAAGCAGCGCGGCCGCCAGCAACGCGAAGCCAATCACGTCGTTAAAACCATTGTGCGAATCCGACATTTTGCGCGACATGACCGGAGCGTAACAATTCACCGCCGCGAGTTCAAAGTTGAAAATTGAAGTTGAAAATTGAATTGTCGGCTGCAAGGCGATGCCGGAGCGCACGGTCTCAGCGATGGCGCTTCCAGCCACGAAGAGCGCCCGCCCACTGTCCCCGCTCCGCGTCACGTCTTCCTTCCGCCTTCTGCCTTTTTAATAATTCTCGCTTGCAAAAGCGGGCGGGACGTTTGAAAATGAGACTCCACTTGTGCGCGGTTAGCTCAGTGGTAGAGCACTACATTGACACTGTAGGGGTCAGAGGTTCAAACCCTCTATCGCGCACCATTCCGAAAACATTAGGGACTTCCCACCAAGGCGATCTTCCGGGCCGCTGAAATGGAGCGGCGGATGCTGGACGATGATGTGTCCAGCCAACGGATCCCCCTCACGAGCGAAGAATTTTCAGTTTTAGATTTTTGCCATTTTCTCGAAACAGTCCGGCTCGGCGCGGACATCGCTCCACGCACCTTACGCGCACAACATGCCAGGTTTTACCGCACGGTTGTCGAAAAACTGGTTGAAGCGGAAGAATTGCCTCCGGGCGCCAGAGAGCGATTCGACGCCGTGTTTTCTTCAGGTTTCTTCAGAACCCTAGGAATTTAATTTGACGGGAGTCAGGCGGGAAAAAGCCGGCCAATTTTATGGCCGGCTGGATGAACGAGGCGCCGGCATCTTTACTAGGCTGCCATTTATCCACATTCGGCAGACTGTCTTTTCAACCTTTATTCTCAAATTCTGATCATGCTATGGCTCATGTTATCAAGCTAACGGCTCAAAAGCCAGAATATCAAAACTGTCACCGGAATTACGATAACACAGCTCAAAACGCTAAAAAACCGGATTTGTTTTTGGTGTGGCGAGAGACTTCTCATAATTCTCTTTTTTCAGGAAAGCCCGTAGCTCGAAGCCAACCAACAGTTTCTTCAAAAATCCAGACGTAATTTGAAAAGTCCGTTTCCATTGATGGTGTCATGCGCAATGTCTGATGGATTCGGCCAATCGCCTACAGCCTTGACTTGCCAGCGCCCTTGGCCTTTTTCCAGCGTTTCTTTGCCGCAGCAGATAATTTGGCCCTCGCCGCCGCACTCACCTTGCGTTTGGCCTTCTTGACAGGCTTCATTGAAAATTGTTTGCCATTCACCTTCGCCCACCGTGCTCGTTGTCCCGCAGCACTCTTCGCTCTTCCTGCTGCACTCATTTTCCGCCTTCTTTTTGGTACGGCGGTTGGTGTGGTGACCGTTCCAACAAGCTGTTCAAGTTCACTGTGTACTGATTCGATTTTGTCTTGAAGCTCGGCGGCTTGGAGGAGTTGGGCAGATGACAGGCGGAGAATTATATTCATATTGATGAGTTACCAAGCGAAACCGTGATTTTGAAGGTTCTTTCTGCGGTAATCTTTTTGCTTTTTCTTGCTGCCATTGCGGGGAACGGATTTTGACGACAGAAATCCAATAACTTTTCCCTTGGCATGAAAGTCACATCGGCTTTGAGTTTCCTCTTTGTTGTTACGCTTGGCACGGTTTCAGCCTCCCATACGCCGACTCATTCACAACCTTAATTTATCAACAGTTATTCACCACCTGTTCACCATCCCACCCCTCTTTGGCTCCGGAGCCAGCAATAAAAATTTGGTGCCGCGTCGAAAACAGTCACTGTGAATTGTCATTTTTTCTGGCTTCACCAACGCCGGAACCCACGAGGAGGAACCCCCACAAGGAGTACAAGGAAACCAAAGGGCGAAGTGTTTTCCGTGATTCCATCGTTGGCCACAGGGGCAGCGTATATCCCCCCGTTCAGAAATATCACTGAAATATAGGCCATTATAATACAAACGCCCTTGATAATCATGTTCCTAGGATTCAGAGTCGCCACAATAAGGAATATTGCGGGGAAAACGATTTGGCCAAATGCGCCGTTCATAGGCTCATTTCAGAAGGCAGAATTCACGCCATAAATGCCGGTCTGCGCACGTATTCCATGCAGACTGTTTGTTTTCACGGCTCGATGAAGCGGCTGTATATAGAAACCATACGGCTTGTCAAGAGATGAAAATCAGCGGTAGTGGTACAGTTTAAAATTTTCTCCGTATAATCAGAGGCGTCAATTTTTAAACGCGTGATTTTATCGTATGTGTTGCTTAAAGGAGAGCAGCAGTCGTTTGCATTTGGGAATGTCGTTTCTCAACAGTTCCCCGTCCAGGGGAGTGTTTAAAAACTCGCTGTAACCGGGGGTGTCCCGTAGTTTCTGGGATTTCAAATCAGGGAATGCCATTGCGAAATCTGGAAAATCGCGCTGTTCAATATGTTCATGAAGGACGGGAATGACATGGTGATGGCGCGGGTCGCGGCTGATTTTGGAGAACAGAGAAATGACCGCAGCCTCATCGCCCTCAAGCACTTGCATGATACAGCCGTCTTTGAACAGCAACATCCCTGTAATACCGGCCCGTGTGTTCCTGCGAACGCTTCCCTCAAGCAATTCTTTTAATTCCAAAGGCCCAAAATCAATTGCTGCGGTGCTGGTATATACGATTTGAAACAATTTGTTCCCTTCTTGGTTCATTGCAAGATGAATTACATATTGTTGAGCAACAGTATATTATCACTTGTAAGTTCCGTCAATGCTTAAGGACGCCATTGGATGAGGCGGACGATCTCCTCCAACCTCCAAACATGGTCGGCGATACCGGATTCCATCGCTGGTGTCACGCGCAATGTCTGGTGAACGCGGGCAAAGTTGCAATGCATGTAATGCAGGGCAATCGCCGCTTCGTGGTTTTTTTTGCTATATGAGATTGACTAGCAAAAAGTCGCCGAATAAAGTAAAGTATGTCTATTCAAAACCAGTTATCTCAGCAATTTGCCCGCAAAATAACAATGCAAATTTTAGCGGTGTTAGCGTCTTTTCTATGCTCGCTCATGGTCTCTCATGCTGAAATAGAAGCCCAGATTCAACTTTGGTCGAATGACGCACCTGGCGCCCATGGCACAAATGCTTGGGACATTCCCACACTTACGCCGTATTTGCCGGATTCGACGAATGCTACAGGGGCGGCAATCGTAATCTGTCCCGGCGGCGCCTATGCCGCTCTGACGCCAAACGAGGGCAATGATTACGCGCTCTGGCTGAATCAACACGGTATCACCTGTTTCGTTTTAAGATCACGGCTCGGCTCGCACGGTTATCATTATCCTGCGGAATTTGAAGATGTGACGCGCGCGATGCGTTGGGTGCGCGCGCACGCGGCGGATTATAAAATTGATCCAAGTCGCATCGGCATCATGGGATCGTCGGCTGGTGGACATCTCGCCTCGACGTTGTTGACCCACTTTGATTTGGGCAATTTAAACTCTAATGACCCGATTGAACAGCAAAGCTCACGGCCGGACTTTGGCATATTATGTTACGCTGTCATCACCATGGGCAAATACACTCATCAAGGCTCAAAAGAAAATCTGCTCGGCAAAAATCCGTCGCCTGAACTAGTGGAATTACTCTCTAACGAATTGCAGGTAAAAACAAACACACCGCCATGTTTTTTATGGGCTACATTCCAGGATAATGTTGTGCCTATGGAGAATACTATGATGTTCGCAGAGGCGTTGCGCAAAAATGGCGTGCCGTTTGCTTTGCATATTTATGAAAGGGGTGAACATGGCATGGGTCTGGCAGACAATCCGCCGTTCGCACATCCGCACCCATGGGCAAACGATTGTTTATTCTGGTTGAAGCAGCACGGATTTGTGAAATAAACAAATAATTTTCATACAGTTAGTGGAAATTTACTGTTTCCGAAGACCGTTTTGAAATGATTTGCCGTGAATCAATATGTGCCCAGGGTAACACGCAGCGTCTCCGGGTCGGAAGTGAAGGGCAGAGAATGGTCGGTTTCATCTCCGTTCAGGATGCGCATAACGCGGAAGGCAGAGGCGGCCGAGTAGTTTTTCCCATTTCGTGAAGAGTTGGGATTATGTTTCAGAAGCTCGGCTTCCTCGACGCGGAGAAATTCGCGGTGTCCGCCGGACGCCGCCTTGAAGTCCACGGTGCAATAGGCAGCAGTGACGAAGAATTGATTTGCGGAAATCTTGGCAACCAGCGCGCGTCCCATCGGCGATGGCCCAGCGGCGCTGTTCGTTGCCGCCGCCCCGGCGCCGCGTCCAACGCGTCCGCTACCCGAGGAGGCCCAGTTGATGATGGCTCTCCAGTCGCCAAAATCGAGAGTCACGGCGCCTTGCCCCGGCTCCTCTTCGACCGCTTTGACTTTGCCCTCGAAATTAAGCTTCGCCACCTCGCGCATTATCGGTTCAAGCATCCGATAGTTCATGCCGACCGGCGCGATTGATTCCGGCGTTTCGCGCGTGTAGTCAAAGCCGAAAGGCGACCAACCGATGGCTCCGTGCCCGAGCGCGGCAAAGCACATGCGGGAACTGGCGCCGGTTCCGCGGGTCTCCGGGATAAACAAGGCGTTGTCGGGCCGCGAATAATGATCCATCACCGCGAGATAACTGGCCGTGTCATTCATATAGATGTCGGGGCAGAGAAGATCAATGGCCGGAGCAGCGGCCTTCCAGATGTCCAGCACGTTGTCGGTCGCGCCACCGCTTTCGTAACTGGGGGGGCGGGGATTGCCAAAGGGAGGGCGCAACGCGACATTAACGTACATGGGCAAGGGGTATTCGGCCTTGCCGGCCGCGGCCACCTGGCCGACGTAATGGGCCGTACAATAGGCGCAAAAATACTCATCGGCGTTGTCCCCGAAGACCTCCCGCCAGTTGCCGCTGTCGCTTTCGGCCCCGTTTCTGCCGCCTAGCGCCTTCAAGAAGTCCGCTGGCACCGGTGCGGCAAACATCTTTTCGGCTTCCGGGGAATAATCGCGGATGGTGCCGCCAGCTCCCGGCTCATTCTCAACCTGGATCATGATCACGGTGTGGACTGAGTCCACGGATTTGATGTGGCGCATCAGGGCGGCGAACGCTTTCATGTCCGCCCTCATGCATGCTTCCGCGAGGGGCGACGGAGAATCAAGCAGCCCATGAGGGCCGGTGATGTGGGTGAACAGCTCCGGGCGGCTTTTGGCCCAGAGCGGAATGTAGTGGCCGGCGGCGTTCTTCCAAGTGCCAAACCAGAGGAAAACCAAGCGCACGTTGTGTTCGCGCGCGCCTTTGATCATCAAGTCAACAATCGAGGGGTCGAATTTGCCCTCCTCGGGCTCGAATTGCTCCCAATAAACGGGGATTTCCAGTGTGTTGGCGTGGAGATCATCCATGGCCGCCCAGACTTTTGGGAGTATGTCCGGCCACGCACTGGAATTGTGGGCCTGCGCACCCAGCATGAGGTAGGGAGCGCCGTCCACCATGAACGCATGGCATCCGTTTGTGCTGATGATTTGTGGCATCGGGTTTGAGGCCCCTTGCACGGATTCCTGAACGGTGAAAAGGGCAAGGCCAAGACCGGCCAGAACTGCGGCGCCTGGCCGGCCGTATGAGCGTATGCTGGGTCTAATCACGGCACTCCAGGCGGCCTCAATCCACCACCACGTTTGGTTCGCCAGAATCGGGGACGATGCTGTTTTCATAAAATTGGAATCGGGGACGCCTTATCGGCGGATTTTAGTCGGCGTTGATAACCAGTGTTTTACCCTTGATTAACTCATGATAGGGCACGAAATACCCATCAATCTTTTGTTTGTCATAGGTGATATTGGTTATTTTTTCTCCGGCATTTTTTTTTAGAATAGTCAGGGTTTTGCCGCCCAGCTTCATTTCTGTTTTGTCAAAAATCGGCACGGTAACGATGTAGCTTTCGTCAGCCGGAGAATAGGGATAAATCCCGATCGCGTTGAACACATACCAGCATGACATTTCGCCGCAATCGTCCATTCCACACAATTCCAGACCGTCCTTGCCCATGCCATAGAAACGATCCATTATGGTGTTCAAGACAGCCTGGGATTTTTCCTGTTTGCCGACGAAGTAATAGAGATAGGCAAAACCATGATCCGGCTGGTTTCCCTGACAGTATTGCCCGATGAAACAGTTGATGTTGTAGGCAATATAATTTGTGTTCCACGGAATGGAAAACAGCAGGTCCAACTGCTTTTCAAAAGCTTCTTTGCTCTTGTAAAGACCTATCAGGCCTTCCGTATCTTGAGGGGCAAAAAAGGAGGACTCCCACGCATTGGCCTCCCGATACATGTATTCATAGTACGGGTATTGAGGATCGAAATTTTTGACCCAATCACCATTTGCCAGGCGGCCCCTCATCAATCCGGCGGATGGATCAAACAAGTTGGTGTAATTATGCGACCTTTCCATCAACATATTATAATTGGCTTCGTCGTTAAACTGTTTCGCCAGCAATGCCACCGCGTAATCATCGTACGCATATTCAAGCGTCGCGCTTACACCCGCGTTCGCTTTCGTTTCAACCTTGGGATTTTCAATATCGGGCGTGGAGACGTAACCCTTCTTCATGTATTCCGCCAGATGAGGTCTGGTTCCGCCTTCCACCATGGCGTTCCTCAAAAGCAGATGGTAGGCGCTTTTTACGTCATAGCCTTTCAATCCACGCAAATACGCGCCGGCAATAAAATCCGCCGCGTGGTCGCCGAAAAAAAATGTCGGTATGAAACCGGTGTGTTCGCCCCGGTCAATCAGAGACTGAATGATATCGTCCGTCTCTTCAGGCTCGAGCATTTCCATCAAGACCAGCTTGTTCCGGTGGGTGTCCCATAGGGATGGCAACGTATAATATCGAAAGCCCTTGTTGACAACTTTTCCACTTTCATCCAAAAAATCTCCATTCACGTCGCTTCGCAAGGCAGGCCAGAGGAATGACCGGTAGAGGCAGGAATAGAACAATCCTTTTTGCCGTTCCGTTCCGCCGGTCACCCGGATTTTGGACAATAAATCCTCCCACGTCCTTGAAGCTTCCTTTTTCACCTGATCAAAGCTCTTCCCGGACAATTCGTTCTCCAGGTTCATCCTTGCGTTTTCAGTGCTCACAAATGATAGGCCGATTTTAATTTCCAAAACTGGGTTGTCAGAGTCTGCAAAATTGACGACTGATATTTCCCTGCCCGTGCCCTTCAGCCTTTCAATGTCTTTTATTTTTTGACTGGCAACAGCAAAGAAATAAACTTTTTCGCTCGCAGTCTGAAAGCCTTGAAACGCATTGTCCCCTTCCTGTTCGATCTTCCAATCCCGTATCCTTTCGTTCGACACCGCAAGGTTGACAATCAGCTCCTTGTTTTCTCCAGGTTTATAGGTGTATTTATGATATCCGCATCGCAGCGTGGTGGTGAGTTCGGCATTGATGCCATATCGCTCCAGAAAAACCTGATAGTAGCCGGGATGAGCCGACTCGTTTGAGTGATTGAAAGTGGAGCCAAAATCGTCGGGATTTATATCGCCTGTTGCCGGCAGAATGGGGATGTTGCATAAATTCCAATGCCCTTTGCATGTATGTGCAAAAGCATAAATAACGGTGTTTTCATACTCATAACCGGCTCCGCTTCCAAACTTGGTGATCGGAGTTAGCTGAACCATGGCGTTTGGCAGGGATGCCCCGGGGAACACCAAGCCGCCCCACACGTTCATTCCCAAGGGAGGTGTGAACCCGATGTCGGCAGGGTTCGTCAGTGGCGCCGTGCCCAAAAATGGATTTACATAGGCTACAAGCGGTTTCCCGGCCTCTATTGAAAGGGTGACAGCCAGAAATAGAATAGTGACGGCAGTATTTTTTTTCATAATATTTCTCATCAAGTAAAGAATTCACAGAAGTCCCGTGGATATCTGTTCAGCATAAAAAGCCGGCTAGCCTTCCAACAGGCGCAGCCCCGGCCCTTCGGGGTCATCCTTCACGACGCAGGGCGTGTTGAAAATCATGGTGGAACGCTTGTTCTTTTCATACGCCGGCCAATTGGGTATGCCGGTGTGGTTCGGGCTTCCGGTGCGCGCAAAATTCGTCCATGCACTACTCATATTGTTGGACATTTCCAACCCCTCCGGCGTCAATCCGGAGTAATTGACGCACTTGTCGGCATTGTCGAAAACCATCGAGATTTCAGCGCTGTGAAACGTCCCGGGTCGCCCATCGAGAGCGGGCGTGCGCCAAGAGTAGATATATGCAATCGCCGGCGCGGCGCCGAGGGCCGCTTTCTTTTCGGCCTGCGTGAACGCATTGCGCCGGGTCTCCGAGGCGGAGACGGTGGCCCAAATCCCAAACGGACTCTCCCGCGGGTATTCCTTGCGATACGCTTCGGCGATCGCAGTCGCCTTGTCGTGGTAACGCTCAGCGAGCTTCGTCATCAATTCCGCTTCGGTCATCTTCGCCCCGTTCGGATTGTCCACGGCATTCACAAACTCATTCTGATTACTGCCGACGATCATCGGCACATTCGCCGATATGGCCGGGGCGGTTTGGCCCCAGAACGCGGTCGGGAGAACTCGTCCATCCACAGTCGGGCCGAAGTCGCCGAATTTCGGCGCGCCTGGCTTTTGGGTCGCCGCTCGGTAGGCCGCCACGAGCCGGTCTGCGGATACCTTTTGCAACCCGTCAACATTCGTGCGGGCGAGGCCCAGCTCATCGAGCAGCGCAATCGCCAGCTTGCTGTCAGACACGCGGCTGTTACCCTGTCTGTCCATGGCACCGCTCTGCACGGCGGCCTTGTGGAAGAGGCCTTTGGCCGCGGGCATCGCCATGAGTGTGCTGACTTTCCCGCCTCCACCGGATTGCCCATAGATCATGATGTTGCCCGGATCCCCGCCAAAATTTGAAATATTATCCCGTACCCATTCGAGCACGGCCACGAGATCGAGCATGCAGATATTCGCCGAATCGGCGTATTTTTCACCGCCAAGCTCCCCCAGTGCCAAAAAGCCGAACAGGTTTAGCCGGTGGTTCGGGGTGACCACCACCACGTCATGGCGGCTCGCCAGGTTCTCCCCGTTGTAGGAAAGCAGATCGTTGCTGCAGCCGGCGACGTAACCGCCGCCATGCATATATACCATGACCGGAAGTTTCCGATTTGTATTGGCGGCGGGCGTCCAAACGTTGAGTCGCAGACCGTCCTCTCCCATTCCCTGCGGACCGAAGGAACGATATAGCAGGAAACAATCTTCATCGCCGTGCGTTTGGTTGTCCCCCTCCGGAATGCCGCCCGAGAGTTGAGGGCAGGCGTGGCCATAAGACAGGCAACCGCGCACGCCTGCCCAAGGCAGGGGCTTGACTGGCGGCAGAAAACGACGCGCTCCGCCTGTGGGCGCGCCGTAGGGAATGCCTTTGAAAATATCGGTGCCATTCACTGAATAGCCGCGAACCTTGCCGGACGTGGTTTCGACGATCGGTTTCACGAGCGAGGAAACAGGCTTGCCGACTGCCCCGCCACCCACCTGCGGTCGGGCCGCGGGCATGGATTTCTGCGCCCACAGTCGGGAGCTGAGCAGGCTCCCGGCAGTAACGATGGCAGCCGTCTTGATGACGGTGCGGCGGTTCAACAACAGGTCAGACACAGATTTTTGTTATATTTTTCAATCCGCCGAGAATCAGGCCCTCACCCCTAAAAAATTGATCCGAGGCCGAGTCTTTCACTCCGCTGCACGTCAAAAGCACCTGTTACCCGAGAGGGGGCATCGTTGTGCCAAAAGGGATGTTCCGCAATGGCAGATTGTAAAACACCACTATAATATGCGCGCTGAAGACGCATAGCCCCACAAATTGATAGTTTTTGATCTGAATACCGGGGGGCGTCGTCAGGTTGGCGGCATTCGCACTGATATAATAACCCGTCGCATATCACGTGCCAACAATCCTCTACCAGTTCAATACTCTTAATGATACCGATACCCGATCCAGGCGCCACGGTTGCGAAAGGCGGGTCATTCGGCTGAAGCGCGCGGGTCTTCCCGTCAATGCGATAAACAAGCAGCTTGTCCAATCATCCATAGATTGTAATTTTAATTACTTGTTTCAGCTCATAATTTATTATCAAAATAGCGTCAATCCAACAGATCCGGACGTTCCTTAAATGTTTTCAATACGAATTCACCAAAAATTGTATTAGCCCATGCGAACCACGGCCGTGTGAACTTCGACGGATCGTTTTTGTTGAAAGATTCGTGAATGAAACCCGTTTCCGCGTGTGTTTCCTCTAAGGCCACTAAACAATTACGAATTTCCGCCTCATTCGTGGCTGTCAGGCCTCGCATAATTAATGCCAGCGGCCAGATCATATTTGTTTCAGTGTGAGAACTGCCAATACCTTCGGCAGCGTTACCGTGGAAATAATACGGATTCGCATCAGATAAGTTGCGCTGGCGGGTATGTTGATAAATTTTGTTATCAATGTTTACAGCTTGCAGATAAGGCAACGAGAGAAGGTTCGGAACATTAGCATCATCAATACAATAAAAATTGCCGTAGCCATCTACTTCATAGGCATAGACCGGATTAGACGAAACGTCCCGTATAACGGCATATTGTTGCAGTGCCTGCTCCACTTCGTCTGCGAAAGCACGACACTCCCCTGCAAGTGAAGCATCTTTGTTAATTTGTTCCAGCATATCCGCAGCCTGTCGCAAGCTCACGACAGCAAAAAAGTTTGAAGGTATCAGGAAGGGAAAAATGGTAGCGCTGTCACTCGGTCGGAACATTGAGAAAATCAAGCCTACCGGCTTCCCGGGATTGCCGTAACCGTTACCCGCAAGCGTGTCCCCTTGAAATTCGGTACGCCGCATAAAATGATAGGGACCCCGGTTCTCTTTGCGCTGTTGCTCTCGAAAAGTTTGAACAACTTTTGCGATTGCTGTGTGCCATAACGCATCAAATGGCGCGGTATCGCCAGTCGTTTTCCAATATCCGTGAGCGAGCCGCATGGTATAACATAATGAATCAATTTCCCATTTGCGCTCATGTACGCCCGGCTTCATATCCGTGTCATCGCTTCTCCATTCACTCACCTTGTTCGAGTCATTGTAAAAGGCGTTGGCGTAAGGATCCAGCAAGACGTACCGGGTTTGCCGGTTGATCACGCCAGCGATCATCTGCTGGAGTCGCGGGTCTTCGTGCATAAACGGCAGATACGGCCACACCTGCGCTGAACTGTCGCGCAGCCACATGGCATCAATATCGCCGGTAATCACATAAGTGTCAGGCCGTCCATCCACAACTTCAAAATCCACTGTAGTATCAAGTGTATTGGGAAAGCAGTTGCCAAACATCCAGGCGATTTCCTTATTGCCGATGGATGATTGCACCTGTGCGATCGTTTTTTCCACAGCGGGACTTTTGAATTTTCGTCTTCCTTCGGGAATGCGCACAGTCGGAAATGTTTCTCCGGCAGCTCGACTTATGTAAGGCAGCATAAAACTGGCCGTGAATAGCGACGTATTCTGGATGAATTCTCTGCGATTCATGACAATAGATTTAAAGTGTCCTATGATTTTTCAACTGGCTCGCCACAAGACTGCGTTGAGTCAACCGCGAAGGATTGTGTGTCCGCATTAAAATCATCTTCCAAAGATAACCCAATACTAATGCCGCGGCCGAATATTACGATTGTTGTGAAATATTTATTCTTTTTCAATAAAATGTTAAATCGACTTAAATTAATCAAATTTATCTTTTGGAAGCAAACTTATAATTTCCTGAACCAATATCCAGATAAGCCTTGCCATTTTCCTGCTTCACAAATGTCACTCCTTCCGCCTGATTTATCGGCTTTCCGCATTCGGTGATGTTTGCAACGTTAGCCGCCGGGATGCAGACTGTTGCTCTGGTATTGGCGGGCACGGTCACTTCCAGCGCGAGCTGGTCGCCATCAATTTTCCAGTAAGTGGCAATCTGCCCATGGATGGAATAGTAACTGGCTCTGGCCCAACTCAGGCCCTGGCCAATAACTGGATCAATCAAAATTGTCTTGTAACCCGGACTGGCGGGGCGAATACCTCCAATGTCAGCCATAAGAAACTCTCCGCACGATCCAAGCGAATAATGGTTGAAAGAGTTCATCTCGGGATCCTGGAAGCCTTTGTCAGGAGTCCAGCCATCCCATCGTTCCCAGATGGTCGTGGCCCCGTGTTCCACCGGAAACAGCCATGAAGGACAAGTATCCTGTAACAGTAAACGATACGCGGTTTCGGTCTTGTCCATTTGCGCCAATGTCGGCAACAGATAACCAACACCTAGAAATCCTGTCGAAAGATGCCAATCTCTCTCCCTAATGTTATCTTCAAGATATTGCGCGGCCTTAACACGAAGGTCGTTGGGCAGCAGGTCAAACTTAAGGACCAGAAGATACGCAGTTTGAGTGTCCCCGTGGACATGGCCGTCGGCGGTGACATACTTTCTGATGAAAGCGATTTTAATATCCTGAAACAGTTTTTGGTATTTGTCTGCGTCGTTGGTATGGCCCAGAACTGCGCAAGACTCGGCCACCAGATAACGCACCCGTTTGCGGTAATCAGTCCAATCCGGCGCGAATATATGGTCTCCCACACGGTGTCCGTTAATGTCAATCTGATAAAGGCCCAACGCGGTCACATAGAGAACGGCCCGCTGCACAAGGCGATCCAAACCAAAGCTCCTTCGGAGATAGGGAAGAACTGTTGCCTGGGGGGGGGATCACCAATGCCTTATTCTCATTAATTTCCAGTGTGTGGGCTTGGCCGTTCCATTCGTAATCCACTCGTAATTTTTTACTGTGGTGAGGAGATGGATTCCCTCCAAGAGTGTCGTCATTAACCAAGATTGAAAGAGTATTGCTTTCCACGTTGCGGGTTACAGCAGCCGTTACGTTGGTGGCATCAGTGCCATCACTGGCCTCGTACGTTGCTCGACGAATGATTAAACGGGAAGCAGGATTAAGCTCTGGTGCTCCCGCACTGATCCATTTGGCCGTCCAATCCGCGGGCTTAAGCAGGCCCATCTGCCAGCGGGCTTCCTGGCTCCAGTCACTACAACCATCCTGATCCCAAATCCGCGTTTTCCAGTAGCAGTCCTCGCGTGACGCGAGCGGCCGGCCCTGATATACGATTTGACACGTTTCATCGGAAAGGACCTTGCCGGTGTTCCACAAATCGCCTTTATCCATCTCAAGCAACTGTGGAGAGGACGCTACCAGGATTTGGTAGGCTGTTTGCTGCTCGCTTCTCCGGCTGGAAATGATAATCCAGCTCAAACGAGGATTAACGGCATCAATGCCCTTTGGATTCATGAGATATTCACAGCGCAGATAGCTGACGTTTACGAAAGAAAGAGTTGTTTTGCGGGAAGTCCCTTGTATCAGAACGAGAACCAGCAAAATCAAAAGAACCGACAGCAGAAATATGAGTCGCAGCCATTTCATGTGAACCGGGATTTTCCATGCGATTTGCGTCCAATCTTGACAAAATTTTTGCGGTCTTTTGGTAGTCGAGTAAAGTCGCAACGAAACAACGCTTCATCCGGCGAGAACGTGAATCTCAGCATTTCGTTCGTTATGTGTGATTTTAGTTTGAGCACAGTTGACTATGTTTTGACTTGGTGCAATTTATCCCTCTATTGTAAATGTAATGTGGTGAACATAAAGGGGATGCCTGTCTTAATTTAAGGAGCTGTATTCAGACCTTCCCATTTCACTGTCCAGCTTCCATCATTCGGAAAACCGGGCGCCCAGCCGCTGGAACCATCCCAGCCCGCAGCCATCATCGCCACGGCGTAAAGGAATCCTTCGCCGCCGACTATGTAGGGATAACCACCGCCCGTGTTTATGCCGCGTTGGTCGAAAGAATTACGCCCGCTGCTGCTGCACAACGCATCAATCGCAATTTCCGGCTCACCGGTTCGCGCGGCGGCCATGGCCATCCACGGAAAATCCCAGCACCAGACGTTGCCCCAATCCCATGCGCTCCAAGTCTCGAGCACCGTGCTATGGGCAATATTGGTGTCCACACCCTCAATCGGCGGCAGCATCCCATAGACACCGATGGGATCAGGATGACTATAGTTTTGCGTGGTGTAGGTGCTCGTGTCTCCCGCGTAGTTCACAAAAACGCCATTGAGCACTGGCAGCGGCGCCAGATTCGTGAGCACTTGGTCCCAAACCGGGTCGCGCGCCAAACCAAGCCGCTGCCGCCAGACCTGCGCCTGGTTGAGACCCCAGCGCCAATACGCCAGATCGAACACCGTGTTGCTCCACAGGCCGTTTTCGCTGGGCGGCACGTCGAAGGTGAGCGAGTAAATTCCGGTGTTCGTATTGAGATCCGGATAGTCGGCCATGTTGTCGGCCGTGCCAAACACAATGTTCGACCAGTTCTCCAGCGTCGCAACGGTCGGGTGCAGGCGATAATCCAGCTCGGCAAAGAAAATTGGATGCGGTTGCTTCCACAGCAATACCTGGCTGTATATCCACGGCGCGGTTCGGCCTTCCGGGCCGACCTCCTTGCCCCATTTCAATCCCTTGTAGTCGAGTTGTTGCGCCAGCGCCAGGGCTTGCGGCACGAAACGCTGATAGGGAAGCGCATTGGTCAGCATGGACCACCGGTTCCACAAAGCGTAATGCGCCAGATGCCACCATGTCATCTCCATGTGGAACTGGCCGACCCACGGATCAATCCCCATCAAGCTGCTTTCCGACTCCTGCCAGTTGCCAACGTTCTGCGCCTCATCTTCATATTCCGAAAGCACGATGCGCCGTTCTAGTTCAAACCAGCGCGAGTCCGTGCTGGCGGAAAGATCAATCGCGCCGCCCGTGCTCCAGAAATTCGTCCAGTGGTTGGTCGTGTCCATCAGGGCCTGTGTCACCGTCGGAATCGCCACCGACACCGGCGCGTTCGAAAACACACACACAAATTCAAGCGTGCCGCTTCCCGGCGCCGACAGCAAAAACCGGTTCGGCGCACTGCTCCCCACCGCCGCAATCTGCCCGCCAGACGACCACGTCAGGCTCACGTCATAGTTCGTCGTGTCCAGGGTATGCACAAAATCCGCACGCGTTCCCCCGTTGAGCGTCATCGTCGTCGTGTTCGTGTTCCCGCTGGCTGAGAAATTGCCAACCCACGAATTATTAGCCAGCGCCGGATACGGAAAATCCAACGACACCTGCAACGCGCCGCTGGCGACCAGCGCTGACTGGATCCGCACCACCACCGCGTCCAGCGCCGGATGCACGCACGTCGTGACCGTGACCGTCTGCCCGCCGACCTGATAGCTTGCAGTCTGCACCCCGGACCATAGGTTCATCGTCCGCACCAGGCCCGAAACCGCGCCCGAGGCCAGCGCCGTCCCGGTGCCGTCGCACAATTGCAGACGCCCCAGGTTCATGATGTGCGGATTCTGCTCCATCCATGTGTTGGTCGGGTTCGAGTAACCCGCGGCAACATCTGGTCCGTTGACGCGCCCCGTCTCAAACGTGCCCGTCGCCGGTATGTCCGCGACCGTCATGCCCGAGGGCAGCGGAAAGGAATGCCAGCCCCAGTGCGACATCGTGTTTCCGCCAAACGTCTGCAATCCCGTCCCGTCCGCGTTGAAGCAAAACTCGCCGTTGCCCAGCGGAATGGTCCCGGTCGAACTGTTCCACTGGATGTTGTGCCGCGTCACCAGCGCGTAGCGGTCTATCGGGGTGGCGGGATAAACCAAGCGGTAAAAGACGCAGCCATTGCCCGTGTTGATCGGGAAAAACATCTGGTTGGTCATGGTGCTGCTGGAAACGTCCACCCAGTTGGTGCCCAGGCTGTTGGTCTGAACTTGCAGTATCCAGCCGGTGTGATCCAGCGGCCAGGACAGGGACACCACCCCGCCGGTAACTGCGGTGCTGATGTCCGGCGATGTGGTGCTGATGTAGAGGCTCAATCCAGCCACGGAACTGGTTATGCTGGCCCCGCCATTTCCGACCACGACAAAATAACCCGCGCCCGTTGTCGCGGCGGTCGCCGTATAACTGCTGGCGTTGGCACCCGCAATCAAATTGGTCCCTCCACCGATGACCTCATACCATTGATAACTGCTGGCCGCCGGATTCCCGGCCACACTCACGCTGAACGTCGCGTTCTGCCCGGTGGGGGTGGTCACGGGTTGCGGCTGTTGAAGAAAACCCAGATAGGTTGTCCCCAACGGAACCAGTTGCACTCCTGCCACACCCGCGTTGACACTGGAGCCGCTTTGCGGAATCACCAAGGTAATGGAATTCGCGGAGGGTGTAACGCCGCTAAAAACAACATAATTGCAATTGGGATAAATTCCCAACGTGGTGTTGTTGCCTTGCACCAGAATCTGGTTGTTGGTTATGGCCTGGCCAAGCTCGGTCTGGTAATAAGTGACCCCGCTGTTCGTGCATTGAATTTGAACGTGATCGGTGGTGTCCTGCCCGGACAGATAGACATAGAAATCATACTTGCCGACGGCCGGCAGGTTGGTAAAGGTGTAGGTGTCGGTGTTGCCGCTTCTCAAAATAAGGGCATTATACAGGAGCTTTGCGTTCGGAGTGCTGGCGCCGGTGATGGTGCTGGCGGTGTCATACCAGCCATTCGCCACTCCGCTCATGGTCAGCCCGGCTCCCGTATTCGCCCCGGTGCTGTCCTGAAGATTGCCGACGCCCTGGGTGGACGGCCAGGAGCTGTTCGCAATGTAATTATTCCAGTTCGTGACCGGAACAGCACCCGCAACATCCAAGGTTGCCAGGGTCACGGCGGTGCTGTCGTAAGATGTCGTAAAAGTGAAATTGACGCTGATGACATTGCTCTGCTGGTTCACGATTGGAGCCGGCGCGAGCGTTGCGACGCTGCTGGTGATGGAACCCAGCGAATTCGTTATAATGACGGCGTAATTGGTCAGATCGTCGGCCGCCACATTGCTGATGGACAGCGTGACGTTGGTTGAACCGCTGTATTTCGATCCATCGGAAAGCGCCACGCGGTTGGTGAGAATCTCGCCGGCAGTCAAGGCGCCCGGGCTGGCGCTGGTGGTGAACCATTGATAGCTCAAAGGCACCTGGCCGGACGCCTGGACGGTAAATTGCGCGGTGGCTCCGACTCCGGAATAGATAAGTTCACTCTGCGGCTGGCTGGAAATTGTCGGAGGCGATGTTGAAGGAGGGCTGAATACTGCGGCGGACAATGCACAATCAGCTGACTGAGTTCCTATCATGGTGAACGTATCCGAACCCCCGGCGACTGCTGATATGTAACCCAGCCCAGCCTCGCTGGTGATGCTGAAACCGCCACTCGTGTAGGTTATAACCGGCGTGCCGGTTGCCGCGCCGCCGTTCGTAGCAGTAATGGAGCTTATTGCAGTGACACTATTCGCTTCAACACCGCCAACTGCAGTCCAGGAACCGGCTGTTACGGGGTTCACAATAAACGAAAGGTTCTGGCCAGGGCTGCCACTGGCAGAACCCGACGGCGGTGTGGCAACAGTGGTGTCAACGCCGCTCAAAGTGTATGCCACCAAAGCGCCCGAAGATCCCGTCTGACCCGATAATTTGCCCGAAATATTATAACCAGTCCCGGGTGTGGGATTATAACAGTAATAAATCGCTGAATTGCGGCCACCGCTGGCTGCTTTGCTGCCTTGTTGGACGGCCAGTGCAAGGGTGTTTGTGGTGGTGGCGTTGGTCCAATTTAATGTTGACGGCGCTTCGGTTGTTGATGTGCTAGCATTTCTAAAGGTCACCACCACCACCAGTGTGTTTGCCGATGCAGAAACCGTGAGATTTGTGGCAAGCAGAAGGGCAGTGCTGCTGTCGTCGAAAGTCGAAGCGATCCTTAATTCATTGTCCACTAAAGCAATCTGCGCGCGGCCGGGCGCGGTCAGCAAGAGAAACGCAGCCAGCACTCCAAACAGCGTTGCCGTCGTCATTTTAGGCAAACTCATGATACCCCCTTGGCGGTATCCCCGAGCCAGAGGGCGATCTCCGAAAAAGCGCCGTCGTCATAGGTGAAATAGACGTTTGGGTCATCGGGACCTTCCTCAACACCGCCGTTCGAGGAATTATAGGCGGGTTCTGCAACGCCACTCACCATCCAGTTATACATGAGCTGCGCCCTGCCCAAATAGTAGGTGTTGGTGCTGCGCAAGCCGTTCAAGTTCGTGTAAAGCATGAAGGCCGCATCGGCGCCCGGAGCATTGCCACAAGTGCGGAACGATGCGCCAGATCCAGTATCTTGGTAAAGGCCGCCGCCACAAGAAAAACACCAGCCACGATTAAAAGCTATGTCCCAATTGGCTTGGGCGGTGTATAGATAACTTGTATTCCCAGTCAGTTGATAGGCCCGGATGAACGCCCTGCGCGCCCACATGATGTCGTCGTTATATGTGTTCCAAGACCAGTTGGATGAATTGTCATGTAAATAGCTGGTGCATAGCTGGACGACATGGTTGGTTGTGTCCACACCGGCTACTACTGCATCCTCGACAACCTCGATCTCTTCCGCACCCCGCCAAAAGGAAGTGCTTCCATTACCACCTTCCTGGTTCCTGAACACCGGCTCACCCGAGCTGTTGGTATGAAAAAACGTATTCATCCAAGCCCAATAGGCTGTAGACCTGGTGGCGGCGTCAAAAGCCGAGGCGGTTTGGAATCCGCCCAGCAACAGCATGATTAAAACCCACGCGCACCAGATACGCGAGACATCGCAAAAATTACATAATTTCTTGCGGGAAAAAGAGGCGGGTGAAAATAAGACTGATACGTCCCTCGATTGTAAATGTGATGTCGTGAACATAAACATGAAGATAAAGGGATGCCTGTCGTAAATCAGGGGGCCTTGTTCAATCCTTCCCATTTCACCGTCCATGTTCCATCGTTTGGAAAACCAGGCGCCCAGCCGCTGGAACCATCCCAGCCCGCAGCCATCATCGCCACGGCATATAAGAGACCGCCATTGCCGGGCAGATACCAGCCGTTGCAGACGCCACGCGCGTCATATTGGTTTGCCGGGCTGTTGTCCATCAACGCATCAATGGCGATTTCCGGTTCGCCCACCCGTGCCGCCGCCATGGCCATCCAGGGAAAATCCCAGCCCCAGGCGCTGCTGCTGTTCCAATCCCATGCGCTCCAAGTCTCGAGCACCGTGCTATGGGCAATATTGGTGTCCACACCCTCAATCGGCGGCAGCATCCCATAGACACCGATGGGATCAGGATGACTATAGTTTTGCGTGGTGTAGGTGCTCGTGTCTCCCGCGTAGTTCACAAAAACGCCATTGAGCACTGGCAGCGGCGCCAGATTCGTGAGCACTTGGTCCCAAACCGGGTCGCGCGCCAAACCAAGCCGCTGCCGCCAGACCTGCGCCTGGTTGAGACCCCAGCGCCAATACGCCAGATCGAACACCGTGTTGCTCCACAGGCCGTTTTCGCTGGGCGGCACGTCGAAGGTGAGCGAGTAAATTCCGGTGTTCGTATTGAGATCCGGATAGTCGGCCATGTTGTCGGCCGTGCCAAACACAATGTTCGACCAG
Organism: uncultured Verrucomicrobiae bacterium; assembly: GCA_963755515.1. Classification (GTDB taxonomy): domain Bacteria; phylum Verrucomicrobiota; class Verrucomicrobiia; order Limisphaerales; family UBA11358; genus UBA11358. Next base: position 171,422 of record CAVWKA010000002.1, on the reverse strand, counting down.
TTCTCCAGCGTCGCAACGGTCGGGTGCAGGCGATAATCCAGCTCGGCGAAGAAAATTGGATGCGGTTGCTTCCATAGCAATACCTGGTTGTATATCCACGGCGCGGTTCGGCCTTCCGGGCCGACCTCCTTTTGCCATTTCAATCCCTTGTAGTCGAGCTGTTCCGCCAGCGCCAGGGCTCCCGGTACGAAACGCTGATAGGGAAGCGTATTTGTCAACATGGACCAGCGGTTCCACAACGCGTAATGGGCCAAATGCCACCAGAGCATCTCCATGTGGAACTGGCCGACCCATGGATCTATCCCCATCAATCCGTTTTCTGACTCCGGCCAACTGCCCGCGTCCTGCGCCGCCAATTCGTATTGCGAAAGCACGATGCGCCGTTCCAGTTCGAACCAGCGCGAATCTTCGCTGCCGGAGAGATCAATCGCGCCGCCTGTGCTCCAGAAATTGACCCAGCGATTGGACGTGTCCACAAAAGACTGATCAACGGTCGGAAGCGTGCCGGAAACCGGCGCGTTCGAAAACACACAGATAAATTCAAGGCAGTTGGTTCCCGGCGCGGACAACAAAAAACGGTTCGGTGCAGTGTTCCCGACGGCTGAAATTTCCCCTCCCGGCGACCACGCAAGGCTGACGTTATAGTTCGTGGTGTCGAGGACCCGGGCAAAATCCGCGCGCGATCCGCCGTTCATTGTCATTGTCGTCGTGTTCGCGTTGGTCGGCGAGAAATCCCCAACCCACGAATTATTAGCCAGTGCTGGATACGGAAAATCCAATGACACCTGCAATGCGCCGCTGGCAACCAGCGGCGATTGAATCCGCACCACGACCGCGTCCAGCGCCGGGTGGACGCACGTCTCGACGCTGACCGTCTGGCCGTTGACCTGATAGCTTGAAGTCTGTATGCCCGACCATAAATTCATTGTCCCCACCATGCCGGAAATTTCGCCCGTTGTTAGTGCCGTCCCATCGGAGTTGCATAATTGCAGCCTGCCCAGATTCATTATGTGCGGATTCTGTGTCATCCATGTTTCGATTGCTTCCGTGCCCGGCGGGGGATTGTCCGGCCCATCGACGCGCCCCGTCTCAAACGTCCCGGTCGCCGGAATTTGGGCGGCGGTCACTCCCGGAGGCAGTGGAAATGAATGCCAGCCCCAGTGCGACATCGTATTCCCGCCAAACGTCTGCAATCCGGTCCCGTCCGCGTTGAAGCAAAATTCACCGTTGCCCAGCGGAATTGTTCCGGTCGGACTAGTCCACTGGATGTTGTGCCGCGTCACCAGCGCGTAGCGGTTGATCGGGGCGACCTCCCCATAAACCAGACGATAAAGGGCACAGCCATTGCCCGGATTGATGGGGAGAACCATCTGGTTGGTTATGGTGCTGTTGGAAATGTCCACCCAGTTGGTGCTCAAGCCGACGTCCAGACTGTTGGTCTGAACCTGCAGTGTCCAACCAATGTAAGTCATCGGCCAAGACAAGGACACCGCGCCGCCGGAAACCTCGGCGGTGACGTTCGGCGATATGCTGCTCCCTGACACTACCTGAATGGTGCCATTAACAGCCAGTTGGTATACGTCCCAGCTCAAACCGGATGCCAGCGCCGGGAGGTTGTAAGTGGTGAAAACGCCGCCATAGCTGGATGCATTAAACAGCGTGAAGGTGTCGCCCGGCGCCAGGACATCGCCCGCGGCCGTCACCGTAAGCGTGCCGCCGTAACTCACCGATGCCATCCCTCGCAGCAAATCGCTGCTGAGCGTGGCACCCGTCTTGTTGATGCGCATCACGTTGGTGCTGCCGCCACCAAACGTCAGCCCGTTGCCGATGGTCAGCGTGCCCATGCTGGCCGCTGTGCCGGACATGAGCGTCCCGCCTGACTGAACTGCGACGCCACCATTGATTGTGCCCGTGCCACTCAAAAAACCACCGCTGTTGACCGTGACCGCCGAACTGCTCGACGTCGAACCGTCCACCTCCAAGGCTCCGCCACTGATAGTCGTGGACCCGGTGTAGGTGCAGTTGCTGTTCAAAATCATGCTCCCGGCCCCGGCTTTAGTCAGCGACTGCGGACCAAAGGAGCCAGTGGCAAAGTTGTCCAACACGCCGTTGACAATCAACACCGAGTTGGGCGCGTTGCTGAAGGAGCCACCCCGAAGACTAAATTGCGTGCCCGCCGGCATCGTAATGTAATTCGTGCTGTCGGGCGCGGTGATAACGGGGCCGCCAATCAGGTTGTAACAATCGCCATTCAAATGCGGAGGATTGTTTTGGTCACCAGTACCGGGGTTGGCCGTGATGGTGCCGTTGTCTAGTGTGATCGGACGGTTCAAGGTTTCGCTGTATGCGAAGACCTGACGCATATCGCCGCCAATAAGCGTCAACGGAAGACTGACGTTGTAGCCCGAGGCATCGTCGGCGTTAATCTGCAATTCTCCAGGGCCATAAACCGTGATCGCCGAACTCGAGAGTGTCCCGTTGCCGTCATCGCCGGGGTTGGCGGACAATTGCAGCACGCCGTTGCTCACTACGGTTACGCCGCTCAAGGACTCTTCCTCAACCGCCAGCGATAGAATGCCCGCCCCGGTCTTGGTCATGCCCGCCGAACCGGCCAGCCCGGCGCTGATGGTGGCGGTCTGATTGTTCACCGTAATGTTCGGCGAACCGCTGCTCACAGCTAGCGTCAGCGGACCGCCGCTGCCGTTGCCCAATGTCCAGCCATAAGCATTGCCCTGATCGCCAAAAATCATGTTGCCGATGGTCCACGTCCCGTCCAGCGTCACGGTCGGTGAAGTTCCCAACGTGAGCGTGCTGAAGTCAGCGGTGTTGCCGCTGCCGGAGGCGATAGCGCCCCCGTTCCAGTTAACGGCAGCACCCCAACTGCCACCGAACTTATTGGTCCAAATGGAGACTGACGGAGGCAAACTGCTGCCGCCAGTTTTCAACAAGACGTAATCAGGCTGGCTGGTCGTGTCAATGGTGGCCGGGTTTCCACCCAAGATGGAAGGAACCACCGTAAAGGTGGCGGTGTTCGCCATGCTGCCGCTGTATTTAATCAGCCGGTAGGTTGTCGCCGGATTAAAGGTGCTATTGAAACCCGTGTTAACCTGAATTGTGATGTTGCCGCTCAGATTCAAATTGTTGATCCCAACGATTTCGTCGTTGACCCCGCTGCCTTCGGTTGAGGCCGTTGCCAGATCGAACACGTTGGTGTTCCCATTCAAGGTCAGGTTGCCATTGATGGTCATCGTGCCCGCAATTCCATTGCCTCCGGGAACAAGGGTCGAGCCGGTGGCGGCAATCACCGTCTTGGCGCCCGCGTTGACGAGGCCCGTATTGGTCACAACCAGGCTCTGGCCGGCATTCAAACTGAAATTGCCAGACAGCCCGGAGACATCCATTGTCTGGCCGGAGCCAACGGATATGGTTGCGCTGGCAAGGATGGCCGAACTGCTCAACATCAACGAGCCTCCAGCCAGCATCGTGTTGCCGGTGTAGGTATTGGGACCGGCAAAAACCGTCGTGCCGCCCGAAAGTGTTACGGCTGTTTTAGCCGTCGTTCCATCGGCAATGGTCCCGTTCCATGGAAATCCCGGTTCAGCGGTGCCACCACCAATGGCGCCACCACCCAGAGTCAACGTGGCCAAAGTCGCACCGCTATTGGTCACGATGCCTGTGCCGGCAATGAAATTGACCTGGACAGCATCCCCGCCCAAATCAAAGATACCGTTGTCCAGCACGCCGTTGTTGGCTTGAACATTAACCCCATTCCCGCCAGGCCCGGCCAGTCGAACAACACCGCCGCTGTTGATCCCTAAAGATACGCCTCCCGAGTTTCCCCCGTTCGGGCCAGAGGTGGCCGAGGCGGGAGTTCCGTTGGTAATATCAACCGTGCCACTCGAGTTTTGAACAAGGTCTACGCCGGCGGCGCAATCCAACACCAGGGTGCCTCCATTGTTCACAATGGCGCCAAGCCAGGGGACGGGGGTCTCTATTGGCGGCGCCATGATAACAGTGCCGGAATTGACAATCACGTTTGGCGCTTTGCCTGCCTGACACATGAAGACGCTGGACACCTTAATTGTGTCGCTAAGGTTGAAAATCAATTGCGCATACCCGGACAAATAGACGGGGTTGGTAAAATCAATCGCCCCGGAGGTTCCGCCATCACCGATCTGCAACGCGGTCGTGTCCGAAGCGTTAGCGCCAACTACCGTGGGGCCGCTGTAGGCATTATTGGTATTGCCGCCCGCCAAAACCAGGGTTCCACCTCCATTGACATACAGGCCCTGGTTGCCCGCCAGCGGAGCATTGATTGTCACCGGGTTATTAGCGTAAACGGTGATCACCGGAACTCCGGAAACGGTGTTGGCAGAACTGCCGGAAACCACACTAGTAGGCACCGTCGGATTGACAGCCATCGTCAATGTCCCGGCCGGCGAACCGGAGTTGATTATCCAGGGTGTCTGAGGGGTCACGTCGCCAGTGACGCCAAAGAAATTCGTGCCCACCGTAAAACCGGGGGTATTATCGAGAGTCACCGTCCCGCCTTGATCGTTTGTAAACCAAGCCGTGGCACCAATGCCGCTGGCCGTCGCGTTCCCCACCCAGTTGCCGGGTGTGTTCCAACTGCCGCTGGACGTATTCCATATTCCGCTGGTGACGATGTTCAGTGCGGCCACGGAACTGGTTATGTTGGTGCTGCCATTTCCGACCACGACAAAATAGCCGGCGCTCACTGTCGGGACATTGGTTGTGTAACTGCTCGCGGTGGCGCCCGCGATCAAATTGGTCACTCCACCGCTGATCTCATACCATTGATAGGTGGTAATCGCCGGATTCCCGTTCGCACTCACCGTGAACGTCGCGTTCTGGCCGGAGGGTATGGTAACCGTTTGCGGCTGTTGGCCGATGGCAAGAAAATTTGGGTTCGACGGCCTGAATACTGCGGCGGACAACGAACAGTCTGCTGACACACCTGTCATGGTAAACATATCCGAACCCCCAAAGAGAATTGATGATATGTAGCCCATCAAAGCGGTGGTGGTGCTGCTGAACCCTCCACTCGTGGTGGTTAAAACCGGTGTGCCAGTTGCCATGCCGCTGTTTGTAGCAGTAATGGTGTTTACGGTGGCTGCCGCATTAGCGCCGCCAACTGCAGCCCAGATATTATTTGTTGTGCCGCTCACAGTAAACGAAAGGGTTGCGCCGCCGGGGCTAGCCCCTGCAGAACCCGACGGCGGAGGGACGATAGTGGTGTCAACGCCGCTAAGAGTGTATGCCACCAAAGCTCCCGAAGACCCCGTCTGACCCGATAATTTGCCTGAAATATTAAAACCAGCCCCGGCTGGAGGATTATACAAGTAATAAATCGCGGAGCCACGGCCACCGCTAGCATATTTACTTTGATTTTGTACGATCCGTGTGAGAGTGTTTGTCGTGGTGGCGTTAGTCCAAATTAATGTTGGCGGCGCATCTGTTATGGTAGATGCACTATCTCTATAAGTCGCCACCACCACCAATGTGTTTGCCGATGCCGAAACCGTGAGATTTGTGGTGAGCAGAAGGGCTGTGCTGCTGTTGTTGAAAGTCGAAGCAGTCGTTAATTCATTGTCCACGAGGGCAATTTGCGCGCGGGCGGGCGCGGCCAACAGAAGCAAACCAACGCTGCAAATCAGCGGCACGAGATACGGTCCGACCGCACCTGCAACTAATTTAACAGATGCTTTCACGTGGATTTTTATACGGTTTTAATGAACTCACGTTTCCTCCATCGCCGAACACAGTTCGCCCGACAACAAGTGGATTTGCGCATGTTTGGTCATTGAGATGATGCAAGCTTAACATTCAAGCTGAAACAATCTACCTCCCAAATTGATAGTTTTTTGATCTGGCTGCTCGGAGTGTGCCCATGACCGGAAGTTTCCGGTTCATATTGGCGGCGGGCGCCCAGACGTTGAGTCGCAGACCGTCTTCTGCCATTCCGTGCGGACGGAAGGAGCGATACAGCAGGGAACAATCTTCATCGCCCTGCTGCCCGGACAGTGTTGCTCGGCGTCGGCGTTGATTCCGACGGTCACAAGCGGTTGACCTGGATTACAAGTTTTTATCGCTAAAATCTGCGATTAATTGTACCATTGCCTTTTGCCGGATGTCGCGTGAAGACGCGCCGACTTCAATTTCATAGTCACCGGTGTCCGCTTTCCATTGATTGCCGGGCACATCGAAGTAAGCCAGGTCACGCGGCCGGATGGTTAATTGAATGGTCTTCGTTTCGCCGGGTTGCAGCGCAACTTTTGCAAATCCCTTCAGCTCGCGAACCGGTTTGTCAATTTGAGGATGGAGATCGTGAATGTAAAGTTCCACCACTTCCTCGCCGGCGCGTTTGCCGGTGTTGGTGATGTCTACGCTGGCGGTGACACTGCCGTCAGGCGCAAGTTGCTTTTGTGAAAGCTGGAGATTTTTATAGCCGAACGTGGTGTAGGACAAGCCGTAGCCAAACGGGAAAAGCGGCCGGATGTTGTCCTTGTCAAAATGACGGTAGCCGACGTAAATGCCCTCCGCGTAATGGACCTCGTGATTCACCCCGGGATAATTATTTGCGTCGGGATAATCGTTGCGATTGGCCGCCAGCGTGTCGGGCAGTTTACCGGACGGATTCACGTCGCCGAACAAAATGGCGGCGAGCGCCGTTCCGCCTTCCTGTCCGGGAAACCAGCCTTCAACAATCGCCGGCACTTGTGCGAGCCAATCTTTCATCGTGACGGGCGTTCCATTGTTGAGTACGACGATGGTTTTTCTATTGACGGCGGTGATGGCGCGAATTAAATCGACCTGATTACCGGGCAAATTCATTGACGGACGGTCGTTGCCTTCGCCTTCCATGCCCTGCGTGGAAATGCAAACGATGGCGACTTCGGATTTTTTCGCAGCGGCGACGGCGTCGTCAAAAAGTCGTTCTCCCGGCCATTGCCAGTTGAGTTGCGCCTCGTAACTGCCGCCAGCTTGGAAATACTCGATGCGCAAATCGTAAGTTTTTCCCGCAGCCAATTCGGCCTCGCCACGGAATGGCGTCGCCGTGGTTTCGACCCAATGATCAATGATGGCTTTCCCATCCAGAAAGACGCGGCAACCGTCGTCGCTCGTGAAAGTGAAAATATATTTGCCGGTGGCCGGCGCGGTGAGCCTGGCGGACCAGCGGACGCTGAAATCGTTTTGAGGAAAACCAGGCGCGGGCGGGCGCGGATTTTGGAGATCAATTTTTTCATCCACGCGTATGAGCGCGGGCTGGCCCTGCAAATCGCGATTTTTGAAATACTCGGCCTTGAATCCGTGTCCGCTTCCGTCGGGCAACATGACCGCCGACGCAGTCAACGGGTCGCCGTTTCCGCCGGCTGGAACGTATTTAACGGTTGTGCCACCGGCGCGGGCTTTGATGGCATCGAGCAATTGAACGACATGCGTCGGGGGAACTTGAGGGCTGCCCAACGCGTCAATCTGCAAATGCTCCGCCCATTCTCCGATGACAGCGATTGATTTTATTCCTGAATCCAACGGCAAAATATTTTTTTGATTTTTGAGCAGGATGATTCCCTTTTCCGCAATTTCAAGGGCCAGCGCCGCGTGCGCGGGCGAATTGACTTGCGTCGGGTCGGGATGCATCGGACCGTCGAGCAACCCGGTGCGAATGACAGTCCGCAAAATGCGGTGAACCGAATCGTCCACCGCCGCCTGCATGACAGTTCCGTCAGCCAGCGCGGCTTTCAATTTCGGCACGGACATGTTCCTGTCGGTGGGCATTTCCAAATCATTTCCTGCCTGCACCGCGTCGGTTTCATGAACACCCCCCCAATCGGACATCACCAAGCCGTCGAAACCCCATTCTTTTTTCAAAACGTCCGTCAGCAGATAATGATTGGCTGAGGCGTGGAATCCGTTAATCCGGTTGTAAGAACTCATGATCGCCCAAGCCTTGCCTTCCTGGACGCCCGCCTTGAACGCGGGCAAATAAATTTCCCGCAAGGCGCGTTCGCCGACAATCACGTTCACCTCGCCACGGTCAATTTCTTGATTGTTGCAGGCAAAATGCTTGAGGCACGCGCCGACCTCCATGCTTTGCATGCCTTGGACATAGGCGACGGTCAGTTGGGCATCGAGAAACGGGTCTTCGGTGAAATACTCGCCGTCGCGACCGCCCAGCGGCGAGCGATGGATATTGATCGCCGGGCCAAGCTCAACCTGCACGCCGGTGCCTTTGTTGCGCGCCTCGTCGCCAATAGCCTGGCCAACTTGACGAATTAAATTGGTGTCCCAGGTTGAAGCCATCTCCACGCCGGCGGGAAATGCCGTAGCCGGGCCCAACGTGCCACTCGGTCCGCCGCGCACACCCTGGCCGGCATCCGCCATGTCCATCCCCGGCACACTCAGCCGCGAATTCGGTTGCGTCGTAAAACCCGTGCCACTCAGCAGCGCCAATTTTTCATCCTGTGTCAGCCGGCCAAAAAGATCGTTCACGCGCTGTTCCAGCGGCGCACCCACATTTTTATACACTGGCTCGTCTTGTCCAAAGACAGAACAACAGGCCAACAACGTGAAATTGATTAAAATAAAAAATCGAATGGCGCGCATGGAATGGAAATGAAAGGCGTTCAGAGTTGAAAATAAATTTCTGCAATGAAATATATTGCTTTTTATTTAATGTTGTAGATGCGATTCAAGCTGCCATCTCAACGATACCGATACAATTTGACGTGCTGGATCGTGTAGTCACCGTTAAACCGCAGGCCGTCGCCCGAAAGGGTTTCGTCTCCATTCAGCCGGCGGCCCGCGACCCAACGGCCGTTCACGAAGACACCTTCTTCGACCGTGGCGACCTTGACAATCGGAGCATCTCCCGGAGAATTCGGGGTGAAGGTGACGGTCAGACCGCGCCCGGCCACTAGATATTCATCGGGACCGGTCTGGATGAAGATGCCCGCAGGATACTCCGGCGTTGTGAACGAATAATGATGGGCGACTCCCAAGTTTAGCGTGTAGTCGCCAACCCGCAATTGTTGGGTTGGATGATCCATGTCCAGAAAGGCCCCGCCAATTACGCCTTTGCCCTGGTTTTCCAAAAGCACCGGGGCGATTTGCGCCAGAACTGCATAGGCGCTGCCAAGTTCTTCGGAAAAATCCGGCAGGCCTTCCATTCCAAACGGTGAGAAACCGATGGCATCGTATTGCCCAAACCCATAAAAAATGGCGCTGCACGTTCGGGTCTCCCTGGCCAATTCGGGAATGAACAGCGGATTATCGCGGCGGTGATACGATGCGCATCGCTCTTCAAAACCGCTGTAAGTGTCAGGTGAGAGAATGTCAATTTGCGGCGCCCCGGCCTTCCAGACATCCATCACCTCAGGCGCCGGGCCGCCGCTCGGATAGTTGCCGGGTTTCAGGCGCGCCCTCTGCTGCCAATCGGGCAGCCATGTGTTCACATACATTGGCAGCGGATATTCGACTTTACCAGCCGCAGCCACCAGGCCAACGTAATGCGCATAATTCCACGCCATGAACATTTGATCCGTCCATTCGCTGGCGCCGAAAATGTCTTCCCAACTGCCGGTTGTCTTGAAGCCGCCGGTCTCCCATCTCGCGCGAAACTCCGGCATCAAAGCATCTTTATGCTGCTCAAGGTAATCCATCAACTCTTTCGGCACCGGCTGCTGAAAGGCTTCGTTCGCCGCCGCCGCCCGGTCCCGTGAGTCGCCGAGAACACCCACTTCGTTCTCCACCTGGATCATCAATACAGTGTGCATGTGGCCATCCACCTTGCGAACGTGTCGCATCAATGCCGCAAAGGCGTGGGCGTCGGCGTTCAGATTCGCATCGCTGAAGGTCGAGAGAATGTCCAGACTGTGACCGTCTTTGCCTTGGGCGCGCGGAAAACGCTTCAGATCCGTTTTCACCCAGAGCGGAGGGTAAGTGGACACGCCATTTTTCCAGCTTCCGAACCATAGGAGAACGAGGTGCATATTATTCCGCCGGGCAAGCCGGATGGCTCCGTCCACCAGGCTAAAGTCGAACTTGCCTTCTTCGGGTTCGGTCAGGTCCCAGCAAACTGGTGCCAGGACGGTATTAAGATGATCAGCGGAAAATTTGGCCAATATGGGCGCCATGTAATCGAAGCTGGAGGAAGTGGAATTGCGCAGTTCCCCGCCAAGGATCAAGAAAGGCTTGCCGTCAACGATCAACTGGGTGGCCGTGCCTTGTTTGGCGAGATGCGGAATGCCGGAAGCTTGCTTGGTTTGAGCGCTGGCTGGCATAAGCGTGGCACAGCAAAGAATGGAGCCAAATAGAGTTCGGATTTTCATATGTTTGATATTGCATTGATAGGACATTTTTTACGCAAGTTTTAGCATTACTTGCCCACGGGGAGAAATCGCTCACAGAATGGAGCCGGCACTGTGACCGGCTCCCCGACTTGCGTCAGCCGCCCGGTGGCTTGATCAATATGGAAAACCACCGCACTATTGCTGTCCTGATTGCTAACCAGCAGCCAGCGGCCGGTGGGATCGAATTCACAATTGCGCGGCGTCCTGCCTTGGGTTGGGATATTCTGGATCAAGGTCAGCCGTCCCGTACCCGCCTCGACGGAAAACACGGCCACGCTGTTGTAGCCCCGGTTGGTGGCGTAAACGAACTTGCCGCTGGGATGCACGAGAATTTCCGCGCAAGTGCTCGTTCCCGTAAAATCTTTCGGAAGCGTGGAGACAGTCTCATATTGCGTCAGGACGCCGTGATTTGAGTCCCAGCCGAAACGAATAATGGTGCTGGCCATTTCGTTGATCAAGTAGGCAATGCGGCCGTTGGGATGAAACACGATGTGGCGTGGACCCGATCCAGGCGCCACGGTTGCGAAAGGCGGGTCATTCGGCTGAAGCGAGCCGGTTTTCTGGTCAAAGCGATAGACGAACAACTTGTCCAATCCCAAGTCAGCCGCCAACACAAACCGGTTGCTCGGATCAACACGGATCGAATGCGCATGGGCGTGAGACTGCCTAACGGGATTGACGCTGGCGCCGGTGTCCTGCACAAATGCGGTGCGCTCGCCGATGCTTCCGTCGGGCAATAGTGCATATACGATGATGCTGCCCCCTTCAAAGTTGGCCACCAACACATGGCGACCTGTGGCGTCCAGGCTGATGTAACTCGGATCTCCACCGTCACTGGGTTTCTGGTTCAAAAATGTCAGCTTCGCCGTGGCGGAATCAATGGCATAAGCGCTCAATGAACTGCCCGGAGCCGAATTGCAGGCATAAAGACGCCTTCCATCGGGACTGATGATGAAATATGCGGGCGCGACCGCTCCTTGTAAGAACACCGGAGTTGTGAGTTTGCCGGTGTCGGTATCAAAATGCGCCAGCGAGAATCCAATGTTTGCCCGTTCCCCGTGTGAACCGAAATAAACAAATGTATCAACAGCCCGCGCCGGCCCTGCGAGAACGACAAAAACAACCGCGAATAGAATCGAGCATTCCTTAAGTGAACCTTCGAAAACCGCTTTTCGAAGTTGGGCTAAGGGTGATGGTTCGGTTTGAGATGTGTCTGGTTGCATGGCTACTCCGTTTGCTGGTGTTTACCTGATGATTAATTGAGTCAGGAACCTCCAGCCGGTTGGCATGGCGTGGTAAAATTGTATTGGCCGGATTCGACTTCAAAAATTGTAGTTTTAGCCTCCTGCGAGAACGATATTACTCCGTCCGCCTTAATCGCAGGCCTGCCATTTACGCGCACGTCCGCCAATTTTGCATTCGGTAAAAAGATGGTGGCCGTCGTGTTAGGCGGAATCGCCACGTTCAGAGTGAATGCTCCATTTCTGATTTTCCATGCGCTCACAATTTTGCCATGGATCGAATCATATTCGGCCCGCGCAAATGTAAGATCTCCGACAGGTTGCGGGCGAATGATAAAATGCTTGAAGCCGGGCGCGGCGGGATCCTCATTGATGCCGGCGAGCGCCTTGTAAAACCAGGCGCTGATGTCGCCGTACATGATGTGATTGCGCGATTCCGAACCATCCCAATCTTCCCATAACGTGGTGGCACCCTGCTCAATCCACCAACCCCAGCTTGGCAAGTCTTTTTGCGACGCCATCTGGTAGGCCACGTCCGCGCGCCCATGATCGGTCAAGGCATTGAGAATATATTTTGCGCCGAGAATACCGGTGTCAATGTGGCCGTTGCTGTCCGCAACCTTGGTCACGAGGTTTTGCACCACCCGCGCCTGATTTTCCGGCTCGACCAGGCCTTGATACAACGCGCAACTGAGCGAGGTTTGGCTGCCATTGCCGTAAGTGCCGGTGTCCGCGTTGAAAAAATGGTTGTTAAAGGTCTTTTTAATCTGCTCCGCGAGCTGGTTGTATTCTGTGGCATCATCTGCTTTACCGAGCAACGACGCGGCCAACGCCACGATTTGGGCATCGCGATAATAATAAGCGGTGTCGGTAATGTCGGCCGGAGTCCGTGTCTTGAACGGCGCCCAGTCATTGAGACCGATGTTGACAATGCCATTTGTCGCCCGACTGGTGAGGTAATCCACATAACGCTTCATACCGTCGTAATGGTCGCGCAACGGCTGCGCGTCGCCGTAATATTCGTAAAGATAAAACGGGATCAGCTCGAACGCGCTGTCCCAGGCCGGGCCATTGCCCCAGGTGTAGCCCCAGCCGCTCGTCGGCACGATGCCCGGCAACTGGCCGCCCGGTCGCTGCTCGTCGCCGAGGTCATTGATCCACTGGGTATAAATGCTGGCGGGCCTGAAGTTGTAAATGCCCTGTTCGGCGGCAAGTTGCGCATCCCCCGTCCAACCGTTCTTCTCGCGCTGCGGACAATCGGTGGGAATGCCTTGCAGGTTGCTCAAGTAAGACCAGCGGGCCGCACGCCAGATTCTGTTTAGGAGAGGATTGGAACATTCAAACGAGCCGTCCACCGGAACCGCCGAGTGCGTGAAAATGCCACGCAACGAGTGCAACGTCGGCCGACCGGGAAAACCCGTGACCTCGACATACTGAAAACCGTAGTAGGTAAAGCGCGGCCGCCACGTTTCCGTGCCGCCACCTTTCAAAATGTAAATGCTGGTCTGAAACTGCTGGTCCTTGCCCATCCGCTTCACATGTTGTGCGATGTCGCGCGTGTCAAGCGTGCCTTCGGGAAACAATCGTTCGCCGTGACGCAACGTGACTTTCGTTCCCGCCGGCCCGCGTACTTTCAATTCGGTGATGCCCGCAAAATTCTGGCCCATGTCAAAAATGAAAACGCCGGGCTTGGGTTCCGTCAGTTTGACAGGTTTGAGGATTTGATCCGCTTCAATCGGAGGCATCATCTGGGCGGCAAGTTTGCCTTTTGGGGCGTCAACCACCAGCGCCGCCTGCCATGCGGAGTCGTCGAAGCCGGGTTTGTCCCAACCCGGTTTTTCCAGTCGCGCATCATAGTTCTCGCCGCCGTAAATACTGTCGAACACAATCGGCCCGGTGCAAGTTTTCCAGGTTCCATCACTGCCGACGACGACTGTGCGGCCATCGGCATATTCAATGACCAATGACAGGAGCAGCCTGGGGGTTTCACGCCACGGTGCTTCATGAAAATTCCAGACGGCTTTGGTCTGCACATTGAACCAGCCGTTGCCGAGTATCACGCCGAGTGCGTTGAGGCCGGATTTAAGAAATGATGTCACGTCATACGTGACATAAAGATCGCTCCTGTCATAGCGCGTGAAGCCGGGATCCAGCAGATGGTCGCCCACCTTCCGGCCATTGATGTGGAGTTCGTAGTAGCCAAGGCCGCAAATATAAACCCGCGCTTTTTTGACCTTGCCGTCCAGCAACAGTTCCCGGCGAAAAAAGGGCGCGGGCAGTTCGTTAATATTCGTCGTCCGGGTGATCCACTGCGCCTGCCAGTCGTTGGTTGCCAACAAGCCCATTTCCCAAAAGGCGGTTTTGCTCCACGGCGAAGGTTTGCCGGCCTCATCCCAACTGCGGACCTTCCAGAAACACGATTCTCGTGACGCCAGAGGTTTTCCGTCATAAGTGATGAATGTTGTTTGATCGGAAGAAATCTTGCCGCTATCCCATAAATCGCCCTGGTCATTTTTCAATTCATCCGCGCCACTGGCGACAAGGATCTGGTAGGCGGTCTGTTTTTGTCCTCGTTCGTTGGAATCCAAAATCCAGTTCAATCGCGGCTGCGTGACGTCAATACCCAGCGGGTTCTCAAGATATTCGCAGCGCAACTGCCCGACGCGCAGGCCGGCAAATGCGCTCACAACGAAAATGAGAGGAAATATGGCAATAGCCAGTCGGACTGCCGCACCCGCAACTGATTTATTGAAAGCTTTCATGTCGTTAGTCGTCACGGGGAAGCAAGGCGATAAAAGATACTGCCATCATTGGGGTTGACGGGGATCGACCACTCGTTGGTGGTGGTCGAGCCGACGACATCAAACCAGTTTGTGCCCATTCCTTGAGCCAGGTTGTCGGTCTGCACTTGCAACTGCCAACCAATGTGATCACTGGGCCAGCCTATTGTCAGTTTGTTGGCTGCGACGTGATACACGATGTTGGTCGGATTGGTGGCCAGCACTAAAGTGGGAACTCCGTATATGTCAATTTGTGCATAGCCACAATAGCCGTTCTCCGAAGCCGGATTGGTAAAATTAAACATCACCGCCGCCACGTTCGTGGCTAGCGCACCCGACGCCGGCGTCAGCGTCGCGCGTGTCGCCGATTGCGCATTGGCCGGGTCCGCAGGAAGATAATTGACGCTGCCCAGTAAATTAAAGGTCGTCGGGGCCGCCACGGTGGAATAATAAACCGTATAGGCCTGTTGATCCCGGCTCGCGTCTGACCAGCCGCCATAGACCATGATATTGGTCAGGTCATAGCCGCTGGCTGAGCCCGTCAGCGTGTAAACAATCGTTTGCCCGGCTTTGCTTCCGTCTATGCCAATTCCATCGCCACAGGTCACATAGTTCGTGCTGGTGGATATGCCATAACCTCCGGGTATTTGAGTCAGCCCCAAACTACCGCCCGCCGTCAGTGAGTTAACGTTTCGACCCGGGACTTCCTCGCTGAAATTGCCAGTGGCGCTGCTGGGCGACTGGCCCGCAATCAGGCTGCCGTTCGTCGTCACCATCCAAGTCGGCGTGAATGTGCCGCTGCCGGTTCCCGTCTGCGCCGCCATTGCAGTGATGACATTGTTCACCGCCGCCGGCGCGCTGCTCACCGTCAGTGAACTCGCGCTGCTCACCGTCACGCCATAGGCATTCGACGCCTGGAGTTGGTACGAAGCCGTGTCGGTCGGTCGCAGGTCGGCCAGTGTCAACGTCGTGTTCGTTGCGCCGGGAATATCGTTCGTCACTCCACCGCTGATGACCTGCCACTGGTAGGTCAGCGGGCTTGCCGCCGTGAACGCCGCCGTGAACACAACCTGGCTGCCCACCACATCCGCCGCCGTCACCGGCAACGTGTTCGTCACCACCTTCGGGGACAAGGCCGTGCCATACAAGGCTATTTCCGCATAGCCACAATAGCCGTTCTCCGAACCCGGATGGTAAAGTTAAACTCCACCGCCGCCACGTTCGAGGCGAGCACCCCCGACGCCGGCCTCAGCGTCGCCAGCGTGGCGCATCCCAGGGAGGCGGGATTGGAGGGCAGATAATTGACGCTGCCCAGTGAAATAAATGTGTCCGGCGCTGCCACCGTGGAATAATACACCGTGTAAGCCTGCTGGTCGCGGCCGCCATCCTTCCACCCGCCATAGACCGTGATGTTCGTCAAATTATAGCCGGCTGGCCGACGAATTGGTGAGCGTGTAGGTCACCAAGGAACCCGCCGCCGGGCTGCCCCCGTTGCCACAGGTCACATAGTTCGTGGCCGTGGTAGTTGGACTGCCACCTGGACAAACCGTAAGCCCATCGCCCGCCGTCAGGCAATTGACATTCCGGTTGCCCCAGGATGGTTCCAAATCGAAATCACCATTCGTGCTGCTGGG
Organism: uncultured Verrucomicrobiae bacterium; assembly: GCA_963755515.1. GTDB lineage: Bacteria > Verrucomicrobiota > Verrucomicrobiia > Limisphaerales > UBA11358 > UBA11358. The sequence goes on along the minus strand of CAVWKA010000002.1, from coordinate 155,394 downwards.
AATTTGTTTGTAGATTATACTGCCCGGCGCCACCGTCCACGTGGGCGTCAAGCCGATACCGTAGGCCCCTGCGGTTTGAGCGGCATAGGAAATAATCACATTGTTCACCGGCGCCGATGCGTTGTTCACCGTCAGCGAAGCGGGGGCGCTCACCACGACGGTCGGGCCGTTCGACGCCCTTAGCTGGTAGGAACCCGTGTTGGACAGTTGCAAGTTCGAGAGTGTCAACGTCAAGTTTGTTGCGCCGGCTATATTATTCGTCACTCCACCGCCGATGAACTGCCACTGGTAGGTATTGCCCGCCCCGAGGTTATTAGTGAAGGTATAGCCTTTACCGCTCAAGCCGCCGTCGAGGGCGGTATTGCCAACCCCAAGGGCCGCATCGAAGGTGGTCCCATAATAATCTGCCGGCAGCCCCTCATAAGGATTGCTGTTCCCAAAGGCCGCGCTGAAGGTGGCCTGACTGCCCACCACGTCCACCGCCGTCCCCGGCAAGGTCGGTGGCACGCCCGGCGGCACGCTACACACACCGGCCGCTTGGCTCATGCAGTCAGCGCAATAAAGGAGGTTCGTGTCGGGGCTTCGTTCGCTCCAATCGGTGGGCGTGAGTCCGCGAATATTCTGCCAACTCCAGGCGTTTTCACACGCTGCCTGCAAAAAGGGGATGTTGTGACCCGTCCGCGCCAGCCCGCGCAGACAGATGCCATTCATCGGGCCGCCATCAGAGCCGGGACCAAACGATTGCATATTGACTCCCCAATGGTTCGTCACAAAGTTGCCCACCATATACGCCCTGTTGGTATCCCCGAGCCAAAAGGCAATGGTCGCAAAAGTGCCCTGGTCATAGGTGAAATAGACGCCGGGGTTGCCGGGACCTTCCTCCACCCCGCCGGTCGAGGAAACATAATCATTCGTCACCATCCAGTCGTATACTTCCCATGCCGTGGTCAAATAGCTGGTGTTGTGCAAGTTCGTGTAAAGCAGAAAGGCCGCATCGGCGCACGGACCATTGCCACAGGTGCAGAACGATGCGCCAGTTCCAGTGTCCTGGTAAAGGCCGCCACCATTGGTATTCCAGCCACGAGCAAATGCCAAATCAAAATTAGTTTTGGCGATGTTTAGATAATTGGTGTTCCCAGTCAGTTGATAGGCCCGGTTGAACGCATTGTCTGCCCACATTATATCGTCGTTATAGGTATTCCAAGACCAGTTCATTGAATTGTCATTTGTAAAGCTGGTGCATAGCGAAATGACCCTGTTGGTTGTGTCCACGCCGGCTGTCACGGCATCCTCGACAACCTCGATCATTTCTGCACCCTGCCAGAAGGACGTGTTGGCATCACCACCTTCCTGATCCCTGAAACGCCCGCCCTCGCTATTGGTATAATAAAACGCATTCATCCAAGCCGAATAGCAGGCCGCTCGATCAAGGGCCGTAAAGGTCCTGGCGGTTTGGGCCGGGGCGGTTTGAAATCCGCCCAGCAACAGCATCGCCGAGGTCCACGCCCACCACATACGCGAGAACTTGCAAAGATCACATAATGTCCTCCCGGAGAAAGAGGCGGGTGAAAATGAAACTGGGAAATCCATCGTTTGTAAACGTGATGAGGTGAACATAACGGGGACGCCAATCCTAAATCAGGGGGCTCTATTCAATCCTTCCCACCTCACCACCCAGTTGCCGTCATCTGGAAATCCCGGTGCATGTTTGCCGGCGGGCGCTCCATCCCATCCCGCCGCCATCATGGCAACGGCATACAAGAGGCCGCCATTGCCGGGCAGATACCAGCCGTTGCAGACGCCGCGAATGTCATATTCGTTTCGCGTGCTGTTTTTCAACAGCGCATCAACCGCAATCCGCGTCTCACCTGTTCGCGCGGCGGCCATGGCCATCCAGGGAAAATCCCAGCCCCAGCAGTTGTTCCAGTTCCATGTAGTCCAGACCTTGAGCACCGTGCTGTGCGCAATATTGGTATCCACACCCTCAGTGGGCGGCAACATACCATAGACACCGACAGGATCAGGATGTTCATAAGCGCTGGTGGTGTAAGTATCCGTGGCTCCCGGATAGAGAATAAAGACGCCATCGCTCACCGGCAGCGGCGCAAGATTCGTGAGGACTTCGTCCCATTGGGGGTCGCGGGCCAAACCAAGCCGCTGCCGCCAGACCTGCGCCTGGTTCAGCCCCCAGCGCCAATAAGCCAGATCGAACACCGTGTTGCTCCAAATACCTTTTTCGCTGGGCGGCATGTCGAAGGAGAGGTTGTAAATGCCGGTGTTCGTATTGAGATCCGGATAATCGGCCATGTTGTCGGCCGTGCCGATAACGATGTCGCGCCATTTCTCAAGCGTCGCACGGGTTGGGTGCAACCGATAGTCCAACTCCGCAAAGAAAATCGGATGCGGTTGCTTCCACAGCAATACCTGATTGCCTCTCCACGGCGCGGTGCGCCCTTCCGGCCCGACAGACTTGCCCCATTTCAATCCCTTGTAGTCCAGTTGTTCCGCCAGTGCCCGGGCTTGCGGTATGAAACGCTGATAGGGAAGCGCCCTGTCTGCCATTGGCCAGCGATCCCACAACGCGTAATGAGCGAGATGCCACCAGACCATTTCCATGTGGAACCGGCCGTGCCAGGGATCAGTTCCCATCAACCCTTCTTCCGACTCCGGCCAATCGCCTGCATCCTGCGCCGCCAATTCGTATTGCGAAAGCACGATGCGCCGTTCCAGTTCAAACCAGCGCGGATCTTTGCTCCAAGAAAGGTCAATCGCTCCGCCGGTGCTCCAGAAATTGACCCAATGATTGGACGTGTCCACAAAGGACTGTTCAACTGTTGGAAGTTCACTGGAAATTGGCGCAGGCGAAAAGGCGCAGACAAATTCGAGGCTCTTGCTTCCCGGCGCCGACAACAAAAACCGGTTCGGCGCAATGTCCCCGACGGCTGAAAATTTTCCGCCCGCCGACCACGCCAGACTAATGTCATAATTCGCGGCGTTGTCAAGGGTATGCACAAAATCCGCGCGCGATCCGCCGTTGAGCGTCATGGTCGTCGTGTTCCCGTTGGTTTGCGAGAAACTGCCAACCCATGCGCCACCGTTAAGTGACGGATACGGAAAATCCAATGACACCTGCAATGCGCCGCTGGCCAGAAGCGGCGATTGGATCCGCACCACGACCGCGTCCAGCGCCGGGTGGACGCACGTCGTCACGCTGACCGTCTGGCCGTTGACCTGATAGGCTGAAGTCTGCACGCCCGACCATAAATTTACCGTCCGCACCAGGCCGGAAATGTCGCCCGTTTGCAATGACGTCCCATCGCCGTCGCATAATTGCAGCCGTCCCAGATCCATAATGTGCTCATTGACATCCATCCATTCCATAATGGCTCTCGTGCCCGGCGGGGAAAAATTATCCCCCCCCGGTTGCGCCCTTGCTGATACGTGCCGGTCGCCGGAACCTGGTCGGCGGTCACGCCGGCGGGCAGCGGAAATGAATGCCAGCCCCAGTGCGACATCGAATTCCCGCCAAACGTCTGCAGGCCGGTCCCGTCCGCGTTGAAGCAAAACTCGCCGTTGCCCAGCGGCATTGCGCCTTTCAGATCATTCCACTGGATGTTGTGCCGCGTCACCAAAGCATGACGGTCGATGGGGGCGCTGTCCTTTGGCGCCAGAGACCCATCGGCTGCCCAATTGAGCAAAGGTGTCAAAGCCAGGACAGAAGCGAGAACTGAAGTCTTACAGAAAAATCTCCGACAATTCATATTTTTAAGGGATTATGTCTTTGATAAACTTTTCGGGGGTGTCGTGAAAGGACAATTTATGGAGCCTCCGCTGTTCCGCCGGTTGGAAGGGATTGTTTCCCGGCGAAAACGTTCAACCGGCAAGGACATCAGGGGAACCCCTTGGGCACGGAAAGCGCGTGCCAGTAATAATTCCAGAGGTTGGGCAGTTTGCAATACTCCACATGGCCGTCGCACAGGCTGACATTGACGCCCCCAACTAAACTTGCTGCGGTAAAAGTTACGCTTTGTGGCGCCGCAGCGGGGTCCTTGAAGCCGTGCCGGGCAATCAATAACCGCCCCATCATGTTGCCAGGCTGCTCATCAGACTGATTATACGTGGTCCATTCACCGGTGAATAAATCAACCTTCCCAGGTATTATATCGCCCTTGTTCTGAACACTGTTTCCGGCCGTTCCGCTATCCGGCCAGGCATCCGGCCAGTTCCCGTCACTAAACATCGGGGTTTCGGATGGGTGCCTGATATTCGACGATTTAACAAACAGTCCTCCCGTGCCCACGGTGGTTTCCGAGGAGATATAGGCGTCTGAGCTGTTTGGTCCGGTGACAGGCAGATACAACCAGCCGTTCATGGTATAGCTGCCACAGGAGTTAACGCTTTGTCCCCAAGCCCAAGAAGCGGTTCCCCCCCAGTTTACAGTTCCATATAGGTTGGCTGGAACATTATTAGTGCCGGCTACAGGGCAAAAGCGAATATTAGCCACATTGCCCTGATAGGTCATCAATGATTTAACCCACTCTCCGTTGTTTGGATCATAATCCATCGGCCCGAAGTCATCTTGATACATGATGCCCGCCAAGGCCATCTGCTTGAGATTGTTTTCGCAAGCGATGTCCTGCGCTTTTCGCTTGGCTGAAGCCAGCACCGGCAGCAGCAGCGCCGCCAGGATGGCAATAATCGCTATGACAACCAGCAATTCGATCAGCGTGAACGCCTTCCCCCGGCCTATGCAACGCCGCGCCAATGAACCGTCTGAATTGTCACTTGATAACATAATAAAGTCTTCAATTTATTTAATCTGTTTAATCCATTTTTCGACCATTTGATCGAACTCGAAACAAGGAAGAAACCGGCCCAAGCCGATCTCTTCCCGATTTCGGTGTGAGGACAATTTAACTTAAGGCGTCGGCGCCAGCAACTGATAGAAGGTCGCATTCCCGCCAGCGCCATTGGTGACGGTGAAGTTGCCATTCACATCAAACACATTCAGCGGGCTTACCGTCCAGTTGGTCAGCGGCGTGGCCAAATTGGTGGTGCTTAACACATAATACCTGGCGTTCGACAGAGCATGGTTTCCTTTCAGAATCACACTCGATCCGGACACCGTGATGTTCGTGATCACGGGCAGCGGCACCGGCAGCACTGAATCCGGAACGCTGGCGGATATATTACTATTAGCGCTTGTCAACAGCGGCGCGTCGCCGGGGTTCGGATCTGAATTGCCGGCAATCTTGTAGGTGACCGCCGCACACTGGTTGTCGGCACCTCCGTAGTAGTTGTCCAGTTCGATGTAATACGGCGTCCCTGCCACCAGTGTAACACCGCCGTCGTTGGGGTTATAGTCGGGCGATGCTGTCCAGCTTGGCGTGTCATAATAGTTAAAAGGAACCACGGCGCCGTTACTAACGCTGAGTGTAAACATATCGGAACGGAACTCGCCGCTTGTATAATCGCCTGACGTGTATTCACCGCTGCTGGTATTCGCGCAGGTCCAATCCCGGTCAGACATCCAGGCCTCATTTTGCGCAATAAGATACGAATTGGCAGGGTTGCTGTTGGTGCTCAACCACAGGGATCCCGCATCGTCGGACGTGATAAAGAACACATAGTCGCCGCTCGCGGAAGGCGTGAACAGGCCATGGATGCGTTCGGCCTCGGCGTGGTAAGGCGGCGGCTCGACCGGCAGGTCATTTGTGGTCTCAAATGTATTTATATATACGGTTCGAGTCAGATTTGTAGGATTCGCCGCCGAATCCGGATACATATCATAAAGGATGTCGGGATAATTCTCCGTTAAATAAAACTGGTCGTCTATTAAAAGCCCCGCTGTCAACATGCGACCGACAGTCAAATAAGCCGTCGAACTCTGCTCCTGGTTTATGGAATTGCTGACCACCACGAAGAAACCGGTCCCGTCGTTGCTATCCATCACCGGAGGCGTGGTGTAACTGGCGCTCGTGGCGCCGGCTATGAGATTGGTCGCGCCGTCCAGACTGACGCTATACCACTGGTAGTTCAGGGGGAATCCATCCGCCCTAACCGTGAAAGTGGCCGTCAAATTGGTGACCACCCGCTGGCTCGCCGGTTGCTGGACTATCCTGATGGCAGATGGAGGCACCGGCACGATTTGAACTCCGGTCACGCCCGAGCCGCCGGCTCCGGGTAACACGCCGCCCTCGACGAAGGAGATCGAGTTGGAGCCGCCCGTCGAGATCTGAAGCAAGGCATAATTCGCATAAGGAAGCACGCCCGTCCCGGTGGTGTTGACTCCGGTCACAAAATTGCTGGAGGAGGTGAAACTGTCGCTATAAGTCAGGTAGTTGGTGTAGGTGCTGTCAAAAACCACCACTTGACCCTCATGACCGGAGCTGACTTGTTGTAGCAAGTAAACATACACGTCATAGGTGTCATTCGGAAGATTGGTGACGGTGAACACTATATTGGTCTCTGCTGGAGTGGTATCAAGCGGGTTTGCATACCAGTAGGTGTTCATCATTCTGGCATTGGCCGTGTCACCACTCGTAATGGTCTGCAGTTCATGCCAGCCGTCATTCACACCCACAGCGGAGAATATGACCGGCGTGGCAAAGCCATTGGAATCCACAGGGTTGGTAAAGCTCATGCCTGCAGCCGTGGTGCTGACCCTTCCGGCTCCATTCGGCACGATAGGATAAACATTCCAATTCGACACGGCATCTACACCCGCGGTATCGGTGGGAGCCAGATAAAGCGCATCAGCAAAAACAGACGTATTCAACGTGCATTGGACGCTGATGGTAGGCGAGCCGACATTGACGACAACCGATGCGTTGGTACTGCCATAAGCATTTGTAGCATAAAGAGTATAAGTATAAACACCAGGGGTCAATGGAGTAAACGTGTAATTGGCGCTTGTCGCGCCGGGAACCGCGACCGCTCCATTGAACCATTGGTTCGTTATGGGTCTTGAACCGGACTCCGCAGCCGTCAAGGTGACCGGATAGCCCGTGAATGCATCAATGTTTGTTGCCGATATGGTGAGTGACGGAGCCGAACTGCCGCCAGTCGTCAACAAGACGTAACCGGGCTGGCTAACGGTGTCGATCGTAACCGCGTTCCCGCCCAAAAGGGGAGGACTCACCGTGAAGGTGGCCGTGTTCGCCAACGTGCCGCTGTATTTGATCAGCCGGTAGGTTGTGGACGCGTTAATGGTGTTATTGAAAGCCGTGTTCACCAGAATGGTGATGTTGCCGCTCAGAGTCAAATTGGTGCTCCCAACGATTTCGTCATTGACCCCGCCGCCTTCGGTATTAGCCGTTGCGAGGTCAAACACGTTGGTGTTCCCGTTCAAGGTCAGGTTGCCATTGACGTTCATCGTCCCGGCGGTTCCATTACCTCCGGGAATCAGGGTCGAGCCGCTGGCGGCTATCACGGTGTTGGCACCCGCCTTGACCAGGCCAGTGTTGGTCACAACCAGAGTCTGCCCGGCATTCAAACTGAAATTGCCAGACAGCCCGGTGAGATCCAAGGTCTGTCCGGAGCCGACGTATAGGGTTGCATTGGGATTGGCAATGGTCGGCGTGTTGACCAAAAACAGATTGCCGCCACTATTGACGTATATGTTTGCGCTGGCAAGGGAGGCCGAATTGCTCAATACCAATGAGCCGCCAGAGAGAATCGTTGGGCCTGTGTAGGTGTTAGTACTGATAAAAACTGTCGTGCCGCTGGAAAGCGTCACGGCTGTTTGCGCTGTTCCATCGGCAATGGTCCCGGTCCATATATACGGAAAACCGGCATAGACATTGCCATTACCACCACTCAAAGTCAAGGTGCCCAAGGTCGCGCCGCTGTTGGTCACGATGCCCGCGCCGAAAATGAAACCGAGCTGGACAGCATCGCCGCCCAAGTCAAAGACACCGTTGTCCAGCACGCCGTTGTTGGCCTGAATATTAGCCCCGTTCCCGCCAGGCCCGGCCAATTGAACAACACCGCCGCTATTGATGCCTAAACTTACGCCTCCAGAGTTGTTGCCAATGGTGGGCGTTTCGGGCGTTCCGTTGGTGGGATTAACCGTGCCAGCCGTGTTGGCAATGGCTGTTACGCCAGCGGGGCAATCAAACACCAAAGTGCCGCCACTGTTCACAATGGCGCCATCATAGGGTGATGTGTCCGCTTGCGGCGCCCAGATAACCGTGCCGGAATTGACAATCAGGTTTGGCGCTTTGCCTGCATTATCGTCAAGGGAGCTGTGCAGCGTAATTGTGTCACTCCGATTGAAAACCAAATCGCAACACGCACACAAATAGATGATGTTGTTAAAATCAATCGCCCCGGACGTTCCGCCATTGCCGATCTGCAATATGGTCGTGTCCGTGCTGTTATTGGCGCCAATCACCGTGTTGCCGCTATAGGTAGTATTGGTGTTGCCACCCGCAAGAACCAGGGTTCCACCACCAACAACATTCAGTCCTTGAGTGCCGGCGAGCGGAGCATTGATCGTCACCGGGTTGTTGGAGTAGACCTCGATCATCGGAACTGAAGTAACAATGGGGGCAGTGCCGTTCTGAACCACACTGGCCGTCCCAGCGTCAGCCAACGTCAAAGTCCCGGCAGGCGAACCGGAGTTGATTATCCAAGGTGTCTGGGCGCTTGTTGCGCCAACGATGCCAAAAATGTTTGTGCCCACCGTAAAACCGGTGGTGTTATCAAGAGTGATTGTCCCACCTTGACCGTTTGTGAACCAGGCCGTGCCACCACCGTTGGCTATCGCGTTCCCCACCCAGTTGCCGGCAGTGTTCCAACTGCCGCTGGATGTGTTCCATATTCCGCTGACGCTGATGTTCACGGGAGCCACGGAACTGGTCACGCTGAGGCTGCCATTTCCCACCACTACAAAATAGCCGGTGCCGTTCGCTGTCACGTCGGTTGCCGTGTAACTGCTCACGGTCGCGCCCGCAAGCAAATTGGTCGTTCCACCGCTGATCTGATACCATTGATAGGAGCTAACCGCCGGATTCCCTGCCGCGCCCACGGTGAATGTCGCATTCCCGCCGGAGACTATGTAGGCCGGTTGCGGCTGGTTAAGAATGTTCAGATAAGTCGGCCCCGCCCCCGCCGGCACAATCTGCACTCCGGCCACACCGCCGTTGTTACCAGAGAGAGGACTGGGAGCCGTTACAAATGAAATGGCATTGCCACTCGCGCTGGGAGTAACGCCCTGAAAGACAACATAACTGCAAACGGGATAAATTGCCGGCGAGGTGTTGGCACCTTGCACCAGTACCTGGTTGTTGGTTATATTCACGGTTGAAGGCGCCAACTGATAGTAGGTAACTCCATTATTCAGGCATTGAATGGAATCCTGAGCGCCACCGGAGTTCTCGCTGCCCAAATAGACATAGACATCATAATTGCCAATTGCGGGAAGGTTGGTAAAGGTGTAGGTATTGAAGATGCCGGCTTTTGATTCAAGTTCATCACTCAACAGCTTTGCGTTCGGAGTGCTGGTGCCGGTGATGGAGCCAGGGTTGTGCCAGCCATTATCAACTCCTCCCATATACAATCCCGCCCCCGTGTTTGCCCCTGCGCTGTTCTGAAGATTATTGGTGCCCTGGATAAACGGCCAGGAGGTCTGCGCAATGTAATTATTCCAGTTCATGGACGGAACAGCTCCCGCAACATCCGAGGGATTCAGGCTCAGGGCGCCGCCATAGTAACCCGTCGTAAAAGTCATCTTGACGCCTATGACATCACTCGACTGGTTCGCGAGTGGAACCGACGATAGAGATACGACGCTGCTGGTGACGGAAATTGATGAACCCGTTACGACGACGGCGTAATTGGTCAGATCGGCGCTCACCACATTGTTTATGCTCAATGTGCTGCCGGTTGCGCCGCTGTATTTTGAACCGTTGCCAAGCGCCACGGGATTGGCAAGTGGCAGGCTGCTGCTGCTGCTGCTATACCATTGATAACTCAACGAAGTGCCGTTTGCCGCGACAGCAAATATCGCCGGACTCGCGCCTCCGCTAAAAGCGGTCGCATTCTGCGGCTGGGCGGTAATCACCGGACCTGCCACCGGGGCGAACAGCGCGACAGCCAATGCAGTGTCAGTGTTATCTGGTGAAAATGAATAAGTGAACAGATCCGAACCTCCAGCGATTGACGATATGTAACCCATCGTAGCGGTGCTGGAGCTGCTGAAACCGGAACTCGTGACAGTTAAAACCGGTGTTCCGGTTGCCGCGCCGCTGTTTGTGGCGTTAATGGTGTGGATACTGTCGCTTTCCGCTATAACTCCGCCTACTGCCGCCCAAGAACCGGCAGTTACGTTGTTTATAGTGGACCAAACGGATGGATCGCTTGCCTGGCTGCTTTCACTGGCGGAACCCGACGGGGGAGGGACAATACTGGTGTCAACGCCGCTCAAAGTGTAGGCCACCAAAGCACCTGAAGACGACGGCTGACCTGATAATTTGCCGTTAATATTAAAACCAGTCCCGGATGCGGGATTGTAACAATAATAAATGGCGGAACAGCGTCCACCGGAAGCTGCCTTACTTTCTACTTGGACGACCCGTGTGAGGGTATTCGTGGTGGTGGCATTAGTCCAGCCTAATGTTGCCGGCGATTCTATTGCCGCAGTGGAATCTCTAAAAGTCACCACCACCACCAGTGTGTTTGCCGATGCGGAAACCGTGAGATTGGTGTCGAGCAGAAGGGTATTGGTGCTGGTGGTAAAAGTCGAAGGGGTTGTTAATTCATTATCCACCAAAGCAATCTGGGCGCGCGCGGGCGCGGCCAGCAGAAGCAAGGCAACGCCGCAAAGCAGCGGCAAAATAATGCGAGTGAAACGGGGATGAATATTCATAACGTTATTTTTTTAGTTTTAGGTTGGTGCCGACAACAAATGTTTTTTATGTCGAGTGATTTCTCATTGGCGAACAGAGTTCGCCCGACAACAAGGAATTTTCCGCAAGTCTTGTCATTGAGATTCTGCAAGTTTAGCATTTAAGCTGAAACTGCCTAGCCCCCAAAGTTGATAGTTTCTTGATCTGGCTGCCCGGAGTGCACCCGTCTTGGATTCTATGAGGTTAAATCGGAAGGAATTGTGGGATAAATTCCGCCGTTTTGATCCAAAAACCTCTGATTTGCAGCCATAACGGCGGTTAACCGTGCCTTTTTGAGGATGCGCACCATGTTGTATTGCAATGGCTTGCCTGCGCTTGGCAGGCCGCAGTCCGGAGCCGACGTCCCAACCAAGACGCCAACAAGGCGCTTGACGAAGCCTCGCTGCGGTAAGATGCGCGGTGGACTCGCACAAAATCTCCGGATCATATTGTATTGACCAAAGATCGGTCGCCGGTTTAAGCGGATTGTTTCCCCGCGAATGTTCAGCCGGCAGGAACATCAGGGTAACCCCTTGGGCACGGAAAGCGCGTGCCAGTAATAGTTCCAGAGGCTGCCGAGTTTGCAATACTCCACATGACCGTCGCACAGGCCGACATTGACGCCCCCAGCTAAACCTCCGGGAAAATTTGCGCTTTGTGGCGCCGCAGAGGGGTCCTTGAAGCCGTGCCGGGCAATTAAAAGCCGCCCCATCATCTGGCCAACATTGCCGATTACCTCACCGGTGAATAAATTAACCTTTCCGGGCAGAATATCGCCCAAAGCTCCAGCCGTACCGCTATTTGGCCAGGCATCCGGCCAGATCCCATCACAAAACATCGGGGTTTGGGCTGGGTGCAGGATACTCTCCGGCTTATTAAACAGTCCTCCTTGGCCCACGGTGGTTTCGGTGCTGATATATCCTACTGAAGTCGCGTTATTCTGATACAGCCAGCCGTTGAGGGTATAGCTGCCATCGTTGGTATAGTCATTTCCCCAGGCATAAGAAGCGGCCCCCGACCAGTTCTGGCTGGCATATTCGGCAATTGGAACGTTGTTGGTGCCAGCGACGGGGCAAAAGCGAATTTTAGCCACATTGCCCTGATAGGCCATCAGTGCTTGAATCCATATCGCATTTGGATCATAATTCATTGGCCCGAAGTCACCTTGATACATAATACCTGCCGAGGCCATCTGCTTGAGATCGTTTTCGCAAGCGATATCCTGCGCTTTTTGCTTGGCTCCAGCCAGCGCCGGCAGCAGCATCGCCGCCAGAATGGCAATAATCGCTATGACAACCAGCAATTCGATCAAAGTGAATGCTCTCAATATCCCCTTGCGGCTCCCAGGCAATGATGTGACTGAACTGTCGTTTGAAAACATATATAATACTTCTCACTTAATCTAATCCGAACACAGCTCGCCCGACGACAAGTGGATTTCGCGCAAGTTTTGTCAAAGTTTTGTCATTGAGATTTTGCAAGTTTAGCATTCAAACTGAAACTGCCTAGCCCCCAAAATTGATAGTTCCTTGATCTGGATGCACGGAGTGTGCCCGTCCTGAAAGCCTTGGCAAATTTTCTGTCGAAGTGCAAAAAATGATTCGGAATCGCCGCCTGAAGAGGGGCTCTTCGCACGGCTGAATTCATTTCACAAAGTCGTGCGCTTTCAGCCAAAACAGGCAGTCACCCGCCCACGGATGCGGATGCGCAAATGGCGGTTTGTCGGCCAAACCCATGCCGTGACCGCCGTTTTGGTAGATGTGCAGGGCGAAGGGCACATGGTCTTTCCGCAGCGCCTCCGCAAACATCAGGCTGTTTTCCATCGGCACGGTCTTGTCTTCATAGGTGCACCAGATGAAGCACGGCGGCGTGTTCGTTTTCACCTGCAACTGGCTGGAGAGAAATTTTTCCAGCCCGACGGAAGGATTTTTGCCAAGGAGATTTTCCCTGGAACCTTTATGGGTATATGCTCCAATCATCGTGATGACCGGATAGCAAAGAATGCCCAAATCCGGCCGCGAACTTTGCCGCTCAACCGGGTCGGCCGCCTTCGGATTGCCGGAATCAAAGTGCGTCAGCAACAGCGACGCCAGATGCCCGCCCGCCGATGAACCCATAATGCCAATACGATCCGGGTCAATTTTGTAATCCGTCGCGTGCGCCCGCACCCAGCGCATGGCGCGGGTGACGTCTTCGAACTCGGCGGGATAATGATAGCCGTTCGAGCCAAGCCGGTATTTCAGCACAAAACACGTTACGCCGTGCTGGTTCAGCCAGAGCGCGTAATCGTTCCCTTCTTGCGGCGTGAGCCATTCGTAACCGCCGCCGGGACAAATCAGCATCGCCGCGCCGATTGCGTTGGTTGCGTCGGCCAAATACGGCGTGATTGTCGGAATGTCTTGAGGCCGTGTCCCCAGCGCGCCGGGCGCGCCGTTTGGCCAAAGATGAATGGGAGCCGGAATTTCCGCGTGTGACATAATCACTGACGAGAGAAAAACTGCCGCAAGTATTTTCATTTGGCCTAAATTGACATTTCTCATTTGGTTTGATGCCCACGGCCCGGTGCGGGTCTTTTTCGTGATCTTCTCCCTGCCCCACAGTTTTGCAAGTCTTTTTCCGATCCGCGCCCGCTTCTCTCTGGCGAAACGAGCGCTCTGCTCCGAGTTGTGCCTTTCTAACAAGACGCTTGACAAAGCCCCGCTGCCGGAAGATGTTCGCAACCCACACGAAAAATACAGTTGTGCAAAATCTCGGGATCATATTGACGTGCTTCTCTTCTCTTGTTTTGTCCGCAAATATGGAGGGAGCCGAATTCTCGACGAGTTCCAAGCCCATGTCGTTGGCTGGCTTGCAATCCTCCGTTTGGGAACATGCCAGCCAGATGAAATCTTTCTGCGTTGAGGGTGTTGTCTGTGCCGTGGTGCACCAGCCAAAGATGCTGGTGCTGCAGGATAATACCGGGACGGTGCTGCTCGAATTGCCAACGCTGGATGACACAATTCACGCCGGCGATCAAGTAACGGTAAGAGAAACCAATTGCCTGCCTTCCCAAGGCCGTTTTGGAATCCGACTCACAACGACCGTAGTGGACAACGACTACCTCCATTCCTCGGCACTCAAGAGCGGAAGCGTCTTTTTGGAAGCAGGCCTTCAGCCTATTCACCTGGAATGGTTTAATGGGCCGGCCGAATCCGCGTTGGCTTTGGAATATGCCGGTCCCGGAGTGCCGCGCCAATTTGTGCCTGGAACCGTGCTAAGGCGCACGCCAAACCGCGACGCCGTTCACACAAAATATGAAGTGGGTCTTGATTTTGCTGCTTATAACGGGATTTGGACCTCCTTGCCCGACTTCGGTGCCCTAAGACCGGTTGAGAGAGGCGTGGCCACAAATTTCAGTCTCAATTACTGCGTGCGTCAAGAGCATACTGGGCTCGTTTTCGACGGCCTCATTCAAATTCGCAGCGCAGGTGTTTATTCTTTTTATCTCACCTCCGACGACGGAAGCCGGTTGGATGTGGGGAGTCCGCAGATCTCCTGCACAATCGTGCCAGGCTCAACCCAAACCATTCCCGTAACGAAAACGTTTGAACAGGCGCTAACGGATCGAAGTCACTCTGCCTGGGTCGAATTGAATGGCGAAGTAACATTTGCCGGGGAAAATCAGGGAAACCTCGAAATGGATTTGGTTGAGCGCGGAAATTATTTGCCGGTGACGGTCATGAACGGTTCGACTTTGCTCGCCAGCAACCTGCTGGATCGGCAAATCCAGATTGAAGGAATTTGCGAATTTTCAGGCGAGGGAGCCGAGGGCAGATCTGCCCGACTGATCGTTCCGAGTCCAGGGCAGGTGAAAATTTACGCTTCGGCAGGCCAAATGACGCGAAATTTTTCCACCAACGACTTGCTGACAACAGCAACCCAGGTGCGGCACCTCAAGCCTGACCAAGTCCGCTTGGGCATTCCCGTAAAAATCACCGGCGTGGTCATCGCCGCCTTCTATGATTCACTGGTCTTACAAGACGCCTCCGGTGGCGTCTACGCTCATTTTCCCGCTGGTGGGTCCTCTCGTCAGCCCGCTGTGGGACAACTTTTGGAAATCACAGGACGAACTGTTCCGGGAGACTTCTCACCAATTGTCAATGCCGATACAATAGAACTTCTCGGTGGCGCGGCTATGCCCGAGCCGATCCGCCCCTCGTGGGAACAAATTATTAACGGGAGCCTGGACGCTGAATATGTTGAGTTCCACGGCGTAGTCATCGCCTATTCCGGAGCCGAGATGAGGCTGCTCACCCCGGACGGAAACCTGACGATCAAGGCTTCTGACCAACGCCCGCTGCCGCAAATCCCAACGGCAGCGTTGAAAGGAGGCTCGCTGGTCGGCAGTGTTGTGCGGATCCGCGGTTGTCTTTTGACAGACTGGGACCTCCAAACCCGACAGATTAACGTCGGCTCCTTCTTTTTATATCCCGCAACGGTGGAAGTGGAGGATCTGGCGCCACGGGATCCGTTTTCAGTGCCCTCTAGCAGAGCGGCGGACTTGCTTTGGTATAATGCCCGCGCCAGCGCACTCCAAAGGACTAAGGTGGCTGGGCAGGTCATTTTCACCCGTTTCGGAGAGCTTATTCTGTTGGATGGGCAAACGGGAGTGAGAGTGTTGCCGGCCCAAAAGCAAACGTTGCAAATTGGCGATCTGGCGGAAGCGGTCGGCTTCCCGCACCTCGGCGGATCCGCTGTGATTTTGCAGGAAGCCCAGGTCCGCAAAACCGGTCATGCACCGCGGCCCAAGCCAGTTGTGCTTTCATCCAGGGATTTGCTGAGCTACCAGCACGATTCCACTTTGGTGCAGGTTCAAGCACTGGTGGTCAGCGATGCCTTGCAAATGAATCAGCGCGTCTTGGAATTGCAGGCCGGACCTCTTCATTTCCTGGCCACTCTGAGAACCGAGGGGAGAAACAAAAACCTGCTCGCTCCAGGAAGTCTGGTGCAACTGATCGGTGTCTATTCGAGCGCAGCCGAAAATCTGGCTCAAAACAATCTGGGGGCATTTGAATTATTGGTGAACGACCCCACAGACATTTCTGTTCTCGAGCAACCCTCCTGGTGGACGGTGCGCCGGGCCATCACCGTGGCGGTCACTTCGGCAGGTGGGCTGGGAATCGCCCTGGTTTGGATTATGCTGCTCCGGAATACGGTCGCGGAGCGTACCGTTCAATTACGAAAAGAGATTGAGGAGCGGCATCGCGTGGAACAACGCCGCATCATGGAACAGGAACGCGCCCGTGTCGCCCATGACCTTCATGACGAACTGGGCGTGGGGCTAACTCAGGTTGGCATTCTGGGATCATTGGCGAAAACACCGTCTCTCTCCACGGAACAAAAAAATCTATATCTCGATCAGCTTTCTGAAGCGGCCCGCACGCTGGTCACGGGGCTGGATGAAATCGTCTGGGCCGTCAACCCGAAGTATGATTCGGTCGCTTCACTGGCCAGTTATTATGCCCTGTTCGCCCAGCGATTTTTGAATCTGGCGGAGATCGCCTGCCGCTTTGACACAGTGGGAAAATTGCCGGATTATCCGATGGTATCCCCGTTGCGCCACGACATTTTCCTTGCCTTCAAGGAAGCCCTTAATAACGTTGTCCGCCACTCTGGAGCTACCGAAGTGCGCCTTGGAATTGCCGTGATCCAGGATCAACTTATGATTTCAGTTACCGACAACGGATGCGGCTTTGACGTCACCGCTGGAGCACCGGGGAGCGACGGCATCACCGGAATGCATGAGCGCATGGAAAAACTTGGCGGCCGGTGCGTCATCAAGAGCCATGCGGCACAAGGCACCACCGTCGAGCTCAGTTTGCCGCTGGGAAGGGATGAACTTTGATCAAGATTGCCATCGTTGAGGACGACCGGACCACGCGCGAAGGGTTGGAAGCGATCATCAACCTGGCCACCGGTTTTCGTTGCATCTGCACCTGCATGACGGCAGAGGAAGCTTTAAACATGTTGCCCAGGCACGCGCCGGAGGTCGTATTAATGGATATTCAGCTTCCAAAGATGTCCGGTATTGAATGCGTTGCGGAATTAAAAGTGCTGCTCCCCACGGTGCAAGTCATCATGGTGACAGTTTACGAGGACCCCGACCGCATATTTAGCGCTTTGCGCGCAGGGGCCTCCGGTTATTTGCTCAAACGTTCCACGCCCGAACAGGTTTTGACAGCCATTCGCGATGTCCAAACCGGAGGCGTGCCGATGAGCAGTGAAATCGCCCGCAAGGTCATTGCCCACTTTCAGGAGCAGGAAACCACTGCCACCAATGTGGAAAAACTTTCGGCCCGTGAACACGAAGTCCTCGATCTCGTCGTTCGCGGTCTCTCCAATAAGGAAATTGTCGATCGGTTGGGCATCACGATCGAAGGTGTCCGCTGGCATTTACGGAACATTTACGAGAAGCTCCATGTCCATTCGCGAACAGAGGTCTTGGTGAAATTCCGCCCGCGAGCATAGGAGCGCGCAGTGTGCGCCAGATTATTTAGTGAGGATTCTCATTGAGATTTCTAAATAATGATTTGCCAATCTTCAAAAGGTCGCCAAACATACAATCATATATTTTGAATTACCTGAATCCGTGAACGACGTTACACGCGCATTGCTAAAGATGGGGGAGGGTGCGCCTTCGGCCTCCGAGGAATTGTGGTTGCTGGCTTATGACGACTTGCGTCGTCTGGCGGCAATCCGAATGGCCCAGGAATCCGCTGGTCAGACATTGCAACCCACCGCCTTGGTGCATGAGGCTTGGTTGCAATTGGAAGGCTCCGGTAATCGGAGTTGGCAGAACCGGGCGCATTTTTTTGGCGCGGCGGCGGATGCGATGCGGCGGATTTTGATCGATAAAGCCCGGCGCAAAGCCCGGATCAAGCATGGAGGAGGCCAGTTGCGAGTGAACATTGATGAGGTGGACCTTGCTCTAACGACGCCTGACGACAACGTGCTTTTGATCAACGAGGCCGTGGAGGCACTGCGAAAGGAGGATCCAGAACAGGCGCAGGTTGTTGTGCTGAAATTTTTCGCCGGCCTGACCAATGCGGAGGCTGCTGAAAATCTCGGAGTGAGTGAGCGCACGGTGCGGCGGCAATGGGAGTGTGCGAAGGCGAGAATCTTCCAATGGATAAAAGAATCGAACAGGTAATTTTGCAGGCCGATAATCGCTCCCGAAAGCGCGTTTAGAATTGAACCAACATCACGATGAACCCAACGAGGCTAAAGGAAGACACGATCTTCTATGCGGCCATTGGCATCACCGATCCGGCTAAACGCGAGGCATTTCTCGACGATGCTTGCGCGGCGGATGCTGCACTACGCGCCGTCGTGGTCACAAGGCTCTCAGCGCATGGCGATGCCGAGAAATTTTTTGCCAAGGCCCGGTCGGCTCTACCGCTCGCGTCGGAGGATCTTCCGGCGGCGCCGGCCGATTTCAACGAGGCGAAAATGGATGGACGGATCGGCACGCGGATTGGTTTTTACAAGGTATTGCAGAAAATCGGCGAGGGCGGCTGTGGCGTGGTTTATATGGCCGAACAGGATCAGCCGGTGCGCCGCCGGGTCGCGCTCAAGGTCATCAAACTCGGCATGGACACCAAGAACGTCATCGCCCGGTTTGCGGCAGAACAGCAGGCGCTGGCGCTGATGGATCATCCGAACATCGCACGCGTCCTGGATGCCGGAGCCACCGACACCGGCCGGCCATATTTCGTCATGGAACTGGTGTGCGGGGTGAAGATCACCAAGTTTTGCGATGACATCCAACTGGACACGGCGGGGCGGCTACGCCTGTTTATCCAGATCTGCCATGCGATCCAGCACGCGCACCAAAAGGGCATCATCCATCGCGACATCAAGCCGTCGAATATCCTCGTGACCATGCTTGATGGAGTCCCGATGCCGAAAGTCATTGATTTCGGAATCGCCAAAGCCACTGAAGGGCGATTGACAGAACAAACACTGTTCACCAGTCACGAGCAAATCATCGGCACGCCGGCTTACATGAGCCCCGAGCAGGCCGAGATGAACGCGCACGATGTGGACACGCGCAGCGATATTTATTCGCTGGGTGTCCTGCTTTACGAGTTGCTGACAGGCAGGACGCCTTTTGATAACAAGACACTGGTGCAATCCGGCTTGGAGGAAATGCGCCGGATGAAGCGTGACGATGAGCCGCCGCAACTTTCAAAGGTTCTGACCACGCTGGATGACGCGGAACTGAAAACCACGGCGGAACATCGCCATGTCGAGCCGCCGAAACTCATTTCGACGCTTAAAGGGGACCTGGACTGGATCGTTATGAAGTCACTGGAAAAAGACCGGTCGCGCCGTTATGAAACGGTGAATGGCCTGCTCATGGACGTGCAGCGTTACCTTGACAACGAACCAGTGAGAGCGCGTCCGCCAAGTCAGATTTACCGCCTGCGGAAGCTCGCGCGGCGAAACAAGGTCATCTTCATTTCTGGCGCGGCGGTCGCTCTGGCGTTGATCATGGGTTTTGGAACGTCAACTTGGCTTTATTTTAAAGAACGGCAAGCCTGGCACGAGCAGACCCGTTTGCTGGCGCAGGCTGAAATTGCAAAAGAACATGAAGCCACATTGCGCCAGCAGGCGGAAGACAACGAGCGGATCACGCAGGCGGCAATTTATGTGAGCCAGGGAAAATTCAATGAAGCCGATCATGTGCTTGATGGCGTGAATAATCTGATCCGGCCAAGTCTTGACGGCATCATGGCATACCGCAAGGTGGCTGAATGGCTGGCTTTGCATGGCCAGTGGGCAAAAGCCGGGGAGCGGTTTTCCAAACTCATCAAAATTGACGATCTGGATCAGTGGGAAACCGTTTCGTGGGATTATCAATGCTGCGGAACGGTTCTGGCCAAGAGCGGCGATTTGGAAAAATATTTTCGCTTTTGCCAGGCTTCCATAACGCATTTCGCGGGCACCACCAACAGCAACGAAGCCTGGCGGATACTGCGCACCAGCCTGTTGATACCCGCGGACAAGAAGTGGCTTGATACGCTGACGCCGCTGGCCGAAATCGTTGAAAACGATTTCAAAAAATGGCCCGCCGTTCATAACAGCGACTGGGGGATAATTCCATTGTCGCTCTGGGAATATCGCTCCGGTGATTATACCGCCGCCGAACAATGGTGCCAACGCGATCTCGCTTTGCCGGACAAGTTCGATGCGCGCGACGCCAGCATACACATGATCCTGGCCATGTCTTGTTTCCATCTGGGGCGACCCGACGAGGCGCGGGCTGAATTGAATCAAGGCCGCGCCATTATTGAAAGACATTTTCCCAACGGCCTGGTCATGACCAATTCCAACCCCGATAAGGTCTTGTGGTGGGACTGGGTTTATGCCAGCATCCTTATGCGCGAAGCTGCCGCCACGGAGGGTGATGATTTGGTGCCTGCGGAATCAGACGGGCGTCCAGATTTATCCCAATAACGGGAATGTCGCAAGCGCGAGGCGATGACGACCATTTGCTTTATCGCGGTCTTATTTTCTGTCGTTTTTTCGCCTTTTACTGAACTTTTACCCCCAATTCCGGTTCCGGTCATTTTTTCAAAAAAATTGGCCGTTTTGTTAGGCTCGCATCGCGTTACTAGATAAGACCCATTCCCTATGGAGCGACAAGACTGCCCACAGGAAGAGGGAAAGAAACTTTAACAAACTACAAACTGATCTATGAACGCCAAACCCCTGAAACATCCGTTGAACTGTGTGTGCCGGTTGATTTGGCCCGTCTGTTTTGGACTGGCCATGTTTTCATGGGTCGCGCCCGCGCGCGCGCAGATTGCCCTCGTGGACAATGAAACGAACAATTCGCCTTTCACCACCACACTCCTGCTGGCCACCAATCTCACGGTTTCGCCATCGGCGAACACATTGGTGGTGGAGGTGGTTTGGAGAAATTTAGTTTCAGCAACGGAAGCGCCCTCAACGTTAAATTGGACCAACGCCACCACCACAAACACCCTCACCTTGGCCGTCCAACTGGCCAGTACAAGCCCAAAAGGTCGCGCTTCCGCGATTTATTACTGCTATAATCCCACAGCCGGGGCCGGTTATAATATTTCAGGCGCAGTAGGTTCGGGCTCCGCGGGTCTTTTGTTGGCATACACTTTGAGCGGCGTTGACACCACTGTCGTCTCACCGTTGACGGATTCTGCCAGTTCGACAAGTGGCACCACAGCACTTTCGTTCACTATAAATGGCATAGCAAACAACTCTTGGGCTGCGGTGGCCGGAGCTGTGGCCGGATCTGGGGCGACAGCCCCCAACAACACCATTACTGTCGCAACCGGCACACCGGTTTTAACCATCACGAATAATGACAATAGCGATTTCGTCGCAACCAAAGACACCTCCTCTGCGATGGGTTACGTATCAACAATCGCCGCGGGTTCGGATCTGTTCACTTATCAATTTTCAACTACAGCCGATAATAATGAATCATTCTCCGCCGTAATATTCGCACCGCCCGGCTCGCCGCCTTCCATCGCCGTCCAGCCGCAGGACGAGGTGGTCTTTACCAACGTCACGGTGCAATTCAGCGTCTTGGCGTCAGGCGGCTTCCCGCTCTACTACCAATGGTTCACGAACAGCACCATGTCCGCCTTGAGCGACGCCGGCAACCTCACCGGCTCGACTTCAAATGTCCTGACGATTTTAAATGCGACTTTCGCCAACGCCGGAGATTACACCGTCATTGCGACCAATCTTTACGGCTCGGCGACCAGCAGTGTGGCCAACCTTTCGCTCGTCCTGCCATGCGCGTATGAAGCCGCGGTTTTGACCAACGATCCGTTCGCATTCTACACATTCAGTGAAACCGCCGACCCGGAAATCGGCAACGTGGTGGCTTATGATTCAATGGGCGCGTTTAACGGAACTTACGGAACGGGTGGCGTCAACGACCAGAACGGCTCTGGCGCTGAAAACGGGGCTGATGGCATCGCCGGACCGCGAGCCACCGCCGATGGCATGGTTGGATTTCCCGACACCAACACCGCGTTGGGCTGCATAGGCGGAAATTTCCCTGTGGACTCGTATGTCAGTGCGCCTGCGTTCAATTTGAACAATGGAGTCGGGACGAATGTGTTAACGATCACCGCATGGATAAACCCCGCTGGACCACAAGCTCATGGGGTCGGGATAGTCTTTTCGCGTAGCGGAACCACGACGGCCGGGTTGGATTACAACGCCACCAACATTGACGGTAATCTCGAATTGGGCTACAACTGGAATAACGATGCGAACACCTATGGTTGGGATTCCGCATTGGAGGCAACGCCCGGCATATGGTCGCTGGTTGCCCTGGTGATCACGCCCACCAATGCCACGATTTATGTTCTCAACGCAAACGGCCTGCAGTTCTCGGTGAATAGTTATACCAATCCGCCCCAAAAATTTGAGGGGCCGACCCTGATTGGAAACGACATTTCGGATGCCAGCGGCGGACGCAACTTTAATGGTTCGATTGATGAAGTGGCCTTTTTCAGCCAGGCGCTGACAGTGAGCAACATTTCTGCATTGTATGCCGCCGGTTCGGGCATCGTGCTCTCGCCGCAACCACCGACAATATCAATCGAGCCGAGCTGGCCGTCACCGGTTTATGCGGGTCAGTCGGCCAGCGCGACCGTAACCGGCACTGGCGGAACGTCCTACCAATGGCTGGCTGGGTTGAGTGGAGTTTATACCAACCTTACCGATGGAACCAACATCTCCGGTTCAACTACTCCAACCTTGACTATCAAAAGCGTGCAATCCAGCAATGCGCTGGATTACATTGTGGTGATCACCAATTTTTTTGGCTCCATCACCAGCGCTCCGCCGGCGACGCTGACTGTTTCGCCGCCCGGCCCGGCGATAAATTTCACATTGAATTACGGCGGCTCACCGATTGTCCAAGGAAGTGGTTCTGATTGGAACACTGTCAACAATTGGAATCCAGGCGGACTGTCTGCGACGGCTTCGCTGCTTGCCAATCCCGGCAGCACCTTTGAAGCGGTGACCGGCTCGCGCCTGCGGACGCCCGCCACAAACAGCACATTCCCCGTTCAACTGACCCTTGACGGCAGCGGGATTTATGAGAACGACACCGCCAACCCCACGAACGTGAGCGAGCTGCGCTTCAAGAACTCCTCCGCTGTTCCGACCAATATTTTCAACAGTCTGGTGTTGAACGGAGGACAACTCGACGCGGGTGTTAACGGAACTGAAATCATCCAAGGAAATATGACTGTTGCCGCCAATTCAACCATCTATGTTGACACAAGCGCGGGCAACGATCGTGGTTATCGGATTGATTCGCAATTGAGCGGCTCTGGAAATCTGTTCTGGCATCAATACGGCGGCACGCTTGGCGGCATTGATCTGGAAATCACCGGCACGAGCAACACCTTTAGTGGCCAGTGGATAGTGGATCAGGGCGCGCTGGTGGGAGTAGGTGTGAATTCTTTGGGAACGAACAACATCATCGTGGGGACGAACGGCCTGACGGCGGCGGTGGAAACGCTGTATGACATCAATGATACCAACGCCAGCCTTATCCTCGGCGCGAATGGCGAAATGTTCCTGCACCAGACCGATAGTTTTGCCAGCGTGACCGTCAATGGGACGTCGCTGGCCAATGGAACCTATACCTTCGCCACGTTGAACGGCACCTATCCCGGAAACTTTCCGGCCACATGGACGCAACAAGCCGGTTCGACGTTCACGACCGGCTCGGGAGAAATCGTCGTTGGCAGCGTCGTCGTCGGGCCGCCATCATCGCCGCAGATCACGAGCATCGGGTTGAGCGGCACATCGTTGTCCATTTCCGCCACGAACGGCACGGCTGGCGGTTCATGGGAGTTGTTGCAAAGCACCAACGTCGCGCTGCCCTTGACCCAATGGCAGACTAATTTGACGGGCAATTTCGATGGCAGCGGCAATCTGTCTACCAACATCGTCAACACCGCCACCAACCTTCAAGAATTTTATATCCTGAAGGTGCAGTAAACAGACATGGCGAAATAACACAAAATTGGCGCAAGTGAATTTATGAGCGTATTTTTACTGAGAAAGAAACTTGAAGTGAAAGCGTCACGGAACAGAAATGGATTCACGCTGATCGAGTTGCTGGTGGTGATAGCGATTATTGCCATTCTGGCGGCGCTGCTGCTGCCCGTGCTGGCGCGGGCGAAGGAAAAAGCCAGGGAGGTCGCCTGTATGAGCAACTTGAAGCAGCAGGGCATCGCATTGTTCATGTATGCGGGTGACAACGCTGATCGGGTGCCGGTTCCCTCGTTCAATGGAACCGACCTGCCGGCCAATGCGTATGGATTGGTTGAAAATCAGGGAACGGCTGGAGCAACCGTTGACTTTATCGCAAATCCGCCGACGAACCACGGGTTGTTCTATACAACCAAGCTTATTTCCGAGCCCAAGGTTTTTTATTGTCCCAGCATGGGAGATGGCGCGCCGGAACAGGCCAAATATGCATACGCGCTTTATGTAGATGCCAACGGTGCATGGCCTGTCTATGGCGGTCCCGGCAATCTGGGCGGAAGTTGGAACCCGCAATTGCGGTCGTCCTATATGTATTATCCCAGTTCCAAAAATTACTTCAACCCCGCGGACACCGCTCTAGGATATAAACCGGCGACAAAACTCAGCGATATGGATGCCAATCATGTGGCGATGACAGATTTGATTTATGATTATCCGTCCATACCTCACCGGTCGGGACCAACACCAACAGCATTGAATATTCTTTGGGGCGATGGTCATGTCAAAGTCAGCACGTCGCCGCAAGCTTTCAATAATCCTACTCTATGGGGAAGCAATCCAACCGGCGCGGGTGGCGGCAACGACGCGGGCGACCATGCAAATCAGTTCATGAAAATCATCTCCTACCTTCAACCGTGAATTTAGGCGCGCCTTTGAGAATCCTGGTCTCGTCACAAAAAAGAATACGCATCATAACCAATATTCGTTGTATCTGATGTCTGTTGACCGCAACCAAACGGCCATCCCTCTGGCGATTTTGATTGTGCGACAGTTTCGACAACAGCGGCGAATTAACTTATGAGTGCAAGCCATAAAAATTCAGAAGACCATTAGTAACAAACTACAAACTGATCTATGAACGCCAAACCCCTGAAACATCCGTTGAACTGTGTGTGCCGGTTGATTTGGCCCGTCTGTTTTGGACTGGCCATGTTTTCATGGGTCGCGCCCGCGCGCGCGCAGATTGCCCTCGTGGACAATGAAACGAACAATTCGCCTTTCACCACCACACTCCTGCTGGCCACCAATCTCACGGTTTCGCCATCGGCGAACACATTGGTGGTGGAGGTGGTTTGGAGAAATTTAGTTTCAGCAACGGAAGCGCCCTCAACGTTAAATTGGACCAACGCCACCACCACAAACACCCTCACCTTGGCCGTCCAACTGGCCAGTACAAGCCCAAAAGGTCGCGCTTCCGCGATTTATTACTGCTATAATCCCACAGCCGGGGCTGGTTATAATATTTCAGGCGCAGTAGGTTCGGGCTCCGCGGGTCTTTTGTTGGCATACACTTTGAGCGGCGTTGACACCACTGTCGTCTCACCGTTGACGGATTCTGTCAGTGTGACAGGTAGCGGCGCAACATCCATTTCGTTCACTATGAACGGCATAGCAAACAACTCTTGGGCTGCGGTGGCCGGAGCTGTGGCGACAGCCATCAACAGCACCATTACTGTTACAAACAGCGGCGTGGCATCCGGCACACCGGCTTTAACCACCACGAATAATGACAGTGGCGATTTCGCAACCCACCCCACCTCCACTGCGATGGGTTACATATCAACAATCGCTGGAGGTTCGGATCTGTTCACTTATCAATATGCAGCACCAAACAGTTCTGACGCATCATTCTCCGCCGTGATATTCGCCCCGCGGACTGGGTCTCCGACAATTCACATTACGGCGGCTTCCGCCTCGCCGAATCCTGTTGTGGTGGGATCGCCGGTATTGTTCAGCGTCACCGCCGCGTCAACCGCCGGTTCGATCACCAGCGTGGTGGTCAATGCGAGCGCCATCGGCGGATCGTCAGCCTTGCCTCTTAATTTATCAGCGGGAAATGTCTACACCAACTCGGTGACGACGACCATATCTATAGCCAATGCGAACCTGCCGGTCACCGTCCAGGACAGCGCGAACAATGTTCTCACAGGCAGTATTCCGGTGAGCGTCGAACCGCCAAGTCCGGGTATTGTTCTGCAAGATGGTTCGACAGCCATCACGGAGGCAAACGGGAGCACGGTCAGCCGGTCGCTTACGGTCACTGTGGGGGCAAATGTGCTCGTGTTGTTGGTGGAGGACAAGGGGGCTTCGGCCGTCAACAGCGAACCGGCAACTTTGGCTTGGGGCTCCCAAACTATTCTCCAGGCCGTGGCGCAGGACAATCCCGCTGCAACCCTGCGTGGCGAATCCATCTATTATCTTTTCAATCCCACGCCGGGAACGAACAATATTACAGTTACAGTGGCTAATTCACCGGCTAACGTTGAGATGACGGCTTACACTCTCAGTGGCGTCGACACCAACGTCGCTCCCCTGACCGGAAGCGGCGGCGACTCGACAGCGGGAATCATGTTTAACGTGCCGGGAGTTCCGGCTGGTTCTTGCGCTGCGTTTAATGCTACCTGGGCTTCTACGAACCCCATTCCCACCATCACTGGCACGGGTGGGACGACTGCCATGACGTCCTTTCTCGTAGCGGACACCCAATTTACCGTTATGAGCGCCGGTTACATATCGGGACTTAGCGCCGGTACAGACACCTTTGCGGCATCGTGGGCGGCTGCCGGTGAAAAAAATAATTTTGCTGTCGCTGTCTTCACGCCCATAATTCACATTACGGCGGCTTCCGCCTCGCCGAATCCTGTTGTGGTGGGATCGCCGGTATTGTTCAGCGTCACCGCCGCGTCAACCGCCGGCTCGATCACCAGCGTGGTGGTGAATGCGAGCGCCATCGGCGGATCGTCAGCCTTGCCTCTTAATTTATCAGCCGGAAATGTCTACACCAACTCGGTGACGACGACCATGCTTGTAGCCAATGCGAGCCTGCCAGTTACCGTTCAGGACAGCGCGGGCAATTTTCTCATGTCCAGTATTCCGCTGAGCATGGAACCGACAATTCGCATTACGGCGGCTTCCGCCTCGCCGAATCCTGTTGTGGTGGGATCGCCGGTATCGCTCAGCGTCACCGCTGCGTCAACCGCCGGTTCGATCAGCAGCGTGGTGGTGAATGCGAGTGCCATCGGCGGATCGTCAGCCTTGCCTCTTGATTTATCAGCGGGAAATATCTACACCAACTCGGTGACGACGACCATACCTGTAGCCAATGCGAGCCTGCAGGTCACCATCCAGGACAGCGCGAACTATGTTCTCACGGGCAGTATCCCGGTGAGCGTGGAAACGACAAATATGGTTGAATCCGAGTTGCTGCGGTTGGTTGTGTATCCCGTTCCCTTTTCGTTCATGGTAATCGACAAAGCCACCGGCACCGTGTTGCTGCAACAGACGACCAACCAGTTCACGATTGGCAGTATTTACGATGTTTCTCAGGCGACCAACATTGTAATCACTGCAACCACACTGGATGCTGACCTGGTTTTGGCAGGAACGTCGGCCACCGGTCATATTACATTTAATTTGATCCAGCCGGGGATTATTCAAACAACGCTTTCGAGCAGTAACAACAGCCCCAGCCAGATATTCCAGCAGTTCGCAGATCAGGGCGAAGACATTTTTGGGGCGTTGGAACTTCCCGTCAACGCAACCTTGGGCAACCGGGGAAATTCTTTGCAGTTGATTGGAGGCCAGTCAGTCGCAGGCATTGACCAGTTCTCCGGCGCCCATGCCCCATTTTATGTGACCACCAGACACTATGGCATTTATGTTGAGTCGCAGGCCGACGGAACGATGACCTTTGCGCAAAGCGGCTACACCAGTTTTTCATTTCCGTTGTCGCGATTGACTTATGATATCATTTATGGAACAAACTATGCAACCATCATGGCCGGGTTCAACAGCCGGACGGTTCCCTCTTATATGCCGCCGACTTGGGCGTTCGATTCGAGTTGGTGGATGCAAGACGCCCATAGCCTTGACAGGCAAGCTCCTGCTTCAGTGACCAATGCCCAGAGCCAAATCATGGACGTGGCGAACAAGCTGCAGCTCTATCAAATTCACGCCGCATCACAGTTTTTGAATCGGCCCTACGGCACCGCCTGCAGCGGCACCAACGAACCAGGTAACGGGGATTGGGGCAACATGACCTTCGATACTTCCGCCGCTGGTTTCCCCAATCCCGCGCAGATGATCAGTCAACTTCATGCGGACGGTCTCAATCTGATGGTTTGGATCCTCTGATCTGTGCTGGTGCGCTCTTTATGATGAGGCCTACGCGAATGACTGGTTGTTTTACCCCGGTACGGATAATTCTACCGTCAGTCTGCAAACCCCCGGCGAGTATAACTGGTTTCAAACCAATCTGAACGTGTTTGTCGATATGGGGATCATCGGTTACAAAATTGACCGCGGAGACCAGGGTGAAGATCCCGTTTCGCTCATGAATACCAATGCCATTCTGTTCCAGCAACTGGCCTACAACGGCATGACGGCGGTTTATCCGACCAATTGCTTTGTCTTTGCGCGCTCGGTCTCGGACATTGGTCGTCAATACGCGGGGATCTGGAATGGCGACACGGCCGCCAATTTCACCGGGTTGCAATACACCATCATCAGCGGGTTGCGCGCCGGCATCATCAATTTTCCCATGTGGGGTTCGGACACGGGCGGTTACGATATTGCTGGCAACCCAACGGAGGAGTTGTTTGACCGGTGGCTTGAATTCAGCGCGTATAGCACCTTCATGGAAGTTTTCATCGGCGGCGGGCGGACGCCATGGTATGATTTCAGCACCAACTTCAGTTCGCCGACCAACATCGTGGCCATCGCGGCGGCCCAGGCGGGGGCGCATCACGATTTGATCCCGTATTCACGCTCCTGCCTCTACCAGGCCACCCAGACGGGAATGCCGGTCATGCGACCGATCATGTTTGGTTATCCCAACGACACTAATGAAACCGCCACCATCACTAATTGCGAATACCTGTTTGGCCCGAACATTCTGGTGGCTCCGGTAATCACCGCCGGGGTAACCAGCCGCGCGTTGTATCTGCCGGCGGACCACTGGCTGGACTACAACACCAAATCCAACCTATACGCCGGTCCGGTCAACATCACTGCCGCCGCGCCGGTTCAGACGATTCCTTTGTTCGTCCGCGAAGGCGCAATTATTCCGCGCGGCGATATTTTTCAGGGCAACAACATGTGGACGAGCAATTGGTCGCCGGCGCTGCGCATTGAATTCTTCCCCTCGGACAAGTTTGACAGCGTCTTTCCGTACTATACGGGAAGCTCGGTTCAAACCATCAGTTGCTCGAACCAAAACCAATCCCGCATCATTCAGTTCGGCGACTTGGGCACCAGTGGAATTCTTCAGATTTATGTTAAAAACCCCGGCTTGATTATTTTCAACGGCACCAATCTAAACCTTCGTTCTGATTACAGTTACAATCCGACTAATAACCTGCTTCAAATCCCGTTTGCGGGCGCAACCACCGTAGTGGTGAACAATTCCACCAGCCTTTTCAGCAGCTTGTGGCCGTCATCACCACTCTTTGCGAGCATCAGGTTGAGCGGCACCGATCTGTTGCTTACCGCCACGAATGGCACGGCGGGCGGCTCGTGGACATTATTGCAAAACACCAACGTTGCCTTGCCATTGAACCAGTGGCAGACCCACACGACGGGCAGTTTCGATGGCAGCGGCAATCTGTCCACCAATATTGCCAATGCTGCCACCAATCTTCAGGAATTTTACATGCTTGAGGTGCAATAAATGCTCTTGACGAAATAGCCTTGCCATATGAAATATTTCCTTGCCGTCGGACGACAAATTTTGTTCGCAACCATTTTTTGTCTGGCCGGTCTCGCTCCGGGCATCGCGCAAGAAACCATCCGACAGTATCTTTCCGGCACCGATGGCGAACACACCGTACCGTGGGATTTTTTCTGTTCTGGCGGGCGCAACAGCGGCGTGTGGACAAACATCGCCGTGCCCTCATGCTGGGAATTGCAGGGGTTCGGAAAATTTCGTTACGGCTATCGAGGACAAAAACTACACCCCTATCCGCGGCGACTATCGCCAGGCCTTTAATGTCCCCGCCGACTGGCGCGGAAAGCGCGTCTTCATCGTGTTCGCAGGCGTGATGACCGATGCGTCCGTCAAAATCAACGGCACCGAAGCCGGGCCGGTGCATCAAGGCGCATTTTACCGTTTCAAATATGACATCACCGGGCTGCTCAAGTTCGGCGGAGAAAATCTGCTCGAAGTTTCCGTGAGTGACAAATCATCGAACGTTTCCGTCAATAACGCCGAGCGCAATGCCGATTACTGGGTCTTCGGCGGCATTTTTCGGCCGGTATGGTTGCAGGCCGAGCCGGCGCAGTTTCTGGATCGTGTGGCAATTGACGCGCGCGCCGACGGCACGTTCGCGATGGATTATTATCTTGGCGGCGAAGGCAAGGCAGACGCCGTTGAAGTGACGCTCCAGGACGCGCAGGGAAAAACCGTGGGCGAACCCGTTTCCGTGCCGGTCGCGGCGGGGCGCGTCACGACAAGGATTTCCGCACCGGAATTGTGGACGGCGGAAACGCCCGCGCTTTATACCGCAGTCGTAAGACTCAAGCAGGGTGGAACCGTGCTGCACGAACTCAAACAGCGTTTTGGATTTCGCACGATTGAAATCCGCCCGGGCCAAGGCCTGTTTGTCAACGGCCGTCGCGTATTGCTCAAGGGCGTCTGCCATCATGTCGCGTGGCCGACGCTGGGGCGCACGTCATCCGATCGGATCGCCGCACTTGACGTTGGTTTGATTCAGGACATGAACATGAATGCCGTGCGCATGTCGCATTATCCGCCCGACGAGGAGTTTCTGAACTTGTGCGATGAAAAAGGACTTTATGTCCTCGACGAACTCACCGGCTGGCAGCACAAATACGATACGGACGTGGGCCGCGAACATGTCAAAGAAATGATTTCGCGCGATGTGAATCATCCGAGCATCATCATCTGGGACAACGGTAACGAGGGGGGGTGGAACACAAATTTGGATGCAGACTTTCCGCGACTCGATCCGCAGCACCGTCCGGTTGACCACCCGGGAGGCGGGAAGTTCGGCAACATTGATGATCCGCACTATCCCGATTACAAGGCGCTGGAGCGGGGGCTGGCTGGCAACCTGGTTTATATGCCCACGGAATTTCTCCACGGCCTTTACGACGGTGGCGCGGGCACGGGTCTGGACGATTATTGGAACGCGATGCGCACGGGCAAAGTCTCGGCGGGGGGTTTTATCTGGGTGTTTGCCGACGAAGGCGTGCAGCGTAGCGACATGAACAACCGAATTGACGTGAAAGGCAACTGGGCGCCCGACGGCATCCTCGGCCCGTTCCGTCAAAAGGAAGCGAGTTTTTACACGATCAAACAAATCTGGTCGCCGGTGCAATTGCCAAGCGCATTGCCGGCGGATTTCGCCGGCACGCTGCCGGTGGAAAATCGTTATGAGTTCACAGATCTATCCAAATGCAGTTTCTCATGGCAACTGCGGAAATTCGGGCAATCCACAAATTTTGAAACGACCGCCGAAGGCGCAATTGCCAGCCCGGATGTTGCTCCAGGCAATTCCGGCAGTTTGAAACTTGAACTGCCGGCAGACTGGGAAAATGCCGACGCGCTGGCGGTGACGGCGCGCAATCCCGAAGGCCATGAATTGTGGACATGGGTTTATCCGTTGCAGCCGCAAAGTAAATATGCGCCAACCGGTTCACCGGTCGCATCAACGATGCAGGGGGATGAATTGATGTTGAAAAGTGGTGATGTGGTGGCGGATGTCGAACCCTCGACGGGCCAATTGCTGGGCGTCAAGGTCGGCGGCAAAGATTTCTCGCTGACGAGCGCGCCGATTTCAAACGCGAAGTGGACGATGCTGGATTCGGGCTGGCTCAAGCTGGATTATTCCGTTGATCCTGCGGCGCAGATGAAGGCCACCAATGCCATTGGCGTTGCGTTTGATTATCCCGAAGAGAAAATGCTCAAGAAAACGTGGCTCGGCGACGGCCCGTATCGCGTCTGGCGAAACCGGATGAAAGGCCAGACGCTCGGCGTCTGGGAAACCGATTACAACACAACCGAGACCGGCTACAAAGACTGGGTGTATCCCGAATTCGCCGGCTATTTTGCCAACGTGCGCTGGATGAAATTGACAACGACCGAAGGCACGCTCACGATGATGATTCCCGACAAGAACACGTTTGTGCGCGTCGGCACGCCGCAATTTCCGCCGGCAAAATTGGCGGGAAAGACGGTCGTAAAAATGCCGCCGGGCAATCTTGCCGTGGTGCGCGACATTCCGCCGATGGGCACCAAATTTCACACCCCCGCGCAGATCGGCCCGCAATCAACCAAGCCGCTCGTGACCGCGCCGTATCAAGGCACAGTCTATTTGCGTTTCGAGCCGGTGACCGCGGTCGACAGATAAAAGCGAAATAGCCATGAATTTTTATCAGCGGGAACGTTATGAAGAAAAATATCATTACATATCCCCCGTAGACTATGAAACTCAATTCAACTAAAATATGGCACAGGTGTCACCCCAGCCCTGTCCGCCAAATTGAGGCAAGGCAAATGCGTTTGTAAAGGTCAGACAATGAATTCGATCAAAAATTATCACCTGCGATTCTTCTTCGCATCTTTGATTTTGATCCTCGCGACATTCGGGCCTTCGATTTATGCTCAATCGCCCGCGTCCGCTAATCACCCCAATGTTCTTTACATTCTTTGCGACGACTTGGGTTATGGCGATGTGCATACCTTGAATCCTGACCGGTGCAAGATTGCGACGCCCAACATGGATCGCCTGCGAGAGCAGGGAATGGCTTTCACCGACTGCCACGCCAGTTCTTCGATCTGTAGTCCCTCGCGTTATAGCATTCTCACCGGGCGATATGACTGGCGCACGCGGTTGCAAAGCGGTGTTTTGGGAGGGGAATCAGGACCGCTGATTGAACCTGGTCGCTTGACTGTGGCTGGACTCCTCAAGCAACACGGATATACCACCGCAGCTATGGGCAAATGGCATCTGGGGTTGAGCTTTGACCACCATGACTTCACCAAGCCAATCACCGACGGCCCCTTGCAACACGGCTTTGATTATTTCTTTGGCATCGCCGCTTCCCTTGACATGGCTCCGTATGACCTCATCGAAAATGATCATTGGACGGAAGTTCCAAGCGCAAGGAAAAAATTTCCATCATTTATTTATGGAATAAATAACGGGCCCGGCCCGGTTGATTTGGGGCCGGCCGCCCCGGATTTCGAGGCGGTGGATTTTCTGCCGAAACTGACGAGCAAGGCGGTTGATTACATCGGTGAGCGTGGAATGGACAAAAAGCCGTTCTTCTTGTATCTGGCGCTGCCCTCGCCGCACACACCGCTGGTTCCCACCAGGGATTGGCAGGGCAAAAGCAGCATCGGACCCTATGGCGATTATGTGATGGAAACAGACTGGTCAGTAGGCCGGGTGCTTAAGGCCATTGACGATGGCGGCTTGCGGGACAATACCTTGGTTATCTTCACCAGTGACAACGGCCCTGCGCCCTACATCGGCATTGACAAGTTGGAGGCGGCGGGTCATTACCCTGCCGCGCAGTTCCGCGGCTACAAGTCGGACATCTGGGATGGTGGCCATCGCGAGCCGTTTCTCGTCCGTTGGCCGGGAAAAATCAAGGCCAACAGCCGTAGCGACCAGATTGTATGCTTGGTTGACTTGATGGCCACATGCGCCGACATCCTCCAGGCGAAACTCCCCGACAATGCAGCCGAAGATTCCGTCAGCTTGTTGCCGGCGTTTCTGGGCACCGGCAAGGGGCCGCTGCACGAGGACAATGCGATTGTGAATCATTCCGGTGGCAACGGTCGCTTTGCAATCCGACAAGGCAATTGGAAGCTGGAGTTGTGTCCCGGCTCCGGCGGCTGGGGGCAACCCGGAGACGATGCCGCGCTTAAGGCCGGGCTTCCACCCATCCAGCTCTATAATATGCATGACGATGTGGGCGAGAAGATAAATTTATATCAGGGGCAGGATGCCGAAATTATCACGAATATGTTGCGTTTGCTGGAAAAATATGTCGCTGATGGCCGAAGCACTCCCGGGCAGGCGCAGACCAATGACGTGCCGGTCGATATCTGGAGCAATAAGAATGATAAGAATTCGAATGGGCAAGATCGTGAAATTGTCGTGCCTGTCCTGTCTGCGCAAGACTCGGATGCCAAAACCAATGATCCGTCCTACGGCGACTAAGCCGCAAACTTTTACCATGAAAATGAATGGTTGCCATTGCCTGCTAGCAAATCAAACACGCCAAACGTATTTTTTCAGAGGTTCAACTGTTATCTTTCAGTGAAGGTTCTTCAAACCATCTGAATGATAATTCACATTTCTGTCGTTCATAAGGACAATGTGTGAAGTCTTGGCGAGAGGCATGCTTTTGGTAAATTTGTCACCGTGCCTTCCAGAAAAAAAAGCGCTCACAGCACGAAAACACCTTCCCGATGGGCCTTTTTTCTTTTACTCGTGCCCCTCGTCGGCGTGGTTGCTTCTGGTTCCCATTGTTTCGGGCGCATGACTGCCATGCATGAAATTTCCACAAATTCCTCATCTTTTGCGCTGGGTGGAGAGAAGCAAGTTGATGCGGCCTATGGCGGTTCAGCCAGTTGCCGCGAATGTCACGAGGAAGAATATAATGCTTGGGCCAAATCACATCATGGATTGGCGGAGCGTTTGCCGGATGCGAAGCTGGACGATGCGGCGTTTGTTCCAGCATCCACGTTTCACCACGGCACACAACAAACCTCCGTGCGCAAGGTCGGCGATCATTACGAGATTATCACCGCCGGTCTTGAAGGCACACAGGAAGTCTTTCAAGCCGGAAGAATTATTGGTGTATCGCCCTTGTGCCAGATGCTCGTGCCGTTTCCCGCCGGACGCTGGCAGGTCACCGAAGCCGCATACGACTCGCGTTCAAACCAGTGGTTCGATGTCTTTGGCGCGGAAGATCGTCGGCCCGGCGAGTGGGGACACTGGACCGGGCGCGGCATGAACTGGAATTCCATGTGCGCCACCTGCCATGACACGCGCCTGCTGAAAAATTACGATTCTACCGACGACGTTTATCACACCACGATGCTTGAAAACGGTGTCGGCTGCGAATCGTGCCACGGCCCAATGAAAGCCCACAACGATTGGCAGCACGCACACAAGAATAGCAACGTGACCGACCCGACAATCGTAAATTTTTCCCGCGACCAGATGTTTGCCATTTGTGCCGCGTGTCATTCGCGCCGCACAGAAATCACTGGTGATCCGAAACCCGGCGACAGTTACTTCGACCATTACTTGCTCTCGATTGTGGATGAATCGGATTTATTTTACCCGGACGGCCAGGTGCATGACGAAGATTACGAAGTCACCGCCTTCCTCGGCAGCAAGATGTATCAAAAAGGCGTGCGCTGCATGGATTGTCACGATTTCCACAGCGCTAAAGTCCGGCTGCCCGGCAACATGATGTGCTTGAGCTGCCACTCACCCGGACAAACCAACGCACCCGCCATCAATCCCGTCACCCACAGCCATCACAAAGTTTTTGGTTTCGACACAAACGGTGTCATGCTCCATTTCGACCTTTCGACTTACAAGCCCGGCGAAATAAAAGAAACCGGCGGAGAATGCATCAACTGTCATATGCCGCAGACGGTTTATATGCAACGCCACTGGCGGCATGACCATGGCTTCACGATTCCCGACCCGCTGCTGACGAAACAATTCGGAATTCCCAATGCCTGCAATCGCTGCCATCAAGACAAGGACGCGGACTGGTCTTTGAGATATGTCGAGGACTGGTATGGTGAAAAAATGAACCGTTCGACGCGGCTGCGGGCGCAGATCATCGCCCGCGCCAGAATCGGCGACGACACGGCGCGGGATGGCTTGTTGAAAATCTTGCAGACCGACCCGCAATATTACTGGCGCGCCGTCGCCGCCGGATTGCTCGAACCCTGGGCCGGGGAAACAACGGTCGCCAACGCGCTGATGGACGAGCTCTCCGACACCAACGCGCTTGTCCGCCAAAATGTTGTTCAAATCCTGGCGGCGTTGGGCGAATCCGCGTCGCCGGAAATTCGCGCCGCGTTGAACAAAGGGCTTAACGATCCGTCGCGCAATGTCCGTGTCGCCGCCGCCATGGCTCTCGCACCGATGTTGAATCTAAATTCACAAGCAGCCTTGGATTTGTCTCGTTTCCTTGGGCAGAACGCTGATCAGCCTTCAGGACAGATGCAACTTGGCGGCTTCGCGCTCACGCGCGGTGACGTCACGAATGCCATGCGGCATTTCCAAACCGCTGAACAATGGGATCCTTATTCTCCGGAAATCCATCACGAACTCGCCGTCGTATTCAGCCGGCTTGGACGACCGGAGGATGCGGTGAAAGAATTGCAAGCCGCCGTGGGGCTTTCTCCAAAAGAAGCCGAATTCCATTTCGAACTGGCCCTTGCATGGAATGAACTCGGCGAATCCGCGAAAGCCCTCGCCGAGCTTGAAGAAGCGGTGAAACTCAATCCTCACCATGCTCGCGCCCAATACAATCTCGGCCTCGCCCGCAATGCGGCCGGAAATGCGGCCGGCGCGATTCAGGCCTTGCTCGCTGCTGAAATCGCCGACCCGCGCGACCCGCGCATTCCATACGCTCGCGCGACGATTCTAGCGCAACTCGGCCAGCTAAACGGGGCGCGTCAAGCCGCCCGCCGGGCGCTTGAATTGGATCCTCAATTCACGCAAGCGGCGGCATTGCTGCAAAAACTTCAGGCAAGGTAACAACTTTGGGGATGTGAATTTCGGTCCTTAGTGGTCTGAGGCGCAAATACGATGGCGTTCGCGGCAAGCCATTTTTGGCGCAGGCGAGGCCAGAGCGACAAACATATCCGTCATGGATCTGTGAGGAGCGAACAACGAAGCCTGCTATCGCGCACCATTCCCCCATAATGCCGTAAAACGACCGCCAATTGAATCATTCCGCTGCCGCTCTCCTTGCCGACGGTGCCATGCCCGAAAACCCCGCCCGTCCATGAGCGTGAATTACTTTTTTATCTTATCGCCTTTTCGAAAAGTCCCGCCAGTTCCTTCGGATGCGACCGTTGCACATTGTGGTCCCCTTCCATGACCCACGCCTGCCAGCCGCGTTCCTTCGCCCGGACATAAAACCGATAAAAATTAGCCTGGTCCGGCTGATCACCGGGGGCTACCGCCAGGATATACGTCGTCGGCAATTTCATGGCGACGGCTTGGTGGGTCAATGTAATCGGTTCCGAAAAAGTGTCTTCCGGCATCGGCACGTCGTGCGGAGGCGGCGGATTGCCCGCGACCCAGGGATCGGTAACGAATCCGTCCTTGACCGGTTGTAAGAGCCGCTTCGCAATGATGGAATTCACGTTCTCTCCACCTTCAGGCAACAAGCCGTCCACGTAGATGACGTGCCGGATGCGGTCCGGCACGCGGTCGGCCACACCGGTAATCACCATGCCGCCGTAGCTGTGCCCCACCAACACCACGTCATGCAAATTTTCCCAGAGAATCACGTTCACGATGTCCTGAATATGCGTGTCCAGATCAATGTTCGTGCTCGAAAGGTTGCTGTGTTCCCCCTGGCCCGTCAGCGTCGGACGATAGACTGTGTAACCGTCTGCCATCAGCAAATCGGCCACGTGCTTCCAATCCCATCCTCCGCCCCAGGCGCCGTGAACGATCACAAAGGTGGCCTTGGAGGCCGAAACGGTGGAACATGTTTTGCAGCCGATGAAGGGCAGGAGCAGGATAAGCAATAAGCACGGCAACAGCGATTTTTTCATTCCGTCATTGCAGGTGAAAGATTGACAAAAACAAGCAAAATCCGATGATTCAATCTTTTACGCGCCATCTTTCAACATGAAAACACTTTTGACATTGGCAATTTTTTCCGCGTCGCTCATTTTGTCCCGTGCCGACATGAAAACCCCCATTCCCCTGTGGCCTGACGGAGCGCCCGGCGCTCTGGGCGCCACCTCCAATGATATCCCCACCATCACGCCCTATCTGCCCGACGCCACCCCCGCCACCGGCGCCGCCATGCTCATCTGCCCCGGCGGCGGTTATGAACACCTCGCCCCGCACGAAGGCCACGATTACGCCCTCTGGCTCAATCAACACGGCGTTGCCTGTTTTGTCCTGAAATATCGCCTCGGCTCCAACGGCTATCATTATCCCGCCGAATTTCAGGACGTTACCCGCGCCATGCGCTGGGTCCGCGCCCATGCCGCCGATTACAAAATCAATCCCCATCGCATCGGCATCATGGGCTCGTCCGCCGGCGGCCATTTGGCGGCCACACTCCTGACACATTTCGACGACGGCGATGCCAATTCCGGCGACCCCATCGAGCGCCAAAGCTCGCGGCCCGATTTGGGAATCTTGTGTTACGCCGTCATCACCATGAGCGACCAGTTCACTCATCAAGGTTCAAAACGGAATTTGCTCGGCAATCATCCATCGCCGGAACTGGTGAAACTGCTTTCGGACGAATTGCAGGTCACCACCAACACTCCTCCTTGTTTCTTGTGGACCACGTTTGAGGACAAAACGGTGCCGATGGAAAACACCATGATGTTCGCCGCGGCGCTGCGGAAAAACCACGTGCCGTTCGCGTTGCACATTTACGAAAAAGGCGGACATGGGATGGGCCTTGCCGACAAACCGCCGTTCACCCATCCGCATCCCTGGGCTAACGACTGCCTGTTCTGGCTGCGCCAACAGGGATACGTAAAATAAGTCATCATCGAGCCTGTAATACCGTGACCCGCGCTTGTACCCACGGCAAGTCCGGGCCATTGAGCGGGTTCGCTGGAAACCCCGTGGCTCCGTTGTGCATTCCAGCAAGAACGTTCGCATCCGTCCATTTTCTGCCCTCGGCGTGACCATCGGCGAATGATAAATTGGCGCCGTTGTTATGGTAATGCGCGGGTGAATCAATCCATTGAGTTGGTTTGGTCGGATCCTGCGCCCAGTAGCCGTCATTGATGGTGGCCGGATTCTCGTCAATGAATATCATGGCCATTGTCGGCGGCAATCCCTTTGCAAGAGTTAACTCGTCCTCCTTCGTAAAGTTAACACACGAAGACGGCCATGCCGTTATTCCATCCATCCAACAATTCATCGAATAGTTGCGCTCGCGCACGCCCTGATCTGCCGGACATTTATAGACGTTCCAGTTATTCACGTATTGGTAAATAAGCCCGTGCGTAATCAGAAGAGTGTTGGTCCATTGCGGCGCGGCGTCCGCCTGGCCCAAAACCCAACTGGCGTCTGGTTCGCCCGGTTGGGCGCTTGCCTGCAATGCATTTTCAGTAAGGTCGCCCGAATCGCTGGCAATATTCTGGGCGATCTTACCGCCGTTTTCATCCGCATACATCAGCCAACCGAGCGCCAGTTGTTTCTGATTGCTCATGCATCGGGCGCCATAGGCCCTCATCTTGGCCGCATTCAGCGCCGGCAACAACATGGCCGCCAGAATCGCGATGATGGCAATGACAACCAATAGTTCGATCAAGGTAAATGCCGGCGGGCGTCTGCGGACCCCGGCAAAAGCCCCACGCCCGGTGTGGCAATCTTTTTTCATGATTTTGAACCGTTCTAAATATACATTGATAATGAAACCGCTACAAACCGAAATACTTGCTGCAAAAGTGTCCGGGGGATTTACCCTCGGACACCTTGCAACCGCGTGTCACCCCATTACTCACTGGTTCGATAGAACATGCTGGCTCCGGTCGTTGGCACGGTATATTGCGACGGCCCGCCCAGGGAAATCGCCGTGCTGGCCGACGATTGCGCCACCACATTGGTGATGCTCAAAACGTTCGTCCCGGCGAGCAGGACGCCTGTGTAATTAATCACACGCGCGCCGCCGGCTTCGGCGATGGCGATGGTCGGCGTGAAGGGTACCGTGCCTGCGATAACCGGGCCGGTCAGAGCCGACGGCGATCCTGCCGATGTCCCTGGCACTCCTGAATTTGGATCCGCCTGGCTGGCAATCTTATAGGTGACGCCTTCGCCGTAGCCTCCGCCAAGTTGCATGTGTTCGAGCTCCATATAATACATCTGGCCGGCTTTCAGAGCGATCAGGGCCTGCCCATTCGCATCCACGTTAGGCCAGAAATTCGTCATCGTAGCCGGAATGCAATTAGCCACCGGCGCCACTGAAGAAGCCGCCCAATTCGCCTGATCATTGGCGCCCGCAGGTTCGCCCGGCGCCCCGGTTGTCCCTGAACTGTCCCAATAGGCGACAATGAACTGGTCGGACCGGTTTTGGTCATCCGCAGTCGCCGGATTCACAATGAACGTCCCGGCCAGATTCGTCGCTCCCTCCGCCGCCGAGTTGTCCCAGACATAACCGGTGGTACCATTGCCAATGACACCCGTTTCGGTGCCGTCTCCACGATGGGGACTCGATGGATTATTATCAACAATGTTCGTCCACTCATCAGCTCCGCCCCAAAGCGAATCGCACGCGATCGGGAACACATTCGTGGGAGACGAGTTGGTGCTTAGCGACAGCCTGCAACCATCATCAGCGCTCACATAGAAGACATAGTTGGTCGTCACCGGCGGAATGAACCAGCCGTAAATCTTGTCGCCAAAACCGTCTCCCACGTAGCCATCGGTCCCGAGGATAATGACGCCGCTGGATGGCCCGTCCCAGGACGTCAGCGTCATGGATTGGAGAATCGGCGGCGTCGGGTTATTGGGGACGAAGTTATTGTAATAGTCTGCTTGCGATTCAAGGGTAGGATACTGCCAGGCATTCCAATTGGCAACGCCCGTCTGAATGAGGTCCGTCCAGAATGCCTCATTGGTGGCGGTGAGAGTCCCACCCACCACATTGGTTACGCCGCTGACGGTCAGGGTGATCTTGGTTCCCAGTGGCAGGGGAGTGGTCGTAACATACGCCACGGTCGTGGTGCCGTTGTTGACGACCGTCACGTTGGTCGCGACGATCCCATCCGTGAATACATAATCGTTCGTGTCGCCAGGCCCGGTAAGATTAGGCTCGTTAAAGCTGACCAGGAAGGTGCTTTGGTTGTGGAACATCTGCACACCCGTCACCGCTGGCGGATTCAATTGTGTCACCGTGATGGTCACCGAATTGGTGGCCGATTCCCAGGTGCCGCTGGGATCCGTCGCCACGCTCGTGTAAACGCCGGCATCCGTGCCCGCCGGGCATGCTCGGATCATTCGTGGATGCGGAGGCGATGTTCAGGGATTGGCTGGTCGCCCCGCTGATCGGCAGGCCGTTTTGATACCACTGGTAAGTCAACGTTCCGTAATTAGGGGGGGCAGACACAAAAGAGGACGAAGGTGCCTCCACCGCGAAATTGGTCATATTGATGGGATATCCGACAAAGGTATTGGTCAAGGGCGTCACCAGAATGTATCCGGGATCAAGCCCCACCACTTCATTGAAGTTGGTGCCGGCACGGAACCCAAAAACATAGATTGGAAACTGTCCATTCTCAAACAACAGCATCCGCGTCATCGTCCCGCCGTAATTAAACGAATAGTGGCAGTCCCACTGGATCGTTCCCGGATTGGTGTCCAGACTATAGTTCCAGGAGCTTCCACCCGTCAGCGTATAGTATTTGGCGTCCAGCGTCGCCGTCCCATTCCCGTAAGTCTTGAGATGTCCCAATAGGATAATGTCGTTACCCTGGACCGTGCCAACCGTGGCGCTATTGGTGTCCCAGGCGTTTAGATGATAAGGCCCGCCCGTGAAATTGGTTTCTGTATATTCACTGTTGTAAGGCGGGGCATAACTCGGCGGAGAATCCGGAGGATTCGCGCTTGGATCCAGGAGTGGATTAT
The DNA here is from genome assembly GCA_963755515.1 of uncultured Verrucomicrobiae bacterium. Classification (GTDB taxonomy): domain Bacteria; phylum Verrucomicrobiota; class Verrucomicrobiia; order Limisphaerales; family UBA11358; genus UBA11358. The sequence continues at coordinate 113,342 of CAVWKA010000002.1, read as the reverse complement.
ACGCCGTTGAATTGGTATTGCCCGGTTGGCCCAAAGTGCCTTGGGAAATATAAAGGGTTGAACTGAGGTTGGTCTCTCCCCATGGATAGCTCGAATTGGTGGGGCCAATATAGACATTCAGGCCCGAGACTCCAATCGCCACAAAATCAGCATTGGTCGTGCCGCCATCCGCAAACCCGAGGCCGGCCCATCCCGAAGCCGGGAACGTGACATATTGAGCATCCACTCCCGTGGTCGAGTTCCCTAACGTCGCCGCAAACCAATACTCGCCGACGGCGTTGAAATTAATGTACTCGGACGGGTCAAGCGGACGGGTCATGAAATCCCCGTCATCCCAAAATGAGTTCCCACCGCCGAAACCGAAACCGCTGTTTTCCTGGACCAAACTCCCCGATGTGTTGTCCAGCGTCCCCGGCAGTCCGATAATGTCGCCGCTTGATTCAGGATCGTTGGCAAATCCCGCACGAAACGCCATCAACTCGCCGTTAGTCGTATCGGCGGGGTTGACCATCCAAGGATCGCTGCTCACAAATCCAACGGTGGACGTGTCATTCGTCACCGGCTTCTCGGCCGGAATTTCCTCGCCAGGCAGGTCGTCCCACAGTTCACGCACCCAGACGGACCCCTGAACCGCGGGGATTTCGGTGGCCTCAAGATTATTAATGTAAATCGTCCCGCCGCCGCCCCCGCCGACCGACAACGTCAAATAGGTGGGGAGGCCCGGATTCTCATCCAAAGCGGTCCTCACAGCCTGTGAAACGGAAAATGAAATCGTATTCACCGTGCCGCTGGTCAGTTGCGGGCTATAGACATCCCCCGGATAATCGTATCCATCAACGGAAATCGAGCCTGCGCCGCCCGGTTGGTTGATCTCCAGGTCAATCTGGATCCCCCAGTTGAACTCTGCGCCCGCATTGACAGGGTTTGTGCTCACGAGGATATTCATGCTCACCGAAGATGCATTGGCCATCTCATACGTCACATTGGTCGAGGCGGGACCTGCCAGGGTGGCGCCGTAATCAACGCCGCTCGCCGTCAATTCCCAACTATAGTCGCCTTGCGGCGCGCCATTGGTGGCGAACCCATCGCTGGTCCATGCGCTTGTTTCAAGGATGGACCATCCCTGGGTCGAGTCATCCCAGGAGTTCAACAACACCGTTTGAGACCGCGCCGTTGATAAGCCCAGGGCGAGCACTCCGATTAATATTACGATATTTCTTTTCATGGGGTTTGGGTTATTGCTTTGTTCTTGGACCAGGAAAAACTTTTGCCGGTTTGGTTTATTTCAGCATGGCCTTGGGCCTTCTGATAAAACTGTATAACAGGCGAGAACATTTCCTCTCATAACAATTTTGGTCTTGGTTTCAGCAGGCACTCTACCGGATTCTTTCGACGTTAGGGTAGGGAAAAAAGGTCGTTAAAATTGATGACCCGCTACCAGGCAGCGCCCCTCCACCCCGTTTTACTTGAATTTCAATCCGCCTAAGAATGGTTTCAACTTGTTGAAGTTAAAATGGTTACGCCTTTCTGGCCATACCCCCTGTGAAAATCGTTGAAACGCCTGATGGGTCGTCCTCCCGACAAGGTATTATACCGGCTCCTGTATGCTCGAGATATGCGCGTATTTGGCCACCGCCTGGCCCCGCGAGCGTACGTGCAATTTTTCGTAAATCCGCCGGATGTGGGTGTTCACTGTCGGAATACTGATTCCCAAATGTTCTGCAATTTCTTTGTAGAGATCGCCGCAGGCCAGCAGATGCAGCACTTCCCGTTCGCGCGGAGTCAGGTCTTCGGACCCGCCCGAGGGCATCCCGGGACGATGAAAGGATTGAACGACCTTGCGGGCAATGTTGCTGCTCATCGGCGAGCCGCCACCATGAACTTCCTTGAGCGCCGCCGACAACTCTTCGTAGGTCGTCCGCTTTAACAGGTATCCGCTCGCCCCGGCGGCCAGGGCGTTAAACAGGTGATCCGCATCCTCATAAACTGTCAGCATCACAAATTGGGTCTCAGCCATCACTGACTTCAACTGGCTCACACATTCTATCCCGCTCATCCCCGGCAGGTTGATGTCCATGAGCACAATCGCGGGGTTTTGGGATGGCAGCTTCGGTATCGCGCGCTCCGCGCTGCCGAAATCGCTCACCAGCCGAAATTCAGGCGTGCGTTTGACCCAACTCACAAGTATCTCGCGGATTGGAGCATCGTCCTCAACTATGGAAATGCCTATGGTCACACTGTCTTTAATCTTCATACAAGTCGCTCCAAATGAACATCGTCAATTCCAATGACGCTATAGTCTCTTGATCGGCATTTCGAGAATTATCTTTGTTCCCCTTCCAGGCGCGCTTTGAATTTTGAAAACACCCCCGATTTCAGCCAGACGATGCCGCATGTTGCCAAGCCCGTTGCCGAATTCGATGCGGCCCGGACTCGCCGCGACTTCGGGAGACTCCGCGCCCGGCTCGAAGCCATGCCCGTTGTCTTCAATGATCAATGAAAATGATTCGACGTCCAAAGTGAGACAGACCGATACCTCGGATGCGCCTGCATGTTTGACTACATTGTGCAATGCTTCCTTGAATGTGAGAAATAATTTATGCCGCGCTTCGGCGGTCAGCGGCCACTGGGGCAACTGCACCGGAACATTTAAATGGCACCGAATGCCCGCCGGACGCAAATAATCCTGCGCGAATTTGCCCAGGTAATTCGCCAGACTGTCGAGCGAATCGTGCCGCGGATTCACCGCCCAGACGATTTCGTCCATGGCCCCGATCAGTTCGCGCGCCGTTTTGTAAATTTGATGCGCGTCCTCCGATGCCTGCTGCCCGTTGCTCAACTGGCCCCCTGCCGATTGGCTGAGCATCGTGATGCGTGTCAGGCTCGCCCCAAGATCGTCGTGAATATCTCTGGCGATCCGCGTCCGTTCGCGTTCGACCGCCTGCTGGCGCTCCAGGCGCTCCAGCTTCCGCCGCATCCTCCGGCGGGTCGCTATCAATACCCCGCCGCCAACGGCTATTGCCGCCACCGCCGCCGTCACAATATGAAACCACATCGTTTGCCAGAAATATGGCAACACGCTGAACGGAATGCTCGCCCCCGTCTCGTTCCAGACGCCGTCGTTGTTGCAGGCGATGACCTGAAAGGAGTAATTTCCCGGGGGGATGTAATTGAAGTTAACCGTTCGCCGCGTGTCCGCGTTCACCCATTCCGTTTCAAACCCGTTCAGCCGGTATTTGAAACGCACCTTCTCCGGATTACAAAGCTCAAACCGGTATATTGAAATTCAATCCGTTGACGTCCCGGTGGAACCCTGACCGGCGTGCCGTTCGTATCCATGTCAACCGGCTGGTCATCCACCAACATGGCTTCAATCTGCACCGGCGGCGGCAACAGATTGGTCTCCACGTCCAACGGATTCACCGCCACCAACCCCTTGCTGGTCGAAAACCATAGCCGGCCGTCCGGCGTCTGGCAACCCGCCGGCTGCAATCCCTCCGAACATTCAATGGTCGGCATGCCGTCATTGATGCCATAAGTCTGGCAATTCACTTTGTTGGTCTCCCCGTCCGCGCAACGATTCAATTCCCCCTCGCTGATTCGAATGATGCCGTCATGCGAACTCATCCAAAAAAATCCCCGCCCGTCTTCCTCAATGTCGCCTATGACACTGTTGGGCAACCCCTGCTTGCGATTGATGACCGCGAAACGCCCGTCCCGATATCGGTCCAATCCGCCGCCAAACGTCCCAATCCATAGCGCCCCCGCTTCGTCAAAATGCAGGCATTCGATGAAATCACTGGACAATCCGTCGGCGGTCCGGAACCGTTGAATGCGGCCATCTTTCAAACAGGCGAGCCCGTCTCCGGCCATCCCAAACCACACCGCGCCCTGCTTGTCCTCGGCGATGGTGCGCACGTCCCGCAACTGCCCGCCGTCGCTCTCGTTGAACCAGTTGGTCTTGCCCGCCCGATAATGCAGCAATCCCGAAGCGGTCCCCACCCACAAGCCGCCATTGCGGGAATGTAATAAGGCGGGCATGGGCATCGTGATATTCGTCATCCCCGGCGCAAACTCAAAACTCTCCCCTCTCTGCACAAACAGTCCGCCACCCCAGGTTCCCGCCCATATTCGCCCTTGTGAATCTTCAGCCAATGACCAGATATAGGGATTGGCGATTCCTTGGGCGGCGCTAAAGTTGGTCCACGCGCCGCCTTGCTCACGGTATAAACCCGCCCCTTCCGTTCCAATCCACAATGCCCCTTCCCTGCCGGGAGATACCGATAACACCGAACGGCCCTGCCATTGGTCCGGTGGCGATACCGTTTCAATGTTGGTCGGACGCAAAATCACCAGCCCGCCGCCTGTGCCGACCCAAAGATTCCCTTCCCGGTCTTCACACAGCGAGATCACCCAGTCGGACGGAAAGCCGTCGGAATGGTCAAAATGAAGCGATCCGCCGGCCTGTCCCGGAAAAATCAAAAATAAACCCCGATCCGCTGTGCCCGCCACCAGGGCGCCATTTCGAGTCTCCAGCAGTCGGGTGACCGGACTGATGCCCCACGGCGCTGTTCCCAGGTCTTCAACCCATTGGCCATCCTTCCATCGCCTGACCCGTCCGTCGCTCACCACCCATACCCCCCCCTCGCGGCTCGCGCCAATCCCCATCACGTAAGTATTGGTTGCCGCTTCCTCAAAACCAAGCGCCCCCAGTTGGCCGTGTTTCAACGCCGACACCCGCCCATCACGTGCCACCCAGATCGTGCCATCCGCCGCGTGCGCCAGGTCCACCAGTTTGGCCGCCGTGCCAACTTCGGGCGATGATACCCTTTCGTCCCGCACCCGCGTCATCTGGCCGGATTCGTCCAATACCCAAACGTCTCCCGCATCATCCGATGTAATGTCGTAAACCTTGGGACCGCTCGATCCTGGGTGAAATGCCACCGCCTTAAACCGCCCGTCCTTGTATTGGGTAACCTGTCCGCTTTCATCGCCGATCCAAAGCGTGTCATCCGGCCCTTCAAACAAGCTGGTGACACGGCTGCTGCGAAGCTCCGGGGTGTTGTTCTCGTCAAATACCGTGAAACGCACCCCGTCAAACCGCGCCAACCCGCTATAGGTGCCCACCCACAAATAACCGTCATGGCTCTGTACCACCGCCGTCACCTTGTTTTGAGGCAAACCCTCCTCCGCCTGCCAGGTGCGAACAAAAAAATTAGGCGACGCGCATGCCAATGTGGAAAAGTCATTCGCCGCCAATAACCAGACCAGCGCCACTGTGATCCATCTCGAAAATTGGTTAAAATTAAAAAAATCCCCGCCCGGCATCGGCGAACCTTGGTCGCCTAGCCGGATTGCGTCGCAAAGACAATTCCTTTGCATAAAAATGCAAAACCGGGTGCTGATACGGCAATTGAATAACGGAATTATCAGAAAGTGACAAGGCTTGCATGATTCGGTTATCGCCCCTCTTCCTCATTCATTCTTCCTTTCCGGGTTTCCGCCTTTTTGTTTGCAAGCTCGCGCCCCGCAATCTGTATAGGCGGATGAACGGTAAAAATTATGAAAATACCAATCATCCTGGCACATCTCATCCCGCGCTTCCACGGTGGCGGAGCGGTTTTTCTTTTCCTCCTCCTGTTTCTATTCCTGGCCGTTGCGTTGATTTTGACCTGCGCTCCCCAAAACAAGGACAAGTAAGGATCCGCCACATCAACGATGCGATCTTGAGGTCCGGCGTTCAAGCGACCGCTGGCATTCGCCTGCTGCCTGTCCCGTCGTAGCCGCGCCGAAGACGGATCCCGTCGCGGGACCGGGTGAGGGTTGTGGGGAGAAAACTGATTCGTGCGGTCAGGGTGAGGTGTGGGTTCCCTGAGTTCATGGAAAGGCTGTCGAAACTGTGGCGGCGAACGTCAGTTCGCTCTCGCCAAAACTGTGCTGCCAGACTTCCCGAACAACGTGGGAACTGCGACTCTGACTATTCCGCGCTTCGTTTTCCCTTTCCCGCCTCAACTAATATTTTCTTCAGTCGGCGCACCGCCTTCTGGCGCAAACAGGCGTCTTGATGCAGGCTTCGTCGCAATTCCTCGACCGGACCGCGGACCTCTTGAGCCATGCGCGCGCGCGAGGCGCGGGGAATCGCCTCATCGCTCAATACCTCGATTAATTTCTGGAGCCTGCCGATTTCCTCTTCCATGCCCCGCTCGGCCAGGCCTGCCCGGCCCTTTATTTGCTTGGCCAGATATTTGTCATAAACTTCCGTGAACAAAGCCTGACGCGGAATTTTGTCAATGAAATCAGCGTCATCAAATGAGTTCGGCGCCTGCGGCGAACCCGCCCCCTCCGCCAGCCAGCCCGCATAAAGCTGATAACGCCCCGCCACCGCCTTGAAGACGCTATACGGCAGCCGCGCCCGCCCGGCTTCGTAGGCCGCCATCCGTTCGCTGGCATACCCGACCGACACCGAGAATTTCGACCTCGGAATCTGCAACGACTCCCGAAAAACCCGCAGCCGGGTCCCGATCATTTTCTCGCGCTCAGACATTCCTCGGTGAATTGTTCCTCTTCCCGGCCCCAAAAGCGACATATTTTATACTTTACAGATTTCAGTAAAATAGTAATATACGGAGATGACGCGCCCGGGAACTTCGGATCGGCGCCCGTCGGCCCCCGCGCCGGCGGCCAGCCGCCTGCACGGCTCCTTCCCGCGCCCCGCCCGGAATGAACAGGCAAATGAGGACGCGCCTTCGGTCGCCCTCGCCGCCAGGCTTCAACTCTCTTGCGCAGCCAATGCCCGTCCGCCTGGCGCCTCTTCACCGCGCCGTGCGTTTGCGCGCAGCCGGCATTGTCAATCGCGCCCTGCGGGAGGCTCTTGCTTCGCCTCCCGCAGCCTCTCTTTATGACCCCTTCAATGCCCCCAGCCACCCAGCTCATCGTTGTCAGCCCGCGCGTCAGTCTCTTGACCTTGTCCACCGTCCGCGCCCTCCGCGGCTGCGTCACTGATAAAATCAAGCGCGAGGTGGATTCGGGAAAATTCCTCTGGGTCTTCGACTTCTCCCTGTCCAAAAACGCCCCGGATTCGCGGAGTCACGCCCTGCGCTTTTGGGTGACCGATGTGGCGGACAGGGAAATGGCCAGAAATTTGAGCGTTGACGAAGTCATCGCCCGGATTTTGCCGCCCGCCCGCCCTTCCTTTCATCCCGGCGAATTGTGCCTGCGCTTTTCCATCAACCGCGTGACCTTGTTCAGGATGCGCCGGCGATGGGGATGCGGATGCGGCTCGGTCAAACGCAAACCGCTCGTCGCTTTTCTGAAATCGCGCTGGCTCGGAACACTCCCAACATCAGTTCCAGCATCATTTGGGCATCTTTAATTTGACCTTCGCCGCCACCTGCTCCACGTCTTTGTCCCCGCGACCGGAAAGATTCACAATCACCAGCGAATCCCCGCTCATTTTCGGCGCGCGCTTCATCCCTTCGGCGATCGCATGCGCGCTTTCGAGCGCGGGAATAATCCCTTCCAGCCGCGCGAGTTTCATGAACGCTTCGAGCGCCTCGTCATCCGTCGCGTAGGTGTATTCCGCGCGGCTGGCGTCGCGCAACCAGGCATGTTCCGGCCCCACCGCCGCGTAATCCAGCCCCGCGCTGACGCTGTGCGTGGATTGGATCTGGCCGAATTTGTCCTGCAAAATGTAACTGCGCGTGCCTTGCAACACTCCGAGTGAGCCGCCTTGGAACCGCGCCGCGTGCTGCTCCGGCTTGATCCCCAGTCCGCCGGCCTCCACGCCGACAAGCCGCACGGATTTGTCCCCGAGAAACGGATAAAACAGCCCGATGGCATTCGAACCGCCGCCGACGCAGGCAACCAACAGATCGGGCAGCCGATTCTCCTTTTCCAAAATCTGCGCGCGCGCCTCGTCGCCAATGATGCGCTGAAAATTCCGCACCATCACCGGATACGGATGCGCGCCGTAGGCCGTGCCGAGAATGTAATGCGTGTCGCGGACGTTCGTCACCCAATCGCGCATCGCTTCGTTGACGGCTTCCTTCAATGTCTTTTGTCCCGTATGGACGGCCACAACCTCCGCGCCGAGCATTTTCATCCGGTAAACGTTCAGCTCCTGCCGCCGCCAATCCACCGCGCCCATATAGACGACGCATTTCAATCCAAACATCGCCGCCACAGTCGCGCTCGCCACACCATGCTGCCCCGCGCCGGTTTCCGCGATGACCCGCGTCTTGCCCATCCGCCTGGCCAAAAGAACCTGGCCCATCGCATTGTTGATCTTGTGCGCCCCGGTGTGGTTCAGGTCCTCGCGCTTGAGATAAATTTTCGCGCCGCCAAGGTCGTTCGTGAGGCGTTCGGCAAAATAAAGCGGGGTGGGGCGCCCGACGAATTCCTTGAGATAATACGAAAGTTCCCGCTGAAACTCCGGATCGTGTTGCGCGCGGAAATATTCCTCTTCCAGCTCCTTCAACGGTTGCATCAGCGTTTCCGGCACGTAACGTCCGCCGTAAGGACCAAAATGTCCCCGGGCGTCGGGCAACGGTTCTGCGGCTGCGCTCATGGCATAATTCTCACGCAAAGACGCAAAGACGCAAAGGATTTTTGTTTCAGGCCGCCAAGGCCAGTGACAAAGTCGTAGCGCAGATTTCCAAATCTGCCGTATCTGCGGTTTCTAACCCTGCGTCGCGCCAACCATTTCCGGTGCTCTGCCGCCCTCAGCAAGCCCCGTTTAGCGGCGATAAATCCGTCTTCGTTCGCTTCTGTTAAAAAAATCTATTTCCGATTTGGATTCAGTATTTTTATCTGTGTCCATCCGTGCCCATCCGTGGTTAATGTTTTGTCCCATTCGCGTCAATTCGCATCAATTCGCGGTTGTCAATCCGGTCTGGGTTCTTTGCGTTCTCTGCGTTTTCTGCGGTGAAATCCCGTCTTCGTTCGCTTCTGTTAAAAATCGCCGCTGTCCCGTTTTTTGTGCGGTTTGCGCATTTTTGCGGCCAATAAATCCGTGTCTGTCCCCGCCCTTTTTGCCTGTGTCAAATTCGCGTCCCTTCGTGTTAATTCGCGTGAAAGCTTTCTCGTGTTGCGGCTTCGCCGCGCTACGACCTTTGCGTGAGATTGAACCGCATCGTTCCGCCTAAATCACGGTGTGAATGAGAGCATTCAAAAGCTGATTTGCGCCCCAACCCGCTCTGGAATGGAGACCCCTGCGGCGCGGGCCTTGGCAAGAAGCGGGTCGAGATTCTCAAGGCAAAACCGGGACCAGGATTCGTAATTGCCCGGGTTTTTCATCGCTTCACTTATCGGAATAAATTCCGGGCCGACGATCCCATTGCACCGGTTGGCAATTTTTTCATCGGCGACCTGCGCGATATGCACCACCCCAAAATGCACCCATCCAACTTCGGTGCTGTCGTCGTTGATGACCGCAACCGGCGCTTCTTCGACAACCTCCATCGCCACCTCTTCCTTTAATTCCCGCCTCATGGCGTCGTGGTATCCAGGCCCCCTTGAAAAAAGTCCGTGGTCTTCTTCCGAAATATGACCGCCCACGCCAACCGAGTACAATCCGTGCAAACGGGTCTCCTGGCCGCCTTTTCCCCGCCGGTAACGCAGGATTTTATTGTTGCACATCATGAGAGCGTAAGGAATAAGCTGCTTGTAACGTTTGTCCTGCTCGGCTTCAGACCGGTTCCGATAAAGGACATTCGCGTTGGCGGTCACCACCGGCAGGTATTTCTCAACTTCAAGGCTGATGCCCTGAAACACGCCCAAATCTTCGAGCAGTTTCCGTTCAAAACATAGCACTCGTTCTTCTGCTGTCATGCGTTCTGTTGCCTTTCCATTTTCCCAGTATTGATTGCCCACGCAACCCGGACGAGCGAAATTTGTCACTTGTTATCGGCACGTTATTCAACATTTATTCACACGTTGTATCACCCGCATCCCGCAGGTGGAGCGTCTGAAGAAACTAACCGCATATTGCGAGCAGAACAATATTACGCCTATGTTAATTTTAGAATTGTGAATAAGCATTTCTGGACATTACTGACGAAAGCTGGTAAACAGGCAACGATTCAGGATTGGTGAGGCAAGACGTATGGGGCCTCATCGGATACCGGGTCGGAATCAGGTATGAATTGGAATTCAAATTGGCTGGCGTGTCAAGGGGGCAAGTCCCTTCACGGGATTGTTTTGTTTCGAGGAGTCAAAAAAATCGGCAGCTCATTCTTCTTATGAAAGCTTCATCTGTTCACTTTATTTTCATTGCCTTACTATTGGGCATCAATTTGTGCCGAGCGCAGCAGGCCGTCACCGATAAACTGGATACATTTCAGGTTGTGCTCATCGACCGGTCTGATATTGGGATCGGAGATTTCGACATGGAATTCAATTATGCCCAGGTGCAGTGGGAAACTGGAGATGCGAGCGGGGGAAGCGATGGCCTGGGCGGATCCTCTGCCCGTGTAGGTTATGCCAGCGTAAATGGTTCTGCGTTTGAGATGACCGGATCAGGAGTTCCTGGATCGTTTCTGGATTCCAATCCCACAACTGGTTTGATACACAATGACTTTAACAGCACTGTCCCGGGCCGATATGTTTTTCAATTTCGTAACGGTGTTCCTTTAAACCTTCCGTAAAATATTCGAGGAATTTATTATGAATAACACACACATCATTCAAACTGCGATTTTAGCCACAACATTGATGTCATGGTCGCCCACAATTTTTGCTCAAGGCAACCTGGTAGTTAATGGCAATTTTGACACCGATGCGTCGAGTTGGACGATGAGTGATATTGGCCGTGACGGGGGCTATTATTCAGGCAAAGGCGACCCGGGAGGTTACTTTTTGCTCGACAACACGCCTGCTCCTTCGTTGTCACCGACTATCAGCCAGGTTGTTGATGGCCTGACGGTCGGGGACGAATATTTAGTTTCAGGCAATTATGCGTGGTCACTGGGACTTGGGGATACTCTTCCTACAGACACCCCAAGTTTTGGAGTGGCAATCAACGGTAATTTCTTGGACGAAGCCACCGCTCAACAAGGTAACTCAAATTGGCAGAGTTTCAGTTTTGAATATCTTGCCACCGATTCAAGTGTGACATTGAGCCTTTCCTCGCAAATCAATGGGACAGAGGTCTCCTACGGCATCGACAATATCGCCATGAATGTGGTTCCTGAGCCTTCGGCGTGGTCATTGATGGGGATGGGCAGCGCTTTGTTTGCGTTCAGAAGGCTGACTCGGCGGATGAAATATGAAAACAGTCGCTAAAACCATTCTCGTTCTTGCTTTATTGGTTCCGCAAATTGTTTTGGCGCAAGGCAATCTTGGGAACGGGTCAGCCATTAGGGCGTCTGTCCACAAGAAAAGAACGTTGCCGCCCGATTTTTTTCATCGGCCATTCCGCATCTCTCAAACAGTCCAAGCCGCCTACCCAAACCTGGGTTTTCGTCTTTTACCGAAAGCAACGGCGGAGGCTCTCTGGCAGGTTTAGTTTTATCGGGCAACACTCTCTACGGAACAACGTCAGGAAATGATACTTCCGGTAATGGCGCGATTTTCAAAGTCAACAATCCGCAAGGGGCGGCCAGGAGTATTGTTTTCATTTTCGGGTGTCTGTCGTTTCTTGTCGCACGTCAGCCGTCAGCGTGGGCCTTCGTTTTTAAGCGTCCTGAATTTTTCCATGCAAAAAATTTTCGTACGAACTCAAATCCAGAAGCCCGTGGCCGGAAAGATTGAACAGCAAGACCTTCTTCCTCCCGGACTCGCGGCATTTCGCGGCTTCGTGTGCCACGGCGGCGATGGCGTGCGCGGATTCCGGCGCCGGCACAATCCCTTCGTTGCGCGCGAACAAAACCGCCGCTTCAAAAACTTTCGTCTGGTGATACGCCTCGGCCTCGATCAGGCCCAGCTTGAGCGCGTGGCTGACCATCGGCGACATCCCGTGGTAACGCAAACCGCCCGCGTGAATGCTCGGCGGAATAAATTTGTGGCCCAGCGTGAACATCTTCAGCAGCGGCGTCGTCTCCGCCGTGTCCCCAAAATCGTATCGCAATTCCCCCTTCGTCAACGACGGGCACGCCGTCGGCTCGACGCCGACCAGCCGGTACTTTTTCTTGTTCTTGATTTTTTTCCGCAGAAACGGAAATGCCAGCCCCGCGAAATTGCTCCCGCCCCCGCAACATCCGTAAATCACGTCCGGCTCCTCGCCCGCCTTTTCCATCTGCTTGAGCGTTTCCTCGCCGATGACCGTCTGGTGCAGGCAGACGTGATTCAACACGCTGCCAAGCGAATACTTGGTGTTGGGCGTTTTGACCGTGTCCTCGATGGCTTCGCTGATCGCGATGCCCAGGCTGCCGGGATTTTTCGGGTCTTCCGCCAGCAGCCTGCGCCCGAATTCCGTTTGATCGCTCGGGCTGGGATGGACCGTCGCGCCCCAGGTGTGCATCAGCATCCGGCGATACGGCTTTTGGTCGTAGCTGACCCGGACCATATAGATGTTGCATTCCAGGCCGAACAAACTGCACGCCAGCGCCAGCGAGGCGCCCCATTGTCCCGCCCCGGTTTCCGTGGCCAACCGTTTCGTGCCGGCCATCTTGTTATAATAAGTCTGCGCCACGGACGTGTTGACCTTGTGGCTCCCGGCGGGACTGGCGCCTTCGTATTTGTAGTAGATGTGCGCCGGCGTATTCAGCGCCTTCTCCAGCCGCACCGCGCGCAACAACGGCGTCGGCCGCCACAGAGCATAGATGTCGCGCACGGGGTCGGGAATTTCCACCCACTTGTCCCGGCTGATTTCCTGCTCAATCAGGTTGCGCGGGAAAATCCCTTCGAGCGCTTCCGGCGGAAGCGGCTCCTGCGTGGCGGGATTCAGCGGCGGCGGCAGCGGTTCCGGAAAGTCGGCGTTAAGGTTATACCATGCGGCGGGAATGTCCGCCTGTTCCAGATCAAATCGTAATTTCTGGCTCATAAGGCATATGGATCGCGCTCGATTATCATTCAGCCGCAAATTCCGACCAACCCTGCCGTGCCAAAAATGCACCAATTATTGTCGTCGCACCCGCGGAGCAGGCCCGCAGCGGCCTTGCTCATCGTCGTTGCCTCCCCGGATTGCGCATCCGCCCAAACTTCCTCGCCCCCTCGGGGGAGAGGATTGAGGTGAGGGGGCACGCACGGAAATAACCCAGAATGCTCATCGTGCATTGCCTCACCAGATTGCGCGTCCGCCCAAACTTCCTCTCCCCCTCGGGGGAGAGGATTGAGGTGAGGGGGCACGCACGGAAATGACCCAGAATGCTCATCGTGCATTGCCTCACCAGATTGCGCGTCCTTCCAAACTTCCTCTCCCCATCGGGGGAGAGGATTGAGGTGAGGGGGCACGCACGGTAAGTAAAGCAGAATGCTCATCGTTGTTGCCTCACCAGATTGCGCGTCCGCCCAAAACTTCCTCTCCCCCTCGGGGGAGAGGATTGAGGTGAGGGGGCACGCACCGGTAAGCCAAGCCGAATGCTCCTCGTTGTTGCCTCTCCGAATTGCGCGTCCGCCCAAACTTCCTCTCCCCCTCGGGGGAGAGGATTGAGGTGAGGGGGCACGCACCGGTAAGCCAAGCCGAATGCTCCTCGTTGTTGCCTCTCCGAATCGCGCGTCCGCCCAAACTTCCTCGCCCCATCGGGGGAGAGGATTGAGGTGAGGGGGCACGCACCGGTAAGTAAAGCCGAATGCTCATCGTGCTTGCCTCACCGATCACACGTCCGCCCAAACTTCCTCTCCCCCTCGGGGGAGAGGATTGAGGTGAGGGGGGCACGCACCGGTAAGCCAAGCCGAATGCTCCTCGTTGTTGCCTCTCCGAATCGCGCGTCCGCCCAAACTTCCTCGCCCCCTCGGGGGAGAGGATTGAGGTGAGGGGGCACGCACCGGTGAGTAAAGCACCTTGCTCGTAGTCGTTGCCTCTCCGGATTGTCACGCCCCCGATGCGCGTTCATTCCGAAGGTCGCGCCTTTTGCTTGCCCTCAGCCTTTAGCCTTTAACCGTCCGCTTTCAGTTTTTCCCCTTTCCCTTCGCGTTCCCTTCGCGTCAATTCGCGGTTAAATCCGCCCTTCGTTTTCTTTGCTTTCCCGAAGTTTAAATTTTGTTTCGTGTATTTCGCGGTTATGAGATTTTCGGTCCCTGAATCCCATTCTTGTCCATCCGTGCCCATCCGTGGTTAATTTTATAGTTTCAGCGCAAGCAAGGCCACGTCCGCTTTGTGGGATCTGCGTCCATCTGCCAAATCTGCGCTTTATGTTTTGTCAAATTCGCGTTCCTTCGCGTCAATTCGCGTAAGCACTTTCCCCTTTTCCCGCTGCCTGGTCCCCGCTTTCCTTTTGGCGTTTTGTGCATTTTTGCGGCCAATGAATCCATGCACATCCGTGGTTAAATCCGGTCTTCGTTTTCTTCGTTTCCTTTTGTAAAAGTTTTGTCCTTCTCTTGCCGGGCGAAGCGCAGCGAAGACTGGTCAGCTTTGGGCTTTTTCCTTTGCGGCCTTTGCGACCGTTGCGTGAGAATGTGCCTCCACTTTCCCTTCGCGTCAATTCGCGTCAACCGGTCAATTAATGGCTGGACACTTCCGCAGTTGGGAATGCACCCTTGGAACCGAAAACATTCAATCCTCCCGACCTTTTATGACGAATATTTTTATTTCAACCGAATCTGTGCGCGCCTTGCTCCTGACATTCGCAGTCGCTGTTGTCGGCCCCTCGTCTGTCCAGGCCAGGCCCGGCTCGGAAACTCCGGCCCCGGCATCAAACGATGGCGTTCGGATGATCGCCGTGGACGTGAACGCCGTCCAGGGACCGCTGGACACCTCCTTCAAGGAGTGCATCGGCGCCGGTCGCGCCAACGAAGGTCTGCGCGCCGATTGGCAGGATCAGTTGCGGGTGGCACGGCAGGAGTGCGGCTTCAATTACATCCGCATGCATGGGTTGCTCTGCGACGACATGGGCGTTTACAAGGAAGACGCCCAGGGCAATCCCATTTACAACTGGCAATACATTGACCGGCTTTATGACTTCCTGCTCAGCATTGGCATGAAACCGTTTGTCGAGCTTTCCTTCATGCCCGACCAACTGGCCAGCGGCAAGAGAACCATTTTCTGGTGGAAGGGCAACGTCACGCCGCCCAAATCGTATGATAAATGGGGGGACCTGATTCGCCATCTCGTCTCTCACTTCCAGGAACGTTATGGTCAGGACGAGGTGAAAACCTGGTACTTCGAGGTTTGGAACGAACCAGACCTGCACGACGGTTTCTGGACCGGCTCCAAGGACGATTATTTCAAGCTCTATACCGTCACGGCTGAGGCCATCAAAAGCGTCTCGCCGGACTATCGCGTCGGTGGCCCGGCCACGGCCATCGGTCAGTGGGATGAATCGTTCATCAACTATTGTTACACCAACCATGTGCCGCTCGATTTCGTTTCCTCCCATTCCTATGGCGTCAAGGCGGGGTATTTGGATGCAACCGGCAATCGGGGAACCGTGATTGATCCAGACCCCGATTCAGTCATTGGCCGCATGGTCGGCGAACGCCAGATGATTGATCATTCCCCGATGCCCGGCCTGCCGCTCCATTTCACCGAATGGAGTTCGGCTTACACTCCCACCGACTTCATGCACGATACCTACCAGCAGGCGGCCTTTATCCTCAGCAAAGTGAAGGGCGCCTACCGTTCGGTGGACTCAATGTCTTACTGGGTCTTCACCGATATTTTTGAGGAAAACGGACCGCGAATGACCCCGTTCCACGGCGGCTTCGGTCTGATTAATTATCAGGATTTGAAAAAACCGGCCTTCTACGCGTTCAAATTCCTGAACGAACTCGGACCCTCCGAACTCGTCAACGCCGATCCCGCATCCTGGGTCTGCGCCAGCCCGGACCATTCCGTTCAGGCCTTGTTTTGGAATTATACTCCCATCGTGCCGCCGGCGGGCACGAACGATCAGGAGTTCTATCGTCATGAGATTCCAGCCAGGCAAATCGGCCGGGTCATGCTCGCCATTACCAACCTTCCCGCGGGAAGCTATTCTCTCGAGATTTACCAAACCGGCTATCGCGCCAATGACGTCTTCACCAGTTATCTTGACCTCGGCGCACCGTCGCAATTGACGCCCGGCCAGGTCGAAATTCTGCGTGAACAAAGCAACGGCGACCCTGAATCGGTGGAAACCATCCACATCAAAAACGCCAGACCTTTCGTCCGCGCCTTTTCTTTGCGCCAAAACGATGTCTTCTTCGTCAAAATTTCGCCGATCGCGGGTCAGTTTTCAGTCAGCACCCGGTGAAGGGGCTTGAGCATCGCCTCGGCGGAGTACGGTTTGGCGATGAAAGACCGGCCCCCGGCGCCGTTCGTCTTGATACTTGAGTTGAACTCGAAACCGCTGGAGCTGATGATCTTGACTTTCCGATTGATGAATTGAAGGGCCGCCATCTCCGCCGGACCGTCCATCACCGGCATGGCGATGTCCGTGATGACAACGGCAATCTCTTTCTGCCGCGAGGCGTAAAGCGACACGGCCTCGGCGCCATTGGCGGCCAGAAGGACACGGTAGCCGTAACGTTCAAGCGTCTTTTGCGCGACGTCGCGGATGGCCGCTTCGTCGTCAACGAACAGCACGAGTTCGTCGTGCCCGCGTGGCAGTCGTTCCTCATCGCCGGGTGGCCGGTTGGCCGGTTCCATCGCGGTATTCTCCCTGGACGCCGAAGCGGGTTTGGCCGGCAGATAAACCTTGAAAAGGCTGCCTTTGCCGGGCTCACTGTAACAATTGATCAGGCCCCCGTGGCTTTTGATGATGCCCAACGAGGTGGACAATCCCAGACCGGTCCCCTGTCCGGGACCCTTGGTCGTAAAGAACGGTTCAAAGATGCGGTCTTGCACCTTCTTCGGAATCCCCACACCGGTGTCCGCCACCTCGAAGACGACAAACGGGCCGGGCTTGGCCCCGGGATTCATCCCGGCATAATTTTCGTCGAGCGTCTCATTTTTCACGCGGATGGACAATTTGCCGCCGTTGGGCATGGCGTCGCGGGCGTTGACACAGAGGTTCATCAGAACTTGATGAAGCTGGGTCGAGTCGCCGATGATCGGCCATTGATCGGCTGGAACATCGCACTCAAATCCCACCGATTTGGGAAAGGTTTCACCGATAATCTGCTCGATTTCCCGGACCAGATGGCCAGGCTGGACGGCAATGCGTTCGCCTTGGACGCCGCGGCTGAACGTCAGCACCTGTTTGACCAGCTTTGCCCCGCGCTCAACGTTGGCTTGCAGCGCGCTCAACAGCTTTTGCCCGTCCGCGTCGGTGATCTTGTCCTTCAATATCTCAACCGCAAAAAGAAGCGGTGTCAGCACGTTGTTGAGATCGTGGGCGATCCCGCCCGCCAATGTTCCCAGGCTTTCCATCCGCTGCGAGCGCAGAAATTGGGTCTCGATTTTTTTCTTCTCGGTGACGTCGGTGTTGATCATCAGCAGCGATTTCAGTTGGCCCTGCTCGTCCCGAATGATGTTGCTCCGTCCTTGAATGATCACCGTTCTGCCGTCCTTGGTATAGCCTTCCAGTTCGCCGGTCCACGTGCCTCGTTCGTTCACCGCTTTGATGCATTCCTGAAGGTGCGGCGTCAGCGTTCCCCGGAATAGCAGGTCCTCGGGCTTTTTCCCCATCGCTTCGGCCGCGCTCCAGCCGTACATCCGCTCGGCGCCTTTGTTCCAATAACTGATCCGCATGTTCAAATCCAAAACCCAGATGCCGTCCGTCGCGTCCTCCAGCAGCGCCGCTTGCTCGCGGATTTTTTCCTCCGCTCGCTTGCGTTCCGTGATGTCCCGCCCTATGCCCACCAGCCCCACAACCTTTCCCGTGGGATCGTGCAACGCCAGTTTGCTGGTCAGCAGCCAGCTCTTTTCACCCGCTTCATTCAGGAAAAATTCCTCCCGGTTGACAACCGGCTGGCCGTCAATCACCTTTTGGTCATCGGCGTGGAATTTTTCCGCTATCTCCCGTGGAAAGAGATCAAAATCCGTCTTGCCGATGGCTTCCGCTTCAGTGGCGCAGCGCAAGTTTTTCAGGTCGGCCGCATTCGACAGGATTTTCCGCCCGGCGATGTCCTTGGCGTAGATGCAATCCGGCAGGTTGTCAATCAATGTTCGCAGCAGCAGGCGTTCATGTGACATTTCCACCGCAGGCTCGACCAACGGCGCGCCATGGCCATTAATTGTTTTCATAATCCATAAAATTGCCGATACCGAAACTTCGTCCTGTGAGCTAACCCTTTCAAATAGCAGGTTTTATGCCTCCCCCGGATGCACCATGTGTCGTGAGAGGTTTCGGGCATTACTTCGAAGATTGCGCGAAAGTGTCGAAACTTTGGACAGTGATTGGAAAAAACTCTGGCTTTTGGGTCAGGAACGCATTCCACCACGCAATGGCAGGCGAGGGCGCGTTCAGTTCGCTTTGACCGCCGCAATCAACGCATTCAGCGACGCCTTCGCGTCGCCAAACAACATCCGCGTGTTGTCCTTGTAGAATAAAAGATTTTCGATGCCCGCAAAGCCCGCCGCCATCGAGCGTTTCATTACGATCGTGCATTTGCACCGGTCGGCTTCGATGATCGGCATCCCGTAAATCGGGCTGGTCTTTTCCTCGCGCGCCGCCGGGTTCACCACGTCGTTCGCGCCGATCACCAGGCAAACGTCCACCCGGTCCATCGAAGGATTGATTTGCTCCATCTCAATGAGCTGGTCATAAGGGACATTCGCCTCCGCCAACAGCACGTTCATGTGACCGGGCATGCGGCCCGCGACCGGATGAATGGCAAACTGCACCTCCACACCGCGCTTGCCGAGTTCGTCGGAAAGCTCGCGCACCTGGTGCTGCGCCTGCGCCACCGCCATGCCATACCCCGGCACAACCACCACCCGTTGCGCGTAGGCCAGCAGCAGCGCCGCTTCGTCCGCTTGAATCGGCTTCACCGTCCCGGCCACGCCGCCAGCCGCTGCCTTGCTGCCGCCCGCGGACCCGAACGCGCCAAACAAAACATTGGTCACCGGCCGATTCATCGCTTTGCACATCAACAGCGTCAGCAGGGTGCCCGAAGAACCCACCAGCGTCCCCGCCACGATCATCGCCAGATTGTTGATCGCAAAACCATCCGCTGCCACCGCCAAACCCGTGAACGAGTTCAGCAGCGAAATCACCACCGGCATGTCCGCGCCGCCAATCGGCATCACCATCGCCACCCCGAATATCAGTGCCAGCGAAAACATGATGATGAATGCCGTCAACGCATTGCCGCCAACCGCATTCACCGTTAGCCACCCCCCCAGGCCGAGTATCACCAGCAAAATCAAGCCATTCAGAAAATTCTGGCCCGGAAACGTGTGCGGCTTTTCAAATTTTCCCTCAAGCTTCAGATAGGCGATGATACTCCCGGCGAACGACAGCGAACCAATCAGCGTCGCAAACAGCATCGGCACCGTGATCGAGACCGGCACCGCCACCATGCCGCCCGCCCCGCGGTTAAATTCCAGCCCCGCCACCAGCGCCGCCGCGCCGCCGCCCAGCCCGTTGAAGAGGGCCACCATTTGCGGCATCGCCGTCATCTTTACCGAATACGCCCCAACGGCTCCCAGAATCAGACCCACCACGATGCCAATGGCGATGAGCGTGTAATTGAACGACCAGCCCTGTGTCCACACCGATACGCCGGTGCCCTTGTGCAGCGCGAAGAACGCGATGATCATGCCCGCCGCCGCGATCAAATTGCCGTATCGCGCCGTCTTCGGCGAACTCAGAAATTTAATGCCGATGATAAACAGGATGGCAACCCCGATAAAAATGAGAGCGACAAGGTCCATGGCTATTTCTTCTTCTTGAACATTTGCAACATGCGGTCCGTGACCATGAAACCGCCAAAAACATTCGCCGATCCAAAAATCACCGCCACAAATCCCAGCGCCCGCTCCAGCGGCGTCGCCGCGTCCGCCAGCACCAGAATGCCGCCAAACAATATAATCCCGTGAATCGCGTTGGTGCCGGACATCAGCGGCGTGTGCAGCATCGAAGGCACCTTCGAGATGACTTCAAATCCCACGAAAATCGCGAGGATGAATATGAAGAGAATATTGGGGTCCATAAATTAACTGGGTTTGGCGATGAGTTTTTCGTTCACAATCTTCCCGCCGTGCGTCACCAGGCAGCCTTTGATGATTTCGTCATCCAGCTTCAGGACAAACGTCTTTTCCTTCTTGTCCCAGAATTCCTCGACCAGGGCGACGAGGTTCGCGGAATACACCTGGCTCGCGTGCAGCGGCGCCCGCCCAGGCAGGTTGGCGATGCCGATGATTTTCACGCCGTTGCGGTCAATCACCTTGTCATAGACCACGCCTTCCACGTTGCCGCCCGTTTCCACCGCCAAATCCACCACGACGCTCCCCGGCTTCATCGCATTGAGCATCTCCGTGGTGACCAGGATCGGCGCCTTGCGCCCGAATACTTGCGCGGCGGAAATCACCACGTCCGATTCCGAGCACGTCTTCCTCATCGCCTCGCGCTGCTTTTGAATTTGCTCTTCCGTAAGCGCCTTCGCGTATCCTTCCTTCGTCTGGCCCGTCTCGCCGATGTCAATCTTCAGGAACTGCGCCCCGAGCGATTTCACCTGCTCCTCCACCACCGGCCGCGTGTCGTATGCCGTCACTTTCGCGCCCAGCCGCTTGGCCGTCGCGATTGCCTGCAATCCCGCCACGCCCACGCCGATGATGAACGCCTTCACCGGCAAAATCGTGCCCGCCGCCGTCGTCATCATCGGAAAAATCTTGTTGGAATAACGTGCCGCCAAAATCACCGCTTCGTATCCCCCCAGGTTCGCCTGCGACGATAGTACGTCCATCTTCTGCGCGCGCGTCGTGCGCGGAATGAATTCCATGCTGATCGCGCTTACCCCGCGCTCGGCGAACTTTTGCACCAGCTCCTTCTCGTTGAATGGATCCAGCAGGCTCGCGTGGACGCAACCGGCCTTCAGCAGGGCAATATCTTCCACCGTCGGTTTCCGGAGCCGCAGAACAATGTCGCCGGAGCCTAGGAGCGCTTTCCGGTCGTTCAATATCGTCGCGCCGGCTTTGGTGTAGGCTTCGTCGGGAAATCCGGCCGCGATGCCCAGGCCGGCCTCGACCTCGACCTGCGCGCCGAGCTTCACCAGCTTGGCGGCGCTGTCCGGCGTCAAGGGCGCCCGGCTCTCGCCGGGATGCGTTTCTCTAGGAACAGTAATTTTCATCGTTCGAAAATCGTCCGCGCAGCATATCAGAAGTTTCCCGCTGCTAAAGCCGCCGGTTGCTATTCTTTAGCCAAAAATTGGCCAATTGCAATCTTTTATCCGTAGCCCCTGCGTCCGGGGGCAGTTTTTGACTGCTCTCATTAACACCGCGCGTTAGCACGGTGGCCCTCGCTGACCAGGGAATCAGCCGTTTTAACGGCTTTCGGGCGTGCCGGGTGCGACGAGGCGGAAAAAAACGTTGAAACCCGGATTTTGCATTGGCCTTCTCGTCCTCGTCCTCGTCCTCGGATTTCGTTTTCAGCCTCTTCAGCTTTTATTTAATCGAGGGCTATTTATGCTCAGGGCCTCTCAGCAAGCCCCGTTTAGGGGCGATATCTTTGTAGAAAACGCCAGGAATACGCTAGAGCCTCCGTCAGGGGGAATGACGCTAACTTAAGAAGCAAAACTCTGGCACACGACGATATGCGACAACGTGGCCTTGAGCGCCGTAGGTGCGACATATATGTAGAATCAGCCGCTTGAGAGTTCCGAGCTTCCGTAGGAGCGGCATATTCCGATTCACAAGCCGCTGTATTGGAGCAAGTTGCGTATTTCATTCCTTGAGTAAGCGCCATTCCTCCGTATCAGGGGCGGCATCGTCTGACGATTGCATTACGACGCGATTTGAGCGCAATGTGAGAACAGATTTGTTCCGTTCTAATGCAACGCAATAGAAAATCGAGGTCGCAATCATCTTTATTTTACACCAAGAAGCCGACCGCGCGTTGCCATTTACCAATCTAAACCTGTGAAACAGTCAAAGTCGTCAGACCAGCAAAGTCATATATCTTTCGTTCATTCCATTGGAAAAACCTCGTGAATCCGGCGGTCCAGATCCAGCCGGCGCAGCGCGTCCCGGCTGCCCAAGTTGTAGTGACCGCGCGCAATCTCTTCGAGCAGTTCGCACAGAATCTTCGGGCTGCCCGCCGCGCGACGATGCAGCCACTCCACAATGTTCAACGTGTCCGCCGGCGCCTTCCCGTCACGCACCGCCGCTTCCACCAGCAACAGGGATTCGCCAGGATGAAAGGCTCTCAACTCCACGCGCTCGAACCGCGCCAACAACGGCCAGATGCGCCCTACGTCCCACGGATGCTCCGACCGGACGCTCAACCACACCGGCGCCCGCACGCTGACGTTTTCAATAAACGACGCAAGTTTGGGCGTCGTCCAGCTTGCGCCATCGAAAACCACCGTTCGACCGCGCTCCGCCAGGATTTTCAGCAGGCGATTCTTTCGTTGGACCAGCCGCAAATCCTGCGTCGGTGAGCGCAGCTCCAATTCGAGGTTGCCGCAAATTTCACCCAGCGTTTCGGATTGCCGGCAAAGAATGAGCGGCAATGTCTCTCCCACATGCGCGACGAGGGCCGATTTGCCGACCCCTGCCGGGCCAATAATCAACACGTGCCTGCGTTGACCGTGCAGCCGCCGCAACTGCGCGGCTTCCTTTCTTCGGGCGATGAACGAAAACACCGGCTTGCGCAGGTTGGTTGACGTTGTTATTCGCATGACTCGCCACGGATTTTTCAGATCTAACTTTTGGTTTCAATTCTACCAAATCAGTCCAATCACCAGCGCCACCAGGAGCGCCAACAACACATAGGCGGCATAAGCATTGAATCGCCCGCGGTGCATGGATGCCAAACAACCGGCAAACCACATCACTCCCGTTCTGACCGGATGAAAAACCAGCTTGTCCACCAGATGCACGCGCTCTCTTTCGCGGATGATGGCCGTCCGGAAATGTTCCGCCACGGTTTCGCGGGTGTCTTCCACCGTCGTCGGACGGAACACCGCGTCAAAAATCACGCGCACCGGGTTGGAAAAGCCCGTCGCCGTGTAAGTCATCTCCGGCAACAGGTTTCGCACGCCGCCGTCCCAACGCATTCGTCGCGCCAATTTCCGGCTGCGCGTCAGCCACAGGCGCGCGACAACGTACGTCAGCAACAGCAGGAAGATCAGGACAACAAACATGTAGGAGGTGGACATGGCAAAAACCACGGGGTTTTCTGTTCCGCCGCGATGGAGCACAACCAGTCCGCGTCCCGGCGCAACACTTTGGCCCACTTGCGCGCCGATATTGTGAAAATCTTCCACAAACGCGGGCGGCAACGTATTGTGCGCCGGACTGGAGGCGAAGAATGGCGGCACGAGCGCATCACTGGCGCTCGCACCGGCCAGCGGACTGGTTGCGGTGTTCAGCGCGGGAATTATGTATGTTGGCAACACGCCGAACGCGAGGCATAGCGCGGCGAGAATGGCCATCGGCGCGAGTACGTCGAATTTGGCTTCGCTGACTCTTTGTTTTTCATCCAGCCGCCGCATTCCCAAAAAGCTCATCGCAAAAACTTTCACGAAGCAGGTCATCGCCAATGCCGCTGTCAGGGCCAGTCCCGCGCCGCACAAGGCGAAAACCAATTTTGCCCCGTTTGAAGTTAATTCCGCCGAGCGCAACATGGTTTGTAGCGTGAGCCATTCACTGACAAAGCCGTTGAACGGCGGCAACGCGGCGATGGACAACGTGCCGATGAGAAAGCCGAGCGCGGTTAGCGGCATCCATTTGATGAGACCACCGAGCTGATCCATGTCGCGCCTGCCGGTTTGCGCTTCCACCGCGCCCACGCCGAAAAACAACAGGGTTTTGTATAACGAATGATTGATCAAATGATACAGTGCCGCGACAAACGCAATCGCCGCCAGCGCCGAATGATTCGTCGCCACGAAAACCATGCCAGCGCCGAAGCCAGCGACGATAATGCCCGCGTTTTCAATCGAACTGTGCGCCAGCATGATTTTGAGGTCATTGTCCGTGGTTGCGTAAAGAATCCCAAGCAACGCGGAAAGCGTTCCAACCACCAGCACGAGCAGACCCGGCCCGGCATGAGTCGCCGGCATGAGGTCGGCGTTGACCCGAAGAATTCCGTAAAGGCCGAGATTCAGCGTCGCGCCCGCCAACACCGGCACAAATGCGCTCGGCGCGGCAGCATAGGCGCGCGGCAGCCAGAAATTCACCGGCACCAACCCGGCCTTCACCCCGAGACCGAAGAACGAAAGCAGGAAAACCGCCCATTGCACGCCGATGCTCAAACCCGGAGCAGCCGACTTGATTGCGCCGAAATCCAATGACCCGGCGCCAACGGCCAGCAGGAGAAAAGCCAGCGCCGCCGCGAGTGTTCCGGCTTCACCCATCGCCAGCAGAAGATAACCCGAACCCGCATGGCCATTTTCCTTTTCCCGCGCATAGACAATAAGCAGCCAGCAAAGAATGGACATCACTTCCCATGCGAGCAGGAACAGCACGACATCACCCGCAACAAAAACCAGGGCGATGGATGCATAAAGCCCAAACATGAAGATCGTAAAGGCGCGCGACGGTCCTTGCCGACGTCCGCCAGAGCCACCCGCAAAAATGGATGCCGGAAAAAGCACCAGGCCTGTGATGAAAATGAACACCGCCGAAAGTGAATCCAATTTCACCGTGAGCGTCGCCGCCAGTCCCGGCAACGTCCATAGCGGCTGGCTGAAAGTTCTCCCCGCAAGCAGCGCGCCTGCACCGGCCAAAATCAAGGCAATGGACGCAAGGCAACCCAGCCAAGTCAACACGTTGCCCTGCCGCGACACAGGCGCGGCCAACGACAGCAAAACACCCACACTGCACAGCGCGAAGAAAATCGAAATGAGCGTTGGGGTGTCCATGTCAATTAGAACATGTCTTGAACGACTCGACCTGCCGCCAGGTTTTGGACTGCGGCGGCAAGCGGAGCGCGACGCCGCTTTCGAAGGGCGCAACCCGTAACTTTATCGTTCGGCGCCGCGCCGACAAAAGCGGTGTCGCCGCTGCGCTCTGCCACCGCACTCCATGACGGCAAGCGCTTTCTCACGCCCTGAAATTTCGCGGAGCGTCTTGGAGTGCGGCGGCAAGCGAAGCGCGACGCCGCTTTGGAACGGCACATCCATTTGCCCAGGCCCATTACTCTCGGAAATCGCCGACCGTTCCAAAGCGGTGTCACGACCACCGCACTCCATGACGCTGCCGCGACTGCGAAAGCCGTTTGCGGATTCCGACTCGGCACAGAAATCATTTGCTTTTCCATTTATACTTTCGCCGTTTTGTTTTCATTTGCCCAAATTCCCGGCGCTTTGCGTCCGACCGCCACAAGCAAGCCGTGCAAAATTGCCAGCGGCGGCGCCGGATTGCCGGGCACTTCCACGTCCACCGGCAACACGTCCGCCACACCCTTGGCGCAGACAAAGCTTTCCGCGAACACCCCGCCCGTCAGCGCGCACGCGCCCACGGCCACAATCCGCTTGGGCGTGGGCATCGCATCATAAACTTTTTTCAGCGCGAATTTCATGTGGTCTGTCACCGGACCCACGACCAGCAGCACGTCGGCATGACGCGGCGAAGGCGTGATGAAAAACCCGAGCCGGTGCATGTTGTAATACGGATTGTTGAGTTGCTTCACCTCGTTGAGGCACGCGCCGCAATCACCCGCGTCCACAACGCAGATGTGGATTGAATGAGCGAACGGCTGGCCAAATTCATGCTGGCCATCGCGGACCGTTCCCCACTCGTAGCTTTGTTCCCAATCCACCGGATGTTCAATGCCGCGCACACAACGATAGCAATGAATGCAACGGCGAACGTCCGCCGTCACCTTGCCGTTGGCCTCACTGAATACTCCCACCGGGCAATGCTCAATCAATGAAGCCATCCCGCCGGCTGGGTAATCGCCGCCAACCGGCAGGCCCGGAGTCACGCCCGCCGCCGTTTCCGGCTTGGCCGGATACGCGGTCGTTTTGATTCCGGCGCGAATTCCGTTAATGACCCATTGGCTCATAATATTTGTGATTTGGCATCTTTCATCGGTCGTTCTCCGCAACGGACAAATCGAACGTGGACAGCATGATGGGAAAATCCTGGAACGCGAACTTCTCCACGGACAGATGGAAGCCGTGCCAGTTGGCAAATGACGGCGGAATGATCCGGTAACGCGCGACTTTTCCATTTTCGTCCAGCCGCACCCAATGAAATGCGCCACCGCGCGGAGCTTCGACCCAGCCCAGCGCCGCGCCTGCTTGAAATTTGACCGGCTCGCGGATGCTGCCGCTTTGCAGCCCGGCAACCGCTTGTTCCATGATCCGAACCGATTGCCGCGTTTCGGCGAACAATATCCTCAATCGCGCATAGCCGTCGCCTTCCTGTTCAACGCGGCACGTCGAATTGGAAATTTTCATAGCCCAGATACGGCTGCGCGCGGCGTAAATCGCGGACGATCCCAGACGCGCGGGCAATCGGTCCGAGCAGGCCATAAACCATCGCCGTCCGTTCCGGCACGACGCCGACTTCTTCGAGCCGATCCAGAAAACTGCTGGAAACGCGCAATTGCTTTTCGAGCCGGCTGAGTTGCGCCAGCACTCCTTGCGCTTTCTCTAGCGCCTTGGCGCAGGCTTCGTTCGGCAGATCACACTGCAATCCACCAGGCACAAGCATCCCGAATAAATAACGATGGCCCGTGAGCGCGCCGGAAATTCGCAGCAAGTCCTCCTCCAGAATCCCGGCCTGACTGTTGGCAACGACCAATGCCGTGGATTCACAGATCTCCTGAATCGCCCCCGCGTGCTGCCGCAGACGTTCGAGTTCCGCCAGAAACACCCGCAGGATTTTTGCGCGCGGTGGAAGATTTGCGCCGCAAATGCTTTCAACCGCCTGGCAATAGGCCAATCCGTGCGCGAAGGCTGTCG
Organism: uncultured Verrucomicrobiae bacterium; assembly: GCA_963755515.1. Taxonomy (GTDB): domain Bacteria; phylum Verrucomicrobiota; class Verrucomicrobiia; order Limisphaerales; family UBA11358; genus UBA11358. The sequence continues at coordinate 86,249 of CAVWKA010000002.1, read as the reverse complement.
TCGCTGCGAACCGTTCAGCCAGCAGCAAAACTTCATCCGCCTTTTTTCCTTCAGCGAGTTTTTCTACCGCCCGCCATTTGTAAAATAGCCGCGGCGTCGAGCGGATGACATCTTCGCCGACCGTTTCAAGCAGGAAATGAACCGACTCCGTAATGCCCGAGTATTTCGGGCCGACAGGCATCACGAACGCGCCGGGTTCTTGAACGATGCGCGTCGGCCGCCAGTCTTCATCCGGTTTGCGATGGCGCATCGCCTCCTGTGGGTTGAATTTGTGGCGCATCGGCTCCACGCCCTCCTGCCAGGCGTCGTCGTGCAGGATGAAATCGCCGAGACGCGGATGGCCTTCAAAAACCAGCCCGTATAAATCCTCGGCTTCCCGCTCGTGCCAGTCAGCGGCATGGACAAATTTCACGATGCTTGGGAAAGTCTTTTCGGCCAGCGGCGCAGTGGCCAGCACGTGAACCCAGCCCGCGTCGCCCTCGCCATAAAGGGTGTAACGCAACTGCCATTCGCTCGCGCCTTCCTCGACAATTAACCCCGCAAAACTGAAATGCCAGTCGAGGAAAAGATGCCCGCACAACTGCGGCAGCGCCTCGCGGGCGCACGTCACTTCGCACACGGCGCCCGATCCGGACCGGCATTGCGCCTGGCCGGGCCAGCGTTGGTCAATTTCTCGTTTCAGTTCGATGCGGTTCATGGCTATTCGTCTATTTCGTCAAGGCGGCCGCCGCTTGGGTCAGCAATTCATCCAACGGCTTCGGAATGTAAAAGCCGAGCACCAGCACCGGCACGGCCGCTAGAACCAGCGCCAGACGGCAACTGAACGGCAGATGAAAAGTTTTATCGTTTTCATTTTCCGCAGGATGATTTGCCGGCGCGGCGGCATTTTCATTTTCCCGCGCGCCAAAAACCATGCGGTTGATGTGCAGCATGATTCCAAAAAACGCGATGACGATGAAAACGGCGAGCAGCCCGGTCGCCAAATACTCCTTTTGCGTAAATCCCGCTTTGAGAATGGTAAATTCGCTCAAGAAAACCGCCATCGGCGGCGCACCGGCGATCGCCAGACCTCCGAAAACGAGGGCACCACCGGCAAAAGGCGATTGTCGAATCAGGCCGCGCACCGCCGCAATCTGGCGCGTTTCCGCCGCAATCAACACCGCACCGGCGGCAAAGAAGCAAAATGATTTCGTCACACAATGGCTGACGATTTGTTGCATCGCGCCGTAACCAGCGACCGAAGCGCCGAGACCTGCCGCCGTCAAAATAATGCCCATGTGCTCAACGGTGGAGAAGGCAAACATGCGTTTGTAGTCTTTCACTTGCAGGAGCAAAAAAGCGGCCGTGCCGACCGAAATCAGGCCGAGCACCACGGCCCACGTTTCGGCGTGGGAATTCGGCGCGCCTTGCATCACCGGAAACAGCCGCAGGATGACGTATAGGATGGATGTCGTCTCGATGCCCGACAGCAACGCGCACACCGGCGAAGGCGCCTGACTGTGGGCATCCGGCAGCCACGTGTGCATCGGAACAAGGCCGACTTTGGTGCCGAGGCCGATCAAAATCAACAGAAACGCCGTTTGCAACAGAACGGGTGGCATCATCGGCGCCGCGTCAATTAGTCCGCTCCACGTATAAACGCTGGCGGCGCCCGATGCCTGCATCGCGGCGAATAAAACCAGAAACCCAAACAGTGCTATCCCTGCTCCCATGAGCGAGAGGACGACATATTTCCACGCCGCTTCCAGGGCCTCGCGCGTGTTTTCAAACGAAACCAGCAGCGCCGAACAAAGCGTGGTTAATTCCACGGCAATCCACACCAGCGTCGGCTGGGCTAGAACGGGAATCGCCAGCATCGAAAAGACGAACAGGTTGTAGTTGATGTAGTAGAGCCGGAGTTTTCCATGTTTCAGATTTCCGCGCGCCATGTAACCCACCGAAAAAATCGCCGCCGTCGTCGCCACAAATGCAATCAACACCAGAATCAGCGCGCTCAAGCCGTCCACGGCAATCCATTTGTGCCAGCCGGCGCCCAAATCCGCCGTCACGGAATTACCCGCCGAAACCAGCCAGGCAACTCGCCCGGTCAAAATCAAAGTCGCCAGCGACGCCACCACGGTCACGCCCGCCGCCCAGGATTTCTTGAAAGGCAGGCAAACCAATGCGGTCGCAATTAGCGGCAGCAGCAAAACGATGAGGACAGTCACTTGGCCGCCTCCTTTTCCGCCGGTTCAACTGTGACTTCTTTCAAGCTGGCCAGCTCGCCAACTGCCGTGCTGCCGATCTGTTTCTGAACAGCTCGTGTCAACACCCCCATGATGAAAACGATAATCAAGCCGTCCGTGGCTATCGCCAGTTCAATCAGCGTCCCGAGATTTCGCGCAATATCAATGCCCGCCAGAAACGCGCCGTTCTCCATCACCAGCAGCCCAATGAGCAACGGCAGGGCTTCCCGCCGGACGGTGATGGTGAACGCTCCGAGCAGCAACCCGGCGATCCCAATCGGCACGTTGGAACCGCGAAATTGCGGCGCTACCGCGTTGAGGATCGGCAACCCCAAAAAATAAGCCAGAATCGCCAGCGCCAGCGCTATCAGCAGCGCCGTCGGAATGTTCAACACCTGCTCAACTTCCCGCCGCGTATACACTTCCGACGGCGAGGTTTTGCGCAACAGCCACGGCACGATGATCGGCTTGCTGATGATGTTCACCAGCGCCACGCCGTAAAGATCCTCCGCACCGTAACGCAATCCCAAAAACACGGCGGACGCCGCCAGAAACACGGATTGCGCGATGAACAAATTCAGTACGCCCCGCGCCTGCCGCATGGCCACAATGCCGAAGGCCGTCAGCAAAAACAGCCCCGTGACCAGCGAGTTCAGATTGTTCAACAATTGATTGGTGGTGTCGCTCATTTCTCGTTCAAGACAAAAAAACCTGCGCAATCATCGCCGCGACGCAGGTGATGAATGCCGCGCCCAAAAATTCCGCGATACGGAAAAGACGCAGCTTGGACAACGACGACTCAATAACGACCAGCACGAGCAAAAAGCAGAAAATTTTGAACAGCACGAATGGAATGGCCAGCAGCACCGCGCCAAGCGTCTGGCCGCTGGCCAAGCCCCACGGCGTCAGCAGCACGTTGAGAAACACGATCATCAGCACGAAAAATTTCATCTGCCCGCCCCATTTCATCAGTGCGAAACCGCGCCCGGAGTATTCAAGGGACTTGGACTCATCAATCATCGCCAGTTCAAAGTGCCCCGTGGGGTTGTCCACGGGAATTCGTCCGCCTTCGGCCAATATCAGCATCAGAAACGCCAGTACCAGCAGCACATGCGACGGCAGGAAGAAATTCGCCAGCGGTGTTACCCATTTTTCCTGCACGATGTAAGGAATCGTCGAGCCAGCCACAAAGGAGACGGTGAAAAAGACGATCATGAACACCGGCTCGGCCAGAAAGCCCACCATGCGCGTGCGGCTGGCCCCCACCGGACCATAGGGATTGGCGGTGTCAATCGCCGCGAGCGTCGCGAAAAATCCACCGAGGGCCAGGATAAATCCCGCGCCCAGCATGTCACCCATGAACGCGAAAAACAGCGGATAGTTCGTCAATACCGGAATCAACAGCGTGACGAATATCGGCGTCACAAAAACCATGTAAGGCGTGAACCGAAATATCCACGAACTGTCTTCCGACACGATCTCGTCTTTGTGAAACAATTTCCACAAATCGCGATACGGCTGGAAAATGCTCGGCCCCGTCTTGGACTGTACCATTTCCTTGAGCCGCGACGTCACGCCGGATGCCAGCGGCGCGAAGGCCATGACGACCAGCACTTGAATCAGGTTGAATAAAATGTGCTTGAACATGATCAACTTGCTTCGTAAAGCGGCTGGTGGTGCCAGCGGTCGCTTTCACTGGCTAAAATCCGCAACAACATCTCGTCATGGGGAGCCTCCACGCCCTTATGCCGCGCATCGTGACCCTGAACCCGGAACTTCCGCGAGCCGAACAAGTCCGACTTCCCTCTCCCCTCAACGGGGAGAGATTTCCCCGAAAAAAATTCGCGCATTGAACCCTTGAACCTGTCGTTGGCTCCATTTTTTTCCAAAACACTATCGGCTTCCGCTTGCTGTTCCCTCTCCGCTCCCATCCGATGGGAGGGGAGAGGGTCAGGGTGAGGTGTGGGTCCCCTGGGTTCATGGGGAGGGAGCGAGGGTGAGGGGTGAGAGCTTAAATCAGACTCCGCATTTCTCGCTAGTTCGCGGTTAGAATCCGGTTCTTGGAAAGGTGCATTGCGGAGTCCTTTCGTTGAGTCGGAGGCGGGTTTGAAAATCCAACAGCTCGCGATTGCTTCTGTCGCGTTGCCTTCGCCGGTTGGGCCGGAGTGATGCATAAAAAACTTCCACCGATACGCTTTGCGTTTTGCTTCGGTAGGAGTTATTAGCCCTGAAATCGGCTGGCAGTTTTCCCTTGCGGGAGGGCAAACTCCATTGCCCACCCCCATTCTATGACGGCAACTGCTGATCGCAAGTCTTTTCTCGCAACTTGTCTTTTCTCGCAACTCCCCGCCACGCAGGCGCAAATCCGATTTTGAACGAATCGTTTTCTCATTGACACCGCGCTTGAGCGCGGTGGAAAGCGGCATCCGAACCGCCAACCGTTTCAACGGTTTCTTTGCCTCGTCGCGCCTGCCACGCCCGAAAGCCGTTAAAACCCGGATTTTGCATTGGCCTCCTCGTCCTCGTCCTCGAATTTCCTTTTCAGCCTTTCAGCTTTTATTTAATCGAGGTTGCTATTTATGCTCAGGGCATCTCAGCAAGCCCCGTTCAGGGGGAATGGCGCTTAACTTAAGAAGCAAAACTCTGGCACACAACGATATGCGACAACGTGGCCTTGAGCGCCGTAGTTTCCGTTTTCCGTCTTCTGCCTTCTGCGTCTTCATTCCGCCTTCCTCATTTTTCAACGGAAAACTCCGCCATTTCGCAATTCGCATCGAAACCGGCATCCGCCAACTCCAGGGAATACGTCAGATTCATCATCCGGCCATTCTCGCGAAATAATTCCGGATGCAGATACACGCAATAAACCAACTCGACCCGTTTCCCCTGGCGCCGTTCCGGCACCACGATGCGTGCCACTGGCGGACTCCACGGCCCAACCGGCGCGTCGGCTACCATAAAACGAATCTCCTGCGGATGGGAAAAATCGCTGGACGATGCCATCACATATTTTCCCAAATACCCGTTCCAAGCCACCGACACCTCTCCGGGAACATTGCTGACCAGACACTCCGCCGCGTCCTTCACCGGCGAAAACTTCGGTCCGGGGCCGGCATAAAACTCATACCCGCCCGGCTCTTCAATTTCATCCGGCCGCACCCGCGCCATGCCGACACCCTGCGCGCCGTTGAAATCCTCGATGCTGAACAGATAAAGCCAGCCCTTCGCCTCAATCACCTGCGTCGGCGCGACGGGAAAACGCCAGTTCCCGTGCGCGCGCAATCGGTCGTAGGCGCCCAGCGGGTCGGCCGCCCGGGCCAGCCCCGAACCGACGCTGCGAAAATCCCACGAACCCGTCCCGAAAACATCTATCAATGAATAATAAAGATACGAATGGCCGTTCACATAAATCCCGCCCAGCGGCCAGATCCGGTAACGGTCCACCGGCTTTTCTCCAGGCAAAAACTCAAACGGCGAAATCACAACGCCATTGCTGGAAACGAGATATTGAAACGCCGGCGGATAACTCCGTGCTTCCTTCCCCAAAAAGGCGATGGCGCAGGAAACGGAGCCTCCGGCAAAGTGGGGCGTGCCGTCCGCCGAGCGGGTGCCTTTGAACGTGTCGCCGTAAGCCCAAATCGCCCCGCCGGGAACCGCAAATGACTCCCCGCCATCCTGGGAAATAATCGAGGCCCTGGCGTGCGCCTCATTCCAAATCGAGCCAAGAAATTTTGTTTGGACGATCTCAAATGCGCCGCCCGGCCGCGTTGCCGCCGGCGGATCGCAGGAACATCCCGAAATGAGGAACGCCAGCGCGAGCGTGATATAAAGCTGTCTCATAAAGCAACGGGAAAACGCCGATGGCGGGAATTCCGCGGATGCGATGCCAATTTGGTATCATATGATTTCATCGCTGGAGAGTTTGAAGAAATACCGTAGCCGTTCGGCAGCGTGAGAATCCCCTCCCTCTCCCCTTAACGGGGAGAGGGCCGGGGTGAGGGGTGAGACAAACCAGTTGCCTCCGCATCATAATCCTTCCCCAAATAGTCGCGCTGCCGGGACTAATTGAGAAGTTGCAAACACGCCCACAGGGGCAATTGCAATCCGGATCGTCAAATATGCAGGTTTCGTTGGTGGACGGCCGCGGAATTCCCCGGTCTTCATAGGGCGTTAAGGCCATCGCGTTGGAAATGGTGGATGCGGAGAATACCCGGGGCAGGACTTTCTGATAAACCCAAAAACTTTCCGGCAACCGATTCGTCGGCGCCCGCCAGAAAATTTGTGTTTTGGCTGAAAAATTCGGTGAAAATCTCTCGTGTCGCCCGCCGGCAAGGGGTCAGTTAATGATATTGTCACATTGACGATCCTGCGGTTGAAGAAGCCGCATCCGATCTTCGTTCCCTTTGTTTCCTTTTATAAAATTTTTTAGCCTTCATCCTTTTCCTTTGCGGGCCTTCGCGACCGTTGCGTGAGAATGTGCTTTTCCCTCTTCCATTCGCGTCAATTCGCGTCAATTCGCGTCAATTCGCGTCAATTCGCGTCAATTCGCGTCAATTCGCGGTTAAATCCACCCTTCGTTCCTTTGTTAATATTTTGAGCCTTTTGTGCATTTTTGCGGCTGAGGATAGGGTTTTTACATCTGCGTCCATCTCCTCTGCGGTTAAAAATCCGCGTTCATCCGTGCCCATCTGTGCTTAAACCAGTCTTCGTTCCCTTCGTTCCCTCCTCTTAAAGTTGGATATTTGAGCCATGAAGTTTCTCTGGTCCTTGGACGTTGGAATTTGGATGTTTTTCTCTATCCGTGTCCGCCAGTGTTCATCCGTGGTTAATTCCGCCTTTCGTTCCCTTTGTTTCCTTTTGTAAAATTTTTTAGCCTTCAGCCTTTTCCTTTGCGGCCTTCGCGACCGTTGCGTGAGAATGTGCTTTTCCCTTTTCCATTCGCGTCCCTTCGCGTCAATTCGCGGTTAAATCCGGTCTTCGTGGTTTCCTTTCGCGGTTATGAGATTTTCGGTCCCTGAATCCCATCTGCGATTATCCGCGTCATCTGCGGTTAAAATTTTGTTTCGTGTTGCGGCTTCGCCGCGCCGTGTTCTTTGCATTAAAAAATCGTGCCAACTTATTCGTTTTCGGGAGTGTATACTCAACGCAAATCCTAAATCCTAAATCCTAAATCGTCCCACGCCCCTTTCACTGCCGCAATAAATGCCCTCACCTTGCCGTGGTCCTTCTTTCCCGGCGCCGCCTCCACCCCGCTGGATACGTCCACCCCAAACGGCCGGACTTTTCCGACGGCCTCAGCCACGTTTTCCGGCGTCAATCCACCGCTGATAAATATCGGCTTGCCGAATTTCTGCGCTTCAATCGCCAAATCCCAATTAAACGTCTGGCCTGTCCCGCCCAATGTCGCCGGCGAATACCCGTCCAGCAGATAAGCGTCCGTTTGATACGCCGAAATTCCCTCGAGTGACCCGGCATCGCGTATTCGAAACGCTTTCATGTTCATCAATCCGAATCGCCCGCAAAATTCCGGCGGTTCGTCCCCGTGAAATTGCAGCATCGTCAGTCCTGCCTCGGCAATCGCCTGCAGAATGACCTGATCCGCCGCGTTCACGAAAACACCCACGCGCATAACGTAAGGGGGCAGTTGTTTGGATATTTCCGCCGCTTGCGCCAAACTCACGTGGCGCGGGCTTTTCTCATAAAAAATGAATCCCACGGCGTCCGCGCCCGCTTCGACCGCGGCCTGCGCGTCCGCCAGGTTGGTGATCCCGCAAATTTTTACCCGTGTGCTCATTTACGATTCGGCCATAATATAACCCTGCCGTCCACGATTCAAACAACCTCCATAAAAATCGTGGCAGCGAGCGTGAGCTTGCTCTGAATGTTTTGCCCTCCCCGCCAGAGGCGCTCGCTTTATCCCTTATCCGGCCGGCGCTAACTTTTGTTGCAGCCACGTAATCATTTCCTCCTGCCACGTCGGATCGTATTTGTCCCAGTCCAGAATCCGGTGTTGCGCGTTGGTGATCGTGATAAAATCGCAGACATCGCCGTCGGCCTGTAACGCGGACTGAAAATTAACGCTCTGCGAGTGCGGCACCGTCTTGTCCGCGTCCCCCTGCACCAGCAAAAACGGCGGCAATCCCGGCCTCACATACGTTAATGGTGAATTTGCCTTTAGCACCGCGCGCACCGAATCGGCGATGTTCGTGTTCGGAAAGCCGAACAAGGACCGCATGGAAATCGTCAGGCCGCCGCGCCGCTCGTTGTCCGCCACCAGATACCGTCGGTGGCGCCAGGCCCACCACCGCCTGCACCGCGGCCCCCCTTTGGGCGTGCGTTCCCGCCAGCGTCACAAGCTGTCCGCCCGCCGAATAACCGATGAGCGCGATGCGATGGGATCTCCCTTGAATTCGTCCGAATGCCGCTTGACCCAACGCACCGCCCTCTCAACGTCATCAAAGCAGGCCGGCCAGCGATTTTCCGGCGCCAGCCGGTACTCAATCGAGAACCACGCAAAGTTCGCTCGCGTCAACGGTTCAAATAGTTCGCTGATCTCGTGCCGCCGGTCTCCTGCCATCCACCCGTCCCCGTGGACGATGATGGCGACCGGAAACGGACCGGCGCCATCCGGCACATGGGCGTCGAGCAATAGTTTTTCGCCGCCCGCCCGGCCATAAACAATGTCCTTGCGGTTTGCCCCGTACACCGGGTTATAGGTCAACGTCGGGTCCCAACCATCGCCGCCGCCAAGCACAGTTTCCACCGTGATTTTTTGGGCCTCGGCTTTCGTCAATTGCCTTGCCCAATCCACCCGCGCTTGCGGATCAGCGCCCGGACCCGTGCTGTTGAATTCCGCATACCGCGCCGTCTGGTGCGCTTCGGGCTTTTTCCAGTCAAACCACCCTTCCGGCCGCACCACGTCGGACAGTTCACAGTTCAAAAAAGTGACGCTCGCGTAAAGCCGCCAGGGCCGGCCCAAATAGGTTCTCACCCCCGGCGCGCCGTTGATTCGGCAATGCGAAAACACAAAGCCAAACGGTTGGTCTTCCGGTGTCGAAGCCGCGGTGATGTAGCCGCTGCGCAAACAATAGATGCCGCATTTCTCAAACCACGCCGTGGCCGCGCCAAATATAAAATCCACGTGGCCGGCGATGTAACAATCCTCAAAATACTGCCGCCCGCGGTTGAGCAAAATCGTGTCCTGCCAGCCGAGAAACCGGCAGTGGCGAAAAACCGCGCGGTCCCCGTCCACCCGAATCGCCAGCGCCTGGCCTATGGGTCCCGCGGAATTTTCAAAAGTAACGTTTTCCGCCGTAAAATTGTCGGCGTCAATCGTCGCCGACGGCGTTTTGAACGTGCCCAGCGGCTTTCCATCCAGGTTCGTCATGCCGGCATACAGCCCAAACGTCAGAATCGTGTTCGTCGCATCGTCGCCGATGAGTTTGAAATAGCTTTTCTCCCGCTGGACATAAATCAATTCGCGATACACGCCCGGTTTGATGTGGATCACCACGGGGTTCGTCGCGCTGCCGGACGGCACCGCCATAATCGCCTGCTGGACACTCTTGAATTGGCCGGTGCCATCGGCGGCCACCAGCAAATCCGTTTCGGCCGCCGCGCGGAAACTTCCCGCCGCGATTCCCATCCAAATGGCCAGCCAAACCAGCCGCCTTGATTTCACGAATTGGACTTGCATCGGCATAAATGCTGTGATGCCCGGGGCGCGCTGACAACAATAAATCGCAGCAAAGTCCCGGTCGTCAAATATTTGGCCCTGAACGGCCTTACTCGCGTGCCGTAAGATGGTCAATCTGCAGGCGCCGTAGGCGCGATATCTCTGTAGTAAAAAATCCATTAAAATCCCCAGCCCCGTTCGGGGCGACATCTTCTGACCCTTCTCCTTCTCAAAACCTCAACGTGCCGGCGGAAACGAAGAGCATTGCCGCGAGACAGCGATCATTTTTGATACGCCAATGGCGGCGGCAGGTCACAAAAACCATTTTTATTCATCGCATTTTTTGGGCCGTTGCCTTCAAGTGTCTATCAAAGAAAGCTTTCACCGCCGCGCGCATCATGGCGGAGTCAAACTTCGGATCTTCGTGCCCGGCACCGGCAATGGTGTAAAAAGTGACGTCCGCGCCGGCCTTCGTCAACGCTTCATAGAGCAATTCACTCTGCTGCCAGAGCACCAACTGGTCATGGTCTCCATGCACGATGAAAAACGGCGCCGGATTGTTTGTGACATAGCTCACCGGACTGGCCATGTTCGCCTTGTCCACATTGTCCAGGATCGCTCCGCCGATGAGGAGGCTTTCGGGCGAATTGGCTTTGGCATGTGGAATCATCGAAGGTTCGGAGGCCATATGCACCAGGTCCGCCGGACCAAAAAAATCCACCACCGCCTGCACTTGGCTCGATTCACCGGCGCTTCCGCCGTTCCCCTCCAGATTGGTCATCCCCGCGGTGACGCCCAGCAAACTCGCCAGGTGTCCGCCGGAGGAATCACCCCACGCCCCGATATGCGCCGCATCCAAATTGTATTTGTCCGCGTTGGCCCGGAGCCATCGCACCGCCGCCTTGCAATCATATAGCTGTGCCGGAAATTTCGCCTCGGAACTCAACCGGTAATCAATCACTGCCGCCGCATATCCGTTTTCAGCCAGCCACTCCGCCTTGCGCGTCTGCGATTGCGGAAAACGCATCATCCACGCGCCGCCATAGATCAGCACCACCACCGGCAGTTTTACCTCGGAATTCGTCGGGCGATAAAGGTCCAAACTCAACGTCTTCTCCGGAGTCGTGGTAAAAACCAACCCCCTGTCAACGGTGATCCCCGACGGACCCGATGTCTGCGCCAGCACATTTGCCGAAAGCCCGACGGCCAGCATTGGAATGGATAGGGTTTTTCTTGAAATATTCATGAGGGTGGGTTTTTTGCGGTTGAGGCTAATTCTCCTTTTTGGTCCTGACGGCGGGCCGGATGTTTCCGTCATGGCAATGTTCACCTGCCGACACATAGTACCGCATGGCGACCGTGAGCCGGGTCAGGTCGCGCTTCAGGCGGGCGGCTTCCAGCGGAGAGAAGATGGCGTCGAAAAATTGTAAAATGATCTCATGCCGCCTCATCAGTTTTTTGCGCATCCCTTGTCCATTGGCCGTGAGCCGGACTCGCCAGGAGCGCCCGTCGTCGGCATTCTCAGCGCGGCGGACCAACCCATCGCGCTCCAACCGGTCAAGGATGCCCGTGAGTGTTCCGTTGGGGATTTGCGTCCGATTGGCCAGGTCTTTCACCGTGCAATCGTTCTGCTCAAACAACGCGTGCAGCACCGTGCCGGCCCGAGCGGTTGTGCCCTCAAACCCATCTGCCGCAGGACGCATTCATTCAGCCGGTGAAACCCGATGGCCGCCCGCACGAGGCTGAACGGCAGATCGTCCATAATGGTTGCCTCCCTCCGTTGATCAGTGGCTTTGGGCATTTATTTCGACCTCAGAATATATTTCGCGAACAAGGCGTCAACGGCAATCATCGTGCCGTTGGCATGGGGATTCCGATGCAGGTCTTTTTTGCTCAGGCGTTGCCCTTTTGCGATTTAAAGCCTTGATCGAATTTGGAATCCAAGTCCAGAATCAACCCTTGAAAACACTCGAAATACGCAAGTTTCCCGTTGGGTCTTGCTTTTGAACCCGCTTCATAATTATACCTGCCGGCCTAACCTCAATATGGCCTTAAAAATTGTGTAACGGGGATTGCAATTCGAGGCGGCTCAGACAACCTTTTTGCCAGAGGGATTTTTCCAGGTTCGGCGGCGGCGTTCCGTCGGAAAAATTGATTCGTTGGATGTGGCCAAAGCTCTGCATCGGGGCATGATGCGGGTCCAGAAGAAATTGGCCTTTAACAGTACCCGCGAAAAGCGAGATTCCACCTAAGCCTTTCCAATCCAGAATTAATCCGCGAGCGAATTCGCTCACTGAATATATCGCCAGTGGGCCGGCCACGGGGCCTCCTGTTTGAGTGGCATTAACTTCCGGTTCCCACCGCCAGCAAGTCTATCGGCGTGCCATTCACGTTCCAGACTGCGGCGAAATAGGTGTCCAATGACACTCGGTCATTTCCGTCGGCGTCGAATGGACTCCCCCAGGTAGATTGGGCCTTTAAACCGGCGACTAAAAAAAACATCAACCCCGCCAATAATAGTTTCCTTTTCACCTGATATTTCCCATTTGGTTTCCTGCCCACGACCCGCGTGGGGCCTTTTCGTGATTTTCTTCCTGCTCCACAAGTTTGCAAGTCTTTTTTCCAGTGTGCTTCTTTCAGTACGCCCCCAGTTTTCCCTGGCACGGGCGCGGCGCTTCGTTGCCCATGCCCTTGGCACCCCGAAAAACAATTGAAAATCCCGAAAAACGGTGAGTGGCCGCGCTATGAATCCCAAAAATAATTTTGCCATCACTGTCCGGGTTGTGGCATTTTGCAGGTAAAATTCGGCGGAAATTTCGATCTAAATATGAACTGGCATTACGCTGACCAAGGGAAGGAAACCGGCCCGGTGACCGACGAACAACTCGCAGAGCTGGTTCGCGCCGGAAAAATTCAACCGGACACTTTGGTCTGGCGCGAAGGCATGACCCACTGGCAGCCGTATCGCGAAGTCGCCGCGTCGCCGGGGGAAGCGGCCCCCGAAGCCGTTTGCATCGAGTGCGGAAAAATTTTTCCAATTGATGAAACTATCCGCTACGGCAATGCGCGCGTCTGCGCCGGCTGCAAACCGGTTTTCATGCAAAAACTTGCCGAGGGCGCGCAAATTAACCCCGGGGAATTGCGATACGCCCGTATTTTGACCCGGTTCGCCGCGGTTCTTTTGGATGGTTTGATTTTGGGCGCCACCAACATGGGCATCGGAATGATTTTCGGATTGATCATTGCGGGAAGTGCTCGTTCACACGTGGCGCCGGCGGCATTGATCTCACTGCAATTGGTGGTCTTCACTTTCGAAATGGCCATCGCTCTCTCTTACGAAGGCCTTATGGTCGGCAAATACGGCGCAACGCTCGGGAAAATGGCCTGCAATATAAAAGTCGTCACCGCTGACGGCGCCCGCGTGTCCTACGGACGCGCTTTCGCAAGATATTTTTCGAAGATATTGAGTTCGTTGACATGCATGATCGGTTATATCATGGCCTGCTTCGACAATCCGGAAAAACGCGCCTTGCACGACCGTATTTGCAACACTCGTGTCGTTTATAGATGAATTTGCCGCTTCAATGTCCGACGTGCCGCGCATGGCTGCTGGGCGAAATTTTCAATCAGCCCGAATTAAGGCCGTGCCCGGCCTGCGGCCTCCCGCTCCAAGTCGAAGTTTTTCCCGCCTTGTTCCGCAAAATCGGCGCCGGACAAAATGCGGAAGCCGTCATGATTGAAGGTGAATCCAGCTGCTTTTATCATCCGAAAAAAAAAGCCGTCGTGCCTTGCGAAGCCTGCGGGCGATTTCTCTGCGCGCTTTGCGATTGCGATTTGCGCGGCCAGCACCTCTGTCCGGCCTGTCTCGAAATCGGCAAAGCCAAAGGCAAAATCAAAACGCTGGATAATGAGCGCACGCTCTACGACGACATCGCGCTGGCTCTGGCGATTTATCCGCTGCTGATTTTTTATTTTACGCTGGTCACGGCGCCGATGTCGCTGTTCGTCGCCATCCGTTATTGGAAGGCACCGCAAGGCATTTTGCGCCGGACAAAAACCCGATTCGTCGTCGCGATGATTCTGGCGACGCTGCAAATCGCCGGCTGGACAATTCTTTTTGTGACCATCGCCCGACGATGATATGGCTGAAATAAAATATAAACGGTTGACCCGCGCGCGCGCGCGGAGCCTGTTCGCCATCGCCTTCATGTCGCGTTCCAGCCTCTGGCTCGGTGATGACCATTTGCTCTGCGTCGAGTCCGCCGGTTACAGCGAAACTTACAAACGATTTTATTTCCGTGACATCCAGGCCGTGACGATCCAGCAAACGATGCGGTATCAATGGTTGAACGGAATTGCCGCTTTCATTTTTCTCTCCTTTTTCGCTCTCTCTTTGGCAACCCTGCCGAAAACTTCGCCATCCCTTTGGAGCAGCGGTGAAATCGCCGGTGGAATTGTTCTGGCGGTCGTCCTCGGCCTTTGCGTGCTTCTGCTGTTGGCCAATCTGTTCTGCGGGGCCACCTGCAAAACCGGTGTCCGCACCGCCGTTCAAACCGAAGAGTTGCCGTCGCTTTGCCGCGTCCGCCGCGCACGCAAGGTCTTGCAGAATATCCGCCCGCTCATCGCCGCCGCGCAAGGCGGCCAATTGTCACCGGACGTGGCGTCGGCCTGGATGCAGAACCTGGCGGCTTCGGCTGGCGCCCCGGCGCAAAATACTGCCGCCGATAAACCAAACGTCCCGCCCCGCCTGGTTTCCTGAAATGCAAACTCTCTCCCAACAACGTTGTTTTAACCACGCCGGTCGCGAAGCCGTGGCGCGCTGCCCGGTATGCAAACAGTTCTTTTGCCGCGAATGCGTCACCGAACACGACGACCGCGTCGTCTGTTCCGCTTGTCTCAAAAAATTGGCCCGCCAGCCGTTGTCGCCGCGGCTTTCTCTGGCGTGGCTTTTCCGGCTGGCGCAACTGGTTTTCGGGATCTTCGTCGCCTGGTTTTTCTTCTTTCTCATCGGCCAAGGCTTGCTGAAATTGCCGGATTCGTTTCATGAAGGCGCCCTTTGGCAGGTTCATTGGATTGACCAGCAATGAAACGCGCGCGCCGTCAGCTAGGCAAGCCGGCCTTCGACCTCATCGAGGAGGCCGTGCATTTGCTCCGCACCGCGCCACCCGCCGCGCTGGCTGCTTATTATCTCGGTGCCGTTCCATTCGTTCTCGGTTTGCTGTTTTTCTGGGCCGGGATGAGCCGCAGCCCGTTTGCCTGCCTGCATCTGTCCAATGCCAGCTTCGGCATCGCCGTTTTATTTTTCTGGATGAAATTCTGCCAGACCCTCTTTGCCCGGCGTCTCCGCGCGCAAATCGCCGCGGAAAATATTCCGCCGATGAATTTTCGCGACGCCGCGAAAATTTGCTTTACCCAATCCATTTTACAGCCGCTCGGCCTGTTTTTAATTCCGCTGTCACTTCTTCCGCTGCTGCCTTTTGCCTGGGTTTACGCGTTTTTTCAAAATGCGACCGCGCTGGGCGCCGGCGACGGTGGGGGTCTTTCAAAATTTCTCAATAAATCCTGGAGGCAGGCGGCGCTCTGGCCGACACAAAATAATGTCACTCTCGCCATCATGCTCGGCTTTGGCTTTTACGTTTTCTTGAACTGGACAACCGTTTGTCTGGTCCTGCCCGATCTGTTCAAAATGCTTTTTGGCATTGAATCGGCTTTCAGCAAAAGCCCGTCGGCGCTTCTCAATTCCACCTTTTTCGCCGCCATGCTGGGTCTGACCTATCTGTGCGTGGACCCGATTTTGAAAACCATTTTCGTCCTGCGCTGCTTTTACGGTGAATCGTTGCAATCCGGCGAAGATTTGAAAGCGGAACTGAAACCATTCGCCATTTCGCAAAAAATTGCCGCCGCTATTTTAATTTCCCTCGCCCTTTTCCTGGCGTCGCCGGCGAGGGGGGACAGCCCAAAATCAACCGCGACGACGCCGGCCGGCCAAAAAATTTCGCCCGCCGATTTGGACAAGGCGATCAACCAAACCATCCACGAGCGAAAATACGTTTGGCGGATGCCGCGCGAAAAAATTGTCGGGCCGGATTCGCAGGAGGGCATTTTCGGGGAATTCTTCGACGCGATTGGTCAAACGCTTCGCCAATGGGCGCGCGATGTGTCGCATTGGCTTGATGAATTGCTTCGCAAACTTTTCCCCAGGCAACCGGTGATTTCGACTTCCGCCGATTCCTCCGGCTACGGATGGATTGAGTCCGTGGAAATTTTGCTTTACGGGTTGTTGGCCGTCGTGGTCGCCGCCCTGGCCGCTTTTCTTTTTCGCGTCTGGCGCAACCGTGGAAAATCCCCGGCCGCCGTCCCGGCCCAAGCCATCTTTTCCACGCCGGATATTTTGGATGAAAATGTCGGCGCCGACCAAATGCCGGAGGACGGCTGGACCCAACTGGCGCGCGAGCTTCTCGATCGCGGCGAATTTCGCCTGGCGATGCGCGCCTTTTATCTCGCCAGCTTGTCCCATCTGGCGGCAAGGAATCTCATCCGCATTGCCCGTTTTAAATCGAATCGTGATTACGAGCGCGAGCTGCGCCGGCGCGCGCACGCCTTTCCAAATCTGCTTTCAATTTTCGGCGACAACATTTCCATCTTGGAGCGCATTTGGTATGGCATGCACGAGGTGAATCGAGATTTGGTGAACCAATTTTCCGCGAACGTCGAAAGAATCAAGGCCGGCGGATGAAAAACTATCTTCCCATTTTCATCTTGCTCGGCTGCGCGGCCGTTTTTGGGCTCGGCATCACCGAGCTTTTTGAATTGCGCTTCGAGCATGGCGACGTTTACCCGCCCTATTCTTCGCTTCGGGCCGATCCGCTCGGCACCATGGCGCTTTATGAGAGCCTTGAAAAAATTCCCGGCGTTTCGGCGTCCCGCGATTTTAGCGCCGACAACCGTTTGCCCGAAGAGGCGCAAACGGTTTATTTGCATCTGGCCGGTTCGCCGTATGAATTCGACTGGCTCTCCCCGGATTCATTTAAGGAAATCCAAAATTTCCTCGCCCGTGGCAACCGGCTCGTCATTACTTTCTTTCCCCAAACCGAGGGATACGATTTTGATTACAGCGATGAAGGCGACACCAATGATGTGGCGTCTGCCAGATCGAAAAATGAAAAAATGACACCGCCAAAGCCATTGAAAAAAAGCGGAATTTCTGACGACGAGGAAGATTGGGTCTCGCTGGAAGACGAATGGGGGTTTCATCCCGGCTTCGAAAAGCTGGAGCAAAACGGCGACACCTACGCGCCGGTCAATGTCGTCAACAAAACCGATTTGACCCTGCCGAAAACCCTGGATTGGCACAGCGGCATTGTTTTCACCAATTGCGACAGCGCCTGGCGCGCGATTTATGCGCGCGGCACCAACGCCGTCGTCATCGAACGACAATTTGGCAATGGCTCGGTCGTCTTGGCCACTGATTCTTATTTCGTCAGCAATGAAGCCATGGCCAGGGACCGCCATGCGGATTTGCTGGCGTGGCTCGTCGGGCTCGAACAAAAACGTGGTTTTTGACGAGGCGCATTTTGGCATCGTCGAAACAAGCCGGCGTCGCGACGTTGATGCGCAAATATCGGTTGCACGGGCTGGCCGCCGGATTGCTGCTTGCTGGCCGGACTTGTTCATCTGGAAAAATGCCACCAGCCTCGTGCCGCCGCGCGCCGATGAAAAAACGGCAGGATTTTGTGGCCGGCAAAGATTCCGCCGCTGGCTTTGTCAATCTGCTCCGCCGCAGCATCGCGCCGCGCGACTTGCTGCGCAGCCTGTTTTGCCGAATGGAAAAAAACGGTCGGCGCAGGCGGAAATAGCTCCTCGACGCAGGCTGCAGCAGGCCGAGGCCGTTTCTCAGCGGAAAATTCCCTGCCGCCCAAGGACCGCAATCCCATCGCAACTTATAAAAAAATCTGCCGATGCATTGGGAACCCCATGAATCACAAAAATTATGAACACTGAAAGACTCAAGGAAGTCCTCGCGCAGGCGCGGCACGAAACCGGCAAAGTCATCATCGGCCAGCACGACGTCATCGAAAAGGCGCTCATCGCCATTTTCACCGGCAACCACGCGCTCATCGAAGGCGTGCCCGGCGTCGCCAAAACCCTGCTCGTGCGCACGCTCGCCCGCGTGCTCGGCGCCGATTTCGCCCGCATCCAGTTCACGCCCGACCTCATGCCCGCCGACATCACCGGCACGAATGTTTTCAACCTGCAGCGCAACGAATTCTCGCTCATCAAAGGCCCGGTCTTCACCTCGTTCCTGCTGGCCGACGAAATCAACCGCGCGCCGGCCAAGACCCAGTCGGCGCTGCTGCAGGCGATGCAGGAACGCGTGGTGACGATTGACCGCGACACCCATCCGCTGCCGCCGAATTTCACCGTGTTCGCCACGCAAAATCCGATTGAATACGAAGGCACCTATCCGCTGCCCGAAGCGCAGAAAGACCGGTTCATGCTCAAAATCACCATGGCCGCGCCCGACCGCGCCGAGGAACTTGTCGCTCGCGCAGCGCACGATGACCAAGGACGCGCCGGAAACACTGCTCGCCAGGGTGCCGTGCAGCCGGTCATCAAGCCGGAAGATTTGGTCGTCGCTGCGTGAAGAGCTGGCGGCCATCGTCATGCGCGATGAACTGATCGCCTATCTCGTGGACATCGTCCGCGCCACGCGCCAGCACGAAAGCATCCTGGTCGGCGCCGGCCCGCGCGCCACGCAATCGCTGATCATGGCGGCGCGCGCCTATGCCGCGATTTCCGGCCGCGATTTCGTCACGCCGGACGACATCAAGAATGATGGCGCCGCCGGTGCTGGAACATCGTTTGATTCTGCGGCCGGAATTTGAAATCGAAGGACTGACCGTGGCCGAAGTCATCCAGCAAATTCTCCAGCAAATCGCCGTGCCGCGATGATTGTTCCGCGCTACAGATTGTTGTTTTGGGTGGCGGCGATCGTTCTGCCGTTCGCATTGCTCATGGCGCGGTCGCGCCAACTGCCATCGGTGTATCGCTGTTGCTTCATTGGCGGACTGTTGTTGGTGGCGATGGCCGATGCCATCGGCGCCCGAAAAAGTCTGGCGGGCATCGGCCTCGAACTTCCGCCGGTCGCCCGCATGTCGAAAGACCGCGAGGCAAAATTGGAATTGCGCATCCGCAACCGAACGCCAGCATGCAAAAAAAATCTGCGCGTGGCGCTGGCCTGGCCGCGCGAAATCATGACCGAAACCGAAGAATTGGACGCGCTGCTGCCCGCGCACAGCGAATGGTCGCGGCTGGCCTGGCCGTGCACGCCGCTCAAACGCGGCAATTACAAACTCGATTCGGCCTATATTGAAAGCCGTTCGCCGCTCGGATTTTGGGCGGCGCGCAAAACCTTTCCGGCGCAATCGGAAATCCGCGTTTATCCCAACTTGCTCAACGAACGAAAAAATCTTGCGGCGCTGTTTCTGAATCGCGGCGCTTTTGGCTTGCACGCGCAACGGCAGGTCGGCAAGGGCCGCGATTTTGAAAAACTGCGCGAATACGTTCCCGGCGACGGCTATGACGAAATCCATTGGAAAGCCACCGCGCGGCGCGGCAAACCCATCACGAAAGTCTTTCAAATCGAAAAAACCCAGGAGGTTTACGTGATCGTGGATGCGTCGCGCTTGAGCGCGCGCACAATCAAATGAAAATATGCGAAAGCGAATTCCACGCTGGAACGTTTCGTCACCGCCGCGCTGGTGCTGGGGCTGGCGGCGGAACGGCAGGGGGACTTGTTCGGACTGCTGACATTCACCGACAAAGTGGAAAAATTCGTGCGCGCAAAAAACGGCAAGGCGCATTACAACGCCTGCCGCGACGCGCTTTACACGCTCGAGCCGAAAATCGTCACGCCGGATTTTGACGAACTGTGCGCCTTCATCCGGCTGCGGCTGCGCCGCCGCGCGCTGCTGGTTTTTCTGACGGCGCTGGACGATCCCGGCCATGGCGGAAAATTTCGTCCGCAATATGGAATTGATCCGCCGCCAGCATTTGGTCTGGTAACATGATGCAACCGCCGGGCGTGAAGCCGCTCTTTGCCAGATCCGGACGTGGCGGGCATGGATGATTTGTATCGGCGACTCGGCGGCCATTTGCGCTGGCAGAAATTGCGCGAGTTGCAAAAGATCTTGCAGCGGCGCGGCGTGCAATTTTCGCTGCTCGGCAACGAACGTTTGAGCGCCGAACTGGTCTCGCAATACCTGAACGTGAAACAAAGGCAATTGTTGTGATTGTTGATCTGCAACGTTTCATCGCCGGCGAGCGGCCGTTCTGGACCGAGCTGGAGAAATTGCTCGACCGGATGGAAGCGCGAGCCGGACTGGCGGATGACACTGCCGCAATTGCAGCTGTTCCATCATCTTTACGAGCGCACCGCCGCCGACCTGGCAAAAATCACGACCTTTCCTCCGAACCGGAAACGCGGCGCTATCTGGAAAATCTGGTCGCCCGCGCCTATGGCGAAATTCACGAGACGCGCGAAAAACAGCGACGTTTTTTCCCGCTGCAATGGTTTTTCCAGACGCTGCCGCAAACGTTTCGCCGGCATGTCCGGGCCTTTTATTTTTCGCTGGCCATCACCCTGGCGGGCTGCGCCTTCGGCGGGCTGGCCATTGCCTTTGACCCGGACGCCAAAGCCGGTGCTGATGCCGTTCTCCCATTTGCTGCAAGACCCGGCCAAACGCGTGGCCGAGGAGGAAAAAGCCACGAATGACCGGCTGGCAGGGTACAAAACCACTTTCTCGGCGGAATTGATGACGCATAACACCAAGGTTTCCATCTTCACCCTGGCGCTCGGAATGACGTGGGGCTTCGGCACGATCCTCATGCTGTTTTACAACGGCGTGATTCTCGGCGCGGTGGCGGTGGATTACATCCGCGCCGGGCAAACAAAATTTCTGCTCGGCTGGCTGATGCCGCACGGCGTGATCGAAATCCCGGCCATTCTCATCGCCGGCCAGGCCGGCTTGATGCTGGCGCTGGCGCTGATCGGCCGGGGCAGCCGCGCCCCGCTGCGAAGCGCGGTTGCGCGAAATTTCGGGCGACGTCGTCACGCTGATTTTTGGCGTCGGCGTGCTGCTGGTCTGGGCGGGATTTATCGAAGCATTTCTCTCGCAATATCACGAACCGGTCATTCCCTACGAGGCCAAAATCGCCTTTGGCGCCGTTGAACTGATTCTGCTGTCTCTGTTTCTGTCAAAATCGGGAAAATCAAAGGCGGCGGGCACAAAGCCGCGCGCCTTTGAAAACCAAAACCGGTCCGCACCGGCCTGTAAATGAAAACCAGCACCCTGTTCATCCGTACGCCGGAAGGCATCGTGTTTTCGCAATTGCTGGCCGGGCCGGTGACCCGGTTTTTCGCGTGGTTCATTGACCAGCTTTGCATCCTGGTCTTGCCTGATGGTTCTGGGAATCGCTCATGCAGTCTGCTCGAAGTGCTCAGCTTTGAATTTGCCCTGCGCTTTTTGGTCATCGGCTGGTTTGTCGTCGGCATCGGCTACGGGATTTTTTTTGAATGGAGCTGGCGCGGCCAGACCATCGGCAAGAGGCTGTTCCGCCTGCGCGTGGTGGACGCGGAAGGAATGCGGCTGCAATTCAACCAAATCGTCGTGCGCAACCTGCTGCGGTTCGTGGATGCATTGCCGGCTGTTTTATTTTGTCGGCGGCCTGACCTGCTGGCTCAACTCAAAATGCCAGCGCCTGGGCGACATCGCCGCCAACACCGTTGTCATCCGCACCCCGCAGATCTCCGAGCCGGATCTGGACCAATTGCTCGCCGGCAAATACAATTCGCTCCGGCAATTTCCGCACCTCGTCGCGCGCCTGCGGCAGAATGTTTCACCGGCGGAAGCGGACATCGCTTTGCAGGCGCTGTTGCGACGCGAGAATTTGACCCGGTGGCGCGCGTGGAATTGTTCGGTGACCTGGCCGGCATTTCCGCGCCAAAGTGGATTTCCCGCCGGAAGCCACCGACGGCGTCGCCGACGAACAATATCTTCGGAACGTCGTGGACGTTATTTACCGCACCGCCGTGGAAAGTGCGCTCAAAAAGACGGTCCCCGCTTAATTGGTGACCGACGGCATCGGAATGGCCATTGTTCGATCTTGCTGCGGAAGCATCCCCTGCTCTGCATTCAACAATGCCAGCCGCCGCCGAATAAATTCCTTCGTCCGCCCGTCGGCATCAGGGTTTGAATTTAATTCCTTGTATCTCTTTAACGCGGCGGCGGTATCTCCATTTTGGAAAAACGTTTCAGCGGCGGAAACTTTACCGCCGAGCGGCCCGCTAAGGGCTGCCACTTCCAAAGGCCAAAGCGTCGCGTCCAAATTCCATTCCGCCAGAATGCTTCGCTGCGGTTTCCAGTTGAGCGCTTCCAACTGCGCTCGTGACACATCGTATTTCCCGGCGTAACAAGCAATGATGGCATACGACGTGAGCCAGCCATTTCGATAGGGCGCTTGCGAAGGTTCGTTGAGATAGCCGGAATAAATGATTTGCAATTGCGGCCAAATGTCGGCCCGGCCAAAAAGGTAATGGCCGCGCGGCAGATTCATCTCCGCTTCCACGTCATAAACGCTGTCAATGAATTTCCGCGGCACGTCGGTGTCAAACCGCCGCGTGGCGACGGCGGTCCGCCCGAAGGCGAGCATCGCGTCCAAATTGCCATACCAACGCGGGCGCAATCCCCAACGCATTTCCGCCCATGCGCCGGGATAATCAATTTGCGCGATCGTTGTCCGGTCAAACCATTGGCGCATTTCCGTGATCCCCGAATCGCCGAGCGCGACGGTTATCATCAATCTCGGCGCCAGCGGATAATTCCTCCGCAAATTCCATGCCTCGGTCAAATCGCTCCGTGCCGCGGCCAAATGGTCGCGGAATCCTTTCCAGCCGCTTGAAGTCACCGCGTCAGCGCCACCCCTGCCGCGCGCGGCCCATGCCAGGTTGATTTCATTTTCGCCTTCGAGCGTGAGGGCGAGCCATTGGAAATTGGTGCCGGCTTCATTCGCAATTTTGCAAACCGCGTCACCGTTGCGTTCAAAAAAACGATCACCCCAGCCGTTGACAAAAATTTCCCCAATTTCCTGTTGATCAACCGGGGCGAAGCTGCCGTCGGAAAAACATGCGGCGAATTGCCGAAGCGCCGACGAATCCAGCGCGGAGATGACGTCCGCGTAAAATTTCGGATACGCTTCGTGCTTTGATTTTGGAAAGGCGTCCAGCGCCCTTTGCAAACAGCGGATGGCTTCGGCGCGGTTCTGCGTTTCACCCGCGATGGCCGTCAGCGCCAGCGGGTCCGTGCAATTTGTGTCTCTTGCCAGCTTGTCGGCTTCCGCCGATAGCACCAGGGTATTGGTTGCCGCCGCGCCCCCGTAATTGCGCGCGATCCACGTTTGGAGAAATGTCACGATTTCCGCGTCGCATTCCGGATTGCGTTCGCCGCGCTTTTGGTAACCGTCAACCCATTGCCTTATTCTGAATTCGCGCGCGCGTTTCTGTGCGTCCGCTTCCGTCAACGTGTTTGTCGTCCAAACAACCGGTTTCGTCGCCGCGGCTAATGCGTCCGGCCGCGCCATATTCAAATAACGCGTTTGCGTTTCCTGCGCAACGGTGACAGCGCGTTGAATCCCGCGCACAAATGCCGCAATGATCACCACAAAAACAACCGCGCCGAAAACAATCAACGTCCAAACCAAAACCGGATTTGGGCCGGCGCTGCGGTTGGCAACGCCTCCCGGCAATGGCGGCGGCCTGACATAACCTTGTCGCAAAACCAAATCCAACGGCTGCCAGTCGTTCATGCCTTCCGCCTGAACGTATTCGTCACCGGAAAATTCTCCCGCCTCGCGCCGACGGCGCAAATCGTCCGGGGAAAAAGTTCCCAACTCCTCGCCACGGCGGCGCACTCGATAATTCATATTTTTATGTCCACAATTGCCGGTCCAGCGTGCGGTACTGGATCGCTTCCGATATATGCTCGCTCAAAATATTTTCTGCGCCAGCCAAATCCGCGATCGTCCGCGCCACCTTTAATATCCGGTCATACGCCCGCGCGCTGAAATTCAAGTCAGACATCGCACTCTTCAGCAACTCCATCGTCCCCTCGTCCAGCCGGCAATACTCCTTCAGTTCCTTCGGCCCCAGTAGCGCATTGCACGTGATTTTCGGCTTGTGCGCAAAGCGCTTCTGCTGGATCCCCCGCGCCGCAACCACCCGCTCCCGGATTTGCTCCGAGGTCTCGCCCATTCGGTCGCTCGAAATCTCCTGAAACTTCACCTGCGGCACTTCCACGTGCAAATCAATCCGGTCCAGCAATGGCCCGGAGATCCGCCCCAGATAATTCTGAATCTCCCGCGGCGACGACCGGCTCTCCCCCGGCATCTTGCCGTCCGGCGTCGGATTCATCGCCGCCACCAGCATGAATTGCGAAGGAAATGTCATCGTCCCGGCGGCGCGCGATATCGTTACCCGCCCCTCTTCGAGCGGCTGGCGCATGGTTTCCAGGACGCTGCGCTTGAACTCCGGCAGCTCGTCCAAAAATAAAACTCCGTGATGAGCCAGTGAAATCTCCCCCGGCGTCGGGTTGATGTTGCCGCCGAGCAGTCCGGCGTCGCTCGCCGTGTGATGCGGCGCGCGAAAAGGACGCTGCGTCACCAGCGCCTGCCCCGGCGCCAGCAGCCCCACGATGCTGTGGATTTTGGTCGTTTCCAGCGCTTCATCCAGCGTCAGCGGCGGCAATATTGTCGCCAGCCGCTTCGCCAGCATGGACTTCCCAGTCCCCGGCGGCCCGATGAGCAATATGTTATGCCCGCCCGCCGCCGCAATCTCCAGGGCGCGCTTCACGTTCTCCTGTCCTTTGACCTCGGAAAAATCCAGTTCGTCCTCGTGGCCGTGCTCAAAAATTTTCGCAATGTCCACCCGCGTGGGCGCAATCTTGATCTCTCCCTCGAGAAATTGCGCCGCTTCCCGCAGGTTTTGCACCGGGATCACCTGCAATCCAGCAACCACTGCCGCTTCCGCCGCGTTTTCCGCCGGAACAAGGATTCCTGTCCTCCCATCCGCTTTCGCCCGCAGCGCCATCGGGAGCATCCCTTTGCTGGGCCGCACCGCCCCGGTCAGCGCCAGTTCGCCCACTGCCACAAAATTCTCCAACTGGTCCGTCACAATTTGGTCGCTCGCCGCCAATATCCCCAGCGCAATCGGCAAATCAAAATTCGGCCCTTCCTTCTTTTCATCAGCCGGCGCCAAGTTGATGGTGGTGCGTCCCATCGGAAATTTGTAGCCGGAATTGCCCAGCGCCGTCGAAACCCGGTCCTTCGATTCCTTGACTGCGGCATCAGGCAGGCCAACCAGGGCAATGAAAGTGTCGCCGTAGGCGACATTGACTTCGACTTCGACCGGAAAAGCCTCGATACCGTTGAGCGCGGCCGAGGAAACCTTCGCGAGCATTGAAATCTTATCGCCGAGATCAGTCGCAACAGCAATGTTTATTTTGCTTGATCATCATCGTCGCCTTGGCAGCGGTCATGGAGACCAGAGCGCGTTTGAAGAAAAACTGTAGCCGTGCGGCAGCGTGAGACCGGAACTGAATTCAGACTTGAATTGCCGATGCGCCCTATATCGGCTTCCCTCTCCCCTCAACGCGGAGAGATTTCCCTGAAAACATTCGCGCTTTGACCCCCCGAACCTGTCGTTGGCTCCATTGTTTTCCGAAAAACGATGGGCGTCCGCTTGCTGCCTGTCCCGTCGTAGCGCGCCGAAGACGGATTCCCTCTCCGCTCCCATCCGATGGGAGGGGAGATTGTCCCTCGCCCGCGTGCCTGCCCTCCGTAGCGCTTCTGGCGAAGGAGGGAGCGGGAGAGGGTGGTCCCGCCGCGGGACCGGGTGAGGGTTGTGGGGAGAAAACTGATTCATGCGGTCAGGGTGAGGTGTGGGTCCGCCGTCTTTACCGGGACCATTCGAACCGCGCGCCAGCGTCTTGGAGTGCGGCGGCAAGCGAAGCGCGACGCCGCTTTGGCACGGCACATCCGTTTGCCCAGCCACCTGACTCTCGGAAATCGCCGACCCTTCGAAAGCGAAACCAGCATCCGCCTGCTGCCCGTCCCGTCGTAGCGCGCCGAAGACGGATTCCCTCTCCCCTCCCATCCGATGGGACGGGAGATTGTCCCTCGCCCGCGTGCCTGCCCTCCGTAGCGCTTCTGGCGAAGGAGGGAGCGGGAGAGGGTGGTCCCGCCGCGGGACCGGGTGAGGGTTGTGGGGAGAAAACTGATTCATGCGGTCAGGGTGAGGTGTGGGTTCCCTGAGTTCATCGGGTGGGATTCAGGGTAAGGGCTGAGAGCTTTATTGGCAGTTGTGTGCGTCAAGTTCTGCAATTTGGTTTTCATGGTAGTCACGAGGTAAATCGAGGCGGCGCAGGCTGCGGGCCGCTGGCACAGGGCCGCGTCGTCGCCACATTCCCGGTCCGGAAAGTTTCGCGATTTGGGTTCATGGTCGTTGCGCCTCCGCCGCGTGGATCTCCGCCCAGGACGGCGCGCGCCAGAGGTTCAAGATGCCGTCACTGCTCAGGGCGCCGATGACGTTGCCGTCGGGTGAAAAAGCGGAGATCCACAAAAAGAGAGCCTGCGCCTTCCAGGGTGAATACGTCCTGCCAACTGTTCACGTCCCAGAGTTTCACCGCATCGTCGGGATTGCTGCCGCCGATGGCGAGTCGTTGGCTGTCCGGTGAAAAAACCACCGAGTTAACGCCGTTGAGAAAGCCGCGCAGCGTCTCTCCCTCGTGCCAGGTCGCGGTGTCCCACACTCGCGCATAACCCAAATAACTGGCTACGGCGAAGAGTTTGCCATCGGGAGAAACCGCCGCGGCAATGCCTTCCAGATAATCCAGGTTGGTTTCCATTACCTCATCGTTGGCCGCATCCTTGAATTGGACCGCGCCATTAAACCCGAATGCCACGTAATGCTCTTCGTCTGGGAAAGTCACGATCGATGGAATCTGTTCTTGATAACTTTCCGAAACGGCCTGCCACGATTGCAATTCCCGCCCGGTTATAAGATCCCATTCGTGATTCGACATTGCCGGCCCTGGACCAGACTGCCAGCTTGTTTCCGTTTGCGAGAAATGCGAGGGGCGCTACGAGCACCCGTTGTATTCGTCCACTGACGCCACAGAACCTGGCGGGATACGTCCCAAACCTGGATGACGCCGTTGGTCGAGCCGAACGCCAGGAAGCGTCCGTCGCTGCGAGAAGACATTGTTCCAAGAATCGGAAATGAAATTGGTGCCGACGTCCAGCAGCGGTTCCTGCTGTCGAAAGGCAGGTCCAGACCTTCGCGCCACTTGGCCCTGCAGGTCCAGGGTGAGAACTGATTGGTTCTCCGGCGGGAAGCACCAGTCAACCACTTTCTCCGGCATGGTGATGCGAGACTGATGCGGATGCGTGACGGACGTGTCCCAAAAGCAAACCGTGCCGTCCTTGCCGCCGCTGACCAGCGTTTTGTCATCCGGCAGCAACGCCAGCCGCCACACCTCCTGACGATGACCGCGCAGCACGTCCAGGCACTTGCGACTGGCCACATCCCAAATGCGAATCGTCTGGTCGGCGCTGGCTGGAGGCCAGTTTTTTGCCATCCGGCCAGAACACCAAAGAGCCGACCCAGGATTTGTGGCCTTCCAGCCGCCCGATTTCCTTGCCGGTGGCCACGTCCCACAAGCGGATGTCCGACTCGCCGAATCCGGCGGCGGACGCCAGCGTTTTTCCATCCGGCGAAAACGCCAGGGCGGTGATAAATTCCTTGGCTGCCAGCCGCGTTCCAAAGTTCCTTGCCGTCGTGCAGATCCATGACGCGAACCTGCTGCGACGTTGTCAGCCCGTAATATACGCCGCCAGACTCAAGTCCGGCGTCGCGGCAAAACCGGTTCCCGGGATCAACATCTAATTCATCGTCGCATGGATAACTGGCCAGCTTGGTTCCTTCGGGCATGCGCCCAGAGAGTGATGCCGTCCTCCGGCCGGTGGAAGTCACCAGCGTCCGCCCATCCTTGGCGAACGCCAGCCCCGCGCACTCGCGATCCAGTGGGAATTCGCCAACCATCTGTCGCGTGGCGGCATTCCAGAGCCGCAAAGTGTTTTGCTCCTTGCCCGAAGCCGGAACGCTGACGCTGGTGAAGGCCAGCAGAGGATTCAGCCGGTGAGAAGGCGGCGCGCACCTCATCTTCGTCCGGTGCGAGGTGGGCCAACCTCCTGCCGGGTCCGCAGGTCCCACACAAACACCCGCCATTGTGGTCCACGCCGATCGCCAGCCAGTGGCCATCGGCTGAAGCCGCCAGCGATTCGATTTCGCTGGATTCCTGGCAAAGGGTGAACAAGGCGTCGCTGCGGGTTTGCTGCCAGAGATAACGCCATTCCCAGCCGCGCAAATCTTTCTGGCCCGGCTGGGGCCGCTGGCGGTTCAGCAAATCCAGCGCGCGGCCGAGATTGCTTCCGGCCAGCGCCTGCATGGCGACGTTCATGTCCGAGGCGTAGGCGCGCTGGCGGGCGGCGAGTTCCTGCGCTGGCCTTCGGCCTTGTCTGGCCGGCGTCAGCTTCCTTTTGCATTGGCGTCAGCCTGTTTGTCGTTGCACTGCTTCGCCGCGCTTGCGCCGCCACGGCTTCCCGCTTGGCGATGCGTGGCGCGCACCGCCTGCCAGGTGCTGACAATGATGCCGAGCAGCAAGGCGACGACAATGACGGCCGCCGTGCGGCGAAGCCCAACTTTGTTCCGGCGAAACGGTTTTCTGAAACCGATAAGCTGTGCTCGGCGGACGGGCGACCACCGGCTCGTTGTTCAGATGCCGCTTGATGTCCGCCGCCAGACCGTTGGCCGTCTCGTAACGCCGCGTGCGGTCCTTCTCCAGGCACTTCATCACGATCCAGTCCAGGTCGCCCTTGAGCTGCGTGCATCAGCTTCGACGTGTCCGACCGAACGGCGCTTGGCCGTGGTCGTCAGCTCCTCGCCCTTGAGCGTCGCCAGCTTGCGTGCTGGGCCGCACCGGCTCCTTCTCCCGGATGGTCTTGCCGCATCGCGTCAATGCCCTGCGACATCAGTTCCTTGCGCATCGAACGGCGTGCTGCCCGTCAGCAATTCGTAAAGCAGCACGCCCAGGCTGTAAATGTCGCTGCGCGTATCAATGTCCAGCCCGCTCATCTCCGCCTGTTCCGGACTCATGTAGGCCGGCGTGCCGATGAACTGCTGCAACTGCGTGTAAACCGTCTTGTCGGTCAGCCGCGCCTGCGGTCGCCTTGGCGATGCCGAAATCAATCACCTTGGGCACCGGCACGCCGTCGTGCAGCGTCACCAGGATGTTCGACGGCTTGATGTCGCGGTGGATGATGCCCTTCTGGTGCGCGTGCTGGATGGCCTGGCAGACCTGGATGAACAGATCCAGCCGTTCCCTGGTGGACAGATTGTTCTGGTCGCAGTAATCGGTGATGCGGATGCCGCGCACCAGTTCCATGACGAAGTAAGGCCGGCCCGTTTCCGTCGCGCCGGCATCGAGCACCTTGGCGATGTTGGGATGGTCCATCATCGCCAGCGCCTGCCGCTCGGCCTCGAACCGGGCGACGACCTGCTTGGTGTCCATGCCCAGCTTGATGACCTTGAGCGCCACGCGGCGGCGGACCGGCTCCGTCTGCTCGGCCACATAGACCACGCCGCAGCCGCCTTCGCCGATTTTCTCCAGCATCTTGTAACGCCCGATCTTCTGGCCGACGGCTTCGTCGGGAACATCGGCAAATTCGATCTTCATCGTCGCCTTGGCCGCCGGCGCGGGTTCGGCCAGCACGCCTTCGGTTTGCTCATGCGCCGCGAGCAGGGCTTCGAGGCGGGTGCGCAACGCCCTGTCTTCGCCGCATTCGCGGTCGAGAAACTCAAGCCGCTGGCTGGCAGATTTTGTCAGTGCCAGGCCAAATAAAAGCTCTTCACGGTTCTGATTCATGGTCTCTTGGCGAAGTTAATTGGACTGGCCGCTCGGAGAGACAATCACAAATTTCGCCGGGTCGTCAAGCGTCACCTCGATGCTCCCCCTGGTAAACGGAAAGACGTCCGGTCGCCCTTATGGTGCGGCCATCCAGCGCGGCATCGAGGTCTCTGCCGAAGATCGCTTCGAATTTCGGAAATGGGCCCCACGGCACCCACACTTGGACTGTTGGGGTCCCGCGCGCCCTCAAAGTAAATGTTTGCGGCGATCCGGCTTGACCAGCTTGACAATTTCGGACCCGCCCTTGAACGGCCACCAGGTCGCCGAGGTGCGATTGCAGCGCCGAAATGTTGTCCGCGCCCAGCACATCTATGGATTCAGGAGCGGCGCGGCGGGAGCGGTGGTGACGATGTTGGCAGGCTCAAGGGCCGGGATCTCAGTGGTTTCGGGAAGGCCGGTATTCAGCACCGCCGGGAGTTCATCCGGGCGGAGAGAACGGATGATCTTGGGCGTCCAGCGGTCGCCAACGACGGCAATTTGATCGCCGGAATCGCTGAAGAATGCCGGCGTAAAACTGGTGCCCGCGCGGTTGAGGACGGCGGCGACGCTGCGCATCTCGCCGTATCCGCCAAAACGACGGAGCCTCCGATCACCGGTTTCATCGGGCTGAAAGGCAAGGAAGCGGTTTCCCTGAGACGGGTAAGCCAAAGGCACCAAAGGGGAAGAAAGCGAAGAGAGCACCTGGCCCGACGATTCGTCGTAAATGTTAATCCTGCCATCTTGGGACGCCACCAGGCGCGAGCCGTCCGGGGACAAGCACAGTCCGGAAGCCGGTTTGCCCTGCTGGTCAAGAATCGTGTCGCCGGTCGAGACGTCATAGACACGAATCCTGCCCGCCGGAGAAACTGTGCCGACGCGGCGGCCATCACGCGAATGCGCGCTGACCAGGCCCAATTCAAGTGAGCCAAGCGGCCTGCCATCAGCGGGTATCATAGCGGGTCACGGTGGTCGTGGAATCCCAATATAGCAAAGCGCTGGGCGTCGGGTCCATGACCAGAAAACGCGGTGTAAAACCGTTAAAGGCTGGCTCATCCACCTGAAAAGCGTTCCGGATAGGCCACGCCGCAGGCGCGTCCGCCAGACCGCCGGGATGGTAAATCAAAGCGCGGACACGACCGTAGCGCGCATTGATCGTATCGCCGGAATCAGTCTCCTGACCGCGATGATGGCCACAGTGGAAGCGTCCGGCGTGGCGGCGATGGCCCAGGGCATCCATTTGCTGTCGGCCGGCCATTGCAGGCTGAAACGCGCCGCGCTTTTCGCGGGGATTGAAGGGAAGGAACACCAGGCGTGGCGCTCGGATGCAAATGAATGTCAACGTACACCAAGCCGTTGGAGCACGCCGTGGCGCAATAATCCCGGATGAAGCCATCCCAATAACGCCAACTTAACTGGAAAATCAAAAGATCGCTGGGGGATTGAAGTGCCAGCACGCCGTTGTCCATGTCGCGCGGCAAGAAATGCCGGGATATTTGCTTCCGTCGGCAACAAATTCGCATACCGATCACTGAGGTGAAATCTCCCGCCTTGTTCCCCGGTGATATCCACGCCTTTAAGATCCCAGGCCGGACGGCCCAATGCACCCGACGATGGGAAAATCTGTGTCATAGTGCCAATCCTTGGAACTCCAGACTTGAAACCCGATGTGTCCCTTGATGTCATCATTGGGAACCGATTGCGAGCTGGCCACGACCGGAGCGTGCTGTGGCATCGTAAATATTAACCTTGTCGGGCATTCCCGTCTCTCCTCCGCCGACCAATTCCCAGGTGGCAAAATGATCGGTGTCAATAAATTGAAACTCCTGCAGGTGTATCTTCAGTACCGTGAAGGCTCGCCGGGTCGCTTCGCCGGTCCCAGAAAATCACCGGATTCACCCAGCTCCCGCCATGAAGCAGCACGAGTTTGCCGTCGGGGGAAACGCAGCCGTGACGCGGCAGTTGAAATCCTTTCGTGCCCGGATTCTGGTCCCAGTTGAAGGAAGCGACATTCGACAGGCTGGAAAGATCATAAAGGCATACCTCGTGGCTGTTGAGCAACAGCAAGAGGCTGTTGCCTGTGGCCGTCGCAAAGCTGATCGAACTTGGGACCGACTTTGTTGCTGTAACCGCGAGCGACGGCAAAGAAAGAACCGAAACCGAGGAATCAGAAACGGCAACCACGGAATTGGAACTTGAACCCGGAAACAAATACTGGACTTGTCCCGCAAAAGGTGCCGCGCCAAGAGTGGCGCCATTCCGGGCGTCCACGACGCGAAGGCCGCCGGCTCCGCACAAAACCACGCACTCCTCCTCGTTGATCCGAGCCACGCAAGCCATCTTTGCCGGTTCGCTCAACGGCACGCGGGCGGCCAGCACCCAGGTTTGGCGGGCGGCACGGGCAATATCGTCAATGAGCAGGCCATCCTCCCATTCGCCTCCGAGTTTGTATGCTTCAGTCGCTTTGGCGAGCGCCGCGGGAAGAAGCCGTTGCTGGAGCAGGTAACGGGCATCGGACTCGCCCGCCGTCCGCCGCGCGGCAATGGATTCATGGTCGGCAATTTCTTTGGCCTGTTCGGCCTGCGCGGCTTCCTGCTCAGCGAGCAGCCGCTGTTTGGTTTCGTTGGCTTGCGCCTGAATGGCTTGTGCTTCCGCGGCTTCAGCCTCCCGTTTGGCGTGAATTGCCCGCGCCGACTGCCAGGTGCTGGCAATGATCCCCAACACCAGCGCCGCCGTCACCGCCGCCGCCGCGGTAAACACGAGCTTGTTCCGCCGAAGGGCTTTTCGAAACTTGTAGGCGGCGCTCGGCGGGCACGCAACCACCGGCTCGTTGTTGAGATGCCGCCTGAGGTCGGCGGCCAACCCGTTGGCCGTGTCGTAACGCCGCGTCCGGTCCTTCTCCAGACATTTCATTACAATCCAGTCCAAATCCCCCGACAACAACTTCGCAAGTTTTGAGATCTCCACCGAACGGCGCTTCGCCGTGGTCGTGCGTTCCTCGCCCTCTAATGTCGCCAGCTTGGTGCTGGGCCGAACTGGGTCCTTCTCCCGAATCGTCTTTCGCATTGCATCCAGTCCGGACTCCATCAGTTCTTTCGGATCGAATGGCGTCTTCCCCGTCAGCAACTCGTAAAGCAGCACGCCCAGGCTGTAGATGTCGCTGCGCGTGTCCACGTCCAGCCCGCTCATCTCCGCCTGCTCCGGACTCATGTATGCCGGTGTGCCGATGAACTGTTCATAGGCCGTGAACAGCGTCTTGTCTGTCAGCCGTTGATCCGTCGTCGCCTTGGCTATCCCAAAATCAATCACCTTGGGCACCGCCACCCCGTCGTGCATCGTCACCAGAATGTTCGACGGCTTGATGTCCCGATGGATGATGCCTTTCTGGTGCGCGTGCTGAATGGCCTGGCAAATCTGGATGAACAATTCCAGGCGCGTGCGCGTATCCAGTTGGTTCTGATCGCAATACTCGGTGAGCTTGATCCCGCGCACCAGTTCCATCACGAAAAATGGCCGACCGCTCTCGGTCGAGCCGGCATCGAGCACCTTCGCAATGTTCGGATGGTCCATCAATGCCAATGCCTGCCGCTCCGCCTCGAATCGGGCGATCACCGCCTTCGTGTCCATGCCCAGCTTGATCACTTTAAGCGCCACGCGGCGGCGCACCGGCTCCTGTTGCTCCGCCATATAGACCGCCCCGCAACCGCCCTCCCCGATTTTCTGAAGGACTTTGTAGCGCCCGATCTTCTGACCGATGGATTCGTCTGGAACAACCGCCAACTCAACTTTCATCGTCCCCTTGGCCGCGGGCGCAGGCTCGGCCAGGACACCCCCAGCTTGCTCATGCGCGCCCAGCAGGGCTTCCAGCCGCTGACGCAGGGCCGCGTCGTCGCGACAGGCGCTGTCCAGAAACGCCCCGCGGGCGGAACCCGTGAGTTGGGCAGCGGCCTGAAAGAGCGCCGCCTCGCGTTGGTTGTCTGGCTTCACGTTGTGGTCCCCTTCATTCATCCAAATGATTAAGCGCAATTGGCCGGCAAAAAGTATCTGAAAAAATTCGACATCCCTTTTGCCCCCGGATTACGCTTGAGAGTATGGAATCTGATGAATCGTATGAACACAACTGAATTCAAGTTTTATTGTCCGCACTGCGACCAGCCGTTGCAGTGCGAAGCCCGGTTCGGCGGGCGGCAGATTCAATGCCCGGCCTGCCAGCATCTCATCCGAATTCCCAATCCGCCGCCCGGCATGGGCTTCACCCAGGTCCAGCCGGAATCGGGACGCACCTGGGATACGCACGTGCCGAAAGGAAAACAGGCGTAGCCCGGCCACAACTCACGCCGCCCGATGATGTCGCGTTAGCAGCCCGTTAAAAAACTATGGATACCGCCGTTTCATCCAAAACCGGGCGCCGATGAGGCGCGACGAAGGAGAATATCCCTTGTGGATCTTCGACTGGGGAGCAACGAAGTCGCCGCCCGGTTTTCGATGAATCCCTTCGGGCTGAGGCCTTTTTGGTTTTGCGCTTGGTCGCTCCTCGGTCACAGAGCGCTACGGCTAGCCTCCTTCGTCGCTCCGCGCTCAAAACCAAAAATCCTCTCAGCGGCGGTGTCTATGGTTTTTTAACCGGCTGTTAGCCATCTTGGCTGACGTGGAGCCGGGGCTTCCAGCCCGGCGGAAAAAACGTGGTTGTCGGGAAAGCCATTCAAAATAGGGTCACTCACGAAATGTGGACGGTTTTTCCAGGCGGCAGGATGCCGCCCTCTACGGCAGGCCCGGAGGCCCGCCGCTACGTTTCGATTCGCCCGCCCATCTCCACCCGCAGCCACGCCCGCGCATAGGCCCACCACTGTTTCGCAGTCGGCACCGCAATGCCCAACGCTTCGGCCACTTCTTCAAACGACATGCCCACGAAGTAACGCAGCTTGACCAGTTCGGCCTTGCGCGCGTCCACGGCGCCGAATTTCTCCACCGCGTCGTTCACCATCAGCAACTGATCGTCCGGCGCGGGCGCGGGAAGGTCGAAATCATCCGCATCGAGCGGCGTTTCGCCGGCGCCCCGTTTCGCCGCCAGCCGGCGCCGCGCGCGGTCCACCAGAATGTGGCGCATTGACTCGGCCGCGGCGGCAAAGAAATGTTGCCGCCCATTCCAATTGCGTTTCTCGTCGTTGGAAATCTTGAGCCAGGCTTCGTGGACCAGCGCCGTCGGCTGCAAGGTGTGCTGGTTCGGTTCCCCGGCCAGCCGATGTGCGGCCAACCGGCGCAGCTCATCGTAAACCAGCGGCAACAATTCGCCGGCGGCCTTTGGGTCCCCCTTCTCCGCCCGCTCAAGAACCACGGTGATATCGCTCACGGCCACACTATAACGCAACCACTCCGGCCCACAACAATCCGATTCCCTGCATCGTCAAGCTGCCGCATGTCACTATGCCCGCATGAAAATTTTCATTGCGCCAGTTCGGGGAGCAGTCGCACGGACAATTCGTCCGCGACATTTTGCAAGGCGGTCTTTGCCGCGATATGCTCCGCCAAATCCACCGCAACGCCGGTTTGCCGGTCAACGGCTAGGACTTTGCCGCTGGCAACGTCGTGAGCAGTGACTTCAATCCGCGCCCGGCAACTTTTAAGATTCCCCTTTTGCATGCCGAATTCGCTCACGGCTTCGCCGGTGATCGAAATGTCCGGCCGGTTCGTGGAAAGCTCATCCACTACCTCGAAGCCGCTTTGTCGCAAGAGCAGCAAGATCTCGGTTTGTGCCGCGGGGTCAAAGATATATTGGCCAAAATGCTGTTCGGAAATCTTCACGGAAACTACGGGCAGTTTCTTATCGCCCAGTTGCTTCTTGATCTCCGCCACATAATCGTCGTGCGTCTTTACTTTGGCGACCAACGTCTCGCCTTTCTGTTCCACGTCCGCGGCAACTTTCTGCGCCAGTTTGGCCGATAAATCACCCAGCGAACCTTCCGTCGGACCGGATACCAATTCGCCATACACTCGGCTGGTTTCCGTGCCAATCACTTTGGCGACGATAAAAAGCTGGTTGTCTGCCTCGAACACCCGTCCGGTAACGAGGACCTTGGCCCCCGTCAACTGTCCCACCTTCGCGGCCGTATCGGGTGAAACGGTCCCCGACAACCCCAGTTCTTGTTCACCGAGGACCTTCCCGAGGTCCGCCCTTTCCACCGTGATAATATTCGGATCGGCGGAAAGATTGGCGTTAACAAGTGTGGCGACTTTTGGTCCCAGGTCGCGCACGGATTCGTCGCTGGAACTGAAATCGAAGACGGCGACCGTGAGAACCGGGTTGTTGTCGGCGAAGGTCTTCGAAGCGCACACGGTGAGCGCGATCAGCAAACCAAGTTTTAAGTATGTTTTCATAATTTCAATTCCACGGTTGCGGTTCCGAGCCGGGCAAAAGCGCCGGTTGGGGATTTAATGCCTCTTGGCAGAGACAAATCAGGTTGAGTTGTGATTGCGGGTTTTCAGCCAAATCCGAGACCAGTTTCGCCTGTGCCACAACAACGGGGGCACGGCCTTTCCATACGGAATAGAAGGAAGGTTGAAGTTTGTCGTTTTCATCTTGCGGCGGCTGAATCCATACCACCGCCACGTCATCTTTGGCAATGGCCGATATTCGATTCGCGATTCCATCCGGCTCCCGGTCTTTGGAATCGAATGGACCGATAATCGCCAATTTGCCCGAAAAATTTGTCAACGCCATCTCGCCGAGATCCACGAACGGAATCTCTGCTGCTTTCAACAGCGGCTTGAGCCGGGCGTCGGGATCCAGGACCCCAAAATCATTTTGGCGGAGCGACGGCAGCATTTGAAATAGATTGGTTGGATAAACCAGTACCGATGTCGTGCCGATTATGAGGTTGGTATCTTCCAGCCATTGAACCAGAAATCTGGTTTTCGCGTTCACCCGTGGAAAATCCAAAGCAGCGGTTTCCAGAACGGTTTCTCCGCCGGCACGGCAACGTTTTTCCAGGGCGCATCGGAGAAAAGGAATGTGGTCGCCGACGACGCTTGATAAACCCGCGCACGGATTTCACCGGCAAAATCGCTTTGCGCTGGATTACTGAAAGCCACGGAGATGATCCGCGATTTGCCGGGGAAAATCACCTGCGGTTCGCCGGAAACGGCCAGTTGGAGTTGTGCTTCCGACTGCGCCGTCCAGATGCCCGGCCAGTAATAAGAGGCATAGGCTGACAAGCCGTTTCATTCGATATATCAGACAATTTGGCCGCCTGAATTCTTTGACGAATATCTTCATTGGTGGTCTTGGGCGGCCGTTTCATCATTCGATTCTGCTGCCGCTCTCGCCCGAACCACTTGACCGGGCTGAACTTGCTTCCGGGCCGCAATAGCCGATTGAAGTTCTGAAATGGGAATTGACCAGACTCCGGCAATACTTCGTTGGCTGAAAAATAACTGGCCGTCGGAAAAATACGCCGTCGTATCAAGGAACATCCTATCCTTCGCCAGCCACGGTGTGGCCGGCTCCCCCGACAGGTTTGATGGTGCCTGGCCCTGGCTTGCATCAAATCTCAACGGAATTACGATTGGCTCGTTGAAATCAGGGCTTAAACAAATCAATTGGGTGTGATAACCGTCTTTTTCCATGACCATCCGCTCCCCGTTGACATTCCTGATGTCGGCGTGATTAATGAAGAAATAAAGATTGGTCTGATAAAATGCGGCGGGAGAAACGGCCAAAAAATCCTCATCCGGTGATTTCCAGAGTGGGCGCAAGTTCTGATGATCCGGTGGCTGCCAATACGGGTTGATGATGTTTGGATGGGGTCTTGATTTGCCCGCCAGAGCCAGTTCAGGTGGAGCATCGCTTTTGGTCCAAATCCATAATCGTTCCGGCTCGTCCGAATTGAACGAAGGAAGGTCGCGAAAAACGACCGCTTCATCAAAAATGTCCGGCGGCTCGGAGGCGTTTGCGGTTAAAATTTCGCGCCAATCGTCTCCATCCCAACGATAAATTTTTTGCCCGATGCTCGCGCAAACGGATTGATCGGGACCGGCAAACATTTGCACGGCACGGAAGTTGTCCAACGAATCGAGTGTTGTGATTGCCGGGCGGCGGCGCGTGCTGGCCATGATGCGCGTGTTCCCGCTATCGGCGATCTCGAAAATTGCGTTGTCATTGGCGGCATACAAATGATCGTTTAACGCGAATAAAAACGACTTGTCGGCTCCGGGAGCTTCCAGCATGCGCCAACTTTGCGTCCGAAAGTCGAATTCCTGAAGAGGTCCGTCCAGGCATGAATATAAATTGCCTCGAAACAGTATCAATCGCTCAGTGTCGTTTTCCAGCACTCGTAATCCCATGTCGGCCCCGGGTGACTCGGGACATCCGATAAAATCCCAACTTTGATTGGTTGGATTCAAAATTGCGATGGCGGACAGCGTTATATTGGCGGTCGTCCAATTTCGATTCATGTCAAAGCCACTGCGGTATTGATGGTATTCCAGGCCGGCCAAAAGTTTTCCTTCGCTCCAACGTTCCGCGAAGATCTGTATGCCCTTGCCGTTGTTGCTTAACTGATTGTATGGAATTGGCAGAAATTTCGTTACGGTCACGATGTTCGTCGGAATTTCCGGCGGCGACTTTGAAACAATCATCCCATTGGGGACGGCGGAAGCAACCGGCCGTATTGGCCTCCCCAAAGTTGGAGCGGTGATTTTCGCCGGCGAGAATGTTGGCGACGGCATCGGGTGTGCCGGTGGATTCAGGGCCTCGCGGATCGAGCTTCCCAAATAAAAATCCATCCACTTCGCATTGTTTCCTGCCGTGAATTTTTCGTTCTCGGTGGTGGCTCTGGCAAGGAGGTTGGATTTATAGGCTGCAATCAGCGGCTCCAATTCGGCCGCCTGCTCCTTGGTGTAATCGTGTGATGAAAAGACCTTGTTAAAGGTGTTCCAGTCGTACGGCGTAAAACGCGCCAGATATTCCTCTTGTTCTTCAATCTCCTCCCGATTTTCGATTTCTTTCACCCGGTCGGCATGCTGGTTGAGAAAGTTTTGTTGGATTGCCGCAAATCTGGAAGCATATTCGGATTTCCCTCCGAGCAGAAAATCCATATTCCAATCATTCCGCGGAAGATTGCCGTTATCGTCCACAATTGAATCATAATTTGTCGAAATAAAATCAAGCAACGCTTCGCGGCTTGC
Organism: uncultured Verrucomicrobiae bacterium; assembly: GCA_963755515.1. Lineage (GTDB taxonomy): Bacteria > Verrucomicrobiota > Verrucomicrobiia > Limisphaerales > UBA11358 > UBA11358. The sequence goes on along the minus strand of CAVWKA010000002.1, from coordinate 47,112 downwards.
CTTCCAGCCTTCGTCAGCATCGGCAAGTTGAGCGCCCGCCGGAGAGATCCCGGATGGAGTAAATTGGGGTAGGCCGGCAAAAGCAGGCCTTTCCCCCGCCCAGGCTTTGCCGCGAGCTTCGGCACAAGCCAGAGCTTTTGCTTCGAACCGCCAAAAGTAATTCGTGGATGCGTTCATGTCATTGATAAAGCCGCTCCAAACCACCGGAATGCGCTTTTGATCCTCCTCATTCCAGGCAACGAGCCACGGACAGTATTGGTTTCTGGACCAAAAGTTATCGTGGAGACAAAAAAACAGCGGACTTGCCATCAATTCGCGGTAAACTTCGAGATCATCTTCCGGCCGTTCCTGCCAGAAAGGACCCCATTCGACCGCACACTCAAAAAAACTGGGGACCAGCTTGGGATAAGCTAATTGCCAAAAACCATACACCCACCTCGGTGAAAAAGTTTGCAATAATCGGTCTGGCGCGATGGTGCGATTCCCGACGAAATAACTGTCATGCACGGACGGTGATTCTGAAATCAATCCGGCAACTGAACGCGTCAAGGCGCGCAAATTGGCCAATTTCTCGGCAACGGCTGGTCGTGATCGCGGATTAAAATAATAATGCTGCAATACTTCAGAAGCCGCCACGAGCGTACCCACGCCGAGAAGATACCAATCCGGCTGGCGAAAAACGTAATCCGGGCCGTGAAAAGACATCTTGGGCACGCCTTCTGCCGAGGTCCGGCTAAATTCATAATAGCTTTCCAGGGCGGAAATCGCCGTGTCGCAATCCGTCTCATTGGGCGGGTCGTTGATACTTACATAGTATGAACCAATTGTATCGCCAGGCGGAACAACCTCAGGCAACTCCTCGAGGCGGATCATTATCCGTATTCGCGCGCATTCCATGTCTCTCTTCCCCAAGGCCCACGCCGAATCCGCCGCTGCCTCTGCTTCCGAATATGATTTCCACCGCAGTGCCCATTTGGCCTCGTCAAAAAACTTCGACGCCTCATCCGCGGCATTCCATTCCGGCGCGGCGGATTTCACATTCAGAAGTGCGACGACCTTGTCGGCCAATTGATTGATCACCTCAACCAGATTGGTGCGCGCTCCGCGCACTTCGAACAACAATGGCGCGCCGCCTTTCGGCGGCGTCAACCGGGCATCAATGGTGATGGTGCTCGCGGAATAACCATTTTGGTCCACGGTCCCCTCCAGGAGGTAGCTGCCGTCCCAAAACGCCGATTCGTCTGAATTTAATCCCTTTTCCCGCTCCAATAATTGCATCCGCTCCCGCTCCAGTACAAATAATTGCTGTTCCCGGCTCAGCCTTTGAATCGTCAATGCCTTTAGTTCCCTTTCGGTTTCCGCTTCGTCGGCGGATTGAACGGACGAGCGCAGGTTCACCACCGCAATGGGAATCGCGTTCCCCGCTGCCACGCCCAGTTTTGGCAGGAATGAATCCAAATGAGTCGCATATCCCGGGGACCACCCCGCCAAATCGCCGACCGGGAACTTTTCGTCATCCAAAATGACCCCGGGTTTCACCGCGATCAGCCGTGCGGTCAGATTTGTTTCCACCGGTCTGGGTCCAAACGGAGAACTGGACTCGATGATCTTTACATCGAGCAACAATAACCCGTCCGCGCCGAGCAACCGGCCCAGTTTCAAGTCGTCCCGATTGCCCGCCGACAGGCCCTGCTCTTGATACACCTTCTCAATCTCATCGCGTTCCAGCAAACGGACCTTGTCATTCGATGAAAGTTGCGCCGTGAGAATATCAACGGCCGCGGACGCCTCCGGCGATTCCGCGATCAGCGCCAACCGGGGCACTTCGTTGTTTTGGGCCGGCGCCCGCAACGCCGGAAAAAAAAGGGCCGTGATTAAAATGAGGCGCTTCATGTTAGAGGGCGCCCAGGCCAAGGTCTTTTGCGCTGATTTTGAGATCATCGTTTTCCATCGCCGGTCCGCGGCTTGACCATGCAAAATCATTTCCAATAAGTATGATCCCGCCATGCGCGTCTGAAAGCACGGTCATCTTTTGGCCGGCAATCCGGATTTCCTGGCCGCTGAAGGTCACCACCGCGGCCCATTCTTTGCCGTTAAAAACCCTCACGTAAAGTGGCGCGGACGAAGGAACATCATTGGTGTCGGACAATATCACATTCAGTCCCCGCTGATCTTCGACAATGGCCCGGACCTGGCCGGGAAAGGTTGCCAGCGTTTCCTGGACAAATTTCACATTTGCCAGGATGTCATTGGTGGAGATTGCATCCTTTCCCGTTTGTCCACGCCGAAGGCCGACGGCAAAAGCCATGAGAACGCAAACGATCGTTGCAAAGCCCCAAGCAAGCCGCCGCAACCAGATTCGTGGCGGCCGGGCGGCTTGCATTCGCGAACGATTCATCTGCCGCGCCATTTGTTGCGGCAATCCGGCTGAAAATTCATCCGACGGCTCCGGAATGCGAGCCTTTCTCAAAAGGGAATCAAGGTCGGAATTGTTCATATAGCCATTCCTTTCAACAGGCGTTTCAATTTCCGCCGCGCGGCAAAAACACGCCAGGAAACCGTGGCTTCACTGCAATTCAAAACTTTGGCCGCTTCCGCGTGGTTCTGATTTTCATAAACCGTCAGGACAATGGCGGCACGTTGCTTCGCCGGAAGCCTGTTCAGGGCCTCTTGAACGCGCTGCGAAAGTTCATCCGGAAAGTTGCCAGGCCTTCCTGCCAAATCCAAATCCTCGGCCCATTTGATGTGAACATCGCCACGCCGACTTTCCCGGGCGCGCCAATTAAGCCCCAGGTTCACCGCGATTTGACATAGCCACGTGGAAAACTTTGATTGAGCGCGAAACCCATCCAAGTGCTGGTACGCGCGCAGAAATGTTTCCTGCGTCAGATCCTCCGCATCGGCAACGGAACCCGTCATGCGAAATGCAACAGCAAACACCATTTTTTGATTTTTTCGAACCAGTGTGGCAAAGGCCTCGGAATCGCCGACAAGGCTGTTCTGAATACAGTCAAAATCATCCGCCGGGGCCATGCTCGAGATTTTATCCAATCAGACCAACGGCGGCAGCAAATCCTTTGAAAATTCTTCCAAAGCAGCTCCGGCGGCGCATTTTGACCCTGCCTCTGCTACGCAGCGTTTCCAGGCAGCGTTGCCGTCTTCCTCGGCAATCCAACCGGTTGGATATTTGTCGCCCTGAATCACATGGCAAAAGGCTCCTTGAATGAACACGGTTCCATTCAAATTGGCTCCAGTGAAAGCCGGTCGCGGTGAATTGAAATCTACCCGGAAAGCGGGCGAAGAATCTGGCCTGGTTGGTGGATTTTCCAACTGGGCTTCCTCAGTTTGTTCGCTCGCCGCGAGGATGCCCGGCGAAATCGGCAAATCAAAATTCAGCCATTTTTTCTTTTCATCAGCCGCGCCAGATTGATCAATTCTCACAAACCCTTTTCGTCAAGTAACACCCCGCAATGAGTGCAAGCCCTATATCTGAAATTGCGATTCTTGCCGCTCAATAAATTCTTCCCGCAAGCGCGACAACGCCGCCCGCCAAGAACCGAGCCTGGGGGGTCAAGCGATGCCGATCCGCATTCGGGGCAGCATTCTCCGATTTCATCCAGAAACATATTCTGGCAGGCGGGACAAATCAGCTTCTTTTGAATTACCGACATCGCCATCGCAATTGAAACAAGGCCGGCGGCGATCAGAAAAATCCCGGCGCCAAGCAGCCATTTAATGGGATGTTGCGAAAGCACAAAGGCGCAAACAACCGCCGCGAAGCCCGCCAGGATAACAACCAGAATCGGATTGGCATATCGCCGATCAGACGCCCGATATTGTTTCAGTTCCGCCGCGAAAATCTCCCGAAACTGTTTCACTTCTTCAGGGGAATAGAGCATTTGAAGAAAAATTGTAGCCGTTCGGCAGCGAGAGATTTTGGGTTTTGGCGAGGCTGAGCGAAGGAGCATGCCCGCAGCGGCCTGTGACTGAGCGAAAACGAAGCCAGAACCCAAAAGATCCGCTGCTCCTTTTCCCCAACCGAATGGCGACAGCTTTTCTGAAAATGCTCAAATTGCTGATTCCTTTGAAATTGCTCTCTGGTTCGCTTGTCATTTTTTCGTTCGATCTAACCCTGAAAGTTCAAACCTATTTCCAATTTCTACGCGGTCGTAAAATGATTTGCGACAAAAATTTTTACAGTCCGTTTTGAACGCACGGGGGTGAGTTGAGATCAAAAGCTCACGACAGGCAACTTCAAACAGCGTTGGGGGGGAGAGAGGCTTTTTCTATGCGTTACATGAATTCAACGACGACACGGACACAGGGCTGGCAGACCGATTGTTGGAATTGGGCGAAAGCCAGCCAGCCGTTTGAACTGCACTCGGTCGAAACACAACATATGCTGTTTTGTCAGGCGCTGTCAGCGGCCTGCCGTTGCCAATTTCATTCCAGACAGATTCGCGATGAATCCGTCGCCACGTTCGAACCGGCGCCGTGCTCGTAGCGTTTTTAATTTTTACCATTTTAATGAATCGTTCATTCGAGAGGCTGCGTCCAATGCAGAGTCGGGAGAGAATATGAAATCAATTGTGACAGAGTACCCGGATTTTCAATCGTTGCCCAAGGGCGTCAAACGAATGCTCGTGACCACCGAATCACTGTTCTTCGCGGATGCCAGTCCACCGTCCGTGACGTCCGCTGGGCATCAATCGAATCGGAATTGCTGGATGCCGCCGCCAACCTCATCCCAACCGGCGCAAGTTATCAGCGTCCATCGGCGGTATCTGCGGTAAAAATTCCGCGTCGGTTTCCGCCTTCCGTCTTTGTGTTCTTCTTGGCACGCCATAGCCTGGGCGACGGCGGCTGGGCCCTTTGCGGTTAAATCCCGCCTTCGTCGTTTCCTTCCTCAATCCTCAATCCTCAATCCTCAATCCTCAATCCTCAATCCTCAATCCTCAATCCTCATTCTGCCGGCATTTTTTCCAACAATTCCCTTTGCATTCCCCATTCCAGCGGGCATTCTCACCGTAAATAGATAATCGGAGTGACCGAGTTCCAAAATTCCCTTCGCACCGGCATACGATCCGCCAGGAAGAGCGGGCGCGTTGTGCCGCACTGCCCTCAATGGCATCAATCCCTCGGCGCCAGCGCCATCTGGGCCGTTGTCCATGCCGTATCCACCACCATCCGCTGCCGTGTCAACGATCCCCACGGATTTATGACACGCCAGGACATCCGCCAGGTCATCTATTGCACCTGGCACAATCGCCTGGCCCTCTCCATGAAACTCCATTCCATCCTCAGACGCCGCCATTACCGGGCCGAGGGACTCGCCGGTCTCGTCAGCGCCAGCCGGGACGGCGCCTTCCTCTCCGCCATCCTCGGACGCTTCGGCGTGCGATCCGTCCGCGGCTCCACCAGCCGGCGCGGACCCCAGGCTTTGCTTGAACTGGTCACGATGGCTGAACACGGCTTTGACCTCGCGATAACCCCCGACGGCCCGAAAGGACCTTCTTATGTCGTCCAGGAGGGCGTCTTGGCCCTCGCCCAGGTTACCGGATTGCCCGTCGTCCCCGTCTCCTGTCATTTGGGCCCGAAAATCCAGTTGAAAAGCTGGGACCGCTTTCAAATTCCCCTCCCATTTTCACGCTGCGAAATCGTCGTCGGCAGGATGATGCATGTGCCGCGCGAAAGTTCCCCTCTCCATCGCGAATCTTTAAGGCGCGATTTCGAAACCGAAATGCGCGCAATTACCCGCGACCAATAGCGCGTCTAAAAAAACTGTAGCGGCGTCATTTTCCTCTTGGTTCGCTTTGACTGCAAATAACCTCCGGCGCAGCCGCAGAATAATACCCCGAAGGGGTGACCGATAGTAGCCCAGGTCAAGCGAGTCTGCGAGCGCCGCCCTGGGTCTCCGAGCCTCCAACGACAACCGCATTTGCAACCTGCCGGCGCCGTCGCGTCGCGTCGGAGTGCAACGAAGACGGAAGCGCAGCGGAGGCGACCTGTCCGCCGTAGCCTCTTGGCGTAGGCGGAAGCGCGCATCTCCTCTTCGGCCTCAGTTTTTATTGATAAACGAACTGCGGACAGGCCCACGAACTCGCTTGCCGTCATGGAGTGCGGGGGGAAGCGAAGCGCCACACCGCTTTGGGGAAGGCGCCCGTAAATTTCGCCACCTTCGAAATACGCGTAGTTTTTTCAAGAGAACCGGCTCACATCATCTGGTGAGACTTCTTCTGACCTTTTTTGAATAAATCCTTTGCATTAAAATAACTCAAAATCGCTCATTCTTAAGAAGGTTTTTTTCGCTGCAAGAGCCGTGAGTTGTGCCTTTTGAAAACGCGGCAGCCCCCCCCGGACGCCCCCGCCCTTCTTAATTTCCTTCCGCGAGTTTTTTAACCGTTTGTTCCAGTTCGTTCAGGCGTTCGGCCAGCGAATCGTTTTCCTGTTTCAAATCCGCAATCTCGGCGTCCTTTTCTTTCAATTGCTCCTCCACTTTCTGGTTCAACCCCTGTATCGCCGCCAGCGCCACGCCCCCTTCATCCACCGTGGAAATGTGTTTGTCATCCGCGCCGTTCAAGCCAAACGCCGCGTGAAAATCCTGCGCCATGGGGCCGATGTGTTCGGTTCCCGTCGGCTCTGCTTTGTATTGCCATTGCGTAATCGGGAGCGCGGCGACTTTGGCCAACACTTCGGCGGGTTGGATGGCCCTAAAATTTTCCTTGGCATTGCGGTCGGAAACACTCGTCCAAACGCCTGCGGCGCTGCAATAGGCCCCGCTGCCCATCTCCAGCGGATAGACGGGGGATTCGTTGCCGATGCCGACATCGTTGCCGGGGCCGTTCAACACCAGCGGTCCGCCGTAACTCTGAATCCATTTGTAGCCCGTCGTGCCGGTCGTGCCTAGCACCAGCCCGTTGTCACCGCTGCCCACGCCGGTCGGCGGCGCATTGGTGGGACCCGTGATGTGCAACGCGCCTGACGGACTGGCTTCGTTGATGCCCACCTTGCCGACCAGGAAAGTGGAGTTCTGAATCCCTTCGGTGCCGATGCGGATGACGCCGCTTTCGCCGGCGATTCCAACATTGCCAATGTCAATGTTGGAGCTTTCATTCCCTGTGAACGCGCCGCCGGCAACGAAGCCCACCGCAATGTTATTGTTGCCGCCGGCGGCGCCGAAGCCAAGATCCTCTAACGCCCCAAAGCCGACCGCGGTGTTGTAGTTGCCGCTCGTGTTGGAGTAAAGCGCATTCTCGCCATTGGCCGTGTTTCCGTCGCCACTCGTGTTGCCGTAAAGCGCGGCAACGCCATCGGCCGTGTTATTTTCGCCACTCGTGTTGCCGTAAAGCGCGGCAACGCCATCGGCCGTGTTTCCGTAACCGTTGGTGTTGGAAAAAAGCGCATTCTCGCCGTTGGCCGTGTTTTGGAAGCCGCTCGTGTTGTCAATGAGCGCAAACGCTCCATTGGCCGTGTTTTGGAGACCGCTGGTGTTGTAAAAAAGCGCCTTATAGCCATTGGCCGCGTTTTGGTAGCCGTCCGTGTTGAAGTAAAGCGCGCCAAAGCCATTGGCCGTATTTTGGTAGCCGCTTGTGTTGTCTGCTAGTGCATAAACGCCATTGGCTGTGTTTTCGTGGCCACTCGTGTTGTCTGCAAGTGCATCGAAGCCATTGGCCGTGTTGTCGTAGCCGTTGGTGTTTGAAAAAAGCGCACCCTCGCCATTGGCCGTGTTTCCGCCGCCGGTTGTATTGTTTTCAAGCGCATAAGCGCCGACGGCTGTGTTTAAGTTGCCGCTCGTGTTGTCATAAAGCGATTGATAGCCATCGGCCGTGTTTCCGTAACCGTTGGTGTTGGAAAAAAGCGCAAACGCTCCATTGGCCGTGTTTTGGAGACCGCTGGTGTTGAAAAAAAGCGCCTTATAGCCATTGGCCGCGTTTTGGTAGCCGTCCGTGTGGAAGTAAAGCGCGCCAAAGCCATTGGCCGTATTTTGGTAGCCGGTCGTATTGGATGCAAGCGCATTAGCACCAAAGGCCGCGTTGTCGCCGCCGTTGTCGTTGGCCGGATTGCCGGCAAAGAGGCCGGCAAAAAAATTGCCATTCGCGCTGCCGGAATAAAAAAGGCTGCCAAAGCCGGAATTAACCGTGACCGGATTAGGCAGATTTAGACTGCCGCTGATGATACTGATGCCGTCATTTGCCGTAATTACGCCGTTGAGAGTGAGATTGTCCAGCGTCACGGACGTTTCATCGTTCGTCACCACTGCCGCCGGCAATTGCGACAATGGCACCGTGCCGTTTAACTGGCCTGCCGGTAACACTCCCAGCAAATTACTGGCACTGTTGGCAAAAGCCGTGTAAGGCGTCGCCGTGAGGTCCTGCAACGGATTGAGCAACGCAAAACCATTCACGCCGTCGTTGAACCACATCATCAGCTCCAGGATCCGATTGCGAGGCGAACAGGGAGGCCGGAAGCGGAGATGACATGCCCGGCAGCGTCGTGTCGCCCAATCCCACGGTGAAGAGGCCGCCGCTCACCCCCACCCCCACGGCCGCCGATGGCTCGCTCCCGGCCACGCTCGTGCCGTCGTTGCTCCAAAACGTCGTGTAAACCGGCGGCGGCGGCGCAATCGTCACCGCCGGCGCGCTGCTGTAGCTTGAACCAGGCGTGTCAATGGTGATACTCGTGACAACGCCCCCGGTGAGATTCGCCGTGGCCGTCGCGCCCGTGCCGCCACCGCCGGAAAAACTCACTGCCGGCGCCGTCGTGTAACCGCTCCCGCCATTGACAATACTGCAACTGCTGACGAATTTAGTCGGCGAAACCCCGCCCATGTTCGCTGTGGCCGTCGCCGTCTGGCCGTTCGTGCTGGTCACCAGCGCAAACTGGAACTGCCCCGTGCCGTTAAAGTTCGTGCCATTGTCCGTCACCCGTCCCTGGTACGTGAACACCGTCCCCTGCGCATGGGCAATCGTGAGTTGAAGGTTGAGGGTCAAAAGCGCCAGCCAGGCCAGCGCACTGCATACAATACGACGCGACAGCGATTTCATAACTTAACCTTTCTGCTCTTTGTTGTTCCTTGATGTGCGTTCGGAAAGGGCGCAAAGACACGCCAACAGCCCTTCCGAAGCGGCGGCAGTATATAAAAAGCTCAGCTTCTTGTCAATATAATACGGACTAAAACCCTTGGGCGGGGCCAGTGACAAAGACCTGGCGCGGGCTTTCCAGCCGGCGGGTTCCGGCGACTCTTCCGCGGCGCGCCAAAGCGCCGCTTCGGCGCGACGGCGGCCAGTCGCCGGTTTTTGGAAGGCGGGACAGGAAAATCCCGCGCACCCTCAGCCGCGGAGCTCGACGCTACGCCGCCCTTGTTCTCAAGTCCTTGTGCCAACTTTGTCACTTGGCCGCGTCGAAAACGCCCCCCCGTTTGTAGTTCCGCGTTCACGCGGTCCGGGCCTCCTTAATCGTAGGAGACGACGTAAGGAGTCTCTAATTTTCACCAAACTTTGTCCCCGAAGCGCGGCTAAGACTGGTCAGCTTTCAGCTTTTTTCATCTGCGTTCATCTGCATTTCTTTGCGGCCTTCTTGGCCCGCCATCCTGCCCGGCGTAGCCTTGGCGGAGACGGGAGCCTGGGCGACGGCGGCTGCGACCGTTGCGTGAGAATGTGCCTTTCCCCTTTCCATTCGTGTCCCTTCGCGCCAATTCGCGTAAACGCTTCCCCCTTTTTCCCCGCCCGCAAAATAAACTTTTGACACCTCTCTCCTCCTGCATTAAGTATTACAAAAAAGGAGAAAAGATGGACACGACGAACACACCAGGCGCCTCCAAAAACGCGTTGAACTCCGACGTCGAAGTCAAAGGCAACCTCAAGTTCTCCGGCGAACTCACCTTTGATGGCAAACTCGACGGCGAAATCCAAACCGACGGCAGTTTGACCCTCGGTGACAGCGCCGTCATCAACGGCAACATCGCCGCCCAGTCGGTCGTCGTCCGCGGCAAGGTCAACGGCAACATCAATGCCAGGGAAAAAATTGAGATCAAGTCCAAGGCCGAATTGTTTGGCGACATCCGCGCCCCCAAACTGGTCGTCGAAGAGGGCGTCACCTTTGTCGGGAAAACCGAAGTCAATCCGAACAAGGTCCAACCCACGCCGCCCGTGGTCCGTCCGCCGGATAACCCAAAATCTCCGGAATCGGGCAGGGCCGGACGTTGAATCGTGCCGCGGCGGGCCGAAAGACATTGAATGCCGGAGAAACAGGACAAGGTCATGGTGGCCTGTCCGCATTGCGGCCACCAACAAATGGAGCCGCGCTCGGCCTACTCCACCATCTGCAAAAAATGCGGGCAGCATCTCCGCGTCCAGGACGTTCTCAATCCGCCGCCAACTGCGCCCAAGCGGACGCCGAAACACAGGCGGGTTGCCTGCTTCGAGTGCGGCGCGGAACTCGACGCGCCGGCCAGCGCCGAGTCCACCATGTGCAAACAATGCGGCCGCTACGTGGACCTGCACGATTATCGCATCACCACCGCCATTGCCAAAAATTTCAAGACCAAGGGCGTCTTTGTCATCGAACCCAAAGGCTGCGTCTTTAATACCGATACCATCGTCGGCGACGCCGTCATCCGGGGAAAATTCCACGGCAAGCTCGCCGTCGAACGCTCCTTGACCATTTACTCGACCGCCGACATCAAAGGCAGCCTGACTGCCTCCCATCTGATCATTCCGTCGGAGAATCATTTTCGCTGGACGGCCCCGCTCAAGGTCCAGTCGGCCGAAATCGCCGGGGAACTTGCCGCCAATCTCCGCGCCCGGGACTTGGTCGTCCTCAAGTCCACCGCCCGGTTGTTCGGCGACGTGGATGCCCGGCATCTGATGGTGGAAGACGGCGCGGTCGTCGTCGGAAAAATGCAAATCGGCCCGCGCTTCGGCGGCGAATCATGAATCCGCGCAAACTCGCGTTCCCAAATCAAGCGCCCCCCATCCAATCTTCCGGTGCGTCCGTGTCGCTACCCGGTCACGCTACCTCCTGTTTTCATTTGTCCTCCTGTCGCGTATTCAGGGCAACCGGACTGGCGGATGGGTCCGTGAGCCGGGCCACGGCCTCTCGCAGCCCGCCAAGCTGCGACCGCAAATCGGAAACCTCCGCCTGGAGTTTCGCGTTCTCCACTTCCAGATTCTGGATTCTGACTTCTGACTTCTGACTTCTGACTTCCACCTTTTCATTAAGCCCCTGTATCGCCGCCAGCGCCACGCCGCCTTCATCCACCGTGGAAATATGTTTGTCATCGCCTCCGTTCAACCCGAACGCCGCGTGAAAATCCTGCGCCATCGGGCCGATGTGTTCGACATTTCTATCAATCTTGTAATTCCATTCGGTGATGGGCATTTCCGCCACTTTGGCCAGCACCGTTTGCGGATTGATGCCGGCAAAATTTTCCTTGGCGTTCCGGTCACTGCTTTGATTGAAACTCTCGCCATAGACATTCCCTGCCAGATAAGTGGCACTTTGGCCGCTTCCGATGCGGACGACGCCGCCGGGAGAGATAATTGTGCCGTCAAAAGTCCCGCCTGGACTGCCGATGTCAATGTTGTCATTGGCGTCGTTGGGATTAGCTTCCCCGGCCTGAAATCCAATACCGATGTTGCCGCTGCCCAAAGTGTTGTTGGTGAGCGCATCATTGCCTATTGCGACGTTTTGGCTGCCGCCTGTGTTTGCGTCAAGCGCTTGGAAGCCGTTGGCGGTGTTCAGACCGCCGCTCGTATTGGCGAAAAGCGCCTGGAAGCCGTTCGCCGTGTTAAAACCCCCGCTCGTGTTGCCGTTAAGCGCTTGACCGCCATCCGCAGTGTTGTTTTCGCCGCTCGTGTTGGCGAAAAGCGCATCAAATCCGGAGGCCGTGTTGCCGGTGCCGTTCGTATTGGAGAAAAGCGCCTGGAAGCCGTTCGCCGTGTTAAGACCCCCGCTCGTGTTACCGTTAAGCGCTTGACAGCCATCCGCAGTGTTGTTTTCGCCGCCCGTGTTGGCGTAAAGCGCATCAAATCCGGAGGCCGTGTTGCCGGTGCCGTTCGTATTGGAGAAAAGCGCCTGAAAGCCGTTGGCCGTGTTACGACCCCCGCTCGTGTTACCGTAAAGCGCTTGACCGCCATCTGCCGTGTTGTTTTCGCCGCTCGTGTTGGCGTAAAGCGCATCAAATCCGGAGGCGGTGTTGCCGCTTCCGTTCGTATTGGAAAAAAGCGCCTGAGAGCCGTTGGCCGTGTTAAGACCCCCGCTCGTGTTGGCATAAAGCGCTTTCCATCCATCCGCCGTGTTCGCATCGCCTCCCGTATTGAAGTAAAGCGCGTCAAAGCCGCTGGCCGCGTTATCGGAGCCGGTCGTATTGGATGCAAGCGCATTAGCGCCAAAGGCCGCGTTGTCGCCGCCGTTGTCGTTGGCCGGATTGCCGGCAAAGAGGCCGGCAAAAAAATTGCCATTCGCGCTGCCGGAATAAAAAAGGCTGCCAAAGCCGGAATTAACCGTGACCGGATTAGGCAGATTTAGACTGCCGCTGATGATACTGATGCCGTCATTTGCCGTAATTACGCCGTTGAGAGTGAGATTGTCCAGCGTCACGGACGTTTCATCGTTCGTCACCACTGCCGCCGGCAATTGCGACAATGGCACCGTGCCGTTTAACTGGCCTGCCGGTAACACTCCCAGCAAATTACTGGCACTGTTGGCAAAAGCCGTGTAAGGCGTCGCCGTGAGGTCCTGCAACGGATTGAGCAACGCAAAACCATTCACGCCGTCATTAAACCAGATTTGCAGTTGTAGCCCCGGCTGCGTGAACAGCCCCGCGGGAAGCCCCGTCATGTTCGCCAGCGTCGTGTCGCCCAATCCCACGGTGAACAGCCCGTTGCTCACGCCCACGCCCACCGCTGCGGAGGGTTCGCTCCCATTCACGCCCGTGCCGTCATTGCTCCAATACGTCGTGTAGGTAATGTCCGGCGGAGGCGGCGCAATCACCACTGTCGGCGTGCTGGTGTAGCCGAAACCAGGATCGGTGACCGTGATGCCCGTCACCGCCCCGCCGCTCACCGTCGCCGTCGCCGTCGCGTTCGTACTGGCGCCCCCGCCGCTGATGGTTACCGCAGGCGTATTGGTATATCCAGCACCCCCGGAAATCACGTTGATGACCGTCACGTAGCCGCCGCTGGGAGGGCTGGCGGCGGCGGTCGCCTGGCTGTCGTTGTTCGTGCTGGTCACCAGCGCGAATTGGAACAGTCCAGCGCCGCTAAAATTCGTCCCATTGTCCGTCACCCGGCCCTGATAGGTGACTACCGTGTTCTGGGCGAAGGCGGTTGAGGGTTGAAAGTTTATGGTTAAGAGCGCCAGCAAAGCCAGCGCCGTAAATACAGTTGCACCGCGATTTTTCATACGTTTCTCCTGTCAGTTTTGGATTCAGCAGATTGACGCTTCCGCCCGTAGCACCCGTGGATTCCGGGAAGAAAAGCCAGACCTTATTGGGCATAATCTTATCATCCAAATCAAAAAGTCTGTCGAGCTAAAACTCCAAAAAAATAGGCGCATTAACCTCCTCGGAGAAACGCCCGCCGCCGCCGCCATTAAGACGGGCGGGTAGGGAACTTTGCATTCGTGCCGTTAACCGGCTTTATTATGGCGATTTTACTTTATGCGGCCTCTTCTTACCTCATCAATTTGCTTTCAAAATTGTATCTTCCGGACCCCGTCTGAAAAACTGCCCTGCCGTCTTCCATCCCCAGAAAATGCGCGCCCGGGGACTTCGCGGCCGGTCCGCCGCTTTCCAAAACCTCATTCGCATCGCGTGCCGGAATTAAAAATGTTGCCGTTGTGTTCGGCGGAATTGTTGCCCGCAACCTGAACCTTCCTCCATTTTGCTTCCAGTCACTTTCAATCTCTCCCCGCGCAGAATCATAGCTGGCCTTGACCCATTTTACATTCCCGCATGGCTGCGGCGCGATCACAATTTGTTTGAAACCCGGGCTGCCCGGCGCGTCCTGGATGCCCGCCAGGTCATGGTAAAACCATTCCTGAATCTGGCCGAGCATGAAATGATCCTGTGACGAATCACGCCCGGCATCCCATGCTTCGGTCAGGCTCGTCGCCCCTCTTTTCAATTGCAGACCGTAACCCGGCTTGTCCAACCGATTATTCATCTCAAAAATCACGTCGTTGCGCCCCCCTTCGGCCAGCGCCCGCAGCAAATACCGATACCCCACGTCCCCCGCCGTGAACGAGTCGCCGCGTTTGCCAATGTCGGCAACTATTGCGTCGAGAACCGCGCCTCGATGGCTCGGCTCGCAAATGCCCATCACCAGCGGAATCGAATTGGCCGTCTGTGAATCGGTCGCATAAAAATGATTCGTCGCGGCGTAATATCTTTCGTTGAACGCGGCGCGGATTTTTCCCGCCAGATCGGAAAATTGTCTCGCGTCCTCCGCTTTGCCAAGCAGCGCCGCGGCGCGTGACATGATTTCAGCGTCCCGGTAATAAAATGCCGTCGCGGTCAGCGCAATCGGCGTGAGCTGCGCTATGCCCGGATGTTTTGGGCCAAGGTCATACCAGTCGCCCAGTCCGTAATTGACGATGTAATTCGTCGCCCGGCTCCCCAGGTAGGCCAGATAGTGGCTCATCGCGTCATAATGGATGCGGAACAGGTTCAGGTCGCCGTCGAATTCATATTGCTGCCACGGCACGAGAATCATGGCGCTGCTCCATTCGGGTGAATCGCCAAAATTGTTCCGCCGGCCTGGCGGCGTGTTGCTGTCGAGCAAAATCGTGTACTCCGGCGCGGTCGTCGGCACCAGGCCGTTCGTCAACTGCGAATCCGCCATGTCGTTCAGCGTCTTGGTGAACAATTGCGCAAGGTCGAATTCGTAACGCAGCGCCGGCCCGTTCAAATGGTCCTGCTCCAGCCAGCCCCGTTTCTCTCGCGTCGAACAATCGGTCATGATGCTCATCATGTTGTTGCGCTGCGCCCATCGAACAAGGTCGCGGATTCGATTGAACAACGTGTTGGAACATTCAAATTCGCCAACCGGTTGGGATGAAGATTGAACCACGATGCCTTCGATGGATTTCACGGCGGGCAATGTGGTCCCGCCCTTTGCCGGAAACGATTTCACTTCAAAATAACGGCAGCCTACGTAGAAGAATTTTGGCGACCATGTCTCCACGCCGTCGGTCGCCTTCGTGTAATCGCACCAGATGGCGTTTCCGCGCCGTATCCCCATCGAACGTTGGTCCGCCAACCCGTTGGCGCCGATGAGTTCGGACGGTATAATGCGCACGCGACTGCCCGCCGGACCGGTGACGGATATTTTCGGGACGTGCGCGGCGTTCTGCCTGAGGTCAAAGACAACCTCTCCCTTTCCGAGGGCGCGTGAGGAAATTGGCTTGTGAATTTCAAAAAAATGGACCGGCGGCGCCGCGCAGGAAAGCCCGCGCAAGTCGCCCCCTGGACCGTTGACGATTTGGGCCGGCGCCCACGCTGAATCGTCAAAACCGGCCTCGTCCCAACCTTTTTGTTCCAGCCGTGCGTCATAGTTGTCACCGCAATAAATCGAACAGGTGGTAACCGGGCCGCGCGAAAGCCGCCAGCTTTGATCTGTCACCACGGTCTCAACCGAACCGTCCGCATACTCGAGCCGGATTTGCGCAATGGCCTTCTGCGGGCCAAATGAATAAAGACGCAAGCCGGCCCGCAGATACCGCGTCTCCAGTATATTATACATTCCGTTGCCAAGTTCGATGCCAATGGCATTTTTGCCCGCCCGCAGCAATCTCGTAACGTCGAGCGTGTCGTAAAGACAGGTCTTGTTATATTTCGTCCACCCAGGCGAAAGAAAATCATCGTCCGCCGGTTTTCCGTTGAGCGTCAGGTCGTATTGCCCAAGACCACATATGTCAATCACCGCCCGTTTTAATCCTCGCTTGACGACAAATTCGTGGCGCAGCAATAGCGAAGGCATATTGGTGTTCACCGCGCCAATCCACTGCGCGTGCCAATCTTCCGCATTTAAAATTCCCATCGTCCACGTCCCGGCCTTGCTCCAGTCGGAAACTTTTCCATCCGCATCCCAGACACGCGCCTTCCAGAAAATCTGCTGTGAAGATTTCAGCGGAATGCCCGCATAGAAAATTTGGATCGTTTCGTCCGAATCCACCTTGCCGCTGTCCCACAAATCGCCCTGGTTCTCTTTCAATTCGCTTTTGCTCGATGCTGCGAGTATCTGATACGCCGCTTGAAAGTTGCCCCGTTGGGCCGATTCCAATACCCAGCCCAATCGCGGCTGTGGCGCGTCAACACCCATCGGGTCGCTGCAATATTCGCACTTAAGATTTCCAACGGTCATGGCTGTCACGGACACTCCCAGAAAGACTGTGCTCAACATCAAAATTAATCCGTGCTTCATTTCCAAAGGCTACAAACCTGCTTACGCCATTTCCAGTACAAGTAGGTTCCAATCCATAAAACCTTTGTGGCTCAGCGCCTTTCCCGTGTCCGGATCGTAATATTCGTTCAACGAGCCATTCGTCGCAAGATCCGCAGACAGCAGTCGTAGCGTCTTGTCTGCCAGCTTCACCGCCTCGTCATGAAACCCGTAATCGTTAAGCCCCTTCCAAACAAAATAATTCACGATGATCCAAACAGGACCCAGCCAATTACTCGGATTTGAACTGAAATCCATGCAATACATGGTTTCCTTTGACGAAAGCGATCGAACCCCCCAGTTCCCGCAAAAGCGATCGTCCCCAAGGTAATTCGTCTGCACAAGCAGGTTCGCCTGGGCACGCTCAGCCAGACCGCACCAGAGCGGCAGAAAACCAGTGAAGGTTTGGATGCGTAGGGGCAAACAATGCCAGGACATCGCCATGCCCGGCTTCACATTGGGAATTAGCTCCCTTCGTCGGTCAACGCATTGCACATCAACCGTATAATAAAATTGATCGCGCGGATCCCAGCAATATTTCTGAATCTCCTCACCAAGCGTCGTGGCCTGGACGCTGAGGCGCTGCTCGTCATCAGGACGATTGAGCCGGCGGGCCAGCTCCATCGCCGCTTTCAAATCCTCTTGGAAAAGGCAATTCAACAGCAGATTCGCGGACGAAAAAAATGGCCGTCCATACGTGGTCGGATCGTTGTCGTTTCCGATGGCGACGTCGTTTCCCCACACCAGAAGGCCAATCGGACTCTGATTGCCGGAAACCCACGACGCATGGAATTGCAGAAGTTTGTCGAAGTGCGGCGCCAGCCAGTCCACGGAGCCAACTTCATCACTGATCAAAAGGGCGAGCTGCCCGAAAACTGGCTTCGCCTGGTTTTGTGATTTGGGTCGCTCCTTCTTCAGGCATCCCAACGGATCTGCATTATTCACATCGAGCATGATGGCGATGCGGCCTTCGTCCGATTGATGATCGAAGAAATTCATGAAACTGCCGATGCCATGCTCAGCCACTTTCTTCCGAAACGCGGAATCATTTGTAATTTTCGCAAAACGGAAGAGGCCGCGCGTCGTCCAGTAAGTGTCCCAGTCCCAAAGGCTGGTGGAATAGGCCTTGCCCGGAAGGCTGCACGCAATGCTCGGATGCCAGAGGATGCCTTCGGCGGGCCGCAATAGCCGCGGCGCAGTCCTGCCAAAGTAATTAAGAAGCCGGTCGCTTGCCTCTTGACGGTCGCCTGCGGACCATGAGGAATCTGAGACCGGCTGACCGGCTGGCGTCGGAGCCGCGTCGGCGCTTCCAGGAAGAAGTGATGAAGCGCCAAGCAAAGCGACTCCGGCGAGAAATTCTCGTCGCGACGTTTTGGACATATATTCCACAAAGTATTCCCGGATTTCTCAATTGTCGCCATGTTAATTTCGGCCTGGGCGGCATTGATCCCCACGGCAACAAGCATGTGCGGGTGCTGTCCCAGTCCCCTCGTTTCTTGTCATTCCGTCCTCGTCGTCCCATCCGTCCCATCCGTCCCATCCGTCCTTTCCGTCCTATTCGTCTCTTCAATCCGCCAAGTACAACACAAAACCAAAGCCATAAACGGATTCTTGAGATTTGTATATTAATTCCCTTTCACCTTGCCGCCGACGTTCAGCAGGTCGTTGACGCAGCCGGACGTCCCCATTTGCAGGCGCTCGGCGATCCACTTGATAGTCACCGTCCTCTCCGCCCGCAACCGTGCGATTCATTGCCACAATGTCCACAACGTTTTCTTACTGAATTCAGGTGGTTTATTTTCGGCCATATTTAGACTTGTCCTTTCGCAATTTCGATTCCGTAGAGGGCAGGAGTGCCAAAAAAGGAAACGACGGAGCCTGAGCAAAATGTTTTCATGTGAAGCTGCGCAGAAAGGCAATTGATTCCGCGCGTTTGGGGAACGTAGCCTCAATCTTCGCCCCCGTATTGAATCGGACTTGAATTTCAAAACTTTCACGCTGCTCACCGTCCTCCCGCATGCGGTAGGATTTTTCTTCTTCAACCAGATAGATAATGGCGCTTTCGATGTCGGAACATTCGACCGAATGACCACGTAACACAGTCAGCCGGACGGAACTCACTCGCCTCATGATGGCAGCTTCCAGGCACTGCTTGAAATCGAGAATTTCCTGTTCATGAAGAGTGCGCAGTTTGGCCAGGAGCCGGTTGGTTGACTGCGGCTGGGGAAGTGATTGCCATTTTGCTATTTTGTTGTGGAATTGTTCTTCGGTCGTGCCGCCTACGCCATCCTCAGACGAAGCATCAATGCCAAGTTGATTGAATGCCGTTAGAATGGATTCGTAGGATACATGCAGAACGGCAAAGCCTTTTGATTCCAGTTGCTGGAGGGCATTCTTGGTGAATTCGCCGGCCAGCACTGCTCCAAGGAACGGCTGATGCCTCGAAAATGTCAGTGCCACTGGCATAACAGCGGCTTCAATTTCTTGCACCTTGTTCTTCGAATGTTTGGTGTATCGTCGCCATGCTGACTCAATGAACGCCGCGGGCACACCCAACCTCTCTTCGTCGCCACCTCGCTCCAGAACGTAGTCGAGATCATGTTTGTTTCCGTAGCCATCCTGCCAGGTCAGCTTGCCTTGGCTGCCTCTGGCTTTGCGAGGGCGCTTGAAGTCGAGGTAGAGGTCATGCTGTTTCGCCACGTCCGTAAGAATGTTGCGAACAAACATCTCAAAAACGTCTCCAATGATTTGTCCCCAGCGATGAGCAAGTGATTCCGCCATAATCTTCAGATTATCCGCGAACCCAGAGATGTCCTTCGCAAAGCGGCACACGATGTTTGCGGTTTTTCCATTTGATGTTCCGGTCGCGAAGTTTTTCAAATGTCCAGGAATCAAAACCGGCCGCTTTCGCGAGTTTGCCAAACCACTCGATGACCGGCACATAGATTCCATAGGGTGCGGAATCACCGATGACAAAACATGCCTCGGACGGCGACGCGCACACGCGGCGGAGCGCCAGCCACACTTTTGCCATGTCGAGGAAGTAGCAGGCGATCATGTTGTTGTAAGTCTTTTTCCCACCACGTTCCAATCGCACGGATGAAAGCTCACGGCAAACCGGCGCAATTTCGTCACGAATTGGAGCCAGTTCCGGCGAGTCCAAAATCGCGTCGAGATTTACCGCGTTGGGCGGGACATGCTGAGAACAAGCGCGGACCAGGTGTTGCCTAACCTTTTCCTGAAGGTCGCCCCAGCCGCGAATCTCGCCCAAAAACGTCATCTCCAGTCGCGTGGCATCCGCGTAATCGTAATTATTCGCGTAGGGCGGCGAGGTGATAACAAGTGTGGCCCAACCATTCGGAACGGTCGCGCATTGGCGGGCGTCATCCACCCGGAGTTTTGCCAAAGGCTTGGCGCGTCGGGCCAGAAAGCGGATGTCAATGGCGATCATCTGAACCGCCCGGCGTAAGGCAATTTCCGGTGCCGGTGGTGTGGTCTTGCGCCGGCCAGGTAATACATATTGCCACGGCGCGGTGCCTGCTTTGGATACAACTCGCAATGATGATACAAGTGCCATCCATAGTAATTCCGCCTCGCGTGTGCCGTCTTGTTCCGCCTCCACCGCCCGGCGAAATCGGTCGAGAGAGTCGAGTGTTTCGGCTGAGAAACATTTGTGGATAAGTTCCGGGTAGCCATTCGCGCCGCGTGCTTTTCTGGCGAAGCAGAATGCATTCTCCGCCTTGGCCAAAAACCGCTCCGGGTCGGCAGCGTAACTTAATTTGGCGCGGGCGACGCGATGCACAAACGGATGCGCTTCCAATCCATAGGATGGAATCGCCATTTCATCGCACGCCAAACAAGTCGTGCCTGAACCTACAAATGGATCGAAGACTCGCAATTCGCCCCCGCTTCTTTCGGCAAGAAGCCATTTCACCCATTCGGCGGAAAAACCAGCACTATAGCGGAACCATCGGTGGACAGGCAACCGCATGTTGTCGAGAAAATTGGAAGTGTGGCCGACAACTTCAATTTGCGGACGAAGCTCGCTTGCCCCGGCGTTCGTATTGAACATGTCGAGCACGGCCTGCGTGTAGTCCTCCCGCAAACGCAACAAAGCGCCGTCGTCTTCCTTGGTCTCTGGAGATTTCGATACGGGGGGCGCCGACATGAGTGCGACCTTAACACCTAGGCAGAACGTTGGCAAGGATTGGAATTCGATTTGCCACACCTTTTGGGGCAAGCCAGTTTGCCGGATTGCTGAATCCAGGCATTTTTTTCGGAAAGCCACAGCAGCGAGTTAAAACGTAAACGGTCATTATTTGCATATTTTTTCCTTCTCGCCGGCGGTGCAGCAGGGGGTTCACGCAGCCGGAGGCCCCCATTCGCAGGCGCTCCGCGGTCCTCCGAAATTTCCATCTTTTCCGCTTGACGCCCATCCCCTTACCAGCTACCTTTATTCAATAAGGTAGCTTGCTACCGTACCGGCAATGAACGTCAACGAAAAATTTTCCGCCATCCGCAAGGGACTCCTCGAGTTCCTCGTCCTCCAGATCATTGCCGCCGAAAAAGTCTATGTCGCCGATATTTTGAAACAGTTGAGCGCCACCGAGTTCGCCACCCAGGAAGGCACCCTCTATCCCTTGCTCAGCAAATTGCGCCGCGAAGGCCTCCTCGATTACGAATGGAAGGAATCCGATGCCGGCCCCCCCCGCAAATATTACATGCTCACCGCCAAAGGCCGCCAACAATTGCGCGAAACCCTCGATTATTGGACGCAAATCAACGGAACAGTGAAAAAATTAGGCCAAAAATAGAAAGGAAACCAACCATGAACAAAGTCATCACCATCAACCTCGGCGGCATCGCCTATCAGCTCGAAGAAAACGGCTACGACGCCTTGCGCGCGTATCTCGATACCGCCACCGCCCGTTTGCACAGCAATCCCGACCGCGACGAAATCCTCTCCGATATCGAAAGCGCCATCGGCGAAAAATTCCGCGCCCTCCTCGCCAGCCACAAAAATGTCGTGTCCGAAAAAGAGGTCGCCTCCGTCCTGGCCGAAATGGGGCCTATCGAGACCGGGCCGGGTGAGACTGCGGGCGCGGGCGCTTCAGGCGCATCCAACAAGGCCGGCGGCCAGAATCCGCCGGGCGAAAATCAATCCCCCGGTGCCGGCGCCCCGCCACGGCGCCTCTATCGCATTCATGACGGCGCCATGATCGCCGGCGTTTGCAATGGCGTCGCCGCGTATATCGGTATTGACCCCGCCTTCGTGCGTCTCGCCTTTGTCCTGATGACCATATTCTGGGGCACCGGCCTGCTCGTTTATATCATCATGGCCATTGTGATACCCGAGGCGCGGTCGCCAGAGGAAAAAGCCGCCGCCTCCGGCAATCCGTCCACCGCCCAGGAATTCATCCATCGCGCGCGGGAAGGCTATTATGAGGCGATGAAAAACTTCCCTGGCCGCCTGGGAAGTCGTGCCTGGAAACGCCGGTTCAAGCGTCAGATGCGGGCGCATGCCGACCAGTGGCGTTACAACTGGCACAGCTATTGGACCGCCCACGCTGCCGCTCATCCCGGCATGGCCTATACCCTGCCAGTGCTCTCATTGCTGCAAGGCCTTCTGACCGTCGGATGGATCTGCGCCATCATTTCCCTGTTGGCCACCGGAGCCGTCCTGGGAATTTCCTTGCCGCTCAATGTGCCCGTTTGGGTCGCTGCCTTGCTCCTGATGATTGCCTATGGCATTCTCGCCATGCCGTTGAAAGCGGCGCGCCAAATGTGCTATTGGAGTCTGCGCGAGCAGAAATGGACCTGGTCCCTCGTGTTTCTCGCGGATGCGGTCGTCTGGCTCTTGGTGGTTTTGGCGCTGCTATGGCTCGGCGCCCATTTCTTCCCCGAAATCCGCGATGCCATCCAGCGTTTTCCCGGTTTCGCCCATCAAGCCGCCGATGACATCCGCAACTGGTGGCATTCCAAATGAGTTCAGACCGGTGATCTAACCATTTTGCTTCCATCATCGGAAAGGGCCTTGCTCGGCCAGTTGCAGGAACACGGCTGCGTGCCGGATCGGGAAGACGGCAGCCATTCCATGGCCATTCCAGAAAAACTGTAGCCGTTCAGACTTCCTCTCCCCCTCGGGGGAGAGGATTGAGGTGAGGGGGCGCGCACGGAAGAACACCAGAATGTTCAGTGTCGTTGCCTCCCCGGATTGCGCGTCCGTCCAAACTTCCTCTCCCCCTCGGGGGAGAGGATTGAGGTGAGGGGGCACGCACGGAAATAACCCAGAATGTTCATAGTCGTTGCCTCACCAGATTGCGCGTCCATCCAAACTTCCTCTCCCCCTCGGGGGAGAGGATCGAGGTGAGGGGGCACGCATGAAAGTAAACCAGAATGCTCGTAATCGTTGCCTCACCAGATTGCGCGAATGAGGGGTCAGTTAATGATATTGTCATATTGGCGGACATTCCGCATTCGGCATTCAATAATCGCGTTCCTGGGCAACATGACCTTTCCCTCATTCTCTGGTTCACTCATCCCTCTGTTCAAAATCGTCTCGGTCCCCGCTTTCCCTTTGCGCGTTTTGTGCATTTTTGCGGCTCTCCCACTGCCTCCGTCATCTGCGCCCATCTGCGCTATCCGCGGTTAAATTCCGTGTCAGTTTCCGCTTTCCATCTTTGTGCTCTTTGCGCTCTTTGCGGTTAAATCCCGTCTTCATTCCCTTCGGTTCCTTCTGTAAAATTTATCCGCGTCCATCCGTGCCATCCGTGGTTAAAATGTTTTTTTGTGTTGCGTCTCTGCGTTCCTTGCGTTCTCCGCGGTTAAAATTTTGTTTTGCGCCTTTTGCGCATTTTTGCGGCTCTCCCACTGCCTCCGTCATCTGCGCCCATCTGCGTTATCCGCGGTTAAATTCCGTGTCAGTTTCCGCTTTCCGTCGTTGCGTTCCTTGTCTTCTCTGCGGTTAAAAATCCGTGTCTGTCCCCGCCCTTGCCCGTGTCAAATTCGCGCGTGCCCGGCCCTAGCTCTGAGCGAAGGCCGGTCCATTCGCGCGTGCCGGGTCGTAGCATCTGAGCGAAGACCGGTCCATTCGCAGTTAAATCCCCGTCTTCGTCGTTTCCTTCTCCTCATTCCTCATTCTTCATTCCTCATTCTTCAATCCTCAATCCTCAATCCTCAATCCTCATTCGGTCATTCCTTAGTCATTCCCCCTTGCAGCCACAGCAAAAAATTCCTCAGCCAATTGAAATTGAAATAACCCAGGACAAACGCGGCATAAGCAAACAACAACGCGCCGAACACCCCCGCCCATTCCCAGCAAAGCATTCGCTCTTTCCGGCCTTTGATTAAAAATGCCGCCGCGAAAATGTTTCCCGCCAGCCCCAGCGCCAGACCCCAGAACAACAGCAGTTGCAGCTTCGGCGCCGATGTGATTTGCAGGTGACCAAGCCGCGCCCGCGTCACCGCCGGAATCCCGATGACGATGATAATCAACCAGCCGCAATTGATACATTTGATCAGGAATCGCTGCATGGCGACGGCAGGTTCTACCGTTCAATTGATCTTCTCCGCCACCTTATACTGGATCATCCGCTTCTTCATCCAGCGCACGGCCAGCAAATCGTAAAATGACGCGAATAACCGGTTCCACACCCCGTAATTGCTCTTGCCCGCGAATCGCGGATTCGTCGTCACCGGCACCTCCGTCACCGTGAAACCCTCCATCTTGAACAGCGTCGGCATGAATCGGTGCATTCCCTTGAAAAATTTCAAATCCCCGATGCACTCCCGCTTGAAGGCCCGGTAACAGCAGCCCGCGTCACTGATGTTTTCGCCGGACAGCTTGTTGCGGACCCAATTCGCTATCCGCGACGATGCCACCCGCACAAAGTTGTCCCCCCGCTTCCGCGATTCTACTCGCGTGCCGCAGACGCAATCGTATCGTTTCAGCCCCTCGAGCAGATTGGGCAGGTCCTTCGGATCGTTCTGCAAATCCGCGTCAAGCGTCACGATGGTCCGTCCGCGGGATATTTTCATCCCCGCCCATTGCGCCGCGCTTTCGCCGCAATTGTACTCGAACCGTAACGCCCGAATGCGCGGGTCCTCCGCCGCAAGTTCCTTCAGAACTTCCCACGACCGGTCCTGGCTGCAATCATCAGTAATGATGATTTCGTAGGATAGTTTCAGCGGTTCCACCGCGGTGCGAATCGCTTTTACAAGCTCGCGCAAGTTGCCTTCCTCGTTGTAGCAAGGAATCACGAAGCTTATTTCCGGGGTGTCTGGCATTTATTGGCCCGCGCGCTGTCGCAGTAATCTGGCTCTCTCACGGCATTCGGCGGTGATTCTTTGCAACTCCATCTGGTCGCCCGGCTCCATGTCCTTCGTCGCCAGCGCGAGGAGCGGTTCAATGGCCGGGGAATGCCGCGCCATCAGCAGGGTGATATCATTCTCATAAACAGCCGCGCGATCCATGTCAAATTGACGAAACAGCGACGGCATCGCATACAGTTTCAACACAATCATGCCTTCCACCGTCACCGCCGGGATTTGCAACTCCGCAAATGGATGCGTTGTGGAAAATTTTTCCGTGACCGTTTTGAACAATGGATTGCGCGTCAGCAGCACGTCCACCAGAACACTCTTGAATTTTCCGCGCGCTAAAAATTCGCTTTTGTCTTCCAAAACGATTTCGGGAATTCTATCGAGCGCGGCCGCGGACATGAGCAAATCCACGGCGCGGGTATTTCGGCCTTTGACATGGGTGAGCATTGCCAGGCCGCCGACAAGCAAATAGTCAACCTGTCGTTCGGCGAGCAGGCGGAACAAATCCATGGCGTCCCGCGGCACGGGCACGGCCGGCCCCGTC
The DNA here is from genome assembly GCA_963755515.1 of uncultured Verrucomicrobiae bacterium. GTDB lineage: Bacteria > Verrucomicrobiota > Verrucomicrobiia > Limisphaerales > UBA11358 > UBA11358. The sequence goes on along the minus strand of CAVWKA010000002.1, from coordinate 21,804 downwards.
ACCGCGCTGTCGCGCAATTCCGGCGCCGCGTTCATCCATCGGCGTGGATCGGCCAGCCACGCGTCCAGCAACACCTCGCCAAGGCGTCGCAAACTGACGCCTTTCGGCAGTGTGACCTCGCGTTTTTCTTCGGTTGCGCCTGCCATTGTGTTGCCAAATTCTACCAGAAATAACCGGTTGATAAAAGCAGTTCTTGGACGTTTTCTTGGGACTTGTGGAATCGGCTCCCAAAATTCGCGCGTCATGAAGTTCGTAAAGAGCAGGTTAACCCGCCAGTTTGTAGCCGACGCTGTGAACGGTTAACAGCAATTTCGGTTCCCCGCCGTGGTCGCCCAGTTTCCTGCGGAGCTGCACGATCGCCTGATCGAGCGTTCGCGTCGTGCCGTAATAATTGTAACCCCAGACTTCGTTCAGCAATTTGTCTCGCGACAAGACCTCGCCCGCGTGAACATGAAACATCTGAAGCAGCTTCACTTCCCTCGCCGTGAGTTCTTCGATCGTTTTCCCTCGCTTTAACTGAAATGTCTTCGGGTCAATTGCCGCCTCCCCGATTTTGAAGGCCTTGTCCGAATCCACTTTGCCGCCCCCTGGATTCCCCCGCCGCAGCAGCGCGTGAATGCGCGCGAGCAATTCGCGGACGCCGAATGGCTTGGTTACATAATCGTCCGCGCCGAGGTCCAGTCCCGCCACTTTGTCAATTTCCTGTCCCTTGGCGGTAAGCATCAGAATCGGCGCGGTAAACTTTTTTGCGCGCAGTTGTTTGCAAATATCGTAGCCGCTGGCCCCGGGCAGCATCACGTCCAGCAACACCAGCGCGGGCTTGTGTTTCGCGGCGGCTTCCAGCGCCAGGTCGCCCCGGTTGCAGGACACCGCCTCGAAGCCGTCGCTCTTCAATACTTCCTCAAGACCCGCCAAAATATGCGCGTCATCTTCAACGATAAGAATTTTCGCTTTCATAAGTCGTCCCCTCGCCCGCCCTTCCTCGCCCGCCCCTTAAACCCCCCGTTTGGAGTCCCGCGTTCACGCGGCCCCGGCCGCCTGAAAGGATGACAGCTTATTCGTTGGATACGACGTAAGGAGTCTCTAATTTTCACCAAACTTTGTCCCCTTCCAACCAACCCCCCGTTTGGAGTTCCACGTTCATGCGGCCCCGGCCGCCTGAAAGGATGACAGCTTAATCGTAGGCGACGACGTGGGTTAATTCACAATTTGCCTTCAACCCCGGGGTCCACGTTACGCGGCCCGCGCCGCCTAAGGTTGCTATTGTGATCATGCCATGACTTGTGAAAATTTGCCTTCGGGGCGGATTTTGCGGTTCTCCCCTCATCCGATCCGGAAAAAACCGCGCCGAGGGGCAATCGCAAAATGAAACAACTGCCGCCGCCGTCGCGCGGTTCGTAAACAATGTCGCCCCCGTGAGCGCGCGCTATTTGGCGGGCGATTGTCAATCCCAGTCCCGAACCCTGAACGCCGCTGCTCAAGGAATCGTGCGCGCGGTAAAATTTCTCGAATATCTTTTCCTCGCTGCCCGCCGGCACGCCGGAGCCCCGGTCCAGAACCCTCACTTCGGCGCGCGGCTGTGGTAGCCGTTGTTCCGCCAGCCGCAAGGCTATGTCCTTCTGGCCGTTGGAATATTTTTCCGCATTGGATAACAGATTCACCACGATTTGCGACAGCGCGTCCGCATCGCCGCGTATGGGAATCTTCCCGTCCGGCAATTCGCAATCAAACTTGAATCCGTTCGATTCCAGATGCGGCCGAAACGTTTCCGCCGTCGCCCGGACGATTTCCCTCAAATCGCACGGCTGAAAGTCGTACTTCTTTTCGCCGTGCTCTAGGCGCGAAAAATCAAGGACGTCGTTGATGAGCCGCGTCAGTCGGCCGGCTTCTGTGGCGATAATGTTCAGGTAGGTGCGCTGCCGGGCCGGGTCGCTGACGCGCTCTTCGGCCAGCATTTCGGAAAACATCCGGATTGAAGTCAACGGCGTCTTGAGTTCGTGCGAGACGTTGCTCACAAAATCGGCTTTCTGTCGCGCCAGAAGAACTTCAGCGTTCAGACCTTTCACGATCAGCCAACCCCCGGAGATGATCGCCAGCACCAGCGCGACGATGAGCAACCCGAAGGCAATATTGGCAATGCATGCGGCGCGTGTCAGCGCGGCGGGATCAACCAGATACGCCGCAACTTCCCAGTGCGGCAGCGCCTCCCCGATTTCCGTCGCCACAAACGGGTGCTTCCAATTCCCCGAAGGGCTCGCGCTCGAAACAGCCGTGGGTTTCCCAGTGTCATCAAGCAGCGCGACGCAAATCCCGTTCTTCATCCCCGAATCCGCCTTGACCAGATTTCCCAAATTGCCCACCAGACGGCTCAAATTCAGTTGCGCGCCAAAAACCAGGTCCGGTTCGCTGTCCAACCGGTGCCAGAACATTAACTGTAGTTTGTTTTCCAGATACCGCGCGAACATCCCGTCCTTTTCCCCGCCGATGAGTTGGGCGAATTCAGCGTCTGCCCGAATGACCTTCGATAATTTTTGCGCCGGCGCTCCGTCCGCCGTGCTTCCGAGCGGGAATGCCGTTTGAAACGCCGGCGCTTTCGAAAGTCCGTTCACTATTCCATTGCCTCCCTTGTCGTTGAGATACACTTCGGCGGCTTTGCGATTTCCGAGAAAGTCCGCGTTGTCGGCAAGAAATTGTCGCGCCGCCATCCCGGCGGACGGTGACGGACACGTGATGTTGCCGGACAACGTGACGCAGAAACCAACTTCCGCCAGCGGCCAGCGCCGGCGGATTTGTTGATCGAATTGCGGCGCGACTTCGACCGGATTTTGGCCGCCAACATAATTTTCCACCTGCGCGCTGAATTCCTGCTCCTGTTGCGCCAGATACGCCGAGATATTTTGCGCGAGCGTCTCGGTGATGCGCTGGTCCGAAAGCGATTGCTGGCGTTCGAGCAGGAACTGCTCGTCACGCAGCGAGCGCATGGCCAGCCACGCGAGCACCAGGCTCGGCAGTGTGACCGCGAGCACAAACACCAGCGCGACCTTTTTCATTTGTGTGTGTCCGAAAATATCCCACGCCCGCCCTCATATCCAAGCTCAATCAGCCCGCCCCCCTCGCCATCCTGGCCCGGATTCGATTTCTTCCCCCTTCGATTTTGCGCGCTTCGCGCTCGGAATAACTCCGATTTTGACTGAATTGCTCACTTTTCAATTGCCCGCGCCCTTGGATTGCCGTTGAGCGATTTCGGACAAAAGCTGATAGCCGAAGTTTATCCTGTCCTGCGATTTTTCACCCCGGTCTGCCAATTGCAACGCGGGTTCCGCGAACCGATTTAACTTTTGCAAATCGTCAATTCCTTGCTCCCGCGCCGCCTGGTCACCCGCTTCCGCCTTCGCCAGAACCGCCGCCAATTCCTTCGCGGTCTCCGGCATGATCACCTCCGCGCGTCCAACCATGACGCGTACAACCCTTTCAGGTTTGGGATTGAGCGTCAGGGGCAGCGTCTTATCCGTCCAAGCCCGCGGTAATAGATAAAATACGCGCACGCCGTCTTCCGCAAACCACGAGTCCTTCCAGGTGTTGACCATCGCCGCCGCCTCGTCCTCGAACAAACCCTCGCTTGTCAGCGCCGCGCGGACGGCCGTTCCGAGTTTCGCCTGTCCGTCGGCAATCGAATAAAACCAACTCGCTCCGCAATTTTGTAATTCGATGGCCGGAAATGTTTTGCTCTCCCCAGGCTGAAGATGCTCGATTTCTTCAAAACCGCCGCGGCCGTCCTTTATGGCCAGAAGAAACAAATGTGACAATGCCTGCGAGCCGGTGTCTTCCACGACGATTTCATTTTGCCCGTTGACGCTTACGCGCAATGGCGTTCTGAAACTCCCGGCGCCGCGATAAAAAATAAATTTTTCGTAATTGTCCGCCTCCTTTGTCCCGTCCCCAAGTTCCATACGCACCGTGTCCGCGCCGGTCTTCCGCGCGGCGAAATAATGCGCGCCCGGCTGGTCTGGCGGCAAAAGATTTTGCAACCGCCCGTTTCCCTTTGACTCGGGCAAAAGCAGCAGATCAGTCCAAACCGCGCGGCTTGCCCGGACTGTGGCGGCGCCTGGCGCGTCGCTGTCCAGCGGAACGGACGGCCCGATTTGTGTCGCTTGCGGATACCATTCCGTGATCACTCCTCCGGGGAAATCCACCCCTACGTTCACGCTCATGCGTTCAGCCGAGTAAAAATACATCACCGGCGTTTCCAGGCGTTGCCAGGTGACCATGCTGCGTTTGCCCCGAAACGGTTCGCCGCCGGCAAAAAATCCGGCAAATCTCCGGTTCATCCCCGGATTTTGCCAATTGCGGACAAAACCGGGCAATTCCGACGTTTGCAATGGCCGCCATGAAAGCAACTGGCCGTCTCCGCCCTGCACGTCCGTGAACGTGCCCCATTCGTGAACGATGTAATGGCCTCCTTCGTTTTCACTCGACGAAGCCAAGGCGTGTCTTGCTAGTAGCAACCCGGCCATTCCCGAAGCCAGGACGAATCCTGCAAATATTTTTTTCATGGAATCACTTTGCCGCGGAAACGCAAGCCGGTTGTCAAGGGTCTGTAAAAGATTTGTAAAAAAATTGTAAAGCCGTTTGCATCTCATTGACACCGTGTCTTTGGAGCGTTTGAAGAAAAACTGTAGCCGTTCGGCAGCGGGAGATTTTGGGTTTTAGTTAGGCTGAGCGAAAACTGCGTAAGTGCCATAGGCAGGGTATCCCACCACGCGAAAACTGCATAAGTGCCACAGGAAGAGCATCTTAACATATGAGAACTTCGTAAGTGCCACATGCAAAGTAGCTTAACAGAATAAATACCCTGCATTTCAGCTATTTCAGCTTGTTTTCCACTTTTCAAATTCACTGCGCCAAAATTTGAAATGCTCCCCCGGCCCCAGCGGTTCACAAACAATTCCCATTGCCCGACGCGCGAAACCAAATGCAGTGGCGTTGCGCTTTGGCCTTTCTCAAAATTTTCAATCGTATTGCCGAAACCGACGACCCAAACTGTTTTCCCGCTATGCAGCAATTGCGCCAGCGCCTGTTCATCCGGCAAAAGCAAATCGCCCAGGTGTTCGCGATTGCCTGGAAAATCAAACGGCATCTGCGTCAAATCCATATCGCCGAGATAGGGACGGTGTGTCGCCGAGATCGCGCCGCCGGAATAAAACGGCAAGCCTTCGGGAAATTTTCCCCAACAAACAAGGGCATCCTCCGGCTGAACATCTTTCGCCAGTTCCTCGCCAAGCGGTCTTAGCGTTTGATTGGCCCGCAATGTGTTTTGAAACGGCGGAATTTCCGCGACCACAATAAAAAATCCCAATAGTGACAAGCCGACGGTGGCCGCTGCCGCGGTTTCCATTTCCCATTTCCGCGCCCGGAAGAAGATGATCACGATAACTCCCGCGCACACCGGTGTTTGCCAGATCAACCAATCGGGCAAAGCGTCCTTGAATGCGATTTTTAGCAGCACCGGAAAAACGGCCGGCAGCAGCAATGCGCTCGCCGCGCAAATCTGCCATGAAATTTTGGGCGTGGGCTCTTTCGCGCTTTCGCCGCCGAAAAATTTCAACGCGATCAAGACCGCCAACGCGGGAAAAATAGGCAGGATGTATGCGGGCAATTTCGCATGGGAACACGAAAACAGCACGAACGTGAAAATGGCCCAGGTGTTCAGCAAAAGCCGTTCATCCCGGGCGCTTTCCGAGCGTCGCCAAAGCCATCCCAGCAAAATTGTCCAGGGCAAAAGACCGACCGCAAGAATCCCGAAGAAATAAAACGGACTGCCTGTCCGGTTTTTAATCGTTGTTCCCAAAAAATGTCCCGCTGCCTGCCCGAAAATCATGTAATGCGCCGAACCAGGCTCGCGCCGAAAAACTTCCAGAAACCACGGCGCCGCCAGTATAAAAAACAGCGCAATGCCGCCGAGCAATCCGGCAATTAAGAGTTTCCTTCGTTGAATTCCGCTCCACCGAACAATCATCAATACCGCAAAAGCAGCCATGGGAATCGCCAGGGCAATTGGCCCTTTCACAAGAAATGCCAGAGCGACAGCCACCCATCCTCCCAAATGCCATGGCCAGAATTCCCGGCCGGCGCTTTCCGGGCTTTTCAACGCCAACCAACTCCGCCAGAAAAAGTAAATGGCCCAGGCGATAAATTGCGTGAGAAAGATGTCCGTCGTTAGCATTCGGGCCATGACGATATAGAGGAGCGAACTTTGCAAAATCAAAGCGCTCCAAGTCCCAATACGCCGCCCGCCCATTGAATTCCCAAGCAGAAACGCCGCCCAGACTCCGCTGATGCCGGCCAGCGCCAGCGGCAGGCGCACCGCCCATTCATTACGCCCGAAAAGGTCCATGGAAGCCGCGACCAGCCAATAAGTCATCGGCGGCTTGTCCAGATGCGGCAAATACCACAAATGCGGAACCAGCCAGTTGCCGGTTTGAATCATTTCGCGCGCGATTTCAGCGTAGCGGCCCTCGTCCGGCTCATTGAGCGCACGGCTGCCCAGCAGGAAGAAAAAGGTGAAGAGTGTCAGAAAGGGCAATCCCCATCTCTGCAAAACGCTTTTCATCGGGCGGCGGCGGCATTCTCAGGACGCAAAATTACTTCGCGCCCCTTCCAGCTTTCGCGTCCGATATGGTTGAACCTGCCGAGCCGATAGCGCCATGAAATTCCGTAAAACGGGTTTCCAGTGGGCCAGAATGAAATGATGTCCACGCCAATCTCTTTGGCCATTTCCATGGCTCGGGCGATGGTTTTGGGATGGTCATTCCAGTTGAAGAGCAGGTATTTCCATTCCAAAATCGGCATCTTCAATTGACGCGCGTCGCGGTAGGCAACCATCTGTTTCATCGCCTCGAACGCCTTGTCAAAATTTCCCCGCATCATGTATTTTGCGCTCATTTCCTCGTTGATGCCGTGAATCGAAAATTGAATGTCGCTCAAATTCAGCGCCGCCTCGCGCTTGGCGTCGGTGTTCAGCAAGACGCCGTTTGTCGAAATCCGGATATAAGCCTTCGGATTTTTTTTGCGCAACAACGGCAGTTCCTGACAAATCGTCGGTGACAGGAACGGCTCGCCGAGGTTCAAATAAAATATCCGCTCCATTCCCAACCGCGCCGCAAGGTCGGCCATCTGGCTTAATTCCGCAAGCGGCATCGTTTTTTTGGTCCGCACATTCGCCGCCCCCTCGCGCGCGCAACCGATGCAGTCCACGTTGCAAACCACGGTGTTTTCCAAAAGCATTCCTCGATAGGGCAGCCGCGCCTTGGGCGGCCGTTCGCCGCGTTTCGAGCCGGCGCAAATCGCCGCAGCGCGCGCAGGTGGAAATGGGCATCTTCCCCTTCGCCAAATTATCCCGGAATTTTTGCGCCACCGGCCCGAAGAAAATTTCCTCGAAGGAGTTTTTCCGCAAATCGCCGATGTGCCCGCTGCCATCGTAATCCTGGCAGTTGCACGAAACGGTCAGGTCGGAATTGACCGCTATGTTGTAGTCCGACTCGCCGGCGAGCGCGTGGCAATAGTACTTGCGCCCAGTGAGCTTTGCGCGCCACTCAAGCCAGCGCGACATCAGCCGGCGGACAACGCCGCTCACGCGCCAGTTAAAGCGCGTTTTCGGGTCGCGAATGACTCGCGATGGTGACGGTATTGCCATGATGCGATTGTCGCGCCTAAAAAATTTCAGGACAAGCTTAATTCACCAACTGGTACCAGTTATTGCGCTGGCGCGGTTCATAACCCAATTCCGAAATGAGCCGCTTCATGTCGTCCACCGTCATGCGAAACGTCGTGCCGGCCTGGGACACGACATTTTCTTCAATCATAATGCTGCCCAAATCGTTCGCGCCGAATTTGAGAGCCACCTGGCCGATTTCGAGGCCCTGGGTGACCCAGGAGCTTTGCACGTTCGTGAAGTTGTCCAGATAAATCCGGCCCAGCGCCTGGGTGCGCAAATATTCATGCGCGCCCACCGTTGGAGCTTTCAATTTGGTATGCTCAGCCTGAAACGTCCAGCAGATGAACGCGGTGAAATGGCCGTTGCCGTAGCCAAGCGATTTTTCCTGCTGCGCCCGCAACCGCTCCAGATGCTCAATGCGGTCTTCAATCGTCTCCACGTGGCCGAACATCATCGTCGCGCTCGAATACAAACCCATCCGATGCGCCACGTCCATAACTTCCAGCCAATCGTCGCTCATCGCCTTGAGCGGTGAAATCCGTTGGCGAACACGGTCCACCAGAATCTCACCGCCGCCGCCGGGGATTGAGCCAAGCCCCGCCGCCCTGAAATCACCGATGATTTTTTCCAACGGCTCGTTAAAAACCTCGCGAAAATGGATGAATTCGCTGGGGCTGAACCCGTGGATGTTGAAACCAGGAAACTTGTTTTTGATGTGTGAAAGCAAATCCAGATACCACTGCTTGGTCAGCTTGGGATGGTGCCCGCCCTGCATGAGAATTTGCGTGCCGCCAAGCGCGATGGTCTCCTCGATTTTCCGGTCCATTTCGTCGAGGGAAATGACGTAGGCGTCGTCGTCCTTTTCCACGCGGTAAAAGGCGCAGAACTTGCAATAGACATTGCAGACGTTGGTGTAATTGACATTGCGATCAATGATGTAGGAGACGATTTCATTGCCGCGGCCGCTGAAATCGTCGGCCTTGGCCAATTGGCGGCGGCGATCGGCCAATGCGCCCAATTCCTCCAACGGCAAATGGTAAAGCCGGAGCGCATCGGCTTGGAAAATTCGCTTGCCTTCCCACACCCTTTGCAACAGCTCGTCCAATGACGCGTCGTAAATCACCCGGTTATTTTAGCTGAAATTATTGCGAAAACAAGCAACTCGCGATTGGGGTAGTGGGTCGGCTCGGCTTTGACGGCGTGGTTCTGGTTGCGAGGTGGCTGGTCCGTTTGCTTCGGCGTCTTGGCCGGCCTCAGCGCGACTACCCTCGCGTTAGGATGGCTGGCAGGCTAATCCGTCATCGCGAATTGACTTGCCTTGCCGCGCGGTTACCCCCCTCGCTTAAACTTGTCTGCCTCAATGGAAGACAGCGTGAGCGAAACTTCCTGGACGATTTCCACTCTGCCCAGCGCTTTGGCCGCCGCAGCCTTGTGCAACAGCGCCTCGACAAATTGGGGATCCAGGGCGAGAGCGCGGCCGGCGAATTCCAGCGCTTTCTCATGTCGTCCCATCTGCCCGACCATGCCGGCCATGTTCGACCAGCCTAATTTGTTGCGCGGCTCCAGTTTCAAGGCCCGCTCCATGCAGCGCATCCCGTCCATCGGCTTGTTTAGTGAATCAAACAACACTCCGGCCAAATTATTCCATGCTTTGAAATCATTCTCGTCCAGCTTCAGCGCCTGCCGATAGCTCGTTTCGGCTTCGACAAATCGTCCCATCGCCGCCAGAGCGACCCCTTGAAAAAACAGCGCTTTCGCCGCCGACGGCTCCTCCGCGCTCCAGCCCTGCGCAAACATCAGCGCTTCCTTCCAGGAGCCTTTGTCACACAACCCTCGTGCGCGGGCGATTTTTTTCTGTGCGCTCAAAGCAGAACGATTCACGCCATTAGCATTAATCGAAATTTTTCTGGCGTAAAACAACAAATCGTCCGCCTGCCCTGGAATCTCGTGGCAGTCCGCTATGCGGTACTTTATCTGAATTCGAGGAATAGCCGGAGCCGGCTTTCCTTGGAAAACTCTCTCACCAGAATTTCCAATCAAAGGTGAACAGGACGGAGTGCGTGCGGACGCCGTCGAAACCCACGTTGAAATTCGGGCTGGGTGGGTAGCCGTAGGTCGTGTCGGCGGTTGTAAAATATCGGTAGCCCAGGCCCAAAGAAACGTTCGGCGCCAGCCGAAACCGCAATCCGGCCATGGCTTGCCAGGCCCATTCCACATCGTTTTCCGTTCGATAGACCGTCTGGGAACTGTCGCCGAATCCGCGCGCGTCAAAATAAGTGTTCGCTCCACCCACTCCCGCTCCGATATAAGGTGTCACGATCGTGTGTGGGATGGGAAAGGACAATATGGCGTTTGCGAGAAACGGAATATCGTACACGTCCGAATGATTATACTGGAAATATCCCGGCACATAATCAATCCGGGTGCCTTGAAAGCCCGTTTCGAAATCCGCGGAAACAAATCGGTTGAATGCCCAACCTACGGCGACGTTGGCCGCCGCGCCAGTCTCGTATTTGACAGGGGCGTTGGGGCCCTGGCCATACGGACCTCCACCGAACTCGGTGAGTTTGCCGTCCTGATAAAAGGAAGGACCGACTCCCGCGCGCAGATAAAGCCCCTGGTCGGGTTGGGGATAATAGTAATACTGCGGTTGTTGATATGGCGGCGGTGAATAGAGTGGGGGTGAATTCTGCGCTTGCGCGGCCGAGATTCCCATACAGAAAACTGAAACCATTGTATATTTTTTCATAATCTCCTTTCGGTCGAAATCTCACACCGGAACCGCCACTGGTCAAGCGCGTTGTTGATTCATTTTCGCTGCCCGGGCGCGAAAACCAACGATCCCCAGCCGAAGAGAAAGCTTAGTCCGCCGAGCGGCGTCACTGCGCCGATCCAAAGAACATTTGTGGCCGCCAGCAAATAAAGAGAGCCGGAAAAAACAAAAATGCCGATGAGAAAACTCCACCAGGCGACCGCGGGAAAAGGGGTCCGCTCCGCCAGAACAAACAGCAAGACCGCGTGGATGAAATGATAGAATACCGCCGTTTGCCAGATGCCTGTTGTGCCATTTTGTGAGAGAACCCCTTTCAAGTCATGCGCCCCAAACGCCCCCACGCCCACCGCGAGAAAGCCCACGGCGGCCGCGATGCGTGAAGCCATCGTTGAATTCATGTCCGCCTAGCTCAATCTCATTGGCATCACCACGTACAGAAATGGCCCGTTGATTTTTAAAACACCGGGGCTTAATTCGTCAATCAATTCAAAAAACACTTCGTCCTCGCCCAAGGCAGCCAGCGCATCTATGAGGTATCGAGGGTTGAACGCGATGGCCATTTCCTTGCCCTTGTAATTCACCGCGAGTGATTCGCGCGCCTCACCAACCTCCGGGGAATTCGCCGTGATGGCGAGATTGTTTTTACCGAAGGCGAGCTTCACCGAATTGGCCTTTTCGCTCGTCATGATTTCCGCGCGGCGCAGCGCCTGTAAAAATTCCTCACGCACCAGCGCTATCCGCTCCTTGGCTTCGGACGGAATCACTTGCTTATAATTGGGGTAATTTCCCTCAATCAATTTGGTGATCAGCAGTACGGAAAAACCCTTATCATCCTTGAGGGTGAACGAAGCCTGATTATCGCCAAATTTGATTTCCACTTCGCCCTTTTCCTGAAGCAAACGATTCAATTCAGCCACCGCCTTGCCCGGAACTATAAATTCTCCGCTGCTCTTTTCCGACAGGTCCACTTCCTCATCCACGAGCGCCAGCCTTCTTCCATCAGTGGCAACCATCGTCATTTTGTGGTCTTTTAGACTTATAAAAATGCCGTTCAGCACGTACCGTGATTCATCCGTTGAAATGGCAAAAGACGTTTTGCGCATCATCGCCTTTACGTTCTCCTGCTGGAGTGAAACTTTTTTTTCGTCCTTGAATTTCGGCAACGGCGGAAACTCGTCCGCTCCCAGGCCGTGAATTTTGTAAAAAGACGGTCCGCAGCGAATGGCCGTGATGTTTTTATCATCGGTTTCAATTTCAATTTCACTGCCATTCAATTCCCGCACGATACCAAACAATTTTTTTACCGGCACCGTTGTGGCCCCGGGCTTTTTCACCTTCGCCTCCACGGTGCAAGCCACCGTTACATCCAGATCAGTCGCCGTGAACTCGACCCGTTCCTTTTCGGCCCGCAACAGGACGTTGGAAAGAATCGGCAGGGTCGTCCGGGAGTTGACAACATTCTGGACGGCTTGCAACCCGGCGATGATTTGTTCCTTCGAGATGGTAAGGTTCATGTTTAATATGTCTTTTCTTTGTATAAAATCTCTTATTATTAAGGGTGGTGAATAAAGCAAACAACTTCGCCTGTCAAGGTTGCTGCTGCGGTTTTTAAGCCGCTCACCGTCACACAACTGAAGTTAAAGAAACCAACAAAATTGAAAAGCTAAAGTTGTTCGCGCTGTTCCCAAACAATTCACCGGCAATTGAAACATAATTTGATAGATTGTTGGAATCGGTATCATTGTCTGGCGCGCCTGATTATTTCCGGCAAAACGTCGCCGACAAAATGAATATCTTCAATAGCGGTTTCCATACCCAGAGAAAAACGAACGAGAGAATTGGCGACATCTGGTTTTAGGATGGCAACAATGACGTGCGACGGCTCCAATGAACCGGCTGAACAGGCAGAGCCGCTCGAAGCACAAATGCCATCGACATCCAGTCCAGCCAGGAGAGTGATGCTGTCAGCACCGCGGACCACAAAAGAAAAAGTGTTGGCTAGGCAGTTTTCAAGCGGGGAAACCCTCTCGCAACCGTCAATGTCTTCCACAAACGAGGCCAGTTTTTTCAGAAGCGGCTCCAGTTTCCGGCGTTCAAACACGGGCGGGGAAATAAATCTTTCCAATGCGGAGACCAAACCGAAAACGCCGGCCAGGTTTTCGGTGCCGGCACGGCGCTCATTTTCGTGGCCACCTCCAAACAGAAGCGGAACCGGAAGAAAAGGAGACTTGGTCCAAAGCAGGCCCGCGCCCTTGGGTCCGTGGAATTTGTGAGCGCACACGGAAACCAGATCGGCGTTGAATTGAGAGATGTTCTCAAAAGGCTGTTTGCCAAACCATTGGACCGCGTCGGTATGGAAAAGAACCCCCCGATCACGGCAGACGCGGCCAAGTTCGGCAACCGGTTCAATCGTTCCAATCTCATTATTTGCCGCCATGATGGAAACCAAAATTGTGTCAGACCGAATCGCCCGTTTCAAATCTTCGGGGGAAACCCGGCCATGACAATCCACCGGCAACCGCGAGACCTCGAAGCCTTCCTCCTGTTCGAGAAAGTCAAAGCAATGCAAGACCGCGTGATGCTCGACGGATGAGGTAATCAAGTGACGACCCTTGGATTTGAGCAAACGCGCCACGCCGAAAATGGCCAGGTTATTCGATTCCGTGCCGCCGCTGGTAAAAATGATTTCGCTGGGTTTAGCGCCCAGAAATTTCGCCGCGCGGTCCCGCGCATCATCGAGCAATGATCGGGCCTTTCTGCCAACGTGGTGGACACTTGAAGGGTTTCCCCAAACATCGCCGAGGAACGGCAGCATCGCCTCGCGCACCGCCGGGTCAAGGGGAGTGGTGGCGTTGTAATCGAGGTAGATGGTTTTTCTCACCAAACCAAAATAGCTGAAAGAAGCTGAAACTCAAGAAATGCGAGGGGCGCGAAGAAACGCCCGAAGCGAACAAAAATTGGTGCAATGACGACAATAAAGGGAGAGAAAAGAAATAAGGAGCGAATTATCGTTTTTGCAAATGGTGATGACCAAAATCCCGGTGGCTCGGCAAGTTGTCCGGTTGAATCAGCTTCAACCTAAAACTTGCGCCGTTGTCCGGCAAATCGAAAGCCAGAGCGAAGACATTCAACGGCTCAAAACGCTCGGCATTTGCCTCGGCCGACGCGTCGAGGTTGTCAAGTGCGGCGACCCGCTCATCGTCCGCGTTTTCGGGTCACGCATCGGATTATCGGCGGAATTGGCCTCAAACGTTTTGATGGAGGAGTGTTCACCGCCGGACCGATGCGCGTTGCAGGAGCCGCCATGCGAATAAGGATCAACAGGAAAGAATCCGCCCCGGAATGCGGCTGCGAAGCAGGGGAAAACCACGCGTCGAAAGCGGGCGAATTGCGAGACTCTTTCACTGTAGCGCTCGTGGGAAATCCGAATGCCGGCAAGACGACGCTTTTCAACGCGTTGACGGGGCTGCGCGCCAAAACGGCGAATTTTCCCGGCACGACCATCGAGCGAAAGATTGGGCGCGCGCAGGTCGGGTGCCATCAAGCGGTCACGATTCTGGATTTGCCGGGTCTTTATAGCTTGGACAGCGGGTCGCCGGAGGAAAAGATTGCCAGCGAGGCGTTGCAAGGTCGCGTCGCCGGTCAGGAGCCGCCCGACGCGGCGCTGGTCGTCGTGGACGCGACGAATCTGGAGCGCAATCTCTTTCTCACCAGCCAGGTCCTGGAAATGAAAGTTCCGGTCATAGTGGCGCTGAACATGATGGACGCGGCCGAACGCGAGGGGATTCGAATTGATTCCCATAAGCTGCATACCGAATTGGGTTGCCCGGTGGTGGCGATTTCGGCGCGCACGGGAATGGGAATCCAGGAGGTCCGGCGGGAAATCGCTGTCCTGGCAGATGGAGTGCAGGAAAGAACGCCCGCGAAGAAAAAACCAGCGATTTGCGGCGGATGCTCCGGCTGTCCGTACGAGGCGCGATATGAATGGACGGAGGCCATCTCGGGAAAAGTGACCGACGACCGTTATGCGCGCCGGTCGCAAAGGACGGAAAGGCTGGATGAAATCCTGACGCATCCGGTCCTGGGGGCGGCGATTTTTTCCGGCGTGATGTTGACGCTGTTTGCGCTGATTTTTTGGGTGGCCAAAATACCGATGAATCTGATTGATCATCTCTTTGCGACGGTGGGCACCCAGGTGGCGACGTTTGTTCCTCCGGGAGATTTGCAAAGCCTGCTGGTGAACGGCGTCGTGGCCGGGATGGGCGGCGTGCTGATATTTTTACCGCAAATCTGCATCCTGTTCCTAGTGCTGTCGCTGTTGGAGGACACGGGCTATCTCGCCCGCGCGGCGTTTGTGATGGACAAAATCTTGCGGCGCTTCGGGCTGCCGGGAAAGGCGTTCGTGCCAATGCTGTCCGCGCACGCCTGCGCCATACCCGCCATCATGTCCGCGCGCGTGATTGAAAATCCGGCGGACCGGCTGGTGACGATATTGATCACGCCGCTCCTGACGTGCCCGGCGCGCATCCCGGTATTTGCGATGGTGACGGCGATGCTGTTTCCGGCGGCGCCCATCAAAGCGGCGCTGCTTTTCACCGGCGCATATGCCAGCGGCGTTGTCTTTGCGATGCTGGCGGCGCTCGTCTTTCGCCGGACCATATTGCCGGGCGGCAGCAAGCCGCTGGTGATTGAGTTGCCGCCGTATCGGTTGCCGTCGCTGCGGACCGCGCTGCTGCATACGCTGGACCGCGCGAAGATTTTTATCAAACAGGCGGGCACGATCATCCTACTCATCTCGCTGGTTCTTTGGGCGCTGTCGTATTATCCCAAATCGCCGCCGCCGGCCGCCGCGGTGGCGATGGCCAACAGGCCGCGCAACTGCAAACATCGGGCGATGCGCAAAAGGCGGCCGACCTGCGGGTGGCAGCGGACCAAATAACGCAGCAATCTTCCCTGCAAAATTCCTTCGCGGGAAAGATCGGCCATGCCATCGAGCCGGCCATCAAGCCGTTGGGATTCGACTGGCAAATCGGGATTGGCATCGTCAGCTCGTTTGCCGCGCGGGAAGTGATTGTTTCGACGCTGGCGGTGGTGTATGGCGTTGGTGGGGGCGACGAGGGCAACCGGACATCGCTTTACGACACGTTGCGCCACGCCAAACGGACTGATGGGACGCCGATCTTCACCGTGGCGACCTGCGCGAGCCTGCTAATGTTCTACATTTTGGCGGCGCAATGCCTGTCCACCACCGTCGTGGTACGGCGCGAGACAAACTCGTGGAAATGGCCGCTGTTTCAGATTGCCTACATGACTGGGCTGGCGTATGCGGGGTCGTTCATCGTTTATCAGACCGTCAGCCACTTCATTCACTAGGCTTTTAACAGAAGGAAACAAAGTTAACGAAGGGATGGGAAGAAATTTAAAGTTGAGGGAAAAAGAAAGCGCGCCAATTTTTTCCGTGGAGCAATTTAATGCCGGAGGTCGAAAGGCCACGAATGATGGTTTGTTGCCTTTGGCTGTTTTGGACAATGTCGCCTTGACCGTATCAATAAAAAACTGTGGCCGAAGAGGAGATGCGCGCTTCGCGCGGCTGTCGCAGATGGCGGCTGTTGTCGGGGGCCTGGAGACCCAGGGCGGCGCTCGCACTTTTTAGAATTACTTTGGCGGAAGGATTGGGATCGAGACTGGCATTCCACTGAAAACAGCGAGGAAGCTAAGTAAGCGCCATTCCCCCTCCGGGGTTTTATTCGGCGGCTGCGCCGGAGGTTATGTTGCAGTCAAAGCGCAAGATCAGAACGCGGCAGGCCCGAACGACGGCGCTGGAATAAGGTTGCAGCCCTTCGGCGGCGCTAATGGCCTCCGTCGCCCGCATCCGGCGCAGGGGGCGCGTCATTGATTTGTTTCTGGGCGCGTTGGACGAGGCCGAGGAGCGAGATTTGGGAGGCGGCCTCGCGTTCCACTGCTTCGATACGGGCAAATTCGCCGAGCACCTCCAAGCGGGCGGGTTCATCGCGTGTGGCAGTCTCGTCGCCGTTGCCGGCGCGCATGGCGCGCAAGATATGGTGGGCGTTAATGGCGTCGAGCGGACGGGCCGGGGAGTAGGAATTCTCCGGGCCGGCGATTTCGGTGAGGAGGCGCGCGGCCAGCAGGGGCTGCAGGACCTGCTGCGCGAGGCGGGTGGGAATGGCCAATTCCGATGAAAGTTGCTGGAGGGTGGCGGGCGGTTTTCCGTTTTGAAAACATTGGCCGATATAAGTCATCAGACGGAGGGCGATGAATTCGCGTCCGCGTTGGTTCACATTTTCGACCAATTTATCCTGCAGATAGGATTTGCGATTTTGAAAGGCGTAGGCGACTTGCGCGCCGAAGAGGAGAATCACCCACGAAAGATAAAGCCCGGCCATGAAGACCGGGACGAGACCCAGGCTGCCGTAAATTCTGCTGTTGGTGACGACACGCGAGACGTAGAGAAATCCGAAGGCGTTGTTCAAGTGCCAGAGGGAGCCGCCGACGAAGCCGCCGACGAGGGCGGCGTCGAAGTGGACCCTGGTATTTGGGATGAGCCGATAAAGCAGGGTGAAGGTGAGGCAGATGACGACCAGTGGGAGGAGATGGAACAGCAAGGCGCCGACGAGCGGCATTTCGTGGAGGAATCCTTTGGCGGTCTGCAAATGTGCCCCGTTGCCCAATCCGAGGGCGGCGGCCAACAGCAATGGCCCGAGGGTGATGGTCGTCCAGTAATACACGATTCGCAAAAGCCAATGGCGTCCGCTGGTGACGCCCCAAATGTCATTAAAGGTGCTTTCGATGCGGTTCAGCATGGAAATGGCGACGAAGATGAGGACGACCATGCCGGTGACGCCGAGGGCGCCACTGCGCGTGTTGTGGATGAATTGATGGATGTCGCGCGCCACTTGCTCCTGGGCCACCGCCCGCTGGCCATTGGCCGGCGCAAACGAATTGGTTTTGCCAGAAGAAGTTCCGACGAAGTTTGTGTCCGGCGATGAATTCGTTGGCATACCGACCATGACCGCATTGGGCGGGGAATTGGTGTCGAGGCCGGCGGGTGGCATGACAGTGGAGACAAAGCTGTCCACAAACTTGTAGATCTGCTCCTCACCGGTTCTTTTGAGGAGGCTGCTGGTGACGCTGATGGCGACGGCGAGCAGGGGAATGAGGGCGAGCAGAGTGGTGTAAGAAAGCGCGGAGGCGCGGACGAGGCAGCGGTTACGGATGAAACTTTTGACGACGAGCACCCAGAAATGAGCGAAATGTTCGAGGCGATCGAATTCGGTCTCCGCGCCGGTTTGGCGTCCGGTGACGATTTTGGCGAGGCGCGAATAAGACCTTTTTGGCATGGCGATTTAGTTGAAGAATTGCCTCACGCAAAGAACGCCAAGGTCGCAACGCGGCGAAGCCGCAACACGAAGAAGCTTTGACGCGAATTGGCGCGAAGGGACCGGTCTTCGCTCAGAGCTACGGCCCGGCACGCGCGAATTGGACACAGGCAAGGGCCGCACAGACACGGATTTTTAACCGCAAAGAGCGCAAAGAACACAGAGACGGAAAACGGAAACAGACACGGATTTTTTTTACCGCAGATACCGCAGATGGACGCAGATGACGCAAGACGGGACGGGATGGTTTTGAGCAACAAAGTAACAAAACAAACGAAGGGAAGAGAAAAAAACGAACCGCAAATGCAAATTCGCGAAACAAATTTTTCAGCCGCAACCAAAAGAGGCAAAATGACGTTTTTCAGTTGCCCAAGAAATCCTGGCGAAATTGCGTGACTCGGACGTATTGCAGTGCAAAGAAAAGAAGTGAGGTCATCGTCGCGAATCGGAACGGGGACCTGGCGCTCGACGTGAAGCCCCTGCCGGCGCAGTTCGTGCGCGAGTGTTACTTCATAAATGCTTTCAAACAATCCCGGTCCGGTCCGGCTGTGATTTTTGAACGCGGCGTCGAGAAAGATTTTGGAAGGTTCATTTTCATTGAGGGAAGGATTTTGAATTTGCATCGGGTTTGAGTCTGGATGTTCCTTTGGATTCATTCAAGCAGAGCCTCGCACAAATGGCCAAAAAACCTCACCGATGGAGCAAGCTGTTTTTCTTGAAAAAACCATCCCTTCCCATTTCTTTGCGGCCTTTGCGAGGCTCTGCGAGAGATTGAACCGCATCGTTCCGGTTTAGAGCGTGTTTTAAAGCTTTGCGCCATCCACGACCTTCAGATGGTCGGCGGCGCACACATCCGCGCGGTATCTGGGTATCCGCTCACGACCCGCTCACGACCCGCGCGGTAACCGGCGTGACGAATCCGCTTTGCGGGCGGGAAAAAGGATTTATAATGGGCGGGGGCGTCCGTAGCTCAATTGGATAGAGCTTCTGACTTCGGATCAGAAGGTTGCAGGTTCAAGTCCTGCCGGACGCGCCAGATGATCAATGACTTACGAATGTATGCTCCCGGCCCAAAAGGCGTTTGTGCTGGGGTTTGTGCTGGATCCCCCTCCTCTGCGGGCCGAATTGAAGCAGACGGCGCACTCTCGGGCTGCTCGTTGGGGCGGTTGACCAGTCGCAGTTGGAGGCATGAGCATTGCGGGATTGGCGGCGCAGTTTGCGGCGGGAGTTGTCACGAAGGTCCGTTAGGACTGAAAATCATTTTTCAAAAAAATCGACGAGATCGTCATACAGGCCGGAGCGATTCGCATAAGAGGCGTAGCTGCGCGCGGTTTCCAGCCATTCGTTGGTGGAGGGACGCATCTCCTTGATTGTCTCCACGAGCAGGGATTGCGTCAATTTGGCCGGACGGCCCGTCTGCATTTCCTGGTAAATGGCTTTCTCGGAAGCGCGTTCAACCGCCGCACGCAAATCCGCCCCGGAGAACCGGTCGGTCATTTGCGCGAGTTTCCCAAGTTCCAGTTGATCCACCGGCAGATCGCGCAAGTGAATTTTCAAGATGGCCTGACGGGCGGGAACATCGGGTGGCGGCACAAATAAAATCCGATCGAATCGTCCTGGGCGGCGCAACGCATCGTCAACGCGCCAAGGTGTGTTCGTGGCGGCCAGCACCATCAAATTTTCGTTTTTCGCCGCCACCCCGTCCATCTCGGTGAGCAGCACATTGACGATGGGCGCCATTGTGGATGAGGCGTTGGAACGGCTGCCACCAATGGCATCGATTTCATCAATGAAAATGACCGCGGGCGCACGACGGCGCGCCAGTTCAAAAAGCTGGTGCAGGCGCTGTTCGCTTTCTCCGAGCCATTTTGAAAGGACGTCGGTGATGGAGATGGCCATGAAAGCGGCTCCACATTCACCGGCAGTAGCGCGGGCGATGTGAGTTTTGCCACAACCGGGCGGCCCATACATCAGGATGCCGCCGCCGGGTCTCTTCTTGAATTTCTTGAAGACTTCCGGGTTCTTAAACGGATAAATGATGTTCATCCGAATGCGCTGGATGACATCTTCCATGCCGCCAACATCGTCAAAGGTGGTCTTGGGCAGTTCCGGTTCATCCAAGATGTCGGGAAGGGAGGCGGCCGCCCGGGCTGAAACGGCAACGGGCGAGTCAGGGTCTTCGTTATCGTCGGGCGGCGGAGTTGTTTTTTCAGCGGGAGAAGATGTGTTGCCGTTCCCGATCCATGCTTCGAGGGCGGCATCGTGCAGAGATGCGTCAATGATGGTGGCCGCGCCATATTTTGCGCGGGACTCCTCGCGCATCCCGCGCTTCTGGAAAATTTTCGCCAACAAAAGATAGGCTTGGGCACAGGCTTTGTTGCGGGTGAGGACGTTTTCCAACGTCAATTGCGCGGCGGGCAAGTCAGTTTCCATCTCTACTTTTGCTTTGCGGAGCGCGTCCGCTTCGGTGTCGGGAATCTCCGGCGCGGTTTGCAACAATTGCGCCGCACGCTGCGCCCGGCCGGCGGCAAGATACTCGTCAATGAGATGGGCACGTGTTTCCCAGTCGCCGGGCGATGCCGACAGGGCCTTTTCAAGCAGCTTCAAGGTTTGTTCATTCATGGTGATTCCTATTGATTGATGGGCAAACGCGGTCAGGCGTCTCCCTGACGGTTGACATTAAAAACATCTTGCAATTGTCTTGCCCGTTTGCCTGCCGCCCGCGCCCTGATTCCACGCTTTATTTTCAACCTTAAGTAATAAACCAGAAAAGCAAGCACGCCCAGAAAAAGCAACGTTCCCAAAATGGCCTGACCAACAGCTTTGCCGGCCAACGGATTTTTGCCGAGAAAGAAGGAGGCCATGCCGCCCCAAAATGAAATCAACAAAAACGCGAAGATGGACAAACGGATCTTCAACGGCCATTTTCGATAACCCAGAAAGCCCCCGCGCCGGACGCCGAGTTCCCCCGCGCGGGCACGAATGTCGCCAATGGTCAGATATTCATACACCCTGGTCAGGGGCCAGACCAAGGCAAACCACAGAAGCAGCCCGCCAATAATATAGCGAAACGCCAGCAGCCAGAGTGGTATCATTAGGATAAAGAGCCAAATACTTTTCTTCCGCATCCGGGTGAAGAAATTAATCACCGCTAACAGCCAGTCTTTCGGCGCGCAAAGGATGCGGTAAATCAAATCCCGCTTTTTTACCGTGATGAACAGATTTTTGCGGAATGTTTTTGACGCCGGTTCAAAGAATAAGGCCCTGCGAAAATATTCCTCCGCATTGCCGTAATCCTTCAACTTGTCCAGATATTGCGCGCCGATGTTGTTGTAGATATTTGCATTCTTCGGGTCCAATGCCAGCGCTTCCTTAAACTGCTGAATTTTGGCGGCGCCCGGGTTGTCGGATCCGCAAAGAATTGCCAGATTGAGAATGTTTGCATCGCGGGGGTTCAATTCCCTGGCCATGGCAACGCTTGATCGTGCGGTGGCCGAGTCGCCCTGACGATAGCTCATGTGGGCGAGTTGGTGCCAATGATGCGGGTCCCGTGGATTCAGGGAGATCGCTTTACGGATGGATTCATCAGCGCGACGAAATTTGCCTGCCTTGAAAAAAACCATGGACATCAGCCGGTGCGCAAGACCGTCGTTGGGATTGCCCGCCAAGACTTTTTCGACATGCTTCCCGGCTTCCTCCGTGCGCTCGAGATTTATCAAGGATTGCGCGGCGACGCGATGCGCGAGCGAGTTTTCCGGCTCTTTGGACAGCCATTCCAACGCCGTGGCCAGCGAGCGGTCCCATTGCCGGGCTGACATGAACCGCTGCGTCAGAATTCCATAATTCGGACCGGCATTGGACTCAGAAATCATTTTGTTGAATTATCGGGGGACCAAACCGACAATCAAACTCAAATTGGG
>CAVWKA010000001.1:0-59008 GCA_963755515.1 uncultured Verrucomicrobiae bacterium | reverse complement strand
AACCCGACTTTCGCAACTGGAAGGGTTTTAAATTATTTTTTGAGAGTTCGGCTGCGAATTTGCCAATGATTTGAAGGTTTTGGGTTGCGAAAACGGTTTGGTGCAGACCCACCCCCTTCCACCAAGGGCGCTGGTTTTGGTAAAGTGCTGATCGTGGTTAAGGCCAAGCCATTTTTGCACTGTCACCATCGGTTTAAAAACGGGAAGGATCATTGTTACTGGAGCATCGCCGAAAAGGTGCGGACACAGCGCGGTTGGGTGCAGCGACCTCTGCTTTATTTGGGCGAGATCAATGACAGCCAGAAGGCGGCCTGGACGAAGGTCACGGAGGTGTTTGATTCGGAGCGGGAGCAAACCCGCCCCCTGGCGTTGTATTCGTCGGATCGGGAAGTGCCCGACCACGCCAGCGAGTATGGCGTACAAGTGCGGTTGAGCGAGTTTGAGTTGCGGCGTCCCCGGCAGTGGGGCGCGAGCTGGATCGGCTGCCGTCTGTGGGAACAGTTGAAGCTGGATGAGTTTTGGCGGGAACGGTTGCCCGATTCACGGGAAGGGACTTGCTGGCGGCAGGTGTTGGAGACCTTGACGATTTATCGGTTGGTGGATCCGGGGAGCGAATGGCGGCTACACCGGCAATGGTTTGAGCACAGCGCGATGGCCGATTTGCTGGAGGCGGATTTTGCGCTGGCACAAAAGGACAATCTGTACCGTTGTCTGGACAAGTTGTTGGCGCACCGCGCGGCGCTTTTTGGGCATTTGCGGCAACGGTGGCAGGATTTGTTCGGGGTAAAGTTTGAAGTCTTGCTCTATGATTTAACCAGCACGTATTTTGAAAGCGCCCCGCCCTTTCCAGAAGGAGACAATCGCCGCTACGGTTACAGCCGGGACAAACGGCCCGATTGTGTGCAGGTGGTCATCGCGCTGATCGTCACGCCGGAGGGTTTCCCGCTGGCTTATGAAGTGATGGCCGGCAACACGGCCGACAAGACCACCCTGCGCGACTTTCTCAAAAAGATCGAGGAACTGCACGGCAAGGCCGAGCGTATTTGGGTGATGGATCGGGGCATTCCGACCGAAGAGGTGCTGGCCCAGATGCGGGTCAGCGATCCGCCCGTGCGCTATTTGGTGGGCACGCCCAAGGGCCGATTGAGCCGGCACGAGCAAGCGTTTTTGGAGCAGCCCTGGCAAGTGGTGCGAGAGGGAGTCCACGTCAAACTCCTGGCGGAGAAAGGCGAGCTGCTGGTCCTGGCTGAAAGCAAAGACCGGGTGAACAAGGAACGGTCCATGCGGCGGCGGCAATTAAAAGGGCTGTGGACGCGGTTGAAAGAACTGGCACAAATGGAACTGAAGCGGGATCAACTCTTGCTCAAATTGGGCGCGGCCAGGCAACAGTATCCAGCGGCCTGGCGGCTGGTTGCCGTGGAGGTTTCGGAAGCGGGCCTCAAGCTGCAGCCGCCCAATTTTCGATTCGAATTGCGCAGGAAAAAACTGCGTCAGGTTCGCAAACGCGAGGGTCGTTATTTATTGCGCAGCAACCTCAGCGCCCAGGAACCGGAGAAGTTGTGGCAGTTTTACATTCAGTTGACCCAAGTGGAGGCCGCTTTCAAAGACCTCAAAGACGACCTGGCCTTGCGCCCGATTTATCATTCCGACGAACAACGAATTGAGGCGCACATTTTTGTGTCGTTCCTGGCCTATTGTCTGCACGTCCATTTGCGTGCCTGCCTGCGGCCTTTGGCCTCGGGACTGACCCCGCGCGCCGTTTTGGACAAGTTCGCAGCCATGCAGATGCTCGACGTGCATTTTCCCACCACCGACGGACGGGAATTGATTTTCCACCGTTACACCCAACCCGAGAATGACCATAAAATGATTTTGGCACAACTGGGCTGGGAACTGCCGCCCCAATCTCCGCCTCGGATCACTCAGAAGGGAGAGCTACTACCGGAATAAACCCTTGGTGCAGACCTTTTGAATAAAATTGCCTTTTTTAAGGGATTTTTGCGCCTCATCCCTTCCAGTTGCGAAAGTCGGGCTAGACTATACTTTCACTGACAGTTGGGAGCCGTTGGCTCCAACGCCGTGCTAACACAAAAAGAAATAAAAATTACAGATCCGATTTGTGGTCGAAAGCGAATTTGAGCAGGCTGTGACTGCCATGCAGGTTTAATTTGTTGCAAATATTGAGACGATGGTTCTCAACCGTTTTGAAGCTGATTTTCAGCAGATCGGCGATTTCCTTGCTGGTATGGTCGTCCGCGATCAACTTGAGAATCCGGCGCTCCGCCGGAGATAGAGTCTCAATTTGCGGTTTGCTTGCGAGCAACTGTTGGGCGCGATCTCCCCGCCGCCGGCTGATATCCAACATCGAGGGACTGGTATAAGTGCCGCCTTCGGCAACCATTTCCAGCGCAGAAACAATGTCTTGCGCCGCATTCTCCTTGAGAAGATAGGCTTTCACCCCCAGATCAACGGCGGCATTGTAAATATCCTCTTCCTTGTGCATGGTCAGAAATATCACGGGCGTGGACAGATTATTTTTGGAAAGCGCCTGCACCATCTTCAAGCCATCCAGCTTCGGCATGTCAATGTCAACAATCGCGATATCCGGTTTGATTTCCGAAATTAGACGCAGCGCAGCCTGGCCGTCCGGCGCTTCGGCAATGACTCGAAAGCCCGGATTTTGTTCGATAATCTCACGCAACCCATGGCGAAATATCGGATGA
Organism: uncultured Verrucomicrobiae bacterium; assembly: GCA_963755515.1. Lineage (GTDB taxonomy): Bacteria > Verrucomicrobiota > Verrucomicrobiia > Limisphaerales > UBA11358 > UBA11358. The sequence goes on along the minus strand of CAVWKA010000001.1, from coordinate 56,285 downwards.
TCATCAACGATCAATAATTTCAGTTCTCGTTTCATCCGGGAGCCGGAATTGGTATCAGAACGGTTAAATTAGTGCCCATCCCCGACTGGGACTCAACGGTCAGTTTTCCCCCCAAAATTCTGGTTCGTTCGGCGATTCCACCAAGGCCAAAGCCGGCATTATCCGGATCGGTATGACCTGTGAGGTCGGTATCAAAACCGCGGCCATTATCTCGAAAGGACATGGAAACAGCCGTTGCTTGTTTTTTCACGACCACCGTCGCCTCAACTGCGCCGGAATGTTTGATTATATTATTAAGGCTCTCTTGAACGATGCGATAGATATGGATACTCAGATTCCTTGCCAAAGATTCCGTCTATATTGTCCACGTGGCTCGCGAAAAGAATCGGGCAGTTTTCCGCCACGCGTTTTATGATGGCGCGAATCGCCTGAGCGAGACCCAGCCGATCGAGTTGGTTGGGCCGCAAATCATAGGTAATCTGGCGAACTTCCTCGATGGCCTGCGAGGCAATCTCGGATATCTCATCCAAGCGATGTCGCGCCACAGGTTTGTCCCCGACAGTTTGCATGGCCAATTGCACCTGATTTTTGATCACCAGCAGGCTTTGACCGAGACTATCATGGAGATTGGCCGCAATCCGGCTGCGTTCGCTCTCCTGGCTTTCCAATATTTTTCGTGAAAATGCGGATTGTATCACTTGTTGTCGCTGCAACCGGCGACGGGATATATAAATTCGCGCCAACACTCCCAATAACAGGATCAGTAGCAAAGTCATTGTTATGGCTGCTTTCCTTAACATCCCCCTGGGTGGGCGCCTCAACAGAAACACGTCCGATGGGTCGCGGAGACGGATTAACACGGAAGACGACGGGACATTCTCATCGCCGGCATTCATGACGGTTGGCATGACAGCCTTGGCATCGCAGACCCCGGTTATCCGAAGAAGGCTTCCTGGGGCAAACGATGGCAGTTTTCCCTTGGTTGAGGCGTTGGCAGCCTCAAAGATATTCTGTCCGTCCTGTAACTCCAATACATCCCCCGCTCCATCGGTTTTTTGCACAAGTAACGTCCCTTCGGCGCGGATCAGTGTTCCGTCATATTTACTTGCACCGGTGTTATTGCTCAGGTCAACATTTTTTGGAACCACCAATGTTTGAGGGGCGATCACCCGCACCAGGGCATTGGTCAGCGTCAGGGAAAGTCCGTCCTGCGCTGGAAAGCCGACCACCTCGACCGAATCTCCGGTCTGTGCAACGGTATTTTTAGTCGTCTTCACACGAATACCTCCCGAAGTGTCTTCTACAACTAATGACCGTTCGGCTTTATAGACAATGGCGCCCTCTATTCTCACCCGGTGTACCCATTGAGTGCCGGTAGTGGTAATCGCCAGATCCGCAATGGGGCGTATTGGCATTTTAAAGGGGTCCTCCGACCTCTCCTCCTCCTCAACGAAATCGCTTGAGGGAACCAGCAAAACCGGCCCATCCGACATCGTCAACGACAGCACCCCGCGGACTCGCAGCGTCGAGTCCACATAGCGGCTTAAATTATTCAGCGATTCGTGACCCATCCAAACGGACACCGGGCCGCTTTTGCCCATGAGCCACAGGATGCCGTTCGTGTTAACCGACCGGACAACGCCCTCCAGTTCGGTCCACTGGGCGTCCCTGATCGGGGCCACCGCTCCCTGCACTGGATCTGTCGCCGGGGCGGGCATGGGCCTCCAACCCAATGTCCACTCGAGAACCGGGTGAAGAATGGGCGCATAGGTGCCGGGTTCCAAATTACCACCAAATGCAACCCACTGCCCGACGTGGACTAGATTCCCCCAGGGGAAATCCGCCTGTGAAATCGAAATGCCAATGCTATTGTCCTGAATATACAAACAATCCTTCCCAAAAACCTTATCATTAAACGTGACGATTCCAATTGCAGAAAAATAAGACGAAAAATCACCCGCGGACTGGCTGATAATATTGGCCACTGGGGCCGACAAACGATAGGGAGAAAGACCGCTGGACGCAGACCAACCCGTATTCGTGTCTTCAATAAATATTATGTCTTGGTCTGATGGAACCCAAATCGAACCAGGCACTAATTGGCGCTCGTCATTCAGCACGCCTTCGCAGACGCCTTGCACACGCGCGATCCAGTTTCTGTTTTTAGATGGCCAATCCTTTGTCCGCTTTGACACGCATACTTGCAGGCGCGTCCTGCCATCGGTTAATTCCAATGTCGCGCCATTTCCGCCCGTCCCCATAAAGGTCACCATGCCCTCAGTTTCCACCCAACGATAGTTGTCGTCCGGGCGAAGCTGTTGCTCAGGGCTGATTTGTTCGGGTTTCGGCCACGCCCCATTTCCCAGGACAGTGATTTGGACATCGTTTGCCGTGATCGCCGATGCGAAGGGCCTTGCGCCGGTTATCTGCTCCAGAGTCCCGGCGGTATAGTTGGTCCAATATTCCCAAAGAATGTTGGAGGTATCCGCAAAGCGGCTTTGGTCCGGATTCTCGATATAAGGGGAGAGATAACTGCCGGCAATGACCGATTGCCCCAGACCAGGCCCCTGCCACGCCACGGACAAGTTATCAGCAAGCGTCAACTGCTCCTCAAAGGCCTCGATATAATAAACCGAATTGCTGTTGAGAACAATCGGCTCGGAACGTTGCCAGGGATAGCGCGACCATTCGCGTTGGTTCACCCATTGACCCGATTTCAAAAGCGCGATTCGTTTGACCTGGCCGGGGTCTTCATCCAGGCTCAACCAAAGCTCACTGGAATTGTCGGAGGCGATCCAGAACGTGTATTCTCCCGTCGCGGGGGGATGCAGGTATCCGCGCATCCGTTCCAAATGGTAATTTCCCCAATTCGCCGGGGCCTCGAACGATGGCCGCATATGCCACCCTGATGGCCTATAAGGAAAATTCGGAAAACTCGGAACATAGGGCGAACCGTTCTCACTCGCTATCGAGATGCGTTCGCCGGGTTGCAGGCCATCCATACTGTTCGTCAAATTTATAGCAATCGCTCCGGTTGCATCCTGTAACACCAACAAATTGCGGTTCGTATCCATCATTGTTACAGTTCCGGTCAAACGAAACGGGCAACCGCGAATCAAATCCTGGCTTGATAATGTCTGGAATTGACTGGCATTGGTAAGAATTTGCGCAATCTCTCCCGAAGACAAGTCCTGGGCGTTCACCGGGCAGGCGCCTTGAATGCCTGACCATAGAAGAAAAATTAACAAAGAAGAAGCCGCCATCAAAAACCATCCCGTCTTCAATTTTTGGCGGCGGCAGTTGGCCATTATACAAAAAACGCAACGTGGCCAATCGCGACCCGCCTGGCGAGAAACCTGCATAGCATCGCTTAGTTTAACCAGCGCCAGCAATCGCGTCAATGCCAACAATACCGCAACGATAATCCCGCGGAAGCATTGCGCATGGGTTAAGTTTGGCATCAAATAATGACGACGCTGGAGATATGATCCAGTGCTGTTCTCGTTGGCCTCTATTTTCCCATAAAAAACGGCGCCGGTTTCCCGGCGCCGTTGTGAATTATCCAGGCGTTACCCGTGCGCTATTTTTATGGCGACACCACGTTGGTGGAAAGCTCGAAGAACGCGTCAAGCGATGACGGACCGGCGGCCGGCGGACTCGGGTTTTGGCTTCCATTCGCCGTCGGCAAATCGTCCTTGGGCAGCAAGACCCAGTAGTTGTTGCCGAAAGGTGTCGTGTTGGGCATGACCCTGGGCGCATTGGTGTCGTTGTAGCCACTGTACCATCCCGGATTGATCCAATTTGTGGACAACAAATTGGTGGCCGCGGTAAGCGTTAAATAGAGGGCCGGCTGGTTCCAGGACAGCCACCAAACGTCATTGGTCGTTTGGATGATCGTACTGGCGGGCAACGCGGATATACTGTTGTCGAAAAGGCCCGAAGGGGTGACATTGGCAACGATGTCGCTGCCTTCCTTGGTGAAGTCTTCGAACTCCGTGCCGTCAACGACGCCGGTGACCTTGATCATCCCCCAATCCTCATACGCTCCTTCCCCCGTCGTGGTGTTGGGCTGCAACCCGAAAGCGGCAAACGCAGGGTCGGCGAAGTCGGACACAACGTTTGTGTCCGTGATCGTAAAGTTCGTCGAACCAAGGATGACCTGGCCTGGGGCGACGACGTAGCCAGTGTTGGTACTGGTGAACACGAGCGACCACACGCCAACGGCAGTGGAGTTGGTGAAGACCGTGGCGGTAACGTTCGGATTGGCGCCCGGGAGATTGGTCTTCCACTGGACGCTGGCCGCGACCCCGTTGGCCACTGGATTCAGTTGCAGCCAAAGCGTGGTTGGCCCGCTATAATCGTCATATTCACCAGCCGTGGTCGGAGCAGTGCCGTCCGCCATCAGTTCGACCATTGTTTGCTCAATGTTGGGGTTGTAATCCTGGAGCGAGAATGAGTACGAGACTGGAAACGTCGCGCCCGGGTCCACCCAGGACTGATTTTGATCAACGGTGTACAATATCTCGCGGTCATATGTATTGACGGACGAACCGGCGAAAATCCGCAGCCCCGGTGATGCCTTCTTCGGGTCCGACACCACGGTTGGGGGTAATGTTACCACACCGAGCGGTCCGGTGAATCTGATGTTATCCACGTACAGAATCTGATTACCGTCCAGTCCGCCGCCACCAACGTAGGCGTTCACGTCTTCGCCAATTATCGGACCTGCAATATTGAGGGAATTGGGGTCCGTCGGGTTTAGCGGCATGTTCAAATGGTGCCAGTTGGTGTCGGAGATCGTCGTATAGTCGGCTGCCGGCTCCCAGTCCGCGCCAAAAGAGCCAACGCCCCGGATGCCGAGCCGTATGACGCCGAGAACGCCGTTGGCGTTCGTTGTCCCGATCGAGCTGGGGTCAAACATCACGTCGCACTCAAGATTCGTGTACTGTGGGTAGCCGATGCCGGTCGTTCCCCCCGCGACCTGGGGGACATAGGTGGAAGCGTTCCCCTGCCAGAGGAGCCATTGCTGGTATCCGTCGGTGGCAGGACCGTTCCAGGTAAAATTGATAGCCATCGCTCCATTGGCATTCGTATCGCCGCTGACGTTCACATCGGGATCAAAGGTAACACCGGTGATTCCAACGCCATACCACTCGCTCCAGATAACTCCAATATTACCGGGCTCGTCGTAGGGGTAATAACCGGCAGCATAATAATCGTCGCCGGGCGCGTTTGGCGGATAAGGATTCACGCCGTTGGTGGAAAAGTCGTCCACAGTGTAGGTGAGCACCGGTGTGGACTGGGACAAATTGATGTTGTTGATGTAGAAGTTGTCAGGAGCGCCGCCGCCGTTGTTGGATTGAAAGATAATTTGAAGGTAGCTGTAACCGTTGTTGGTGATCTGCGACAAGATGCTGGAATAGTTAAGAGTGACGGTTTGGTATTCCTCCGGGTCGTCGCCGTTGGCAAAATAATAATTGGGCATAAAGCCTGCAGTGCCGAGCGAATCATTGGCGGTGTTGCCGGTTGCCGACCAGAGGTTGGTGTTGCTGAATGGGACCGTCGCATACCCCCATTTCCCATTGCAGTTGATGGTAATTGATCCAATTTGCGAATAGCCACCGGTATAGGTTCCCGCCGGCACGGAAAACGTGAATGACAACAGGTTGTTAGTGGCGAAGGCCTGATACTGGGCAGCCGTCAGATTGAGGACCAGGTTCTGGGCATTTCCAGCTTCGGTGATTTGCAGACTTTGGTTATAGCCGGGTACGGCGCCCTGCACAAAGCTGTAGATGTTGGGGTATATGGGAAGATTGTCGCTGTATGAGTTGGTGGTAACGGTATTGGTAATGCCAGCGACCGACGCGTTATAGCCATTTCCTGAAAAGGCCGGCCAATCGAGGCACCCATCGCCGGTGTTGTCCTGAAAGTCAGCCAGGACGAATTGCGCGTGGGAGGTGACTGGCATCATTAGCCAGGTGATACAGGTTGCCAGCCAAAAGGCTGCCGTGAGTTTGAGTTTCGTCGGGTCCGTTTTCATTTTCATTCGATGGATTTGGGTGGTTGTTTTGTTTTTTCTTGAATTTCGGCGGGGTGGTAATTCATCAGGAGCAGTTTTGTGAGATTCTTCGACGTTTGTAAGGGCTAAAAGGATTGATGGCGCACAAAAGACGGGATGAATGCGGACACGAGTTTTTAGAACCTTGAAATTCATAATCATTTTAAAAGGTAGGTGCCATGAGAAGCAAGCCATGACGGGTCCTTGTCGCCTTGCTTATAAGTTGAATTATACTTTAGAAAAGCATCACGCCATTGGTGAAGCTCAGCATGGCCATCGGCAAAGGAGAACGACGAGGAATCGCCATGATTCACAGCCGGCCGGTCATTGATGCCCTGTCCGTTCAAAATATATTCAAACCAGCCGTCATTCAGACTGGTCGGATTTTCGTCCAGCAGGACAAAGCAATCCGAAGCGCTTAAAGTGGCGTTAAAATTCGAAAACTTTATGAACTCCTTATAAGTTGTTGCGTTGGCTCCCGTGCTATTTGCATTGGCTGGGTCGGTGCCGCACTGCAAGTTCATGGAACACGACCGTACGCGCAACTGCTTCCAACGCGGATCCAGGTAATGGTCCGCCGGGCAATGATACACGCCCTGTGATTTGACATAGGGTCCAATGGAACCGACAAGGGTCACCAAAGGAGAACCACCCGTCGGCCCTTCCACTCCCAGGTAAAAGGCATTCGTTGAGCATCCGACCGGGTTCTCGGTGACACCTCCATTATTGGCGGACGCAAAGGTGCCATCCTCCCAACAAGGCTTTTTGGTGGTTGAATCACCGCCGACGGACGGCGCCAGCGGAGCGTTCACTGGCATGGAATCCTGGTTGTCATTGCCGTACAAGATGCACGCCGTCTGCAACTGTTTCATGTTGCTCAAGCAGGAGATTCCCTGCGCTCGGATTTTGGCTTGAGTCAACGCCGGCAACAGCATCGCCGCCAGAATTGCAATGATGGCAATCACCACCAACAGCTCAATCAGCGTAAACGCGCTGGAAATGTCGTTTTTGTGGTGTTTCGCAATCATATTACTGTTGGACGGCCATTCGCATGTTCCATCGCTTTCGGCTTCCCATTTCGCCGGCGGTATTTCGTTGGCGCCATCCGATGCACCGACTTGAACACGCGCGAAAAATAGAATTGATCGCGATAACCCACGATCGTGGCGATTTCCTTGATGCTGAATGATGTGGAATCCAGCAACGCACGAGCATGCTCCATGCGCAGACGGGTGAAAAAATCAATCGGCGTCCGGCCAATCTGCCGTTTAAACAGCGCAAAATAATGCGAGGGCGAAATTTCGGCCTGTTCCGCCAGCGCCGAAATCTGCACGGGCTTGTCCAGGTGCTTCGTCATATACACGATGCTGCGCCGGATCCGGTCGGCGATTTCAGAAAGGAATCCATCAGGCCACTCGCCCGGGAAATTGATTCCGTCGAACTTCAGTGGTACTAAAGAGTTTTTCTTTATCCCGAGACGCCCGGGGCGCCGCGATTCCCACGCCATTCCATTCCGAGGGATAATATCCCGCGAAGAAGAAACAGCATCGCGAACCGCATGTGCGGGCAAAACCACAGTTTATTTGAGGTTACCGGAATTTTTTTCCCGGCCGGTCGGCACCATTACAGCGATAATTTTAACGCCAAATTTCACAACTTTTTCCAACGTGGGCTTTTGTCTTTTGACTTTACCAGAGAACATTCCGCCATCAATAGGTGGAAACACCTATGATTACAGTAGTTTTGTCCATCAAATGGGTGAAAACGCCTGTCCTGTCGGCATGGATTTTCCCACGATCAATAAGCCCTTGGTCGTGAAGGGGAAAAGGCCGGGCGAAAGTAACTATTTCCTCCGCCCCTACGGTCCTATCTGAATTTGGTAGAACCGGTTGGCGTTTGTGGCATTTGTATCGGTAAACGTGAACGGTGTTGCCGGAGAATCAGTGATAAACAAACCGGGATACGCTCGACCGCCCCGCCCCCTTTGGGGGCATGGCGCTGGCCTCTTATAGAGGCCTCAATCAAAATTGGGCGGGGATATTTACTCAAATTCTGAACGCAAATCATAAATGCACGTCGGTGACTGGAAGGTTGGCGGTTTTGGTTCCCAGAGAATGATTTGTCGGCACGATCGGCAAGGCTTTCAGATTTTTATTATTGGCGTCCATCGCTGCCGTGAATGTTTCAACTTGTGAAAGCTTGCGATGGAGCACCACTTCCAGGATCAGCCAAGCCAGGCCGATGAGAGCCAGGAATAGGAGGCCGATGCACTCTGAAACGTTCATGAAATTTACCGTCCTTCCTGAATTGATGCCTTCATGCCAGCCGATGCAAATGCGACGAGCCTTTGGATGAGTCCGTCCGCGTCCAGTCTCTCTGGCTGGCCTCCAGGGAGTGAATTTTCCTTGCTGGAGATGAGTAATGCGTGAAGCAAGGAGCCAAACGTGAAGATCAGCCGCCAGAACAGCTCTTCACGAGGCAATTCGGGAAGGGCGCGGGCAAAGGCGTCTGTAAAACGAGCCATTATCCTTTGGAATTGCGCTCGGATCAGATGCTCAATTTCAGGGTTTGGTTCGCTGTGGCATCGCGCCATGAGCCGCATGAAGGTCGTGTCGCGTCTTCCAGCGGCAAAACCACCTTCGACCGTCGGCCGGATCATCGCCTCGATCAGGATTTCGAGGGAAGGCGACTTCTTGCCCGCATCGCGTTCAGCTTCGTCCAACAACGTCAGCCGCCGCTTCAACGCAACACTCGAAAGAGTGAGGGAGAAACGCCCAGGACCCTGCGAAAAACGCGAGAAAAATGGAACGGGTCGTCAAAGCCCGCCCTTTGCGCGGCCTGTTTGACCAGCATCCCTGAGTGTTGCAGATGCTCCGCGGCTTGATTCATTTTCAGCCTCAACAAATACTGGTAAGGGCTTTGGTGATCGTAACGCCGAAATAAACGGCAAAGATAGGCCTTGTTGATATGGCACGCGCCGGCGACCTGTTCCAGGGTTTGCATCCGAAGATAATGTTCCTCAATGTGGCGACGGCATTGGAGGTAGGTGTCAAAGGCCAGAGTCTCGGTGTCTTCCAAAGCAGCGGTGGCGCCTGCGATTTTTAATGCCAGACATTCCAGCAGCTTTGCGCACAAGGCCGGGTTCGTCCGGCCGATGGCCAGTCCGCTTTGGATGAGTTCGTCGAACAACGGGGAGAGGACGTGAGGGGGAAAGACTTGGGCCACTTGACCCACCGCGAGTCCGCAGGAGCGCAGCAGGGCGGGAGCTTGTCCGCCCGCGAAATCCACAAAATACTTGACCAGAGGCTCCGTCGGGCGGCCGGTTATGTCGTGCGCCACGCCTGGGCCGTAAGAAAAGACTCGTCCAGGTTGCAAGGAATAGGCGCGGCCTTTGAGTTTCAGTTCTCCGCTGCCGTGGGCCACATACTCAACGGAATAGAAAGGGAAACCGGCACGATGAATGGCGTAGTCAACCGTGCAATGTTCGAGGCCGCCGCAGACGACGGCGAGTTTCTGGCGCTTGGGCGGATTGAGATTGAGATAAAACCGCCGCGCAGCGGAAACGTCGGCGGAAAAGAAGGCTGGCGGACCGTCCCTAACGGAAGGAGATGGACGACGGGATTTCATTTAAAAAAGTCAATAATATCCATGTACCGGTCAACGATAGCCATTCTGGCGCGACGCTTCCAGAGCTATTCTGTTGCAAAATCGTATGAGCAAGCCAGCCGGGCAAACTCAATTCAATTTAACCAAACAAGCGGAAGACAAATTTATGGCGGAGCAAAAACGAGTAGTGGAAAAGGACGTCTCGTCCAAGAAGGACGACCTGATTGTCATCACAGGCGCCGGCGGATTCATCGCGGGCAATCTCGCGCTGTATTTCAAAAAGAAGGGTTTCACCAACATTCGGGCGGTGGACAAGAAACCGCTGTACGAATGGTATCTGCACGTGCCCGGTGTCCAGAATCTGTGCCTGGATGTGAGCCGGGAGGAAAACTGTCATCGTATCTGCGAAGGCGCCGTGGAAGTCTTCAACCTGGCGGCTGACATGGGCGGGATGGGTTTCATTGAACGATTCCGGGTGGAATGCCTGCGCTCGATTCTAATCAACACCCACATGGTGGAGGCAGCTTACCGGGCTGGCACACGCCGCTACTTCTTCTCCAGTTCCGCCTGCGCTTACAATACTCTGCTGCAGCAGGACCCGGAGGTCCGGGCGTTGAAGGAATCCGACGCATATCCGGCGATGGCCGAGCGCGGCTACGGCTGGGAAAAATTGATGAGCGAGATGTTCTGTGAAGAATACTGGCATGAAAGAGGGATGAAGACATTCATGGCGCGGTTTCACAATGTTTATGGGCCGCATGGCACCTGGGATGGCGGGCGTGAAAAGGCGCCCGCGGCGCTCTGCCGCAAGGTGATTGAGGCGCAGGACAAGGGTGACAAGAACGTCACGATCTGGGGCGACGGGCGCCAGACGCGGAGTTTTATGTACATTGACGATTGCGTGCAGGGCATTGACAAAATCATGCACTGCGACGAGTTGATTGCGACGCCGATCAATCTTGGTTCGAGCGAATTGGTTTCAATCAACGAATTACTGACGAAGATTGAAAGAATTGCCGGCGTTAAAATGAACCGCAAATATGATTTGGACGCGCCCAAAGGGGTGGCGGGCCGCAATTCGGACAACACCTTCATCAAGAAGGTGCTCCATTGGGAGCCTAAAACGCCCTTGGACAGGGGTCTGGCCGTGACCTACGAGTGGATCAAAGGACAATATCGCAAGCGCAAGGCCGGCCAGCGTGTCGGGGTAGGCTGATGAAACCGTCACCTGTCGCCAAATACCTTGGGTCAATCCCCAACCGTCTGCAACTTGCGGGTGGTTGGATTGACCAGCCATTTGTATCGCGACACAACCCCAAACCGCCCGGCTCAATGGTGGTGGCGCAGATTGAACCGGATTTCCGTCCGATGGACCGTTCGGGGATTGCCAGTGGGACGCGTGCCATCGCTATGAAACTTTGGAAGGGCAAGATTCCAGAACGGCCGCGGGATGATCTGGTACGCGAGTTATACGCGGCCGAAAACGCGGGCAAGACCGAGCCAAGCGGCTCACAGGACATGATCGGGTTGATTTATCCTGGCGTCAACCGCCTGGATTACGACTTCAACCATGAGGGAGGAGTATTCCCGATCCACGTTGAATCGTGCATCCGGCCCAAGGCGGCCCGCTGGTTGGAAAGGATGCTTCACTTGATTCCGGTGGAGCCGCGGCCGGAAGGATACAGTCCGCTGGGCGAAAAAAAACTCGATCCCAAATGGGTGGCCAAATTGGGCCAGTCCGGCAAGGCTTGTTATGAAGCGATTTCAGGGATGGACGCCAGGGGGTTGGGCGCGTCGTTCAACCTGAACATGCAGTGCTGGGAGAGACTGCTGCCGCACGTCGTGCGGCACCCATTGATCCGAGTGGACTTGATGGCACTGCTCAAGGCCTATCAAGAGCAGTATTTGGGGGCAATGTATTCAGGTTGCGGCGGAGGATATTTGATCGTGGTTTCCCACGAACCGGTGCCGGGGGCATTCAAAGTCAACGTTCGCATTGCCTCAAAATGAGTTTGGCCACACAAGTTATTGTCTTCGGCGGATTTGACGACATCCGCTCTCGGGACCTGCGTTTTCTGGAAGAGGCAGCCAGGCTCGGTAAATTGACGGTGCTGCTGTGGAATGATCGAGCGATCGAGCAATTTACCGGCAAGCCGCCCAAGTTTCCACTTAGCGAACGATATTATGTTCTGAATGCCGTCCGATATGTTGACCGCGTCATAACCTGTGACGATGCCACGCCCGATTCGCTGCCTGAAGTTACGGGGCTGCGTCCAGAAATTTGGGCCGACATCGGGATGTGCGCGAATGAGGGGCGCGAAAAATTCTGCAAGGACAAGAACCTGTCTTACCGGGTTTTCAATCCGGATGAATTGAGCGGATTTCCCGAGCCACTGCCGATGCCTTCGGCGCCCGGCCGCAAGAAAGTGGTAGCCACCGGGTGCTACGATTGGTTTCACTCCGGGCACGTGCGCTTTTGTGAAGAGTTATCCGCTTACGGCGATTTACATATCATTGTCGGCCATGACCGGAACATCCGGCTGCTCAAGGGCGAGGGGCATCCATTGTTGCCCCAGGAGGAGCGGCGTTATGCGGTCGGCTCGATCAAATACGTAAAGCAGGCGTTGATATCCAGTGGCGATGGCTGGCTGGATGCCGATCCGGAAATCCGGCGGCTGAAACCGGATATTTACGCCGTCAACGAAGACGGCGACAAGGGCGGCAAGCGCGAGTATTGCCAGAAACTGGGCATCGAATATCTCGTGCTTAAACGCACCCCGGCCCCGGGACTGCCGAAACGGTCCAGCACGGACCTGCGGAGAATTTAATTTGAGAGGAACTTTATGTTAAAGACACCTTGGACACTGGCATACAACGGTCTGTTTGCCGACGCTGTCGCATTTAATAAATAAGATGAAGGTGATGTTTTTCAGCATGGGAACGTCATTTCTCGCTTCCGCGCTTCCGCGCTGCCGACCACCTACCATGAAACAAACAAAATAAGAGATAGGAATAATAATGAAGAGACGTGATTTTTTTAAGCTGATGGCTGCCGGGGCGGGCGCCGCGGCGATGCCTTTGGCCGGTAGTCTGGGGTGCGCCACGCGTCCTGCCAATTCCCGCAATCGGGGCGGCTCGCCCACCAGCTTCTCTGAAAGCGAATGGCAGGCGGTGGTCAATGAGGCTTGGGGACCAATGGCCGAATCGGTGGGCCCGAACACATGGGATGGTGTGACCCTGAATTCACCCGGTATTTCGGGCCTGGCTGGCGATGGTCCCTACAAGCCGGATTGGGAGTCGTTGCTGAACTACGAGGCGCCTGAATGGTATCGCGACGCGAAGTTCGGCATTTGGGCGCATTGGAGTCCGCAATGTGTGCCGGAGGACGGCGATTGGTATGCGCGCAACATGTATATTCAGGGACAGGGCCAATATCGGAACCAGCTCAACCGCTATGGGCATCCATCGGTCTTTGGTTACAAGGACTTGTGCGCGCAATGGACATTGTTGAATTGGGAGCCGAAGGCGTTGATTGAGCGTTACAAAAAGGCGGGCGCCAGATTGTTCGTTGCCCTCGCCAATCACCATGATGGCTTCGACGCCTGGAACTCCAAATATCATTTGTGGAACGCGCAGAAGATCGGGCCGCACCGGGACGTTATTGGCGAGTGGGCGGCGGCGGCGCGGGGGCAGGGACTGCGTTTTGGCGTGACCGCCCACGCGGCGCGCAACTGGTGGTGGTTCCAAGTGTCCCATCTATGCGACCGGACCGGTCCGCTGGCCGGAGTGCCTTATGACGGGCGTTTGACGCTCAACGACGGCAGGGGACAGTGGTGGGAAGGTTACGATCCGCAACAACTGTATTGCCGCAAGCACGGCATCCATGAGAATCCTGACGAAGCATATGTCCGCAATTTCTATAACCGGGTCCGGGACCTGATTGACCAGCATGATCCGGACTTATTGTATTTCGATAATACGGGGTTGCCCTTGGGCTGGGCGGGCATGAACCTCGGCGCTTATTTCTACAACCACAATCTCAAGACCCGCAACGGCAACATGGAGGCGGTGCTGAATATCAAGCAGGTGCCGGACAGCCAGGCCAAAGCTGTGGTGGCCGATTATGAACGCGGCGTGACGAACCGCATCATGCCTTATGCGTGGCAGTCTGAAACGTGCCTGGGCGACTGGCACTACAACCGGCCGCGTTTTCTCAGTCATTCCTACATGAAACCCGGGCAGGCGATTCACTGGATGGTGGATGCCGTCAGCAAGAACGGAACGTTCATTCTCAACGTTCCTGGCAAGCCCGACGGCACGATTGATGCCGATGAGGCGGCCATTGTGGACGCCATCGGAGAGTGGATGCAGATTAACGGCGAGGCGATATACGCCACGCGGCCGTGGAAGGTCTATGGCGAAGGCGCGCATCAGGCACGGGCGGGGGCGTTTGCCGGCCAGAGCACCGGTCAACTGAACGCCCGCGACGTCCGTTTCACTCGCAGTAAACAGGGTGACGTGGTTTATGCCATTGCGCTCGGATGGCCCGAAGGCGACAGTTTTGTCATCAACAACCTGGGCACTGGTTCATCGGCGCAGCCCGGCGGCGTAAAGAACGTCGAATTGCTTGGCAGCCACGAGAAACTTGTCTGGAACCAAACCTCCGAGTCGTTGACGGTGAAGAAGCCTGCCGGGAAACCTTGCGATTATGCCTGCGCCCTCAAGGTCAGCCTGGCGTGAAAAATTGATTATGAGAAGAATCTCCTTCGTCCTCCTGCTTCTGACCGCGCTGGCCGGCCAAGTCCAGGGCCAGACCTCCGGCCAGCCGGTCGCAGCCACCATTGATGCCTCGAAAACCGGTCCGCCGATTTCTCCGTATATTTACGGCCAGTTCCTTGAGCACGCCGGCAGCCTCATTTACAGCAGTCTGTGGAGCGAAATGCTCGATGACCGAAAATTCTATTACGCGGTGATGCCCAGACCCCCGGAACAACCCAATTCAAACCAGGGTGGGTTTGGCGGGTTTGGCCGCCGGCGCGGCGTCGGCCCGGGCCGCTGGAACCCGATCGGCCCGGTGGATTCCGTGATCATGGACACCAACAATCCTTTTACAGGCGATCATACGCCGTTGATCACGCTGGCCGGTGCCGAGCCGCGCGGCATCAGCCAAAGCGGCGTCAATTTCACCGAAGGCACCTTGTATAATGGACGGATCCAATTGGCCGGCGATTCCAGCGCCAGGGTCTCCATCAATATTGTCTGGGGTACCAATGAGGATGCAGCGCAACAGACCATTCCGTTGGGCAGATTGCGGAAGGATTACAGGAAATTCCTCTTCTCTTTCAAAGCCGCCGCATCCGGCCCCGCCCGATTTGAAATCCGCGCCACCGGCGCCGGTTCTTTCCACGTCGGCGCGGTTTCCCTGATGCCGGCCGACAACCTCGACGGTTTCCGGCCCGACGCCATCGCTGTTCTCAAGAGTCTTCACTCCGGCGTTTATCGCGTTCCCGGCGGCAATTACGTTTCCGCCTTTGAATGGCGAAACGCCATCGGCGATCCCGACAAGCGCCCGCCGGTCTTTGACCCCGTCTGGCGCGCGCTTCAACCCAACGACATTGGCACCGACGAGTTTATGACCTTGTGCAAGCTTCTGGGCGTGGAACCTTATATCACCCTTAACGCCGGCACCGGCGACGATTGGTCCGCCGCGGAATTATGTGGAATACTGCAACGGCGACGTCTCGACCTTCATGGGCAAACTGCGCGCGGCCAACGGACATCCAGCGCCCTATCACGTGAAGTTTTGGGGCATTGGCAATGAAATGTGGGGGATCAGTTACCAATACGGCGCGATGAAGCTCAATCAATTTGAGTATAAACACAACCAGTTTGCCATGGCCATGAAGAAGGCGGACCCGACCATCAAACTGGTCGCCAGCGGCGCCATGCCGGACACGATGACGGGTTCCCGGGAATCGTTGAGCCTGGGCACCAACCTTGTCCCGCCCTACCTCTCGCCCGAAGACTGGACGGGCGGCCTGCTGATGAATTGTTTCGACAATGTTGACCTCATCAGCGAGCACTTCTACAACTACGGCGGCACGCACTTCAGTCTCGCCACCGGGCGCCAGGTGCCGAATGATCCCAACGAGCCTGTCACAGACTGGATGCGCCGCCCCGCCAACCATATCCGAATCAAATATGAGGAATACCTGGAATACGAAAAATTGCTGCCGCAATTTGCCGCGCATCCCAAGCCGCTGAACATTGACGAGTGGGCCTATGCCGGCTTCAACAGCCCATATCCCACCTACCCCGCGTATGCCTGGGTGTTTCATGAAATGTTCCGGCATTCCGGCATCTTTCAAATGGCGGCACAGACCTTCGCCACTTCCCTGATTGCGCGCAATGGGACCAATATTTCGCTAAATGCCAACGGGCTGGTCTTCAAAATCTATCGCGACCACTTTGGCACCATACCGGTTGATGTCTCCGGCAACTCGCCCCAACCCAAGCCCACCGATCCACCGGGCGGCGAGCAACCCGTCGTCAATGCCGGCAGCGACACATTTCCCCTGGATGTGGTGGCGGCATGGACAGAGGACCACCGCGCTCTCACCGTGGCCGTCTTGAATCCCACTGAGGTTGAGCAACCTCTTAAACTCAACATCACCGGCGCGGATTTATCCGGCCAGGGAACGTTGTGGCGGCTGGCGTCCGATAAAACCGACGGCAAAAATCCCATCATCAGCAGTTCGCCCGTTAATTCCATCCCCGAATCACTCACCCTGCCGCGATTTAGCGTCAGTATCTACAAACTTTCGGTTGGAGAATAGTCCTCTTATGAGGCGAAATACGGTTCCGACGGTTGGTTTGTCAACGGATGGCCGCCGACCGTGTTATGGTCTCTGGTGGGACTGGCGCTTCAGCCAGCCGAATCTGATTCGGATGATTATAGAAAGGCGCCTCTCGCTTGGCAGCACAAGTTCATGATCTCCAGGTTCATCAACGACATTCAATTTTTCGTTGTTGGATTCGTCCTCTTGTTTGCTATCAACCAACATCCAGAGAAATTCCAAGATCCAAGGCCCAAAAAGGCAGGAAAGTGGAACGGAAGCAGGAAGGGAAAGCGGCAGCAGCCGTCGCGCTGGCGCGCTTTTGCAGCCGCTGAAGGACTGCCGCAGTCGAAAACGCCAAACGAATTTCGCGGCCAGTGGAGGTTGGAGGGTCTGCCATTTCCGGCGTCCTTCCAGGACGCACAGGATTTTTGGATGCATTTCCCGGCATCCCGCGGCCGCGGGACCAGGCTAATTTTCCAATGTCGCTTCGCGACACTTTCCCTTTACCCATTACAGACGTCGAGGAATCACAAAAGGTTGCCGGAGGCCACATTAAAGCATCGCCGCGTCGATCAAAATTAATTTCGGTTTACGTGTTAAAAAAGACCACCCCCGCTCGTCAAAAAGGCGAGCGGGGCAGGTAAATTTCGGGAGCTTTACGGAGTCATCAGACGGTAGAAGACGTTCCCCGGGCCGATCGTGATGTTCTCATTGGTCACAGTGCTGGATCCAGGGACATTGAACCAGTCGTTGGGGTTGGTCAGGCTGATCGAGTTCGATTGCAAGGTCGAACCGAGGTAAGCTGAGGGCCACGAGAGGGTCAACGTTTTGCCGCTAACGAAGAACGTAACGTTGGTTCCGACAGTTGGAGGCACCGAGGTAACAGTCAACACTCCTGTATTGGGGTAGAAGGTGAAGCCGTATCCAGGGGGCGCGCCCACAATGCTGGAGAAATTGCCCGTTCCGCCCGTGGCCCCAAACAGGGTAAAGCTGTCCCCCATAGCCAGGGTGCCCGTGCCCGAGAATGTGACCTCCAAAGTTCCGGCGTAAGTGGCATTGCCGGCGCCGATGCCCGCAACCATATCGCTCGTCAGGACGCTTCCTGTTTTGTTGATGCGCAAGGCGGTTTCGCTGGTGCTGGTCAACACGAGGGGGCCGCTCAACGTGAGCGTACCCATGGTGCCGCTCTCCCCTGCAGCCAGGATGCCGCTATTTGTGATGGTAACGCCACTTTGCAGGATGGTCCCGCTGCCGCGCAGTGTTTGGCCAGCATTCACGGTGAAGCCAGTGCCGGTAAAGAAGGTTACGTCAAGGGTCCCGTTGCCCTGCACGTCAATCAGGGAGGAATTACTGATGGAGCCTTGTAAGACCAGATCGCCGCCAGGACCAATGATCGTGGATCCCGTATAAGTGTTCGCGGCGGTCAAGGTTAACGTGGCGGTTTGATTTGGAGACTGATTTGTTTCAACTATCAGATTGCCGCTCCCGGAGACGGGTCCTGAAAACGTCTGGCCCGCGGTGGTGCTTACGATGAACGTGCCGCTGTTACCGATCGCACCCGCGTAAATGCCGCCATCCAACTGGCCCGGACCGCCGAGGATGAGGGTCCCGGCGGTGATCGTGGTTGAGCCGGAATAGGTATTATTCTGGTCAACGAGTTCCATCGTGCCCGCGCCCGCCTTCAGCGACGGCAACGCCTGGACGAGCGACATCAGCAGCGGGGATCTGGTTCGCACCAATCCCGACGAAACGCAGACCATCGCCCCATGCAATTTGCAGTTCCTCTACCAGGGTCTCGGCTCCCACGCGGCAGGTCTTAACTACAACCATCTCCCCTGGCAACCGGAGGTGCTCACGCTGGTGCGATAGTCATTATAGATTAAAATGCATTAACGGTATTTTCTTTGGTGCGACCACGGGGGGTGGCCATAACAACGGAAGCGTATTTCAGTTAAAACGAATGAAGTGAGGCGGATGAATTAACTTGCGGCTTTGACCTCCCGGCGGGTAAAAGAAGGTGATGTTCCCTCGCGTCGTCAAAAGAAGATTTCATTGCGGGATTGCGCCAGTCTTCGCGGTGATTGCCGCCGGCCTTTTGCCCGTGACTGCCGCGCCGGACTATTTCACGCGCACCTGGCAGGTGGAGCAAGGACTGCCGCAAAACAAAGTCACCGCCGTCGTGCAGACGGGCGACGGCTACTTGTGGGTGGGCACGTACAACGGATTGGCACGGTTCGACGGCGTCCGCTTCACGGTTTTCGATGACAATAACACACCCGAACTGCGCAGCAGCCGCATCACCAGTTTGTTTGAAGCGGCTGACGGCACGCTGTGGATCGGCACGGAAAGCGGCGATGTATCGCAATACAAGGACGGCCATTTTGCCGCCGTACCGCTGCGCGCAAATTGGGGCGGCGGGAAAATCTACGCCATCACCGACGACGATGGGGGCGACATCTGGCTGTTGAACGAGGACGGTGAACTGGCTCGCGTGCGCGACGGCAAGGTGTTATCGCCGCCTTCGGGCGCCGTCACCAAGGTTCTGTCTCTGGCGCGCGCATCGGACGGAACGGTTTGGGTTGAACGCGAAGGGGTCGTGTCCGCGCTCAAAAATGGCCGATTGACCACCGAGTTGTCCACGAACGACTACGTGCAGGGCTTCTGCGCGGCGCATGACGGCGGATTTTGGGTCGCTTGCGACGGCGGCATTCGCAAGTGGAAAGACGGCAGGTGGATTGCCGATTTAGGCGCCGCGCCGTGGGGATTGAAGTTTATTGCGAACTTCATGGAAACGTCCTCAGGCGCGCTGGCGGGCGGCACGTCGGACGACGGCCTGTGGCTGGTATATCCCGATTCAACCAACACACCCGCGTTGCACTTTGACCGCGACAACGGATTGCCGTCTGACTGGGTGATTTCGTTGTGTGAAGACCGCGAAAAAAACCTCTGGTGCGGCACCGGCGAGGGGCTGGTGCTGATCCGCCCCGACAACCTTGAAACCATTTCGCCGCCGGACAAATGGAAAAGCTGTCCCGTGCTCTCCGTGCTGCCGGCGCCGCATGGCGCGCTATGGGCCAGCACCGAAGGCGCGGGCTTGTATCGCCTGCAAGATGGCGCCTGGACAAATTTCGACTATTCGCAGGGATTGCTCAATCCCTATGTCTGGTCGCTTGGCGCCGATGGCGCAGGGAAAATCTGGGCCGGCACGTGGGGCGGGGGATTGTTCAAGCAAAAAGACGATGCGTTTGATTATGCGCCGGGGCTGGAAAATGTTCTGTTGCGGGTGCCGGCGCTTTTGTTTGTGGGCGAGCAACTTTGGATCGGCACGCCAGAAGGTCCGCTGTGTTATCAAAATGGAAAGCTCAAGCGGTTCGGCGAAATTGACGGCAAGCCGTTTGGCGATGTGCGCGTCATGGCGCGGGACAAATCGGGGACGCTGTGGTTCGGCACGTTAGGCGGCGGCCTGGTGCGGTGGCAAAACGGAAATTTCCGGCGGTTCAAAAAATCTGATGGGCTGTCGTCTGATTTCATTGAATGTCTGCATTTCGCCGCCGACGGCGCGCTATGGATTGGCACGTTCGGCGGTGGGTTGGACCGCTTCAAGGACGGAAAATTTTCCATGATCAACCGCGAGCAGGGTTTGCCCAACGGCGTCATCGGCCACATTGAAGCGGACGGGCGCGGATTTCTTTGGATGAGTTCCTACGGCGGCATCTTGCGCGCCAGCGAAAAAGATTTGAACCGCTGCGCCGACGGCGAAATCACCAATGTTCCATTTCTGACATACGGTATCAACGAAGGCATGCCGACGCTCGAATGCTCGGAAGGTTTGCAATCGGCGGGCTGCAAAACGGCGGACGGGCGGTTGTGGTTTGCAACCGCGAAGGGACTTGTCGCCGTGGACCCGGCGGGCGTCAAACTGAATCCGCTGCCGCCGCCGGTGCGAATCGAAGAAATGCTTGTGGACGACAAAGAATTTGCGGACGGCAACTCCGCGGGGCCGCTGAAAATTTCTCCGGGCCGGCATCGCATTGAATTTGAATACACGGGCTTGAGCTTTGTCGCGCCGGAAAAAGTGCGGTTCAAATGCCGGCTGAACAATCTTGAGACCGAATGGGTGGACGCCGGCACGAAGCGGGTGGTGACCTACAATTATATCCCGCCCGGCAGCTATTCGTTCCAAGTGACCGCGTGCAACAACGACGGCGTGTGGAACGAAACCGGCGCCAGTCTGAAGTTTGAAGTGCTGCCCTATTTCTGGCAGACGACGTGGTTTCATGTTTTCGGCGGGGTGGCGACCGCATTGGCGGCTGGTGGGGTGGTCTGGTTCGACACGCGCCGGCGGATGCGGCGCAAACTGGAGCGGCTGGAACAACAACAGGCGATTGCCGCCGAGCGCGCCCGCATTGCGAACGACATCCATGATGATCTGGGCCAGCATCTGACTCGCATTACGATGCTCAGCCAAATAGCCACGGACGAATCCACCAACCCGCGCCAAAGCCGCGTTGGCTTAAAGGAGATTTACGACACAGCGCGGGAGGTGACGCGCGCGATGGATGAAATCGTTTGGGCAGTGAATCCCCGGCACGACACACTTGAAAGTCTCATCAACTATCTGGAGAAGTGCGCATTGGATTTTTTGGGGGCAGCCGACGTGCGTTGCCGGCTCGAAATTCCCGATGAATTGCCGGATTGGTTTTTGACCAGTGAGGCGAGGCACAACCTGTTCCTCGCATTAAAGGAGGCGCTAAACAACGTGGTCAAGCACTCGCGCGCCACAGAGGTGAACATCGGAATTTCCGTGCGGGAAACCGGAATTGAACTGGTCGTGAAAGACAACGGTTGTGGATTTTCGACCGGGGCCTCGAACCGCATGGTTCCGGGCAACGGTCTTGGCAACATGCGCCAGCGGTTGGAAAAAATCGGCGGCCGGTGCGATATTGTGAGCGCGCCGGGTGAAGGAACGACGGTGCGTTTTACGTTCTCCGCGAACCCCCCGTCGCCTTGAGCGCTTTGAAATCGCCGCGGCAGTGTCAGGCAAATCTACGACTTCCGCCAGACTGCATAAAATGACATTATGAAGCGTTTGAAAATAACCGTTTCCATCATTGAAGATGACAGCTTGGTCCGGAAATATCTGGCCAAATGGATTTTGGAATCGGCGGAATTTCGCCTGTTGAATTCTTATAACACAGCGCAAAGCGCTATCGCTCATTTGCCCGGGGAGCAACCAAATATTGCGCTGGTGGACATTAATCTTTCCGGCCAGAGCGGTGTGCATTGCGTTGAGGTGCTCAAGCCGCGGATGCCCGAGACTGAGTTTGTCATGTTGACTGTATATGAAGATATGGAGCACATCTTCAATGCCCTGGCTGCGGGTGCGACCGGTTATTTGTTGAAGCGCACGAAAAAGGACGAGTTGTTTGCCTCAATGAAACAGGTCCATGAGGGCGGTTCGCCGATGGACAGTTACATCGCCCGCAAAGTGGTGAAAGCCTTTCAATTGGCGCCCAAACAAAACGCGGGACCCGAGGGATTGTCACCGCGTGAAACGGAATTGCTCACTTTGCTTGCCAAGGGGTTTGCGTACAAAGAAATCTCCGATAAGTTGGGGATCAGCGTGTCCACAGTCAACACGCACGTGCATCGGATTTACCAAAAACTGCACGTGCGCTCTCGTGGCGAGGCGGTGGCCATTTACGCCAAAATCCCACAGGGGACCCCGTCGTTGTTCCCGGCGAAATGATCAAGGCCGGGAGGCCAGTCTTCGTTCGTCCCATTCTGCCGGTAATGCAACAAGAGCATGACCCATTTTGCCGTATCAATAATATGCCCGACATGACATGCGAGCGGGCTTTTGCAATATTCACGCTATGCAAATCCCAACTGTTTGGCCAAGCAGCCTGCGGCGTGTGATTTCTTGTCACTGCGAAGGCGGAGCTTCAGTCGGCGGGCTGGGGTTTTTTGCACGAGAGCCGAATGTTTCCGGCCCAATACCCAAAACCTAGAAAATGGCAACCCGTTGAACCAACCATCCAACCCAGGTTAAAAATTAAAAACTATGAAAATGACAAACTTAGCCGTTAAATTGCTGTCCTGCCGCATATTCGCCGCCGCCTTTGGACTTTGGTTTGCTATGGATACGTCCCATGCCTTTGCTCAGTCCGTTGGCGTTCAGTTCGTCGGCGCCGGCGGCGACGGCATAGTCACCAGCTCATCGGACGGATTGACCCCGAGCGAGACAGCCGGCGCGCCCAACTATGCGCAGGCCAATTGGAATACTTTTGGCCAATTTGGAGACAGTGTTCCGGTGACAAATAGTGTCGGGGCGGCAACCTCCTTGTTTATGAATTGGGATTCTGGTTACGCGGGAACGACCGGGTCAGCCGGACTTGGCACGCCGGATGGTGATTTATTGGATGGTTTTATTTTGTCATGGGGGCCTGGCACAAACACCGCCTTGGGTAATTCGGTGTATAATACGGCAATAAACGACAAGCCACTCGTCTATGTCAGTGGCATCAATTCCTGGTATAAATCAGAAGCCGCGGAAGGTTATTCCATCGTCCTTTATATCACCGGATACGCTTATTACGAAACTTCCGAGCGTTGGATACAGTCGGTGAGCGGCAATCCATTGGACGATACGATGGTCGGCGGCCCGGACCTGACACCGCATCTATTTGACGTATGCACCGGTGCTTTTTTGGGGACATATGTTCAAGTCCCGCCAACGGCCAACACTTACGGCAATGCCTACTACGGCGCCAACTATGAAGTCTTGAGCGGGCTGACCAATGATGCCATCTTGATTCGCAATAATTGTGATGGTGGCGGCTACGGAGGCGGCCTCAATGGCTTTCAAATCGTTCCCATTTTTCCAACGAACCCGGCGGTGAATGTGCCCATTTTTACACCCGCATACGAAGAATATGCCGGAGTTCCGTCCGAAGTCTATGCTTTGTCGTCCGTGACAATCACAGAAACGGCTTTGGGTGATCCATTCCATACCAACCTTTGGTTTCAGTGGTATAGCGACAACGCCACCGGCGGCGGCGTGACCAACGCGATTTTGAACGCGACGAATTCCACGGTCACCGTGATTCCGACCAACAATGCCACGACCTACTACATTCAATACCTCTGCGTGGTCTCCAACATTTTTGGCGCGTCCACCAGTTCAATCGCCCAGCTCACCGTTGATCCCGCCGTCGCCCCCATCTTGACGCAGGACACCACGCCCGGTCCGGGCAACGGTTTTTCGACCGTGGACGCCTACGTGGGCAGTTCGATTTCGTTCACCGCGGCATTTGGAGGTCCGCCGGGCACTTTTCTTTGGCAGTCGAACTCGGTTGGCATTTTGAACGCGACGAATACGACGCTCACGTTGAACAATCTGCAGTTGTCGGCTTCGGCATCTTACGATTTGACTTGCACTAATATCATTGGCTCGAGCAACAGCACGCCGGTGTCGCTCGTGGTGTTGCCCGATCCCCCGGCTCCGAGCGCCAGCGAACCGTATGATTTTGCGGTTTTCACCAACCATCCATGGGCCTATTGGCGTCTGAACGAAACGCTTAATCCGGCGGACGCCGCCGTTTCGGCTTATGATTCGAGCGGCAATTACTTTGACGGTCTCTATGGGACCTATGTGGCGGATGACCAGCCCGGCCCGACGTATGCTGGATTTGCAGCCAATGATACCGCGGCCAGCTTTACTGAAGTTCAACCAAGCGGGACGATCGTCCTGCCCTCGTTGGACCTGAATACAAACGCCGTTACCTTTACTGCGTGGATTTACCCGACGATGACACAGCAACCCAGTGCGGGATTGTTAATCTATCGCAATGGCGGCGATGCGGCCGGGTTTGGCTTTGGCGCCACCAATGATGCCAACGGCGATACGGAACTGGGCTACGTATGGAACAACAATGCAAGCACTTACAATTTCAACACCGGATTGTGTCCGCCAATCAACCAATGGTCGTTCGTGGCTCTGACCATCACCCCGACCAACGCGACAATCTATCTCTTTTACGTTAACGGAGGCGTCACCAACCTGACCAAGGTGGTCAACCCGGTTGCCAACACCCCTGAAGCCTTCAGTGGCGGAACAACCTGGCTGGGCGGTGACTCCTTCGGCATTACCCGCAACTTTGGCGGTACGATGGGTGAAGTGGCGGTTTTTGACTATTCCATGAGCGAGAGTCAAATCCAAAACCTTTACCTCACTGCGATAGGAGCCAGCGGGGTGCCCCCGGTCGTTGTGAACCAGCCCACGAGTACCAGCGGCGGATATTCAGGATTCCCCTACCAATTTAGCGTTACGGGTTCTGGAGCGCCTGACCCCGGCTATCAATGGCAGTCCTCGACCAGCCCCGGCGGTCCGTTTTCGAATATAAACAACGGCGGCCAATTCTCCGGCGCCACTTCCGGCACGTTGACCATCAACGATGCAACGACTGCCAACGAGATATATTACCAGGTTGTGCTGGCAAACCCTTCCGGTTCCATCACCAGCAGCGTGGTTGACCTGAACTCGTTGATTCTGGTTCCGACCAACGGACAGTTCACTGTGAACTACGACGCCGTTACAACCGCCTATGGCAATCCGGGCAATGCCTATAGCGGTTATGCCGTCCTCCAGGGCGACGGCACCTACTGGAATACGGTTCAGACCCTCGCCGCCCCCTATTCCAGCTCGTCCGGTTTGACCGACAATCAATTAACGGACACGGGCATCCGGTTCGCGGCGATTGCCGCTACCGGCACGGGTCTCGGAACTTATTCTTACGCCCCGATAGGTCCGATAGATCTGCTGGATGGTTACATGAACACGACGGCCCAATTGACCAATAGTGAAGAGGTTCTTTATGACCCAACCAACACCATTGAGCTTTTGAACGTCCCCAACGGGAAGTATAACCTGGCCTTTTATGGCACTTGCGGCGAATGGGCGAATCGCGGGGATGTCTTCTCGGTCAATGGCGCCGTACATTCTCTTGTCAACGGCCCGACGGCCACCGATCTGTCGTTCCGGGAGGGTGTCAACGCCACGATGTACACCAATGTGACGGTCACAGGCGGAACCCTCGATATTGGGTGGTGGGCCTATCCCAATACGATTAATCCCGGCGCCGGGGTCCTCAACAACGAAGGCGATTTCAACGGCATGCAAATCCAATTGATTGCCGGAACCGCTTCGGGAAATCCCGCCAGGATTACCGGCGCGCAAGTGTCAGGTGGAAACTTCGTTGTCTCCGGGACGAGTTTTGATGGGGGACAGGGCTATCATATCGTTACATCAACAAATCTCCTGACGCCGCTGGCAGACTGGACCCCGGTGGCCTCCGGCACCTTTGGTTCCGCGGGCGCGTCGGGTTCGGGCGGGTTCACCAATACGGTGCCCATCACGCCAGGGCAGCCAGCCGGGTTTTTCCGCGTGACGGAGCCGTAAACTTGGCGTGGCCGGCCGGCGCGTCCTTCACCGGAGGCGCCGGCAACTCCTGCCTTGCGGGCGGGTGGCCCGTCGGGCAGGCCTGCACGCGATGCTTTTATGAGTGAGATGAATGACAACGGACTGGCGGAGATCTGCCGCATTTTGGTACGGCAAAGCGGATCAATGAATGATCGGCGGAAAAAATCGGAAAAAAATTCCCGGTTTCGTGCAGGCTTTACGCTCATCGAACTTTTGGTGGTCATCGGCATCATCGCCATTCTGGCGGCGTTGCTGCTGCCGGTGCTGGCAGAGGCCAAGCGCAAGGCGCAGGACCTCCAGTGCGAGAACAACCTCAAACAAATGGCCGTGGCGGGCATCATGTATGCGGAGGACAACGGGCCGATGGATTATAACAACGACAACTCGGTCTGGCTGCCCTCACTGATAAAGTATCAATCCCAGGTCGCCGCCGTTCGCTATTGTCCTGTCGCCCTTTCCAACAATATGCCGCCCGCCCTTTTCCGGGAAGGAGCCGCGGGGGCGGGTGTAGCTGGAACGGCCAACTATACTTGGATGATCGACGTGTGGACCAACACCTCAAGTTACACCCTCAATGGCTGGCTGTATCAGAACCAGGGTGCCGCCGATACCGGCACGGCTGCATACTTTGCCGCGACCCAAACCACCGTTGGACCAAACGGACTGTTTGGGAAATTCGATTTTGTCCGTCATACCTCCCAGACCCCGATGTTCACGGACGGCGTCTGGGCGGATGGCTGGCCCAATAGCGGCACTGCGAATGGGATAGGTGACATCCTGCCGACTCCGTATAGTTTTTACACCGGCGGCGGTATTGACAACACTCCCGGCCAAATGATTTCCAGATATTGCATTTCCCGGCACGCCTACAGTTCTCCCCTCAACGCGCCAAAATATAACGGTATCACCGCCCAAACTCGTTTGCCCGGGGCAGTCAACGTGGGGTGCTGTGATGGTCACGTGGAGCTTTGCAAACTCAACAATCTCTGGTCCTATTACTGGCACGCCCTTTCCGTGCCCAAGCCCATGCCCTGATGCTTTTGGCGTCTGCACGTTAGTGAAACAAAATCCGGCCAAACATTGGTTTCGATTGGGAATTGCCTCGATTAAACTGTATACGAAGCGTGCAAGTTGAAATTATGAAATTGAAGTTATTTCCCCGGGCTGGCGTCTTGTTATCAGCTTTCCGCGGAACCATCAAAAGAAACGTGAAATTATCCAGGCCCCTCTGGGCGGCCATTTTGTTAGTCATCAGTCAGGCGCTTCTGGCTGGCGCAGAGACCAACGGAGTGTCGGCAACTCCCGCCCTGGGCTGGAGCAATTGGAGCTTTTTACGGAACCATCCCACCGAAGCGACAGTGGAAGCGCAGGCGTTGGCCATGCACAACAGCGGGCTGCAAAACCACGGCTTCATCTATATCAATCTGGATGACTACTATTATTTCAACCCGTCCAACACGGTGGATGCTTATGGGCGCTGGGTGGTAAATCCGAGCGCCTTTCCGGACGGCATGGCCGCCGTGGCCGCCTATGTTCACAGTCTGGGACTGAAATTCGGCATTTATGTGACCGCGGGCATTCCTGTGGCCGCTTACAATCAGAATACGCCCATTCTGGGGACCACCAACCATGCGCAGGATATTGTGACCAACACATCCACGTATGAGATCAATTACAACTTTGGCAACCATTGCATGTATTACATTGATTATTCCAAGCCGGGGGCGCAGGCGTTTATTAATTCCTGGGCGGATCTGTTTGCTTCTTGGGGAGTTGATTATCTCAAGATTGACGGAGTGGGTGACTGGGACATTGGCGACATTGAGGCCTGGTCCCAGGCATTGGTCCAAACGGGCCGTCCCATTCATCTTGAACTCTCCAACAGCCTGGACGTGAATAATGGAAGCATCTGGAGGCAATATGCGAATGGCTGGCGCGTTGAAGGGGACATAGAGTGCTATTGCAGCGGCACCAGTTACCCCTTGACCGACTGGAACAATGTTTTGGCCCGGTTCAACGACGCGCCCAAATGGACGCAATTTGGCGGTCCGGGCGGATGGAACGATCTGGATTCGCTGGAGGTCGGAAACGGCACCAATGACGGCATGACGGCCAGCCAGGAGACGGCCACGATGACGCTTTGGAGCATCTGTTGCGCTCCCTTGATTCTGGGCGTTGATCTTACCCACTTGAACACCAATGACCTGCCCATGCTTTTCAACAATAACGTGCTGCAAATTGACCAGAACGGTTCGATTGGCGCGCCGATCACCTATGACACCACCACCCAGGTCTGGCGCGCTGCCGAAGCGGACGGCAGCTACGCCGTGGCTTTTTTTAATTTGGGGTCGTCCAACATAAATATGAGCGTGACTTGGGCGCAGCTCGGGTTTACCAATGCCGCTGAAGTGCAGGATTTGTGGGCGGGCACGGATTTGGGCTGCCAAACCAATGGTTATAGCGCCAATGTTCTATCGGATGGCGCCACGTTTTACCGAATCGCGCCGGTCTTTCCCGCCTTCCGGTTTCTCGCCGATGCTCCGGGAAATGTGCTGGGCGGCGGTGCGCGTCTGGCGGAATCCCCGGAACTGTCCGCCGGCTTAAAGATTGGTTATGTTGGCAATGGTGGAACACTGACGCTCAACAATGTCATGGCGCCAACGTCAGGCGCCTACAATGTGACATTCTTTTATGAAAATGGTGATCCCAGCCGCAGCGCCGACATCAGTATCAATGGCGGCAGCGCCACCGCGCTGACGTTTGGCACCAGCGGTGCCTGGAATTCGCTGACTTCGGAAACCATAACAGTGCCGTTGCTTGCGGGAAGCAACAGCATCGCCATTTCCAACCCAACGGCGCCCGCGCCCGATTTCGATTCCGTGGTCGTCCAGAGCACGGCGCCGGTTCCTCCCCCGGTTCCAAGCGGCCTCGCGGTGACGGGCGGACTCTCACAGGCGGCCCTTTCCTGGCTGGTGAGCGGCGGGGCCAGCGGATACATCGTGGAGTATGGCACCGTCAGCGGGAGCTACAAGGCTACGAATATCACCACAACCGCTGGCTTGACGGTTGCTAGTTTGACCAACGGAGCGGTGTATTACTTTGTGGTTGCCGCCACCAATTCGGCAGGCGCCAGCGCCAACTCTTCCGAAGTCAGCGCCTGGGTGGGATCGCCGGCCGCGCCAGCCAATCTGGTTGCGACTGCCGGCATCGCGCAGGTAAGTTTGCAATGGAGTCCAAGTTTTGGCGCGACCAGCTACAACTTGAAGCGCTCAACCACCAGCGGCGGGAATTATGCTGTTACCGTCAACCAGGCCGGAACGAATTACACGGACTTTGGGGTGACCAATGGGACAACCTATTACTATGTCGTGTCCGCCGTGAACGGCAGCGTCGAGAGCACCAACTCTCCGCAAGTCAGCGTCACTCCGGGTCTCAGCAACGGGACCTACACAATTATCAGCCAGGAGAGCGGTCTGGCGCTGGATGATCCCAATGGCGGCGGCACCAGCACCGGTACCGACCAGCAACCTTATGGCGGAACCAATCAACAGTGGACGATTGTTTCCGTCGGCGGCGGCAATTACAAAATCACCGCCGCCAATGGTTACGACCTGTCCGGCCCGACCGCGAGCGCGCAACTGGTATTGAGCGGCTACACGGGCGCCGCCGACCAGCTTTGGACCTTCCAAGCCAGCGGTTCGGCTTTTATCCTGGAAAACGTCGGCAGCGGGCAGGTCATGGACGATTTCGGTCTCAGCACCACGGCTGGAACGGTCGTCGGCCAATGGTCGGCTAACGGGGGCGTCAACCAAAACTGGTTGGTGGCACCCGTCGCCTTGCGGACAGCCCGGCCAAAATTTGGCATGATGAATTTCAGCGGAAACGGTTTTGTCTTTAGCGGAACCGGGGGGGTGGCAAACTGGACTTATTACCTTCTGGCCTCGACGAATCTGATGTTGCCACTCGTCAACTGGGCGATTCTCGCCACCGACACTTTTGATGGCGCCGGCGACTTCATCTTAACTAACGCCATTGCCGGCGGGCGGCAAAACTTTTACATTTTGCGGCTGCAATGAAACTCGACATTTGTCTTGCACTGGCTGTTGTGGCACTGGCCGCCCGAGTGGTTCAGGGACAAACACTGGTTGATATTGGCGCAACCGCACCCACCCCCGGCATTAATGATATTTCCCAATTGTCCACGTATGGCAACAAGACGTCTCCCGATGGTTTGAATTATTACACCGACAACCAAAGCGTTCATGGCGCCGGCGAACCGGGCCAGACGTTCACCACGGGAACCGATTCAACGGGATATGTGCTGTCGTCACTCTCTTTAATGACCGCCGGGCTGGATTCTTACAGCGGCATCGGCACACCCCAGCCGTATTACCTGCACATTTATTCAGTGACCGGCAGCAGTGTCACGTTGCTGAAAACCTACACCTCGGGCAACGTCAGCTTTAACGACGGTGACTGGCTGCAATGGACCGGGCTTTCGCTGACTCTGGAGGCAAACACCGAGTATGCCTGGTCGTTTGGCAGGGCGGAGACGTCTTCCGGATGGGAAGCGCTCGCAGTCTCCAGCGACAATCCTTATGCCGGAGGCCAGATCGGGCTTTTTCCCACAAGCGGCGGAGCTGTCACCTTTGGCAGCAGCCATGATTTTGACGCGGTTTTCGACGTGCGTTTGACGCCAGCATTGGTCCCTGGGATCAGCCAATTAACTGTGTCACCTACGAACGACGTGTTTGCCGGGACCTTGGTGACCTTCGCGGCCAGTGTGTCAGGCGCGCAGCCGCTTTACATGCAATGGCAGTTTAACAATGGTGGCGGATATACCAATCTCCCGGGTGCAAACACCAACGAGTTGGCGTTCACCGCGGCAATCACGGATAACGGTTCGTACCAACTTGTGTTGACCAACAATTATGGCGCGGTGACCAGCGCCCCGGTTGCGCTTACGGTGACGCTCGATACGAATCCACCGGTTGTTTTGGACGCCTTCAACATCGGCACAACGAATGTGGAAGTGGACTTTTCCAAGTCCCTCGGCGCGGCCACTGCCACGAATCCGGCGAATTATGCTTTCAGCAATGGCCTTGCCATCACTGCGGCGTCTCTGACTCGCCAACAGCTCGTCGGTCATCCTCACGACCACGCCGCTGGCCTACGGCAGCAATTATACGATCGTTATCAATGGTCTTCTCGATCAGGCCGTCCCGCCCAATACGATTGCCGCCTAACACGATGGTTAATTTCACCGCCTCTCCCCGCAGTCAGCTCTTGCTCGACGATGGCTGGCGTTTCCAGTTGGGTGATCCGCCGGATGTGACCACCAACGTGACTTATTATCCTGAAATTCCCGATCTGGCCAAACTGGATGCCGATGAAGTGGGCTCCGCAACCAACACCAATTCTGAATCCTACATGGAGACCAGCCGGATTGATCCGATTGCCACGCACGCAGGGGAGAATGTCTCGTTTGTCCAGACCAACTACAACGACAGCGCCTGGAGGTTATTAAATCTGCCGCATGATTGGGTGGTGGACATTGCCGTTCAGTTCCAGCGCGGATGGAGGACATGGCTTCAAATCCGGAATCTCCGGATCCACCAGTGCGAACACCATTGCCTGGTATCGGCACACGTTCACCCTGCCCGCAAGTTATGCCGGACAGGCGATGTGGCTGGAATTTGACGGCGTTTATCGCAACTGCCTGGTGTGGTTAAACGGGCACATCCTGGGCCGGAACGTCAGTGGCTACTCGAGTTTTTATTTTGATGTCACGCCCTATGCCAATCCCGGCGGGACCAATGTGCTGGTGGTGCGGGTGGATGCCAGCCGGTTTGAGGGCTGGTTTTATGAAGGGGCGGGCATTTACCGGCATGTCTGGCTGACGACGGAAAATCCCGTTCACGTCGCGGAATGGGGGACGTATGTGGCCACCACCTCGCTCGTCGGTTCCAATGCCACCATCACCGTGCAAACCGATGTCACCAACCAAAGCGCGACGGCAACCGCCAATGGCAGTTTGACTTCGACGATTTTTGACGCCAACAGCAACGCGGTCGCCACCGTTACTTCGGCGGTGAGCATCCCGGCTGGACAGGATTTGGTGGTGACCCAGACCGTTGCGTTGCACGGCCAATTTATGGTCGCTGCAAACGCCCTATCTTTACAATCTGGCAACCACGGTCAGCAATCAGAACGCGGTCGCGGACATTTACAACACGCCGTTTGGCGTGCGGACGGTTTCGATTGATTCAACCAACGGCGTTTTCATCAATGGACAGCACGTGTGGATCCAGGGCATGTGCAACCATCAGGACATGGCGGGTGTGGGTTCGGCGCTGCCGGACCGCTTGCAGTATTACCGCATCGAGAGATTGAAGGAGATGGGATGCAACGCATATTCGGACCTCGCATAACGAGCCGACGGCGGAATTGCTCGATGCCTGCGACCAGCTGGGCATGTTGGTGCTGGATGAAAACCGCCGCCTTGGGACCAATGCCGAGCCATTGAGCGAATTGAGCCGTCAAATCCGCCGTGACCGAAATCATCCTTCAGTATTCATGTGGTCGCTGTGCAATGAAGAACCTCTTCAAGGTACGACCACTGGCGCTTCGATCATACAGGTCATGCAGAACCTGGTTCATTCATTGGATTCCACGCGCTTGTGTACCGCCGCTCTGAACTCGATGGGGCAGCGGCTTCAGCTCCGTGTTGGATGTCAATGGTTTCAATTATTCGCTGGGTTCCCAGGATACGTTCCACGCCAGCTACCCGGCCGAACCTATCATTGGCACGGAAACATCCAGCGCAGTTAGCGACCGCGGCATTTATACCAACGACACGGTCGAACGGCTACGTCTGGGGTTACGATATTGAGAACAGCGCGGTAAGCTGGGGCGAGCCGGCGGAAGTCTGGTGGCAGTATTATTATGCCCGTCCGTGGGCTTCCGGCGGGTTTTCGTGGACGGGCTTTGATTATCGCGGCGAGCCGACGCCTTATGGCTGGCCCTGCATCAATTCGCATTTTGGATCATGGACACTTGCGGTTTTCCGAAGGACAATTTCTATTATTACCAGGCCAACTGGACCTACAAGCCGGTGTTGCATCTTTTCCCGCATTGGAATTGGCAGACGCCGGGGCAACCCATCAACGTCTGGGCCTTTGGCAATTGCCAGGCGGTGGAATTGTTCACCAACGGCGTCAGTTTGGGGCGGCAGACGCTCAATATGCAGGGCCACGTCGAATGGGACAACGTGCCTTACGCGCCGGGAACGCTCCAAGCCATTGGCTACGAACAACGGGTCGGCCGTCATCACGAATACTATCGTCACCACCGGCGCGCCCGCCGCAATCGCGCTCTGCCCTGACCGCAACACCATTCTGGCCGATGGCCGCGATGTTTGCGTGGTGACCGTGGAAGTGCTGGATGCGCAGGGACGCGTCGTGCCCACCGCAACCAATCTGATCAATTTTACGGTCAGCGGCGGCAACATCATCGGCGTGGGCAATGGCGATCCCAGTTCCCATGAAGCCGACAAGGCCAGCCAGCGCTCGGTGTTCAACGGTCTGGCCGAAGTCATTGTTCAATCCACCGACCCAGCCTGGCACCATCACTCTGACCGCGACTTCCGCTGGTTTGACTCCCGACCAATATCACCATACTGAGGCGACACGACTCTGCCGCCGCCAGCCGCGCCAACGGGCGTGGCTGCCGTTGGAGGCAACGCGCAGGTGACGGTCAGTTGGGACATCGTCCCCGGGCGCGGCCACTTACAATCTGTGGCGGGCCACCGACCAGTGGCGGTCCCTACTCGCTTGTTGCCGGAAAACATCGGCGGTGTGAATTTGGGATATATGGACAACAACGTCACCAACCTGACAACGTATTATTATGTCGTTACGGCGAATGGCGCCAACGCGAACGGCACGAGCGGCAATTCCGTGGAAGTCAGCGCCACGCCGGCGGCCATCGTCACGGGCCTGACAGCAACCGCCGCCAACAATCAGATGATATTAAATTGGAATGGCTTGCCGGGGGCGCTATTACAATGTGAAACGCTCCACAGTGAGCGGAGGGCCTTACAGTATCATCGCCCCGGCGATCTCCGGCACCAATTACACCGACTCCAATCTGGTGCGATGTCAGAATTATTATTATGTGGTCACCCTCACCAACGACGGCTACGAAAGCCTGCCTTCGGCTGAAGCAGGCGCGGAAATACCGGGCGCATTGCCGCCGCAATTCACCAATACCGACGTTGGCTTGGTTGGATTCCCGGGCAGCGCTTCCTATTGCAACGGGCAACTGAACATTTCCGGTTCCGGCAGCGACATCTGGGGTACCAATGACGCCTTTCAGTTTGTTTATACTTACCTTCCAGTCAGCACCAACTGCGACATTCGCGCGCAGGTCCTGGCCATTCAGAACACTTCCGCTAATGCCAAGGTGGCGGTGATGATCCGCGAATCGCTCGCCGCCAATTCGTCCCATGCGCTGACGGACGTGGAACCGAGCGCCGGAATCGAGTTTATTTGGCGGAACGGCACCGGCGCCAGTGCCAGCTCGGACGTGGTGGCCGGCGCGCCGCCCGCCTGGGTGCGGCTCACGCGCACCAACAACACGTTCACCGCCTGGTATTCCGCCGACGGCAATTCCTGGACCGTGATTGGCACAAGTACCATCAATATGCCGGTCGGCGCTTACGTTGGCCTGGCGGTTTGCGCGCACAATAACAGCGCGCTGACCACGGCTTTGATTGACAAGGTTAGCGCCAGTTTCCTTCCTACCAACGCGGCGCCAGTGCTGAATTCAATCAGTAATCAGACAGTTAATGTGGGACAGACTGTGGCCTTCACCGCCAGCGTCACGGACACAAGCACCCCGCCGCTGACATTGACCTTCACTTTGTTGAACGGGCCGTCTGACGCCACTCTGACTCAAACCGACGCCACCAACGTGGTCTTTAACTGGAGACCGATGGCGGCCAATGCCGACGCCGCCTACCCAGTGGGGCTGGCGGTGGCGGACAACGGATTTCCCAGTCAAAGCGCCACCCAAAATTTTTCCATCCTGGTGAATCCCTTGACGATGCCCGTGATGGCGGCGATGGGGATCTACAACGGACGGTTCATGCTGCAAGTCAACGGCGAGAGCGGGCCGGATTACGCGGTGGAGGTTTCGACCGACCTCTTTGATTGGAGCACTCTCCTGATCACGAATTCGCCGGCCATGCCCTGGACGTGGATGGACACAAACCCGGCGACGTTGCCGTCGGAATTTTATCGTATCAAAGCAGGCCCGCCGCTGCCGTAGAAATGACACACCGCCATGCCAGCGCTTATTCCAATGAACAATGCCAATTCATTTCATTTCCATTACCTCGCGGCAGCAATCAACTGGAAAACCAGCCCCCAATGAATAAGTGTCGGAAACATTTGTGGCCTCGCCTGATTCTGCCTCTGGTATTGCCGGCGCTGGCGGCTGGAATGGTTCAGGGTCAAACGCTGGTGGACATCACAAATGCGCCCACCCCCGGACCTAATGACATTTCGCAGTTGAGCGCCGACGGCAACACAACCGATCCCGACGGTTTGAATTACTACACAGATAACCAGATTGCCTTTGGTACCGGCGAACCGGGCCAGACCTTTACCACGGGGACCAACCAGTCTGGATACGTGCTGACATCCTTGGCACTCAAGACCGCCGGACTGGATTCTTACAGCGGCATCGGCACGCCCCAGCCTTATTACCTCCACTTTTATTTCGTATCCACCGCGCTGGCCATGCCTGTGCAAACCAATCTCTCGTCCAATATCACCTTCAACGATGGCGCCTGGCTGCAATGGAGCGGCCTGTCCGTGCCCCTGGCCGCCAATACCACCTATGCCTGGTCATTTGGCAAGGCCAGTTCAACCGCCGGATGGGAAGCGATGGCTGTGGCCGATGGCAATCTTTATGCGGCAGGCCAGATCGGGCTTTTCCCTCCCGCTGGCGGGACCATCACTTTCGGAAGCAGCGGTGACTACGACGCGGTTTTCGACGTTGGCTTGTCCACGAACTGGAGCCAGCTCCTCGCCGGCGCGCCAGTTGTGTCGCCGGCCATAACCAATTACCTCGGCTCGCCTGTCACATTGAGTGTGGCCGCGGCTGGCACTCCGCCGCTTTACTACCAATGGCAGATGGGCGGCGGCAATGGCGCGCTGACCAACCTTCCCAATGCCACCAATGCGACTGTGACGGTGGCGCCACCGGCATCCGGCGTCTTCCGGTTCGATTTCATCGTCACCAACGTTTCTGGGAGCGCCACCGGCAGCGTGGCCGTCGTGACCGTTCTTCCGCCCGTCAATATCACCGTGAATGTTTCCCAGCCGATGGCCGCAATGCCGCCGCTGGGGCTGGGAGTTTGCACTGCGGTCTATGACAACGACCTCATAGAGGCCAGCGTGGTTCCCATGTTGAAAGCCGCCGGCATCACCGCCTTGCGCACTCCGGGCGGCTCCTATGGGGATGTTTATGATTGGGAGGATAATGGCGGCATAGACGGCGCTTATGTCAACTCGAACGACACGTTTGACAATTGGATGAATACTGATGTCATCCCCGCGGGCGCCCAGGCGATTGTCACCGTCAATTATGGTTCCAACCCCGCCAACAACGCCGGCGGTGATACCAATGTGGCCGCCGCCTGGGTGGCGCATGCCAACGTCACCAACAACTGGGACGTCAAATACTGGGAAATTGGCAACGAGATCTATGGCAACGGCTACTATTCCGGTTGGGATTGGGAATACGACCTGCATTACCCCGAAACCAATGCCGACACTCGCGTCGGCCAGCCGGCCCTCTCTCCAGGAGCCTACGGCACGAATGCAGTCCAATTCATCAGCGCGATGAAGGCAAAGGACCCGTCCATAAAATGCGGGGTTTTTGTTTTAACGGGCACTTACGATAATGTTAATAATGCTAATAATACACCGGTATTGCAAGCGGTTGGCACCAATGCGGACTTCGTTATTGTCCATTGGTATCCCGGGACTGACACCCCCTCCACACTGGCCGCATCAACCGGGATTGTCGCCACTGTCACCAGCGCTTTGACGGAATTGACTAATGTTGTCGGCGCCGCCCACGCTTCGCAAATGCAAATCGCCATCACCGAAACCGGAGCCGGAAACGCCACCGGCGCGCCCGTCTCGCTCTTCGCCGCGGACAATTATCTCACTTGGCTCGAAAACGGCATCGTCAATGTGGATTACCAGATTCTTCACACAGACATCTTGTTGAATAACCAGACGCCGGGCCATGCTTATTATGGCGCGATGATGGCTCATCTGCTCGCCAATGTCGGCGACACGTTCCTCACCGCCACCTCCTCGCTGGCAGAATTCCGCGTTCACGCAACGGCGAGACAGGACGGTCGGACGGGGGTTATGCTCGTCAATCTGGATCCCGTTCTCACCATTCCCGCCACCGTGAACATCACTGGCCCGGTTCTCGCCGGTTCCGGCACCCGGTATCAATTCGGTCTGACCAATTTCATCGGCGCCAATGATTTTCCCAGCTATCCCGTTTCCACCAATACCGTGTCCGGCCTGGGAAATTCGTTCACCGTCTCCGTTCCGCCTTACACCATCGTTGATTTATTGATTCCGCCAGCTTCCATCCGCACCCCGCCGGTGCTGGCGCCGATCGGCAATCAAACAGTCAACGTCGGCCAAACCGTTGCCTTCACCGCCAGCGCCACGGACACGAATCAACCCACGCCGATATTGACCTTCAGTCTGTTGAGCGGTCCAACCAACGCAACCCTCGCGCAAACCGACAACAACGACGCTAATTTTCGTTGGCAGCCAGGGGTGGCGAACGCCAATACCACCAACTGGATCTCTTTGAAGGTGGCTGACAACGGCACGCCCGTCTTGAGCGCAACTCAAACTTTCAGTGTCACGGTAAATCCCTTGACGCTGCCCACGCTGTCCTCGGTCACGTTCGGCAACGGGCAATTGACCTTCCAGGTCAACGGCCAGATGGGGCCGGATTATGCGGTGGAAACCTCGACAAATCTATTGGATTGGAACACGCTGTTCACAACCAACTCACCCCTGATGCCGTTTATCTGGACGGACACCAGCGCGGCCGCAATGCCCGTTCAATTCTACCGGGTCAAGGCAGGCCCCCCGTTGCCTTGAAATCAAAAAAATCAAATACACGATCAAAAGACCATGCGCACAAAACTCTCGTCTATGCAGGTCGTATCCATTATTAAAGCGGCCAAACAACTTGCGGCATAAACAATACCTCCGATCATTTTCACCCCCAGACAAAATTATGCGCGTCTTGACTCCGATACTGTTCTTTCCCGTGGCTTTGGGCCTGGCCCTGTCCATCCCTGATTCGCTTTGCGGCCTGCAGGCTCCCGCGCCGCCGGGAATGACGCCACTCTTCGACGGCAAGACGCTCGACGGCTGGATTGACCAGGAAAACAGCGCCAACCAGTTCGACGGCGGCGCCATCAAGGACGTGAGCGGCTTCGCCAAAAAGCTGGTTGACAAATCCGACCCCGTTTCCTTCTTCTTGAACGGGAAGCTCGGGAAAATGAACGTCGCGGCTTTGGCCGATTACCTCGCTTCGCCTTCCAATTCCACGGTGGCGCCTGTGGAACAGTCGCCCGCGAATTCCACCGCCAAAAAAGCCCAGGTGCCGCCGACAAAAGAAAAAGTTGTAAGCTCAATGCTGGTCAAATGCCTGGATAAAATCATTTCCAGCGGGGCCGTTTATGACCCGGCGCGTTTTCAAAATGTCCAACTGCGGGCGGAAACGAAGGAATTGCTCGCAAAAAATCCCGGCGGTTACGATCTGGAGCGGCTCAATAAATTGCTCATCGAAGACGCTTATCCTGCGGAGTTGTCGCCGAGCGCCTTGACCGGATGGATTGTCAAGGACGGCGCGATTGCGAGCACCGGGGCGGGGCGCGGAACGCTTTACACGGCGGGCGATTACAGCCATTACAGATTGCTGCTCACAATGCGGCACGTCTCGGGCCGGCCCGATCATCCGGCGGCCGTTCTGTTTTTTTGCGACCGCCCGAAAGAGGGCGAAGCGCCGCTCGACGCGCTCGGCGCAATTCAATTTATGATTCCTCAAGGCTACCATTGGGATTATCGCCCCGGCCACAACGGTTGGGGAGGACCGGAATTCACAACTGTGGCGAAAGGCACCGCCAACGACCACGACTGGAGCCGCGTCGAAATACTGGTGGACGCCGCGAAGGGAACGGCGCGTCTGGCTGTGGCACAGCCGCCCGGCGCCAAGGCGGTGGAACTGCTCGATTACAAACTGTCCGAAGCCGGCAAGACCGGCCCGATCGCGCTGCAAACGCACAATGGCGGCCTGTTCGACGAATACAAGGACATCACGGTTGAAGTGAACCCGAAGGTGGATGATCTAATCACGACG
Organism: uncultured Verrucomicrobiae bacterium; assembly: GCA_963755515.1. GTDB lineage: Bacteria > Verrucomicrobiota > Verrucomicrobiia > Limisphaerales > UBA11358 > UBA11358. The sequence continues at coordinate 16,825 of CAVWKA010000001.1, read as the reverse complement.
AAGTGATCATCAGGAGCCGGACCAAATTCAAAAACAAACCAACTATTGAAGAACCATGAATGCAAAACAACCCTCCCCGTTGGCAACTATTCTTGCCGCGTGTGTCGCAATTACATTGACCGGCTGTCACACACCCTCCGCCACGTCTTCATCGGCGACGCCGTGCATGGCTCAACTCAACCGTTTCACCGCGCCGGATGTTCCGGCAATGGGTCCGGCGGAGATCGCGTCGCCCGCCGGCAAATGGACGAACGCCGTCACGCCCGCCGGCTTGCCCGGTAACGGCCTCGCCCAGCACCCGATGCTCTATGTCGGTGAGAATTACACCAAAATGTTCCTCGTCAACGACGGCAAGGTCATCTGGACTTATCAGACCGGACCGGGCTGGGAATACGACGATGTTTGGATGCTTTCCAACGGCAACATCCTTTTCACGCGGATGCAATACGTTGCCGAGATCACGCCGGAAAAAAAGGTGGTGTGGCGGTACGATTGCAACAACAGCAGCGGCACCAATCACACGGAAATCCACACCTGCCAGCCCATCGGTTTGGACAAGGTAATGTTCGTCGTGAATGGCCTGCCGCCCCGCCTGATGGTGGTCAACACCAGGACTGGCGCGGTGGAGGTGAATCATGAACTCCCCTACGGCCAGGCGTTCGACACAAAAAATATTCACGGGCAGTTTCGCCGGGCGCGTTACACCGCGCAGGGAACTTATCTCCTTTCTTACCTAAGCGAAGGCAAGGTGGTGGAGCTTGATAAAAAATTTAACGAGATATGGAAATACCCGATCCGGTCGCCGTGGTCCGCCCTTCGTCTCAAGAACGGCAACACGCTCATTACCGACGAGCAGGACAGCCTGACGCGCGAAGTCAATCCCAGGGGCGAGACGGTCTGGGAATTTAAGTCGAGTGAACTGCCGGAGGCTTATCGTATTGTGCAGGCGCCACAAAGCTGCACGCGCCTCGCCAACGGCGACACGATTTTTTGCTCCCGCGGCGGCGCCGGCAAAGGCCCGCAACTCGTCGAAGTCACCCCGGACAAAAAAGTCGTCTGGGTGTTGCAAGATTGGCAGGACCTTGGCGATGCCACCGCCGTGCAAATCCTCGACGATCCGGGCATTTCCGAAATTCCCGGCGAGTCCGAACACTGATCCAACATAAACAAATTATGCTACAGACCCTGAAATGGTTGGCCCTTAAATCGCAGCAAAAAAAGTCCATTGCAAAAATATGGGGAGAAGGCGTTTTTACGGTCGCTTCACTCCTATGGTTTTCAGCAATCTGCTGCTCATTACCCGTCTGTTTCGCACAGGATTGTGCGCTGCCCACGACCTTCGAATGGACGTCGACGGGCCCGCTCGCTCAGCCACAGAACGGGTGGCTCTCGCTCAAGGACTTCAGCTGCGTCGTCTACAACGATGAGTACATCGTCTACATGTCGACGGTCAACAGCTCAGGGAGCTACGGCGGGGGCATGATGACCTTCACCAATTGGTCTCAGATGGCCACCGCCACCCAGTACCCGTTGCCGCTACGGCGACGTTGCGCCGACGCTGATCTATTTCACCCCGAAGAACATCTGGGTTCTCATGTACGAGTGGGGCCCGTGGACTTTCAGTTACCTGACCTCGACCGATCCCACCAACCCGACTGGCTGGTCGGGCCCGATACGATCTCTACGAGGGAAGCTCAATCGACGAAACGGTAATCTGCGACAGCACGAACGCCTATCTCTTCTTCGCGAATGACAACGGAAACATCTACCGGGCGTCGATGCCGATCGGCAACTTCCCGGGCACCTTCACCAACGCGACGACCATCATGACCGACACCACGGCGAACCTGTTCGAGGCCGTGCAGGTCTACACGGTGAAGGCGGCGACCCCCCAGTACCTCATGATCGTCGAGGCGATGGGCGCCACAGGACAGGTATTTCCGATCCTTTACCGCGACCAATCTCGGGGGTTCGTGGACTCCGCTGGCAGCGACCGAGAGCAATCCCTTCGCCGGCAAGGCCAACGTCACCTTCAGCACGGCAACGCTTGGACGAGCGACATCAGCAGCGGTGATATGGTTCGCAACAATCCCGACCAGACGCAGACCATCGACCCATGCAATTTGCAATTTCTCTACCAGGGCGCCACCCCCACGTCAGGTCTTTCCTACAACCAGATCCCCTGGCAACCGGGGTTGCTCACGTTGACCAATGTTGTAACCAATGGGCCGGCGAATTAAAGTTGGAATGCCAGTCCGGCTCTCGGCAGCCTCCATGATGGCGGCGGCCCGGACGCCATCAATCTCGATCAGGGATGGCGACTGTGGCTGGATCCGAAAGCGCCCTAACAGGATGACACACTCTATCTTCCGGAAGACGTCATCCTCACGAACCTGCCGGTGAATCGTTTCGTTGAGTAGAGCTAAACTGATTGTCTCACGGCGGTTGATTTGCAGTTGACGAGACCGATCGCGAGTCAAAGAAGTCTCGGCTGCCGTCGGGTCCGACGATCCGTAATACTTCTCGCGTGTTTTCAAGTTGTCGCCGGGCATGGCCCCCACCGTGTACCGCCGGTCACACAAAGATTGCTCTCGGCAAGCCGGTTTTGACTTCCCAACGGTGCGCCGGCGGGTGTCGTTTTAATGGACATCAATTTGCCAGGCATGAGCGGTATTGAAGGCGTGCGCCGCCTAAAACCGTTGCTGCCCGGCACCCAATTTTTGATGCTGACGGTTTATGAAGACGTGGACCACGTTTTCTGACGCCCTGGCGGCGGGCGCGACCGGATATTTGCTCAAGCAAACGCCACGGAGCGAACTACTGGAATGCATCAAGGACGTTCACGGCGGCGGCGCGCCGTTGACCGGCAACATTGCCCGGCGGGTCGTTGAGGCGTTTCACGTGACATACCCGGCATCCCCGAATCGGCCGCGCTGTCGCAGCGCGAACGCGAAGTGCTGGAATTGCTGGCGCGCGGTTACCTTTACAAGGAAATCGTGGAGGCGCTCCAAGTGAGCCTCGGAACGGTGAACACTTACGTCCGGCGGATTTACGAAAAACTTCATGTGCGTTCGCGCGCGCAGGCGGTCGCCAAATTCAGTCATTTCTCTTTGAACGAGCGTGGGAATCGCCCAGCCAAGCCTTGAGAACGGCGCAGTTATTGCGGGGCGGATGACACGTTGAGACATAAGGTATTGAGGTTATAAGGGCAAAAGATACCGCCGGAATTCGCATTCCGGAAAATTACCGGACATATTCCCGCCGTCGCGGGGGAATGCAAAATATGACATTTGTCGTATTGTGTTGGGTTCCATGTTTGATTAAATTGAATTAATAGCCGAACGCGTTGACAATGGTTTGAATTTTGCACTGACGCTGGAAACGGCGTTTGTTCCGCGCCACGGCAAACGCCAAAAGAATTATGAATAGTATTCGTTTCAATAATAGCGTGCGTTCCGAAAAGTTCACGGGATTTACGCTGATCGAACTTTTGGTGGTCATCGGCATCATCGCCATTCTGGCGGCGATGCTGCTGCCGGTGCTGGCGGCGGCCAAACGCAGGGCGCAGGACCTTCAGTGCGAGAACAACCTCAAGCAAATGGCCATGGCGGGCATCATGTATGCAACGGACTGCGGGCCGATGGATTATGCCAACGACAACTCCATCTGGCTGCCCTCATTGATAAAATATCAATCCCAGGTAATTACCATTCGCTATTGTCCCGTCGCCCTTTCCAACAACATGCCGCCCGCCCTTTTCCGGGAAGGCGCCGCCGGGCAGGCGATAGCGGGAACGGCCAACTATACATGGATATTCGACTTGTACACCAACACCTCAAGCTACACTCTCAATGGCTGGCTGTATCAGAACCAGGGTGCCGCCGCTACCTACACGGCTGCATACTTTGCCCAGACCCAGACCAGCGTTGGCCCAAACGGATTGTTTGGGAAATTGGATTTTGTCCGTCATACGTCCCAAACCCCGATGTTCACGGACGGCGTCTGGCCGGATGGCTGGCCCAACGGCGGCACTGCAACTGGATTAGGTGACACATTGCCGACTCCGTATAGTTTTTACACCGGCGGCGGTAGCGACGGCACCGTCGGCCAGATGATTTCCCGGTATTGCATTTCCCGCCACGATTACAAATCTCCCCTCAACGCGCCGAAATTTAACAGCATTACCGCCGGAACGCTTTTGCCCGGGGCAGTCAACGTGGGGTGCTGTGATGGTCACGTGGAGCTTTGCAAACTCAACAATCTCTGGTCGTATTACTGGCACGCCCTTTCCGTCCCCAAGCCCATGCCCTAAAGTCCGGCGCTGCTCCGGCGGACGTCGTCGGAAAGGCGCGGTTACCTTTACAAGGAAATCGTGGAGGCACTCCAAGTAAGCCTCGGAACGGTGAGCACTTACGTCCGGCGGATTACGAAAAACTTCGTGTGGTTTGCACACAGGCGGTCGCCAAATTCAGCCGCTTTCGGTGGCCGATTCCGGCAATCGCCCAGCCAAGCCTTGGTTAGCTAGTGTAGTGTCTCACAAAGGACTGGAGTTATTTTCTCTTTGTTTTTCGCATTCTCGGACGGGTGCAACCGGGTTTGATCCGCTCCAATGTCTGTTTGCAGCGGCTTAGTTTTTCGACGATCGACGCGACCGTCGCCGTCCACACGAACGGCTTGGGGTCGTCATTCCAGGCGGCGAGAAATTCCTCAATGGCCTTTTGCAGATCCTCCACGCTGATAAAGACTCCCCGGCGGATGCGTTTGCCGGTCAACTCACCGAACCACCGCTCCACCAAGTTTAGCCAGCTTGAACTGGTCGGGACGAAATGAGTAATGAAACGGTCATGCCGTTTGAGCCAGCGCTGCACTCTGGGGTGCTTGTGGGTGCCATAATTATCCATCACCACATGCAACCTGACCTCGCCGGGAAACTCCGCATCCAAACGCTGCAAAAACTTCAAAAACTCCTGGTGGCGATGGCGCGCATAACACTGACCGATGACCTGGCCCTGCGCGACTTCCAAGGCGGCGAACAACGTCGTCGTGCCGTTGCGCTTGTAGTCGTGGGTCATCGTTCCACAGCGACCCTTCTTGAGCGGCAATCCTGGTTGCGTGCGATCCAGGGCCTGGATTTGGCTCTTTTCATCGACACAGAGCACCAAAGCCTTCTCGGGCGGGTTCAGATACAAGCCTACGACATCGGTCAGCTTCTGCAGAAAATTCGGATCCCGCGAAAGTTTGAACCCTTTGGTCCGGTGCGGTTTGATCTGATGGCTTTGCCAGATCCGATTCACGGTGGCTTTGCTCACGCCTTGGGCTTTGGCCATCGTGCGGCAGCTCCAGTGAGTAGCCCCGGCAGGCTTGGTTTGCAGGGTGGCGTTGACAATCTGCTCGACCGCTTCCGGAGTTACCGTGGGCTTGCGTCCGCGTCCTTCGGCCACTTCCCACAGACTATCAGGCCCCTCGTTGACAAAGCGCTTCCGCCACAAAGCCACCGTCTTAAAGTTAAGGTCCAGGTCGTCGGCGATGAGTTTATCCTCCTGCCCTTGAGCGGCCGCCAAAACGATCCGACACCGTTGCGAAACCTGCTGCGGGGTGCGGTGCGCACTCACCCAGCGCTCCAGTTCCCGACGATCAGTTTCGGTCAGATTCACGGACAGTGCGTGTCGTGGCATGAGCGAAGAATACCATGCCGGAGATATAATACCAGTTATTTATGAGACACTACACTAGCGCCGTCATAGCTTTTCGCGACATGACGCAATTTCCCATGGATTGTCGAAAATGGCTCCTCACGGCGTTTATTGTTGCTGTGGACCACGCAGCTTCAGCCGACCTGCGTGGAATTGTCCGACCAAACAGAGCCGGCCGTCTCATTCTCAAAACAAAAATCAAAACCCATATGACTATGAAAAGAACCACTTCACTCAAACCATTGTTTTGCCGGCGCGCGGCCATCAGCGCGATTGTGCTGCTTTTCGGCATGTATGGCACATCGGCCCAAACCATGGCAAAATGTGAGTGGGGATTTCGTATCTTGCTGGAGTGGATACCGGACCCATGGCGGTATTTGGAACCGACTCGCCACAAATGCGGTTTGAGTGGGTGGACACCGGCCCCGCGGCGCCGTCGGCGCAATTCTTTCGCATCCAGGCCGGTCCGCCGCTACCGTGACATGAATGGTTGCCGGAGGGTGCGCCGACCACAGCACAATAGCGAAAGCGATCATAGGTTTTCACGACATTGATTCTTCGGTTCGATTCGTTACCCTGTGAATAGATGAAATCTCCGCTGATCGGCAGTTGCCGTGCTATTATTTTACAAAACCTCAAAAACGCCCCCCTGCTCCGCGCATTAATCATCGGCGCGTGTGCCACCCTGTTTGCCGCTCAACTTGCATCCGCCGAATCGCCGCGCGAACATCTCTCGCTCGACGCGAATTGGAAATTCCATCTTGGCGACGACTGGCCGGATGCTTTGAGTTTGGTGAATTCCGGCACCGGTTCCGGGCCGGCGGCGGAACAATTTGCCGACTCCTACTGGCGTACCGTCAACGTGCCGCACGATTGGGCGGTGGAACTTCCGTTTGACTGGGCCGCTGACGGAAGCCACGGTTTCAAAACGCTGGGCGTGAAGTACCCGACGAACAGCGTCGGCTGGTATCGCCGCACATTTGAGTTGCCGAAAGAAGACCAAGACAGGCGCATCTGGCTGACGTTTGACGGTGTGATGCATGACGCGACAGTGTGGGTCAACGGCTGGCTCGTGCGTCGGCACGAGGGCGGCTATTACCCGTTCCGCGAGGACATCACGGACGTCGTGCATTTTGGCGGGGAGAACACCGTTGCTGTGCTCGTGGATGCGACCGAATCCGAGGGCTGGTTTTACGAAGGCGCGGGCATCTACCGCCATGTCTGGCTGGACGTGACCGCGCCGGTAGCCGTCGCGCCCGACGGGATTTTTGTCTATTCCACGTTTAAAAATAATGTGCCCTCCGGCCAGGCGGAAATCCACGTTGAAACCGATCTGCTCAACTCACTCACCAACGGCGTGAACGCGGTGGTGAAATGCGAAATAATCTCGCCGGACGATAAATTGCTGCGCCGGTTTTCCGAAATGGCGACAATGAAACGCGAGTCCCATGGCTTGGTGAAATTGGAATCGAAGGTTTCCTCGCCCGTCCTTTGGTCGCCGGAATCGCCGCGCCTTTACAAGCTGGTCACGACTGTATTCATGGCCGGGAAAGTGGTTGATCAGATGACGACTTCTTTTGGCATCCGCACCGTGGCCTTTGATCCGGACCAGGGATTTCTCCTGAACGGCAAGCACTACGAGATTTATGGAACCTGTGATCACCAGGACCACGCCGGGGTCGGCGCGGCCATTCCGGATGCGTTGCAGGCATTTCGCGTGAAAAGGCTCAGGGAATTCGGGTGCAACGCCATTCGCACCTCGCACAATCCGCCGACGCCGGAATTGCTGGACGCCTGCGACCGGCTCGGAATGCTGGTCCTGGACGAGAGCCGGTTGATGGGCAGCGATTCGGGGAACATGAAAAAATGGGACGACCAAATCCGGCGCGACCGCAATCATCCGAGCGTGGTGATTTGGAGCATTGCCAACGAGCAATTCATGGTGCAAGACACACCGCCAGCCGGGAATGTAGCCCGCACGATGCAGGATTATGCCAGGCAGCTCGACCCGACACGCCCGGTGACCTACGCCTCGCCGGAAGGCGACGTCTTTCGCGGCATCAATTCGGTCATCGAAGTGCGTGGCTGGAATTATCACTACGGTCCTGACATGGACCAATATCACGCCGGGCATCCGAGCCAGCCCAACGTCGGCACCGAGCAGGCGAGCGTCATCGGCGACCGCGGCATTTACGCCAATGACGGGGACCACGGTTAGGAAGTGGAAATAAATAACATTTACAACTTCGTAGAGTGATGCTATTCTTTCTTCCATGGTATTGCTGCAAGCAGTGCGGCGGAAATTGCAGAGTCTCTGGCCGCATCTTAATGAACGATCGCGACGGATGCTGGCCGCCGCCGAAGCCGCGCAACTGGGCTACGGCGGGGTGTCTTTGGTCAGCCGTGCCTGCGGATTGTCGCGTGTCACCATCATGAAAGGCATTCAAGAATTGGATGCGCCCGCCTTGCCGCTGGAGTGCATCCGCCACGTGGGCGGCGGACGGCATTCGCTGGTCCAGCACGATCCCCAATTGCCCACGCTGCTGGAATCCTTGGTGGAACCGTTGACGCGGGGTGATCCGGAATCGCCGTTGCGTTGGACCTGTAAGAGCACACGGACATTGGCGGACGAACTGGCCGGACGAGGACACCGCATTAGCCACGCAAAGGCGGGGCAATTGCTTCGACAGATGGATTACAGTCTGCAGAGCAACCGGAAGACCGAGGAGGGGGATCAGCATCCGCACCGCGACGCTCAGTTTCGACACATCAACCGGCAGGTACAACTGGCCATGCGGCGCGGCCATCCGGTGATTTCGGTGGACACCAAGAAGAAGGAGTTGGTCGGAAACTTGGAAAACAAAGGCCGGCAATGGCGTCGCCAAGGATCTGCGGAAAAGGTTCAGGATCATGATTTTCCAGGATCCGACGGTGCCGCGTGCCTACCCTTACGGCATCTACGACCTGACCCAGAACAGGGGTTTTGTCAATGTTGGAACCGATCACGATACGGCCCGCTTTGCCGTCGCCTCGATCCGTGGTTGGTGGTGCCACGAAGGTCGGCGATTGTATCCGCAAACTACCCGCCTGCTGATTACGGCCGATGCCGGGGGTAGTAATGGCTATCGCCTGCGGCTTTGGAAATGGGAATTGCAGCAATTGGCCAACCAGACAGGCTTGGAGATTGCGGTCTGTCATTTTCCGCCTGGCACCAGTAAATGGAATAAAGTCGAGCATCGCCTGTTCTCGTTTATTTCGTCCAACTGGCGCGGCGAACCCCTGCGCGACTACGAAACGGTGGTTGGCTTGATTGCCTGCACCACCACCGCCAAAGGACTCAAGGTCAACTGCCGGCTGGACCGCCGCCGCTACCAGCCAGGAAAAAAAGTCACGCCCGAGCAAATGGCGAGCATCCATTTAAAGCCGGAGCGCTTTCATGGGGAATGGAATTACATCATATATCCCGCTCACAAGTTGTAAATGTTATTTATTTCCACAGCCTTACGTCAGCGCCTACGACGTTGTTTGGCCGGGCTGGACGACGACGGCCGAAAGTTGGTGGAGTTTCTTTGCTGTTCGTCCATGGCTTTCGGGCGCCTTTGTCTGGAGCGGCTTTGATTATCGGGGCGAGCCGACTCCGTATTGGTGGCCGAGCGTCAACTCACATTATGGCGTTCTCGACACGTGCGGCTTTCCGAAGGACGTCTTTTACTATTACAAATCGTGGTGGACGACGAATACGGTCCTGCACCTGTTGCCGCATTGGGACTGGCCCGGCAAGGAAGGCCGGGAAATCTCCGTGTGGGCCTACAGCAATTGCAAGGCGGTGGAATTATTTTTGAACGGACGGAGCCTCGGCAAACAAACCATGCCGCGAGACTCGCATTTGGAATGGAACGTCAAATACGAGGCGGGAACTTTGAGCGCAAAAGGTTATGACGCCGCCGGCAACGTCATCGCCGAAACGAAGGAGGAAACCACCGGCGTCCCCGCGCAAATTCAACTCATCCCCGACCGTTCAACCATTAATGCCGATGGCGAGGACGTGGCGGTATTCACCGTTTCCGCCCTGGACGCACAAGGCCGCTTGGTGCCGACCGCGCAGAACAAAATCAATTTTTCCATCGAAGGCGCGGGAAGAATTATTGGCGTGGGCAACGGTGACCCGAGTTGCCACGAGCCGGACGTATTCGTTCCGAACGCGCCCGTGCGCCGCATCGCCGTCAACCAGTGGCGCTGGCGGCTTGCAGAAATTCCACATGACCGCCGCCCCCTGCCGGAATACGCGAATGAGTTTGACGATTCGGCTTGGGACACGCTCGACGCACAAACCAGCGGCGGAGAGCTGACAATCAAAACGCCAAACACCTCGGCGATTTACCGGGCGCATTTCACCCTGACGGACGAAGACTTGAAAGGCGCCGGCGCGCAAATTTTCTTCGGTGGCGCTGATGACGAGGGCTGGTATTTCTTGAACGGCCAGTTCATCGGCGAAACGCACGACTGGGAGGCGCAGCCGATATTCGATGTCAAAAAATTCATCCATGCCGGTGACAACGTTATCGCCGTGGGTGTCAACAATGTTGTTGGCCAGGGCGGATTGCATCCCAACGTGGACATGGAAGTCATTGGGAACACCAGCGCTCCGGCGTGGTCGCGCAGCCTGTTTAACGGCCTGGCGCAAATCATTGTGCAGTCCACGCGGGAGGCCGGCGGATTTAAACTGACGGGGAGTTCGGAGGGTCTCGAGTCAGCGACGGCAGTGGAGCAAACTTTCCCCGGCACGTCGCGTTCATCGGCGCCGTGATCTGTTGAGTCCAGCCGGAATAAAAATCGAACAATTATGAAACTGGCGCAAACCAAATTGACGGTGTCGCTGCCGGTGGCCATTCCCAACTGCTGATTTGCCAGCCTCTAAATATATGATGAAAATTCTTCCCATCCTTTGTATCGTTTTTCCCCTCATCTTCGTCTCGTTCGCGCGGGCGGATGTATCGGACGCCATCAATCTCGATCAGGGATGGCGACTGTGGCTGGACCCGAAAGCACGCTGGCAGGATGACACACTCTATCTTCCGGAAGACGTCATCCTCACGAACCTGCCGGTGAATCCGCCGACCGGGGGATGGGCGGTGCTCAATGACAAGGCCGGCATTGGAGTGTCGTTGCCGGCAACCGTTGAAGAATACTACTTTAACAGGGCGCCGGCGCTGCACGACGACTTCGACCTCGCCTATCGGAAATCGTCGCGGCTAACGGATACTATCAGGGCGTGTCGTGGTGGTATCGGCCGTTTACGCCGCCGGCGCTGCGACCCGGTGAACGATTGGTTTTTTATTTCCCGGCCGGCCGCCTGCGCAGCGAGGTCTATGTTAATGGCAAGCTTGTCGGCTACAGCATCATCTCCGAAGCGCCGTTCACCGCGGATGCGACCGATGCGATCAACCCTGATGGAAAGAACCTGCTTGGCCGTGCGCATCACCAACCCGGGAGGCAGACTGGATTGGATGGATTTCCTGACGATGACCTGGGGCAAATATACGCTTGCCGGCGACCCATGCCTTCGGCGGTCTGGCCGGGGGCGTGGAGATGCTGGTGCGCGCGCCGGTCAATGTGAGCGATCTGGCGGTTTTCAATAAACCCGATCCCCGCTCGGTTCGCCTCCAGGCCGAAATTTCTTCCACTGGCCTGGCGTATGACGGGCCGGTCAACTTTTCCATCGCACGGGATCACCACGTTGTTTTCAAACAAAGTATAAGAACTTCATGTTCCGCCCGGCGGAACCGTCAGCACTTCAATTGATGCGACAGTCACCAACGCCCGGCTCTGGGACATTGATCAGCCGAATCTCTACCAAGCCTCCGCAACTCTACCAACGCGTCGCGCATTCCGATCGCAGCACGGCCTTTGGCTTTCGCTGGCTGGGCGTCAAAGGTCTCGGAACCGACGCGAATGCTCTATCTGAACGGCCACCGGATCGTGCCGCGGTCCTCGATTTCCTGGGGGTTCTGGGCGCCGAACGGCATTTTTCCCGATGAGGCCGCGGCAGGACGCGAGATTGCGGCGATGAAAGCCATCGGCCTGGACTCCATTCAAAACCACCGTCACATGCCCAAGGCAGTCGTCCTCGACGCTTTTGACCGCGTCAGGATTCCTGCGCTACTGCGAAGCCGGTGGTGGCGTGCTAACGTTCCAAGACGCGCAATTCAGAGCCGCCGGATACCAGCGTTCAGGTCAACTACGATGGCAAGTCCGTCGAACTCGATTTCCTCAATCGCTACCAACTCGATAAGGAACTGGCGATGATCCGCGCGTTCCGGTCGCACCCATGCGTCAGTCTCTGGACCCTCCAGAACGAGACCAGCCCCGATGTCAACAATCCCCGGATGCGTTATGCGCTTGAGAAGATGCGCGAAGCCGACCCCTCGCGCATGGTCCTGCTCAAATCCGGCGTCAGTCACCGACAAGCAGGTGTGGTCCCTGCCTTACAGCTGATACCTGGATGAAAGATGACGGAACCGGCTATTCCGGCTGGTGGGATGAGCACACGGCGATGGATTCGCCAGGCGTATGGACCGATGCGATGTATAAATCGCCCGATGATTTCAAGTATCGCACCGACAACAAGAAGGAAATTGTCGTGTGGGGCGAGATGGCCACCGGCGCCTCGCCCGACGATCACGCCGCGATCGTCAACTGGTATAAGGCACACCACCAAACAGGCTATGACCTGGCCGCCCACCAGGCGATCCTGGCGGCTTACGAGAAATTCCTGGATGACCATCAATTCCGCTCGGCGTTTCCAACCGCCGAAACGCTCTTCCGACAGGCGGGAGCGAAGCATTACTTCTCCGCCGCGCATCTGCTGGAAAACGCCCGCATGTGCAATGCCGTTGATTACATCGTCCTCTCCGGTTGGGAATCCACCACGATTGACGATCACAGCGGGCTTGTGGATTCATTGCGCCAGCTCAAAGGCAGACCCCGCGCTGCATCCATCAGGCCGCGCAACCGGAAGTCCTGGTCATCAGGCCACGCCATTACGTCATTGCCAAGGGCGATACGGCCATAGTCGATGTTCATCAGATCAACGAGAAAAACCTGACCGGCACCTGGCGGCTGACGGTGACGGCCTCCATGGCCGGTCACAAGCCGCTGTTTCACGCGGAATATCCGGTCGAATTGATTGGCGGCGAGACCTTCGGCCAACTGCTCAAACAGGACATCGAATTCAAGGTTGACCAGCCCGGTCTTGTCACGATCCATGCCGCGTTAAGCCCCAAGGCCGGCGGGCGGCCCTGTACTTGAGCGAGACGAGCCATTGCTCGTCGATTGACCCGCAGCCGACAGCGCTGAAAGGCACGATCGCCTGCTGCGGCGAATCCGGATGAGCTAATCGCCGCGATCAAGCGCCAATTCAATGCCGATGCGGTTCCTCTTTCGACCGAAGCTTGGAAAAATTTCGACGATTCTCCTGGCGACCGGCGCCAGCGGCCCGGAAGGCTGGCAGCCGAGCTATACTGACACGCCCGTTGCCAACACGGATGATCCGGAACTCTACAAGCATCAGTTGTGGGGGCAGGCCGGACCGGTCCATACTTGGCATGGCCTGACGCCTGGCAAAATTACGGTCAAGCTCTACTTGGATGACGGCTACTTGGGCGGACCCGGCCAGCGGGTATTTGATGTTGCGATCAACGGCACGATTGTTGCCAAAGACCTGGATATATTCGCCGAGGCAGGCGGAAAAGATCGGGCGCTTGTAGAAACATTTGTGGTCAATGCGCCCGACGGAACGGTTCGCCTTTCGGTGCCGCGCGTCAAGTCCGACCACGCCACATTGGCCGCCGTGGAGTTGCAGGATTCGTCGGGTAAAGTCGTGCGCGCGGTATTCCGGGACGAGCCGTACGCCGATCCGGCCGGCAATGTGTGGACGCCGATTTCCCAACAAGAGGATGACTACTGGAAGCCGGACCTTGGCGCCGCCATCGAACGGGCGCGACGCGATGGCACGCGCGTTGTCTTGCTTACCACCGGCGGGGGAGACGCCGAGCAAATGGCTGCCTTTCTGGCCGCGCAAGGGCTGGTCACCTATTCCGGACCCGTTGGCCCTTCGGGACCGTCATGGATGGGATTCTGGTTCTTCGGGCGCAAGCACTGGCTGCTCGCCGGCCTGCCATCCGACTGTGTGCTGGACTGGCCGTACCAGATTGCCAGCGGCAACGGCCTGATGCTTTCCGGCTCCGGCGTCGAGTCCGTCATCGGTTACGGCAAAGATCATGATCCAAACGTTGGCGTTGCTGCCGCTATCATCCGCTGTGGCCGGGGCAAAATCGTGCTCCTTGCGCTGCCCGGACTCATGGATTCTTTTGTGAGCGGCGCGTCCGGCAAATTTCAACCAGTAACCGCAAAAAGGCTGATGTTCAATGCGCTCAACCAATAGTTTCTCATCGAATGCTCATGTTCCCCCCATGAAAAATCATTCACAGTTTGCGCCACGAGCATAAAAGCGTTGACGGGAATTTTTCTCATGCTCGCGACTTTCGCCGGCAGCCAGGGGCTTGCGGACACCAATGCCGCATCAGGCCCGATTCCGTATGCCACGTTACAATAATTTCCGGCAACGATTCGAGCTGCCGCCATTGCGGAAAAAGCGGCGAAGGTTTTGCCGCGCCCCAATCAGACGGACTGGATGCGGCTGGAGCGGACGTTTTTTCTCCACTTTGGCGTGAACACGTTCAACGGCGTCGAGTGGGGCAGCGGACATGAAGACCCTTCGATTTTCAATCCCACGGAACTGGACGCCAACCAATGGTGCAGCGCGATGCAGAACTTCGGCGGCAAAATGATCGTGCTCGTTTGCAAGCACCACGATGGATTCTGCCTGTGGCCCACCCGCTACACGCCGCACTCGGTCGCGGCCAGTCCGTGGCGTGATGGCAAGGGCGACGAGGTGCGGGATGTGGCCAATGCCGCGCGCGCCCACGGCCTGAAGCTGGGTGTTTATCTTTCGCCCGCCGACCTTTACCAGTTGCGGACCAATCCGAAAAATCCGGGCGGATATTACGGCGACGGCAGCAGCAATGTTCTCTCGGTCATTCCCACCGATCCGGCCAGTTTCAAGACGCAATCCGGCGAAAGGCCGCACGCCGCCGCCGGGTTTCACGAATTACACCTACGAGGTGGACGACTACAATCGCTATTTCCTGAACCAGCTTTACGAATTGCTCACCCAATACGGGCCGATTGAGGAAGTCTGGTTCGACGGCGCGAATCCGGATCCGAGCGTCCACGAGACTTACAATTACGCGGCGTGGTATGACTTGATCCGCCATCTGCAACCCAACGCGGTCATCATGGGCAAAGGGCCGGACGTGCGCTGGGTGGGCAATGAAGGCGGCGTTGGCCGCACCACGGAATGGAGCGTCATTCCGTTGCCGGTGTCGCCCGATAAGTTCCGATGGCCCGACTTGCAGGCTGGGATCTTGGCAGCCGCGCCAAGCTTGCGCCCGGCTCGTATCTCTGGTGGTATCCGGCGGAAGTCAACGTCACCATTCTCGCCAACGGCGCATGGTTTTGGGCGCCGCGGAAACATCCGCGGAGCTTGTCGGAGTTGGTGGACATTTATTACCGGTCCATCGGCCGCAACGGGAATCTCATTTTGAATCTTTCACCAGACAAGCGCGGCTTGATTCCCGACGACCAGCTCGAGGCGTTGAGCAAGATGGCGCAGGTGGTCAAGGACACGTTCGCCACCGACCTCGCCGCCGGCGGCAAACTCACTGCCGACAACTCCAACGACGCCCACGAGTCCGTCATTGGCGCTGGACGGAAACCTCGACACCTGGTGGGAAGCCGCGCCGGGCCACACCAACGGCACATTGACCTTGACGCTGCCGGACGCCGTCACCTTCGACGTCGTCTCGTTGCAGGAAGCGGTGGATCATCGCGGGCAACGAATTGAATCCTTTGCCATTGATGTCTTGGAACGGGTCGGACTGGGTCGCGGCGGAAAATATCTCGTCGGACGAACTCACCACCGTCGGGCATCGCCGGCTCATCCGGTTGAAATCGCCCGTGACCACCAGCCAGGTGCGCATCCGCATCACCGGTTCGCGTCTGGAACCGACGCTGGCCGAAATCGGACTCTTCAAGCAATCCATCGACGGCTTGCCTCCCGCCATTTCGGATCGCGAGCACCGACAATCTGGTGACCATCAGCAACGCCGGCGGTTGCAAAATGGTTTACACCGTGGATGGAACCGAGCCGACAACCAACTCGCCGGTTTACACTTCGCCCATCACGCTGCCATCGACCGGCACCGTGCAAGCCGCCTGCGTGATGCCGAACGGCCAGCTTGGCATCGTGGCTTCAAAAACCTTCGCCGGTTTGCCGCCCACCGGCTGGAAAGTCGTCGCCGTGGACAGCCAGGAAACCGGCCGGGGAAGACAACGGCGCCGCCAATGCGATTGACGGCAACTCGTCCACCATCTGGCACACCCGTTGGAACGAAGATTTGAAGCTGCCGCATTTCATCACGGTTGACATGGGCAACGTCACATCGCATTGGCGGATTCACCTATCTGCCGCGACAGGACGGAAACCCCAACGGCACCGTCGAAAATTATCGCTTTGAAACGAGCACGGATGGAACCACCTGGACGACCAACATCGTTTCCGGCACGTTCGCCAACATTCGGAACAATCCGTCGCTCCAGCAAGTCACCTTTGCTCCGGTCAACGCCCGGTTTTTCCGCTTCACGGCTTTGCAGGAGATCAACGAAAATGGCTGGACGAGCGCGGCTGAAATCTCCGTCTTATCAGCCGGAGGAAACAGCAACTGATAGTATGGGCAGGACGATGCGCGGGGCGAAAGTCGAGTCCGGCAAAGCGGGGTTCAAGGAACTCGAAGCCACATGCTCAAAAACGGCATCGCGCACCTGAGTAGCTTTGACTGACGAGAAACGAGCCGCCAAATTGCCCGTCAGCAAATTTATCGGAGTTTCAGCGGAATTTTGGCGAGTCGTTTCCGAGTTTCACCAAGTCCGCCGTCTGCTGGCAGTTTTGCTGGCAGTTGCAACTTGGTTCTTCGCAACTCATTGATGCCCAAGCATCAAAGTTGGAGCCGAGG